>NZ_DAMAGA010000004.1:22950-214664 GCF_031995545.1 Massilia sp.
GGCCATGTTCACGCTCGCCTCGTTTCTCTGTTCGATCGCATGGAGCATGGAGAGCCTGATTGCCTTCCGCATCCTGCAGGGAGCGGCGGCGGCGGGCAACGCGGCGAGCGAAAGTTCGCTGATCGCCGACTCGCTCCCGCCCGAGAAGCGTGGCCTCGGCTTTGCGATCTACGGCATGGCGGTCGTGGTCGGACCGACCTTCGGCCCGATCTACGGCGGCTGGGTGACCGAAAACTACAGCTGGAACTGGATTTTCCTGCTGAACGTCCCGGTCGGCATCGCCGCAGTCAGCGCCTGCATGGCACTACTCCAGGATCCGCCGGCGGTGCGGGAAGAAACGCGCAAGCGCCGCGCCAAGGGTCTTCGGCTCGACTGGTTCGGCTTCCTGCTGGCAGCGGGCGGCCTGGCGCTGGTTTCCTTTGTCCTGGACAAGGGGCAGACGGAGGACTGGTTCGGCTCCTCGCCGATCCTATGGGCGACGGTCGCCGGCTGCATCATGCTGGCGCTGCTGCCGCTGTGGGAGCTCCTGGCGCGCGATCCGGTACTCAATTTCCGCCTGTTCAACAACCGTAATCCCGCCATCGCCACGGTGCTGCTGTTCGTGACCGGTACGATCCTGTTCGGTGCGCCGACGATTTTCCCGCTGCTGCTGCAACAGGAATTCGGCTACACGGCCACGCTGGCCGGGATGGTCAACGGGCTCGGCGGCCTGTCGGTTTTCGTGCTCCTGATGTTCGTCGGACAGCTGACCGGCAAGGTGGCGACGCGCACACTCGTGGGCACCGGCTTCGTGGCGGTGACCATCGGCATGTACCTGACTTCGAAAGTCTACCCCGATATGGTGTTCTGGCAGGTGGCCTTGATCAGCATGGCGCAGTCGATCGGGATCGCGGTCATCTATTCGCCGCTGCAGAGCCACTCCTTCATCGGCGTGCCGGGCATTCTCCGCGAGCAGGTCGGCGCCTTCAGTGCGATGGCGGTGAACCTCGGCGGCTCGGTCGGGACCGCGGTGGGCATCACGCTGCTCGAACGCGGCCGCCAGTCGTTCCGCGAGGATCTGGTGCCGTACGCCTCGCCGTATCGCGACGAATACCGGCAGGCGCTGGAGGGGTACGGCTCGCTCGAAGCGTTCGATCAGGTGGTCAATTCGCAGGCCTCGGTGCTGTCGTTCCAGTCCGTGTTCTTCACGCTGGCGGTGATCGCGCTGTGCTGCCTGCCGCTGCTCTTGTTCCTGAAGGGCAAACCCGGACCGGAGGACCAGGGATGAAACACGATATCTTCGCTAGCTGCGCGGTGCTGGCGGCACTGGCGGCAAGCCTCACAGGCTGCGCGACCGGTCCGCGTTACGCCGGGCCGCCGCCGCAGCCGGTGCTCGACAAAGGCTTCGTCAACGCGCCGTTGTCAAGCGCGGTAGAAGCTGGCCGCCTCGAGACATGGTGGACCCAGCTCGGCGACCCGACGCTCGACAGGCTCGTCGCGGACACGCTCGCCCACAACCCCGATCTCGACATCGCCGCCGCGCGGCTGCGTCAGGCGCGTGCCCAGCGCCGGATCGTCCGCGCCGACGGCCTGCCGAACGTCAGTGCGGCCGGGCTGGCCCAGCGCCAGAGCTTCAGCGAGAATATCGACATGGGCTTCGGCCAGGGCGGTGGCCAGCAGGGGCAAGGGCAGGCGGGCGCCGGCGGGCAGGGCGGCGGACAGACTGGCGGACAGGAAGGCGGCGCCCAGCAGGGCGGCGGCTTCGACGCGAGCCAGATGGGCGCCGGCGGCGCGGCGATCAACTTCTTTCAGATGAATTTCGACGTGGCCTGGGAAGCCGACTTGTTCGGCGCCACGCGCGCCAGGGTGCGCGCCTCGGATGCCGAGGTCGAGGCGGCGGGGTTCGGGGTGGAGGACGTGCGCACCAGCATCGCCGCCGAAGTCGCCCGTGACTATCTGGTCGTGCGCGAGGTGCAGGCGCGGCTCGACCTGACCCGCTCGACGCTCGCCATCGCGCGCCGCACGCAGGCACTGGCGCGCGAGCAGGAACGTGCCGGCCTCGTCACCGAAGCGGACACCGCGCGCACCGACGCACAGGTGCTGGCGGTCGAGACGTCGGTGCCACAGCTGGAGCTGCTCGAGCTGCAGGCGCGCCAGCGGCTGGCAACGCTGGCCGGACGCGAGCCGTCCGCACTCGCGGCCACGCTGGCGCCGCTACGCCCGATTCCGGTCGCGCAAGCGCAGGTCGCTGCCGGCATCCCGGCCGAATTGCTGCTGCGTCGTCCCGACCTGCGGATGGCGGAGCGCCAGCTCGCGGCCGCCACCCATGCGGAAGCCGGCGCGGTGCGCGACCTGTATCCCAAGCTGTCGCTGAGCGGCGCCGCGGGCACCCAGGCCGATACGGTCGGCAGTCTGTTCGACTGGTCGAGCAGGTTCTTCCGGCTCACCGCCAATCTGACGGCGCCGATCTTCGACGGCGGCCGGCGCCGCGGCGAGATCGAGTTGCAGCGCGGGCGGGTCGACGAGGCCGCGGCGCGTTACCGCCGCACCGTGCTGACCGCGTTTCGCGAGGTGGAGGAAGGGCTGGCGGCGTTGGGGCGCAACAGCCTCCGGCGCGACCTGGCCGAGCGCACGGTCGAGCGGCGCCGCAAGGCACGCGCCGTGCTCGACGAACAATATCGTGCCGGACTGGTCGGGCTGCTCGACGTGCTCACGGCCGAACGCGACCTGGCCGATGCCGAAACGCTGGCCGTCAACGCCAGGGCGCAGGTCACTGTCGACTGGATCGCGCTGCAGAAAGCGCTCGGAGGCGGGTGGCGGGTGGTGCCGCTGCCGGCACCGCACACAAAGGGCAATTCATGACATTTCGTATAGCCGAACCTCTCGCTGCATCTTTCATTATGTTCGCCACGATGCTGGCAGGCTGCTCCGACCCGCTTGACGATGAGCCCAAGGGGCAGACCATTCCAACCCATGCCGATCTCGCCACAGGCTATGCGGCCGGCAGCGGGCCGGTGACGAGCAGCGGCGGCGCTAGCCCGGCTCCAGGGGGCGCCGGAAGCGACGCCGGGGTGTCGCCGGACAGTGGCGCGGGCGGTGCGGGAACTAGCAGCGGCATGCCGGCTGGCCTGGTCAGCCAGGCTCAGGGCGCAAGCGCTGGCGGCTCGGCGGGCTCCTTGCCTCCTGCGGGGCTGCAGACCGCGCCGGGCGGACAGGCAAGCGGTGCCGGACAGAGCGGCGCAGGGCACGGTGGTGGTGGCGCGAGCGGCGGTGGCGGCTCAGGTGGGGGATGAAAAATAAGGTGGGGCGCCAGCCCTGTTGTACTATTGATCACCTTTTTTATGCGTAGCATTAAGCGTGCACCTTGCCTCCCATATGACGAGCCTCCCTCTTGAATCGATCCGCGTCCGCGAACTCCGGCCAACGAAAACACGGTCGCCGTGGATCGGCAGGTGCATGTGGCTGGCACTGACGCTGTCGCTGTGCGCAACAAATATCTTCACGCTCCTCGATCACAAGTTTCGGCAACATATGTACGACGCAGTGACGAGCGTGGCGGTCCCGGCCCTCGATGGGATCGGAATGGGCTCAAGTGCAAAAGCTCTTGCCGAGAACAGCCCAGCCGCGCTGGAGGAGCGGGCGGTCAAGCGGGCAATTGCGGTGCAGGCCGCTCGCAACGCAGTGCTGCTTCGTGACGTCCATTCGCTCAAGCAGGAGCGCGACGGCCTTGCCGCGCAACGCACAAATCTCGACAAGCAGCTGCGTGGCAGTCAGGCGGCCCTTGCCAAGCATAGGGATCGCGTTTTTCAGCTCGGCAAGGCGGTGGTCGCCAGGGCAGGAAGAGGCGTCGCCCGGCACCTGGGAGCGCTGCCTGGACACGCGTTACCTGTACTCAGCGCAACCGTCGCGGTAGGCAGCGTGATCCTCGACATCCGTGACGCATGCGACAGCGTACAAGAACTTGACGAGCTTTATCGAAGTGTTGGGTTGCCGCCGGCAGATCGATCACAGGTATGCGGCCGGACGGTGCCTAGCCCGCAGCAACTGCTGGACGGAGCACGGGGCAATTGGGATGCGATATATCGGAGCTCGGCTGCCGCACTCAATACGGGCGCCAAGATGATTCCGCAGACGCCACCGATATCTGTGCGATTCGCGCGGCAGTGGTTGTCTGATATTTTCTAACGAAAGAAGCGGTCGCGCTGCGAGCGGAACGGGCATCATTTTCCTGTAAGAGCAACTTATTTGAGCGGCTGTCGCTGAGGTATGAGATCTGCAAGAAACAGCAGCAAGCACCTCTCCATCGACGTATGCCCAGTATTCCGACAGTCCCACGAAGCCGATGCCGTGCCTGTCGATGAGCTCGCTGTCATTGCCGAATATCCGGACGCGGACACCGATGGCTATTTCAAGGTCGATTTCGAGAGCGTGTGGATGATGATCCACATTTGAGCAAGCCAACTACATCATACAAAATCAGTTTGCAAAAAGGAGGGGGACCATAGATTTTTCGTCGCGCCGCCAGCGCATCAACCTGAGCCGATCGCCCCGCGCTTATACCCGTTTCGGCACCACTGCCTTGGCCGCGCCGCCATCGCACCTCGCATAGCGCTGCGCAATCGCCGCGCATACCATCAGCTGCATCGGGTGATACAGCATCACCGGCAGCACCACCGCGCCGACCAGGTCGGCCGCGAACAGCACCTGGGCCATCGGCACCCCGCTGGCCAGGCTTTTCTGCGCGCCGCAGAACACGATCGTCACCTCGTCCGTGGTGCCCAGGCCGAGCCAGCGCGCGCCCAGCCGGGCCAGCACGATCGCAAGCGCCAGCAACAGCGCGATCAGCGCCACCAGGCCGGCCAGCGCCGGCAAAGGCAAGCGCTGCCACAGTCCCTGGATCACCGAGGCGCTGAACGCGGTATAGACCACCAGCAGGACGGTGCCGCGGTCGATATGGCTCAGCATCGGTTTGTGACGCCCGACCCAGGCACCGATCCAGCGCCGCGCGACCTGGCCGGCAATGAAGGGCAGCAGCAGCTGCGCCACCACCGGGCCGATCGACGACAGCGCGGCGGCCGGCGATCCATGGGTTGCCATCAGCATGCCGGCGATCAGCGGCGTCACGAAGATGCCGATCATCGTCGAGGCCGACGCACTGCACACTGCTGCCGGCACGTTGCCGCGTGCCAGAGAAGTCAATGCGATCGACGACTGGATCGTGGACGGCAGCGCGCACAGGAACAGGATGCCCAGGTACAGCTCGGGCGTCGTGACGAGTCCGGCAATCGGCCCCAGTGCCAGACCCAGCAGCGGATAGAGGACGAAGGTGGTGGCCAGCACGCAGGCGTGCAGTCGCCAGTGCAGGGCACCCTGGCGCACCGCGTCTCCGGACAGCCTGACGCCGTGCAGGAAGAACATCGCGCCTACTGCAACCTTGGTCAGCACGCCGAAGATGTCGCCCCAGACACCGGAGCAGGGAAGCAGGCTGGCCAGTGCGACCGTGGCCAGCAGGCTTAGCGTGAAATTGTCGGGCAAGTATCGGGGACGCTGCATGCGATGGGCCGGAATGCGAAAGGCGCAAAGGATAGCAGGTCTGGATCGGCTGACCCAGCCCAATCTCGGCCGGCTGTCAGAAGGCGTTGGGCCGATCAGCCCGGTTGGCGGCGCACCAATGCGGGAATGTCGCTCAAGGCCGCGCGCCCAGAGTGCCCATATCTTCAGGCCTCTCGTTGCCAAATGACAACGAACCGTGTCTGAACTGAAATCAATTGTTTCTTCCAATCGAATTCGCCGGAACAAATCATATTGAACTGGTACCCTCGTTGCCTCTTGGAAATTTAACCAGGCGGCGCGGGATTTGCACTGCGCCGCCGCTCACCGGACAACAGCACGACAATAATGACGCCCACCACCACCCTCGCTTCCCTCGACAGCCGGCTCGACATGGCCCACGCTGCCCTCGACGCCATCCAGCGCACCCAGGCCGTGGTCGAATTCGACATGAAAGGCAATGTCCTGCACGCGAATCAGAAATTCCTGGATGCGATGGGCTACACGCTGAGCGAGATCGTGGGCCGTCATCACCGCCTGTTCTGCGCGCCGGATTACGTCGCCTCGCAGGCCTACGAGGTGTTCTGGGAAACCCTGCGCAGCGGCCACCCGGGCCAGGGTGAATACATGCGCCTGGGGCGTGATGGCAAGCCGGTCTGGCTGCAGGCTGCCTACAACCCGGTGTTCGATGGCGAGGGCCGGCCAATGAAGGTGATCAAGTTCGCCACCGACATCACCCAGTCGCGACTGCAGCAGGCCGAGAACGCCGCCAAGATCGATGCCATCGACCGGGTCCAGGCCGTGATCGAATTCGGCCTCGACGGCCGCATCCTCGACGCCAACGACCGGTTCCTGGAAACGCTCGGCTATTCGCTGGACGAACTGCGCGGCCAGCACCACCGCCTGTTCTGCGACCCGGCCTATGCGGCCTCGCCCGAGTACGCACTGTTCTGGGCGCACCTTGGCAATGGCGAAGTGCACGCCGGCCAGTTCAAGCGCCGCCACAAGTCCGGGCGCGACGTCTGGATCAGCGCTTCGTACAACCCGGTGTTCGGCGCCGACGGCAAGCCGTGCAAGGTCATCAAATACGCCACCGACATCACCGCCCAGACGCTGCGCAACGCCGACTATGAAGGCAAGAGCCAGGCGATCGACCGGGTCCAGGCCGTGATCGAGTTCGACCTGCAGGGCAGGGTGCTCAGCGCGAATGCCAACTTCCTCGATGCCATGGGCTACAGCCTGGACGAGATCCGGGGCCAGCATCACCGCCTATTCTGCGACCCGGTACTGGCCGGTTCGCCCGAGTACCTGGCGTTCTGGGACCGCCTCGGGCGCGGCGAATTCAACGCCGGTGAATACCGCCGCGTCACCCGCGCCGGCAATGAAGTCTGGCTGCTGGCCTCGTACAATCCGATCTTCGACGCCGACGGCAAGCCAGTCAAGATCGTCAAGTTCGCCACCGACATCACGCTGCAAAAGCGGCGCGATACCGAGATCAAGGGCAAGCTGGAATCGATCGGGCGCTCCCAGGCCGTGATCGAATTCGACATGCGCGGCAATGTCCTGAGCACCAACGACAACTTCCTGCGCACCATGGGCTATACGGCCGACGAAGTGGAAGGGGCGCATCACAGCATGTTCTGCGATCCGGCGCTGGTGAAAAGCGCGGCTTACCGCCACTTCTGGGCCAACCTGGCGCAGGGCCAGTTCCAGTCGGGACGCTTCCAGCGGCGCGGCAAGCACGACGCCGACATCTGGATCGTGGCCACCTACAACCCGATCCTCGACGTCAACGGCAAGCCGTACAAGGTAGTCAAGTTCGCGATGGACGTGACCGAACAGGTGCACCGCGAAGAGCTGATCAGCGCCAAGGTGAGCGCCATCTCCGGTGTGCTGAGCGAGCTGTCGCAGTCGATCGCGCAGATCGCCGACGGTTCGCAGCACTCGAGCGGCCTGGCTACGCGCACCCAGCGCGATGCGGTGGAGGGAAGCAAGCTGCTCGAACGTTCGCGCCAGTCGATCCAGGCGATCGAACAGGCATCCGGCGACGTGCGCGACATCATCGACACCATCAGCGACATCGCCGGCCAGACCCATCTGCTGGCGTTCAACGCCGCGATCGAGGCGGCGCGTGCGGGCGAGCATGGCAAAGGCTTCTCGGTGGTCGCCAACGAGGTGCGCAAGCTGGCCGAGAAATCGGCGCTGGCGGCGCGCGAGATCGCCAAGCTGATCAACGAGACCGTGGTCCGGGTCGGCGAGGGCGCGCGCCTGTCGGGCGAAGTCGAGGATGCGTTCGGACGCATCGTCGAGTCGGCCGAACGCACCAGCGAATCGATCGGCAGCATCCATGCCTCGACCAGCGCCCAGGCCAGTGCCACGCGCAATGCGTCGACCTTGCTGAGCGAGCTGGAACAGATCGCCACGGAGCGCTGATTCATGTCCGGCGACAAGCTCCTGCAGCTGGCGCAGGCCTGTATCGGTGCAGTCTGGGTTGGCGTACCCGCGGACAGCGTGGTGCAGGCGATCCCGTTTCCCTCGGCGCCGGCGCTGCTGCCGCGCCGCCAGGGCGCGCTGGCCGGCGTGGTCGAACACGCGGGCCGGCTGGTGCCGGTGATCGATCTGGCGCGCTGGGTCTATGTCGGTACCCCGCCTCAAGAAGCGGGCAGGCCGGCGACGGCGCACGTGCTGATCCTGCATGCCGCCGGGCGCACGATCGGGCTGAAAGTCGATCGTGTCGGCGCGCTGGCCGAGGTTGCGGCAGACGACGTCACGTGCCTGCACCACGACGACCATGAAGAAGAAGTCTTTCAGTGCGCGGTGCGCCTGAGCGGCAACGACAGCGATAGCGACAGCGACCGCATCCTGAGCCTGCTCGACGTCGACCGCCTGGCGCACCTTTCTGCCGCATGGCACCAGGATGTAGCTCCCGCTGCGCCGAGTGCCATGCCGGAAAAACCGCCGTCGGCCCTGCGTTCGTACGCGGTACTGCAGGCCGGCGCGGCGCGGGTGGCGCTGGCCGCCGATGTCCTGAGCGAAGTGCTGCCGCTGCCGCCGCTGGACGTGCTGGGAGCCGGTTCCGCTTACTGCATCTGGCGCGGGCGTCATCTGCCGGTGCTGACGCACGCCGCACTCGGTCTCGAGCCGGCGGTGGATGGCACCGCTCCGAAGCTGCTGGCGGTGGTCGAGCGCGCCGGGCTAGCGCTCGGGCTGCCGGTGCATGCGGCGCTGAGCCTGCAGTCGTTCGATACGACCGGGCTGGCGCAGCCGGACGGGCTGCTGTCGGCGCTGTTCGACCCGGACGGCACGCCGCTGCGCCTGCTCGACGAGGCGTGCCTGTTCGCGCGCTTTCCCGAAGCGGAGCTCAGCCGCGATGGCGGCGCGGAGCAGCGCAACCGCAGCGACGCCGCACGCGCCAGCCGGCAGGTGGCCAACAGCGCCGCCTACATCGTGTTCGAAGGCGACGGCATGTATGCGGCGCCGATCGAGACGGTGGAGCGCATCGTCAGCCTGCGCGAGGTCGCAACCGACGGCGACGGCGCCATGGCATGGGAAGGCCGACCGATCCGGCTGCGCGACCTGCGCGCCGGGGCTGGAGATGCCGCGGGTGGCGACGTGATGGTGGTGCGCAGCGGGGACGCCCACGTCGGCTACGTCGTCTCGCGCGTGCACCTGCTGGTACCGCCCGGTAGCGGCCGGATCTACCGCATGGGCGGCGCCGGCGCGGGCTGGGAGTTCATCGCCACCGGCGACAATGCGGCCCAGGCCAGCTACCGCATCGTCGATCTGGGCGCGCTGGCAGCCTGAGGCAGGATGAAACCACGTTGACTCACAGGCTTCGTGCCTGGTTAGTCGAAGCCGTCGATCATGATCCGCATGATCGGCGGTTTTTTTATTGTTCATCGGCCGGGACCGTCACGGACCAGTCAGGCGCCATCACTTGTTCAATAACAAGCGCATAACAAATCTCTTGTCATCAATACAGTCTTTAGTGATAATGGCTTCTCATTACCATAAAGCGATCTGCGCTCGCCGATCGATAACGAGAGAACGACCATGAACAAAAGACCCGGACTGAGCGAAGCCGCCGTTGTCCTTGCAATGATGCCGACCATCTTGTGCGCCCAGACCCTGGACCCCGATCCGCAGCGGGGAGCGAACGAGATCGACAACACCGTCACCGTCACCGCCAGCAAGGGCGACGAGACGCAACCCGCCATCACCCCCACGCAGACCCTGATCGGCGCCGAATTGGTACACCGCCGCCAGGGCGGACTGGGAGAGACGTTGGCCGGACTGCCGGGCGTTCACCTGGATAACTTCGGCGGCGGCGCCTCGCGCCCGGTCATCCGCGGCCAGACCCTGCCGCGCATCGAGGTCCTGAGCGACGGCGCGGCCCTGTTCGACGTCTCCTCGGTGTCGCCGGACCATGCGATCGCCACCGATCCGCTGCTGCTCGACGCGATCGAGATCATCCGCGGGCCGGCCGCGATCCGTTATGGCGGCAACGCCGTCAACGGCGCAGTCAACCTGATCGACAGCAAGGTGCCGACGCGGCTGCCGGAAGGCGGCGTGAGCGGGGCCACCGAACTGCGCTACGGCAGCGGCGACAACGAAAAGACCGCCGTCGGCCGCGTCACCGCCGGCGCCGGCCAGTTCGCGATCCACGCCGAGGGCGTGCGACGGCACGCCGGCAACTACGAGGTGCCGCACGCCTATGGCGCTGACGCGCTCGCCGATTCCTTCGCCGAGAACACCAGCTACGCGGTCGGCGCTTCCTGGATCACGCCGAAGGGCTACATCGGCGCCGCCTTCACGCGCATGAAAAGCGACTACGGACTGCCGGGCCACAGCCACCTGAACGGCGTCTGCCACACGCACGACCTCGACCTGCACTGCGCCGCGCACGGCGGCTATGACGATCCGTTCGGCTCGCCCGACAGCCATACCGCCTACATCAAGCTGCGCAGCGACCGGGTCGACGTGCGCGCCGACTACCGCGACCTGCTGCCGGGCTTTTCGCATGCGCGCCTGCGCCTGTCGCACACCGACTATGCGCACGACGAGGTCGATGGCGCCATGCTGTTCACGCGCTATACCAACAAGGTGTCCGACGGACGCATCGAGCTGACCCACCGCCCGCTGCTGGGCTTTACCGGCACGCTGGGCGCGCAGTACACCGACGGCACCTTTAGCGGCATCAACGTCGAAGACCTGCACGTGCCGTTTCCGGACAACGCATATGGACTGGTGCCGCCCTACTACCACCTGACCAAGAATATCGGCGTGTTCCTGAGCGAACGCCGCTCCTTCGGTGCGCTGGACGTCGAGTTCGCGCTGCGCAAGGACTGGCGCGAGATACGGGTGCCGGCGCCGGCATTCCGCGCCACCATGACGCCGGAATACGAAGCCTTGTTCACCGAGTGGTACGGCAGCGGATGGCGGCAGTTCCTCGAGTCCGAGCAGGTCGACAGCTTTCTGGCGAAGAACCCCGGCACCAAACACAATCCGTTCTCGGCGTCGCTGGGCGGCATCTGGAACCTGGGGCAGGGTTACTCGATCGGGCTGTCGCTGAGCCACACCGAGCGCGCGCCGAATGTGCGCGAGCTGTACGCCCGCGGTAACAACCTGGCGACCAACAGCTACGAGCTCGGGATCGCCGTGGACAATGCGGTGTTCAAGGAGGGCAAGCGCGAAGCCGGTGACGTGCTCGAATCCACCGATGCGATCGACCTCACCCTGCGCAAGACCGGCGGCCCGTTTGAATACGAGGTCGGCGTGTTTTACCAGGACATCGGCGACTATATTTTCGCGCAGCTGATCGAAACGGAACGGGAAACCGGCGTCGCCCACAACTTCCTGGCCTATACGGCAGCCGATGTGCGCTTCGCCGGCATCGACGGCCAGGCCAGCTACCGCCTGACGCCGGCCTCGCGCATCACGGTGTTCGGCGACCATGTGCATGCACGCATGAAGCACGGCGACGAGCATCTGCCGCGGGTTCCGCGCGGGCGCCTGGGAGCGCGCTACGAACAAAGCTGGGGACCGCTGTCGGCCGACCTCGAACTGGCGCGCACCTTCGGCCAGAGCCGCATCGCCTCCTACGAAACCGAAACCGCGGGATACAACATGCTCAACGCAACCGTGGCCTACCGCTTCGCCATGGGCGCGCGCCAGTCGCTGGAGTTGTATGCGCGCGGCACCAACCTGACGAACGAACTCGCGTTTTCGCACACTTCGTTCGTGAAGAACCAGTCGCCGCTGCGTGGCCGCAGCATCGCGTTCGGCGCGCGCTACGGGTTCTGATGGGTTCTGACGGCAGCGCCGGGCGCCGCCGGCGAATGCGGTCTTACTTGCCCGCGCAATGCGGGCAGGTGCCCTTGATCAGGAGATCGACTTCTTCGCTGGTGAACCCGTCCGGCATCTTGGGCCGGCGCGGCAGCGGCATATCGTTGAAGCAGGTGACCGAATCGCAGCGGGTGCACTGGAAGTGGGCGTGATCGTGGTCGTGCTGTCCGGGACTGGCGCTGAAGCGCCAGACACCGTCGGCGCCGGCGATGCGGTGCACGATGCTGTTCGCGGTCAGCCATTCGAGCACGCGGTACAGCGTGACGGTATCGATCGCCTCGCCTGGAAGCTGCTCGTGGATTTCGTGGTGGGTCAGGGGGCCGGCTTGTCCGAGCAGGAATTCCAGCACGCGGGTACGCGGGCGGGTCAGGCGGGCGCCGGTGTCGCGGATGAGAGTTTCAGCCTGCTGCTGCGCTGTCAGTTGCATGGGTAAGATCCTTGTCGGCCAGATTCTAGCATGAGGCCCGGGGCGGCGTCGGAGCGTGGCAACCGTCGGCACATGCCTGCAAAAAGAAGCGCCGCTGTTGCAAAACACTTGCATCGCGTAGAATAGGCGCTTCACGTCGTCCACCATGCGCATGTCCCGTTCCATCGTTCACTTCCTGCTGTCGCTGATGCTGCTGGTTTCGCAGCAGCTCGCGCTCGCGCACGGGCTGTCGCACGTCGACCAGCTGCGCAGGCAGGCTGCCACCGTGGATGGCGGAGCGCATGGACAGCAGCGGCAAGACCTGCAGGGCGACCCGGACACGCCGGCATTGCACGAGTTCTGCGCCGAATGCGCGGCCGACGCCCAGCTGGACGTCGCGCTGCCGCTGCCGGATCACGCCTTCCTGGCGCCGCACAGCGTGGCGGCGATGGTCGCCGCGCGCTGCGGCGAAGGCGTGCGTCCGCAGCCGGTCCGCCCGTTCCAGCCGCGCGCTCCCCCTCGAGCAAACTGATTCAGCCATTGTTTCCCTTGCACTGCCCGGCATCGTCCGCGGCAGCGCGGCTCGCTTTCATTTTTGCTCGAGGTGTTACCCATGAATATCCCACGTACGCTGCTCGCCAGCGCCATCCTGCTCGCCTGGAACCTGCCGGCGCAGGCTCAATCCAACGACGCCGACGTGCAGCAGGTGGTCGTGACCGCCTCGCCGTTCCGCAACGGCGAGAACGACCAGATCCTCACTCCGGCCAAGGTGCTGGCCGGCGACGAATTGCGCGACAAGGTCGGCAACTCGATCGGCGCCACGCTGTCGCAGGAACTGGGCGTGTCTGCCTCGGCCTTCGGCGCCGGCGCTTCGCGTCCCGTCATCCGCGGCCTGGAAGGCTCGCGCGTCAAGATGCTGGAAAACGGCATGGCGGTGTCCGACGTCTCCGGCCTGTCGAACGACCACGCGGTGTCGTCCGAAGGCGCGGTGGCGCGCCAGATCGAAATCCTGCGTGGCCCGGCCGCCCTGCTGTATGGCTCCGGCGCGATCGGCGGCCTGGTCAACATCGTCAACGAGCGCATCCCGACCACGCTCGAAGCGCAGCCCACCGGCCAGCTCGAGACGCGCTACAGCACGGTCGACAACGGCAAGAGTGTGTCCGGCACCGCTGACGGCGCCAGCGGCAACATCGCGTTGCACGTGGACGGCAACTGGCGCGATACGGACGATTACCGGATCCCCGACCGGCGCGTGCTGGGCGATGCCGACTCGGGCATGCGCCGACTGCCGCATTCGGACACGCGCGAAAAGAACGTCGGCGCCGGCGCTTCGTGGGTCGACAGCTGGGGCTATGCCGGCCTGTCGGCCTCGCACCTGGACAACCTGTACGGCATCCCGAGCGAAGAGGGTTCGCGCATCGACCAGAAGCAGGACCGCTACGACTTCGACAGCCTGCTGCGCCAGCCGCTCGCCGGCATCGAGTCGCTGCGCTTCAAGGCCGGCTACACCGACTACCAGCACGCCGAACTGGGCGAGGACGGCCCGGAAGTCGTGTTCGATAACCGTTCGCTGGAAACCCGGCTCGAACTGACCCACAAGCCGCTCGCCGGCATGCGCGGCACCTTCGGCGCCCAGACCGAGAACACCCATTTCTCGGCGCTGAGCGCGGAAGGCGGACCGGACACGGTGCCGGTGACGCATTCGAAGACGGCGGCGCTGTTCCTGGTCGAAGAGGGCGATGCCGGCCCCTTGCGCCTGAGCGGCGGGCTGCGCATCGAGAACGTCAAGCGCCAGCCCGTCGGCAACCGCGAACGCACCTTCGACCTCGGCTCGGGATCGTTCGGCGCGGCCTGGCCGTTCATGCCGGGCTACAGCGTCGGCGCAACGGTCTCGTACGCGCAGCGCGCGCCCGCCATCGAAGAGCTGTATTCGGGCGGGCCGCACGACGCCACCGCCACCTTCGACATCGGCAATCCGGACTTCGCCAAGGAGACCTCGCGCAACGTCGAATTGACGCTGCAGAAGAACGCCGGCCTGCTGCGCTGGAAGGCCAACCTGTTCCGCAATAACATCGACAACTACATCTTCGGGCATATTGGCACCGACCTGGTGGACGAGGAAGGCAATCCGGGCGACGAACTGCGGCCGCGCACCTTCGAGCAGCTCGACGCCCATATCCGCGGCGCCGAGGCTGAGCTGACCTGGAACGCGCTCGGTGCCGGCTGGTCCGGACGCCTGTTCGGCGACACCTCGCGCGGCAAGCTCGATGGCGGTGGCAACCTGCCGCTGCAGCCGGCCGACCGCGTCGGCGCCAGCGTCGGCTACCGCGAAGGTGCTTGGCGCGGCGGCCTGTCGCTGGTGCATGCGCGCGGTCAGGACCGCCTCGCCGCCAACGAGAACGACCCCACGCCGGCCTACAACCAGCTCGACGCGAGCCTGGCCTACACCCAGCGCGTGGATGGCCATGACCTGACCTGGTTCGCGCTGGCCAAGAACCTGCTGAACGACGATATCCGTCTGTCGACTTCGGTACTGAAGGATGTGGCGCCGCTCCCTGGACGGAATCTGGTGCTGGGCGTCAGGACCCGTTTCTGACGTTGCCGTCGGCGTTCGGAGACGTCGATGCCGTTTGCCCGGCCGGCAGCGCAGCCTTCGCCGGCCGGGCGCGGCGGCAATTAAGCTTTTCCTTTTAATGATAGTCACTTATCATTAATGTCTTGATCACCTTTGCGCGTCACCGGGCCCGTCAGGGCGCCGGTTCGATCCATCCTTTTACATCTAACAACAGTGACATCGACCACGCCCTACGCGCGCCGCCTCACGCTTGCCGTACTGCTCGCCACCGTGTCCCATACGGCCGCCGTCCAGGCCCAGGAGTCCGATCCGGCTGCCTCCGGCGCCGCCGGCGCTGACGCCGCTGCCGGGCGGCCGCAGGCCGTCCAGCCGGAACCCACAGTGCGGGTGACCGGCCAGCGCCAGAATTACCGCAGCCTGTCGGCGACCGGCGCCACCAAGACCGACGCGCTGCTGATGGATTTGCCGCAGAGCGTAAGGGTGCTCACTTCCGACCTGCTGGCCGACACCGGCGTGCACACGCTGGCGGGCGCGCTCGACCTGGCCAGCGGCATCTCGCGCCAGAGCAATCTGGGTGGCTTGTGGGACAGCTACGCGATGCGCGGCTTCACCGGCGACCCCAATTTCGGCGCCGACTACCTGGTCAACGGCTTCAATGCCAGCCGCGGCTACAACGGCATGCGCGACAATGCCAACACCGACAGCATCGAGGTGCTCAAGGGGCCGGCGGCGGCCCTGTATGGCCGCGGCGAGCCGGGCGGCACGGTGAATATCGTCACCCGCAAGCCGCGCTTCACGCCGGAACATGCGGCCGAGCTGTCGGTCGGCAGCTACCACACTTATCGCGGCGCGCTCGACCTGACCGGGCCGCTGAGCGAGAACGTCGCCTATCGCCTGAATGCGGCCTACCAGAAGGGCGACAGCTTCCGCGACGTGATCACCAGCGAGCGCACCATGATCTCGCCCTCGTTCATCTGGCTGATCGGCGACGCCACCACGCTGTCCTACGAGATCGAAGCGTCCGAACAGAAGACGCCGTTCGACCGCGGCATCCCTGCGGTCAATGGCGTACTCGGCGTGGTGCCGCGCTCGAACTTCCTGGGCGAGCCGGGCGACGGCGATATCACCGTCAAATCGTTCGGCCAGCAGCTGTTCCTGCGCCATGAGTTCAGCCCGGACTGGTCGCTGCAGACCGGACTGTCCTACCGCGACAGTTCCCTGAGCGGTTTTTCGAGCGAGGTCAACAACATCCTGGCCGACGGCCGCACGGCCCGCCGCCAGCACCGTTACCGCGACTGGTCGGCGATCGACGCCTCCGGCCGTCTCGAACTGGTCGGCAAGCTGCGCACCGGCGCGCTGCTGCACCACGTGCTGGCCGGGGCCGACGCTTACCGTTTCAAGGATGCGCGCGTGCTGTTGCGCCGCAACCCGAGCGCCACCAATGGCTACCTGATCGATATCTTCGATCCCGTGTATGGCGGCCAGGCCGATCCGCTCGCCCTGTCGACGTCGACGCGCGAAGCGCAGCGCGCGCGCGGCCTGTACCTGCAGGACCGGATCGACCTGTCGGCGCGCTGGAAGGCGCTGCTCGGCGTGCGTCGCGACAGCTATACGCAGACCGTCGACAACGTGCGCACCGCCTTGTCGAATACCCAGTCGCTGTCGGAGACCAGCCCACGCATCGGCCTGGTGTACCAGAGCAGCGACACGCTGTCGCTGTACGTCAACGCCGCGCGCGGCTTCCGGCCGAACAGCGGTATCAGCCTGGAAAATACCGCGTTTCCGGCCGAGAGCAGCCGCTCTTACGAGGTGGGCGCGAAGTACGACAGCGCCGGCGGCAAGTTGAACAGCACGCTGGCGCTGTACAAGATCAGCAAGACCAATGTGCTGACCACCAATCCCGTGAATACCGATTATTCGATCTCGGCCGGCGAGGTGGGCAGCAAGGGCCTGGAGCTGGACGTGTCGGGCGAGATCATGCGCGACCTGCGCTTGTCGGCGGCGTATGCGTATACCGACGCCACGGTGACCAAGGGCGACAACACCATCGTCACCGGCAGCCATTTCCCGAACGTGCCGAAGCACAATGCGAACCTGATCCTCACCCGCCGGTTCGCGCTCGGCAGTGGCGTGGCCACGCTAGGCGGCGGGCTCAACTACGTGGGCGAACGCTACGGCGACGTGGCCGCCTCGAGCGGCTTCATCCTGCCGTCCTACACCGTCGCGCGCCTGATCTCGTCCTGGGCGCCGCACCCGCGGCTGCGCATCGCGCTGAACATCGACAACCTGTTCGACAAGACGTATTACGTCAGTTCGTACAGCCAGGTGTGGGTCAATCCCGGCGCCGCACGCACGGCCACGCTCAGCCTGCATTATGGCTTCTAGCCGTGGCCGCGGTCCTGATCAGAAGAAGTAGCGCAGCGACGCGCCGCCCGACGCCTGCGGCACGGTCGATACCACCAGGCCGGCGGCGGTGCCGTAGGCGATATCGCTCGCGAACTTGTGCGGATGCAGGGTCGCGAACAGCGAGGCCTGGACCTTGCCGATGTCGTAGCTGGCCTTCAGGTCGTAGCGCACGTAGGTCGGCATGTCGCGCTCGTACAGCGGGGTGCCCATGTAGTACGGGTTGCCCGCGGTGACGTACACGTCGCCATTGAGAGTCAGCGTGCCGGGACCGGCTGCGCGGCGGTGCTGCAGGCCGGCCTTCCAGGTGTGATGCGGCACCGACAGCTGCGCGCCCGTGCCCGGCGCGGGGTTATCGAGGCGGGCACGAAGGATGCGGCCGTAGCTGACATAGGCGCTGAATGCGCTGCTCAGCTGGTAGTTCACATCCAGTTCGAAGCCCTTGCGCGTGGTCTGGCCCGAGGCCACGAACACGTCGGGCGCGGTGTTGATGATCTCGTCCTCGTTCTGGATGTAGTACACGGCGCCCGATACCTTCAGCCCTTCGAGCGGCCGCGCATTGAAGCCGAGGTCATGCGAACGCACGCGGCTCGGATCGATGTCGGCATTGACGCGCCCGCCGGCTGCGCCGAGCGGCCCGAGGCTGCCGCTGGTGCTGATCTGTTCCGCGGCCGGCGAGCGGAAGCCCTGGGCCACGTTGGCGTACAGCTCGACGTCAGGCTGCAGGTTCCAGATCGCGCCGTATTTGGGCGTCACCACCGAACCCTTGTAGTCGGCCGAGGCGGCCGGCAGCTTGCGGTTGACCAGGTCGTAGTCGAAGCGGTCGTAGCGCGCGCCGCCGTGCAGCTTGAGCGTCGGCAGCACGCGGTACTGGCCCTGCACGAACACGCCGTAGGTCAGCAGGTCGAGGTCCTGGTTGTTGACGTAGTTGGCGGTCGGCTGCCAGTTGCGGTTTTGCTGGCGGAAGGCGTCGCCCTTGTCGCGCCGCGTCTCCACCCCGACGGTCAGCACGGCGGCGTCGTCGAAGGTCCAGGTATTGCCGGCGCGCGCGCCGCTGATGCTGCGGTCGTCGTAGCCGAAGGTGTGCAGCACGGTGCTGTTCTGGATCGCGCGGCTGCGCTCGAAGTCCTCGACGTAGGCGGTGGCGAACCAGCCGGCTTGGCCGGATGCCGGACGGCGGTTGAATACCAGCGTGCGGCGGTGGGCGTCGCCGAAGCCGGGCAGATCGTACATCACCGAGTGCGGATCGAGGCCGGCTTCCAGTGCCGGCAGCGATAGGTAGCCGGCGCCCGCATACTTCGACTTGTAATAGGTGGCGCGCAGGCTGTAGACGCCGTCGCCGATATTGGTCGACAGCTTCCAGAACAGGTTGCTGCGATCGGTGCCGCTGCGGGCGCGGAAACCGTCGATGCTGTAGCGGTCGGCGATCAGCAGCGAACGCACGGCGCCATGCTCACCCGACAGCACCAGCGTCCCGCGGCGGCCGCCATAACTCTCCAGCGTCACCGCGGCGCTCGATGGCGTGGCGGCGCCGCCTTCGCGGGTCGTGATCGCCACCGACCCGGCGCGGTTCTGGTCGCCGTACAGTGCGGATACCGGTCCCTTGATGATGTCGACCGAGTCGATCATCTCGCCCGTCATCCATTCCAGGAAGGCCGGGCCGTGGCCGGCGCCGCCCTGGCTGGACGGAATGTTCTGCGGCACGCCGTCGATATAGATGGCCGTGTCGGCGCCGTGCGTGCCCTGGGTGGCGAAGCCGCGCATGCGAAAGCCGTTGCCGGTGTCGCCCTGGTCGATATTGTTGGCGACCACGCCTGGCACGCGCCGGAACACGTTCGAGATGTCGCGCCCCACATTCAGGGTGGCGATGTCTTCCGAAGTGACCGTGGTGACGCTGCCCGGCAGCGAGCGCGCGCCGGTGCCGGGAGCGATGCGCTCCTCACCGCTGCGCTGGCCCTTGACTTCGACCACCTGGGCGTCGTCGTCGCGCTGCGGCGTCGCGTCCTGGGCCAGCGCATGGCCGGACAGCGCGCAGGTGAGCAGGACGGCGCGGGGAATCGCGCCCAGGATCGGCGCGGGCGAGGTGGAACGGCGAACGGATTGCAAGATGGTCTCTCCAGGTTTCAGGGGTTTAGTAAGAAGTGTGTGATGCATCGGAGTGCGTGGTTCAGCCGCGTTGGCGCCGGCGTTCACGGGCCAGGGCCGCCAGTGCCGCCACGGCGAATGCACTGGCCCCGGACGGCCGCAGCGACGAGCCGGCCAGCGTGATCTGGCCGGCATCGGGTTTGACGAAGCCCGGCAGGCAGCCGGCAGTGGTGGATTTGCGGGCGCCGTTCGGGCCCGCAGCGCATAGACCTGGCCGGCGTCGACATGCAGGTTGAGGTCGTTCACGACCGTGCGCTCACCGTAGCGCTCCGTCAGGTGGTCGATCCGGATCATTGAAGTCCTTGGAAGGGCGTCGCCATGGCGGGACGCCGGCGGTCTGCTATTGCAAAAGGGTTGCAATAATAGGGTGTGCCGAAGTTTAATGCAAGAGGATTGCATTAATAAAATGAAAGGGAAGGCGCGCGGTCATCGCCGACGGGCAGGGGAGGTCCGGCAGCAATGTCGATAATGCATTATCATTATCATTGACTCATGTGTAAAGGACTTATCTTGTCGAAGTTTGCATCGCTGCTTGCCATCGCCCTCCTGTCGATTCCACCCGCCACCTGCGCGGCCGCTCCCGCCCCTGCGTCCGGGCTGCCTTTACCTGATCTGTTGCCGCCGGCGCAGCCCTGGAACGGCGCCAGCGAAAAACTGGTCGTCCCTGCGGGTGAGCGCTGGGCCACCCCGATCGAGAAGTCGGATTTCCAGGATTCGCCGGATGCCGCCGGCACCCTCGCTTTCCTGCGCGCGATGGATGCGCAGTCCAGCCTGATCTCGCTGCACGGCTTCGGCAAGAGCTACCAGGGACGCGAACTGGTGTATGCGCTGGCGAAAAAGCCGGGCGCCGGCAAGCCGGTGGTGATGATCCAGGCCGGCATCCATGCGGGCGAGATCGACGGCAAGGACGCCGGCCTGATGCTGCTGCGCGACATCGCGTTTCGCGGCCGCGACGATCTGCTCGACCTGGTCGACATCGTCTTCATTCCGATCCTGAACGTCGATGCGCACGAAAACGCCAGCCCGTTCGGCCGGCCGAACATGCGCGGACTGCGCGTCAAGGGCGCGCGCACCAATGCCCAGGGCCTGGACCTGAACCGCGACTATGCCCGTCTGCAGTCGCCCGAGATCGCGGCCGTAGTGGCGCTGCTGCGGCGCTTCGATCCGGCCCTGTACATCGACGTGCACGTGAGCGACGGCACCGACTACCAGTACGACATCACCTATACCTTCGCCGGCTGGGGCAGTTACGCCCGGTCGCGCGCCACTGCCGGCTGGCTGATGAACGACTACAGCGCCGACGTCGATGCCGCGCTGACCGCGCAGGGCCACGTGCCGGGCGTGTACCCGAGCTGGATCGACCAGGACCAGCCGGCCAAAGGATTGCGCATCAGCGCCGAAGGGCCGCGCTATTCGACCGGCTACGGCGACTTCGCCGGCATTCCGACGGTGCTGGTCGAGAACCACACGATGAAGCCGTACAAGCGCCGGGTGCTGGGCACCTACGTGCTGCTGGAGCAGTCGATCCGGACCGTGGCGCGCGAGCGCGAGCGCATCGCCCGGGCCAAGGCCGAAGACCGGGCAGCGCGCCCGGCGCGCTTGTTGGTCGGCTGGGAGCGCGACCCGGAACCGCTGGCCACGCGCGACTTCAAGGGCTACCGCTACGACCGCTACGACTCGAAGGCGTCGGGTACGAGCGAACTGCGCTGGACCGGCGAGCCGGTCGCGATCGGCCTGCCGGTGTACGGGGTGCGCCCGACCAGGGAAATCGACTTTCCGCGGGCCTGGTGGATACGGCCCGAGCAGACCGACATGATCGCGACCCTGCGCGCGCACGGCGTGCAGATGGAGACGCTGGCCGAAGCCTGCACGCTGCCGCTGGAAACGGTCGGATTCGCCTCGGGCAAGGAGCGGGCGAATCCGCGCGTGTCCGTGCAACCGGTGGCGCTGCCGGCAGGGGCGGTGCGGATCTCATCGGACCAGGCCGGGCGCGCGCTCGCGGCGGCGCTGCTGGCGCCGGAGAGCGACGACTCGTTCCTGGCGCAGGGCTACTTCGACCAGGCCCTGCCGCCGGAATCGCGCTTGCCGCGCCACCTGCTGGCACCGCTCGCCGACCGGATGATGCAGAACGACCCCGCGCTGCGCGAGCGCTTCGCGCAAGCGCTCGCAGCCGACCGGGCGCTGGCCGCCGATCCGCAGGCACGCCTGCGCTGGTGGCTGGAGCGGTCGGATTACTTCGAGCGCTCGCTGTTCACGTATCCGGTCTTCAGGGAGCGCAGCGCCGCGGCGTGCCGTTTCGCCGGCAGGTAATGTCAGTCGACGGATGACCTGGCCGTGCGCCGCTGCGCGGGGTTGTCGCACCGCGAGCGAAACGGCCGCTTCCGAAGGGGGCGGCGGCCTGTTTTCGGGGCAGCACCGGGCAGGACGTCAGATCGCCTCCAGCACCGTCATCGCCCTGGCCATCTTTTCCGACAGCGGCGACGCGTCGCTGTGGGTCATCACCAGTTCTCCGGTGGCGCGGGTCATGGCGACGTACAGCAGGCGCGCCTCGTCCTGGAGGTCTTCGCCGTCCCTGGGCGGCACGCCGACGCCGGGGATGCCGACAAAGGGAAACTCCAGCCCTTTGCTGCTGTGCATGGTGATCAGCTTGACGCTGTCGTGCAGCGGCGCATAGGCGTTGCGCTTGCCCTGCTGCCACTGGAACGGGATACCCTTGCGGGTCAGCACCTCGGCCAGTTTCTGGCCGATGCCGTAGCGCCGGTAGAGCAGGGCCATGTCGTTCCACGGCATGCCCAGTTTGTTGGCTTCGCCAAGCCGCTGCGCCAGAAATTCAGCCTCGTCCTGCAGGCTCGGCAAGTTGACCAGCAGGGGTTTCGGACCGTGGCGTCCGGCGCTCATCGGCAGCACGGTCGGCGCCTGGTCTTCTTCGGCGTCGGCGGGCGCCAGCAGGTCGTCGGCGAAGGCGCGCGCGACCGCCAGGATTTCCCTGGTGTTGCGATAGTTCAGCTTCAGGATCGTGGTGCGGCCCTTGGCCTGAATGCCGACGCTGGAAAACGAAAAGCGCGACTTCTTCTGCCCGCCATAGATCGACTGGGCATCGTCGTACAGCACCAGCAGCGAGTTCGAGTCCGGGTGGATCATCTGCACCACCAGCTTGAACCATTCGGGCTTGAAATCGTGCCCCTCGTCGATCAGCACGGCGTCGTACTGGGCGGCGGGGATCAGTTGCTGGTCGACGCCGTGGATCACGCGTTCCACGCAGGCTTCGAAGAACGCATTGGGGTCGCCCCCGCTGGCCGGCTTGCCGGCGTGGTAGGCATCGAGCTGGCGCACGCACCAGCCGTGGAAGGTGGCCACGTTGACCTTGTCCTGCAAGCCCTTCGCTTCCATCACGCTGGCCAGCTTGGTTGCCAGCGTCTTGTTGTAGCACAGGACCAGGATCGGACGCCGGCAGGCCCTGGCCAGGTGCTCGGCGCGGTAGCCGAGGATCAGCGTCTTGCCCGAGCCGGCCACGCCATGGATCACGCGATGTCCTTCGCCCAGGCTGCGCGCCAGCTGTTCCTGCTGCAGATCCATGACGCGCAGGATGTCGGGGATCTCGACCGCCTGCTGGCCGTCGGCGTCGAACAGGTCGGGCTGGGCCGGAATGCGCACCTCGGGGAACATGTGCCAGCGGATGCGATCGATCTGCGGCAGCGACAGCTTGCGCGTGAACTTGATGGGGAACATTTCCCACAGCCGCTGCTGGAAGGCTTCGGCATCGGCGCTCTCGGTCATCTCGTCCTGGCAGATCACCAGATGCGCCGGCAGCACCTCGCCCATGTTGGTGGCGTCGAACTGCTTGCGGCTGATGTTGGTCAGCACCACCCCATGCCCATAAGGGAAGAAGGGCTTGCCCTTCAATGAGCCGCTGGGCCAGACCAGCAGCGCGTCGCGTTGCAGCTTGTTGGTGACCGTGAACATGTACTGGCGCGCCTGCTCGAGCGGATTCAGGACCTGCTTGGCGCCGTCGGCGGTCACGATCGACACATGCTGCTTGTCGATCCCGGCGATGGTGTCGAGCCGCCAGTCCTTGACTTCGAGGACCAGCAAGCCCCGGTTCGGGTTGAACACGACGAAGTCCGGGTGCTGGGTGCGCTCGCCGATCGAGACGTCGTACCAGCACAGGTAATCGTCCTCCAGCTTGTCTTCGAGGCGGGCCGCGAAACGGCGCTCGCCGGGCGTCATGCGCGAGGCGCAGGCGCCGATCGAAGGGATGAGTGTGGCCAAGGGAAGCTCCTGCATGGCGCCGGGGTGGCGCCAACGAGCTGACACTGTGCCGTAATAGTGGATCTACGGCAAGATTTTCATGTCACGGCGTCGGAATCATGACACAGTTTGCGACATGGTTGCCGGTGCCACGGCGCCGTCCGGTGAGCCCGCCGAAGGGCTTGTCTCGCGTAGCGCACGCTTGTGCAATCGTGTATTTGCAGGTGGCGACGTCGAGGAGTATGCTGAACCTACAAAAAAGCCTATTAGCGGAGACAATCATGAAACTTCGACTGGCCTCACCGAACCTCTCGGCATTCTTCCATCGCCCCACGCACCTCGGCCAGTACTGGCGCGGTCATGAAGGGGTGTTCCGCGTCATTCAACTGGTCCTGATGGTGGTTGTCGCGCTGTTCTGCGCGAAGCTGATCGCGGGCGGCGCCATCATGGCCTTGCGCGCGTTCAGCGGCTTCCTGTCCTGAGCGCGGCCGTCCGCCGGCGGCGGATGATCAGGCGTTTTCAGCTTCCCGATCCCGATCGCCTGCACCCAGCGTGATCCGGCGCTGCGCCACGCTGCGCACGATCTCGGCGTCGTGCGTGACCAGCAGCAGCGCGCAGCGGGCGTCACTCACCTGCTCGCTCACCTGCTCGCTTACCTGCTCACGCAGCAGCGCGAACACGTCCTGCTGCGTGACCGGGTCCAGGCGCGAGGTCGGTTCGTCGGCGAAGATCAGGGCCGGCTTCATCAGGAGCACGCGCGCCAGCGCGATGCGCTGCAGCTCGCCGCCCGAGACCTGATGCGGCAGCCGGTCGAGCAGAGCCGGCGCCAGCCGCATGCGTTCGAGCGTGGCCTCCAGCTGCGTCCAATCGAGCCGGTGCAGCTGCACCAGGTCTTGCAGCGACTGGCGCAGGCGGATGCGCGGGGCGAAAGCGGCGCCCGGATCCTGCTGGATCTTCTGGAACGCGGCCGGCGCAAGGCCGGATGCGCGCTGCACGCGGCCGCGGTCGGGCCGCGTCAGACCCAGCACGATGTTGCCGAAGGTGGTCTTGCCCGAACCGCTCGGTCCGCTGACGGCGACGATCTCGCCGCCGGCGACCTGGGCGTCGACATCCGAGAACAGCACCTGGCGCCCGAACGATTTGGCCACGCCGTCGATCTGCACGATGGCGCCGCCTCGCGGCGCCGGCATGCTGTCGTGCCAGGCCGGCCAGTTGCCGGGGTCGGCCGCCAGCAGCCGGCGCGTGTAGTCGTGGCGCGGCGCCGCCAGTACCTGCGCGGCCTCGCCCTGTTCGATCAGGGCGCCGTCCAGCATCACCGCCAGCTGGCCGCCCAGTGCGCGCGCCAGCCAGATGTCGTGGGTGATGCACAGCAGGCTCATGCCCTGGCCTTGCGCCGCACGCAGCAGATCGAGCACTTCGCCGCGGCGGTCGGCGTCCAGTCCCTTGGTCGGCTCGTCGATGATCATCAGCGGCGCGCCGGCCGCGTGGGTGGCCAGGAAAGCGACGCGCTGTGCCATGCCGCCGGAGAGCATGAGTGGGTACTTGTGCGCCGCATCGCCCAGGCCGAGCGAGGCCAGGGCGCGCTCGGCCAGCGCGCGCGCGCCGCGCCAGGAACCCGATCCGGCCGCACGCTCGGAACTGCGTCCGACCAGGGCATAGGTCTCGGCCACCTGCTCGCGCACGCGCATGGTCGGGTCCAGCGCCAGCCACGGTTCCTGCGGCAGCAGCGCCAGGCGCCGGCCCCACAAGCCATGGCGGCTGCGCTGTTCAAACGCCGGCGTCTGGTCGCCGCCGATCGCCACCCGGCCTTCGCAGCGCAGCGGCGGCGGCAGGTTGCCCATGATCGCTTGCGCCAGCAGCGACTTGCCCGAGCCGCTCTCGCCCAGAAGGGTCAGCACGCCGCAGGCGGGAATCGTCAACGAGACCTCGCGCACCAGCGCGCGCTCGCCGTGCAGCACGGCCAGCTTCTCGACCGCCAGCGCGGGAGTATCGGTACGCACGTTCATGCGGCCTCCTTTTCGGGCGCCAGCAACAGCAGGCCGAGCAAGGTCAGGAACAGCAGCAGCACGGGTGCCCCGATCAGCCACGGCGCCTCGCCGTAATACGGCAGCAGTTCGATCATCATCACGCCCAGTTCCGGCGTCGGCGGCTGCAGGCCGACCCCGACGAAGCCGAGCGCGGACATCGCCAGCACGGCGCCGGCGAAGCCGAAGCGCATCAGGGTGAACAGGCGCGGCAGCAGGTCGGGCATCAGGTGGCGGCGCACGATGTACAGCGGGCCGAAGCCGAGCAGGCGCGCCGCTTCCACGTGCGGACTGGCCAGCAGGATGCGCGCGGCGGCGCGCACCACGCGGAAGTATTCGACCCACAAGGCCAGCGAGATGCCGACGTACAGCGGCCAGAAGCCGCCCGGCGTGAATGCGGTGAGGAGCAGCACCAGCAGCAATCCCGGCAGCGCCAGCACGGCGTCGGCGAATGCCGCCAGCACGCGTTCCGGCCAGCCGCCGCGCCACGCCGCCAGCAGGCCGAGCACGGTGCCGGGGATGGCGGCCGACAGCACGCTCACGGCAGCCAGCGACAGCGACAGGCGCGCGCCGTGCGCCAGGCGCGCCAGCATGTCGCGGCCCAGCTGGTCGAAGCCGAGCGGATGCGCGAGGCTGGGCAGCTCCAGATAGCGATCGAGCTGCTGGCGCGCCGGGTCGATTCCGACCAGCCAGGGGCCGAGCAGAGCGAACAGGCCGCTGGCGGCCAGCAGCGCGATGCCGGCGATCTGCACGCGCGTGAAGCGGCGCGCCGGCGCTTCCGGGACGATGATGCCGGACATCGCGGAAATATCGGGCGGCTGCGAATGCATGCGGTTCATGAGGCGTGGTGCGCCGAGCGGCGCGGATCGATGAAGGCGCAGGCGGTATCGACCAGCGCGTTGAACAGCACGAACATCAGCCCCAGCACCAGCGCGGTGCCCTGGATCATCGGCACGTCGCGCCCGAAGATGGCATGCACCAGCGCGTGGCCGATGCCGGGCCAGGCGAAGATGGTCTCGACCAGCACCACGCCCTCGACCAGGTACACCAGCTGCACGCCCAGGTAGGCAACCACCGGCGCGGCGACGTTACGCAGGCCGTGGCGCAGCAGCGCCTGGCGCATCGACAGGCCCTTGGTCAGGGCGAAAGCGAAATAGGCCGAGCCGCGCACCTGCACCATGGCGTCGCGCGCCACCCGGCACGACACCGCGGCCATGCCCAGCGCCAGCGTCAGCGCCGGCAGCACGATGCTGCCGTGGTCGTGATGCCCGGCGGCCGGCAGCACGCCGAGCTTGACCGAAAACAGCAGCACCAGCACCAGCCCGAGCAGGAACGACGGCAGCGCGCGCAGCACCACCGACACTGCCAGCGTGGCGCGGTCGAGCAAGCCGCCGGGATTGAGACCGGCCAGCACGCCCAGCGTGGGGCCGACCAGCAGTGAAAACAGCATCGCCAGCAGCGACAGGCGCAGCGTCGGACCCAGCTGGCGCTCGATCTCGAGCATGACCGGCGTCGCGGTGACCTGCGACACCCCCAGGTCGAATTGCAGCAGGCGCCCCCACCAGTCGGCCAGCGCCGCCAGCCAGGGGCGGTCCAGGCCCAGTTCCAGGCGCACTGCGTCGGCGGCGGCGCTGGTGACCATGTCGTAGCCGTAGCGGCCGGCCGCGATGCGGTAGGCCATGTCGCCCGGCAGCATGCGCGTCATGAAGAAGCACAGCGTGCCGACCAGGAGCGCCACCAGCAGCGCCTGCAGCAGGCGCTGCGCCAGCGCGCGTGTGACGCCGCGCCAGGCCGGCGCCGGGGCCGTCCTTGATGCCATTCTCAATTCCATACGAGGTGCGAAATCCGGTAGCTGCGTTCAAAGGGATCGATGCTGGCGCCGTCGATGCGGCGGCTGGTGGCGCACACCTGGCGGTACCAGACCACCGGGATTACCGGCAGCTCGGACTGCAGGAGCGCGGCCACCCGCGCGCGCGCAGCCTGGGCGCCGCCGTTCGAGGCCGCCGTGCCGGACGCCAGGCGCGCAAGCGTGGCCGGCACTTCGGCATTGCGCCAGCCCATCGCGCCCCAGTCCCCGCCACCCGCGCCGAAATCCTGCAGCAGCGTCGCCACCGGATCGGGCAGGTTGCCGAAGTTGCGCGCCACCAGTCCCATCTCCAGCGAGCCGCTGCGGTGCCCGGCAGGGATGTCGCTCGAATTGCCGATCACCACCCGCACCGCGATGCCGATCTGGCGCATCTCTTCCTGCAGCGCGGTGGCGATCAGGGGCAGTTCGGGACGGTCGACAAAGGTGGTCAGCGACAGCGCCAGGCGCTGCTTGCCGCGGCGCCGGATGCCGTCAGGGCCGGGCATCCAGCCGGCCTGCTCGAGCAGGGCGCGTGCGGCCGCCGGGTCGGTGCGCAGCGGCGCCAGCGCCGGGTCGTGCCAGCCGCCCATCGAGGGCGGGAACAGCTGGGTCGCGCCGAGGTCGGGGTCGCGCAGCAGGGCGCGCGCGATGCCGTTGCGCTCGACGCACAGGGCAATCGCGCGCCGCAGGCGCACGTCGGCCAGCAGCGGGTGGCCGCTATTGAGTTTGATGAAGGTGGTGCGCGGCAGCATCTGCGTCAGCAGCACCGCTTTCGGATCGCGCTGCAGCGCGCGGATGCTGGGCGGGTCGAGCGAGAACGCGAGGTCGGCCTGGCCGCTCTGCACCAGCAGGGTGCGGGTCTCGGCGCGCGCCACGCTGATGTAGCGCGCGCGCCGTACCCGGCCCGGGATCGGCAGGCCGCCGTAGGCCTCGAAGCGCTCGACGTCGAACTGCTGCGGCAGCGCCATCGCGGCGATCCGGAACGGCCCGCTGCCGACGATGCGCACCACGTTGCCTTGCGCATCGAACGAGGACGGCGCCAGGATCTGGTTCGAATAATGGGTCAGCAGGTAGGGCAGCGGGGCGAACGGCTGCTCCAGCGTGACGACGATGGCGCCGCCGTCGAGCGCGATGGTCCGGATGCCGGCCATTCCCAGCACGCCGGGACGGGCGTGGGCGCGGCGCAGGCAGGCCAGCACGCTTTCGGGCGTGACTTCGGTGCCGTCATGGTAGCGGCGGTTGCCGCGCAGGGTGAAGCGCCATTCCAGGCCGTCGCCCGAGACCTGCCAGCGCGAGGCCAGGCCGATGCGCAGGCGCCCGCGGTCGTCGACTTCGAGCAGGGTCTCGGCCACTTCCATGCGCGCGAACATATAGCCCGAGCGCGACGGGTCGAGCCCCGTCATTTCCCAGGGACCGACCACCGTCAGCACGTCGGCCGCAGCCGCGCTGAAGGTATGCGTATGCGGCCCGGCGCGGTCGTCGGCGACGGCGCCGCGCCATGGCAGCAGAGCGGCGCCTGCGCCTGCGGCGGCCAGCAAGGAACGGCGCCGGCGCGATGGTCTGGTTGGTCGGTTCATGTCATGAAGGGCTGCTTGGCCGCGGCTCCGCCGGCTCATTATTTCCGGCGAAAAGCGACGATTATAACGGTTGGCGATCGAGGAGCCTGGGCGGAGCAGGTAGCGCAGATTCAGCCTGACGTTGGACCAGGGCCCTGTTGCAGGTGGACGGTGCGCAGGCTGTGGTGCCGGTGTCCGGCAGGGCCGCGACGTGAAATGGGCCGCCATACACATGGTTGTCATGCGCGGGTGACCAGAAGCGGCCGTGCCGCCCGACAGGCGCTGCGCATCCAATCGTGTCCCGGCGCGCAGGTATCGGATGGTAGACTCGTTCCGGCATGGCGCAGCCGGCAACTTCGCTTCATTGCTGCGCCTTCGATCCGAACCATGGAAGGAAACCCGCACGATGACCGCGCCCGCGCCGCACCACGACAACAATAACAACAAGCCCGCGCGCCGCCTGCGCATGCAGGTCAACCCGCCCGTGTTTTATATTTCGGCCGCGCTGATCCTGGCCTTCGCCGTGTTCGGCGCCGTGGCGCCCGACACGGCCGGGGGCGTGTTCGACCGGGTCCAGGCCGACATCGTGCGCAACTTCGGCTGGTTCTACATCGTCGCCGTCGCCGCCTTTTTGATCTTCGTGCTGTTCCTGATGCTCAGCCGCTATGGCGACGTCAGGCTCGGCCCCGACGACAGCGAACCCGAATACAGCTACCTGTCCTGGTTCGCCATGCTGTTCAGCGCCGGCATGGGCATCGGCCTGGTGTTCTTCGGTGTGGCCGAGCCGGTCCAGCACTACGCCAATCCGCCGGTAGGCCAGGGCGGCACGATCGAGTCCGCGCGCGAAGCGATGGTGCTAACGTTCTTCCATTGGGGCCTGCACGCATGGGCGATCTATATCGTGGTCGGGCTGGCGCTGGCGTATTTCGCGTTCCGGCGCGGCCTGCCGCTGACGCTGCGTTCCAGCCTGTTTCCCCTGATCGGCAAGCGCATCCACGGGCCGATCGGCCACGCGATCGACATCTTCGCGGTGCTCGGCACCATGTTCGGCATCGCCACCTCGCTCGGCTTCGGCGTGTTGCAGGTCAATGCCGGTTTCAATTATCTGTTCGGCCTGCCGGTGAACGCGCCAGTGCAGGTGATGCTGATCGTGGTCATCGCGGGTATGGCGACGCTGTCCGCCGCGAGTGGCCTGGACAAGGGTGTCAAGATCCTGTCCGAGCTGAACATCGTGCTGGCGGTGGCGCTGCTGGCCTTCGTGCTGATCGCCGGTTCGACCGTGTTCCTGCTGCAGGCGTTCGTGCAGAACATCGGCGCCTACCTGGGTGCGGTGGTGCAGCGCACCTTCAGCATGTATGCCTACGAACCGAACGACTGGCTCGGCAAGTGGACGCTGTTCTACTGGGGCTGGTGGATCTCGTGGTCGCCGTTCGTCGGCATGTTCATCGCGCGTATCTCGCGCGGGCGCACCATCCGCGAATTCATCCTCGGCGTGCTGCTGGTGCCGGTGGCGTTCACCTTCCTGTGGATGACGGTGTTCGGCAACACCGCCATCGCGCTCGACCTGAGCGGCGCCGCCCCGATCCTGCAGACCGTGACCGACAATATGCCGGTGGCGCTGTTCGAAGTGCTGGAACACTTGCCGTTCCCGGCCATCGCCTCCGGCGTGGCGACACTCCTGGTGATCGCCTTCTTCGTCACCTCGGCCGATTCGGGCGCGCTGGTGATCGACATGATCACGTCCGGCGCCGCGCCCAATCCGCCGGTATGGCAGCGCGTGTTCTGGTCGATCTGCGCGGGTGCGGTGGCGGCGGTACTGCTGCTGGCCGGCGGCCTGGAGGCGCTGCAGGCGGCGGCGCTGGCCAGCGCGCTGCCGTTCGCAGTGATCATGCTGTTCATCTGCTATGGGCTGCTGCGCGCCCTGCGCCAGGAGTCGAAGGGCGAGGCCATGAACCTGTCGCTGGCCGATACCCCGCCCGACGTGGCCGGCCCGAGCTGGCAGCAGCGTCTGACCAACATCACCAACTTCTACGACAAGCCCGAGATCACGGCGTTCCTGGACGACGTCGCGCGCTCCACGCTGGACGCGGTGGCGGCGCAGATGCAGGAGAATGGCCTGGTGCCGCAGGTGGTGCAGGGCGCCGAACGGGTCGACCTCGACGTGCCGCATGGCGACCGCGGGGTGTTCCGCTACACCGTGCGTGCGCGCAGCTTCCGCGCGCCGAGCTTCGCCTGGGCCGAGAGCGGGGCGCCGGATCCGGAACGGCGCCACTACCGCGCCATGGCCTACAGTTCCGAGGGCGAGCCGCAGCTCGATGTCAGCGGCTACACGCGCGAGCAGCTGATCAACGACCTGGTCAGCCGATACGCGCGCTTCCGCCACGCGCGCCGTATCCCGTAAAGGCGCGGCCGGTGCATGCCGGCCGGCCCCGGCGCGGCAGAGCGGTAGCGGCCGATGATGCGCGGCGCAGAAAGTGATATTGTTCGTATCCAGCGGCGGCAAACTGAAAGACGATGCATTCGGGATGCGGCCCGCCGCGCTGCACCCATCCCGATCGCCAACCCAGACCATGAGCCGCCAGCCATGCCAATGCGAGCCACCATGCCGATGTTTGTCGACCGTACCGACCGCCGTCGCTGGCCAGCCATGGCCTGGGCCAGCATCGTCCTTGCCGTGCTTGTCATCCTCACCGGCTGTTCCAAACCCCAGCAAGGCGCGGCCTCGGGAGAGCACGCCGTCATGCGAGAGGGCGCGGGCGCGGCCCGGCAGATGGCCTACGAACACAGCGTCCGCTTCGATGCCGCGCCCGACCGGCTGCCGGCGATTCACGCCGCCGGCCTGGCCGCCTGCCGCGAAGCCGGCCCCGCCGCCTGCACCTTGCTCGAATCGCGCATCGACAGCGAACCCAGGGCGGAGGCGGCGCTGAAATTCCGCGCCCGGCCGCAGGTGATCCCGAAGCTGATCGCGGCCTTCGGCACCCAGGCCGAGCTGGCGCACCAGTCCACCAGCGCCGAGGACTTGTCGGGACCGATCGCGGACAGCGCGCGCCAGTTGGCCATGCTGGAAGACTACCGCGCCCGGCTCGAGGACATGCGTGGGCGCGCCGGCAGCGACATCGATGCGCTGATCAAGGTGAACCACGAACTGGCCGAGGTCCAGGCCACCCTGGAAGCGGCGGCCGGCAAGCGCGCCGAACTGGCGCAGCGGGTCGAGACCGAAATCCTGAACGTGGCGATCGACACGGAGGCGCACCGGCCGTTCTGGACCCCGATCGGGCGCGCGCTGCGCAGCTTCGGCGGTAACCTGGCCGAAGGGATCGCCTATGCCATCACGGCGTTGCCTTACCTGTTGCCATGGCTGTTCATGATCGCGTTCGCGGTCTGGGCGCTGCGGCGCTGCCTGCGCTGGTGGCGCCACCGCAAGGCAGTCCGCGCCGCGCCGCACGGCCAGGACGCGGGCTGACGCGAGCGGCGGCGAAAAATCGTTGTGCCGCCCGCGTGCGGCAGAGCGAACTATGGTTCAATGCTGTTTTTGAATCATGGTTACTATCGTCCATGTTGAAACGTCTTTTCGCTGCCCTGCGCGGCAAACAGTCCGAGCGTGAGCCCGATGCTCCTATGGAGGGTGCCGGGACGGCGCCCCCGCCTGACGAACAGCTGGTCACCGTCTACGACGCCGAGGGCCACGAGCTGCAGATCACGCTCGCCGACTGGCGCGACAAGGTCTTCCTGCCGCAGCTGGAGAGCGAGTGGGACAACGCCGACGCCCTCTACAACCTGATCATCAGCGGCGTCAACGACGGACTGGCCGCCGACGTGGCCCCGGCCGCGGCGCGCCTGCACGAGATCGACCACATGCCCGAGCGCAGCCACGTCACACTCGGCATCGTCCAGATGAACAACGGGCAGCTCGACCTGGCCGAAGCGACGCTGCGCGCCGGGATGGCGAAGGTGGGCGAAACCGGCACGCTGCTGACCAACCTGGCCAAGGTGTTCGACGCACGCGGCGACGCGGCGCTGGCCGACCAGACCCTGTGGCGCGCCGTGCAGGCCGATCCGAACCAGGAGAACGGCATGATGTGGTGGGCCACCATCCAGCGCGAACGGCATGGCGAAGAGGCGTATGTCGAGGCGCTGCGCACCGTGGCCGCGCTGCCCGGGAGCTGGCGCGCGCAATTGTGGCTGGCGCAGCATTGTCTAGGGCAGGAGGACGTCGACGCCGCGCGGGCGCTGTACGCCGAGGTGCTGGCCATGGGTACTTTCGACCGCCGCGCCCTGATGATGATCTCGGGCGCCCTCGGTAACGCGGGACAGGTTGCGTTGATCGTGGAGCTGGTCGCTCCCGCCTATGACGAGCGCACGCACGATCCGATGACCGGCCTGAACCTGCTGCGCGCCTACCAGGTTCTGGGCCGGATCGACGAAGGCAGGGCGCTGCTGGCCAGGATGTATGCGCTGGAGATGCCGCCCATCCGGCAATACCTGGACTCGTTCGCGCAAGCCTTCCAGCCGCAATCGACCGCCTGACGGCGCTATGTCAGGGCCAGGCGCAGCTGCTGCAGCAGGTAGTCGATGTCGGCAGCGGACGTGTAGCGGCCGAGCGTGATCCTCAGCGCACTGCGCGCCAGCGCGTCGCTCAGTCCGAGCGCGCGCAGCACGTACGACGGCGCGCTGCTGGCGGAATTGCAGGCCGAGCCGGCCGACACCGCGATGTCGGGCAGGCGGTCGGCCAGCGCATCCGCGGCGGGGTGCGCGAAGCTGACATTCAGGTTGTGGGCGATGCGCTGCTCCAGGTCGCCGTTGAAGCGCACCCCGGGCAGGGCGGCCAGGCCGGCGCGCAGGCGCTGCTGCAATAGCTTGATGCGCGCCGTTTCCTGCACAAGGTCGAGGCGCGCCAGCTCGCAGGCTTCGCCCATGCCGACGATCTGGTGACTGGCCAGCGTGCCGGAGCGCAGTCCTTTTTCGTGCCCGCCGCCATCCATCTGCGCTTCCAGCGCGATCTCACGGTCGCCGCGCACGTAGAGCGCGCCGATCCCCTTGGGGCCATACAGCTTGTGCGCGCTGAGCGACATCAGGTCGACCTGCAGCCCTTGCACGTCGATCGCAAGCTTGCCGGCCGCCTGCGCCGCATCGACGTGCAGCAGCACACCGCGTGCGCGGCAGATCGCGCCCAATGCCTGGATCGGCTGGATCACGCCGATCTCGTTATTGACCATCATGACCGAAGCCAGGATGGTATCCGGCCGCAGCGCGGCTTCGAACGCGGCCGGGTCGAGCAGGCCATTGGCTTGCGGCGCCAGATAGGTCACCTCGAAGCCTTCGCGCTCCAGCCGGCGCATGGTGTCCAGCACCGCCTTGTGCTCGGTCGTCATCGTGACCAGGTGGCGGCCACGCGCGCGGTTGGCGTGGGCCACGCCTTTCAGCGCCAGGTTGTTCGATTCGGTGGCGCCCGAGGTCCAGACGATGTCACCGGCGGCGGCGCCGATCAGGGTCGCGACCTGCTTGCGCGCCCGCGCCACGGCGAAGGCCGCGTCCTGGCCAAAGGCGTGCGAGGTGCTGGCCGGATTGCCGAACTTCTCGGTCATGAACTCCAGCATTGCCTGCGCCACGCGCGGGTCGACCGGCGTGGTGGCGGCGTAGTCGAGATAGATGGGCAGAACGGGTGCGCTGGCCGGGCTGCGACAGGATGCCTGCGGGCGGCTGGGCGTGAGGGTGTCGGTCATGGCGGTCGGATTCACGGGATAAAAACTTACCTTAACCGCGTTCGCCACGAAACTGAACGACCGATAACGCGCATCCATATCGGATTTTTGCAGCGCTCGCACGCCGTTGTGCGGCCATGAATTTCGCTGCGCTGCTGTTTAGTGGCCGTACATAACTGTTTAGTAATTTTTCGGCAACCAGGCCGGTAACACATCTGTTAAATTACCCGCCGACCCATCCGCCGCCGGTCTGCAGGCCCGCGGTCCGATCAGCGCTTTCAAGGCAAGCAATGACGACACATCACAAGCAACGCATGCACCTGCTGTTCCTGACCGCGATCTGCGGCCTGGGCGGCCTCCTGTACGGGATCGACATCGGCATCATCGATCCCGCCTTGCCGTATCTGCACCGGGCCACCAGCCTGACCGAAGGCCAGCTGTCGCTGGTGGTGGCGGCGGTGCTGGCCGGTTCGATCCTGGGCTCGGTGATGGCCGGCATGCTGGCCGACTGGCTCGGACGGCGTCCGATGATGGTGATCAGCGCCTTGCTGTTCGTCGGCAGCGTCACCGTGATCTACCTGTCGCAATCGTTCGTGCCGCTGATGCTGGGGCGCCTGCTGCAGGGCCTGAGCGGCGGCGTGATCGCGGTGGTGGTGCCGCTGTACCTGGCCGAATGCCTGCCGGCCAGCCAGCGCGGACGCGGGCTGGCACTGTTCCAGTTCGCGCTCACCGCCGGCATCGTGATCGCCGCCTTCATCGGCCACCACTACCTGAGCAACGCCGAGCTGGCGATCCAGGCCGCCGGCAGCGACCTCGCCGCCGTCACGCGCGCCGCCGACCAGGCCTGGCGCAGCATGTTCCTGGCGGTGCTGTATCCGGGCGCGCTGTTCCTGCTCGGCTGCCTGTTCGTGACCGAGTCGCCGCGCTGGCTGATGCGGCGCGGCCGCGCCCAGGACGCCGCCGGCGTGCTGGCGCGCCTGCGCCCGGCCGCGCAGTGCGAGGCGGAAGTCGCCGAAATCGGCGCTTCACTGGCCGAGGAACGCGCGCGTCCCAAGCTCGGACGCGCCGCCGCGCTGGGCGAGATGCTGACCGAGCGCCGCTACGTGGTGCCGTTCGTGCTGGCCTGCGTGATCCTGGGCTGCAACCAGGCCACCGGCATCAATTCGATCCTGCAGTTCATGTCGACCATCCTGCAGCACGCCGGCCTCGATCCGGTGAACGCGGCCGGCTACGGCACCGCGATCAAGATCCTGAACATGGTGATGACGGTGTTCGCGATCATGCTGGTCGAGCGCAAGGGAAGGGTGTTCCTGCTGAAGATCGGCACCGCCGGCATCATGGTGTCGCTGTGCCTGCTGGCGCTGCTGTTCCACCGCTTCGAGTCGCAGCGCGTCGACGTGCGCACCGAGGTGGCGGCGCTGGTGCGCGACAACGCGCTCGACCTGAATCTGCTCGACGCGCGCTTCGGTGCCAATGTTGACGGGCCGATGCAGCTGACGGTGCTGTACCAGTACGGCGACAAGCAGCAGGTGGCCGAGGCCTACACCCCGACACCGGAAGCGCAGGCGGTGCTGGCGCGCGAACAGGCGCTGGTCAAGACGCTGCCTGAAGACCAGCGCGCGCTGCTCGACGCCGCGCGTGCGTCCTGGAGCGGGCGGGCCGATGCCGCCGGCGCCGAGGCCGCGCAGCAGATGATCGCCACCCTGGCGCCGCAGGCGCGCGAGACGCTCGACGCGGCGCGCAAGGTGTACCTGGCGCAGCGCATCGCCATCAGCGCCGGCGAGCTTGCCAACCCGGCGCCGCTCGAGATCGTGCGCGCCAGCGTGGGACCGATTCCCGACAAGGACAGCGGCCTGCTGGCGGCGCTGTGCATCGCCGCCTTCATCGCCGCCTATTCGGTCGGCCCGGGCGTGTGCGTGTGGCTGGCGCTGTCCGAACTGATGCCGACCCGCATTCGCTCGGTGGGCATGGGCGTGGCGCTGCTGATCAATCAGGGCACCGGCACCCTGATCGCCGGCGCCTTCCTGCCGATCGTGGGCAACTTCGGCTTCCACATGATGTTCCTGTTCTGGGCCGGCTGCACTGCGGTGTACTTCATCACGGCGACCTTCTTCCTGCCCGAAACCAAGGGCAAGTCGCTGGAAGAGATCGAGCGCCTGTTCGCACGCGCCAGGCCGGCCAAGTAAGGTTCGAGCGCTGCACGCATGACGCGGCAGCCGGGATCGCGAGAGTAGATAAGGGAGAATGATTTGGGCAAGAAAATGATGACCGGTGGCGCCGCGATGGCGTCGACCTTGCTGGCAGCGCTGATGATGGCAGCATCGGCGGCATCGGCGGCATCGGCAGCGCCGGCCGCACTGGCGCAACAGACCGCGCAAGCCGCTTCAGTGTCGGGCGTCGCCAACGCGGCGCGCCTGCAGCTGCGCTGGGAAATGCAACGCAAGCCGGCGACCGAGCAACTGCCGCAGGGCGGCAGCCCGGCGCGCTTCGTGCTGACCAATGGCGACACGCAGGCATTGCCTGCTAGCGGCTGGACGCTGTACTTCACCGGCATCGACCGCATGCCGAACGGCGCCCAGTCGGCCGGCCTGGTGCTGGAGCAGGTTGCGGGCGGCCTGTTCCGCCTGCGTCCCGGTCCCGATTTCAAGGGCCTGGCGCCCGGCCAGACGGTGGAATTCGCCTACCGCCATGTCGACTCGGTGTTCATGCCGTCGCGTTCCCCGACCGGTCCCTACCTGGTGTACGACGCCGCGCCGGACGTCGCGGTGGCGCTGCCGTACACGGTTACGACGCTGACCGAACCGGCCCAGCGCAAGGTCGGCAGCCGGCATTCGGCGGTGACGGCCGAGGACACCTACTGGCGCAACGCGCGCGCCGACCTGCTGCCGGCAGCCAGCCTGCCGCCGGTGCTGCCGACGCCATTGCAGCTGACGCCCGGCGCCGGGCGACTGGCGCTGAGCGGACGTCCGGCCATCACGGCATCGTCGGCGCTGGCCAATGAAACGGCGCTGGCGCGCTCGCTGTTCCCGGCCACGCTGGCCGCCAGCGGCGGCCCGGCGCTGCGCCTTTCTGTCGGCAAGGTCGAAGGGCAAACCTCGCCTGAAGCCTACCGCCTGGCGATCAGTGCCGCCGGCGGCATCGACATCGTCGGCAACAGCGCCGCCGGCGTGGCCCACGGCCTGCAGACGCTGCGCGACCTGCTGCCGCTGCCGGGCGCGACGACGCTCGACCTGCCCGAGCTGACGATCGTCGACGCGCCGCGCTTCGGTTACCGCGGCTTCATGCTCGACGTGGCGCGCAACTTCCACACCAAGGAAACCGTGTTCAAGTGGCTCGACCTGATGGCGCGCTTCAAGCTGAACAAGTTCCACTTCCACCTCACCGACGACGAAGGCTGGCGCCTCGAGATCGCCGGCCTGCCGGAATTGACCACGGTCGGCGCCGTGCGCGGCCATAGCGCCAAACCGGGCGTGCGCCTCGATCCGGCCTACGGTTCCGGTCCCGACCCGAAGGACGCCAGCGGCACCGGCCACTACACGCGCGCCGACTACATGGACATCGTGCGCTACGCGCAGGCGCGCCACATCGAGGTGATCCCCGAAATCGAGATGCCGGGCCATGCGCGCGCCGCGGTGCAGGCGATGGAGTCGCGCTACCACCGCCTGAAAGCAGCCGGCAGCCGCGACGCCGCACGCTACCTGCTGAACGACTTCGACGACAAGTCGGTGTACGTGTCGGCCCAGCTGTTCAACGACAACGTGATCAACCCGGGCCTGGAATCGAGCTACACCTTCATCGACCACGTGGTGAAAGAGATCGCCGCGCTGCACCGCGAAGCGGGCGTGCCTTTGAAGACCATCCACATGGGCGGCGACGAACTGGCCAACGGCGCCTGGGAAAAGTCGCCCGCCAGCCATGCGATGATGCGCAAGCACGGCCTGGAAACCAGCGCCGACCTGTGGGATTATTTCTACGAACGGGTCGACGCCATCGTGCGCAAGCACGGCCTGGCCACCGCCGGCTGGGAAGAGCTGGCGGCGCGCAAGACCACGCTCGACGGCGCGTCGAAGCTGATTCCGAACCCGCGCTTCACCCGCAGCGGCTTCACCGCCTACGTCTGGAACAACACGGTCGGCGCCGAAGACCTGGCCTACCGCCTGGCCAACGGCGGCTACGACATCGTGCTGACGCCGGTCACCCGCATGTACTTCGACATGGCGCGCAACGCCAATCCCGAGGAGCACGGCGTCAACTGGGGCGCCTACGTCGGCCTGGACACGGTGTACGACTTCGTCCCGTTCGACCTGATGCGCGACGATCCGCCGGCGGCGCGCGTCGGCAAGGACCGCATCACCGACTACGGCAAGCGCCGCGTACGCGGCATCCAGGCCAACCTGTTCGCGGAAACCGCGCGCGACCCGGCGCGCCTGGACTACCTGGTGATGCCGCGCCTGGTGGCGCTGGCCGAACGCGCCTGGGCCGCGGATCCGGTCTGGGCCACCGCGGAGGACAGCGCCAAGTCCGCGGCGCTGCACCGCACGGCGTGGTCGGGCTTCGTCAACGCCCTGGGCCAGCGCGTGCTGCCGCGCCTCGACCTGGACGGCTCGAAGGTCGCCTACCGCATCGCGCCGCCAGGGCTGGTGATCGACGACGGCAAGGTGCTGGCCAACCACGTGCTGCCGGGGATGATGCTGCGCTATACATCCGACGGCAGCGAGCCGACTGCGGCCAGCCGGCAGGTGAGTGGGCCGATCCTGGAGCGCGGCACCATCCGCGTTGCGGCGTTCGACCGCAACGGCCGGCGCGGGGCGGTAGCCAGCGTCGAATCGCGCTGAACGGATGGCGCGCAGCGCCCAGTCAGGTGGGCCAACGGTGCTGGTGCACTGCCGCCCACCAGCGCGGCATGCGCGAAAAGCAACTAACCAACATGAAGCGATCGAGACGCCCTGGCGATGTGACGCTACGGACTCCGGCCGGAATAGCGCGATGCCGGCAAGCGTCCAGCGTCAGCGGAACACGAAACTCTTGATCAGCGTAAGCTCGCCGGCCGCGCGCATCGGCACCCGGAAAGTCTGCTTCTTTTCGCGTGACGTATTTTCATGCGCGATGATGGTGACCTGCGCCACCGTGAGGATCGACTGGTCTTCTCCGCTGCCGAAATAGTTGACGTACACGTGATAGTTCCCGGGCGCCGGGGCGGCGCTGGAGAAAATCTCCGGACCATAGCCGGTGGTGACGTCGACGTCGAGGGCGCCACCGTTGGGCATCACGCGGTCGCCATACCAGGCGTGCGCGCCGTCCGGTCCAATGACGTGCAGATCGAGGTCGGTGCCCGGGGTGTCCCATGACAGCACCAGCCGCAGCCTGGCCTGGGTCTTGCCCTTGTAGCTGTCGTAGAACTGGCTGCGGGCGACAGACCGGCCGTCAGGCGAGCGCACCTCGACGTTGTTGGCGCCGCTGCCGAAGCCATAGGGGCGGCCGAACGATCCATCCTCCTGCAGCTCGAGCGGCATCGCCGCGCCGTTGACGATCAGCGTCGCCGGGCGGCCCTTCGGTGCGCCCGCGATGCGGCCGCGGATCTGCGCGCCTTCGCTCTGGCCCGGCGGCAGGCTGACCGACGAGGCGGGGTAATCGACCGGCTGGGTGTACGTCGCCTGTTCGCCCGCGGACGAGCGCCAGCCGCCTTTTGGCGCGTCGATCCTGACTTGCGCCTGTGCGGTGCCGGCCAGTGCGCAGGCGGCAATCCAGAGAGGTAGCGCTGCGAATTTCATGGCATCAGTACACGAACGATTTGACCAGCGTGAGCTGGCCGATGCTACGCAGCGGCACCACCAGGTCTTCGCGCCGCTCGCGCGGCGTGTTCTCGTTGAAGACCAGGGTGATGCGGCTCGTAATGACCGGGCGCTGGCGCGTCGATTCGTCGAAGTGGTAGCCGTCGTTGCCAAAATTCCCCCAATAGTTGATCCATACCTGGTAGGTGCCGCGCAGCTGCGAGGTCATCGTGAACATCTCGGGACCGGGTCCATCGACGCTGTCGGCATCGAGCCCGCCGCCATTGGCCAGGAACGGCTGCTGCCAGAACGCGTGGCCGCCGTCGGGCGTCACGATGTGCAGGTCGATCTCGGCCTGGTTGTCGTCCCATGCCGCGATCACGCGCAGGGTCGGCTGCGGGCGCGTGCGGTCGGCCTCGTAGAACTGCACCCGGCGCGCCGCCTTGCCGTCGGGCGTGCGCACTTCGACACTGTTCGAACCGCTGCCGAAACTGTAGGCGCGCGCGAAGCGGCCCTCGTCGTCGGTGTACAGCGGCGTCGGATTGCCGTTGACGACCAAGGTGTGGAACGGGCGCTGCGTGCTGGCGCTCTTGAGCCGGCCGCGAATCATGGTGCGCGATTTCTGCGCGCCGCGGTCGACCAGCGAATACGGATAGTTCACCGCCAGCTCGTCGGATTTGTCCACCAGCCCAGCGCGCTTCCAGCCGCCGACCGGCGTGTCGAGCGTCGCATCCTGTGCGTATGCCGACGCCGCGCAGAGCAGGAGCATCGATGTAATGATGGACGCGCGCCGCATCACAGACTCCCCGCGCCCTGGTCGGCAATCCGGCGCGCCAGGCTCTCGACGTAGGCTTCGTCCTGACCACGCGGATGGCGCCGCAGGGCGATATGGATGTATTCGTGGGCCAGCGTGATGCGGTCTTCGCGCGTCGCCAGCGGCCGCATGAACACTCGCCCGCGCGATTGTTCCGAGTAGGGCGCGCCGCTGCCGAGCGCGCACACGCTGGGCAGTTGCGCCGGCCGTTCGTAGCCCGGTTCGCGCAGCAGGACGCGCTCCCAGCGCGGCAGCATGCGCGCCAGCCAGGCTTCGTTGTCGTGCAGGCGGCTGCAGCGCTGGCCGCCTGCGCCGAGAATGGTCAAGCTGCCGCGCGGGTAGGCGTGGGCCAGGATGGCGTCGAACACCAGGCCGCTGCGCGCCTGTGCGCGTGCCTCGGTCCAGGCCAGCACGTCGGGGCCCGGCTGGTCGCGGTGGTAGCGCACCTGCGCGCCTTCGATCACCAGCGCATCGGTCCAGCGTGCCACCGCCAGCGCGGCGCTCGATGCCGGATTCGGGCTGACACGCTGGGTGGCGCTGCTGTCGGCGATCTGCTGGCAGGCTGCTACCGGCCGCGCATTCTGCTGGAGGTAGGTGCGCGCCGCGATCGCCAGCGCCCTGGCTGCCTCCTGCTGGGTGGCATCGGCCTCGCGGTCCAGCACCCGCGCCACGTATTCATTCACGCCGAAGCGGCCCTGAATACGCAGCCGTCCGCCGGCGTCGCGCAGCAGCGTCATGTCGCCGCTGCCGAAGAAGGCCAGGCGCTGGCCGTTCTCGAAGCGCACCACATGACGGCCTCGCAGCGTGCCGCTACGGGCGGGGCCATCCGGCCCGTCGACGCGCGCGATCGGATAGCGGGTGAAGAAATCCACCACCACGCAACCGGCATCGGGATCACTGCCAGCGCCGCGCGCCGGCGGCAGGCTGGCGGCCAGCTGCGGCGCCCAGCGTTTGAAAATGCCGCTGCTCGAATCGTCGCCGCCGAACCAGACCGGCGTGCCGTCGGCCAGCCAGCCGGCTGCGCCGCCCAGGCGCTGCTGCGGACGATCGGCGCGGTGCCAAGTGAAGGTTTTCACTCGCAACCGGTTGCCGAACCAGCGCACGCTGCCGGCGCCGCGTGTATCGAGCACGGTGCGCAGCAGGGCGGCTTCAGCATGTTCGCGGCTGGCCGGCGGTATCCTGCCCAGCACGCGCAGCAGAGTGCCCAGCCGCACCTGCTGGCCGGGCACCAGCCGCTCGGGTGCGGACAGCCATGCCAGCTCGCCGTGCAACTCGCCACCAAGCAGGCGGCGCCAGTACGCTTGCCATGCGCCGCGCGCCAGCATCAGGCGCGCCGGCTGGAACAGCAGACCGCACGATTGCGCCAGGGCGGCGTCGGCGTCGATGCGCTGGCCCGGGTCGCAGCAGTACGCTTCGTCCGGCACCCGGCCGGTGCAGTGGTAATCCGGCATGGCGACGCCGGTATCGGATGCGTACACGTAGACGAACAGCTTCCACAGGCTGCCCAGCGGAACCTGCGTGTCGGCGCGCACGGCCGGTCCGCCGGCCACAGTCTCCTGCTGCAGCTGGACGCTGCGTACGTTGCCGCCGTCCAGCCAGGCGACATCGAGGGTCGCCGCGCCGCCATGATTGGTGCCGGCCAGCAGCGCAGCAAACAGGAGCGCGAGGCGCATCATTCCACCTGCAGCGTGGCGATGGCCCGCTGCGGTTGCTCGGTGGCGATCCGGTCAGGCTGATACATGCGATGGAAGCGCGCCGGCGGCACCCGGTAGCGGCCCTTCTGGGCGAAGCGCAGCAGGTGGCGCACCTTGATCTCGCCTTCCAGCACATCGACCGGCACCGCGTAGCCGTCGCGCCGTTCCACGTGGCGCGCGCGTTCGAGCGGGGTGCTCTTGCCGTCGTGTTTCAGGTCGATGCCCCAGGTGGTGGCTTCGACCGAGGCGCCCGGCGGCAGCGCCACTTCGACCAGACCGAAACGAGCACGCGTGCCGGCTGCCGGCTTCAAGGTGACCTCGTCCAGGTAGAGTTCATCGGTGCGCAGCGCTTCATTGCCTTTCAATGGCTGCAGGCTGTAGCCGCTGCCGGAGGCTTTCAGGCGCAGGATGCGGCGCTGCACCTGCACCGGCAGGTCGCCGGTTTGCGGCGCCCGGCTGTCGAACTGCAGCATGGCGACCGTACCGGCAGGCGCGGCCTGCGTCAGTTGGAGGCGTGCCGGCAGCGCCTTCGGGTCGGTCCAGTGCCAGACCGGCATGCCGGAACGGCCATCATCCCCCCGCCAGGCGCCGGCCGGTGCCAGGTCGGGCCGCTGCGCCGCCGGCGCGCCGCCGAGTTTTTTCTGGACCCAGATCAGGGTCAACGCTCGGTCGATCGTCGGCAGGTCGGCGCTGGCGTCCTGCAGCAGCGCGTCGGCGCCGCCGGCCGGCTGCTGGCCGCCCAGCATCAGCAAGGCGCGCGCGGCAGGAGCGCGCATTCCCTGCAGCGCTTTCCAGGCGGCGTCGACCTGCTCCTGCAGCGAGGGCGGCAGTTCGACGCTGTTGTCGGCGGCGACCACCGCCAGCAGGCCGAGTCCCATCGCATCCGTGCCGGAATCCGGCGTGGCGCCCAGCACCAGCGAATCGTGCGCGGCGCGCTTGGGTAGCGCCGCCAGCTTGGCGCCGGCGTAGTTTTCTACCAGGCCGGCGGCCAGCGTGCGGGTCGGCAGGTCCATCTCGCGCGCCAGCCACAGCACCAGCGCGCGTTCGAGTACGGGCGCACCCAGGCCGTGTTCCTGGTACACCCGCGTCACATTGTTCCAGTGCTCGGGCGGCAGCTCAATGCCGAGCGTGCGCGCCGCCAGCCAGTCGGCGTAATAGGCGTAGGCCGTCATCAGCGGATCGTTGCGGCTGCCGTTGCCCCACCATCCGAACACCGCCTGCGGTCCGGCCATCGACACCAGGCGCAGGCGCTGCGACTGCAGCGTGGCCAGCAGCCGATCGCGCACGCCGGGGGCGGCGCCGACGCCCTGCAGCGCCATCGTCAGCGGAATCAGGCGGCTCGCGGTCTGCTCCACGCAACCATAGGGATAGGCGATCAGGTCATCCGCAATGCGGGCGAAATGACTGGCGGCGCCGGAGGTGAATGTCAGCCTGATGTTGCGCGCGTCGGGCGGCAGCGCCAGCGCCGTGTCGAGACCATTCAGTGCCACCGTCTGCGTCCGCAGGCCGCTCCAGGCGACCGGCAAGGTCTGCATCGGAGCGTCGAGGGCATCGACCAGTTGGCCTTTGTGGCGGATTTCGAGCCGCAGCGGAGCGGCGCCGGCCGACAACGCGAATTCGGCATAGTTGACCCCGGGCCGCGCCTGCAGCGTTTTCTTGCTGCGCTGCGCGCCTGCCGCCAGCGTGACCTCCAGTGGCTGTTCGCTTCCGGTCTGGTTGAACACCGCGATCGAGGCGCGCGGTGCGTCGCCGGCGCGCATCCAGTCGGGCGCGGTCCACTTGGTATAAAAGGCCTTGTCCGAGCGCACGTAGGCGGTGCGCTGGCCGACGCGACCCTGGGCGTCCATGGCGCGCCCGGTGATGCGCCAGCGGGTGAGAGCGTCGGGCATCACGAACGTCACGCGCGCGCGGCCGCTGGCGTCGGTCCTGAGCGTCGGCGCCCAGAACGCGGTATCGATCTCGGCGCGGCGCGGGCGTTCCAGCACCTTGACGCCGCGCTCGTTGTAGTTGTGGCGCGCCGGCGCTTCGCCGCCGCGCCCCTGCGCCATGTCATAGCTGATGAAGGCCAGGCTGGCGGTGGTGCGCACGTTGTTGCGGCGCAGGTGATGGAAGAAGTCGCCGATGTCGGGCGCGATCTCGGGCTGCAGCACGTAGATCATCTCGTCGACCACGCCCAGCGTCAGCTGGGTCTCCACTGGTTTACCCTCCAGTTGCGCCAGCACGTCGAGCGTCACCGTCTCGCCCGGCTGGTACACCGGCTTGTCGCTGCTGAACTGCAGCGCGATACGCGGTGTGACGACTTCGATGCCGGCGTTCTCGAACACGAATTCGCCCTTGCGCACGTAGGCCACCGAGAACGTCATGTTCGGCCCGTGCTCGGCGCGCACCGGCATGCGCACGCGCCACTGGCGCGGCGCGATGCGGCGCGCCTGGTACCAGGGCGCGTCGCCGGCGGCCAGGCCATGCTGCTCGACCTTGTCGCGTTCGAGGGTCAGCAATGCCTGCTCCACCGGCTCCGAGAAGGTCACCAGCGCTTCGGCGATCTCGCCGGGCGCGTAGCGCGCGCGGTCGAGCACGATCTCGATGCTGCCCGGCGCCGCCTGCACGCCGTCGCCCGCCACCCAGTGGCTGGCAGCCGCCAGCAGGTTGCCGCGCGCGTCGCGCAGGCTCAGTTGATACGAGCCGGCACCGGGGAAGTCCAGCTCCCAGTGGGTGGCCGCCGGATCGAATGCCCCGGAGGTCTTGGTCTGGGTTTCCAGGCGCATCAGCTCCCAGCGCTCCGGCCGCTGCGTGACCGGACCCTGGGCCGCCAGGTCGAAGCGCACGCGCTGGCCTGGTTCGGAGAAGTTGCGCTTGGCCTTGAGCTGGAAGCTGGTCACAGCGCGTTCCACCAGCAGCTCGCGTGTGGTCTTGACACGGTAGGCCGCGCCGTCGGTGGCCAGCACGGTGAGGATGTAGCGCGACGGGTCGCTCGCCGCCGGCAGCGTGAAGTGCACATTGCCCTGGTCGTCGCTGCGCAGCTCCTGGGTCTTGAGCTCGATCGGGAACATGCCGCTGTAGCGCAGCTCGCCCTCGACCATGGTGTTCTTCTGGCTGCGCAGGCTGAGCGAGACCTGGGCGCGCTTGACCGGCTTGCCGTCCGGGTAGCGCAGCGCGATGCTGCCGGTGACGACGTCGCCGGTCTTGAAGTCGGCGCGGGCAGGGCGCACGTCGATCTCGAAGTGCGGCTTGATGTACTCGGCGACGCGAAACGCCGCGCCATAGGTGTCGTCCTGGTAGCGCAGGCGCAGTTCGTAGCCGCCGGCGCTGGCCGCCTCGGGCAGGCGCAGGCGCGTCTCGGCGCCGGTCTCGGACGACAGCTGCAGCGCTTGCGTCAGCACCGGCGTGCCGTTCGGGTCGATCAGGGTCAGCCCGACCGGCCCGGCCAGCGCCGGTTGCGAGACCCGCGCGGACACGAAATGGCGCGCCAGAATCTTGATGTTGACCTCATCGCCGGGGCGGTACAGCGGGCGATCGGTGACGGCATAGATCTTGGTGTTGTAGATCTCGCTGTCGTAATAAAAATTTTCGGACACGAACACGCCGCCGCTCGCGTCTTCGCCCAGCACATAGGTGTGTTCCGGGCTGGCGCGTTCGAGCACGGCGACACCATCGCTGCCGGTGCGGCCGGATTGCAGAATGCCGGCGCCGTCGCTCCAGGCGACCAGCGTTCCCGGTACCGCGGCGCCGTTGTCGCGCCGCGCGGTCCAGGCCAGCAGCTGGCCCGACGAGATCTTGGTCACCGCCACCGTGTCCGACACGAACACCAGCGTGGTGGCGCGGTGCTCGCCGATCATCGCTTCGATCAGGTACAGCCCGGGTTTGCGCTTGCCGATCGGGATCATCAGGTTGCCGCCTCCGCCGGACTCGATGAATTCGCTGCTCGAGCCTTCCAGCTTGACGCCCGGCGGCGGTTCAATCGACCTGGCATGCCAGATCGGATAGCGGAAGCTGTCGACCATCTCGAAGCCCTGCAGCGGCTTGTACTGCGGATGGTTGGCGTAGACGGTGGGCCGATGGATCGCGTCATTGGTGGCCAGGCCCGGCTGCGCCTCGGTCACGGCGCGCCGCGCTGGCGCCGAGAACAGCTTGCGCCACACCAGGCGCGACTCCTTCCACCAGGTGTCCCACAAGTGGCGGAGGGTATTGGCCAGGCCTTCGCCGCGGTAGTTGCCGGTCACCTCGATGCGGTGCAGGTTGCGCTGCTTCTTGAGGAATTCGAGCGGCTGCGGTACCCGGTAGACCACGATGTCGGCGCCCGAATACTGTTCCAGGCTGGCCCGCGCGGCGTCGCGCTCGGGCACTTCCAGGCGCACCTTCGCCATATCGGCGCTGCCGTAGCTGGCATCCGACAGCAGAAAGAACGGCGCGCCCTTGAATGGCTGGTAGTTGCTGGGCGGCCGCTCGCGCGTGTCGGCGCCACCTGGCAGCGCCAGGGCGAACAGCAGCACGGCGCACAGCAGCTGCGCTAGGCCAGGAAAGCAAGCCGGTAAACTCCGGCGAAGTTCGGGTTGTCGGCCGAGGGATGCCACCGTGTGTCCTTCCAGTTCATGAGTTGCCGGACGCCGACGCTGCGCAGGCCGTTGTCGGCCGGCGTGACGGTTCCGGTGTGGTAAGCGATGTGCGCGCCCATCCACACCATCAGGTGCTGGGCGTCGCCGTGGTCGTAGAACAGCAGGTCGCCCGGCTGGGCGGCGTTGACGTCGCGGCCGACCTGCCGGCTGTTGTGCTGCACCAGCGCCAGCGCGGTGACGAAGTGGCCGACCGTGCCGCCGGTCTGCAGCCAGCGGTTGCGCAGCCTGGCCTGTTCCGGCGTCAGGTCGAGTTCCGGCGGCAGCTGGCGGTTGGTGGCGATGCCGTTGGCACGCAGCCAGCGCGCGTCGTGCGGGGTCAATGCTTCGGTGACCGCGAAGCGCACCAGCCCGGCGCAGTCGCGGTGCTGCCAGCGCGGCGACGGACCGCGCTCGACCTGCACGCGCACGATGCGCACCATCCAGGCGCGGAAGGCGCGGCCCTGGGCCGGCGACAGGCGCGTCTGCGTATCGGGAATCCGCGTCAAGGCCGATGCCGGTGCCAGCGCACAGGCGCAGGCCAGTGCGCCGAGCAGGCGCACGCAGTCGCGCCGCGCGCTCATCGGATCGCTTGCCACTCGAGCCGGGTCCAGGCCTTGCCGGAGGCGGGCAGGGGACCGAGCACCATGCGGTAGGCCGGATAGCGCGCCAATGCGTCGAGGCGCGGCGCCATATGAGTGTCGAAAGCGGCGCGCAGCACCGGCTCGCTGCCCGATGGCAGTACGTCGGACGCTTCCTTGCGCATCAGCTGCGCCAGCGCGGCCGGATTGACGATGCCGATCGTGCGCGCCGGCGCCGGCAGCCGGTCCGACGCGGCAGCTGCCCGCTTCTGGTGTACCGCCAGCACGCTGTCGACCAGTGCCGGATCGGCCGAGAACACCACGGCGTCTCCGCTGGTGGCGAGCGTCGGCGTCAGCGCGCCGGCGGGCGTGGAGCGGGCGCGCTGCCAGCGTTTGCCGGCGGCCGTTTCATCTGCGCTGTCGCTCGGGCCGACCATCGCGTTAAACAGGCCGGCCAGCGCGGCGTCGCGGTTGCCGGCGGCGTTGGGATTGGCCGGCGCGCGGCGCGCCACGAACACCGGCGTGTACAGGTGCGAAGCGCCATACCAGCAGGCGGCGGCCGGGCCGGCGAACTGCGACGCCAGCGTGTCCACCGCGGCGTCGGCGCCCAGGCGCTCGAGCACCGGCTGCATCGCGGCCCAGTCTGCCGGCACGCTGAAACAGGCGCTGGCGCCATACGGCAGCGTGTCCCACAAGGGCCGGCTGTCGTAGCCGCCTTGCTTCAGCGCAGCGCCGTCGAGCAGCACCTGCGATTGCCATCCGTTGCGGCTGAAATCGAAGCGCAATGCCTGCAGCGCGCCGAAGAACGGCTGGTAGCCGAACGACAGGAAGTCGGCCTTAATCGCGACGCTATGCCCGGCAGGAATGCCGGCGCCGAGCTGGAATCCCTCGCGCAGCACGCCGTTGGCGCGTGCGTCCGGTGCCAGCAGTTTGACCACCACGTCGCGTGCGCGCTTGTCCAGGCGGTCGTCCTTGTCGCCGCCGTACAGCATGCCCGGATGCGACAGGATCACCATGCGCTCGCCATGCGCCACGAACAGCAGCGTGCGGCCGTGGACGTAGTCGAGCGCATATACCGGCGCCGTGCTGGAGCCGAACCGCAGTTCGCCGGCCAGGCGCATCTGCGTGTCCTTGAGCGCAACCTTGGCGCTCTCTTCGAGCAGGCGCGCCAGGCGCGTGCGTGTGACCGCGATCGCGAAGTGTTTGAGCGTGCCGTCGCCGTCGCGCCACAGCGCCATCTCGGCCGGCTGGTCGAGGACCATGCGAATCAGTTCGTCGCCCCAGGTCAGCTCGTGCTCGTAGGCGATGCGGCGCAACGCGCCTTTCAGGCCCAGGCGGTCTTCGTTCTGCTCGTAATAGAACACGATGTCTTCGCGCAGCACGTCGCGCGCGAGCGGGATGCTCAAGAGGTCGCGCGGCAATGAGGAAATGCTGTGGCTCAGGACCAGCGCATCGGGACTGGACAAATCCAGCCCGAGGCTGTTGACCGGCTCCATGCCGCTCCAGCCGAAGGTGCGATAGGCAGCCACCGCGCCGGCGCAGACCAGGGCTGCGAACAGATATTTTCTTGCCGCTTTTGCGTTCATGCCGTCGCTGCCGTGAAGGTGACTGACCGGTTGTACTATGGAGCTAGTTGCTCAACAATATGGGTGGCGCAGATTTTATGATAATTCCTCGATTTAAGAAGAAAACCGTCTCTATCGAACAACTTGATGCAGTACGCATGGCGTCGACCTGCTGATCCGGCGACCTGACACCAGCCGTCACCCGCCACTATTTACTGTGCGGTGGCTTGGCGGTAGAGTATCGCTTGCCCGCTCATGCCCTGGACACCCATGAAATTCGACTTCTTCCAGAAGGTTTCACGCGCCCCGACCAATCCGCATACGGCCAACAGCGCGCGCGAATTCGATGTGGCCGACCTGTACAACGGCCCGTTCCCGGACGGCGCCGCACCCGGCGCGGTCGACGCGGGCCTCGACGAAAAGCTGCGCCAGGCGTATTTTTGGATCGTCAACAAGGCGATCATCAGCCCGCACTACGACATCGAATACAACGACGGTGCTCCGCGCACCTACCAGGTGGGCGACACCAGGCGCCAGCTCACGCTGCCGTCGGCGCAGAGCTATTCGAGCTTCATCCTGCTGCCGCTGCTGACCTTTGCCACGCGCCGCAAGTGCCTGTTCATCGGCGGCCCGGGACGCGGCAAGACCGCCAGCGCGATCCTGATGGGCGTGTTGTCCGGCGCCGCGGTGCGCGACGTGCGGCGCGCCATGCAGCACGGGCACCCGCAGATGACGGTGGCCGACCTGCTCGGCAATCCGCTGCCAGCCGACCTGGTCAGCGCCCAGAGCATGGACGGGATCCGCATCGCCTGGCGCGCCTGGCTGTCGATGCGGGTCAAGATCATCGACGAATACAACCGCATCCCGACCCGCACCCAGAGCGCGCTGCTGACGGTCATGGGCGACAACTATGCCGAGGTGCTGGACCAGGTATTCGAGTGCCCGGAGTCAGCCTGGTACCTGACCGCGAATGACGAGCAGGGCGGCGGCACCTACCAGGTGATCGAGGCCCTGCGCGACCGCATCGACGTCATCGTGCAGGCCTTGCCGTTCAATTCGCGCTTCCTGGGCGACCTGCTGCTGCGCATCGAAGAAGGCGTCCGTCCGGAAGAACTCGTGCCGCAGGAACTGATCTTTACCGAGGAAGAAGTCGACCGCATGGGCGCGGCCATTCGCGCGGTCGCGGTGCCCGAGCAGGTGCGCCGGCGCGTCGAATTCTTCGCCAGCCAGTTCGAGCTGTGCGAACTCGCCGGCGGCCAGTTCGAGTACCTGAACAAGGATACGGCGCGCCTGTCGGGCGTGGCCTGGAACCAGGTCACCGCCGCCGACACCGGGCGCGACCGGCTCAAGGACCTGGGCTGCCAGAGCGTCAACGGGCTCTCGGTGCGCAACCTGTCGACGCTGCTGGTGTTCGCCAAGGCGCTGGCCTGGTTCCGCGGCAACGGCGAGGTCGAACTCGACGACGTGCGCCAGATATTGCCGTTCGTCCTGCGCGACAAGCTGCAGCCGGATCTCGACGCGCCGTTCTTTGCGCTGCCGGAACATGCCGCCTACCGTACCGACCGTATCAGCTGGCTGCGCCACCTGTTCGATGCGGCCAGCGACGAATTCGTGCGCCTGAATCTGGAGCGCGACGACGAGGTGGGGGCGATGGCGGCGGAGTTCGCGCGCGGGTTGGACGGCCTGTCGGAACGCGAAACCCGCACGCGGATCGTGCGTATCGAGAAGCTGGTCGCGGAGCGGGTCAAGGGCAAGAAGCTGTACGGCCACCTGTACGACGACCTGCTCAAGCTGAAGTACCTGCACCAGCGCTACACCAATTACCTAGCCTGGCTGCGGTCGCGCTGACATGGTTTGCGAAGCGTTTGCCGCCGTGCTGTCTGCGCGCCGTGCTGAATTCAATGCATCGGCGGCGCAGGCGCGGCGGACCTATCCCGGGTTCGACCAGCAGGCCCTTGGCCGCTTCCTTACCGAATTCGCCGATCCCGTGGTGCGCAGCGTTGCTGCTGCGGCGCCGGAACGTGCATCCGAAGTGGCATCGACCGCCATGCGCATGGGCCTGGACCTGGTTGGCGAACGCACGATCGATGGCGGAGTGCGGGCGGAGGCGCTGGCGCAGGCCTGGACTGAGGTTGCACCAAGCTACGCGGCGCTGGTGGCGCGCGACCCGGCGCAGGTGCTCGGCCTGTTGAGCAATGCGGCGCTGCACCTGGCGGCATTGCCCGGTGCGAGTACGGCGCGCTGGTCGCAGGAGATGAGCGCGCTCGCATCCCAGGTGGCGAGCGTCGCAGATTTGCGCTCGCTGGGCCAGGTACTGGCGTGGCGTGCCGGCGCTGCGCACTATCGCCTGGGTGCGATCGCGGCCGCCGACGACCTGCCCGAAACGCTGGCGCTGGCGGCAATGCGTGTGACCGACGGGACGCCGTGGCAACAGGTGCGTGCGGCCTTGATGGGCGATCCGTGGTGGCGCGCGGCGGGCGATACCGATGCGGCCAGTGTGCGCACGATCGGCGCGTTCGCGGGATTCGGCGGCGCCTTCGCCGCGCCGCCCTCGATCCGGGCGACGCTCGGTGACAACCCCTGTTTCGTGGTCCGCTCCGGCGAAACCGAATTCTGGCTGCATGCGGACGCCCACGGCGCCATGCTGCTGCCGGCCCAGGCTGGGCATTTCGATACGGCAGCCGAGGCGTCGGGCGCCGGGACGTACGCGGTGCGCGACGGGCAACTGATGGTCGGAGCGCAAGCCGTGACGCTCGACATTCCGGCCGAGCGCCTCGCGCTGTGCATGACCGCCAGCACGCTCGCGATCACTTCACCCTACACCCATGCCATCGTGCTGGTGGCGCGCCAATGATGTTCGGGCGCGCATCCCGCAATGATGAGGTGGACGCGCTGCGCGAGCGTTGGCATGCGGCGTGGCCGGCGGCACTGGATTGCTGGAGCCATTACACGCGCCTGCACGAGCCTGAGCTGTGCAGCACCACGCGGGAAGCGAAAAAGGCGGGACTGGCCGGCAGCTTCGCCATGATCCGCTTCGCCGACCAGCGCGTGGTGGTCGACCTGCAGGCGATCGGCGCCTGCGGACTGCAGGACTATGCGGTCGAAATCCTCGCCCATGAAATCGGCCACCACGTGCAGGCTCCCGGCAGTGCGCTCGACCACCTGCGCATGCTGGCGCGCATCCGCCGCGTGCTGGGCACGATGGCCGCCGCGGCGCCGATGGTGGCCAACCTGTACACCGACTTGTGCATCAACGACCGCCTGCAGCGTCAATGCAAGCTGCGCATGGACGCGATCTACCGTGTGCTGGCGCAGCACCACGATGACAAGGACGACAAGGACGATAAGGAGGGCAAGGCCCGGCCAAGCCGGGTATGGACACTCTACCTGCGTACCTACGAGCACCTGTGGCAGCTCGATCAGGGCAGCCTGGGAGGCGGGCAGTGCGACGATGCACTCGACGGCGACGCCTGGCTCGGCGCGCAGGTGGTGCGCGTCTACGCCAATGAACCGATGATCGGCGCCGCGCGCTTTGCCGCCTTGCTGTTGCCTTACCTGGTGGCGGACCAGGAAAAAGAGCGGCAGGATGCCCTGGCGCAGGCGCGCCAGTGGCACGATACCAAGGACGCGGCGTCGGACTATCTGCCCAGTGGCATGCAGGAACTCGAAGACGACGAACTGGACGACGCATTGCATCCGGTGCACGATCCACGCGTGACCGGCGCCATGGATGCCGATCGCACGCCGACTGCGCCCGGCAATCGTGCGGCGGGACAGGCGCGCGAGCCCTACGAATACGGCGAAATCCTGAAAGCGGGCGGCGTCAAGCTGACCCCGCACCAGATCGCGATGCGCTACTACCGCGAGCGCGCCCAGCCGCACCTGGTGCCGTTCCCCACGCGGCCCGACCCGCGCGCGGCGGAGCCCGAGTTCGAGGGCGTCGAGCCATGGAGCCTGGGCGACCCGCTCGACGAGATCGACTGGCTGCACAGCGTGTCCGTCAGCCCGCGTCCGATCCCGGGCCTGACCCTGGTGCGCCGCGTCTTCAGTCAGGAACAGGGCCACGAACGCGCGCCGCTCCCGGTCGACCTCGACCTGTACGTGGACAGCTCCGGCTCGATGCCGAATCCGCAGCACAGCACCTCGTACCTGGCGCTGGCCGGCGCCATCGTCGCGCTGTCGGCGCTGCGTGCCGGCGCGGCGGTGCAGGTGACGCTGTGGAGCGGCAAGGGCGATATCATGACGACCGCCGGTTTCACGCGCGACGCCGACGATGTGATGCGGGTGCTGACCGGATATATCGGTGGCGGCACCTGCTTCCCGATCCATCGCCTGCGCGAGACCTACGCCGCAGGGCCACGGGCGCGCTCGACCCATATCCTGATGATCTCGGACGACGGCATCACGACCATGTTCGACAAGGATGAACGCGGCAACAGCGGCTGGGACGTCGCCGCGCGCGCCCTGGCGGCTGGCGCCGCCGGCGGCACCATGGCGCTTAACTTGCCGGCGGACTGGGATGGGGACGCGCAGGACTACCTTGGACAGATTGCCGCGACTTTGAGGCGCGCTTGGGACGAGCAGGGCTGGGATGTGCTGGCCGTGCCCGACATGCCCGGGCTGGTGGCCTTCGCGCAGGCTTTCAGCCGGCGCCACTACGCTCCCGGCGGCGCGAAGGGGACGCGGTGAACAAGACCGGCCCCGCACTGGAAGCAATCACCCGCCGCCTGCTCGACACTCCGGCCGAATGCCTGGACGAGCCACGCATTGGCGGCGTCGGCACGGTTTCGGTGCCGGCGCTGGTGGGCGACGTGTTGCGGCTGCACGGCCACGCGGCCGGGGCGGCGTGGCTGGATGTGCTGCAGGGCAGCGACGGACGACTGGCGCGCAACCGCTTGGCGCTGGCAATGATCGTCGCCTGGCTGGTGGCGGATGAGTGGTTCATCGCCCAAGGCCTGGGCCAGGCCGAACTGTGCGCACTGTTCGACAGCGTACCGGCGCCGCTCGCCGAAGGCACGCCGGCGCACCGCTTCGTCACCGACGCCGGCCCGGGCGAGGAACTGGTGCGCGTGGTGCTCGCCCACTTCGGCTACCGTCCGGCCGGCGAGACGCCGGAGCAGGCCGGCGACCGTCTGGCGTCAGTCAGCGGCGCCGCGCGGCGCAAGCTGCTCGCTGCCAGCCGCGAGGCGGAAAAGCGCGCGCGCGAGGTGCGCGAAGCGCTGGCGCGCAAGGCGGCCGAGGAAGCTGCGGACAAGTGGACGCGCGACTGATGGCGGCCTGCCCAAGCGACGACACGCTGCACCGCGCGCGTTTTCCGACTCTGAGTGCGGCAGGCGCGCGCATGCTCGACTTCATGCGCGACCATCCGCATGCGCCGATCTACCGCAACCACAGCGGCAACCGGCTGCTGGCGCATGAAATCGCGCTGGCGCGCGCCTTCGAGGACGAGATCGCGCATGCCGGCGTGGGCTGGACACCGGGACAGCTGCCAGGGTGGGTGATGCCGTTCGTGGCCGATGCCTTCGCCACGGTGCCGTTCTACCGCGCGCTCGGTTCGCCGCCACGCCGGCTGGACGACCTGGCGCCGGTCTCGCGCGCCGACTTCGCGGCCGATATCGCGCGCTTCGTGCCCGACCACGTGGAGGCCGGGCGGCTGCTGCAGTTCCTGACCACCGGCACCACCGGCCATCCGATGGTGGTCGCCTCGCATCCGCTGGTGGCGGCGCGCTACGCTGCATTCCACAAGCGCGCGCTGCGGCGGGCGGGCGTGGTACAGACCCATGGCGCGGGCCAGGTCGGCGTGGTGCTGCTCGGCTTCCAGCAGCACTGCTTTACCTACGTCTCGGTGCTGCCGACCATGGATGAAGTGGGCCTGGCCAAGATCAACCTGCATCCGAACGACTGGCGCCATCCGGACGACCGCGCGCGCTACCTGGACGCGATGGCCCCTGAGATCGTCGCCGGCGACCCGATCTCGCTGCGCGAATACGCGGCGCTGCCGTGCACCGTTGCCCCGCGCGCCATCATCTCGGTGTCGATGACGCTGCATGCCGGCCTGCGCCGGCTGCTCGAACAGCGTTTCGACTGCCCGGTGCTGGACATCTATTCGCTGAACGAGGTCGGCCCGGTCGGGGTGCATGACGAAGCGGCCGGCGGGCACCTGCTGCTGCAGCCGCGCCTGTACGTCGAGATCCTCGATCGCGACGGGCGTCCGGTGGCGCCGGGCGAGCGCGGAGAGATCACGGTCACCGGCGGCTTCAACTTCTGCCTGCCGCTGCTGCGCTACCGCACCGGCGATCATGCCGCCCTTGCATTCGGCGAGTCCGGTCCGGTGCTCGCCGGGCTGTCGGGACGCCGTCCGGTGCGCTACTTCGGGCGTGGCCAGTGGTGGAACAATATCGACGTCACCCGCGCCTTGCGGCCGCTGCCGCTCTCGCACTTCACCCTGCACCAGAGCGAAGACGCCAGGCTGGTACTGGGGCTGGCGCAGGATTGCTTGGCGTGCGCCCCCGCTGCACGCGCGGCGCTGGCGCCGCTGTTCGACAGCCGGGCACTGGACATCGTCGCGATCGTCGCCGACGACAAGGTGCTGCAATACACGTCGGACCTGGCCGGGGCGCTCGTATGAAACGCTTCCGCCAGGGACTCGTCGTCGGCAAGTTCTGCCCCTTGCATCGCGGTCATATGGTCCTGATCGAGGCGGCGCTCGACGCCTGCGACGAGCTGCTCATCATCAGCTATACCAAACCGGAGTTCGAGGGCTGCGCACCGCCGCTGCGTGAACGCTGGCTTGCAGAGCTGTACCCGCAGGCGCGGCGCCTGGTGATCGACGACGCACGCCTGATCGCCGAATGTGCGCGGCGTGGCGTCGAACCGTTGATGGAGGTGCCGCCCAACGACGCATCCGACGCTGTACACCGCGAATTCACTGCGTGGCTGTGCCGGGAGTTGGCCGGCGTGGTGGTCGATGCGGTGTTCACCAGCGAAGCGTACGGCGACGGCTTCGCGGCGGCCTTGGCCGCCTGTCAGTCGAGGCATTTGGGCCGCGATACCGCGGTGACGCACGTCTGCGTCGACCGGGCGCGCATGGCGGTGCCGGTCTCCGGAACCCGGGTGCGCAGCGATCCGCACGCGTGGCGCGGCTTCCTCGATCCACGTGTGTATGCCGATTTCGTCGACCGCATCTGCATCCTGGGTGGCGAATCGACCGGCAAGACCACGCTGGTGCAGGCGCTGGCGGCGGCGCTGGATACGATTCGCGTACCGGAATTCGGGCGCCAGCATTGGGAGGATAGAGCTGGCCGGTTCGTTTTCGACGACATGCGCATCATCGCCGAAACGCAGGTCGCGCTGGAAACCGCGCTGGCGCAACAGGCGCGCCGCTGGCTGGTGTGCGACGGCAGCGCGCTGACGACGGTGTTCTACAGCCAGGACGGTTATGGCAGGGTCGATCCGGCAGTAGAGGTACTGGCGCAGCGCAGTTACGCGTTTACCTTCGTCTGCGCGCCCGATTTCCCGTTCGTACAGGATGGAACGCGGCGCGACGCGGCGTTTCGCGCGCGCCAACATCAGTGGTATCTGTCGACGCTCGACGCAGCTGGTATCGACTACGTGGTGCTGAGCGGATCGGTCGCCGAGCGGGTGCGCACCGCGCTGGGTGCGATCGCGGCCCGGTCACCGCATTTATAGCGGACGCACCCAGATATTGCGAAAGCTCACCGCGTCGCCATGATCCTGCAGCTTGATCGGCGCCGCGCCGTGCTTGCGGTACGCCGGCCGGCCCGCATGCAGCGATTCACCCGTGAGCGCGACGTGGTTCTGCACCAGCACGCCGTTGTGCAGCGCCGTCACATAGGCGGGCGACACCAGCGCGCCATCGGCGCCGAAGCGCGGCGCGGTCCAGATCACGTCGTAGGTCTGCCATTCTCCCGCAGCGGCGCAGGCATTCACCAGCGGGACGTGCTGCTTGTAGATGCTGGCCGCCTGGCCGTTCACGTAGGTCTTGTTGTCGGCGCAGTCGAGGATCTGGAGTTCGTAGCCGTTGCCGGTGCCGGTCGAGAGGAACAGGCCGCTGTTGCCGCGGGCCTGACCAGTGCCGGTCAGTGTGGCCGGCACGCGCCATTCGAGGTGGATCTGGTAGTCGGTGAAGGTGCGCCGGGTCTGGATGTCGCCGCTGCCGCCGCGCACCGTGAGGGTGCCGTCGGCCACGGTCCAGCCGGCGGCCTTGGCGGGGGAGGCGGCCGAGACCCACTCGCGCGCATCGGTGCCGTCGAACAGCACCACCGCATCGGACGGCGCGCGCGTGGCGGTGCCGGGAACGATGCGCGCCGGCTCCGGCGTCCACGCTTCGGTGGCCTTCGGGTCCGGCCGGGCCTCCTGGGCCACGGCTTGCAGCATCATCGACATCCCCACCACCGCCACGCCCAGTTTCGACATCATCGCTCATCCCATCAAAGAAGTGGCGCAGAGCATAGCACGGCGGCCTTTGCCGAGGTGTTGCCATATCCTACACAAGGGCGGCTTTGCCTATGCCGAACGGCTGAAACAAGGGATAATCGCGCCCATCCCGTTTTAAGCGACATTTTGGAATTCTCTCATGGAAATTAAGGTCAACTTCCTCGACAAGCTTCGCCTGGAAGCCAAGTTCGACGACTTCACGGTCATCGCCGACCAGCCGATCCGCTACAAGGGCGACGGCTCGGCGCCCGGTCCCTTCGATTACTTCCTGGCCTCGTCGGCGCTGTGCGCGGCCTACTTCGTCAAGCTGTATTGCGACACCCGCAACATCCCGACCGAGAATATCCGCCTGTCGCAAAACAATATCGTCGACCCGGAAAACCGCTACCAGCAGATCTTCAAGATCCAGGTCGAGCTGCCGGCCGACATTTCCGAGAAAGACCGCCAGGGCATCCTGCGCTCGATCGACCGCTGCACCGTGAAAAAAGTGGTGCAGACCGGTCCCGAGTTCGTGATCGAGGAAGTCGCGAACCTGGACGCCGACGCCCAGGCGCTGCTGACGCTGCAGCCGGGAAGCGAGACCAGCACCTTCATCCCCGGCAAGGACCTGCCGCTGGAACAGACCATCGCCAACATGTCCGGCCTGCTGGCGGGCCTGGGCATCAAGATCGAGATCGCGTCCTGGCGCAATATCGTGCCCAACGTGTGGTCGCTGCACATCCGCGACGCCCATTCGCCGATGTGCTTCACCAACGGCAAGGGCTCGACCAAGGAAAGCGCATTGGCCTCGGCCCTCGGCGAATACATCGAGCGCCTGAGCAACAACCACTTCTACGCCGGCGCCTACTGGGGCCAGGACATCGCCAACGCGCCGTTCGTGCACTACCCGAACGAGCGCTGGTTCCAGCCCGGCGCCGACGATGCGCTGCCGGAAGGGATCCTCGACGACTACTGCCTCGCCATCTACAACCCGGACGACGAGCTGCAGGCCTCGCACCTGTTCGACACCAATTCCGGCAACACCGAGCGCGGCATCGTGGCGCTGCCGTTCGTGCGCCATTCGGACGGCGACACCGTGTACTTCCCGGTCAGCCTGGTCGAGAACCTGTACGCCAGCAACGGCATGAGCGCCGGTAACACGCTGGCCGAAGCGCAGGTGCAGTGCCTGTCCGAGATCTTCGAGCGCGCGGTGAAACGCGAGATCCTGGAAGGCGAGCTGGCGCTGCCGGACGTGCCGCAGGCGGTGCTGGACAAGTATCCCGGCATCGTGGCCGGCATCAAGGGCCTGGAAGAGCAGGGCTTCCCGGTGCTGGTCAAGGACGCGTCGCTCGGCGGCACCTATCCGGTGATGTGCGTGACGCTGATGAACCCGCGCACCGGCGGCGTGTTCGCCTCGTTCGGCGCCCACCCGAGCCTGGAAGTCGCGCTGGAACGCAGCCTGACCGAGCTGATGCAGGGCCGCAGCTTCGAAGGCCTGAACGACTTGCCGCGCCCGACCTTCTCCAGCCACGCGGTCACCGAGCCGAACAACTTCGTCGAGCACTTCATCGATTCCAGCGGCGTGGTGTCGTGGCGCTTCTTCAGCGCCAAGTCGGACTACGATTTCGTCGAGTGGGATTTCTCGGGCAAGGGGCACGACTCCAACGCCGAGGAAGCCGCGACCCTGCTCGCCATCCTGCAGGAGATGGACAAGGAAGTGTACATGGCCGTGCACGACGGCCTGGGCGCGACCGCCTGCCGCATCCTGGTGCCGGGCTACTCGGAGGTCTATCCGGTCGAAGACCTGGTGTGGGACAACACCAATAAAGCGCTGCTGTTCCGCGAAGACATCCTGAACCTGCACCGGCTGGACAACGATGCGCTGGAAGCCTTGCTCGATCGCCTCGAGAACAGCGAGCTGGACGAATATGGCGACATCGCCACCCTGATCGGCATCGAGTTCGACGAGAACACCGAGTGGGGCCAGCTGACCGTGCTCGAACTGAAACTGCAGATCCAGCTGGCGCTGGGGCAGCACGAGGATGCGCACGAGCTGGTCGGCGCCTTCCTGCAGTACAACGACAACACGGTCGAGCGCGGACTGTTCTACCAGGCGCTGAACGTGGTGCTGGAAGTGACGCTCGACGACGAGCTGGAGCTGGACGACTACGTCGGGAGTTTCCGTCGCATGTTCGGCGATGCGCGCATGGACGCGGCGCTCGGTTCGGTTGACGGCAGCGTGCGCTTCTACGGCCTCACGCCGACCAGCATGGCGCTGGAAGGCCTGGAGCGCCACCAGCGCCTGATCGACAGCTACCGCAAGCTGCACAAGGCGCGCGCCAAAGCCGTCAGCTGAAGGCCGGGCTGGCGCGGCTGCTGCGCCGGCCACGCCGCCTGCGTGTCAGCATCAATGACTGACGCGCAGCGGGTAAGCGATGCGGCGCAATGCGCCGTACTTGATCCGGTCGATCCCGGTCAATTCGTTCAGCACCGTACCGCTGACCACCATGGCCGCACTTGGTCCGCCATCCAGGCGCAGCGCGTTGTTGATGGCGAGCGCCTTGAATACCGTGCACAGCTCCGCAGCGGAGGTCTGGCCGCCGGAAGTGGAGGAGACCAGCAGCATGCGACCGTTCGAGGCGCCGACTGCCGTCCAGCGACCTGGCGATCCTGGCGTTTGGCAGCTGCCGCTCTTGACGACGGAGTTAGTCGGGCTGACGGTATTGAAGGAGTAGGCGCCAATCGCGTTTGGAGAGCGGGTGGAGAAAAAGTCCGGGCGCGCCAGGTCGGTCGAGAAACCCATGACGAACTGCAAGGTGTCCGTCGCGCAGCCGCTGCACATCCTGCCGCCGCCGATCACGTTGTCGCCCAGCGCCACGCCTGCCGAGCGCACGATGCCTTCAGCGGCGCCGCTTCCACCGGCGACGAGGCCGTAATCGCCTTCCCATGTAAAGCCGTTGATCAGCGCGATCGCTGAAGGCGTGAATTCGGTGATGCGTTGCAGCCCGAGCTGCGGCGCGTGTCCTTTGCCAGTCGTCGACAGCCGGTAGGGCACGGAGAAGCGAATCCGTTTGTCGGCGGTGTTGACGTACACCATATGCACATACGGCTTGATGTTCTCGCATGCTTTGATGCGCGCAGCGCCGGTTTGTAACAGCGTCAGGTTGAGCAGGCTGAATACCACCGGTTGCGCCAGATATTCCGCGCATGACTTGGCGGCATTGGCTTCCGGTACGGCGCGAGTCGGCGCGGCGGCAGCGGCGCGTTCCAGGGCCGCGGCCTCGATCACGCCGGTGCGCGGCAGGGTGATATGCGACGTCAACCTCGGCACCGCAGTGGACGCGGCCGCCGACGCGGCGTCGAGTGCCGGTGCCAACGGTACGATCTGCTCGTCGGATGTGACGGGCGCGCGCAGTGCCGTGGCATCGACGGTTAGTGCCTTATTCAAGGCGGTGTAAGGAAAGATATCAACGCTGGCAAACGCTTTACCGACATCGAGAACACCGACGTGGAATAGATGCGGCCGATCGAGCGCGGCGGAAGGGATGGTGAGCGTCACGCCGCGCGATAATTGGGCAACAGTAGCGATGGCGGGGGAATAATGTACCAATTCGCTTTCGGTATTGAAATACATGCTTGTGGATTGTGCAGGTACATAATCTGCGCGCTGTCCGTTGACCTGCTTGCGAACCGTAATGAAAATCTCGATGCCGTGAAAATCCTTTTCGATGATCAGAGGCGCCTGGAGCTTGATCTGTCCCGATAGTCCCGATTTGCCGGGATCGCTGAAATAGACATCGGTGATGGTAATGCGCGGGATGGTGACGTCGGCCAATGTGCTTGCTTTGCCGCTTGCAGTATCGTGCATGGCCGTAAGGCCCGCAGTGCGTGCACGATAGCACTCGCGCGCGCCGCACAGCAGGATATCGCCGGTGGCGACCGATTTTTCTGGTCGCGACGCGTTCTCGGTCGCGACGCTGACACGCAATCTGATCGCGTCCGCAGATGGCTTGTCAAACTCTGAGTATTTCTGCAATTCTGTTGCATAGCGAGGAAGGGCGGCATGACTGAAGCCGCTTATTCCTATTAACAAAACGAGCATGCATAGTAATCGGGCTGGCATAAGTATCCTATAGGCTGAGTCGTCAATGATGGCTGATTGAACGCGGGTGTTCGAGCATATAGGCAGCAGGTGGATATGCGATGCGGTGTCGCAAACGTTTCATAAAGTGTTTTGTTTAATGGGGATTGTCCATCCAAGAAAGTGTTTTTAAAAAATTTATGATGGACTGGAACGCACTGGGCCAGATGACGCGCTATACCGACTGCTCGGGAAAGACCACGCGCTATGACTACGACGCCGCCGGTCATCTGGCGATGGTGACCGATGCGCTGGGCCAGAGCACGCGCTTCGAACGTCTGCCGACCGGCGAACCGGTGCGGATCACGCTACCCGATGCCAGCGTCCAGGAGTACCGCTACGACACCGCCGGGCTGCTGGTGATGCAGCGTTACCGCGAAGCCGAGAGCCGCTGGCTGCGCAACGCGCGCGGCCAGGTGGTCGAGGCGATCGATCCGGCGGAGCGCCGGCTGCTGTATCGCTACGATGCGCGCGGACGGCTGCAGGAATTCAAAACCGATCCGGCGACGCGCTACGGGTTCGAGTATGACGCCGGCGACCGCTTGAGGCGCGAAGTGCGCCCGGACGGCGTCGAGCGGCTGCTGCGCTATGACGCCGCCGGCGAGCTGGCCGCGATCGATAAGCTCGGATCGATCACCGCAGGCGCGCCCGAACGCGCGCGCCGCACCACCCGCTTCGAGCGCGACAAGATGGGGCGCCTGCTGGTGCAGGAGACGGCGACTTCGGTCAGCACCTACGCTTGGAATGTGGCCGATGGCCTGGTGAGCGCGGAACGCGTCCCGACCGCAGCCGGCGCCGCCGTCGGGGTCAATGCCAGCAGCGTCTCGTTCGACTACGACAACGCCGGCCGGCTGCTCGCCGAGCATGGCGTCGAGGGCACGGTCGCGTACGAACTAGATGCGCTCGACAACATTGCCGCGCTCGTCCTGCCGTACGGGCAGCGCTTCGACATGCTCAGTTACGGCTCCGGCCACGTACACCAGATTCGGATGGGCGAACGCGTGATCAGCGACTTCGAGCGCGACGATCTGCACCGCGAGGTGCTGCGCACGCAGGGACGGCTTACGCAGCGCACCGGCTACGACCAGCTTGGCCGGCGCAGCTGGCAGGCGGCCGGTTTCGATCCGGCTGCGCTGGGGCCTGGGACGGGGCAGTTCTGGCGCAGTTATCGTTACAACCGGTTAGGCGAATTGGCCGAACAGCGCGATAGCGTTCGTGGGCGGCTGACGTATCACTACGACCCGGCGGGCCACCTGCTGCGTCAGGTCCGCGACGTTGAGCCGAGCGAGGAACGGTTTGCGTGGGACGCGGCGGGCAATCTGCTGGAGCACGGCCACGGCAAGAGCGCGGGCAGGGTCGAAGGCAACCGGCTGATGGTGTGGGGCGATATCCGCTTTGATTACGACCCGTGGGGGAACGTTCGCTACAAGCGCAAGGGATCTCGCTTGAGTCAGCGCTTTATCTTCGATGCCGAGGATCGGCTGGTTGCGGTGGTGAGCGAAGACGGGCAGGGTGTGACGGAGAGCAGGTTTGATTATGACCCGATCGGACGAAGAATTGGCAGCAAGGATACTCGCCAGGATATCGGCGGCTCGAGCCGCGTGGCACGTAAACGATTCGTGTGGCAGGGATTGTGCATGGCTCAGGAAGTAAGGGAGGGGAGTGTCAGCAGTTACCTATACAGTCCACAGCAGATATATACGCCACTGGCACGGGTCGACGCGGTTTTTATGGATGGAATGACCGAGAGGGAGGATAAGAGGGCATGCGGCTTGCCGAGAATCTACTACTTTCATACCGATACAGTGGGTATGCCGCTTGAGCTGACGGACGAGATAGGTAAGCTGGCTTGGACGGGACGGTATGCAGCATGGGGCAAATTCGTTCGCGAGGAGGGAACGTTAGAGCTACAACGAACGGATCAAATGCTGCGCTATCCAGGTCAATACGAAGATAGCGCCATTGGGCTGCATTACAACACGTTCAGATACTACGATCCGGATGTCGGAAGATACATCAGCCAAGACCCGATCGGATTGGTAGGCGGCGTAAGCTTATATGGGTACTCGGATGCGCCGACACGTCATGCCGATCCACTCGGATGGTGCTCGACCAAACTCGGAAAGCGAATGGGTGCGACAAGAGGGGATGGGATGGCCAATCACCATTTGATCCCCGAGGAACTTTTGAAACACGGAGATTACCAGAAAATGTTCAACCGATTACGCTCGATTGGGTTCGATGGGGATGGTCCATCCAACGGTATGTTCTTGCCCGGGAGCGAAAGGATGGCAAAACTCTTGGCCATGCCAGGACATTGGTCGGGTCATTCTCATTACACCAACCAAATAAGACGTCAGCTTGATCATTTAAATAATATGTTTAAGTGTTGGCGTCTGTCAGATATGCAATTGGCTCTAGGTATAAAGGCTATTCAACGTTCAGCGGTGGACGGCTTAGAACAGGGGAAGTTTTTGCTGGATCAAGTGACCGGGAGGCTACTATGAGTAACGCTGCATATGTTTTGGAATACGAGGCGGATGGTCATGGATGTCCATACTTCATTGCAGAGGAACGCGAGCCAAGTGAGTGGGAGTGGGACAGCATCGACCCAAATTCGGCTGCCGTCCCTGTTAAGAAAAACTACTCGGTAAAAATCACCGACACAGAAATTTCCGACATGGATTTTGATTTTTATGGAACCGGCACGAAGTATGTGTCGAGTCTATTTATTGATGTCTGTAACAGTCTTTTGGTGGATTTTCGATGCATACCTGTAGAGATTGAATACTCAGACGGCAGTCGGCCCAAGAAAGACTATTCCATATTTCTTCCCGCTGTTCATCTTCCACTGATGGATCTTGAGAGGTCGAATTTTGAAGTAGAAAAAGTGGTGGAGACGGGGGAGGCTATGACCCATCGATATTTTCCCGGCGTTCCATTCTTTAGTAAAATTGATAAGTTCACCCTCAAAGATATTCCGATCCCGCCGCTTTTTGAATGTGTTGAGCTTGGAAGGCTAGTTTGCAATGCAACTTTCCGCAACAGGGCTCTGCAAGTAGGGTTGCGTGGCGTGAATTTTATTGGGATTGATGAATCTTTTACCTACGATCCTTGGGCGGAATGGTCGTAGAAAATGCACGAGAGGGTTTGTCAAATATGCACCTATCTGTGGAAATCGAGGATGTTCAATGAAATACAGTGGAAGGTCTAGAAAAGAGCGGTCGCTATTGATCAGGCGACTTGGAGACCCTTGTGAAAAAATCGGCTTATGTTCTGGAGTACAGTCCCGAAAAGCTTGGATGTCCTTGTTTTATCGCAGAGGACTGGGAGGTCGGTTAGAGTTGTCGATGCTGACGGAGAAGCTGTTATTAAGAACGGGATCTATAGATATTTATTGGATAACAGGTGTCAGTGGCTAGCAAGCGACATTGGGGTTGTAATCGACTTTGGTTGGTTTAGTAATTTTCGGCGATGGCCGTCGAGGAGGTAATAGATGGGCTGGTGGGCTATTCCTGGAGAACCAGAATTAATGACTGGCGATGCGGTCCTGGATTCTGTACGTCATTTCCTTCGTAATTTTAGTAGACAGTTCGAACGGGACCTATCGAGGAAGCCGACGATTGAAGAACTTCGGTACACATTGAATTTAGCATTCAAGGTGGATGTGGATGATGATGTCTTATCGAAGTTTGAAGAGATGGAAGTCAAGCAGGTAAACATTGCAACAGCGAAAAGAAAGAGGCGAAACAAAGTCGCTCCGGGAGATATTTTTGCATTCAAATTAGATAATGGAAAATTCGGTTTTGGACGAGTAGTGACTAAAGTCTCGATAGGTGCCGTGGCGGAAATATTCGATTATTTTTCCGAGCGGCCAATATTCGATCACAGTATGGAGGAAAGGTGGATTGTTCCCCCAATTCCTATCGACAGTTATTCGTTGCTGGAGGTGGGTGATGTTGGTGACTGGCGCATAATCGAAAGCCATCCTGGCTTTGTTCCCAGTAAAAAACTAGACGCGCTGCGCTAATTTTATGGCATCTCCCCAAATGCCCTGGTTGTAACGGATATCTATGAGAATGAAAGTAAAATCAGTGTCGAAAACGCTTGCGACGTGCCTAAGTTTTTCGCCTACGATGACTATGGCCTGAAGAAATTACTTGTTGGTGAAATCTTCCGGCGGCGTGATGAAAATAATTCACTCTGAAGCAGTCGATAATCAGGTTGGATTTGTGGAGTGGGCTTGGAAAAAATGAACTAGTTTATTGGCAACTAATCTATAAGGTGCCGGAAAATGAACTCATACAAGCTGAATTTCGCCCCGCCATCGATTAGGGCTCCAAGGCCGAGGTTAGGAGGCGGTGCTTATATTGGGAACCTCATTCCGTGGCCGTGTAGCCCCGAAGGAGAAGAACTGACGCTCATTGCTTCATTCCCAACGAATTTCCTGAACTTGTATGCCAGTTGTGCATTGCCTGCAGATCTACTATCTCTGTCTTTTCCTATTTTTCTCCTATAGCCTATTTTCTAGATTGCATTACTTATCATGGCGTTCGCGACGAGCTTGATTGTTTACGGAAAGGCTACACACGAGTAATCCTGCATGCAAGAGGTGCCGAGGTTTTTGGTGGAGCGAGCATTCCTGCGTTAGACATAAGTATTGATCGAAGTCATTCTGGTAATCAAAGCATCGGCGGATCGAAAATAGGCGGATTGCCCGATCTACTACAGGCAGAGCCAATAGATCTCGGCTCCCAGCGGTTTGTATTGCAGCTGTATGGCGCTGACTTCCCGTTACGATGTAAAGGCATCTTCGGCCTGTCCGATGCGGTCGGATATTTGTTTATTGATGCCAATCCTTCTGATTGGACCGAGGCTACCGATGTGGGTACATTCTTCGTTCAGGTGACATAGCAAGGCATTACAACTGTGTGCTTCCCCGATCGCAAAACCGCCGATTCGGCACCCCAGGGACAAATACCGGACTCAGGCACAATTGACGCCTATCCGCGAATTACTTTAGGATTCAACGACATCCACCTCGCGATGCCGCATGCGTAACTCATCCTCAACCCGCTTCATCCGCTTCCACCTCAAGACCCGGCACCTGGTGCTGCTGGTCGAGCTGGGCCGTCACGCGTCCATCCTGCACGCCGCCGAAGCGGCCGGCCTGACCCAGCCTGGCGCGTCCAAGCTGATCGGTGAGCTGGAGCATGCATTGGGCGTGCCGTTGTTCGAACGTCTGCCGCGCGGCGTGGCGCCGACCTGGTACGGCGAGGTGCTGATCCGCCGCGCTGGTGCGGCCTTGGCTGAGATGGACGCCGCGCACCAGGAAATCATGCAGGGCCAGAACGGTTTTGGCGGACGCGTCAGCGTCGGCAGCGTGCGCGCGCCGGCCGCCACGCTGCTGCCGCAGGCACTCAAGCTGCTCAAGGAACGCAACCCGCGCGTGCAGGTCGCGGTTGCAGTCGACTCCAGCAAGACCATGGTCGAACAACTACGCGCCGGCGAGATCGACATTGTGGTCGGCCGCATTCCGGACACTGCCGCCGCGGCCGAGCTCGAGTTCGAACCGCTGGCCGACGAGCCGCACCGCCTAGTCGTGCGCGCCGGCCATCCCTGGCTCGCGCAGCCGCAACCCGGCCTCGCCGACCTGGCACGCGCCGCCTGGATCCTGCCGCCGCCGGGACGCCTGCGCGACCAGCTGATGGCGCTGTTCATCGCCAACGGTCTGGAGCAGCCGTTCGACATCATCGAGACCATTTCGCTGCCGCTGGTGCCGCGCCTGCTGCTCGATAGCGACCGGGTGGCGGCGCTGGCGCCCGAGCTGGTGCAGCCGATGCTGGACGACGGCACGCTGGCGCTGCTGCCGCTCGACGTCAAGCTGCATGCGGGCGTGTACGGCATCATCACCCGCCGCAACCATCACCTGTCGCCATCGGCCGAGGCAATGCTGACGGCGCTGCGCGAAGCCGCCGGTCGCGCGCCCCCCGTCGGTCACGAACCATTCGTTTGACTTCGAACCTATCCCGGTAGGTGAGAGTCGTTCCTTCCGCGCCTGACAGGCGTGCGCTGCGTTGCTCGTCGTTGCGTGGCTAGCCACGCGGCCTCCTCGCGCCTTGCTCACGCCTGCCACGCATCGGCATGAACTTCCTCCCACCTACCGGGATAGGTTCTAAGCTCGACGGATACGGATTTGGCATAGCTCGCGCGCATTTCGATATACGAAAGCGACGCCGGCTGTCCGTATGATCTCTGCCATAGATGCGCCATCGATGCGCACGCAGAGGAGACAAACCCATGTTGCATCAACCTTCCGCACCGGCCGGAGGGGCGTACGTGCACGCGCCGTCCGCCGCACCCGGCCACGCCGCCAGCGGCCCTGACCGGCAGCCCCGACACTGCATCACGCGCAACCTGCTCGCAACCCTGGCCCTGATGCTGCCTGCTCTCGGCGTAGCCCAGCCGGCCCCGAGTTCGATCGGCGACTTCCCCGATCCCTTCGTGCTGCCCGATGGCGGCGGCTACTACGCCTACGCCACCAATGCCAACGAGCGCCACGTGCAGCTGCTCCACTCGACCGACCTGCACACCTGGCGCGCGCTGCCGGACGCGATGCCGAAGCTGGCCAGCTGGATCCGGCAGCCGGTACCGCACGTCTGGGCGCCCGAGGTGATCAAGGTCGGCCAGCGCTACCTGCTTTACTACACCGCGCACGACCGCGCCAGCGACAAGCAGTGCATCGGCGTGGCCGAGTCGCGCGCGCCGACCGGGCCGTTCGTTGACCGGGCCAGCAAGCCGCTAGTGTGCCAGGCGGCGCTCGGCGGCACCATCGACGCCAGCCCCTTGCTCGACGGCGGCCGCCTGTACCTGTACTTCAAGAGCGACGGCAATTGCTGCAACCGGCCGACCCATCTGTTCGTGCAGGAGCTGCGCCCGGACGGCCTGGCCACCGTGGGCCAGCCCACCATGCTGCTGACCAATGGCCGCGCGTGGGAAGGCAAGGTGATCGAGGCGCCGACCATGGTGGTGCGCGACGGGAAATACACCTTGCTGTATTCGGCCAACGATTTCGGCGACGGCTCGTATGCGGTCGGCCACGCCGTCTGCTCCGGCCCTACCGGACCATGCCAGCCGGTCGGCGACGGCCCGTTCCTGAAAAGCCGCGCCGATGTGCATCTGATGGGGCCCGGGCACCAGGGCGTGTTCAAGGCGGGCGGAGAGGATTACATCGCCTATCACGCCTGGGAAATGCACCCCGACGGCAAGCGCGCCGACCGGCGTTTCCTGTACATCGACCGCCTGCACTGGGTCGACGGCCAGCCGGCGGTGAAGGGCACGACGCTGATCAAGTAGCGATATCGGCGCACGCAAGTGTCTCTTGTTGACCACGCTTTGCGCACGGTCGTGCGCCGTCTCGAGGCTGGAATGAGGACAATAGCAAGGTTGCAACTTCAGCCCCGGGCCAGATCCCGCTTCACATGGCCAGGTTGCGACAACAGACATCAGGGCGACGGCACCGGTAACCGGTCCCTCGGCTCAGGATAAATACGGAGACCACGTAGTGCAACGCAGAAGCTTCCTCGCCACCTCCACGCTGCTCGGCATGCCGGGCGCATCGGCGCTGGCGCAAACCCGCGCGCCGGTCGAGATCCGCATGTGGACGCTGCTCAGCGGCGGCGACGGCGCGCGCATGCAGGCGCTGGTGGATGCCTTCAACGCCGGCCAGCGCGCGGTGCGCGTGGTCAGCACCACGCTGAAGTGGGGCGAACCGTTCTACACCAAGTTGATCACTTCGGCGGTGGTCGGCGCCGGTCCCGAGATCGCCACCGTTCACCTGTCGCGCCTGCCCAACCTGGCCGGCGGTGGCGTGCTGCGCCCGATCCTCGATGCCGAACTGGCTGCTGCCGGCCTGAAAGGCGAGGATTACTTTCCGCGCCAGTGGGCCAAGTCGCGCTACCAGGGCCGCAACTACGCGATCCCGCTCGACATGCACCCGCTGGTCCTGTACTACAACAAGACGCTCGCCGGCAAGGCCGGCCTGCTGGACGGCGCCGGGCGCCTGGCCCCGATCGAGGGCTTTGAGGCGCTTACCGCCGCGTTTCGCATTGCGCGCGAGCGCACCGGCAGGGCGGGGCTGGCGATGGAAGCGAACCAGAGCTCGTTCGCGATCTGGCGCCTGTGGCTGTCGCTGCTGGCGCAGCGCAAGGTTCCTCTGATCGAGAACGGCCGCTTCGCCTACGGCTCGGCCGGCGTCGAAGAACTGGCCAAGGTCAGCGCCTGGTTCAGCCGCGGCTACGCGCAGGCGGGCCTGAACTATCCGGCGTCCACCAGCCAGTTCATGGGCGGCGGCGCCGCCTTCATGCTCAACGGCGTGTGGGAAGTGCCGGAACTGGTGCGCACCACGCGCCAGCGCACGCTCGGCTTCGACTACGGTATCGCGCCGCTGCCGCGCCTGTACCAGGACGCCAGCACCTGGACCGATTCGCACGCCTTCGCGCTGCCGGCCAACGAGGGCCGCCCGATGGCGCCCGACAAGCTGCGCGGCGCGCTGGCCTTCGTCGCTTATGTGAGCCGCAACTCGATGGGCTGGGCCGAGGGCGGTCACGTGCCGGCCTATCGCCCAGTGGCCGAATCGGCGCAGGCGCGCGCCTTGATGCCCAACGCAGAATACGCCGCCGCCGCGCAGAACGTAGTTTACGATCCGGACGGCTGGTACATGGGTGCCGCCGGGCCGGTCGAATCGATGGCGTCCAAGTTCATGCCGGGCGCGCTCTCCGGCCAGCTGACGCCGTTCGAGGCGATGCGCATGTTCGAAACCGACGCCGCGCGCCTGCTGCGCAAGGCACCGCCGCGCTACTGATGGAGACGCCGATGCCGACTTCATCCAGCAATGCGGGCGCTCCGATGCAGCCCGCCATGCCCGCCCGCCAGGCCAGCGCGCCGCATTCCGCACGCGCCGGCGCCACCCGCAGCCAGGGCCTGTCCGCCGCGCTGCTGCTGGCGCCGTTCATCGCCGCCTTTTTACTGTTCTTCCTGGCGCCGGCGCTGCAGACTTTCTGGCTCAGTCTCACCGAGAGCAGCCTGACCCGCACCAGCGGCTTCGTCGGCCTGGCCAACTACGCCACCCTGGTGCAGGATCCCGGCTTCTGGTCTTCGCTCGCCAATACCTTCTATTTTTCGCTGCTGACCGTGATTCCGCTGGTCGGCCTGGGCCTGTTGATGGCGCTGCTGGTGCACCGCTTCACGCGTTTCCAAGCCTGGCTGCAGGGCGCCTTCTTCCTGCCCTACGTGCTGCCGATTTCAGTGATGGCGTTGATCGCCGACTGGATGCTGCAGCCGTCGTCGGGCGTGATCAACCACATCGTCGGCGGCCAGCGCGCCTGGCTGGCCGACGTCGACTGGGCCATGCCGGCGGTGGCGCTCGGCACCATCTGGTGGACGGTAGGCTTCAATATGCTGATGCTGCTGGCCGGCCTGCGCAATATCCCGGCCGAGCTGTACGAAGCGGCGGCGCTGGACGGCGCGCGCGGCTTCACGCTGTTTCGCACCATCACCTGGCCGCAGCTGCGGCCGGTGATCGGCACCGCGCTGCTGCTGCAGCTGATCGCCTCGCTCAAGATCTTCGGCCAGACCTACATCCTCACCGTGGGCGGGCCGTTCAACACCACCCGCGTCACGCTGCACTATATGTATGAGACCGCGTTCACCTACAGCGACGCCGGCTACGCGGCGGCGATCGCGATGGCCTTCGTGTTCGTGGTGATCGGGCTGTCGCTGCTGCATGCCTGGATGGTGCGCGTGATCAGGAGAAGAGCATGAAGGGGCGCACTCAACTCGGCTGGACGGTCGCCGGCGTCGTTGCCTGCGTGGTGCTGGCGGCGCTGTGGATGTTCCCGCTGCTGTGGGCCATGTCCACCGCGCTGCGTCCGGAGCACGAAACCGTGTCCGCAGTCTTTCACTGGCTGCCGCGGGACTGGACCCTGGACGCCTTCCGCATCACGCTCAGTGCCGGCAACATGCCGCGCTGGCTGTTCAACAGCGCGCTGGTGGCGCTGCTGGTCACGGTGATCACGATGGCGATCAGCCTGATGGCCGCCTACGCCTTTTCGCAGCTGCGCTTCCGCGGCCGCGCGCTGCTGTTCGGCGTGGCCATGCTGGCCTTTCTGCTGCCGTTCGAGGCGCTGCTGGTGCCGCTGTTTCGTACCATGAACCAGCTTGGCCTGATCAACAGCTATGCCGGCCTGGTGCTGCCGCAGGTGGTCTCGCCCGTGGTCATCTACGTATTCAAACAATTCTTCGACCAGATCCCGGCCGACTTCCGCGAGGCGGCGGTGATGGACGGCGCTGGCCCCTTGCGCGTGCTGTGGAGCGTGTACCTGCCGATCTCCGGCAACATCGTGTGGGCGATGGCGATCGTCACCTTCATCGGCGCCTGGAACAACTTCCTCTGGCCGTTCATCATCGTCACCTCCAACGAGATGATGACGATCCCGCTCGGCCTGACCCAGACCTACGACGCGTTCGGGGTGCGCTACGCCCAGCTGATGGCGGCGGCGCTGCTCGGGGCCTTGCCGGTGGGACTGGCCTACGTGCTGTTCCAGCGCCGCGTGACCCAGGGCTTCCTGGCGGCCAGCGGACTGAAAGGGTGAGGGCGGCAATGACAGTATCAGGAAAGGCAGGAACGCATCATGGCATCGGTTAGCCTTCGCGGCATCAGGAAGCAGTACGACAACAACCAGGTGATCAAGGGCATCGACCTCGAGATCGCGGACGGCGAGTTCGTGGTTTTCGTCGGCCCGTCCGGCTGCGGCAAGTCGACCCTGCTGCGCATCGTCGCCGGCCTGGAAGACATCACCGAAGGCACCTTGTCGATCGGCGGGGAAGTCAGCAACACGGTGGAGCCGAGCCGGCGCGGCATCGCGATGGTGTTCCAGAGCTACGCGCTGTACCCGCATATGAGCGTCGCCGAGAACATGGGCTTCGCGCTCAAGCTGGCCAAGGTACCCAAGAGCGAAATCGCCGAGCGGGTGGGGCGCGCGGCGCAGATCCTGCAGATCGAGCACCTGCTGGAGCGCAAACCGAAAGCGCTCTCCGGCGGCCAGCGCCAGCGCGTGGCGATCGGACGCGCCATCGTGCGCAAGCCCAAGGTGTTCCTGTTCGACGAGCCGCTGTCGAACCTGGACGCCGCGCTGCGCGGCCAGACCCGGGTCGAGCTGGCACGCCTGCACCGGGAACTGCAAAGCACCATGATCTACGTGACCCACGACCAGGTCGAGGCGATGACGCTGGGCCAGAAGATCGTGGTCCTGAATGGAGGGCGCATCGAGCAGGTCGGCACCCCGGTTGACCTGTACGAGCGGCCAGCCAACAAGTTCGTGGCGGGCTTCCTCGGCTCGCCGCGCATGAACTTTTTCGAAGCCACGCTGGCCGGCGAGAGTGGGCGCAGCGCCAGCGTGCAGCTGGCCGGCGGGACGCGGGTGCAGGTGGCGGCGGACGTTGGCCGTGCGGCGCCCGGTGCGCGCGTCACCCTCGGCGTGCGCCCGGAGCACTTGCAGATCGTGCGTTCCGGCGTAAGCGACGGGCGCCACGACGGCGCCATCGGCGCCACCGTGGCCCTGGTCGAGTACCTGGGCGACGTGACGCTGGTGTATGCCCACGTCGACGATGCCACCAGTGCTGCCGGTAGCGTCGGCGAGATGGTGGCGGTGAAATGCGATGCCGATATCGCGCCACCGGCGCCGGGCAGCAAGGTCGAACTGGTGTTCCCGGCCAGCCGCGCCTTCCTGTTCGATGCCGGGGGCGCGGTGTTCGCACCGGGGTGGACCGAGCGCGAAGAAGCCCTGTCATTACAGGCGCGCTGACATGTTGGTGAGTGGTTGGAAGGCGTGCGCCGCGCTCTGGCGGACGCCGCAATTGTTGAGATGTTGATATGCTACGCGGCCCCGCGCCGGCCAGACCGGCCTGGGGGACTTCATACAGAAACAAGGAGAAAGCATGTCCCGATTGAAAGTCAAGCCGATCTGCGCCGCCATCATGATGATGTCGGCCTACGGCGCGCCCGCGCTGGCGCAGACCGCAACCGCGAACGATAGCGCAACCGCCGCAGCCCAGGCCACCGAGCCGGCCGCGCAAGTTGCCTCGCCCGCGCCGGCTGCTCCAGCGGAAGCGGATGCGCCGGCAGTGCAGACCGTGCCGCCCGCGCCGGCTACGCCCGATGCAACGGCAACGGCAGCCCCGGCTCCGGCGAATGCGGCCGTGGTCCAGGTGACCGGCCTGCGCCAGAGCCTGCGCTCGGCCGAGACGATCAAGCGCGACGCGGTGCAGGTGGTGGACGCCATCAACGCCGACGACATCGGCAAGTTCCCCGACCGCGCCGCGGGCGACGCCCTGCAGCGCGTGGCCGGCGTGCAGGTGGGACGCGACCGCGGCCAGACCAGCACCGTCATCATCCGCGGCCTGCCGGACGTCGCCACCACGCTGGACGGCAACGAGATCTTCACCGCCGCCGGCCGCCGCCTGGCCTACCAGGACTTGCCGGTGCAGTCGATCGGCGGCATGGAAGTCTATAAATCGGCGACCGCCAACCAGTTCGAGGGCGGCATCGCCGGCGCGGTCAACATCCGCCTGCGCAACCCGTTCGACTCGAAAGGCTTCACCGCCACCGGCTACGTCGAAGACCGCCTGAACAAGACCAACGGCAGCAGCGCCACCAAGAACAAGCACAATCCAGGCGGCGGCTTTTTGGTCAGCAACCGCTGGGACACCGACTTCGGCGAGATGGGCGCGCTGTTCGACGTCGCCGTCAACCGCGAGAACTGGGCCTATCCGGTGCAGTACAACGACCGTCCGACCAATGTGTTCTCGGTGAACCAGGACGGCACCGCCGTGCGCCTGGGCGAGACCGGCCCGTTCACACCGGCGCGCGCCGGCGACGTGCTGGGCCAGCTGCCCAACATCGGCGGCATCTACAACAGCGGCGAGCGCGAACGCCAGAGCATCCACGGCGCCTTCCAGTGGAAGATCAATCCGCGCCTGCAGGCCAGCGCCCAGTACCTGGGCATGGGCTACCAGGGACGCAACGCGGTCAACTACATCATGAGCAACGTCACCTGGGCGCCGCGCCTGACGGACGTGGTGATGGCGCCGCAAGGAAGCAACTGTGCGCTGGGCGGCACCGTGTGCCCGATCCTGTCGGCCAACGCGCCGGCGGCGCAGTTCGGCGGCGACTATGACTGGGACCCGTACAGCGCCACCAGTACCTGGGGCCAGAACGAACGCACCACCACCCACTACCTGAACCTGGGCCTGAAGTATGCGGACGGTCCGCTGACGATCGATTCGCAGCTGGGCTACACCAAATCGAAGTTCGTCAACGACACCCTGATCGTCGACCAGCAGGTGCCGGGCGCCAGCGCCAGCGTGTACGCGTATGGCGCCGACGGCCACGGTGGCTTCAACAGCATCACCACCCCGGGCAGCGCCAACGCCATGCGCGACCCGAGCCAGTACGTGCTGCGCGGCCTGGTGCAGAACTGGAACGAGCAGGCCGGCAGCCAGCTGCAATGGCGCAGCGACGCCATCTATCGCCTGAGCGGCGACGGCTTCTTCAACGCGGTGCTGGGCGGCGTACGCCTGTCGTCGCGCAAGGCCAGCTACCACGGCGCCGAAGGCCATGCCGACTTCACCGGCGTGCGTCCGACTCCGCTCGGCCTGTTCGGTGCCGACTTCCAGCAGATCGTCCCCGGCCTGGACCGCCTGGGTGGCCCATGGGCCACGCCGTCGAGCGACTACCTGATCGACAATGCCGATGCGGTGCGCGAAGCCTACGGCGTTGGCGCCGGCCGCATTCCCGACGATCCGGCGCGCCTGTTCGACCAGCGCGAACGCAGCGCCACGCTGTACCTGGCCGGGCGCTACAAAACCGAGATCGCCGGCGTCGAAGTCAGCGGCGAAGCCGGTGCGCGCGTGATCCGCCTGAATCGCAAGCTGCGCGGCCAGAGCCGCATCGGCGACCAGGTGTCCGACGTCGACCTGTCGACCCACGAGACCAACTTCCTGCCGAGCGCTTCGGCGGTGGTGGCCTGGACCGATGCCTGGCAGTCGCACCTGTCGGTGGGTAAGACCATCACCCGTCCCGACTTCGGCCAGCTGAACCCGGCCCTGTCGCTGATTACGCCAACGGTGAATGCGCCGGGCAGCGGCGGCGCCGGCAATCCGGAACTCGATCCGACCAAGTCGACCAACATCGACGCCACGCTCGAGTATTACTTCCAGAAGAACGGCTACGCCCAGGTGGCGCTGTTCCACCGCGACATCGACGGCTACCTGCAAAGCTTCACCCAGGACGAAGTCATCGACGGCCAGACCTACCGCGTGACGCGTCCGCAGAACTCGGGTAAGGGCACGCTCAAGGGCGCCGAATTCGGCATCCAGAAGTTCTTCGACTTCCTGCCGGGCGCCTGGAGCGGCTTCGGTGCGCAGTTCAACTACACCTGGATCGACGGCGAGAACGAATCGAAGACCAGCTTCGGCAGCGATACGTTCACCAAGACGCCGCTGGTGGGCGTGGCCAAGCAGAACTACAACGTGGCGCTGCTGTATGAAGGCAGCGGCATCACCGCGCGCCTGGCGGCTACCCGCCGCGGCGACTACGTCGAGCAGATCGCCGAGGCGCCGTACAACCAGGACCGCATCGTCAAGGCCAACACCTTCGTCGACCTGAGCATCGGCTACGAAATCAACGACAAGGTGTCGCTCCAGTTCGACGCGATCAACCTGACCCGCGAGAAGTTCGAGAGCAGCCTGGGCGACTACCAGCCGCGCGACATCCGCTACAACCCGACCACGTATGGCGTCAGCCTGCGCTTCAAGATGTAAGGTTGGAAGGTAGCACACACGCCGCCGGCGTCCTCACGGGCGCCGGCGGCTTTCAGGAGACGTGATGCAGCAGACATACCAGAATCCGGTATACCCGGACACCATGGCCGACCCCTTCGTGCTGAGGCACGACGGTTGCTACTACGCCTACGGCACCGCGCCCGGCGGCGCCGACGGACGCCAGATTCCGGTGCTGCGCTCGCGCGACCTGGTCACCTGGGAGTCGCTCGGCCACGCCTTGCAACCGAATGGCGCCGAGCATTACTGGGCGCCCGAGGTGGCGAGTCACGACGGGCGTTTCTACATGTACTACTCGTCCGGCTCGGCGCCAGAAGGTACCGACCAGCAGCTGCGGGTGGCGGTGGCCGAGCATCCGGCCGGGCCGTTCGTCGACAGCGGCCGCATCCTGGTGCCCGACCAGCCGTTCTCGATCGACGCCCATCCATTCCGCGACACCGATGGCCAGTGGTACCTGTTCTACTGCGTCGACTTCCTTGAGCTAAAAGACGACCACCGGGTCGGCACCGGCATTGTGGTCGACCGCCTGCTTGACATGACCACGCTGGCCGGCGCGCCGCGCGTGGTGGCGCGTCCGCACCATGACTGGCACGTGTTCCGCAAGGGCCGCACCATGTACGGCAATGTCTATGACTGGCATACGGTGGAGGGCGCGTCGGTGCTGGTGCATGACGGGCTGTATTACTGTTTCTACAGCGGCGGCGCCTGGGAGAAGGACAACTATGGCGTCAGCTATGTGGTGGCCGACCATCCGCTCGGGCCATACCTCCGGCCCGAAGGCGGGCACGAGGCGCTGCTGATGCGCAGCGTTCCGGGAGCGGTCGTCGGGCCGGGTCACAACAGCTTCACCACCTCGCCTGACGGCAGCCAGACCTGGATCGTCTATCACGCCTGGGACGTGGCGCAGACCGCGCGCCGCATGTGCATCGACCGGCTCAGGTGGGAGGCGGGGCGGCCGGTCACCGCCGGGCCGACGCACGATCGGCAGCCGGCGCCGTAAGCGCTAGCGGCGCAGACGGCCGACCGTCGGGATGCCTGAAAGCCGGGCGCCACAGGGCGCTCGCGCCGCGCATGCTATACTTGGGCCGTTATCATTTCCGATGTATGTATGCGACGATTATTCGTCATCTGTCTGATCCTGCTGTTTCCCCTGAATGTCCTGGCGATGTCGATGTCGGTCGCCGCGTTCCAGCATGCCCAGCCAGCGCATCCGCAGTCGGCAGCTTCCCACGGCGCGACACCCGTCGACGCCGATAGCGATTCGTTCTTCTCGCACCTGTTCGACACCCGCTCCGGCGGCGACCTCGATTCCGACGAGCCGCCCGCCGTGGCCGACTTGCACGACCAGGTAAACGAAGACGGCACCCTCCAGCTGATCCTCCATCCCGGACGCAGTCATGCGCCCGCGGCGCCGCTCGTCCACGGCCAGTCCGCCTATCCTCCGCTGAAACCGCCTCCCACGCTGTAATCCGCTGCCCGCCAACGTCGCTGTGCGACTGCGCCCGTGATGGCCGCAGGCCGCGCGCGCCGGGCCGATTCTTTTCCCGCGCCACCAAGGCGGACGATGCAGCGCGTCGTCCGCACGCCAGGTAGCCGGGACCGCGTGACAATTTTTAATGAGGCAATAACATGGAATGGCTATTCGACCCGACCATCTGGGCGGGTCTGCTGACACTGGTGGTCCTGGAGATCGTGCTCGGGATCGATAACCTGATTTTCATCGCGATCCTGGCCGACAAGCTGCCACCGCACCAGCGCGACAAGGCGCGCCTGATCGGCCTGACGTTGGCGATGGCGATGCGCCTCGGCCTCTTGACCATTGTCTCCTGGCTGGTGACGCTGACCACGCCGCTGTTCTCGGTCGGGCCGCTGTCGTTCTCCGGCCGTGACCTGATCCTGCTGGTGGGCGGCATCTTCCTGCTGTTCAAGGCCACCGTCGAACTGCACGAGCGCCTCGAAGGCGTGACCCACGTCGTCAGCCAGTCCAAGGTCTACGCCGGCTTTGCCGCCGTGGTGGCGCAGATCGTGGTGCTGGACGCCGTGTTCTCGCTCGACGCCGTGATCACGGCGGTCGGCATGGTCGATGAACTGGGCGTCATGATGGCGGCCGTGATCATCTCGATCGGCATCATGATCCTGGCCTCGAAGCCGCTGACGCGCTTCGTCAACGCTCACCCGACCGTGGTCGTGCTGTGTTTGAGCTTCCTGCTGATGATTGGTCTGGGCCTGGTGGCCGAAGGCCTGGGCTTCCACATTCCGAAGGGTTACCTGTATGCGGCAATCGGCTTCTCGATCCTGATCGAGACCCTGAACCAGTTCGCGCGCCGTAACTTCCTGAAGAACGAGGCGCGCGTGCCGCTGCGCGACCGCACCGCGGAAAGCGTGCTGCGCCTGATGGGTGGCCGCAAGCGCGCTGAAGCCACCGATGTGCCGGAAGACGAGCAGGAACAGCAGCAGGACGCGTTCGCGGTCGAGGAGCGCAATATGGTCAGCGGCGTGCTGACCCTGGCCGACCGCTCGATCCGCTCGATCATGACGCCGCGGTCGGACATGTCGTGGGTCGACCTCGACGCCGCGCCGGAAGACACCCTGCGCCAGTTGCAGGAAACCCCGCACGGCCTGCTGCCGGTCTGCCGCGGACAGCTCGACAACATCGTCGGCATCGCCCGCACCAAGGACCTGATGGGCAGCCTGGCGATGCAGGGCTGGATCGACGACAAGGCCGGCCACACCATCCGCGCGCCGATCGTGCTGCCCGATACCGCCGGTGTGCTGAAAGCCATCGAGACGCTCAAGCGCGCCCATGGCCAGCTGGTGCTGGTGACGGACGAATTCGGCGTGGTGCAGGGCCTGCTGACGCCAGTCGACATCCTGGAGGCGATCGCCGGCGAATTCCCCGACGAAGACGAGCAGCCGGCGATCCGCCCGCAGGCCGACGGCACCTGGGAAGTCGACGGCAGCGCAGACCTGCACCTGCTCGAGCAGGTGCTGGAGACCGATAGCCTGGTCAGCGACGACGCCGACTACACCTCGCTGGCCGGCTTGCTGCTGGCGCGCTTCGAGACCATGCCGGAAGTCGGCCAGGCGCTCGAACTCGACGGCCTGCGCTACGAGGTGCTGGCGATCGAGGAGCGCCGCATCGCGCGCGTGGCGGTGCGCCGCCTCGATCCCGAAGCGCTTGATGGCATGGCCCAGGCGGCTGCCGAACCGAATACCTGAATCATTTTTTTGAACCCGAAAGGACATCCATGAAACGCATCTTCCTGTTCCTCGCCACCAACATGGCGATCATGCTCGTATTGAGCCTGAGCGCAAGCCTGCTTGGCGTGAACCGCTTCCTGACCAGCAACGGCCTGAATCTCGGCATGCTGCTGGCCTTTGCCGCCCTGATGGGCTTTGGCGGCTCCTTCATTTCGCTCCTGATCTCGAAGCCGATCGCCAAGTGGTCGACCGGCGCGCGCGTGATCACGCAGCCATCGAACAGCACCGAGCAGTGGCTGCTCAATACCGTCGCGGCCCAGGCGCAGAAGGCCGGCATCGGGATGCCGGAAGTGGCGATCTATGAAGGCGAGCCGAATGCCTTCGCCACCGGCGCCACCAAGAACAGCTCCCTGGTTGCGGTGTCGACCGGCCTGCTGCAATCGATGAACCAGGACGAGGTCGAAGCGGTGCTGGCGCACGAAGTGGCGCACATCGCAAATGGCGACATGGTGACGCTGACGCTGATCCAGGGCGTGGTCAACACCTTCGTCATCTTCCTGGCGCGCATCGTCGGCTATTTCGTCGACAGCATGCTGCGCAAGAACGACGAGGAGTCGTCCGGCCCCGGCATCGGCTACATGGTCACGGTGATCGTGTGCGAGATCGTGTTCGGCATCCTGGCCAGCATCATCGTGGCCTGGTTCTCGCGCCAGCGCGAGTTCCGCGCCGACCGCGGCGCCGCCACCATCATGGGCCGCGAGCAGCCGATGATCGCCGCGCTGCGCCGCCTGGGCGGCATCGCCGAAGGCGAACTGCCGAAGAACATGAGCGCCTTCGGTATCTCGGGCAAGGGCGGCGCGATGGCGCTGTTCTCGAGCCACCCGCCGATCGAAGAGCGCATCGCGGCGCTGCAGTCGCGCTAATCGACTGACGCGGTCCGCTAGCGCCGTGGTGCGCAGCGGATCGCGAAGTCGACGTGGTAATGCTCGTCGTGGCGTACCCACGGCTTGGATGCCATGAACGGCAGCGACTTCAGGCGCGGCCCGGCCGGCGTGTCGAACAGGTGCTGGGTCAGCGCCGGGTCGAAGATCACGCGCTTGATCGGCGCATTGTGCTTGCGCGCCTGCTGGCTCAGTTGGTCGAGGTGCGCGGCCAGTGCTACGAAGTCGATGCGCAGCGTGCCGAGCGTGCCCTTGCTGTCGAATTCGAGGTCGTAACCGAAGCGGTTGGCGGCCGATGCCGGCAGCCGCGCCGCGCTGCCGTCGCTGGAACGCACCGGCACCATGAAGTCGACCGAGGTGCCCGTTTCATGGGTGCGGTGCGGCGGCATCGGGCCGCCGGCGCGCAGGCCCGTTTCTCCATACACGTAGGTCACGCCGGGCTGGATCGTCTCCAGGTCGCGGTAGGCGGCGGCGACAATGTCGCGCACCGTGGCGTGCACATAGGTACGTCCGAGCTGGATGCCCAGCGCGGAATAGGGCGCGAAGTTCGGCCCCGAGGCGGGCAGGGTGACGGCGCCTTCGATGCGGCCGCTGTCGGTCGTGCCGAAGCAGGTGCTGGCCGCTGCGCCCTGTGCCAGCGCCAGCCCGCAAAACAGGGCGATGGCCCGCGGTGCGAATCCTTGTTGCGATCTGTCTCTCATTGCGGTCTCCCCGGTTTGAACCGATCTAGTTGTATCTGAGAAATTCCACAGCAACAACCGGGTGCGTGCAATCGGTTTGAGCGCACGCAAACCGGCCACCAGATTCCATCGGCGCGCACCACACTTCGAGCGCGCGCCGGATCGTCACGGCCGCTCGATGCCCGGCACGCCGGTGCGGATCGCGCGCGAGAAGTCGGCACCGCTGCGATCCGCCTCATGTGCCCGTTCGTTGATGAAGCCGCGCTGCTGCAGTTCCGCGTACGGATGATCCGGGGCCAGCGCGTCCTGGTCGTAGGCATATTCGGCGAAGTGGCCCGAGGCCAGCAGGCGCCAGTCGAGCGGCAGCCCGGGAGCGATGCGGCGCGCCAGTTCGAACAGGATGGTGGTGCAGTTGCTGGTCAACGTGTTGTACCACTCGGGATGCTGGCGCAGCTTCTCGGCCCGTTCCAGGTAATCGAGCAGCACCGCGCGCAGCTGTTCCGGCCTGGCGCGCAGGCGGTACAGATACACCTGTTCGCCGCGCACATTGCTGCGCGTGCGCACGATGTCGCGCTCGTCGGCCGCGACGATCACCTGCTCGAAGTTACGGAAGAAGCCGCCGATGGCGGAGAACGATTCCTGGCGCTCCTTGCGGATCTCGAGCGAGAACACCAGCTTGCGCCCGTCCTTGAAGTCGAAGGCGATCAGGGTATGCGCGATGTGCGGTCCCATCCAGTACGACAGGATCAGGTCGCTTGACTCCAGCTTGCGCAGGTCGTACTGACGCGTTTCCCAGCGCGGCGTGTAGTCGGTTTCGGTGCGCCATTCGAAGTTGCGCACGTTCTCCAGTGTGACGATGTCGCCGTCGACGTGCGACTCCAGCATCTGCGAAACATCGTCGGCCCAGACCCGGTCATGCGAGGGCTTGAGGCCCTGCCACCAGGCGCCCATCGCCACGATGCCGACGGCGCAGGCCAACAAGGCCTGACGCCAGTAGCGCCGACCTTGCGGGATCAAGGTCACCGCCAGCACGGCCAGGCCAAGCAGGCACCAGGCCGCCCCGAACGCCAGCGCCCAAGGACGCGATAGTTGGAACCACAGGGCCAGCACGCCCCAGCCGGTAACCAGAGTCACCAGCAGGGAGAGCACTGCGGCGAAGATGCGACGTCCCCACATCATCGTTCTCCCGAATGAGTGACCGGTGGCGTCTCTGGCAGGAACCAGTTCAGCACCAGCGCGCACAGGCCGCCCGTGGCGACACCCGATTCCAGCACATTGCGCACCGCGGCCGGCATGTGCACCAGGAATTCCGGCACCTGCGACACGCCCAGGCCCAGCGCCAGCGACACCGCGATGATCAACAGCGCGCGGCGGTCGAGGTGGACGCTGGCCAGGATGTTGATCCCGGCCGCCGCGACCGCACCGAACATCACCATCGCGGCGCCGCCGAGCACCGGCTCCGGCACCGCCTGGATCACGCCGGCCACTGCCGGGAACAGGCCCAGGATCACCAGGAACAGCGCGATCCACATGCCGACATGGCGGCTGGCGATGCCGGTCAGCTGGATCACGCCGTTGTTCTGCGCGAAGATCGAGCTGGGGAAGGTGTTGAAGATGCCGGCCAGCAGCGAGTTGGCGCCGTTCACCAGCACGCCGCCCTTGATGCGCGCCATCCACAGAGGCCCTTCGACCGGCTGGCGCGAGACCTTGCTGGTGGCGGTGACGTCGCCGATCGCTTCCAGCGACGTCACCAGGTAGATGACCAGCATCGGTACGAACAGCGACCACGAGAAGCCGAGCCCGAAGTGCAGCGGCGTCGGCACCTGGAACCACGGCGCTTCATGCATCCCGGTGAAGTCGAGCCGTCCGAGCCAGGCCGCCAGCGCGTAGCCGACGGCGAGCGCGATGACGATGGCGGCGCTTCTCATCCACACCACCGGCACCCGGTTGATGGCGACGATGATGCCCAGGACCACGCCGGACAGCAGCAGGTTCTCGCCGTTGGCGAAGCTGCCGTTGGCCATCGCGGTATAGCCGCCGCCCATGCTGATCAGGCCGACCTTGATCAGCGTGAGGCCGATCATCAGCACCACGATGCCGGTCACCAGGGGCGTGATCAGGCGCTTCACGAACGGCAGGATGCGCGACACGCCCATTTCGATGAAGGAGCCGGCCACCACCACGCCGAAGATCGCGGCAATCACCGCTTCCACCGGCGTGCCTTCCTTGACCATCAGCGCGCCGCCCGCGATCAGCGGACCGACGAAATTGAAGCTGGTACCCTGCACGATCAGGAGGCCGGCGCCGAACGGACCGAAACGGCGGCACTGGACGAAGGTGGCGATGCCCGAAATGACCAGCGACATCGAGACGATCAGGTTGGTGTCGCGCGGCGCCACGCCCAGCGCCTGGCAGATCAGCAGGCCCGGCGTGACGATCGGGACGATGATCGCCAGCAGGTGCTGCAGGGCCGCGAGCATGCCGAGCAGCGGGGCCGGGCGGTCATCCAGACCGAGGATCAGTTCCGAGCTGGATGCATCAAGGGCGGGCGGCGTATCGTGTGGGCGCATGGAAGAGCTCGTGCAAAACCGCGATTCTACAGGCTGCCGGCGGGTTGGCACCGTTGTAGAATGCCGGCTTTGCAAAGAAAGACCGCACACATGGCCACAGGACTGACCGTTTCACGCATTCTGCATGCCGGCTATGTGTTCGAATGCGAGGGCACCCGTATTGCCTTCGACACCATCTTCGAAAACCCCTTCAGCCGTAACTGCCACGCCTTTCCGGACGTGCGCTTCGATCAGGCGCGCATCCGCGAGCAGCGTTTCGACGCCGTGTTCATCTCGCACTTCCACGACGACCACTGCTCGCTCGAGAGCCTGGACCTGCTGGCGCGCGACACGCCGCTGTACATCTACTGCATCTTCGACGAGCTGTTCGAGATGGTGCGCCGGCTCGGCTTCACCGATGTCCATCCGCTGCGCCTGAACGAGGCTGTGACGGTCGGTCCGTTCGCGGTGACGCCGCGCGAGGCGATGGATGCCGACGTCGATTCGATGTTCCAGGTACGCGCGGCCGGCCTGAACGTCTTGAACGTGGTCGATTCGTGGATCGACGACGGCACGCTGGCGCAGCTGGTGCGCGAGGGGCCGTGGGACATGGTGTTGTGGCCGTTCCAGACCATGCGCGAACTGGAAGTGCTGGCGCCATCGCGCGCTGCCGCCGCGCCACCGGAACTGCCGCAGGAATGGATCGATCAGTTGCAGGCGCTGGCGCCGCGCTACGTGGTGCCCAGCTCCTGCCAGTTCGTGCAGGAGCCGTGGTCGTGGTACAACCGCGCCTTCTTCCCGATCACCTATGCGCAATTCACGCGCGAGGTCGGTGAAGCGCTGCCGGCAGCGCAGGTTGTGCGGCTGAACCCGGGCGTCTCGGTACGGCTCGATGGCGCCGGCCTGCATCCGGCGAAGCCGCTTGACTGGATCGCGCCGGTCGGCGCTCAGGATGTCGACTATGCCTACGAAGGCAATGCCGCGCCGCCGCACACGAGCGAGATCGCGCGCCTGTTGGCGGGCGACGGCGCAGTGCTGACGGATGCCCAGCAGGAGCGCGTGCTGGAATACTGCCGTTCAGGACTGCTGCACAAGTATGGCGACGTCGAAGCCGCATCGGACTACTTCGACCGTCCGCGCATCTGGCAGCTGACGCTGTACGATCACGCCGGCGCCGCGACGCAGTTCCGCTATCTGCTCGACGGCGCGAGCGCGACCACGGCCGCGCCGGATGCCGGCCCGCTCGGCTGGACCACCGAGATCCCCGCCGTCAAGCTGTACGCCGCACTGGAGCTGGGCGAGTCGCTGACCTCGATGTACATGCGCATCAACGACACTGTATTCGACGCCGACACCGAGCGCGATCTGGAGGACGCCGACGTGGTCGACGATCCCTTGGTCCGTTGCCTGTTCAGCGATACGTTCGGCGCCTATCAGGCGGCCCAGCTGCGGCGCCTCGGACGCTAGCGTGGACTGAGCAGCGCCGATACGTACAGCAGCAACCTGTCCTCGCTGCGCCCAAGATTCAGGCCAGTCAACTCGCCGATGCGGCGCAGCCGGTAGTCCAGCGTATTGCGATGGATGCCGAGAGCGGCGGCGGTGGCGGCCAGGTTTTCGTCGCGCGCGAACCAGGTGTCGAGGGTCAGGCGCAACATGGCGCCGCTCTTATCCTGCGCCAGGCGCGCGATCGGCAAGCGCAGTTCGTGCGCCTGCCAGCCGGTATCCAGCCCGGACAGCAGCACCGGCAATGTCAGCTCGTAATAGCTGTGGGTTTGGTGGCCGGGTGCGCGGACGCGGCCAAGGCGCGCCGCCGTTCGTGCGCTCCCGTACGACACCGCGGCGCCCTCGATCCCGGCCTGGGCGATCCCCATCGACAGCGTGAAGGGCAGGGCGCATTCTTCGCGCATCAGGTTCGACAGCGCCTGCAGCCGGCGCTGCGGCAGACCATCCAGGCCCTTGCGGCCCGGGTCCATCGATTCGAGCAGCACCATCTCGCCCGGCCCGACGGTGGCGCTCAAGGCTTCTTCGCGCCTGGTCTGCAGCCGCATCTGCAGGCGCTGCAGCTCGGACAGCGACTGCCCCGCATCCTCGTGCTGCGCATGCAGCTCCAGCAGAAACGCAACGTGTGTGCGCTCGATGCCGAAGCCCAGGCGGCGCGCCCAACCCTCCAGTTCGGCGCGCGACGATGGCTCGTAGCGGATCAGGTTCAGCACAAACGCTTCGCGATAGCGCGCATTGCCCTGCAATTCCTGGGTCAGCGCCGCCTGTTCCAGGATCATCTCCGCCGTCAGGCGCACGAGTTCGCCGAACTGGCGCACTTGCTGCGGCTCGCCGCTCAGGCCGACCGCGCCGCACACCTGGCCGCCGACGCTCAGCGGCAAATTTGTGCCGGGCTGGGCGCCGTGTAGCGCAGGCGCCGACGCGGCATCGATCTCGACCGTCACCTTGCGCGCCAGCGCCAGCAGCGCGCCGGCATGCACTTCGCCGATGCGCTCACGCTGGCCACTGGCCAGGATCACGCCATTGGCGTCCATGACATTGACGTTGAACGGAATGATCTGCATCGTACGGGTGACGATGTCCTGCGCCAGGGCGGTGTCGAGTGTGTGCATCGTGCGATTGTGACTATGCACAAGCCGCTGCGCAAGCTATCCAGCACGTTGACTCATCAGTCTTGTTGTGTAAATGCACGAAAAAAGCTGTGGGAAGGCAGGCGCCATTGGTGCGAAGCGCCGACGCGGGTAGTAGCCGGTTTGACCGATAATTGTAGATAGTCATGCACGAATTTTTGTACAAAACAAACTCGGAGACACCATGAGCAATTCCACGAGCGTTCCCGGCATCCAGGGTACGGATCCGGACGCCGCCGTGCTGGACGGCGCCTATCGCAAGGCCACCTGGCGCCTGATTCCCTTCATCTTCGTCTGCTACCTGTTCAATTACCTGGACCGCGTCAACGTCGGCTTCGCCAAGCTCGAGATGCTCGACGCGCTGCAGCTGAGCGAAACCGTCTACGGCCTCGGCGCCGGCATCTTCTTCCTCGGCTACGTCGCCTTCGGCGTGCCAAGCAACCTGATCCTGCACCGCTTCGGCGCCAGGCGCTGGATCGCGGTGATGATGGTGGCCTGGGGCTCGCTCTCGGCCTGCATGCTGTTCGTTACCACCCCGCTCGAATTCTATGTGCTGCGCTTCTTCACCGGGGTGGCCGAAGCCGGCTTCTTCCCCGGCATGGTGCTGTACTTCACCAAGTGGTTCCCGTCCCATAAACGCGGCCAGGTGATGGCGCTGTTCATGTCCGCGATCCCCGTATCAGGCCTGATCGGCGGCCCGCTGTCGGGCTGGATGCTGAGCCACTTCGCGCATGGCCAGGGCGGCATGGATGGCTGGCAGTGGCTGTTCCTGCTGCAGGGCGTGCCGACGGTGCTGCTGGGCGTCGGCGTCTGGTTCTACCTGAACGACGGCATCAAGCAGGCGTCGTGGCTGTCGCACGAGGAAAAAACCGCCATGCAGGCCGCGCTCGACCGCGACGAACAGCAGCGTTCGAGCGGTGTGCACGCGGTGCATTCGTTCGGCCAGGTGCTGCGCGACTGGCACGTGTGGATGCTCGGCTTCATCTATTTCAGCATCCAGATGGGTGTGTACGCGATCAACTTCTGGCTGCCGTCGATCATCAAGGCGCTCGGCTTCGAGAACGCGACCACGGTCGGCTGGCTCAGTGCGATTCCCTACCTGTTCGCCGGCGTGTTCATGGTGCTGGTGGGCCGCTCGGCCGACCGCCGGCGCGAACGGCGCTGGCACCTGACCGCGCCGCTGCTGATGGCGCTGGTCGGCCTGCTGCTGGCCGCTAATTTCTCCAGCAACGTGGTGATCGTGATGATCGGCCTGAGCCTGGCAACGATGGGTGCGCTGACCGGCCTGCCGATGTTCTGGCCGCTGCCGGCCGCCTTCCTGGGCAGCGCGGCCGCCGCCGCCGGCCTGGCCCTGATCAATTCGATGGGCCAGATCGCGGGCTTCCTCAGCCCCTTCCTGGTCGGCTGGATCAAGGACGCCACCGGCAGTACCGACGTGGCGCTGTATCTGCTGTCGAGTGTGCTGTTCGTTGGCGCCATGCTGGTGCTGGTGGTGCCGGCGCGTCTGGTCAACCGTTGACAAGGGAGTAAGCATGAAAATCGTCATTGCACCCGATTCGTTCAAGGAGAGCCTGTCCGCGATGGAAGCGGCCAGCGCCATCGAGGCCGGCTTGCGCGAGATCTTCCCGCACGCCGACTACGTCAAGGTACCGGTCGCCGACGGCGGCGAAGGCACGGTCGACGCCCTGGCCGCGGCTACGGGCGGCCAGCGCCTGGTGCTGCCCGCTACCGGCCCGCTCGGCACCCAGGTCGAGGCCTTCTATGGCCTGAGCGGCGACGCCAACGGCGAGCGCATCGCCGTGATCGAGATGGCCGCCGCCAGCGGCCTGGAGCTGGTACCACCGGCCGACCGCGATCCCCTGATCACCACCAGCCGCGGCACGGGCGAGCTGATCCGCGCCGCGCTCGACGCCGGCGCGCGCCGCTTCATCCTGGGCGTGGGCGGCAGCGCCACCAACGACGGCGGCGCCGGCATGCTGCAGGCGCTCGGCGCCAGCCTGTTTGACGCGGACGGCGCGCAGATCGGACCGGGCGGCGCCGCGCTGGCGCGCCTGGCACGGATCGACCTGTCCGGGTTCGACCCGCGCGTCAAGGACAGCGTGTTCGAGGTGGCCTGCGACGTCAGCAATCCGCTGGTCGGCCCGCAGGGCGCTTCGGCCATCTTCGGGCCGCAGAAGGGCGCCACGCCCGAGATGGTGGCCCAGCTCGACGCCAATCTTCGCCACTACGCCGCCATCGTCGCGCGCGATACCGGGCACGACGTGGCCGAGGTGCCAGGTGCCGGCGCCGGTGGCGGCATCGCCGCGGCGATGCTGGCCTTCCTGAGCGGGCGCCTGCGTCCCGGCAGCGAGATCGTGGCCGACGCGGTCGGGCTGGACAAAGCGCTGAAGGATGCCGACCTGGTCTTCACGGGCGAAGGCCGCATCGACAGCCAGACCGTCAACGGCAAGACGCCGGTCGGCGTGGCGCGGGTGGCGCAGCGTCATGGCAAGCCGGTGATCGCGATCGGCGGCTGCCTGGCGCCGGACGCCGCAGCCGTGCATGCGCACGGCATCGACGCCACCTTCAGCACGGTGCGCAAGGCGTGCACCGCGGCCGAAGCGATGGCCGACGCGGCGTTCAACCTGCGCTCGGCGGCGCGCAATGTCGGCGCCGTCCTCAAGCTGGGGATGGACCTGGCGGCGCCACCCGCCTGACCATTATTTCTCCTGGCCGAAGCGGCCCGAGGTGCGGGCCAGCTGCTCGTAGGCGCCCTTGATGTTCAGGGGCAGCCATTCGCGGTATTTGGCGTAGCCGGCGTATTTGTCGAGCCGGATTTCCTGCTGCAGCTGGGCCAGGGATTTGCCGGCGTTCATCCCATCCAGTACCGCGCCGCGCAGGTCTTCCAGGTACGCCAGGAATTCGCGCACCTCGGCCTTGCCGCCGACCGCGCCGTGGCCCGGCGCCACCAGCGTGAAGTCGAGCGCCAGCGCTTCTTGCAGCGAGTCGATCATGCCGTCCAGGTCGTAGTAATACAGTTCCATCCACGGCAGCCGCTTCAGCACGATCCAATCCACCACGAACAGGAATTTCGCGTCCGGCACATACATGCTGATGCTGCCGGCGCCGTTGTTGGGGCCGTGGTAGCGCAGCTCGATCGCGCGGCCCTCGAAGTCGAGCTGCAGGCGGTCGCCAAAGGTGAGGTCGGGCAGGGCGGTCGGGGCGTGGTTGCGCCGTAGGTCGGCGGCGGCCTTGCGCTGGGCGATCACGCGCGTGCCCGGACCTTTCCAGACTTCGCCGCCGAACACGTGGTCGCCGTGGTTGTGCGAATACACCAGGTACTGCACCGGCAGCTTGCCGAAGCGGCGATCGATCTCGGCGCGCAGCCAGCGCGCGGCGTCGGCGTTGATCGGATCGGTCATCAGGATGCCCTTTTTGCCGACGATGAACACCGAATAATGGGTGTCGTTCTGGAAGCGGTAGATGCCGTTGCCGAGGTCAGTGATCGCGCGGATTGGCTCGGCGGCGCGCGCTGCGGGCGCCATCAGAATGAGCAGTGTGACCAGCGCGATCAGCGCGGCGCGGGCAAGCGAGACAAGCCGTTTCGTCATGGCGTTTCCTGTGAAAGCTATCGAGGCAGGCATCAGGATAGCCAACTGCGGCAAACCGGGCTGCACTGTGCGCAGGTTCATCCCCGGGTCCTTTTCTGATAACCGACAGTCACTCAACCGTGCGCCGCGGCGAATTAGTGAACTATAAACTCTTCTGGCGCTCCAACCGGTCTTTGACGCCGCGGCGCATCTTCGCTTTTTATCTACTGAGCAGACCAGGAGGCTATGCCATGCAATCGACGGTCACCATTAACGGGCTCGACGTCGCGCTGCCCAGCGACCCACGCGTGTCGCTGCTCGACTTCCTGCGCGAACATCTGCACCTGACGGGCACCAAGAAGGGCTGCGACCAGGGCGCCTGCGGCGCCTGCACCGTGCTGGTCGACGGCGAGAAACGCATCCTGTCGTGCCTGGCCCTGGCGGTGCAATACCAGGGCCGCGCGATCACCTCGGTCGAAGGGCTGGCCGAGCAGGGCGCGCTGCATCCGCTGCAGCAGGCCTTCATCGAGCACGACGGCTTCCAGTGCGGCTACTGTACCCCGGGCCAGATCTGTTCGGCGGTCGGCATGGCCGCCGAGCTGCGCCGCGGCGTGCCGAGCTACGTGACCGGCGACCTGGCCAGCGACACCATCGAATTTTCGAACGACGAGGTGCGCGAGCGCATGAGCGGCAACCTGTGCCGCTGCGGCGCTTACAACGGCATCGTCGCTGCCGTCACCGAAGTCAACGCCGGCCAGCCGTCGCAGCGCGCGCAGGAGGAAGCATGAATCCGTTCACCTTCGCCCGCGCCCACGATCCTTCCGAGGCTGTGCGGTTAGGCGCGCCTGCAGGCAGCAAATACCTGGGCGGCGGCACCAACCTGGTCGACCTGATGCGCGAGAATGTCGAGCATCCTGCCACCCTGGTCGACGTCACCGGGCTGTCCACAGCCATCGAGGAGCGTCCCGGCGGCGGCCTGCTGATCGGCGCCGCCACCAGCAATACCGCCGTGGCCGAACACCGCGTGGTGCGTGAACGCTTTCCGCTGCTGGCGCGCGCCATCACGGCCGGCGCCTCGGGCCAGATCCGCAATATGGCGACCGTGGCCGGCAATATGCTGCAGCGTACCCGCTGCACCTATTTCTACGACCAGACCGGCGCGCGCTGCAACAAGTGCAACCCGGGCGAAGGCTGCGACGCCCTCGACGGCGCCAACCGCAACCACGCGGTGCTGGGCGCGTCGAGCGCCTGCGTCGCCACCCATCCGTCGGACATGTGTGTGGCCCTGGCCGCGCTCGACGCCGAGGTGCATCTGCTGGGCGCCAACGGGGCGCGCAGCGTGCCGTTCCTTGACTTCCACCTGCTGCCCGAAGACCATCCGCAGCGCGAGACGGTCATGCTGCCGGGCGAACTGATTACTGGCATCGAACTCAAGCCGCTGCCGATAGCGTCGCACTCGGCCTACCGCAAGGTGCGCGACCGCGCCAGCTATGCCTTTGCCCTGATCTCGGTGGCGGCCGCGCTCGAAGTCGAGGACGGCATGGTCAAGGACGTGCGGCTGGCGCTGGGCGGCGTGGCCCACAAGCCGTGGCGCGCGCGGGTGCTGGAAGACGCGCTGCGTGGCCGGCCCGCCGCTTTTGCTTCGTTCGAAGCGGCCGCCGCGGCCGAGATGCTGGCCGCACGGCCGCTGCGCGACAACGGCTTCAAGATCGAGCTGGCGCAGCGCACCATGGTGGCGGTGCTGGGCGAACTGAGCGCGCGTGGCGCCGCCCGTTCCTGAGCGACCGTCCAGCCAACCGCACACATCCCGGCGCGTGCAAGATTGCCGCGCCGGCCAGGAGAACCCCATGAACATCATCCAGAACATGCAGAAAGCCGGCCAGGCGATCATGCAGAAGGCGGTCGAGCACGCGCCCGACATGCTGATCCCGGGCGGACGCCCCGATCCCTTGATCGCCCAGGACCATCCGCTGGTGGGAGCGCCGGTATCGCGCGTCGACGGCGCACTCAAGGTGCAAGGTGCAGCGCCGTTCGCGGCCGAGATTCCGCTCGACCGCATGGCCTACGCGGCGCTGGTCTACAGCACCATCGCCAAGGGACGCATCGCCAGCCTCGACACCAGCCTGGCCGAGGCCGCGCCCGGCGTGGTGCTGGTGATGAGCTACCGTAACGCGCCGAAGATGAAGCAGGTGCCGCTGTTCATGAGCAAGCCGAAAGCGGCCGGCGGCGCAGCGCTGCCGGTATTCCAGGACGACGCGGTACACTGGAACGGCCAGCCGGTGGTGCTGGTGCTGGCCGAGACCCAGGAGCAGGCCGACCACGCCTGCACGCTGGTGCGGGTCAGCTACGAGAGCACCCACGCGGTGACCACGCTCGACGAAGCCAAGGCCAACGGCACCAAGACCGGCAACTTCCAGGGCGAACCGCTGGAAGACATCAAGGGCGATGCCGAGGCCGAGCTGGCGGCCGCGCCGTACCAGGTCGACGCCAAGTACACCACGCCGCGCCAGAACCACAATGCGATCGAGCTGCACGCCGCCACGGTGGCCTGGGATGGCGACGAGCTGAGGATCCACGACGCCACCCAGGCGGTGGCGCACACGGCCTGGTCGATGGCCGAGGTGTTCGGCATCAAGGAAACCCAGGTCCACGTCAGTTCACCCTTCGTGGGCGGCGGCTTCGGCGGCAAGGCGCTGTGGCAGCACCAGGTGCTGGCGGCGGCCGCGTCCAGGCTGGCCGGGCGCCCGGTGCGCATCATGCTCTCGCGCGAGGGCGTCTACCACGTGGTCGGCGGGCGCACCCTGACCGAGCAGCGGGTGGCGATCGGTGCCGGCGACGACGGCCGTTTCTCGGCCCTGATCCAGACCGGCGTCGCCCCGATGACCGAGCACAACAACATGCCGGAACCGTTCATCATGCCGGCGCGCTGCCTGTATGCGGCGCGCACCATGAAACTCAACGTCAGCACGGCAACGATGGACATGGTGGCCAACACCTTCATGCGCGCGCCGGGCGAATCGGTCGGCTCGTTCGCGCTCGAATGCGCGGTGGACGAACTGGCCGAGCGCATGGGGCTAGACCCGATCGTGCTGCGCCGGCGCAACGAGCCGGTGCAGGACCCGACCAAGGGCACGCCGTTCTCGTCGCGCCACCTGATCGAAGCCTATCGGCTCGGCGCCGAGCGCTTCGGCTGGCAGGCGCGCCACGCCAAGCCGGGCATGCGGCGCGAAGGAGAATGGCTGGTCGGCTTGGGCTGCGCCACCGCGACCTATCCGTATTACCGCATGCCGGGCGGCGCCGCCCGCATCACCCTCGAACGCGACGGCCGGGTGCGGGTCGAGGTGGCGGCGCACGAGATGGGGATGGGCACCGCCACCGCCCAGTCGCAGGTGGTCGCGGCGCGCCTCGGCGTGCCGCTCGAGCAGGTGACGTTCGTGTATGGCGACTCGACCCTGCCGGGCACGGTGCTGGCCGGCGGCTCGCAGCAGAGCGCCTCGATCGGCATCTCGGTGCACGCCGCGCACAAGGCGCTGCTGACCGAGCTGCTGGCGCTGGCCGGGCGCGATTCGCCGCTGGCCGGGCTCGATGCGGAGCAGGTGCGCGGCCACGACGGCGGCCTGTGCAAGCTCGACGATCCCGGGCGCTACGAGAGCTACGCGGCGCTGCTCACGCGCGCCGGACGCGACCGGATCGAAGTCATGGCCAAGGCGCCGCTGCCGCTCGAGACCCAGCACTGGTCAATGCATTCCTACGGCGCGATCTTCTGCGAGGTGCGTGTCAACGCCGTCACCGGCGAGCCGCGCGTCACCCGGCTGCTCGGTTCGTTCGACTGCGGGCGCATCCTGAATGCCAAGACCGCGGCCAGCCAGTTCCGCGGCGGCATGATCATGGGCCTGGGACTGGCGCTGATGGAAGAAACGCTGTGGGACGAACGCAACGGCCGCATCGTCAACCCCAGCCTGTCCGAATACCACGTGCCGGCTCACCTGGACGTGCCCCCGATCGAGGTGCTGTGGACCGACATCGCCGACCCGCATGCCCCGGCCGGCGCGCGCGGCATCGGCGAGATCGGCATCACCGGCACCGCCGCCGCGGTGGCGAACGCGGTCTACAACGCCTGCGGCAAGCGGGTGCGCGACCTGCCGATCACGCTCGACAAGCTGCTCTGAGCACGCCGCATTGAGCCAGCGCAGCCGGGGTCACCCGGCTGCCGCTTCCCACCGCTACCGTCTCCAGCAGGCGGCATGCCGGCACGCCTCGTCTTCGCGCCGCATTCGACATGGCGGCCGCGACCGTTTGATACGTTCATGGCAATAACGGCGCGCCCCTGTTTTCGGGAAAGGAGTACGGTTTCCCGATCCGGTCCATTCAGGCCGCATACAGGAGCGCATCCCATCATGTCTGACGACAAGAAGTCTTCCACACGCCGCAACATCATCAAGTCGCTGGTGTTCGTGCCCATGGGCGCCGGGGCCGCGGCGGCCCTGCAGCAGAACGGGCCGGCGCCCGCCGCCGGTGCCGGGGCGCCGAACCCGCGCACCACGGCCGAGGTCAAGCCGGGCGCCGATTCCGGTCCCTACCGGCCACGCTTCCTGAACGCCAGGGAGTGGAAGTTCGTGGTCGCCGCCTGCGACCGCCTGATCCCGCAGGATGAGCACGGCCCCGGCGCCGTCGAACTCGGCGTGCCGGAATTCCTCGACCGCCACCTGCAATCGCCCTACGCGGCCGGAGAAATCTGGTACATGCAGGGCCCGTTCATGGAGGCGGAACCCGAATTCGGCTACCAGGGCAAGCTGACGCTGAAGGACATCATCCGGGTCGGCATCCGCGCCGTCGACGAGCACTGCGCCGCCAGCTTCTCGGGCAAGGCCTTCGCCGATCTCGATGTCCGCATGCAGGAGGCGGTGCTGAAGGACCTGGAGGCGGGCAAGATCAAGCTCAAGGACATCTCGTCCAAGCTGTTCTTCGCCGACTTCCTCAGCGAAGTGCGTAACGGCTACTTCTCCGACCCGATCCACGGCGGCAACAAGAACATGGGTTCGTGGAAGATGCTCGGCTATCCGGGCTCGCGTGCCGACTACCTGGAATGGGTGACGATCCGCGACAAGCCGTACCCGCTGGGGCCGGTCGATCAATCGGGAAGGAGAGGGTAAGCGCAGATGGCAATCGTACAAGAAAAGACCGACGTCGTGATCGTCGGCATGGGGTGGGTGGGCGCGATCCTGGCCAAGGAACTGACCGACGCCGGTCTGCGCGTGGTGGCGCTCGAGCGCGGCGCCGACCGCGATACGCAACCCGACTTCGCCTATCCGCGCGTGGTCGACGAGCTGGAAGGCTCGGTGCACCGCAAGTACCTGCAGTCGCTGCACCAGGAAACCGTCACCGTGCGCCACAATCCAAACGCCACCGCGGTGCCGTACCGGCGCATGGGCTCGTTCAAGCCGGGTACCGGCGTCGGCGGTGCCGGCAGCCACTGGTCGGGCTGCCACTTCCGCGCGCTGCCGGAAGACTTCAAGATCCGCAGCCAGATGGAGAGCCGTTACGGGCGCAAGATCCTGCCGGCCGGGATGGCGATCCAGGATTTCCCGGTCACCTACGAAGACCTGGAGCCGCATTTCGACATGTTCGAATACGTATGCGGCACCTCGGGCCGCGCCGGTGTGATTAACGGCCAGCAGGTCGAGGGCGGCAACCCGTTCGAAGGGTCGCACACGCGCGACTATCCGCTGCCGCCGAACCCGAACTACCTCGGCGCCGAATGGTTTTATAAGGCTGCGCGCGAGATGGGCTATCACCCGTATCCGATTCCCGCCTCCAATGCATCTGGCCCTTACATCAATCCCTACGGCTGCCAGATGGGACCGTGCAACTTCTGCGGCTTCTGCTCCGACTATGGTTGCCTCAACTATTCGAAAGCCAGCCCGAACGCCTGCATCCTGCCGGTACTGCGCGGCCGCAAGGGCTTCGAACTGCGCACCCATGCGCAGGTGCTGAAGGTGAACCTCACCGAAGACCGCAAGATGGCCACCGGCGTCACCTACCTCGACGCCCAGGGCCGCGAATCCGAGCAGCCGGCCGACATCGTGATCCTGGCCGCGTTCCAGCTGTACAACGTGCACCTGATGCTGGTGTCCGGCATCGGCACTCCGTACGACCCCGAGACCCGCACCGGCACGATCGGCAAGAACTACTCGTACCAGAACCTGAACCGGGTCTCGCTGTTCTTCGACGAAACGGTGCAGGCCAACCAGTTCATGGGCATCGGTGGCGGCGGCACCACCATGGACGACCTGAACGGCAACCGCAACGATCCGACCAAGAGCGGCTTCATCGGCGGCGGCATCGTCTGGGCGCGCCAGCCGGGCGCCGGTCCGGTGCGCGGCATCGCCACTGCACCGGGCGTGCCGGGCTGGGGTAGCGCCTGGAAAAAGGGTTCCAAGGAAGCGATGCGCCACTCGTTCTATTATGAGGTGCAGGGTTCCTGCATGTCGTACGACGATGCCTACCTGAGCCTGGACCCGAACTACAAGGACGCGTTCGGCCGCCCGCTGCTGCGCATGACCTTCGACTGGCACGACAACGAGATCGTGGCATCCCAGTACCTGGTCGACAAGGCCCAGGAGATGTGCAAGGTGCTGAACCCGCTGGCGATGAAGGGCGACGCCAAGAAGCCCGGCAGCCACTACAACATCAACCAGTACCAGAGCACCCACACCTGCGGCGGCGCGATCATGGGGTCCGATCCCAAGACCTCGGCCCTGAACCGCTACCTGCAGTCGTGGGATGTGGCGAATGTGTTCGTGCCGGGGGCGAATGCCTTCCCACAAAATAATGGCTACAACCCGACCGGCATGGTCGGCGCGCTGGCCTACTGGTGCGCGAAAGCGATCCGCGAGCAGTACGTCGCCAACCCCGGTCCGCTGGTCCAGGCATGAAAGGGCACGATCCAATGACCAAGAGCCCTCTCAAGAAAATCCTGATCGCGATCCCGGTGCTGGCGCTGCTGGTATTCGCCATCCTGTATTTCTACGCGACCGCGGCGACCGAGACGCGCAAGATCGACGCCGGCCCGGTGGCCAACCTGGCCAATGTCGATGCGCGCCTGATCGAGGCCGGACGCTACGTCGCCACCGCCTCCGACTGCATCGCCTGCCATACGGCGCCGGGCGGCAAGGCCTTCGCCGGCGGCCGTGTGATCCAGTCGCCGGTGGGGAATATCTACAGCACCAATATCACCCCCGACAAGGCGACCGGCATCGGCAACTACACCCTGGACGACTTCGACCGCGCGATCCGCCACGGCATCGATCCGAAAGGCGGCACCCTGTACCCGGCGATGCCGTATCCGTCCTACGGGCGCATGAGCGACGACGACCTGCGCGCGCTGTACGCCTACTTCATGCGCGGCGTAGCGCCGGTGAACGCGGCCAACCGCGGCACCGACATCACCTGGCCGCTGTCGATGCGCTGGCCGCTCGGGATCTGGCGCAAGACCTTCGCGCCGGTGCAGGCGCCGATGGACCTGGCCAGGTATTCGGACCAGAAGATCGGGCGCGGCGCCTACCTGGTGCAGAGCCTGGGCCACTGCGGCAGTTGCCACACCCCGCGCGCCGCCACGCTGCAGGAATTGGCGCTGGACGAATCCGGTCCCGAGTACCTCGCCGGCGGCCCGCTGATCGACGGCTGGCTGGCGGTCAACCTGCGCGGCGACAAGGCCAGCGGCCTGGGCAACTGGAGCGTGCAGGACATCGTCGCCACCTTCAAGACCGCGCGCAATAGCCACACCGGCGTGCTGGGCGAGCCGATGCAGGACGTGGTGGTGCACAGCACCAGCCAGATGCTGGATGCCGACCTGGAAGCGATGGCCCTGTACCTGAAGAGCCTGTCCGCGACCGGCAAGGGCCGCACCAGCTTCGCCGCCAGCGACGCCACCTTCCGCAAGATCATGAGCGGCGACGACAAGGAACGCGGCGTGCAGCTGTACCTCGACAACTGCTCGCAATGCCACCGCGTCAACGGCCAGGCCAGCCGCATCGTGTTTCCGGGGCTGCCGGGCAACCCGACCGTGCTGCAGGACGATCCGACCTCGCTGATCCGCGTGATCCTGGCCGGCGCGCGTCTGCCGTCGACCGAATTGCGGCCGTCCGACCTCGGCATGCCGGGCTTCGCCTGGCGCCTGTCGGACGAGGAAACCGCGCACCTGGCGACATTCGTGCGCAACGCCTGGGGTAACAAGGCGCCGCCGGTGGGCGCGGCCGACGTGGCCAAGGTGCGCAAAGCGCTGAAGGAGGGCGACATCCACAAGGCAGACGAGACCAACGCCCAGCGTTGAGATCGTGATGCAGCAGGATGGATGAAGGACGGGCCGGCATGCGCGCGCATGCCGGCCCGTTCCTTTTGAGCAGCGAGTTTACTTGGTGATGCGCAGGATCGCCGACGCCAGGCGCGAGAAGCACGGCGTCAGGTCGGCCTCGGTGGCGGCATAGCAGTACATGCCGACCGGCCTGTTCGGGTTGTAGCAGCGCGACGGCGCGTCGGCCACGTTGGCCATGCACTTCAGGATCATCTCGCCGGTATCGCCATCGTAGTCGCCCTTGGTCTTTAACAAAGATCCCATTCCGAGCGTAAAGACGACGATGCCTTCGTCACGCGCCTTATCGGCAACGGCTTCCGCGAGGTTGCGAGAAGCAAGCTCGACGTTGCGCCTGATGGCATCGACCGAAGTCAGGTCGGCGCTCACTGCACGCGGCTTGTCCGTGACAACCTGGAATTCGCGCTTATTGTCATGGGCGTTATACCAGACAGGCAGGCTGCGCGTCATGATTCTATTGTTGCGTATTGTCTGGCAACTGGTGCTAATGTAAGAAAATGTGCTGCTGTCCAAATCGCTCATGCCGTATCCGATCGCAGGGTTTCTGGAATTGTCGACTGTCTTGTCGATGGTGCCCGCATAGGGACAATCGCTTACATTGACAAAGTTGATGATCGAGCCAAGGGCGCTGGGGGCGCCGTCAGAAAAGAAGACGATGACGCGCATGGTCGAACGATTATTGGTCGGAATCGAGTTCAGCTGATTACGGGCGTTCCACATTCCCTCGACCGAAGCAGTACCGTCTTCAAACGTATAGCTATCGATCTTCTTGAGCATGGCTGTCCGGTTGAATCCGCGTGCCGATTGATTGATTGGAAAATCGACTTCGGCGCCCGAAGCGAAATGGATCAGGCCAACACGATCTTGGGATACGTTGAACTTGTTCAGAAAAGTCTTTGTGGATGTTCGCACGGCCGCTGCCTGGGTCTTCAAGGAACCGGACGTATCGACCACGAACGCCATGTCAAGATCGCGCCGGATGGTTTGAGCAAAGGCAGTTGGCTTGAGGGAGGAAAATCCCATGACCTGCATGACCGATACCGGCATCGGTGCTTCAGCGTTGACATCGATCGTGGCCTGCCCCTGGTTGAAGGTGACCTTTGTACTCAGCAGCGTCGGTTTTGACAGGAGATAGTCGGACGGGATGTTGGCGGCGAAAAAATCGGCAGCGGCGGCTTGGGCGCTGGCGATCTGCTCGGCCTGGCTATTGCCGCTGGTGACTGCACGGCCGCCGGCAAGTGCCGCCGAGTCGACCGCCGCGTTCAGGCGCGCCTTGACCAGATAAGCCAGGCCGCCGTCGATCACAAGGCCGACGAGGGCAAGCAGTACCAGCATCGTCAGGGCGACCATGATGGAGACAGCGCCGCGCTGCCGGTGAAGAAGTGAAGTCATGTCGAGAACGATCAGAACACGGTAAAGGAATACAGGTCTGGCCCAAAGTCGGCCAGGCTCAGGCCGCCGACGGCGAATCCGGTGAACAGCATGTCGTAGCGGTAAAAGGTCTCGACCACGTACACCACTTCACCATTGTCGAGCTTGCCGGACAGGATGGTGGTCGGCGGGCGCTTGGTGCTGCTGATTGACGTGCACTGGCCGTTCGCGGTGTTCCAACCGGTGCAGCTATAGACCTTGCTGGTCGGGCGGTAGCCGCTGAAGCTGGCGCCCAGTTTGCGGCTGGCGTCGTCCCAGCGGTACTGGTCGACGATGACATTGTTGGTCACCCCATTGGCGGTCACGCCCATCAGCCGGGTGATGTACACCATGCCCTGCTTGTTGACATCCAATGGCGGCGCGCTCGCCATGAGTGCATAGATCACGTCCTGGGCACCATCTTCCAGGTCGATGCCGCTGCGCGACACGAGATTGGCGCCTTCGCGCCCGATATTGGTCATGATGATGTTGGCCTGCAGGGCACGCGCAGCGTCGATCATACCGAACAGCAGCAGCATCAACAGGGGGAGAAGCAGGGCTGCTTCGACGGCGGCGACGCCAAGCTGGCGCTCGCGGTTAGGATAGAACTTCATGGCGAAGGAAATACGCGAAGTTTGATCATCAAGGGAAATACTCGTTGCGCATGGTGGCACCGACGACAAAGGTGTACTTGCCGTCCTTGAAAAACTGCGACAGCAATGGGGTGGTCACCGGCCACTGCGAGGTGAGCTGCAGCACCACAATCGTGCCTGCCGTGCCGAACATGGTGTTGTTGTAGCCGCCGGCAGCGTAGCCGACACCGTTGACCGAGATCTTCGGCGCCAGCCGGTCGTAGAAGCCGAGCGAGTTGTCGCGCATGCTCTGGATGACGGCGTTGTAGCGCTGCTGGTTGCTGGTGGCGGGGTCGAGGTTGCTCTGGCCGGTGATGGCGTAGCGCGCACCCTCGCGCACCGCGTACTGCATGGTCAGCGTGGCAAAGAACATCAAGCTGAGCTCGGCAAGCGCCAGCAGCACCAGCAGGAAGACCGGTGCGATAATCGCCATTTCGACGACTGTGGCGCCGGACTGACGGCGGAGGGACGGAAACATCGACATTCGGACAATTTTTCGGTGGATATGCCCGCAGCATGCGGTAAGCTTCGGGAATTCTACAAGGCAATTTCTGTATTTTCGTATTTTTCCAGGGATAAATACGCGCCGCTGTCGGTGCCGCACAACATGAGTTGGTATCAAAACATCGTTTCTTTCGTAACCGATCCGCGCTCCGCCGGAGCGCTCTCCGACGAACCGGCGCCTGTCGTGCCCGGCATGCGCGCCACGGCACCCGATACTGAAGTCTGGATGGTGTTCGGCATGCGCCTGCTGCTGGCGGTGTCGGCGCTGCTCACCATGTACATCGGCCCGACCGCCGTCACGGTGGACAATCCGGCGGCGCGCCTGGTGTTCGCCGCGTATGCCATCCACAGCCTGGTCCTGCTGCTGATCGCGCGTCGCCGCGCCGGCTTCTGGCACGGACCGGTGGTGTACTGGATCGACATCGGCTGGTATGGCCTGATGGCGTTCGCCAGCGGCGGCGCGGTGAGCCCGTTCTTTTCGTTCTTCTTCTTCGCCATCCTGGCAGCTTCGTTCCGCCACGGCTTCGATGCCGGCGCCCGCCTGACGCTCGGTTCGGTGCTGATGGTCACCCTGGCGGTGCTGGGCGCCCAGGGCACGGGCGCGCTGCACATCCTGCTGCTGCGCGCCACCTTCGTGCTGGCACTGGGCTACATGATCGCATTCTGGGGCGGGCTGGCGGTCGACCAGCGCCGCCGCCTGGCGCTGCTGCGCGACGTCAGCCGGCTGTCCAATCCCCGCTTCGGCGTGCAGCACACGCTCGATTCGCTGATGGAAAAGATCCTGCGCTTCTATGGCGGCGCCACCTGCGTGCTGCTGATGCATGACAGCCATGAGCGCTGGATGCTCAATACCGTGCATCACCCGCGCAGCGGTCGTGCGATCAGCCACAACCGCGCCAGCGAGGCCGCGGTCGGGCCGCTGCTGGCGCTGGACAAGGGCGCCGCCCTGTACCGCGCCGGCCTGGCGGAACGGCTGCCGGCCTGGCTGCCAGAGGGCGTCGCCGACCTGCTGGCGCGCTGGCTGCCGGCGCGGCCGACCGCGCTGCGCTATGCCGTCGAAGAGCGCGAATGGCGCCAGCTCGACCCGGACGACTGCGCCCAGATCGCCGACCTGCTCGACAGCGACGCCTTCATCTGCGCCTCGCTGCCGCTGCGCAAGGGGGCGGGGCGGATCTTCGTCACCGGACGCGGCCTGCGCCGCGGTGACGCCACCTTCCTCAAGCACATCGTGCAGCAGGCGATTCCGGTGATCGAGACCATCGACCTGCTCGACCGCCTGGCCTCGGAGGCCGCCTTCCGCGAACGCCAGACCATCGCGCGCGACCTGCACGACAGCACCATCCAGCCTTATATCGGCCTGCGCCACGCGGTGGCGGCGATCCGCAACCAGGCCGGCGACGACAGTGCAGTGGCGCCGGAACTGGACCGCCTGCTGGCGATGTGCAGCGGCGTGATCGGCGACATGCGCGACTTCGCGCACCGCTTCAAGAGCGGGCGCCAGGAAGAGCCGGAACTCCTGATCGCGCTGCGGCGCCAGCTGCGCCAGGTGCAGACCTTCTACGGCGTCGACGTGATGCTCGAAGTCGATGCCGCAGCCGCGATCAACGACCGCATGGCAGCCGAGGTGTTCCAGATCGTCACCGAAGGCATCAGCAATATCTGCAAGCACACCCGCGCCCGCACCGCCGGCGTGTTCGTGTCGCAGGAAGAAGGCAGCGGCCAGCTGGCGATCGACATCTTCAACCCGGCCGGCGACGCCCAGGGCCATACCGTGGCGCCGTTCCGCCCGCGCTCGATCTCGGAGCGCGCCGCGGCGCTGGGCGGCACGCTCGAAGTCGAATCCGATGCCAAGCAGACCCTGCTGCGCATCCGTATCCCCACCTAAAACAAGAAACCAAGGAGAATCCATGACGATCCGCATCCTGCTGGTCGACGACCACAAGACCATGCTGTGGGGCCTGGAACGCCTGATCCAGGCCGAAGGGCCGGGCTTCGAGCTGGTCGGCAGCGCCAGCGACGGCATCGAGGCGCGCACCCTGTGCGCCGACCTGAAACCCGACATTGTCCTGCTCGACCTCGACCTGAAGGGCAGCAGCTCGCTCGAATTCCTGCCGGCGCTGCTCGAGAACGGCGTCAGCCGCGTGGTGATCCTGAGCGCCAACCGCGACCAGGCCACGCTGGCCTCTGCCGTCAAACTCGGCGCGCGCGGCGTGGTCAGCAAGGAAGCGCCGACCGAGGACGTGCTGCTGGCGGTGAAGAAGGTGCACGGCGGCGAGCTGTGGCTGGATCAGTCGCTGATGCAGGCGCTGCTGGGCCAGCTGGTGACGCCGGCCGCGCCGAAGGTCGATCCTGAAGCCGGACGCATCGGCTCGCTGACGGCGCGCGAGCGCGAAGTGGTCAAGCTGATCGTGCAGGGCAACGGCGCCCTCAACAAGGATCTGGCCGAACGCGCCTTCATCTCCGAGCGCACCCTGCGCAACCACCTCACCACCATCTACCAGAAGCTGGACGTGGCCAACCGGCTCGAACTGTACGTCTACGCCACCAAGCACGGCCTGTCCTGACAGGTTGCCCGCCCCAGAGGTCTCGAAGGACCGTTCCTACGGGGTGCTAGTACCAATGTACTAGACGCCCCAGGCACAAGGTACCGTGCAAAAAGGGAGTTTTGACGGATGGCAACGATCATCCGGCTGCGTAAGATTCTATCCATGCGCTGCGTATCGGATCATGCGGTACGGCGGCAACAGGACAGGAGCAAACGTGTACGACAACCAGGACAAACCGGAACAGCAGTACGAGAGAAGTGAAGGTCCGGCCATGTCGTACGTCGTTCTCACGGCCCTTGTCGCAGTCGTCTGCTTCATCGCGGCAATGGCCGCATGGACGAGCGCATAAGCCAAGCAGTTTTTAACTCTCTATATTTTTACTAAGGAACTATCATGACCTTCATCAAGAACTTCATCAAGGACGAAGACGGCGTTACCGCAATCGAATACGCACTGATCGCAGCCCTGATCGCCGGCGTGATCGGCGTTGGCGCCGCTGCACTGGGGACGGAGACGAACAAGCTGTTCGACAAGCTGTCGAAGCTGGTTAACGGCACCGTCAAGCCTAGCTAAGTCAGTTTCGTCTACGTGCCCCCAGCGGGCGGCTGTCCGGAACGCCTGAGCGTTCCGGATTTTTTTTACCCGGAGCTTTCCTTGTCATCTCTTCCACTCCTGCTGTTGTTCGCACTGCTCGCCGCCGCCGTCGCGCATGACGTGCGTTCGCGCCGCATCCCGAACGCGATCGTGTTCCCGGGCGCGCTGGCCGCGCTCGCGCTACACGCGCTGCTGCCGGCCGGGCAGGGGCTGTTCGGGGTGCCGATGGGCGGCCTCGGCGTCCTGTCGGCGCTGGGCGGCCTGGCCCTGGGCCTGGCGATTCTGATGCCGATGTACGCACTGCGCCTGATGGGTGCCGGCGACGTCAAACTGCTCGCCATGGTCGGCGCCTTCGTCGGCGCCGGCGACATCCTGGCAGTGGCGCTTGCCACCCTGCTGTCCGGCGGCGTGCTGGCTGTGGCCTGGGCACTGTGGCAGGGCAGCCTGCGCCAGCTGCTGGGCAATGCGCTGCAGATGGTGCTGCACAGCGGTCTGTCCGGCCTGTCCGGCGGCGCCCTGAAAGTGGAAGCACCGGCGGCGGCCAGCGGCCGTCTGCCGTATGCGGTGGCCATCGCGGTGGCGACGGTCGGCTGCGTGGTGTGGCTGCGCACCTTCGGGGAGCTGCCGCTGTGAACGATGCGGTCCAGTCGATGCTGCCGCCTCAGCTGCCATCGGACATGCGGGCGCCGCGCACGGTCGACGAAACCGGCCTGCCGTTCCTGTTCCTGGCCGAGCTAATGTCTAAGGTCTTGTATCAGCGCGGCCAGATGCGTCTGCCCGAACTGGCCGCGCACCTCAAGCTGAGCGTGGGCGTGATCGATCCGCTGGTGGCCTTCCTGCGGGGTGAAAAGCTGGTCGAGGTGGCGCGCGTCGGCAACAGCGGTACCGATGCCGACCTGTCGTATGTCCTCACCGAGGCCGGCCGTGCGCGCGCCGGCGCCGCCGTCGGCCGCAATGCCTACGCCGGTCCGGCGCCGGTGACCCTGGCCGCCTACACGGCGCAGGTGGCGGCGCAGAGCGTGGCCGAAGTTCACGTCACGCGCGCCGCCATGCATGCCGCGTTCGAAGGCATCGTGGTCAACGGGCACGTGCTGGCGCAACTGGGCGCGGCGATGAATTCGGGCCGCGCGCTGTTCCTGCACGGCCTGGCCGGCAGCGGCAAGACCTATCTCGCGGAGCGCCTGCGCGACCTGTTGCACGGCACTATCGCGGTGCCGTACGCGCTGATGGTCGACGGCGAAGTGATTCCCTTCTTCGACAGCGTGCAGCACGTGGTCGAAGGCGAGTGCGAAGCACGCGGCGGCGGCGGCCTGGATCGCGGCGCCGCGCCGGACGCGCGCTGGGTGCGCTGCGTGCGCCGTCCGGCGGCGCTGGCCGGCGGCGAACTCACGCTCGACATGCTCGACCTGCGCTTCGATCCGCACACCCGGCTGTACCAGGCGCCGCCGCACCTGAAGTCGAACGGCGGCATCTTCATCATCGACGACCTGGGGCGCCAGCGTTGCACCCCGGAAGCGCTGATGAACCGCTGGATCGTGCCGATGGACCGTAACGTCGACTATCTGACGCTGCACACCGGCCACACCTTCCAGGTGCCGTTCGACGTGATCGTGGTGTTCTCGTCGAACTTCGTGCCGCAGCGCCTGTCGGATGGCGCTTTCCTGCGCCGCCTGGGCTACAAGATCGAGGTGCCGCCGGCGTCGGCCGCCGAATACGCCGAGCTGTTCGGCCAGGCCTGCGCCCGCATCGGCGTCACGGTGGAAGAGGGCATGTTCGAGTATCTGCTGGAGCGCCACCGCCAGCACGGCGTGCCGCTGCTGGCCTGCTACCCGCGCGACCTGGTGCGCCAGCTGCGCGACCTGGCGCGCTTCGAGGAGCGCGCCCCGGCCCTGAACCGCAGCACGCTGGACTGGGCCTGGGACAACTATTTTGCCGCGGGCGCCCCTGGCCGCCCCGCTGAACTGGAACGCCGCGAGCGCGGCAAATAAGACAGACGTAGAGAGAACGACCATGCGAAATTCAAAAGCATTCCTGATCATCGGCGTGGCCCTGGTGCTGGCGCTGGGCGCCGTGGTGCTGGCCGCCAAGTGGATGGGCGAGCAGGGCGCCGCCGGCACCCACGTGGTGGTGGCCGCCACCGACATCGGCCAGGGTTCGCGCCTGGCGGCCGCCAACCTGCAGCTGGCCGAGTGGCCGGCAGGCGCGCTGCCACCGGGCGCGGTCACCGATCCCAAGCTGCTCGAAGGCCGGGTGGCGCGTTCCGACATCGGTCGCGGCGAACCGCTGCTCGAGTCGAAGCTGGCCCCGCCGGGGACGCTGGGCGGCCTGTCGGCCGTGGTCGCCGCCGGCAAGCGTGCCATGACGGTGCGCGTGAATGACGTGGTCGGCGTGGCCGGCTTCGCCCTGCCGGGAAATTACGTCGACATCCTGGTCAACCTGACCCAGCCGGCATCCGACTTTGGCGGGCGCGAGGCCTCGATCTCGAAGATCGTGCTGGAGCGGATCCTGGTGCTGGCCGTGGCTCAGGACTCGGTGGTGGACGACACCAAGCCGCGTGTGGTCAATGCCGTGACGCTGGAACTGGCGCCGGAACAGGTCGAGAAGCTCGACCTTGCACGCAGCATCGGTTCGCTGTCGCTGGTGCTGCGCAACCAGGTCGACCCGCAGCCGGCCAATACCGGCGGCGCCACCCGTGAATCGGTGCTCGGCCTGCCGCCGGCCAAGGCCGTACCAGCCCCGGCCCCGGCTCCGGCCGTGGTCCAGGCCCCGGTCCCGGCCCGTCAACCCGCAGCGCGTCCCGCTCCGGCCCGCCAGGCCGACGGCGTGATGGTTATCCGCGGCCTGGGCGCCGCCTCGCAATGATCCGAATGAAGAACGCCATGAAACCTGCTTTCAACAAGACCCTGCTGGCCTGCGCGCTGGCACTGGCGATGGACGCCAGCCACGCCGCCGGCGCCAGGAGCGCGCCGGCCACCGTTGCCGGCGCAACCGCCCTTGCGCCGCCGGGCGACTGCATCGACTTGCGCGCCGGTATCTCGCAGCGCATCGCACTGGTGCGCGGCAAATCGCAGATCAAGCGCTTCTGCACCCCGGCCTCCCAGGTGACGGTGGGCGCGCCCGAAGTCGCCGACGTCGTGGTGCCAAGCGCCAGCGAAGTGGTGATCGTGCCGCGCAGCGTCGGCAGCACCAATATGATCGTGTCGGGCAAGGACAAGCGCTCGACCGTGATCGACATCGACGTCGGCATCGACACCGGCGCGCTGCGCGCCCAGTTCGAGGCCCTGTTCCCGCAAGAGAAAGAGATCCGCATCAGCAACAGCGGCAACACCCTGATCCTGTCCGGCACCGTCAGCGACGCGCTGGTGGCGAGCCAGCTGGTGGACCTGGCCACCGCGTTCAACGAGGGCGCGCAACTGGTCTCCGGCGGCGAGGCAGGCAGCCCGCCGGCAGCCGGTGCCGGCACCGGCGCCGCGACCGCGCCGGCCAGTGCCAGCAAGCCCGACGTCAAGGCGCCGAACCGCTCGGTGATCAATATGCTGGCAGTGGCTGCGCCGCAGCAGGTCATGCTGGAAGTGAAGATCGCCGAAGTGTCGAAGTCGCTGGTCGACCAGCTCGGCGCCCAGGCCGGCTACTCGAAGAGCAACGGCAGCTGGACCTACGGCATCCTGTCGAACCTGCTCAGCGGCGGCGCCGGCCGCCTTAGCGCAATCGGCAACGGCGCCAAGAGCCTCACCATCGACGGCGAGAACCGCGACGGCCTGGTCAAGATCCTGGCCGAGCCGAACGTGATGGCGATCAGCGGCCAGGAGGCCAGCTTCCTCGCCGGCGGCAAGATCTTCATTCCGGTGGCGCAGAACAATTCCAGCGGCAACAACACCATCACGCTCGAAGAGAAAGAGTATGGCGTCGCGGTACGCTTCACTCCGACCGTACTGGGTAGCGGCCGCATCAACCTGCGCGTGGCGCCCGAAGTATCGGAGCTGAACCGCGAGGGCATCGGCGTCAGCCTGAACGGCGCGGCCAGCGCCATCCTGCCGGCCTTCACCACCCGCCGCGCCTCGACCACGGTGCAGCTGCAGGATGGCCAGAGCTTCGCCATCGGCGGCCTGATCCGCAATAACGTGACCAGCAACATCCGCCGCTACCCGTTCCTGGGCGAAGTGCCGGTGCTGGGTTCGCTGTTCCGCAGCAGCGACTTCCAGAACGACCGAAGCGAGCTGGTGTTCATCGTCACGCCGCACCTGGTCAAGCCGATGGAAGCGGTGCCGGCGCTGCCGACCGACGCCTATGTGGCGCCGACCCGCGCCGAGTTCCTGCTCGAAGGTAAACACGAAGGTGCGGCAGTCAAGAATGCCGCCGCAAAGGACAAGCCATGAAACAGATCCGCATCGTACTGTCGCTGACGCTCGTTAGCGCGGCGGCCCTGCTGGGCGGCTGCGCCACCGACGGCCCGGCCACCGACGGCGCCAGCGTGCGCAGCATCGTCGCGCGCCAGATCGCCGATCCGCAGCCGCAGCGCCGCCCGGCCACCATCGACGGCAACAGCGCCGTCGAGATCGTCAAGAACTACAACGACTCCTACGCCAATCCTCAGCCCCAGCAGGCCGGCTCGGCGTTCGGGCGCTAAGAGGTTACCGTGAAGATCGCAGTCCTTTCGCGCGACGAGCGCCACCTGATCGAGCTGGCACGCCAGCTGCGCAACCGCCCCGGCAGCGACGAAGTCGACATGATCGCCGGCTCGCCGGCGCGCCTGTCGACCATGGCCGACGAAGCCGTGCCCGACGTCCTGATCGTCGACCAGCCGCGCCCCGAAGAAGGTGAACTCGACCAGCTCGAGCGCATCGGCCAGCTGTTCCCGCGAATGGCTTTCATCGTACTCACCGGCGACCTGTCGCAGGAGTTCCTGCTGCGTGCGATGCGCGCCGGCGTGCGCGAAGTCCTGCCGGCGGCGCCGGGCATCGCGGCGCTGGGCGAAGCGCTCGACCGCGCGCACGAAAAGATCGGCCACCACGGTGCGGCCCAGGGCCAGGTGCTGGCCTTCATCTCGTGCAAGGGCGGCAGCGGCTCCACCTTCCTCGCCACCAACCTGGCCTACGCGCTGTCGCAGGGCGGCAGCAAGCGCGTGGCGCTGATCGACATGAACCTGCAGTTCGGCGACGCTTCGCTGTTCGTCTCGGACAACAAGCCGCTGGCCACGCTGTCCGACGTCGCGACCCAGATCCACCGCCTCGACCCGTCGTTCCTGGCCTCGAGCATGGTCAGCGTCACGCCGAACTTCAGCGTGCTGGCCGCGCCGTCCGATCCGGCCCACGCCAGCGACGTCAAGCCCGAGCACGTGGACGCCATCATCAAGCTGGCACGCCGCCAGTATGACTTCGTGGTGCTGGACGTCGGCCGCAGCCTCGACCCGGTCAGCATCCGGGCGCTGGACCACGCCGACACCATCTATCCGGTGCTGCAGATGACGCTGCCGTACATCCGCGACGGCAAGCGCCTGCTGACGGTGTTCCGCAACCTCGACTACGGCCGCGACAAGGTCGAGCTGATCATCAACCGCTACGACAGGAACGGCGACATCACGCTCAAGGACCTGGAAGAAGCGTTCGACACCGAGATCAAGGTCACGATGCCGAACAACTACGACGCCGCCGCCAAGTCGGTGAACCAGGGCGTGCCGGTCACGCGCCTGGCGCCCGAGGCGCCCCTGAGCGCCGCGCTGCTGGAGATGGCACGCCAGCTCACCGGCGAAGCCGCGCCACAGCAGGCCGAAGGCCTGATGTCGCGCATGTTCAAGCGCCGTGTCGGCGCGCCTGACCGCAGGAAGGCAGCACGATGAATACCTCCGCAATCTCGCTGCGCGAACGTCTCGGCAGCACCACCAGCACCCCGCGTCCGGTGGCCCAGCGCGGCCCGATCGACAACCGCGCCTACCACCAGCTCAAGGCCCGCATCCACGAGTCGCTGCTCGACCGCGTCGACCTGGAAAGCATGCAGCGCCTCAGTTCCGACCAGGTGCGCCAGGAACTGCGCCTCTTGGTCGAGCGCCTGCTCGAAGAAGAAATGGTGGTCATCAACGACGCCGAGCGCAAGACCCTGACGCGCGACATCCAGAACGAGATGCTCGGCTTCGGCCCGCTCGAGCCGCTGCTCGAGGATCCAACGGTGTCGGACATCCTGGTCAACACCCACAAGCAGGTGTACGTCGAGCGGCGCGGCAAGCTGGAACTGACCGACGTCACCTTCAACGACGACGCCCACCTGATGAAGATCATCGACAAGATCGTCTCGCGCGTGGGCCGCCGCATCGACGAATCGAGCCCGATGGTCGACGCACGCCTGCCGGACGGCTCGCGCGTGAATGCGATCATCCCGCCGCTGGCGATCGACGGCCCGGTGATGTCGATCCGCCGCTTCTCGGCCGATCCGCTGCGCCTGGCCGACCTGGTCTCGTACGGCAGCATGACCGCCGACATGGCCGAAGTGCTGCAGGGCCTGGGCAAGGCCAAGGTGAACATCGTGATCTCGGGCGGCACCGGCAGCGGCAAGACCACCATGCTGAACGTGATCTCGGGCTTCATCGGCCACAGCGAGCGTATCGTCACGGTGGAAGACGCGGCCGAACTGCAGCTGCAGCAGCCGCACGTGGTGCGCCTGGAAACCCGTCCCGCGAACATCGAAGGGCGCGGCGAAGTCAATCAGCGCGCGCTGGTGAAGAACGCACTGCGTATGCGTCCGGACCGCATCATCCTGGGCGAGGTGCGTGGCGAAGAAGCGATGGACATGCTGGGCGCGATGAATACCGGCCACGAAGGCTCGATGGCGACCATCCACGCGAATACCCCGCGCGATGCACTCACGCGCCTGGAAAACATGATCAGCATGGCGGCGCCGAACCTGCCGCCAAAAGCCATGCGCCAGCAGATCGCCTCCGCGGTCGGCGTCGTGGTCCAGGTGTCGCGCCTGACCGACGGCAAGCGCAAGGTGCTGTCGATCTCCGAGATCACCGGCATGGAAGGAGAGGTGATCACGATGCAGGAGATCTTCACCTTCAAGCAAACCGGCGTGCTGGACGACGGCACGGTGCAGGGCCAGTCGGTTGCCACCGGCGTGCGTCCGCGCTTCGCCGAGCGCCTGCGCACCTTCGGCGTGAACCTGGCGCCGCACATCTTCGAGCCGCGCTGATCGCTTCGGGACTGACGCTACCAATGGATACCACATTCATCCTGTTCATCGCGGTGCTGTTCGCCGCCGTCATGCTGCTGGTCTGGGGCCTGTACGTCGGCTGGGCGGCGCACCGCAACCCGGAAGCCGAGCGCATCGCGCGGCGCCTGCGCAACGTGATCGGCGCCGAAGTGCGCGAACTCGACGTCACCATCGTCAAGGAACGCCGCCTGAGCGACAACCCGGACACCCACGCGCTGCTGCGCCGCCTGCCGGGCACCCGGCGCCTGGACCGCATGCTGCAGCAGGCCGGCGCCGGCTACATGGTCTCGCGCCTGCTTCTGGTGTGCGCAGTGTTTCTGCTGCCGGGACTGATGCTGGCGATCTGGCTCGGCCTGCCCGGCGCGGCGTGGCCGCTGGCCGCCCTGGCGACGGCGGCACTGCCGCTGATGCAGCTGGCGCGTGCGCGCCAGGCGCGCCTGACCCGCTTCGAGCGCCAGTTGCCGGAAGCGCTGGACATGATGGGCCGCGCGATGCGCGCCGGCCACGCCTTCCCGACCGCGCTGAAACTGGCGGCCGAGGAAGTGCCGGCGCCGCTGGGCGAGGAATTCAAGGCCGCGTTCGACGAAGTCAATTTCGGCGTGTCGATGGGCGACGCCCTGAGCAACCTGGCGCAGCGCGTGCCGAGCATGGACCTGCAGTACTTCGTGGTCGCGGTACTGATCCAGCGCGAGAGCGGCGGCAACCTGACCGAGCTGCTCAGCTCGATCAGCACCATCATCCGCGACCGTCACAAGCTGGCCGGCCAGGTGCGCGTGCTGTCGGCCGAGGGCCGCATCTCGGCCTGGGTGCTGTGCCTGCTGCCGTTCGGCGCCGGCAGCGTGATGTACATGACCAACCCCACCACCATGGGGGTGCTGATCCATGACCCGGTCGGGCGCCAGTTGAGCGGCGCCGCGATCCTGATGATGATCTTCGGCGTGCTGGCGATCCGCAAGATCGTGCGCATCCGCATGTAAGCCGCAGTCGACATTATCCTGAACCGAATTCTGCAATGAACAAAGTCCAACTCCTGATCCTGGCGGTCCTGTTCCTGACCATCTTCGGCTGCGCCGCCGCGGCGATGCTGCTGCTTACGCGTGACCCGGTCAAGACCCGCCTGAACGCGCTCGACGAGCGCGACAGCGTGGCGCGCATTCCCACCCGCAGCTGGCGCGAGCGCCTGGCGCACTTGGCCGAGCCGCTGGCCAGGCTGTCGGTGCCGGCCGAAGGCTGGGAAGGCTCGCCGATCCGCCTTCGCTTCATCAACGCCGGCTGGCGCGGTGCCTCGACGCCCGGCCTGTTCCACGCCGGGAAGACCGCGCTGACGGTCGGCCTGCCGCTGGCCGTGTTCCTGCTGCTGCGCCATGACAGCAACCGCACCATGAGTGTGACTTTCCTGTACCTGATTGCCGCCGCCGCGGTCGGCTACTACGTGCCGGACATTATCCTCAAGCGCAAGATCGCCACGCGCCAGCGCGAGATCTTCGAGAGCTTCCCGGATGCGCTGGACCTGATGACGGTGTGCGTCGAAGCCGGCCTGGCGATGGACGCGGCGCTGGCGCGCGTCGGCGCCGAGATCGGTCTGAAAAGCCCGGTGCTGGCGGAAGAGCTGCAACTGGTAACGCTGGAACTGCGCGCCGGCAGCGCCAGGGAAAAGGCGTTGCGCAACCTGGCGCTGCGTACCGGGGTCGAAGATGTCGATAACCTGGCCAAGATGCTGATCCAGGCGGACCGGTTCGGTACCAGTGTCGGCACCGCGCTGCGGGTGCAGTCGGAGCAGCTGCGCACGCGCCGGCGTCAGCTGATCGAAGAGAATGCGGGGAAGATTGCGACCAAGCTGTTGTTCCCGTTGATCTTTTGTATTTTCCCGGCGTTGCTGGTGGTGTTGCTGGGACCGGCAGTGTTGCAGATCATGCGCTCGGTGGGGCCGGTGGCGGCTGGCGCAGGCTGATGGTATGGCAGACAGGAGACGATCCAACGGCATATTCCGTCAATTGCCGGCCTTCAATTCAAGATAGATGATCTGTGAATGGCTCGTATCATGGATTGCAATTTGATTTCTATCTCTAAGAGCGCATACTAACGTCATTACAGCGCAACTATCTGAGAGAGAACATCATGTCGACCCTGTCCATTCACCCGTCCGCCGCCGTTCAACTGTCCGCCATGGCCAGCGCCGTGGCGCGCTTCGTGCGCAACCTGTTCCAGCCGGCACCGCTGGCAGCCGGTCATGCGACCAGCACCAACGTCTGGGCCCTGTACCGCATGACCCGCGGCGCCGACGCCGTGTCGCCGGCGGTGGCAGCACACCTGGCAGCGCACGCACAAGCGCAATAAGTGCCGTCAGGCGGCGGGCCGCTCGGGCCCGCCCTTGTGATCAGTCTTCGTGGAACTCGTCCGCGCGGGCAAACAGGTCCCACGCCGAGATGAACAGGGCCGCGATCACCGGCCCGATCACGAAGCCGTTGAGCCCGAACAGCGCCATCCCGCCCAGCGTCGACAGCAGGATCACGTAGTCCGGCAGCTTGGTATCCTTGCCGACCAGGATCGGGCGCAGGATGTTGTCCACCAGCCCGATCACCAGTACGCCATAGGCCGCCAGCACGATCCCTTGCCAGATCGCTCCCGTCGCCAGGAAATAAATCGCCACCGGCGCCCACACCAACGCCGCACCCACCGCCGGCAGCAGCGACAGCATCGCCATCACCACGCCCCACAGCAGTGCGCCCGGCACGTCCAGGATCCAGAAGATCAGTCCGCCAAGTGCACCCTGCGCCATCGCCACCAGCACATTGCCTTTCACGGTAGCCCGGATCACGGTGGTGAAGTTCTGGAACAGGCGCCCCTTGTACGCGACGCTCAGCGGCACCGCGCGCTGGATGCGCGCAGCGACGATGCGGCCGTCGCGCAGCAGGAAGAACAGCAGGTACAACATGATGGTCGTGCTCACCACGAAGTCGAGCGTATTGCTGCCCCAGCGGACGGCATAGCGCGCGGCCGACTGGCTGATCTCGGCGGCGGCGTCGGTCAGCTTGGCTTCCAGCGTGGCCAGATTGGTCAGCTCGAAACGCTCGAGCAGCGAGGTGGCCCAGTCGGGCAGGACGGCGACGATGCGCTGGAAGTAGGCGTTGAAGTTCACCTGGCCCGAGCCGACCTGCACGTAGATGGCGGCGGCCTGGTCGATCAGCGAGGCGGCGATCATCGTCAGCGGGAAGATCACCATCAGCAGGATCACCAGCAGCGACAGCAGCGCCGCCACGGTCGGCTTGCCCTTGGTCGCGCGCAGCAGGCGCGACTGCAGTGGAGCGAACACGATCGCGAACACCACGCCCCAGAACACGGCGCCGGAATAGGGCAGCAGAATCCAGAAGAAGGCGATCGTTACCAGCGCCAACAGAAGCAGGAAGGAATTTTGCGGAAGGGTGTATTGCTTCATTGACTGGTATTAAAAGTTATTGTTGATCAATCATAAACCATCGGCGTCTTCGATCGTGCTGTCCGTACGCCAGCGCGCACAACGGTTAATTAATGACTCGTGCGTCATTTTCGCAACATTTCCGTTCAATCGTGCGGGTTATCAATGTGTCATTTGGCGATAATCCACTGTCGCTGCGCCAAGAGCCCCTCTGGCGGGCAGTTTGATTTGACCTTGTCATGATTGGAGAATAAAAAATGTTCCGCGCTGATTTCCGTACCCGTCCGACCCTGATCGCCAACCTGCTCAAGGGCGCCTTCGTCCTGGGCGCTGCCACCGCTGGCATGGCGCAGGCCCAGACCCAGTCGACGGTGTCGCCTGCGCTCGACCGCATGGATATCGCGGTCGGTGCCTTCTACGCCGAGCCGAAAATCCACCTGGGCGCCAACACCGAAGAGTTCGGCCGCCTGGATACCCCGGACGAGAAGATCGACGAGGAAACCCTGCCGCGCGTGAAGGCCAACATCCTGTTCGGCTCGAACCATGGCCTGCACCTGGACTACTTCCGTTACGACAACGACTACAGCGGCGACTTCGCTGGCAGCACCGTCTATGAAGGCCGCGACGTCAGCGGCACCGCCAGCGGCAACGCCAAGCTGCGCATCGAACTGGCGCGCCTGACCTACCGTTACTGGTTCGGCACCGGCAACGACGTGTTCGGCGTCGGCCTGGGCGCGGCTTACCTGCGCGGCAAGATCTCCGGCTCGGCCAGCGCCACCGTCACCGCCACCAACCCGGCCCAGACCGAAAGCTGGAGCGGTTCGGCGTCGGCCAGCGACAGCGCCTACGCTCCGGTGCTGGACTTCGGCTACCGCCACCAGTTCAACGAACAATGGCGCCTGTTCGCCGAAGCCTCGGGCGTCAAGAAGAATGGCGGCAGCACCGAAGGCCACGTGTACAGCGGTTCGGTCGGCGTCGAATGGTTCCCGCACAAGAACGTCGGCCTGGTGCTCGACTACGGCATCCAGAAGATCGCACTCAAGCGCAACAACGAACGCGCCGCCGAAATGGATCTGAAACTGACCGGCCCGTCGGCTTTCGTCAAGGTCCGCTTCTGACCTGCGCAGGTATTCGCGCTTCGCTGAAACGCGCGCCTAGTTGCTGCCGGTCATGATACATAGTGCTATTGCATGATGAAAGACCGCGCGGTATGAAACCTGGTGAGCTGATCGGCTGTCACGACTGCGGCTGCCTGTACCAATGGCAGCCGCTGTCGGTGCGCGAGCGTGCGCGCTGCGCGCGCTGCCACCTCGAGCTGTACCGCTGGCACGCCTCCGGCCCGACCGCCCAGACCGACGCCATGGTGGCGTTGACGCTGGCGGCGGTGCTGGTATTTATCCTGGCCCAGACTTTCCCGATCGTCAATCTGCGCCTGGCCGGTATGACCTCCGGCGTCACCCTGCTGCAAGCCATCGGCGTGCTGTGGGGTGAAGGCATGGGCGTGATCGCCACCATGGTGCTGCTGTGCGCCGTGGTTTTCCCCGGCATCGAATTGAGCGCGTTGCTGTATGTCGCCATTGGCCTTCGCCGTCGGCGCCGCGTGCCGGGCTTTAACCTGGTGCTGCGCACGGTGCAGGGCGCGCGCCACTGGGCGATGACCGAAGTGCTCATGATCGGCATCCTGATCACCGTCATCAAGATGACCAGCCTGGCGCGGGTGGAGCCGCATCCGGGCCTGTTCGCGTTCGCCTTTCTTACTATTCTGTGCGCCATCGTGATGCGTTACGAACCGCGCGCGCTGTGGGCGCTGGCCGACCGCCAGGTGCCGCAGCCGGACGACGTGCGCCGCGCCCAGGCCGCCGCGCACCACGGTCACCATCACCATCATCATCGGGAACCGGCGGAGCTGCTCGCCTGCGACACCTGCGGCCTGGTGAACCGTCTCGACGCGCAGGCCGCCGCCACCGACGGCGCGCGTACCCATGAACACTGCTGCCGCTGCGGCGCCGCGCTGCACCGGCGCATCCCCAACAGCATCGGCTGGACCTGGGCCATGCTGGCCGCCGCCACGCTGCTCTATATTCCCGCCAACATCCTGCCGGTGATGTACACCCAGTCGGTCGGCGGCACCGAAGGCGACACCATCATGAGCGGTGTACTGCTGTTCTGGAATACCGGGTCGCCCGGCCTGGCGATCATCATTTTCATTGCCAGCGTGGTGGTGCCGGTGTCGAAGCTGGCGGCGCTCGCCTGGCTCAATGGATCGGCCCAGCTGCGCTCGCGAAAAGCGCCGCTGGCGCGCACCCGCACCTACCGCGTGGTGGAATTCATCGGCCGCTGGTCGATGCTCGATATTTTCGTGGTCACCCTTACCGTGGCGCTGGTGCGCTTCGACCTGGTGGCGGTGATCACCGCCGGCCCCGGCGCGATCGCCTTCGGCTGCGTGGTCATCCTGACGATGGTGGCATCGCGCCAGTTCGACCCGCGCCTGATCTGGGACCCGATCGATTCACATGGAGAACACCAACATGTCTGAACAGGACGGCGTACGCCCGCCTGCATCTTCGTCCACGCCTGGCCCGGAGCCGGTGCCGCCGCAGGCGTCCGGCCCGGCCGGTCCGCGCGCGCCCAAGCCGGCGATCGACCGCCCCAGCCGCTGGCTGCCTTCGCTGATCTGGCTGATCCCGGTGCTGGCCGCCATCATCGGCGCCTGGCAGGTGGCGGTCTGGATGGGCAACCGCGGGCCGACCATCACCGTCACCTTCGCCACCGGCGAGGGCCTGGAAGCGGGCAAGACCAAGGTCAAGTTCCGCGACGTCGACATCGGCCAGGTCGAGTCGGTGCGCCTCGGCGAGGACGCCGGCCGCGTGGTGGCCGAGATCCAGATGGCCAAGGAAGCGCGCCGCTTCACCGCCGAGGACAGCCGCTTCTGGGTGGTGCGTCCGCAGATCGGCGCGGCCGGCGTGTCGGGCCTGAACACGCTACTGTCCGGCGCCTACATCGGGGCAGCACCCGGTACCAGCGAAAACACCAAGGATGCCTTCGCCGGCCTGGAGACGCCGCCCGCCGTGCCGTACGGCCTGAAAGGACGCGAATACCGGCTGCACGCCGACACCCTCGGTTCGGTGGCACCGGGCTCGCCGGTCTACTACCGGCGCGTGAAGGTGGGCCAGGTGGCGTCGGTGACGCTCGACGCCAGCGGGCAGGGGATCGACATGTCGGCCTTCGTCGAAGACAAGTACACGGCCCTGGTGGGATCGGACACGCGCTGGTTCCACGCCAGCGGCGTCGACCTGCGGCTCGATGCCAACGGCCTGAAACTCAATACCCAGTCGCTGGCGGCGCTGGCCACCGGCGGCATCGCCTTCGAATCGGTGGATGGGCGCAAGCCCGCCGCGCCGGCGGCTGCGGGAGCGCGCTTCGTGCTGGCCGAAGACCGCACCGCGGCGCTGCGTCCGCCCGATGGCCCGGCGGTGAGCGCGGTGCTGTACTTCGACGGTTCGCTGCGCGGGCTGACGGTCGGCGCGCCGGTCGACTTCCGCGGCATCGCGCTGGGCGAGGTGCGCAGCATCGGCGTCGAGTTCGACCGCGAACGGCGCAAGCTGAACATGCCGGTGACGGTCGACCTGTATCCGGGCCGCCTGGGACAATCGTTCCTGGAGACGCTCAACAGCACCACCGGCGGCGACGCGCTGGCGCAGATGGTGGGGCGCGGCCTGCGCGGCCAGCTCAAGAACGGCAACCTGCTCACCGGCCAGCTGTACGTGGCGCTCGACTTCCACCGCAACGCGCCCAAGGCGGCGCTGGCGATGAAGAACGGCCAGCTGGTGTTCCCGACCGTGCCGGGCCAGCTCGACGAACTGCAGACCCAGGTCGCGAATATCGCGCGCAAGCTCGACAAGATTCCGTTCGACGAAATAGGCAATAACCTGAACCAGACCCTGATCAAGGCCAACGCCCTGATCGCGCGCCTGGACGGCCAGGTACTGCCGGAGATGAAGGACACGCTGGTCGCCGCCAAGCAGACCTTCGCCAGCGCCGAAAGCCTGCTGGCCCAGGATTCGCCGCTGCAGTCCGACCTGCGCCGCGCGCTGCAGGAAGTGACCGACACGATGGACAAGCTCAACGATCTGGCCGACTATCTCGAACGCCATCCGGAATCGCTCATCCGGGGCAAACCGCAGGAGAAGAAATGAAGGGATTCACATTCGCCCGTAAGGCGTGCGCCCCGCTGGCCTTGGCCGCCGTGCTGGCCGGTTGCGCCAGCGCGCCGCCCGACCAGTTCTATACCCTGAGCGACAGCGGTTCCGTTCCCGCGCCGGCGGCCGGCGCCGGCCGCACGTACATCGAAATGCGGCCGGTGACGGTGCCGGACCAGGTGCGGCGCAACCAAATGGTGGTGGCCAAGGGCGAAGGCCAGGTCGACCTGCTCGAACACCATCGCTGGGCCAGTAAGCTCGACGACCAGATCGGCAGCGCGCTGTCGCTCGGCATCGCCGCGCAACTGGGTGCGGTCGATGTGTACAGCAACCCGGCGCCGGCCGGTGCGCCGATCTACCGTATCAGCGCCAGCGTGCAGCGCTTCGAATCGAAGCTCGACGACTACGCGCTGATCGACACGGTATGGAGCGTGCGCCGCGCCGGCGACCAGGCGGTGCTGACCTGCCGCAGCGTGTTCCGCGAATCGGCCGGCAGTGGCCATGCGGGACTGGTGGCCGGGCACCGCGCGGCGCTGGCCAAGCTGTCGGCACGTATCGCGGATGGCGTACGCGCCCAGGTGGCGGGGCAGGCGCCCGCCTGCTGACGGTCAGGCGCTGCGCTCGATCCGGTAGCGCATCGCCACGTTGCACCTTTCATAGCGGGCGCCGTAGCGCGCCATGATGTCGGCGTCGTGCTTGAAGCCCGCCTTTTCGTACAGGTGGATGGCAGCGGCGCATTTGGCGTTGCTGAGCAGGTAGAGCGGATCGGCGCCCAGTTCGGCGGCGCGGCGGATCATCGCGTCGAGCAGGAATTCGCCGGCCTTCAAGCCACGCGCGTCGGCGCGCACGCCCATCTTGGTCAGTTCGAAGCCGTTGCCGCCGGTATGCTGCAGCGCGCAGGTGCCGACAATGCCGAGTCCTTCGGCTTCCACGAACAGGATGGCGCCGCCCGGCTCGATGATGCGCGTGCGCGGATTGCGCAGCACTTCCTTGTCGGTCTCTTCGAGTGCGAACATCTCCGTGATCCACTCGGCGTTGATGTCATGGAAGTGGTGCGCCAGATCGTCGCTGAATTCACGGATGGTCAGGCGCACGAGCGTGCCGCCGCCGGAAGATGTGTGCATGGTGTCCACCCCTTGATGTGTCATCGATATCGGGGTGGATTGTCGCACCATTTACGGCAGCCCGTGCAAGCCGGGCCCGGGCCGGCTCGAGCGCTTACGGGATCAGGCGCTCGGCGCGCAGGCGCGCGAACAGGTCGAAGAACGAATCGTCAGTCGCCTGGTAGGCGGTAAAGCCCAGGCGGCGGCTGTTTGCCATGTCGGTCATGACTTCCAGCGGACGGCCCAGATCGAGGTCGGTGTGCCATGCCGATGCCAGGCGATCCAGGTCGGCTTCCACCAGGCCGTGCTTTTGCGCGATCTGCTGCCACAGCGCGTGGTCGTTCGCCATCGCCGCTTCCAATGGCTGGATGGTGCCGTTGAAGCCCGCCGCTTCGACGCCGAAGTAGGCCGCCAGTTTCGGCCACAGCCAGCTCCAGCGGAACACGTCGCCGTTGACGATGTTGAAGGCTTCGTTGCACGCCGCGTCGGTGTCGGCGGCCCAGACCAGCTGCCTGGCCAGCATGCGCGCATCGGTCACGTCAGACAGGCCGTTCCATTGTGCGGCCGAGCCAGGGAACTGGAACGGCCGGCCGGTCTCCTTGCAGATCGTGGCATACACTGCCAGCGTGGTCCCCAGGTTCATGGCGTTGCCGACCGCCTGGCCGATGATGGTGTGCGGACGGTGGATGGTCCAGGTGAAGCGGTCACGTTTGGCGGCGGCGTAGACTTCGTCTTCCTGCGCGTAATAGAAATTCTCGAGCGGCAGGCGTGGCTGCGATTCGCGCAGCGGGGTGTCGGGTAGGGTGCCGGAGCTGGCGTAGGCTTCGAACGGTCCCAGGTAATGCTTCAGGCCCGTGACCAGCGCCACGTGGCGCACGGTCTTGTGCGGCGACAGCGCGTCCAGCAGGTTACGCACCAGGGCGGCGTTGACGCGGATGTTTTCGGCTTCGGTATCCTGGCGCATCCAGGTGGTGATGAAGACGTGGGTCGGCTTGACGTCGGCCAGCGCGGTTTTGAGTGCGGCGGCGTCGAGCAGGTCGGCGGCGACGTGGCGTACGCCGGGCAGGTCTTGCGGAGGACGGCGCGACAGGCCGACCACGTTCCAGCCATTGGCAAGCAGTTCGCGCGCGACGTGGTTGCCGCCGATGCCGGTGATGCCTGCGATAAGTGCCGTGCGTGTCATGTCGAATCTCCCGATAGCTGAACAAAGGCGTCCATTGTAGGACGCTCATCGGAAACCCGCGCACGGCTGCCGCGAAAGCGCGCCCGTAAAGACGGGCTTTGCGGCAAATTGTCGAGCTTAGAAGGCGGCGATGCCGGTCTGGGCACGGCCCAGGATCAGGGCGTGGATGTCGTGCGTGCCTTCATAGGTGTTGACCACCTCGAGGTTGACCATGTGGCGGATGATGCCGAATTCGTCCGAGATGCCGTTACCACCCAGCATGTCACGTGCAACGCGGGCGATGTCGAGCGCCTTGCCGCACGAGTTGCGCTTCATGATCGAGGTGATTTCCACTGCCGCCGTGCCTTCGTCCTTCATGCGGCCCAGGCGCAGGCAGCCCTGCAGGCCGAGCGTGATTTCGGTCTGCATGTCGGCCAGCTTCTTCTGCACCAGTTGGTTCGCGGCCAAGGGTTTACCGAACTGCTGGCGGTCGATCGTGTACTGGCGCGCGGTGTGCCAGCAGTCTTCGGCCGCACCGAGCGCACCCCAGGCGATGCCGTAGCGGGCCGAGTTCAGGCAGGTGAACGGGCCTTTCAGGCCGCGCACTTCCGGGAAGGCGTTTTCTTCCGGGCAGAACACATTGTCCATCACGATTTCGCCGGTGACCGACGAGCGCAGGCCGAACTTGCCGTGGATTGCCGGGGCCGACAAGCCCTTCCAGCCTTTTTCCAGCACGAAGCCGCGGATCGCGCCTTCGTCGTCCTTGGCCCAGACCACGAACACGTCGGCGACCGGCGAGTTGGTGATCCACATTTTCGAGCCGGTGAGCGAGTAGCCGCCGTCGACCTTGCGCGCGCGCGTCACCATCGAGGCCGGGTCGGAGCCGTGGTTCGGTTCGGTCAGGCCGAAGCAGCCGATCCATTCGCCGGTGGCCAGCTTGGGCAGGTATTTCTGGCGCGTTTCTTCGTTGCCGAATTCGTAGATCGGCACCATCACCAGCGACGACTGCACGCTCATCATCGAGCGGTAGCCCGAGTCGACGCGTTCGACTTCGCGCGCGATCAGGCCGTAGGCGACGTAGTTCAGGGCCGGGCCGCCGTATTGTTCCGGGATGGTCGGTCCGAGCAGGCCCAGTTCGCCCATCTCGCGGAAGATCGAGGTGTCCATGGCTTCGTGGCGGAACGCTTCCAGGATGCGCGGCTGCAGCTTGTCCTGGCAGTAGGCAGCGGCGGCCTCGCGCACCATGCGTTCTTCGTCAGTTAGCTGGCTGTTCAGCAGCAGCGGATCGTCCCAGTGGAAAGCGGCTTTTTTGGAGGTCATGATGGTCTCGTTATAAAAATGGTGGTATCAGGAGCGGCTTACATGTTCGGGTAATTCGGCCCGCCGCCGCCTTCCGGCGTGACCCAGACGATGTTCTGGGTCGGGTCCTTGATGTCGCAGGTCTTGCAGTGGACGCAGTTCTGGGCGTTGATCTGCAGCCGGTCGCGGCCCTCGTCGCTCTTCACGTATTCGTACACCCCGGCCGGGCAGTAGCGTTGCTCGGGACCGGCGAACTTGGCCAGGTTGACTTCGACCGGCACGCTCGGGTTTTTCAAGGTCAGGTGCACCGGCTGGTCTTCGCCGTGGTTGGTGTTCGAGATGAACACCGACGACAGCTTGTCGAAGGTCAGTTTGCCATCCGGCTTTGGATACACGATCGGCTTGAAGTGCGAGGCAGGCTTCAGACATTCGTGGTCGGCGTGCTTGTGGTGCAGCGTCCAAGGCGCCTTGCCGCGGAAGACGATCTGGTCGATGCCGGTCATGATCGTGCCCAGTACCAGGCCCTTGCTCATCCACGGCTTGAAGTTGCGCGCGATGTACAGTTCCTCGTGCAGCCACGAGCTTTTGAATGCTTCCGGATACGCCGTCAGCTCATCGCCCTGACGGTCCGCGTCCAGCGCCGCGAAAGCTGCCTCGGCGGCCAGCATGCCGGTCTTGATCGCGCCGTGGCTGCCCTTGATGCGGGACGTGTTCAGGAAGCCGGCCTCGCAGCCGATCAGGCAGCCGCCCGGAAACACGGTCTTCGGCAGCGATTGCAGGCCGCCCGAAGCGATCGCACGCGCGCCATACGAGATGCGCTTGCCGCCTTCGAAGAAGCCGCGGATCGCCGGGTGGGTTTTATAACGCTGGAATTCCTCGTACGGCGACAGATACGGGTTCTGGTACGACAGGCCGACCACGTAGCCCACCGCCACCTGGTTGTTCTCCAGGTGATACAGGAACGAGCCACCATAGACGTCATTGTCGAGCGGCCAGCCGGCGGTATGGATCACCAGGCCTGGCTGGTGCTTGGCCGGGTCGATCTCCCACAATTCCTTGATGCCAATGCCGTAGGTCTGCGGATCGCAGTCCTTTTGCAGATCGTATTTCGCCATCAGCTGGCGGCCCAGGTGGCCGCGCGCGCCTTCGGCGAAGAAGGTGTACTTGGCGTGCAGCTCCATGCCGAGCTGGAAGTCCGGACCCGGTTCGCCGTCGCGCTTGACGCCCATATTGCCGGTGGCGACGCCCTTGACGGAACCGTCTTCGTTGTACAGCACTTCGGCGGCTGGGAAGCCGGGGAAGATTTCCACGCCCAGGGCCTCGGCCTGCTGGCCCAGCCAGCGCACCACGTTCGCCAGCGACACGATGTAGTTGCCGTGGTTGGTCAGTGCCTTCGGCACCGCAAACGAAGGCGTCGCGTACGACTTGGTCTCAGTCAGGAACAGTACGCGGTCTTCGGTGACCGGGGTATTCAGCGGCGCGCCTTTTTCTTTCCAGTCCGGGAACAGCTCGGTTATCGCGCGCGGATCCATCACCGCGCCGGACAGGATGTGCGCGCCCAGTTCGCCGCCTTTTTCCAGCACGCAGACCGACACTTCGCGGTTCTGCTCAAGCGCCAGCTGCTTCAGCCGGATCGCAGCCGACAGGCCGGCAGGACCGCCGCCAACGACGACGACGTCATACTCCATCGACTCGCGCGGACCGTATTCTTCAATCAAACTCATTTATGCAAACTCCGGAATCAACGCGCAAAGTACAGCTTGTGCAGGTGGTCGAGACTGACCTCGTTGGCCGCCTGCGACAGCACCACTTTACCGCTTTGCATCAGGTACACGTGGTCGGCCACGCCCACCGCGCGATGCGTGTTCTGCTCGACCAGGATCATGGTGCGGCCATCTTCCTTCAGACGCGCCAGGATGGAAAACAGTTCGTTGACCATCACCGGCGCCAGGCCCAGCGACGGCTCGTCGATGATCAGGACCTTCGGGTCGCTCATCAAACCGCGCGCCATCGCCAGCATCTGCGCTTCGCCGCCCGAGAGCGAACCGGCCAGCTGCTTGCGACGTTCGCGCAGGCGCGGGAACATCTCGTACGACTTCTCCAGGTTGCGCGCGGCGCCGGCCCGGTGCTGCGGCGCGAACGCGCCCATCATCAGGTTCTCTTCGACGGTCATGTCGCGAAATACCATGCGGCCTTCCGGGATCATCGCCATCGACACCTTGTTCATGTCCCAGGTCGGCGTGCCGTTCAGCGGCTTGCCGTCCAGCGTGATCGAACCCTGCGACACCGGGATCAGGCCCATCATGGCGCGCAGCAGGGTGGTTTTGCCGGCGCCGTTCTGGCCGATGATGGTGGTCAGCTTGCCTTGCTGGACACTGAGCGACAGGTCCCACAGCACGTTGATTGCGCCATAGCCGGCGCGTACATTCTGAATCTCAAGCATGATCGACCTCGCCTCCGGTGTAGCTCTTGATGACTTCCGGGTTGGTGAATACCTCGGTCGGCGTGCCTTCGGCGATCTTCTGCCCGAAGTTCAGCACCGCCACCCGCTGGCACAGATTGCTGATGGTCTCGATATCGTGCTCGATGATCAAAATCCCGACCGCGAACCTGGCATGCAGGTCCTTCAGCATGTTCATGAAGTTGCGCTTGCCGTTGGTTTCCAGACCGGCCAGCACTTCATCGAGCAGCAGCAGCTTGGGATTGGTGGACAGCGCTTTCGCCACTTCCAGCGCCTTCAGTTCGGTCAGCGCCAGGCCGGTCGACGCATCGCGCCCGGCCTTGGCCGCCAGGCTGGTGAATTCCAGGATCTCGTCGATGCGGCGCTTGTCGACGGCCCCGGTACCGAAGCGCTGCGCCACTTCCAGGTTCTGGCGTACGGTCAGCTCGTGCATCGGCTGCGGAATCTGGAAGGTGCGGCCGATGCCCATGCGGGCACGCTGGTACATCGGCGCCTTCAGCACGTCGGTGCCGTTGAACACGATGCGTCCTGCGGTCGGGCGCACCAGGCCCGAGATCGCGTTGAACAGCGTGGTCTTGCCGGCGCCATTGGCGCCGACCAGGCCGACCAGGTCACCCGTGCCGACCGACAGCGTGACATCGTTGACCGCCGTGAGGCCGCCGAAGCGGACGGTGACGTTTTCAAGCTGCAGCATCTTTTTTCCTCATGAATTTCCGCAGGAGGCCGAGCAGGCCGTCCGGGCTGGCGATGATCATCACGACCAGCACCACGCCGAGAATCATCTGGTGACCGGTCGGCATGATGTTCTTGATGAACAGCTGGTCGACCAGGTACACCACCACGGCGCCGATGAGCGGACCGGTGATGGTGCGGTAGCCGCCGAAGATCGCGGCCACGATCGGGATCGTCACCCACAGCGCGCTGAAGGCGTAATCCGGCTCGAGGAAGTTGATGTAGTGGGCGTTGAAGGCGCCCACCGCACCGCACATGAAGGCCGAGACCAGGAGCATCAGGCCTTTGAGCAGGGTGTTGTTCACGCCCACCACGCGGGTAGCGTCTTCGCTGTCGTGCATCGCGCGCAGCGCCAGGCCGTGCGGGCTGCGGCGGATGATGTCGTAGATCCAGGCGAACAGCAGCACCATCGTCAGGATCACCAGGTAGTTGCCGGTACGGCTGCTGAACTCATAGCCAAACACGGTCGGCAGCGACGGAATGCTGGCGATGCCGCCGGCGCCGTTGGTGACCGACGTCCATTCGGTAGCGACGATGCGGAAGATGTGGGCATAGGCCAGGATGGCGAGGGCGAAGTAGGGCCCGCGCAGGCGCAGCACCGGCAGCATCAGGATCGCGGACAGTACCGCGCCGACACCGCCCAGCACCAGGCCGATGAACACCGGCACGTTGTACTGCATCGTCAGCACCGCCGAGGTGTAGGCGCCGACGCCGAAGAACGCCGCGTGGCCGAAGCTGACCATGCCGCCCAGGTTACCGAGCAGCGCCCACGACAGTGCGATGCCGCCGATGATCAGGGACGCGATGATGAGGCTCATCACGTAGCTGTCGCCGCCCAGCAGCAGCGGGACCAGGATATACGTCGCCAGCAGGGTGGCGACCAGGGTGATATTGAATTTCATCCGCGCCTCCGTGAAGCACCGAACAAGCCATTCGGCATGACGAACAGCACCAGCAGGAACAGTCCCATCCCGGCCAGCTCCTGCAGCGCAGAGCTGAACAGCGTGATGGTCAGCGATTCGGCGATGCCGAGCAGGACCGCGCCGATCAGGACGCCGGGGATCGAACCCAGGCCGGCCAGCACGGTGATGATGAAGGCTTTCACGGTCAGCACGCTGCCGTAGGCCGGGGTCACCACGCCATAGCTGAACAGGGCAACGCCGGCGAAGGCGGCCAGCAGGCCGGCCACGATGAACGACACCAGCTCGGTGCGGCCCGGGTTAATGCCCATCAGCTTGGCCGCGTCGCGGTTGCTGGAGACGGCGCGCACGGCGCGGCCATACCAGCTGCGCGACAGCCACCACCACAGCGCCACGATCAGCACGATGCTGACGACGAAGAACAGCACTTCGCTGCGCATGCTATACAGTTCGCCCAGGATGAACGCTTCCTGCATCCACGGCGAGCTGGTAGTGCGCACGTCGGCGCTCCAGATCATCAGGACCACATTGGTCAGGATCACGCCGACGCCGAAGGTCAGGGTCAGCGAATTGATTTCGCGGTGCGTCTTGACCTGGCCGACCAGGAAGTACAGCAGCGCCGAGGTGATCGTCACGATGATCACCGCGACCGGAATCGCCATCACGGGATTCCAGCCGAGTTTCGATTCCACGGTGTAGGCGATATACGCCGCCAACAACACCAGTTCGCCGTGCGCCAGGTTGATCACTTTCATGGCGCCGAACACCAGCGCCAGTCCCAAAGCGATCAGGGCGTAGGAGCCGCCCTGCAACAACCCGGAATAGACGGCTTGTAATATCAAGTCCATAGTCTTTGCATCCCATCGAATTCTGGCGGGCAGGGGGATCCTGCCCGCGTGGCCTGCCTTACTTGTATCGGCTTACCAAGGCACGCCCGGATACACCGGCTTGGCGGTCGCCGCTTCCTTCGGCCATACCAGTTCGACCTTCTTGCCCTGGTGCTGGCCCATGCGCTGGGTGAAATTCTTGTTGTCGCCGTTGGCGTCGAACTGCACGCGGCCGATCAGGGTCTGGCGGTCGGTCTTGCGCATCTCTTCGATTACGCCGCCTTTCTTGAGCGTGCCCTTGTCGGCGGCGCGTGCGATCGCTTCGAACAGCAGCATCGACTGGACGTAGCCGAACTGGCCCAGGTAGTCAGGATCCTTGTTCAGCAGCTTCTTGTAGCCGTCGGCGAAGACCTTGCCTTCTTCGGTCGAGAACTGCACCGGGAACGGCAGCACCGCGGTGCCGTACACGTTCGGCATCAGGTCCGGGAAGTCGGCCTGCATCTTGGGCGTGGCCAGCGACCACACGCCGGCGATGCCTTTGACGTTCGGTTTGAGCACGCGCGCGGCGCGCAGGATGCCGACGTATTCGTTTTCGTAGCCGACCATGGCGATGAATTCCGAGCGGTCGCGCAGCTTGACCTTGTTCAGGATCGGCTTGAAGTCGGTGATCAGCGGATCGAAGGCGTGCATCGCCACCTTCACGCCCTTGGCCTTCAGGGTCTTCTCGACGTCGGCGGCCAGGCCGTGGGTGGCGTCCTTGGTCGAATAGATGATCGAGATCGACTTGACGTTCAGGTCCGACAGCAGGCCGACCAGGGCCTTCTGGTAGCCCTGGGTATTATTAATACGGAAGAAGTTCTTGCGGCCGGCCTTCACCAGGCCGTCGTCGACGCCGCCCGAAGTCACATAGGCCAGCCCCAGCTTGCCCGCCGCGTCAGACGCCGGCGAAATGTTGTTGGAGGCGTAGCCGCCGGTGATCGCGACCACGTTCTGGCTGGCCAGCTTCTCGACCGCGGCCACCGCCTTGGCCGGCGCCGACTCGTCGTCGACGGTGACCAGCTTGATGGTGTGCTTGCCGTTGGTCTTGTTGAACACTTCGGCCGCCACGCGGATGCCTTCCTGGGTGCCCATGCCGACGCGCGCCAGCGGGCCGGTCAGGGGAATCTGCACGCCGACCAGCAGCTCTTCGGCGCTGGCCAGGTTGATGCTGCCGGCCATGCCTGCGGCCAGCATTGCGAGAACCAGTTTTTTTGCCTTGCTCATTGTCTCCACCTTTTTCTCGAAAGTCTCGGGTTTTTGAAATATCGACGGCAAGCCGAGGGCCTCGCCGCGCACATGAAGGTGTGCGGCGCTGCAGTTCGAATAGCCGGGTACTACGGGGTCGCCGTTAACTGATATGGCGGCCCATGCTCATTTCCACGTTACGCACCAGCTGCACCAGCCGCGGACCCAGGTCCTCGACCAGTTTTTCCTGCGGCAGCAGGAAGGCCGGGCCGCCGCAGTTGAACGCCATCGTCTTGGCGATGTCGGGATCGATCAGCGGCACGCCGACCGCGCTGATGTTGGCGTCCCACAGGCCCGACGACAGAACGAAGCCGCGGTCCTGGTAATCCTTGAATCCTTGCTCGATGTCGGCCTTGATCTTGGGCCAGTGGGTGTCCGCGGTCAGGCGGATATGGTCCATCAAAAAATCGCGGTCGGTTTGCGGCAGGCCGCATAGATAGGCCTTGCCCATCGCCGTGGTGGCCAGTGGAATGCGCGAACCGGCATCGCGCCGCAGCGTCACCGCCGCGCTGCCGCGGCAGGCTTCGACATACACCATGTGCAGGCGATCGCGGATGCCGATCGCCACGCTGCACTGGGCGTATTCGGCCAGTTCCTGCATCGCGGGACGCGCGAGTTTGCGCACGTCGAGGTTGGCGAGCAGGGTGTAGCCGAGCGCCAGCACCGGCGCGCCGAGCTGGTAGCGGCCCTGGTCAGGCGAAAATGTGAGGTAACCGAGCTTGGTCAGCGTATAGGTCAGGCGCGAAATCGTGGGCTTCGGCATGCCGGTGCGCTTGGCCATCTCGCTGTTGGTGAGATAAGCCTCGCCGGGGCGGAAGCAGCGCAGGATTTCCAGGCCGCGCGCCAGGGCGGTGACGAACTGGCGGTCTTTGCCGCCGGCGTCATCGTCTTCCAGCGGTGCAGCGGAATCGGCTGCCGCATCGCTACGCGGCTCGTCCTGCAGGGGGTGTTCGAGTGACTGGATCGGGTCCATTCTTGTCTCCAATGCTCAGCATCTTTGGCTGGGTCTGAGCGGATATTCACATACCGAAAACTCAGGTGTCAACTGTTTTTGTGAAATGGTCGTTCGCAGTGCGAAACGAATGATATTTACATTGCTATGAAAACGCCGTGTTTCGCTGTGCGAATAGCCGGATTTTTCGATTTCTCCCGCAAAATCGCTTGCGGCAGGGCGTTTACATTCTCGTCAAAAATGGGTTATCGTTGACCACACAACAAAATGCAAAACGCAATTTCGCATAGCGAACCAACGCTGTGTTCACATCATAAAACAAGGAGACAGGTTCATGGAAACCGGCGCAACCGCCCCGGTCGCCCGCAGCATGCACGGCGACATTCTCGTGGTCACCATCGATAACCCTCCCGTCAACGCCCTCGGCGTCGACGTGCGCCGCGCCCTGGTGGAAGCCATCAAAGCCGCCGACAGCAACGCCGCCGTCGAGGCAGTGCTGCTGACCGGCAGCGGCAAGACTTTCATCGGCGGCGCCGACATCCGCGAATTCGGCAAGCCGCCGCTGACGCCATTCCTGCCGGACGTCTGCAACCGCATCGAAGCCTGCACCAAGCCGGTGGTCGTCGCGATCCACGGCGCCGCGCTGGGCGGAGGTCTGGAGATCGCGCTCAGCGCCCACTATCGCCTTGCACTGCCGGCCGCGAAACTCGGTCTGCCGGAAGTGCAGCTTGGCCTGCTGCCGGGCGCCGGCGGCACCCAGCGTACCCCGCGCCTGATCGGCGCCCAGGCCGCGCTCGACCTGATGCTCAGCGGCCGTCACGCAGGCGCCGCCGAAGCGGCCAAACTGGGACTGGTCGATCGCCTGGTGGAAGGCGACGACCCAGTCGAAGCCGGCCTGGCCTATACCCGTGAACTGCTGCAGGCCGGCGCCCGGGTGCGCCGCACCCGCGATGCGACCGCGCTGGCGGATGCCGAAGCGCAGAAGGCCGCCATTGAAGCCGCCCGTACCGAGACGGCCAAGAAATCGCGCGGCCTGTTTTCGCCCCTGAAGATCGTGGAAGCGGTGCAGGGCGCCGTCGAGCTGCCGTTCGACGAGGGCCAGGCGCTGGAACGCAAGCTGTTCATGGAGTGCCTGGACAGCCCGCAGCGCGCCGGTCTGGTACACGCATTCTTCGCCGAACGCGAGACGGCCAAGGCGCCGGAAACGCGCGATGCGAAACCGCGTCCGATCGGCAGTGTCGGCATCGTTGGCGGCGGCACCATGGGTGCCGGCATCGCGGTGGCGGTGCTGGACGCCGGCCTGCCGGTGACGATGATCGAGCGCGACGACGAAGCGCTGGCGCGAGGCCGCAGAAACGTCGAGAAGGTCTACGACGGCCTGGTGGCCAAGGGCCGCATCAAGCCGGAAGCGAAGGACGCCGTAATGGCGCGCTGGAGCGGCAGCACCTCTTATGATTCGCTGGCGCAGGTCGACCTGGTGATCGAAGCCGTGTTCGAGGAGATGGGCGTAAAACACGCGGTGTTCGCGGAGCTGGACCGGGTCTGCAAGCCTGGCGCCGTGCTGGCAACGAACACCTCGTACCTCGACATCGACCAGATCGCGGCGGGCATCTCGCGTCCGCAAGACGTGGTCGGCCTGCACTTCTTCTCGCCGGCGAACATCATGAAGCTGCTCGAGATCGTGGTGCCGGCAAAGGTCTCGGCCGACGTCGTCGCCACCGCCTTCGAGCTTGCCAAGAAGCTGCGCAAGGTGCCGGTGCGCGCCGGCGTGTGCGACGGCTTCATCGGCAACCGTATCCTGGCGGTGTACGGCCAGGCCGCGCACGCGATGATGGAAGACGGTGCATCTCCGTACCAGATCGACAAGGCGCTGCGCGACTTCGGCTATCCGATGGGCCCATTCCAGGTCTCGGACCTGGCCGGCGGCGACATTGGCTGGGCTACCCGCAAGCGCCGCGCAGCCACACGCGACCCACGTGCGCGCTACGTGCAGATCGCCGACCGCCTGTGCGAACGCGGCTGGTTTGGCCAGAAGACCGGCCGTGGCTACTATCTGTATCCGGACGGCGCCCGCGTCGGCACGCCGGACCCGGAGGTCGAAGCGATCATCGATGCCGAACGCGCCCGCGCCGGTGTGACGCCACGAACCTTCAGCGACGACGAGATCGTGCGCCGCTACCTGGCCGCGATGATCAACGAAGGCGCCAACGTGGTGCACCAGAAGATCGCGCTACGTCCGCTCGACGTCGATGTCACCTTCGTGCACGGCTACGGCTTCCCGCGCTATCGCGGCGGCCCGATGAAGTACGCCGATACGGTCGGCCTGCCCAAGATCCTGGCCGACATCCGCGAATTCGCCAAGGAAGATCCGATCTTCTGGCAGCCGTCGCCGCTGCTGGTGGAGTTGGTCGACAAGGGCGCCGACTTCGCAAGCCTGAACAAATAAACGCCAATACGATTAAAAGCAGAACTGGAGACTCGCCATGCGCGAAGCAGTCATCGTTTCAACCGCGCGTACGCCCCTGACCAAGGCGCACCGCGGCGAATTCAACATCACTCCCGGCGCCCAACTGGCCGCGTTCGCAGTACGCGCCGCGGTCGAGCGTTCCGGCATCGACCCCGAGCTGATCGAGGATGCGATCCTCGGCTGCGGTTATCCGGAAGGCACGACCGGCCGCAATATCGCGCGCCAGACCGTGATCCGCGCCGGCCTGCCGATTTCGATTGCCGGCACCACTGTTAACCGCTTCTGCGCCTCCGGCCTGCAGGCGATCGCCATCGGCGCCGGCCAGATCATCGTCGGCGGCGCGCCGGCTGTCATCGCCGGCGGTGTGGAAAGCATCTCGCACATCCGCAGCCGCGACAATGCCAACGCCGACATCGATCCGTGGATGCTGGAAAACAAACCCGAGCTGTACCTGCCGATGATCGACACCGCCGACATCGTCGCTGCGCGCTACAGCATCAGCCGCGAAGCGCAGGACCGCTTCTCGGCCGAATCGCAGCGCAAGACCGAAGCGGCGCAGCTGGCCGGCCGCTACAAGGACGAAATCGTGGCCTGCACCACGACCATGGCGGTGACCGACAAGGAAACCAAGGAAGTCACCAAGCGCGAAGTGACGGTGGATGAAGACAACTGCAACCGCCGCGGCACCACCTACGAAGGCCTGGCCAAGCTGGCGCCGGTGATGGGCGAAGGTAAATTCGTCACCGCCGGCAATGCGTCGCAGCTGTCGGATGGCGCCTCGGCCTGCGTGATGATGGAAGCGAAAGAGGCCGAGCGCCTTGGTCTGACTCCGCTCGGCGCCTTCCGCGGCCTGGCGGTGGCCGGCTGCGAGCCGGACGAGATGGGCATCGGTCCGGTGTTCGCGGTGCCGAAGCTGCTCAAGCGCTTTGGCCTGACGGTGGACGACATCGACCTGTGGGAACTGAACGAAGCCTTCGCCTCGCAGGCGATCTACTGCCAGCAGCGCCTCGGCATCCCCGACGAGCGCCTGAACGTCAACGGCGGCGCGATCTCGATCGGCCACCCGTTTGGCATGACCGGCGCGCGCCTGGCCGGCCACATCCTGCTGGAAGGCCGCCGTCGTGGCGCCAAGTATGCGGTAGTCACGATGTGCGTCGCCGGCGGCATGGGCGCCGCGGGCCTGTTCGAGATTTTCTAAAGGATAGTCATGGATCTGAATTTCACCCCTGAAGAAGAACGCTTCCGCGACGAGGTCCGTGCCTTCCTGGCCGAGAAACTGCCGAAGGAATTGTCAAGCAAGGTCGCCAACGGCAAGCATCTCTCGAAACAGGACATGGAGCGCTGGCACGCGATCCTGAACGAGCGTGGCTGGCTGGCCAACCACTGGCCGGAAGAATACGGCGGCCCGGGCTGGACTGCGATCGAGAAGTTCATCTTTGAGAACGAGTGCGCGCTGGCGAATTCGCCGCGCATAGTGCCGTTCGGCGTCAACATGCTGGGACCGGTGCTGATCAAGTACGGCAACGAGGCGCAGAAACAGTACTGGCTGCCGCGCATCCTGGACGGCTCCGACTGGTGGTGCCAGGGCTACTCGGAACCGGGCGCCGGTTCCGACCTGGCCGCCGTCAAGTGCAGCGCGGTGAAGGGCGTCGACGCCGACGGCGAGCACTACATCGTCAACGGCCAGAAAACCTGGACCACGCTCGGCCAGCACGCCAACATGATCTTCTGCCTGGTGCGCACCGACCGTGACGCCAAGAAGCAGGAAGGCATCAGCTTCCTGCTGGTGGACATGAATTCGCCGGGCGTCGATGTGCGCCCGATCACGCTGCTCGACGGCGAGCACGAAGTCAACGAGGTGTTCTTCACCGACGTGCGCGTGCCGGCCGAAAACCTGGTGGGCCAGGAAAACCGCGGCTGGACCTGCGCCAAGTATCTGCTGACCTACGAGCGCACCAACATCGCCGGCGTCGGCTTCTCGGTGGCGGCACTGGCGCGCCTGAAGCGCATCGCGCAGGAGCAGACCCGCAACGGCAAGCCCCTTAGCGAGGACCCGAGCTTCGCGCGCCGCCTGGCGAAGGTCGAGATCGACCTCGAGAACATGAAGACCACCAACCTGCGCGTGATCGCGGCGGTGGCCGGCGGCGGTGTGCCGGGCGCGGAGAGCTCGATGCTGAAGATCCGCGGCACCGAAATCCGCCAGGAGATCAACGCCCTGACCCGGCGCGCGATGGGCGTGTATGCGCGCCCATTCAGCCAGGACATGCTCGATGCTGCTTACGAAGGCCCGAGCTTCGGCCACGACTTCGCGGCGGCCGCCTCGGCGCAGTACTTCAACAACCGCAAGCTGTCGATCTTCGGCGGCTCGAACGAGATCCAGAAGAACATCATCTCCAAGATGATCCTCGGACTGTAAGGACAAGGACATGAACTTCGAACATACCGAAGAACGGCGCATGCTGGCCGATAGCCTGAACCGCTTCATCGCCGAACAGTATGGCATCGAGAAGCGTAACCACGTTGCCGCCTCGAGCCAGGGATTCTCGCCGGAAAAGTGGCAGCAGTTCGCCGAGCTGGGCGTGGTGGGCGCGCTGCTGCGCGAAGAAGACGGCGGCTTCGGCGGCGCCGGTTTCGACATCGCCGTGGTCTTCGAGGCGCTGGGCCGTGGCCTGGTGATCGAGCCGCTGCTGGGCAGCGCGGTGCTGGCGGCGGAAGCGATTTCGGCGGCCGGCAGCGACGAACAGAAGGCAGTGCTGGGCCAGATCGCGGAAGCCAGCATCGTCGCTTCGTTCGCGCACGACGAACCGAATACCCACTATGAGCTGCCGCGCGTGGCCACGGCCGCACGCCGCGACGGCGACGGCTGGGTGCTCGACGGCGCCAAAGCCGTGGTGCTCAACGCCGAACACGCGCAAGTGTTCGTCGTCTCGGCCCGTACTTCGGGCGCGATCGGCGACGAAAGCGGCATCTCGCTGTTCCTGGTCCCTGCTGATGCGGCCGGCCTGTCGGTCGTCGGCACCCCGACCATGGACGGTGGCCGCGTGGGCGAGCTGACTTTTAACAGTATCCGTCTCGACGCCGGCGCGCTGCTGGGCGCCGAAGGCCAAGGCTATCCGGTGCTGGAACGCGCCGTCGGCCGCGGCATCCTGGCCCTGTGCGCCGAAGCGCTGGGCGCGATGGAAGCGGCCAAGGAAGCGACACTCGACTACCTGCGTACCCGCAAGCAGTTCGGCGTCCCGATCGGCAGCTTCCAGGCGCTGCAGCACCGCATGGCCGACCTGCTGCTCGAGATCGAGCAGGCCCGCTCGGCGGTGATCAATGCCGCGTCCAGCCTGGATGCGGACCGTATGACGCGCGAGCGCGCGCTGTCGAGCGCCAAGTACAGCATCGGCCGCATCGGCACGCTGGTGGCGGAAGAATGCATCCAGCTGCACGGCGGTATCGGCATGACCTGGGAACTGCCGATGGCGCACTTCGCCAAGCGCCTGGTGATGATCGACCATCAGCTGGGCGACGAAGACCATCACCTGGAACGCTACATCGCGCTCGGACGCCAGCTGGAAGCGGCGGCGGCATGAGCGAGCCCGGGCTCCTGGTCCGCAGCGAAGGCGCGGTCCGCATCCTCGTCAACAGCAACCACGCGGCGCGCAACGCCATCACGCCGGCGCTGTACGACGCGCTGCCGGCTGCGCTCGAGGAAGCGGCGCGCGACCCGGCGATCGGCGCCATCGTCCTGACCGGCGACGGCGACTTCTTCTGCGCCGGCGGCGACCTGCGCCAGCTGGCCACGCGGCGCGAGCTGCGGCCGGAAGGACGGCGCGCCAAGGTCGAGCGCCTGCACGACCTGGTGCGCTCGATCCGCGCCTGCCCCAAGCCGGTCATCGCTGCGGTGGAGGGCGGAGCCGCCGGCGCCGGCATGTCGCTGGCGCTGGCCTGCGACATGCTGGTGGCTGCTAGGGGCGCGTTCTTCTCGATGGCCTATGTAAAAGTCGGCCTGAGTCCGGACGGCGGAGCGACCGCTTTCTTGTCGCGCTTCCTGTCGCGCCAGCTGTTGACCGAATTGTGCCTGCTGGGCGAGCGCTTGCCGGCCGAGCGCCTGCACCAGCTGGGCGCCGTCAACCGGCTGAGTGAACCCGGGCAGGCATTGACGGAAGCACTGGCGCTGGCAGCGCGCGTGGCCGACGGCCCGGCGAATGCCAACGCCCGCATCAAGCGTCTGTGCGAGAATGCCGGCGCCGCCGGTCTGGACGAACAGCTCGACCTGGAAGCGGAGCTGATGGTGCAATCGCAGGGCGGCGACGAGGCGCAGGAAGGCATCAAGGCCTTCTTCGCCAAGCGCGCACCTGATTTCACGGCGCTGCGCCAATCGAGCGCCGGGCAACGACAAGAATAAAGTTTTTCCGGTTCCCCCTTGGAGACGCCGGGTATCTGGAGTGTTATGTTGACTGACAAATCTGCTTTGCCGCTGGCCGGTGTGCGGGTCCTGGACCTGTCGCGCGTGCTGGCCGGTCCGTGGTGCGCCATGGTGCTGGGCGACCTGGGCGCCGAAGTGATCAAGGTGGAGCACCCCGAGCGGGGCGACGACACGCGCGACTGGGGCATGCGCGTCGGCTCCACCGAGACCGCCTACTTCAACAGCGTGAACCGCAACAAGCGTTCCGTGTGCCTCGACCTGAAGACGCCAGAAGGCAAGGAGATCGCGCGCGAACTGATTCGCAAGAGCGACGTCGTGATCCAGAACTTCAAGTTCGGCGACATCGAGCGCCTCGGCCTGGGCTACGACGACCTGAAACAGGAGCAGCCCGAGCTGATCTTCTGCTCGATCACCGGCTACGACCGCACCGGTCCGGAAGCGGCGCGGCCCGGCTACGACCTGGTGATCCAGGGCGAATCCGGCCTGATGGCACTGAACGGCGAACCGACCCAGCCGCCTTTGAAATTCGGCGTCGCTGCGGTCGACATGATGACCGGCATGTACGCGGCGCAGGGCGTGCTGGCCGCGCTGTACGAGCGCGAAAAGACCGGCAAGGGCCGCCACATCGGCATGGCGCTGTTCGACTGCGGCCTGATGATCACCGCCTACTACGGCCTGGAAGCGCTGCTGCGCGGGAACGACCCGCCGCGCTTCGGCAACGCCCACCCGTCGATCATGCCGTATGGCGTGTACGAGGCGGCCGACGGTCCGCTGGTGGTCGCGGTCGGCAACAACGGCCAGTTCGTCCGCTTCTGCACCGACGTCATCGACCGGCCCGACATCGCCGCCGACGAGCGCTTCAAGACCAACCTGACCCGCACCGCCCACCGCGACGAGCTGATGCCCGAGATCAAGCGCGAACTGGCGCGGCGTAAGCGCAAGGATCTGCTGGACGCCATGAGCCGCGTCGGCATTCCGTGTGGAGAAGTGGCGGGACTGCATGAGGCGCTGACCTCGCAGCGCGCCGTCGACGGTGGCCTGGTGAAGGACATGCCGCATCCCGAGGTGGGCAGTGTGCCGGTGCTGGCGTCGCCGTACCGCTTCGATGGCGAACGGCTGCCCGTGCGCAGCGCGCCGCCATGCCTGGGCGAAGGTACCGAAGACGTGCTGCAGAATCTGCTGGGGCTGTCGAAAGACAAGCTGGCGGCTCTGAAAGAACGCGGCGTGCTCTAAACGCAGAATGAGCGACCGTGGGTCGCTCAGCTCAGCTGTTTTGCAGTGTGAAATAAACTGGTTTAGAATGGAACGAGAATAATTCTCTATGGGTTCCGAACCATGCCTGCCAGCGCCACCACCCGCACCAACCAAGACGAGCTGCTGGACAGTGCCGACGCGCCGCGCGGCGCGGAAGACCGCTACTACATCACGGCGCTGGCGCGCGGCCTCGACGTGCTGGCCTGCTTCCGCTCGGCCGACAAGGGCCTGACCAACCAGCAGATCGCCGAACGCTGCGGCCTGCCCAAGTCCACCGTCACCCGCATCACCTATACGCTCACCACGCTCGGCTACCTGGCCCAGGAAAGCGGCGGCCGCTACATGCTCGGTACCGCCACGCTCGGCCTGGGCAGCGCCATGCTGGCGCGGCTCGACATCCGCCAGCTGGCGCGGCCGATGATGCAGGACCTGGCCGAATTCTCCGGCACCACGGTGTCGATCGCGATGCGCGACCGGCTGTCGATGATCTATGTGGAAGTCTGCCGCAGCAGCGCGGCGCTGGCGCTGGCCTTGCAGGTCGGCTCGCGCATGCCGCTCGCGACTTCCGCCATCGGCCGCGCCTACCTGGCCCGCGCCTCGGAACAGGAACGCAAGGATATCCTGAGCCGCGCGCTGGAGCTGGACGAGACGGCGTTCGACACCATGCGCGCGGGCCTCGACCAGGGGCTGCGCGACTACGAGCAGTATGGCTGCACGACCTCGTTCGGCGACTGGCAGAAGGATGTCAACGGCATCGCGGTCGGCTTCATGCCGATCGGCGGCAGCCAGCTCATGTCGATCAACTGCGGCGGGCCGTCGTCGAGCGTGTCGAAGGAATTCCTGCTGGAGCAGGTGCGGCCGCGCCTGATCGAGATCGCGCGGCGGCTCGAAAGCTGAGGTTCAGTAACCCGCCGCCAGCTGCTCGGGACTGAGCGCGTTCATCACCGCGAACACGCCGCTCGCCCTCAGGATGCGGCGTTCGCCGACCTGCAGGAAGCAGTTGGCAAACGCCATGCGTCCGCCCAGCTTCTGGATGTCGACATGGGCCTCGACCCAATCCCCGGGCCGCGCCGCATCGACGAAATCGGTACTCAGGTTGACCGTCACGAACGAGTGCCTGCCTTCGCAATACAGGGTCAGGCCGATGCCGAGCGCAGAATCGGACAGGCTGGCCAGCATGCCGCCATGGGCGATGCCGCGCATATTCGTGTGCCGTTGGTCGATGCGCATCGCGATCACGATGTTGTCATCGCCTGCGCCGTCGTTGCGGCGGCAATAAAGCTCGCCCAGGTTGGCCATGTAGGGGCCGCCGCGCTTGAGGCGCTCGAAGCCGGGTGGTACAGGAAGTGCGTTGTCGTTTGTCGTCATAGTCGAAAGTCTGGTGTTCCTGCATCGGTCACGGCCCGGCACCAGACGGCCGGGCAGTGACGACGCATCAGAACATGTGCATGATGCCCATCGTGAAGCGGTTGGCCGAATCGCTGCCGACCGCGACGAAGTTCTGGGCCAGGTTGATCTGATCCGCCGTCACCACCTCGTCGGTGACGGCGCGGCCGATCGAGACGTAGCCGGTGGTGCGTTTGCTCATCAGGTAGCGGCCGATCAGGATGTATTGCTGCGAGTTGTCCGCCAGATCGCCCGAGCGCTTGGTATTGTAGTACGCGGCCGTGACCAGGAACTGCTGCGCCACCGGCACGTCGGCGCCGGCGCCGAAGATCGCGATCTTGCGGCCGGTGCTGCGCAACTCGTTCATCGAATAGGTCGACTTGAGCGTCACCGCCGGGAAGGCATACTTGATGCCGTAGGCGTGCGAGGTGAGCAGGTCGGTATTGGTGTTGTTCTTCATGCGCGCGTATGCACCGGCCACCGCCAGCTTGCCGGTGTTGTACAGCACCGCGCCGCCCTGGTAGGAGCTCTTCTGCGCATCGCCCGACTGCTCGCCGAAGGCGCGCATCACGGCGAAGCTCAAGCCCTTGAACACCGGCGAGGTGTACTTGATCGAGTTATTCTGGCGCAGCGCGGTGCCGCCGTTATTGGCGCCATAAGGGCCGTACACGGCGGCGTTGTTCATCGCCGCGAACAAGACGTTCGGGCTGCTGGAAGCGAAGCCCAGGCCGAGCGGATCGGCCATGCCGACCGACATGATGCCGACGATGTTCTGGCGCCCGATGTCGATGGCGCCAAAGCCGCCCGAGATGCCGACCGTGGCTTCGCGGTCGAACAGGCTGGTGCTGGTCGGCGTGCCGAAGCCGACGCCGGCACCGCCGGTGTCGTTGAGCAGCGTGCCTTCCAGGCCGAAGCGTGCGCGGTAGCCGCCGCCCAGGTCTTCCTGCCCCTTGATGCCCCAGCGCGACACCTGCATCTGGCCGGTATCGACCTTGGTCATGCGGCCCTGCGGACCGTCGTTATCGAGGCTGGTGAGGCCGGCATCGATGATGCCGTAGATGGTCACCGCCGACTGCGCGGAGGCGGTCGACGCGCAGGCGCACAGCGCCGCGGCTGCGAGAATGTGTTTCTTCACTGATGCTGTCTCCAATATTGTTGTCATGCCAGGCTTCAAGCCGGATGCATAAAAGCTGTTTCTCTTTGCGGAATGCAGTCTTCTATAATGAAACTGTATTTTTCCGGGGTGACACTGTCAACAAGTATTCGTCCGCTCGGCAATAACAGCTGGCGGGGTCAGTGAAATGTGTCCAAAGGAGCACAGGTCGTTCTGACCGGCGGAACGACTGTTTTGCAACGCGGAATTTGATCCAGACGATATACATGCAGTGTGGCGAGCTTCTCCGATGGACAGCCGTGAAATCGAACAGTAGAGTTCTGTCGTTGCCCAACAGAAACCAACCTCGATCCCCACCATGTCTTCCTATCGCTCGCTTATCCTGGCCATGACCGCAACGTGCACGCTCGGCGCCTGCGCCTCGAACACTGCCTCCCGCATGGGCACGGCCGCCACCACGCCGCTGTCTGACCTGAACATCGCCAAGGCCGACATTCCCGCCATCCTGGCACGCGCCAAGCAGCAGCCCTACCTGATTCCTGCGCAGCAGAATTGCGTCGCGATCGGCCTTGAGGTCCGGGAACTTGACGTGGCGCTGGGCCCCGACCTCGATAAGCCGGTCTCCGAGAAACGGACCTCGCTGATGGGGAAGGCCTCGAGCGCGGCCCAGGACCACGCGGTCGGCGCGCTGCAGCGCACCGCGCAAGACCTGATCCCGTTCCGCGGCTGGGTGCGCAAACTGAGCGGCGCCGAGCGCCACTCGCGCGAAGTCACCGCCTGCATTGCGGCGGGTACCGCGCGCCGGGCATTCCTGAAGGGGATGGCGGTGGCGCAGAGCTGCACCTTGCCGGACACACCGGTCGACGTGGTGCAGCGCTGAACGCCTTGTTCATCCATGAACAAAAAAGCGGCGCCGCTTCGGATGACACGGCGCCGCCCCGGTGCTTCCTGGTGATCGATCAGAAGCGGTAACGCAGCGTCAGCGTCGCATTGCGCGGCGCGTTGTACGTGATCTGATTGGAGCCGGCCGACATCCCGAAGCTGGTCTTGTCGGTCGCATTGCTGACGTTCAGCTGGGCCGACAGCTGGCGGGTAAAGTCATAGCGCGCCATCAGGTTGACCAGCGCATACGATTCCTGCTCGGTACGGCCGTCGAGGCCGGCGGCCACGGTGCGGTCGACCGTGTAGACGCTGCCCTGCCAGTTGACGCCGCCGCCCACGGTCAGCTTGCGCCAGGCGCCCGGCAGGCGATAGCTGGCGAAGGCGCGCAGCGTCTTGCGCGGGTACAGCGAGTTGACGTCGACCCCGGCCGCATCCTTGGCGCGGAAGATCGCGTAGCCGATGCTGGCGTTCAGCCCCGACGCGATTTCTCCCGATACGTCGAGCTCGATGCCCTTGCTGGTGGCGCCATCGGCGGCGCGATAATAGGTCTCTTCAAGCAGCGGGCCGGTCGGGCCGTCGCGGTCGATCCTGCCGTCGGCCTGGCCCAGATTGTCCTGCTTAAGGTGGAACACGGCCAGCGATGCATTCACGCGGCGGTCGAAGAACTCGCCCTTGATCCCGGCTTCGCTCGCTTTGCCCTCGATCGGGTCGAGCTGGTCGCCGGCCAGGTCCTTGCGGTTCTGCGGCTGGAAGATGCTGGTGTGGCTGGCGTACAGCGAATAGGTGTCGTCCAGGTCGAACACCAGGCCCGCGTACGGGGTGATTTCATGATCGTACTTCAGCACGTACTGTTCGCCGCCGACCCGGCCGCCGGCCTTTTCATAATTGGTCACGCGCGCGCCGACAATCGCCTTGAGGCGGTCGCTGAGCGAGAAGCGCGCCATGCCGTACAGGCCTTCCTGTTTGGTGTCGACGGTTTCGTAGCGGTTTTGCGGGCCCCACGCCGGTTCGGTGAAGCTGGCCGGATCCCAGCTGCGGAAATCGGCAACGACGGGGCTGCCGTTCGGGTAGCTGCCGAGACGGTTGTTGGCATGGAAATCGGTCTTGGCATGCAGGTAGCCGAAGGCGGCCTGGTGCTCGCGGCCGGCCAATGCGAAGGTGCCGCTGGCGTGCACGCCGATGTCCTTCTGCGCGGTCTGGATCACGTACGATCCGAGGAAGCTGCCAAGCCCGGCGCCGGTGGCGCGCACCGGCACACCCGACAGGTACAGCAGGTGCGAGTCGCCGTCGCGGGTGGCGTCGGTATAGGTCAGGCGCAGGTTCCAGCCATTGGTGAAACGGTGTTCGTAATCGGCGAAGAAATTGTCGTACTGATTTTCGTAGCCCGCCCATGGGGTGGCGGTGGTCTTCGAGCGGTCCCAGTTGGCGAAGCTGCCGTCGCGGAAACGCGAGGGCAGGCCGCCCCACATCGAACCGCGCGGACTCATCTTCTGGCGGCTGAAGCCGGCCGCGAAGGTGCCGTCCAGGCCGATATCGGCTTCGATGGTGGCGTACAAGGTGCGGTCCTTGTTTTCCAGGTACTTGACCCAGCTGTCGCCGGCACTGTATTCGCCGACCACGCGCGCGCGCACACTGCCCGAGGCGTTCAATGGCGTCGAGACGTCGGCCGCCACGCGGCGCGCATCCCAGCGTCCGACGCTGGCCTCGGCCGAGCCGGCCAGCTTCTTGCTGAAGGCGCGCTTGCGCACCAGGTTCAGCGCCGCCGACGGAGTACCGGCGCCGGTCATCAGGCCGGTGGCGCCGCGCACCACTTCGACCCGGTCGTACAGGGCCAGGCTGCCGAGCACTTCGCCGGCGCTCCAGGCCGCGTCCCAGGTGGTCGGGATGTTATCGATCTGCAGGTTGGTGATGTCGAAGCCACGCGAGGTGAACGCGCCGCGATGGGTTTCGTACTGGTTGACCGAGACGCCGGTGACGTTGTTGGCGACGTCGGTGATGGTCAAGAGGTGCTGGTCTTCGATGCGCTGCTGGGTGATGACCGAGACCGATTGCGGGGTGTCGCGCTGCGACATGTCGAGCGGGGTCGCGGTGCGGGTGCGGCCGATGGTGTACGAGCCGACGTCGTTCATCTTCTGGGCCTGGACCTGGACCTGCGGCATATCGGTGGTGCCGGCTTCGGTGGACTGGGCCTGGGCCAGGAACGGCAGCGCAAGGCCGACGCAGGCGGTCAGAGTGTTCAGGGAAAAGCGCCTGGTGGCGCTGCTTGCTTGTGTCATCGTGGTTCCAATGGACGAAACAGCACGCGTGGCCGCGCGCTGCGCGCGTGGCGCAGCGGACGGAGCGTGCCGGAGGGTGGGCGCCGCGTGCCGTGAGGCGCGCGGCGTCGGAGCGCTGCAGCGCTAATGCGCTGGCAGGCGGTGATGCTTAATGGCGTGCTTGAAAGCGAGCTTAGAAGCGATAACGCAGCGTCAGCGATGCATTGCGTGGCGCGGCATACGTGATCTGGTTATAGGCGGCGAACATCGCGAACGTCTTGCGGTCGGTGACGTTGTTGAAGTTGAGCTGGGCCGACAGCTGCTTGCTGAAATCGTAGCGCGCCATCAGGTTCACCAGCGCGTAGGACTTCTGCAGGATCAGCCCATTCACGCCGGCCGGCACCGCCGGATCGACGGTCCAGGTGCGGCCTTCGTAGTTGACCCCGCCGCCGACGGTCAGCTTGCTCCAGTCGCCCGGCAGGCGGTAGGTGGCGTAGGTACGCAGCAGGCCGCGCGGGTAGATCGTGTTGAAGCCGTTGCCGGCCGCGTCTTCGGCGCGATAGATCGAGTAACCCAGGCTGGCGTTCAGGCCCGGCGCCAGTTCGCCGGAGACGTCGATCTCGATGCCCTTGCTGGTGGCGCCGTCGGCGGCGCGGTAGTACGCTTCGCCGATCGCGCCGGCCTGGCCCGGTTCGAACACGCCGGCCGCCTGGCCCAGCTTGTCCTGCTTGATGTAGAACACCGCCAGACCGGCATTCACGCGGCGGTCAAAAAATTCGCCCTTGATGCCGACTTCCGAGCTTTCGCCGACGATCGGGTCGAGCAGGTTGCCGTTCACGTCTTTCAGGTTCTGCGGCTGGAAGATGTCGGTGTAGCTGGCATAGACCGAATAGGTGTCGTTCAGGTCGAGCACCAGGCCGGCATACGGCGTGACTTCATTGGTGTACTTCAGGCGGTAGGCCGGAGTGAACACGCCGAAGCCTTCTTTCTCGTAGTTGGTCAAACGCGCACCCAGGATCAGCTTGAGCGTGTCGCTCAGGGCGAAGCGCGCCATGCCGTACAGACCTTGCTGGGTCAGCTCGCTGCGCTCGTAGAAGGCGCGCGGAGCCCAGGTCGGCTCGGGATAGGCGGCGCCGTTCCAGTTGTTGAAGTCGCCGACGGCCGGCGCTTCGCCCGGACCGAGGCCGGCGTAGCTCGGTGCGCGCTGGTCCGAATTGAACTTGTTCTTGGCGTGCAGGTAGCCGAACGCGGCCTCGTGCTGGCGGCCGCCGAGGGCAAATTCGCCGCTCGCGTGCAGGCTGACGTCGTTCTGCAGCGAGTGGGTCAGGTAGGAGTTCGGGAAGGAACCCAGGCCGACGCCGGTGGCGCGATCCGGCACGCCGGACAGGTACAGCAGGTGCGAGTCGCCTTCGCGCTCGCCGCGGGTATAGGTGGCGCGCAGGTTCCAGCCGTTGGCGAAGTTATGGTCCAGTTCGACGAAGGTGTTGTTGGCCGAGCTGGCGTTGCGCGTCCACGGGGTGCCGGTGGTCTTCGAGCGGTCCCAGTTGGTCGGCGAGCCGTCCGAATAGCGGTACGGCAGGCCGCCCCACATCGAGCCTTCCGGCGAAATCTGCTGGCGGCTGAAGCCCGCGCTCAGCCTGGTGGCGGTGCCCAGGTCGGCCTCGACCGTCGCGTAGAAGGTGTGTTCGTTGTTCTTGATGTACTGGACCCAGCTGTCGCTGTCGACGTACTCGGCCACCACGCGCCCGCGCACGCTGCCGGCCTGGTTCAGGGCGGTGGAGACGTCGCCCATCACGCGCCGCTTGTCCCAGCGGCCGACCGTCACTTCGGCGCTGCCCGCCAGTTGCTTGCTGGTCGCGCGCTTGCGTACCAGGTTGATCGCGGCCGACGGGTTGCCGGCGCCGGTCATCAGGCCAGTGGCACCGCGCACCACTTCCACGCGGTCGTACTGGGCCAGGCTGCCCATCACTTCGCCCGAGCTCCAGGCCTGGTTCCAGGTGGTCGGGATGCTGTCGACCTGCAGGTTGTCGATGTCGAAGCCGCGCGCGGTGAAGCCGCCGCGGTGGGTTTCGTACTGGTTGACCGAGACGCCGGTCACGTTGTTGGCGACGTCGGTGATGCTCAGCAGGTTCTGGTCAATGATGCGCTGCTGGGTGATCACGGACACCGATTGCGGGGTCTCGCGCAGCGACATGTCGAGCGGGGTCGCGGTGCGGGTAGCGCCGATGGTGTAGGCACCGTTGTCGCTGACCTTTTGCGCCTGCACTTCCACCTGCTGCATGCGGGTGATGCCGGCATCGGTCACCTGCGCCATGGCGATGGCGGGGAAGGCCATGCCGACGGCGGCTGCGAGGGTTTTCATGCTGCGACGACCTGCTGCGTAGACCTGCTGTTCCATCTTTTTTCCTGTTGTTGACGGTGGTTGTTGCCGGACCTGGCATAGCATGCGACGCCGCCGGCTATCATGAATCCATGAATGATAACCATTCTCATTTAATTGTCAATACCGGAATGCAACATGGCGTTTTTACTATCACTACGCGGCGAGGATGCAACAGGTTCGCCGGCCGCGGACATGCTGGCCGGCGAGGATGGCTGTAACGCGTGAGGTCAGGCGACTTCTTTTTTGTTGGCCTCGGTGATGGTCCAGTAATAAATCGTGCGGCCGTCGACTTCGACCGTCTTCTCGGCCGGCCATTCGCTGCCCATGTCGAAGGCGTGCGACACCACGCGCGTGCCGACCTTGAGCTGCTTCCACAGTTGCGGACGCAGCTTGGCGTTGACAGTCGGCAGCAGGTACAGGGTGACCACGGTGGCGCTGGAGACGTCGGTCTTGAACAGGTCGCCCACGCGGAATGCCGCGCGGTCGGACACACCGGCCTTCTTGGCGTTTTCCTTGGCCTCGGCGATGCGCGCCGGATCGAGGTCGATGCCGGTGCCGCGTGCGCCGCGCTCCTTGGCGGCGGTGACCACGATGCGGCCGTCGCCGCAGCCGAGGTCGTACAGCACGTCGTTCTTGCCGACCTTGGCCAGGTCGAGCATCTTGTCGACCACTTCCTGCGGCGTCGGCACGTAGGGCACGTCCAGGCGCGGCGGGGTGGCGGTGGCGCTGGCCTGGGCCAGGGCGCGCCCGAAGGGAATCATCGACATGCCGCCCAGGGCGGCGGCGGACAGGAGCAGGGTACGGCGGCGTGCTTGCGGCTTCATCGGGACATCTCCTTGGGTAGGTTGGACGCTTCGGAAAAAATCGTTATCGGCTGCGCGCGCGCAGCAACAGCAACAGCACGCCGCCGCAGGCCAGCACGGCGACGCCGATCCAGGCCGCATTCAGCCCGCCCAGCGTCTGGCTGTAGACGTAGGACAGGCTCGACCACAGCATGTAGGCGCAGCTGGCGCAGAACAGCAGCGGCAGCACTGGATACAACGGCACCTTGAACGGACGCGGCGTACGCGGTTCGCGCCGGCGCAGCACGAACAGCGAGATGCCGGTGAGCAGGAAGAACAGCCAGAACACCGGCGCCGTGAATTCGACCATCGACTTGAAGCCTCCGCCCAGCGCGGCGCCGATGGCGACCAGCACCAGCGCGGCCACGCACTGCACCGTCATCGCCACCGTCGGCGTGCCGCGCTCGCTGTCCCACTCGGCCATGCGCCGTAGCGGGCCCCAGTCGCAGCCCATGGCGTAGTTGGTGCGAGCGCCGACGATCATGGTGGCGTTGATCGAGGTGAGCGCGGAGATCGCCACCAGCACCGAGATCAGCCTGCCGCCATTGGTGCCGAAGGCTTGCTGCATGACGTCGGCCGCCACCGCCTCGGAAGCGGCCATGCCCTCCATGCCCAGCACCTTCCAGTAGGCCCAGGTTACCAGCAGGTAGAGCGCGGTGATGATGACGATGCCCAGCGCCAGCGCCTTGACCATGCGGCGCGGGCCGCCGCGCATTTCGGCGCTGATGTAGGCGGCCTCGTTCCAGCCGCCGTAGGTGAGCAGGACGAAAACCATCGCCATGCCGAGCGAGGCGCCAATGGCGGCGGCGTCGCCGGCCACTTCCGGCACGGGGCCGGCAGCCGGCGCAGGCGCGGCATCGGTGAACAGCGCCGCGGCGCCGACGATCAGGAGCAGACCCAAAATTTCGGCCAGCGTCAGGACCGACTGGGTACCGGTGCCGGTGCGGATGCCGCGCAGGTTGAGCAGGGACAGGGCGACGATCACGCCTACCGCATACACCGTGCTGCCCCAGCCGGCAGGCAGGAAGCTCAATGGAATCGCCTGCTGCATGTAGTCGCCGAACACGAAGCCGAGCAGGGCGATCGAGCCGGTGGTGATCACCGAGAAACGGGCCCAGCCGAACAGGAACGATACCGAGCGGCCGTAGGCGCGCTGCAGGTAATGGTAGTCGCCGCCCGGGTGCGGGTAGGCGGTGGTCAGCTCGGCGTAGCACAGCGCGCCGATCAGGGAGATGACGCCGCCTGCGATCCACAGCGCGAACATCTGGCTCGCGCCGCCGCTCAGGCCGGCGACGATGGAAGGGGACTTGAAAATGCCGGCGCCGATGACGACGCCGACGATGACGGCGACTGCTTCACGCAGGCCGATGGTGGGCCGCACGCGCGTGCCGGGCAGGGCTGATGCGGTGCGTTCTGCTTCGATAGCATCCATGTCGAAAGGGGTTGCGCAAGGGTGAGGCAACCGCGAAACAACAAGGGCGGATGCCGCACGTGGTTGACGGAGGGGAACGTGTCGAACCACCGGCGCTCACCCGCTTTTCGGAACAGGTTCGGATCAGGTTGGGATCATAGCGAGCCTGCCCAGCAGGGGGCGCACATTTGAATGCGCGGCGGGTAGCGATGCGCGGGCGCCGTGGCGAGCGCGCTCGCGCCGCCACGGACCCAGGTCAGGCCGCCGGTGCCGGTGCAGTCAGGAGCGGCGTCGCTGCCGGCGCGCCCAGCCAGTCGAAGATCTGCGGCCACAGCGCCGCATGCGCATTGCGTCCCACCAGCACGCCGACGTGCTGCAGGTTGACGCCGACGTCGCCACCGTACGACAGCACCTGCTTGCGCTCGCTGCCCGCCGCTTCGTGGAACGGCAGCACCGATTGCGGCGGAATCACCTTGCTGCGGAAGTCGACCACGCTCATCAACGGTGCGCGCAGGTCGTGCGGACCGATGGCGCGTCCGCCGACCTCGAGCCGCCCCTGCATGAAGTCGTCGCGCCGGTACAGCGACTCGACGATGTCGGTGAACAGCTTGCCCGGCAGCGCGAATTCGTCGTGGGTCCAGCGCTCGACCCGCATGTGGGTGGCCAGCGCGCGCGGGTCGGTCAGCGACAGGTAGCGGTCGATGATGCGTTCCCACCCGAAGGCTTGCGGCTCGGCCATCGCGCTCATCATGTTCAGGAATGCGCCCGGCACATGGCGGAAGGCATTCGCGATGGCGCGCGCATCGGGCGTGGCCTTCACCAGCGGCGTAAAGCAGCAGGCGGCATGGGCGAAGCGCAGCGGCGCTTCCAGCAGCACCGTCGCCGCCACCTGCTGCGGGTGGGCGGCGCTGTAGATCGCGGCCAGGATGCCGCCCAGCGAATGGCCGGCGATGGTAATCCGGGCCTGACCGCTGTCCTCGCGGATCTTGCTTTCGCATAGAGCCAGCAGGCGGTCGCCGTAGTCGGCCAGGCCGACCTCGCTGTCGCCGTCCGGCGTCGGCACCCATTCGGCCAGATACACGCGGTAGCCGCGTTCGAGCCAGCGCCGCACCACGCTGATCTCGGGAGACATGTCCCAGATATACGAGCGCTTGATCGGCGCCGGCACCAGCAGTACCGGCGGGCCGTCGTTGCGCGCGCCGTCGTAGCTCAGCAGGTTCAGCCCCGGCTCGGCGTGCAACACGCTGGACGGTGTGCGCTGCGGGCCGTAGCCGGCGCGCTCCAGCATCGCGCCCCTGGCCTGGCGCCGGCGGTCCATGTCCTTCAGGGCTTGCGTGCCAAATGGATCCAGGGTGTTCCAGTTCATTGCGTACATGGCGGTCCCGTCTGAATGGCAATCACGCGACTGTACGCCTGGTGCGCGCACTGTCCAAGCGCGCACGCGCAGAACCGCGCGGGGGTTTGCGGTCGGCCAAATCCTTCCTACTGGAGTCTGGCCGCAGAGCTATTTCACTTGCACGCAGGCAGCACGCCTGCGCGATGCATCAGCGCCGCACGTCCAGCGCGCCGTCCATCACTGTCTCGATCTGGGCACGCGACGCCGGGCTGAAGTCGCCAGCGATCGAATGCTTCATCGCCGCTGCCGCCAGGCCGAAGGCGGTCACCTCACCCGGTGCGGCGCCGCGCAGCAGGCCGTCCAGGATGCCGGCGGCAAAGGCGTCGCCGGTACCAATGCGGTCGACGATGTGCTGCAGCGTGCAGGGGCCGGCCGAATGGATACCGTCGCGGGTGTGCAGGTGCGCGTCCAGATCGTGGCGGTCGACGCCGTGCTGCCGGCGGCCGGTGTGCGCGATCCGCGCCAGGTTCGGGAACGCATCGAAGGCCGCGGCCACGGCTTCTTCTTCGCGGCCGGGCTGGGCCAGTTCGGGCCGGCCCAGTACCAGCGCGAAGTCGCGCGCGCCGGCGAACGCCAGGTCGGCCTGCTCGAACAATGACTTGAGGGTGCCGGCGCCGTCGTCGCCGCGCGCCGCCCACAGCGAAGCGCGGTAGTTGCCGTCGAAGGCGACCCGCATGCCAAGCTGGCGCGCGGCACGCATCGCGTCCAGCACCGCGCGCGCCGGCCCCTCGCCGACGGCCGGCGAGATGCCGGACACGTGCAGCCAGTCTGCGCCGCGCAGCAGGGTGGGCCAGTCGTAGGCATCCGGATCGGCAGCGGCGAAGGCCGAGCCGGCGCGGTCGTAGACGATTTCGGAAGGACGCAGCACCGCGCCCGGCGTCAGGAAGTACAGGCCCATGCGCCCGGCGGCGCGCGTTACGCTGGCGACGTCGACGCCGTGCATGCGCAACCCATCGACGGCAGATTGGCCGAGCGCGTTGTCGGGCACCGTGCTGACCATTGCCGCGTCGTGGCCAAGGCTGGCCAGCGACACCGCGACGTTGGCTTCGGCGCCGCCCACGCACAGGTCGAGCGCGGCGGCGTGCTGCAGCAGCCGGCCCTGCGGCGCGGACAGGCGCAGCAGCAATTCACCGAAACAGACGATACGGGCACGGCGCGGTTCTGGCATCACAGCTCCTGGCGGGTCGATGCGGCCAGTATAGTCGAGCCGCCGCCGGCGCGGCGCGTTTCGGCGGTTACAGGTACGTTATAGGTACTTCACCCAGGCTTTATCCGTGACACGCTTGTAGGCGCCGAAGCGGCGCGTCGGCCAGTACAGCAAGGCCGATACGAACGCCGCGCCGAGCCACACCTGCCACAGGTGATCGAAGTCGGCGCGCGGCACGTCCAGCACGGCGGCGGCGATGCGCTGCGCGGCCAGCAGCAGGTACAGGTGCAGGATGTAGAAGAACAGCGGCGCGCCGCCGAACACCGCCGCCACCTGGGTCCAGCCGGCGTCGATGCGCTCGATCCAGGCCAGCACCAGCAGGCCGACGCCGAGCGTGAGCAGCAGGAAGTCGAGCGAGGGCGGGTACTTGGTGAGGTTCAGGTACGACATCGCGCTGCGCACGAGGTCTTCTTGCGGCGCCCATGGCAGCGCTTCGCCATAGATGTTCCAGGTGCGCAGCACCAGCAGCAGCGCCAGGGCGGCCAGGCCGGCCAGCACCAGCGCGCGCCGGCGCAGGTCGGGTGCGGTAGCGCGCGCGTACAGCGGACCGCAGGCATACCCGAGCAGGATCACGCCGATCCAGGCCAGCAGCGGATAGCTGATCCTGACCCGCACCGGATCATCCAGCAGGAAGCCGCGCTGTTCCAGCACCGTCCAGATGCCGGCGGCCAGCGTGCCCGGTTCGAACGAGATGCCGGCCAGCGCATTGTGGCCGCCGACGATCGCGGCCCCGAGCAGCGCCAGCACCGGCAGCGGCAAGCGGTGCAGCAGCGCCAGCGCCAGCATCGACAGGCCGATCGCCCAGATCACCTGCAAATAGATGGTGTGCGGCGTGAAGCTGCCGGTCCAGGCGAAGTTGATCACCACGATCTCGAGCAGGATCAGGAAGGCGCCGCGCTTGGCCAGGAAACCAGTCGCATCGCGCGGTCCGCCCGGCGGATTGGCATACAGCCAGGCCGACAGCCCGGTCAGGAACACGAACATCGGCGCGCAGAAGTGCGCTGCCATGCGCGAAAAGAACAGGCCGGGATCGGTACCGGCGACATTCATCGGGTCGCTCACCTGGTGCTGCAGGAAGAAGGTCTCGCGCACGTGGTCGACCGTCATCAGGAGCATGACGAGACCGCGTGCGACGTCGATCGAGGCGATGCGTTTTGTAGTGGGGCTCATGGCGCGCGCTCCGCGTGGCGACGCGCGCCGATGAACGGGAAACTGGATGTTGAAATGAACGTCATGCTTATCTGCGCTGAATCGAACCAAAAATTGTACTGCATATCCAGTCCCGGCAAAGCGCCCACGCCTGCACACTGCCGACCGCTCTGGCATACTCGAACCGATATCTCATCAAACCAGGCAGGAAGAGGACGAATGAAACCGGAAATTCTAGTATTGGGAACCATATGGTCGCCCGAGGTACGTGAGCAGGTACAGGCGGCGTTCGAATGCCACTTCGTGAGCAGTATCGCCGAAGCATCCGGCCCCGGATTCGAGGCCATCGGGCCGCGCATCCGTGCCGTGCTCACAAGCGGCACCGTCGGCATCACGCCGGACCTGGTGGCAGCCTTGCCGGCGCTGGAAATCGTGTCGGTGCACGGCGTCGGCGTCGATGCGGTTCCCTTGCCGCTGCTGGCCGCGCGCGGCATCCACGTCACCAACACGCCGGACGTGCTGACCGACGACGTGGCCGACTTCGCCGTGCTCCTGCTGCTGGCCGCTGTGCGCCGCCTGCCGCTGCTGGACCGCTACGTGCGCGATGAGCGCTGGCCGGCCAAGGCGCCGCTGACGCAGGCGCGCAGCCTGCGCGGCAAGGTGGCCGGCATCGTCGGCTTCGGCCGCATCGGCCAGGCGGTGGCCAATCGCCTGCAGGGATTCGGCATCGAGATCCGCTACTATCAGCGCAGCGCCGGCCCGGCGCCCGAACGCCGCAGCGAATCGCTGCTGGCGCTGGCGCAGGAGAGCGACATGCTGGTGCTGTGCATGCCGGGCGGCGCCGAGACCACGCGCATGGTCGGCGCCGAGGTATTCGAGGCATTGGGTCCGGAAGGGACGCTGGTGAACATCGCGCGCGGCTCGGTGCTGGATGAAGCGGCGCTGATCGCGGCGCTCGAAAGCGGCCGCCTGGGTGCGGCCGGGCTGGACGTGTTCGAGCACGAGCCGCAGGTACCGGCCGCGCTGCGCGCGCTCGACAACGTGGTCCTGAGTCCGCACGTGGGCAGTTTCACGGTCGAAGCGCGGCGCGCCATGGGACGCCTCGCAGTGGCCAACCTGACGGCGCACTTCGCGGGCGAGCCGCTGCCGACGCCGGTGAAATAACGATCAGGTAACGTTTTACTCCAGGTGCTCGTGGTGGTCGGGCACGCCTTGCTTCCAGTAGGCCGACACCCGCGCCGCCTGGCGCGGCAGTCCCTTGTCCAGCAACAGCTGGCGCACGCGCACCATCAGCGCCGCTTCGCCGCCGCCCCAGGCCAGGCCGGCGCCCGGCTGCAGCGGCAATCCTTGCAGCACTTCCAGCAGCTGCTCGCCCGACTCCACCCAGTGGATGTCGGCGTTCGCATTGGTGAAGAAGCCGCGGCGGTCCGCTTCGGCGGCCAGGATCACCACCTGGGCGCGCGCGCCCTGCGGCAGCTCTTCCAGCCGGCGCGTGATCGCCGGCAGCGCGCTATCGTCGCCGATCAGCAGGTGCCAGTCCATCTCCAGCGGCAGGATCATCGAGCCGCGCGGGCCGCCGATGATGGCGCGCTGGCCAACCGCCGCCTGGCGCGCCCACTCGGCCGCGCCGCCGTGGCCGTGCAAAGCAAATTCCAGGGTCAGTTCGTGCGCTTGAGGGTCGAAGCGGCGCGGCGTATAGTCGCGCCGCACCTGCTGGCCGTCGGCGCCGTCGAACATGAACTTGACGTGGTCGTCGAACGAGAGCGAAATGAAGTCGGCCAGCGCCTCACCCTTGAAGGTGACGGCGGCGAAACCGGGGCTCATCCGCTCGACGCGGACCACTTCGACGTCGCGCAGCTTGAGGTCGTGGCGCACGCGCTCGATGGCGGGAATGTTGACGGAGGTATTGGCAGCGGTACTGGATTCGGACATGCTACACTCCAGAATTAGTTGATAGTGTCTACCATTATGCGAAATGAAGTTGATAGAGTCAACCAAAAACATGAATCGAAGCGGGGTACGTCGGGCGACGATCCGCTGGAGACGATGCACGCGATCATGCATCTCTACCGTTCGCAGCAGCTGCGCGGCCTGCGCGCCGGCTCGCACGAGCTGGCGCACATGGAAGTGAAAGCGTTGATGTATTTTGCCCGCAACCCCGGTGCCACGCAGAGCGAGCTGGTGTCGCATTCGGGGCGCGACAAGGCGCAGGTGGCGCGGCTGATCAAGGGCCTGCGCGACGGCGGGCTGCTCGATGCGGTGGCGGACGCGATGGACCGGCGCAGTACGCGCTTGTCGCTGAGCGAAGCGGGGCGGGAGGTGTTTGCGTCGCTGCATCGGCACAACGATGCGTTGGGAGAGGTGGCGCTGGCGGGGATGTCGGGCGATGAAAAGGCCCAGCTGATGGCGTTGCTGGGCCGGGTGCGCGCGAATCTGGAGCGGCAGGAAGACTGAAGGGCACTCGCCGCCTGTTCCATCGGCAGGTCATCCGCGCCCGCGCGTGGATGGCCTGCAAGGAAGAACGATCAGGGTGCGAGTGCGGCGCTTACTCGACCCACGCGTGCCCATCGCGCGCCATCAGCGCGAACGCCTCCGCCGGCCCCCACGACCCGGCCGCATACGCATGCGGTTTCTCGTTCAGCGACTCCCAGCCATTGATGATCGGCTCCACCCATTCCCACGCCGCCTCCAGCTCGTCGCGGCGCATGAAATGCGTCAGGCGGCCGCGCACCACGTCGATCAGCAGGCGCTCGTAGGCTTCGGCGCGGCGCTGGGCGAATGCCGATTGCAGGTCGAGATTGAGCGCCACCTGCTGCATCTCCATCCCGCTGCCCGGCTGCTTGGCCATGATCTGCAGCTTGATCGCTTCTTCCGGCTGCAGCTCGATCACCAGGCGGTTGGCGACGCTGCCTTGCGACTGCGGGAACAGCGGGAACGGCGGATTGGCGAATTCGACCACGATCTTGGACGAGCGGCGCTGCATGCGCTTGCCGGTGCGCAGGTAGAACGGCACCTTCGACCAGCGCCAGGTATCGATGTGGGCGCGCAGGGCGACGAAGGTCTCGGTGTGGCTGTCCGCCGGCACGTTGCTCTCGTCGTGGTAGCCCTTGGCTTCCTGGTTGCCGCTCACGCCCTTGCTGTACTGGCCGCGCACGGTGTCGCGCGCGATGTCGGCCAGCGTCATGCGGCGCAGCGATCGCAGCACCTTCAGCTTTTCGTCGCGCACCGCGTCCGGCGACAGCGAGGTCGGCGGCTCCATGGCGACGATGCACAGCAGCTGCAGCAGGTGGTTCTGCACCATGTCGCGCATCGCACCGGCGCTGTCGTAGAAGCCGGCGCGGCTGCCCACGCCCACTTCCTCGGCCACCGTGATCTGCACGCTGGCGATGTTCGGCGCGCGCCACAGCGGTTCCAGGATCGAGTTCCCGAAGCGCAGCACCATCAGGTTCTGCACGGTTTCCTTGCCCAGGTAGTGGTCGATGCGGTAGATCTGCGACTCGGCGAAATGCTTGCCGACCGCCTCGTTGATCTCGACCGCCGACGCCAGGTCGCGCCCGAGCGGCTTTTCCAGCACCACGCGCGCGTTGTCGTCGACCAGGCCGGTGGCCGCCAGCTTGTCGCAGATCATCGTGAACAGCGACGGCGCAGTGGCGAGATAGAACACGCGCTGGGCGCCGTCGCGCGAGGCTTCGCGCAGGCTGTCGAAGACTTCGACGGCCGACACGTCCAGGCGAACGTACACCAGCAGGTCGAGGAAGCCGGCCCAGGTCTTGTCGTTAAAGTTAGCTTCGGAAATGAACGAGCGCGAATGTTCCTCGACAAACGCTAGGTAGGCGGCGCGGTCGTAGTCCTGGCGGCCGGTCGACAGGATGCGGGTCGATGGCGGCAGGTTGCCGTGCAAGAAGGCCATGTACAGCGCGGGGAGCAGCTTGCGCATCGCAAGGTCGCCCATGCCGCCAAAGATGGTCATGTCGAGGGGAAGTCCGGTGTCGTGCTCGGTCGAGGTGGTCATGGGTCTTTCGCTAACGGTTGAGTGGAAGCTGCGTGGCGCTGTGCGAGCGCCCCTGCATGGTGCATGTTCCACCTGATTGTAGCCTACCTGTGGCAAATTCTCTGAATAAGCTGACAAGCCGCACCAAGGGCTTGCAGGGACGAAAAAAAGGCCCGCACAGGGCGGGCCGTGGAGAGACAGCAGGAAGTCTGGTCAGAACTTGTAACGCAGCCCGGCCAGATATTCGCGCCCGGTCACATTGTTCACCACCACGCTGTTGCGCGCCCGGCTGATGAACTGGTCGTTCTCCTCATTGGTCAGGTTCACCCCCTCGAGGGTGAACTCGAGGCGCTCATTGACCTTGTACGAAATCGACAGGTCGACGTTGAAGGTCTCGTTCTTGCCTTCCACATCGTTGTTGTTCTGCCCCGGCACGCGGGTGATGAAGCCCGAACGCTTGGAACCCGACAGGCGCGCGCTGAACTTGCCGTCGTCGTAGAAGAAGGTGGCGTTCCACGATTTCGGCGACAGGTTCAGCAGGTCGTCGGTGATGCTCTCGTTGCTGGTCGGCGAGACCGCGTAATTGATCTTCGACGACACCTTGGTGTAGTTCAGCAGCGTGCCGAAGTTGCGGCCCCAGCCTGGCAGGAAGGTGAACGGCTGCTGCCAGTTGATCTCGAAGCCCTTCAGCTTGCCGCCGTCGGTGTTCACCGGCTGGGTCAGCTGGAACACTTCCTCGCCCGTGAAGTTCGACGGCAGCAGCGACAGCGGCAGGCCCGAATCGCGGAACGCGACGTTGGTGCGCAGGCTCTGGATATAGGTGTCGATGTTCTTCTGGAACAGGCCCAGGCCGACGAATGCCTTGTTGGCGAAGTAGTACTCGAAGCTGCTGTCGAAGGTCTTGGCACGGAACGGCTTCAGGAACGGGTTGCCCGAGTTGATCGACAGGTTGCCGGTGGTGGCGATGCTGCCGCCCGGCGACAGGAAGCCCAGCTGCGGACGGGTCATCACCTTGGCGGCGCCGAAGCGGACGATGAATTCGTCGCTCAGGTTGGCGGCGACGTTGAACGACGGCAGGGTGTCCTTGTAGTCGTGCTCGACCTTCACGGCGGTGCCGCCGCCGGCGGCCTGGTAGCCGATGGTTTCCAGTTCGGTCTTCACGTGGCGCACGCCGAAGTTGCCGCGCAGCGGGATGTTCCACAGCTCGGTGCGGAATTCGCCCATCAGGTACACGCCGTTCGACTTCTCGGTAACCGAGCGGTTGTTGCCGCGCGCATTGCCGTTCTCGATCGACGACAGCGTGAAGTCGCCGGGACCGCCGGCCGGGCCGCTCTTGATGCAGTTGCAGTAGATGTCGTAGGCGGCGGCGATGGCCTGCAGGTTCGGCACCACCCAGCCGGTGGCGTTCCCGGCCGGCATGCTCAGGTTGCTGCCGAAGCCGGTCAGGTTGCTGGTCAGGCCGGTGGCGCCGGCGGGCGGCGCGAAGATGGTGTCGTTCTGGTTGACGCGGCGGAATTCATAGGTGTCCGAGCTGTACTTCTTGGCGTTGACGCCGCCCTTGAAGGTGAGCGACTCGCTGGCCTCAAAGGCCAGGTCGAACTGGCCGACGTTGTTGACGTTGTCGGTGCCTTGCGGACGGATGCGGATCTCGCTGGTGGTGGTGTTCGGCACCGTGGTCGGCTGGGCGCCGCCCGCCACCTGCGGCACGCCGATCAGGCCCAGGCCGGCGCCGTTGACGTCGACCGGATAGGTGATCACCGGGCGGCGGTCGTTGCCGCGGAAGTCGATCGCGTAGCCATCCACGTTCAGGGCGTCGAGCGTGACCGTGGTCTGCACCGGATTGCGGAACTTGGAATTGGCGCGGCCGTACTTGGCGCTCATGCTCCAGGCGTCGTTGAACTTGTGCTCGAGCGTCAGGGTCGGCTGGGTGAAGGTGGTCTTCAGTTCGTCGTAGCGCTGTTCGGAGCGCAGGTCGACGTTGTTGTAGCGGCCGTACAGCAGCTGGCCGCTCGGCGAGTATTCCGCTTCCAGCACGCCCACCTGCGGCTTGCCGCCCTGGCTGGCGCTGCGGCTGAACGAAGTCGCCTGCAGGAAGTCTTCCTGGCGCGTGGCGTCGAGCTTCGAGTACAGCATGTCGAAGGTGAGCAGGGTGCCGCGCTGCGGGCGCCATTGCACCGAGGCGGTCAGGCCGAGGCGGTCCTGGTCGTGGGTCAGGCGGCCGTAGCGCGGCAGGCGCGGATGGAAGTTGTTCGGGTCGCTGGCGGCGTTGTAGGCGGCGATGTTCTGCGGCGTGCCGGGCAGGCGCTCGGCGCCTTGCGCGGCCGGGCCGCAGGTGGTGGCGGTCGAATTCGATGGGTTGGCGGTCACGCCCTGCGGCGCGCACCAGCCGCCGGACGATGGGCCGTTGTCCCAGCGCACGGTGGAGAAGCCGTCTTCCAGCACCCGCCGCTTGGAAAACGCGCCCGACAGCAGCACACCGACCTTGCGGTCGAAGAAGGTGTCCGACACCATGAAGGCGACGCGCGGATCGGTCTTTTCCGAACCGTCGTTGTACTTGCCCTTGACCGCGATGGTGGCGTTGCGGCCGCGCAGGTCGAACGGGCGCAGCGTCTGCAGGTCGACGGTGGCGCCGAGCGAGCCTTCGTCGACGTCGGCCGACGAACTCTTGCGCACCGTGAGCGAGCTGAACAGTTCGGAAGCGAACACGTTGAAGTCGAAGCCGCGGCCGCGGTTGGTGCCGCCCGAGCTGTCGGTGCCGCCGGTGGTGGCCAGGCCCTCGATACCGTTGATGCGCACGCGCGTAAAGTCCTGGCCCAGGCCGCGCACGGTGATGTTGCGGCCCTCGCCGGCATCGCGGTCGATCACCACGCCCGGCACGCGCTGCAGCGACTCGGCCAGGTTGGTATCAGGGAACTTGCCCATGTCTTCGGACTTGATCACGTCAACGATGCCGTTTTCCTGGCGCTTGGCGCTCAGGGCGCTTTCCAGCGAGGCGCGCAGGCCGGTCACGACCACGGTCTGGGCGCTCGATGGCGCGGCGGCGGGGGCACCGGCAGGGGAAGCTTGCACCTCCTGGGCAAAGGCCGGGCCTAGCGAGAGTGCCGAGATCGAAGCGGTGCCGAGCAGGCACAGGGTAAGTTTGCGCAAGGCTGCGCGTTGCGAGGGTTGGGTCATGCTGTCTCCATGCGTTTTTGTCGGGGTGGCGCGAAGCCGGTGCCGCAATTGCTTATTATTTCTGGTCGGGCCAGTTTTGGAATTCTATGATAGTTATGGTTATTTTGGTCAGGCCAGATGATAAATATTTACATGACTGGCCTGACCTGTTTTGGTGCATTTTTTGACGATCAGGTCTTTTTGCCCAGTACCTGGTTGTAGCGTTTGCCGTCAATGGTCACGTTGTCGAGCGTGATGTCGACAGCGTTATGCATGAACCATGGTTTTTCCGCATTGCGCGGTGTACCGAAGTCGGAGTCGCTGATGCGTACGCGGGTGATCGGCGGGATCGGGGTGCCCGCCTTGCCGTTGAAGCTCGATGCCACCGGTCCCAGCAGCACGAAGGCCTGGTAGCACGAGAAGCTGCCGTTGCCGGTATCGACGTTCGTGGTGCGCACGTTGCGGATGTCGATGTCCGACACCTGCGGCGGACGGATGCGCATGGTGTCGTCGCCTGGCACGTAGTCGCAGTCGATGGTGACGATGGCGCCGGCGCCCGACGCCACCGGTTCCTTGATCTCCTGCGCGCCGGGCAGCGGCTTGTACAGGCCCGGCTCGAGCGCCACGCCGTGCGGCAGAGTGACGTCGCGCACGTACAGGTGGCGCAGGAAGCCGCCGCGGTTCATGTTCGTTTTGAGGCGGATCGCGGTATTGAGCGGGTCATCCTTCCAATGGATGTTGCGGAACTCGAGCTTCTCGGCATAGATATGCTCAATGCCGCCGGCCATTTCGCTGCCCAGGGTCACGCCGCCATGACCGCTGTTCATTACGCAGTTGCGGATCACCACATTGCGCGTCGGTCCGTGGCCGGTGTCGAGGTTCTTGCCTGCCTTGATCGCAATGCAGTCGTCGCCGTTGTTGAACAGGCAGTCGTCGACCAGCACGCCGTCGCAGGCTTCCGGGTCGAAGCCGTCGCTGTTCGGGCCCAGGCTTTCCATGTTGACGCGCCGGATCAACAGGTCGCGGCAATTGACCGGGTGATGCAGCCAGAACGGCGCGGCATTGACCTGATAGCCCTGCAGCAGCACCCGGTTGCAGCCGATCAGCTCGATCATGCAGGGGCGCAAAAAGTGCCCGTGGCCGAACACGCGTCTGGATGCCGGCATGCCCGCTTCGGACAGCGCCGGCAGGTAGCGCGAATCGGTCTGCCAGCGCCCCCCGCTGCCCTGGATGCTGGCCTGGCGCCGCGCGTCGATGCCGGGTACCACCTTGTCCAGCGCCGGATTGTCCGGGTTCGGATGGACTTCGGTGCGCTGGCGCTGCGGCTTGCCGCGGCCTTTCCAGTCCCACCAGCATTCCGGGCCGGGCGCAAAGCCGGGCTCGAACGGCACGCCGCCCTGGCCGTTGAGGATGCTGGTCCAGTCCTCGCCGGTGAGAGCGATATTGTTCTGGTTGATGGCGTACACCATCGGCGAATAATTCAGGCAATCGTTGCCCTGCCAGCGCGACAGCACCAGCTTGCCGTTGGCGCCGCAATCGTGCTCGCCGTGGCGCGCGTAGTGGTTCGGGTTGGCAGCGAAGTGCACGCGCGCACCGGCGGCCAGGTGCACGTGCACGTTCGAGCGAAGCACGATCGGGCCGGCGCAGTACCACTCGCCCTTCGGGATCAGGACCCGGCCGCCACCCTTGGCGTGGCAGGCGGCGATCGCCGCGGCGATCGCCGGATAGCAGTCGGGCGAGCCGGGCCCCGGGGTGTCGAGCGTGCCGTCCACCAGCGACGCCACCTGGCCCTTGACCTGGACCAGCTTGCACGGTTTGGCCTGGTAGTCGGTGATGACGAAATCCTCGTCGCGGAATTTGAAGGGCGCGTCGAAGCGGGCGACGATGGCGGCGGCGCGCTGCCACGGATCGGCCTGGGCGCCGGCAGCGGCGGCCTTGGCGTTCGCCACGGCGGCGCCGGCGGCAGCCGCCGCGCCATCCTGGGCCGCGCGCGCGGCGCTCACTCCCGACAGCAGCAGCGGGGCCGCCGGCATGGTGCGCAGCAGGGCGCGGCGTTTTGCTTGAAATGGCATGGTGTTCCTTATTGCTGTGGTTTGAGGCTGACGCGCACCGGGCTGGCGTCGCGCGCGAGGACATCCTGCGCCGCCTGCTGCCATTGGGCGCGGCTGGTGATCTCACCGGCGCGGCTCCAGGCGGCGCCCGCGTAGTAGCGCAGCGGCTGGCCTGGCGTGGCTTTCGCCACCACCAGTTCGTTGAGCGTGTCCTGGGCGAAGCCGCCGGCGCTCGGCAGCACGACCGCCACACCGAAGGCGTCGTTGCTCTTTTGCTCGACCCACTGCAGCAGCACCTTGCCGTCACGTCCGACCGCGACTTTGGCGTCCTGGCCCTTGTCGGCCGGGGTCTTGTTCAGGCCCACCGCGACAGTGAGCGGGGCGCTGTCGCCGGAGTTCGTGGTGAAGGTGCTGTCGATGCGGTCGAACCACTGGCCGGCATCGACCGTGAAGCGTTTGACTTCGCTGACCTGGCGTCCGCCCGCGTCCCATGCTGCATAGTGCAGCTCGAAGATGGTGCGGATCGGGCCATTCGCCAGGATCCGGTGGCTGGCGTAGTTCACGCCGGTATACAAGGTCTTGCCGTCCCACACGCCGCTGCCGCCGGCGCCGCGCGACTTGCCGACGTTGTACATGTCCATGCCTTCGCCCTGGTCCTTGTGGTAGTGGTCATGGCCCTTGTTGTACCAGCGGTCGACGATCGGATAATCGACCCGCTTGAACCAGATATCGAGGCCACTGGTCACCAGCACTTCCTTGACCACGCCCGCCGGAGCCGGGGCGGCGAGGGCCGGGCCGTAGGTGCGGTGCGCCACCTTGTCGTTTTCCCAGGCGAAGTCGTCGAGGCGCTCCGGCACCTGGCGTGCGAACACCTTGGTGGGGAAGGGCGGTGCCACCGTATCGATACGCTCGATGGTGAAGCCGGCGCTCTTTTCTCCTGCGGCGAAGCTGTGCTGGAACAGCAGTTCGCCATAGGCGATGCCTTCGTTCTTCGGGTCCTTGGCCTGCGGCGCGATGTTCGTCACCTGGTGCGGCAGCACGCGGCCGCTTGCATCCTTGACCGCGATCTTCTGGACCAGCGCGCCCGGCATGGCGGCATTCACCTCTTTCCATGGGATCGAGATGGTTTCCGATGGACGGGCGATGGCCAGGTCGTGCTGCACCGTGACGGCGATCCGGTCCGCAGCTTGGGTAGGGGCGAGCGCCGCCGCCAGCAGCGTTGCCAGTATGAGTTTTTGCATGATCTTCCCCGATCAGTGATGTTCGCGGTAGTCGGTCTGCCCGCCCTTGGGCAGGTAGTGGTAGGTGCGCACCTTGTGCTGGATCTCGAACGCCGGGTTACTCACCATGCGGATGATCTCGGCGCCGGCCAGCAGCATCGGGCCGTAGCCATGCAGCGCATCGGCGCTGGTCGGGCGATGGTAGTAATAGACCATGTCGCTTGCCAGCGTGGTGCCGACGCAGGTGCCTTCGACCTGGCCCAGCGCGTTGATACGGGTGGTGAGCGCGTTCCAGCCGGTCTGCGCGATCGAGCCGTAGGTGGTGGCGCTGATCCAGCCTTCGTTCACGGCGTGTGCGATCACATAGGTGAAGATGGCGCTGGCCGAGGTTTCCAGATACGAGTCGTTCCGGTCCAGCATCTGGTGCCACAGGCCGCTGCCGCTTTGCAGCTCGGCAATGCCTTTCAGCGAAGCGCGCAGCTGCGCCAGCACTTTCGGGTAGCCCGGATGATCCTTCGGCAGCACGTCGAGCAGGTCGGACATGGCCAGCACCGCCCAGCCGTTGGCGCGGCCCCAGTAGAAGCGCGGCGCGTCCGGGTTGTTGGCATGCCAGCCATGGGTGTACAGGCCGAGTTGCGGGTTGAACATGCGGCTCGACATGCCCAGCACATTGTTGACCGCATCGTCGAAGTGTTCGCGCTTGCCGCTCAAGCGGCCCATCTCGGCCAGCGCCGGGATGCTCATGTACATGTCGTCGGCCCACAGCGAGACTTCCTGCGGACGCTTGCGCGCCATGGTGCCGTCGTCCAGCCGGAACTGGCGCTTGACGACCCAGTCGCTGCAGGTATCGATCATCGATTTCAGATCCGGGCCGACTTTTGCCAGGCGCGCGCGGATCAGCGCCGCGCACATCGAGCCGCTGTCGTCGAGCGAGCGTGGATCGAGGAAGCGCGAGAAGCTGTTGCCGCGCTCGAGTTTGAACTTCTGCTCCTGGGCGCGGAAGTAGGGAAGCGTGTCGTTGAAGAAGCCGAAGTGACGGCGCGTCATGCTGGTGAAGCTGGCGTCGCCGGTGACCTGCGCCGCCTTCAGCAGGCCCGAATGCACCACGCCCATTTCGTATACCTGGATGCCATAGTCGCCTGCGCTCTTTTCAAAGATGGCGTCGGCGCTCGGAGTTTTCAGGTCCGTGACCGGCTGGCCGGTCTTCTTGCTGACGATGCGGGTCGGCGTGGCGCGGTCCATGAAGGCGCGGATCGACTGCAGCTGGGCCGTGACTTCGGCCACTACCGGCTTCTTGTACGGAATCGGATAGCTGCCTTCGCCCGGGTCGCCCAGGTTGCTGTTGTCGGGATTGCGGTACTTGCCCTCGGCAAGGGCGGGTCCGCAGGCGAGCGCGCAGCCTATCAAGGCTGCGAGCAGGCGCAGTGTCAGTTGGCCTTTCATTTGTCTCCAATCGCTTTTCTAGTGTTACCGGTTGTCGGTACTTTGCCTGGTACTTTGCTAGGCGCTGCTTACGGGGTGCTTGCGTACTGATCTTGTATTGCGTTTTGGTCAGGCCATTCTAATTTGGTCCGGCCAAAATCACAAGGTGGACTAGCCGCATTCGAATATTTTATGGCATACTGAAAAAGAACCTCCCCAATCGGCCACCAGACAGGCAAGACACATGAACCAGCAAGTTCCGCGCACTATCCGCATGCAGGCAAGCGACAACGTCGCCATCGTCGTCAACGACGGCGGACTGCCCGCAGGCACCGTATTCCCGGACGGCCTGGAGCTGATCGAGGGCGTGCCGCAGGGGCACAAGGTGGCGTTGACCGACCTGGCGGACGGCGACGCCGTGATCCGCTATGGCGTCACGATCGGCTACGCCGACGGGCCCATCGCGCGCGGCAGCTGGATCTCCGAACGCGTGCTGCGCATGCCGGCGGCGCGTTCGCTCGACGACCTGCCGGTCGGCACCCACGCGGTCGACGCCGGCCCGCGCCTGGAGGGTTACACCTTCGAGGGTTACCGCAACAAGGACGGCTCGGTCGGCACCCGCAACATCCTGGCGATCACCAGCACCGTGCAGTGCGTCTCGGGCGTGATCGATTACGCGGTCCAGCGCATCAAGACCGAACTGCTGCCGCGCTATCCGAACGTCGAAGACGTGGTCTCGCTCGAACACGTGTACGGCTGCGGCGTGGCGATCGACGCGCCCGGCGCCGACATCCCGATCCGCACCATCCGTAACCTCTCGAAGAATCCGAACTTCGGCGACAGCGTGATGGCGGTCAGCCTGGGCTGCGAGAAGCTGCCGCCCGCGCGGCTGTTCCCGGCGGGAGCAATCCCCATCGGTACCGGTGCGCCGTCGGTGGTGACGCTGCAGGATCCGCAGCACGTCGGCTTCATGTCGATGGTCGATTCGCTGATGACCACCGCCGAAAAGCACCTGCAGGAACTGAATGCGCGCCGGCGCGAGACCTGCCCGGCGTCCGACCTGGTGGTGGGCGTGCAGTGCGGCGGCAGCGATGCCTTCTCCGGCGTGACCGCCAACCCGGCAGTGGGCTTCGCCACCGACCTGATCGTGCGTGCCGGCGGCGCCGTCATGTTCTCGGAAGTGACCGAAGTGCGCGACGGCATCGACCAGCTCACCGCGCGCGCCTCGAGCCCGGACGTGGCGGCGGCAATGGTGCGCGAGATGCAGTGGTACGACGATTACCTAGTGCGCGGCGGCGTCGACCGCAGTGCCAACACCACGCCCGGCAACAAGAAGGGCGGCCTGTCGAACATCGTCGAAAAGGCGATGGGTTCGATCGTCAAGTCCGGCTCCACCGCGATCACCGGCGTGCTCTCGCCGGGCGACCGCCTGCAGCAGAAAGGCCTGATCTACGCGGCCACGCCGGCCAGCGATTTCATTTGCGGCACGCTGCAGATGGCGGCCGGCATGAACGTCCACATCTTCACCACCGGTCGCGGCACGCCGTACGGCCTGGCCGCGGTCCCGGTGATCAAGGTTGCCACCCGCACTGAACTGGCGCAGCGCTGGCACGACCTGATGGACCTCGACGCCGGCACCATCGCCAGCGGCCAGTCGACCATCGAAGACGTCGGCTGGGAGCTGTTCCGCCTGATCCTGGACGTGGCCAGCGGGCGCAAGACCTGGGCCGAGCACTGGAAGCTGCATAATGCACTGGCGCTGTTCAATCCTGCGCCCGTGACCTGACCGAATACAGAGGAGACCTGCATGTCCGAAGCAAAAGTAAAACCCTTCAAACGCATCCTGCTGACCGGCGCCGCCGGTGGCCTGGGCAAGGTGCTGCGCGAGCGCATCAAGCCATGGGCCGAGGTGGTGCGCCTGTCCGACATCGCCGATCTCGGTCCGGCGGGCGAGGGCGAAGAAGTGGTGCAGTGCGACCTGGCCGACAAGGACGCGGTGCTGGCGCTGCTGGAGGGTGTGGACGCGGTGCTGCACTTCGGCGGCATCTCGACCGAGAAGCCGTTCGAGCCGATCATGCAGGCCAATATCCTCGGCGTGGCCAACCTGTACGAAGCGCTGCACAAGGCCGGCACCCGGCGCGTGATCTTCGCCAGCTCGAACCACGCGATCGGCTACCACCCGGTGACCACGGTGCTGGATGCCGATTCGCCGACCCGGCCGGACAGCTACTACGGTCTGTCGAAGGTGTTCGGCGAGCAGATCGCGCGCTACTACTTCGACCGCTTCGGCATCGAGACCGTGTGCGTGCGCATCGGCTCGAGCTTCCCGGAGCCGGCCAACAAGCGCATGATGAGCACCTATCTGTCCTACGACGACCTGACCGAACTGCTGCGCTGTGCGCTGTTCGCGCCGCGCGTCGGCCACACCATCGTGTACGGCGTGTCGGACAACGACAGCGTCTGGTGGGACAACCGCCTGGCTTCGCACCTGGGCTACAAGCCGAAGGACAGCTCGAGTAAATTCGCGCACCTGTTCCCGGACACGTCCGAGTATCCGGCCAAGGACGACGTCACCACGATGTACCAGGGCGGGAAGTTCCTGCTCGACGGTCCGCAGTACTGAGTTCCGCCTTGGCGCCATGATCGATCGCCTCATCCTGCGTAACGACAGACTGCTGCTTGAGGTCGTGCCGCAGGTGGGCGGTGGCCTGGCGCGGCTCGACTGGCTCGGCGGCGCGCGGCCTGAACCGCTGCTGCGCCCCTTGCCGGCCGACTTCGAGGGCAAGCCGGCGCCGGGCCAGCTGGCCTGCTTCCCGCTGCTGCCCTGGTCGAACCGCATGGCGCCGTCGGGCTTCGTTTTCGAAGGGCGCTGCTATGTGCCCGCGCCGAACCGGGTTGGCGAGCCGTGCCCGATCCATGGTGACGGCTGGCAGCAGGAGTGGCGGGTGGCGGCGCACACCGATACCTCGCTCACGCTGGTCCTCGAGCGCCGCGACGCGACACCTTTTTCTTACGAGTCAGAACTGCGCTATACGCTGGAGGGCGCGGCGCTGGCGGTCGACATCGCAGTGCGCAATACGGGCACGGAGAGCCTGCCGTTCGGGATCGGCCTGCATCCCTGGATGTCCGACCCGCAGGGCGCGCGTCTGCAGGCCGGCGCCGACGGCGTCTGGCAAAGCGGACCCGATAAACTGCCGGTCGAGCGCACCGCTATTCCGGTGTGCTGGCGCTTCGATGCGCCGGCCGCCTTGCCGCCGGACGGCGTCGACCATGTGTTCGACGGCTGGTCCGGCCTGGCGCGCATCGACTGGCCGGCGCGCGGCGTGGCGCTCGGCATCGAAGCCGACATGGACTACTTCATCCTGTACGCGCCGCCCGGACGCGACTTCTTCTGCTTCGAACCGGTCGACCATCCGATCAATGCGCATAATCTGCCGGGGCATCCCGGCCTGAGCGTGCTGGCGCCCGGCGCCACGCTGCGGCGGCGCTGCGTGTTCACCGGATCGTCGACATGAGGTGCACGCAGCTGGCGACAGCGCTGATGCTGGCCGCTGTCGCCGTCCCGGCGGCGGCGCAAACGCCTTACAACGCCGAGACCACCTACCGCAAGCTGGTACGCGATTACCCCTTCCTCCGCATCGCCAGCGCCGAGGCGCCTGCGCCGGTGCAGGTGCGCAAGGACCTGGTGTACGTGCGGCGCGGCGAGCTGGCACTGGCGCTCGACCTGTACCTGCCTGCACCCGGCGCGGCGCCGGCGCCGCTGGTACTGCTGGTGCACGGCGGCGGCTGGAGCAGCGGCGAACGTTCGAACATGGCCCCGCTGGCCGCGCGCCTAGCGGCGCACGGCTACGCCGCCGCCACGGTCAGCTACCGGTTGTCGGGCCAGGCCCGTTATCCGGCCGCGATCGACGACGTCAAGGCGGCGCTCGACTGGCTACGCGCGCAGGCGGGCGGCTACAGGATCGATCCGGCGCGGGTCGCGATCGCCGGCGGCTCGGCCGGCGGCCAGATCGCGGCCCTGGTCGGATTGACGCGTCCGCACGATGTGCGCGCCGTGATCAATATCGACGGCCTGTCCGACTTCACGTCGCAGGAAGCATTGCGCCACGAGGACGACCCGGCCAAGAATCCATCCGCCGCCGGTGCCTGGTTCGGCGGGCGTTATGCCGACAAGGCGGCGCTGTGGCGCGAGGCGTCGCCGCTGACGCATGCCGGCAAGGACAGCCCACCGGTGCAGTTCATCGTCAGCAGCGTGCCGCGTTTTTCGAGCGGACGCGAGGCGCTGGCCGCCAGGCTGGCGACATACGGCATCCCGACCGACACCGTGGCACTGGACGGCGCACCCCATTCGTTCTGGCTGTTCGACCCGTGGGTAGCGCCCACGGTCGATGCCATGACCGGCTTCCTGGCTCGCACGCTCGGGCCGGTGGCGGCGCGCGCTCCATGGTCGCCCGACCTGGGCGATGGCCGCTACCGCAACCCGATCCTGCACGCCGATTACTCCGACCCCGACGCGATCCGCGTGGGCGACCGTTACTACATGGTGTCGTCGAGCTTTGCCAACGCACCGGGCCTGCCGCTGCTGACGTCAACCGACATGGTCAACTGGGAGCTGGTCGGCCACGCCTTGCCGCAGCTGGTGCCCGGGGCCGCGTTCGCGACGCCGCAGCACGGCAAGGGCGTGTGGGCGCCGAGCCTGCGCCACCATGACGGCCGCTTCTGGATCTTCTATCCCGATCCCGACCACGGCGTGTACGTCACCACCGCCATTGATTTCTCTGGCCCCTGGAGCGCGCCGCACCTGCTGTTGCCGGGCAAGGGCATCATCGACCCCGCGCCGCTGTGGGACGACGACGGCAGGGCCTGGCTGATCCACGCCTGGGCCAAGAGCCGCGCGGGCTTCAACAATGTGCTGACGCTGCGCCGCATGGCGCCGGACGGGCGCTCGCTGCTGGACCGCGAAGGCAGCGTCGTCATCGACGGCAACCGTTTGCCGGGTTATCGGACCCTCGAGGGACCGAAGCTGTACAAGCGCAACGGCTGGTACTACGTCTTCGCGCCGGCCGGCGGCGTGGAGCATGGCTGGCAATCGGTATTCCGTTCGCGCCGCATCGAAGGGCCGTACGAAGACCGGATCGTGATGGAGCAGGGCGCGACCGACATCAACGGGCCGCACCAGGGCGCCTGGGTCACGACGCCGCAGGGCGGCGACTGGTTCTTTCACTTCCAGGACCGGCGCGCCTATGGCCGCGTGGTCCAACTGCAGCCGCTGCGCTGGATTGACGACTGGCCGCTGATCGGAGAGCCATCCGGTAAACCCGGCGTCGGCCAGCCGGTGCGCGAGCATGCCAAGCCGGTGGGGGGAGAGTTCGCGCGCCGCGCGCCGGCCGTCGGCGACGAGTTCGACGGCGCGGTGCTCGGGCCGCAGTGGCAATGGGCGGCTAATCCGCAGCCGGGTTGGCATGCGCTGGATGCGCGCGCCGGCCACCTGCGCCTGTTCGCGCAACCTGCGCTGCCGGTACGCGCATTGCCATCGGTGCTGACGCAGAAATTCCCGGCGCCGGCCTTTGGCGTCACGGCGCGCGTGGAACTGCGCGCGCAGCGTGATGGCGACCAGGTTGGCCTGGGAACGATGGGCCTGGAGAGTGACTGGTTCGGCGTGCGCCGGGTCGAGGGGCGACCGCGCATTGTGTCGGTGCGCTGCGCGCTGGATGGTGCCTGCGCCGAGACGATCGGTGCGGCACTGCCTGGGTATGCGGTCTCGCTGCGCATGCATGTCACGCATGGCGCACGGGTAGCGTTCTCGTACAGCGCTGACGGCGTGCGCTTCACGGCACTGGGCGAGCCGTTCGACTCCACCATGGGCCGCTGGGTGGGCGCACAGATCGGGCTGTTCGCCACCGGCGCCCGCGATGCCTGGGCAGATATCGACTACGTGCGCATTACGCCCTGACCTCGCGTACCTGGCAGAGTGCCGGTTTTTCTTCGAGACGTCCGGTCGGTTCAGCCCTTGGCTGACGTGCCGTTTGCCAGTATTTCCATCTGCTGCCCGAGCGCGGCGTCGTGGCCCCACACCATCCGCCATGGCGCAGTAGCGGACTGCGCGAGTCCCAGGCAACCGAGCGCACGGATCGCGCGCGCACTCGACGCGAGAACGCCCGCATGCACCTGGACCTCGACGCCCGGCTGCGCCAGCGCTTCGAGCAATGCTTCCGGCGCTGCGACGTGGGTGGCAGCGCACCACGGTCCGATCCAGAGTTTTTCGCCACGGCGGCGGGCCATCGCATAACCCGCGATCGCGCCATCCTGTTCCAGGACCTGGCAGAGGTCGGGGTACAGACCCCAGCGTCGATTGAGGAAGAAACCGCGGTCCTGTCCCCACCACAGCCGGTCAAGACTGCACACCCGGTCGAGATCTCCCGCGCGCATGGAACGGACATGCGCGTGAGACGCCCCACGTACCTTGCCCGCATAGCGCAGCGACGGCTGAATCATGCGGAAACCGTGTCGTTCGTAGAGGGGAGCCCCGGCTGCGGTGGCGTTCAGGTAGACACTGCGCACGCCCTGGCTCTGCAGGCAGGACAGCAGGGCGTTGACGACCAGGCTGCCGACTCCCTGTCCGCGTACCTCGGGCGCGACCACGATCTGGCCCAGGAAACCGGCATCCCCGTAGGGCGTCGCGACGCCGATCGCGACCGCTCGGCCGTCCCGTTCCGCGACCAGACAGCCTGCCGGAGCATGTGAGTAGAACCCTTCGAACTCTTCCAGTGTTTCACTGTGCCAGTTTTCGGCCAGGGTCAGCGACGCGGCATATGCCAGGTCGTCGGGCGTCCTGCGGCGCAAAGGTCACCGCGCTCATCGCATGCACTTCAGACCCCGACGATGCGGGCGAGCAGGACAGAGAACCCGAGTGAATGATTTTGTCGCCTGCGTCGGGTGGGGTGAGTGCCATGGTGTTCGCTTCCTTGTACGGGGCACTGAGTGTAGCTAGAAATGTTTGCGCATCTAATATCAATATTCGTCCGAATAGACAATATACCTTCTTTTATGTGGAATGCATGAATACTGTATGGGTAAGCCTGGAGTGCTAGGTCTAGGTAAAAATATTGCTATATAGACGAAATGGCGTGCTAAGCTGGCAATACGGTTCCTGCTGTATCGCTTCGATTGGCCGAACCACGAACGCTCGACCAAGTACGCCACTTCATCCACACGGCTCGCCCGCGACGTCTAACAAAGGAGAATGCATGCTCAAGCTAGTCAGCCTCAATAAATCGTTCACGGGAGGCGAGGTCAAGACCACCGCGCTGGATCGTGTGTCGCTTGACATCGGCGCCGGCGAATACCTCGCCATCACCGGCCCCTCGGGATGCGGCAAGTCGACCTTGCTCTCGGTGCTGGGCCTGTTCGAAACCTGCGACAGCGGCGAATACTGGTTCGACGGCCGGGATATCGCCGGCTGGAGCGAGATGGAACTGAACAAGCTGCGGCGCGGTCGCATCGGCTTCATCTTCCAGGACTTCAACCTGCTGGAAGAACTGAGCGTGGCCGAAAACGTCGAGCTGGCGCTGGCGTACACCGACGTACCCAGGCAGGAACGGCGCGAACGGGTGGCAGCGCTGCTCGACAGGCTCGGCATCGCCCACCGTGCCAGACACCGCCCATCCCAGCTCTCGGGCGGACAGCAGCAGCGCGTCGCGATCGCACGCGCGCTGGTGGCGCGTCCCGCCTTGCTTCTGGCCGACGAACCGACCGGCAATCTCGATACCGCACATGGCAACGAGGTGATGCGCCTGCTGCGCCAGATCAACGACGAAGGGACCGCCGTGGTGATGGTCACCCACTCGCCGGAGCACGCCGCGCAGGCCGGACGCACCGTGCGCATGCGCGACGGCCGGATCGAAGCCGATGGTGCTGTCCTGATGCAGGTGGCATCATGAGACTGGACGATTTCCGTATCGGATTGCGCCACCTGGTGCGCGAGCCCGGCTACAGCGCGATCGCCATCCTGGGCCTCTCATTTGCCTTCGCGGCTTGCCTGCTGCTGCTAGGCTTCGTCCAGTATTCCTGGCGCTACGACGCGCACGTGCCGCAGGTGGAACAGATCTATGTGGTCAAGCAGCGCTTCAACGTCGACCCGGTCGCGCCCTGGTTCGACCAGGCCCCGCTGCTGCTGCGCGCGAGCGCACTGAAGACCCCGGGCGTGAGCGACGCGACCGCCTTCTTCCGCGCCGACGTACCTACCGTCAAAGTGGGCGCTGCCCTGCACAAGATGCCGAGCCTGCTGGTGCTGCCGCATTTCGCGCAGGTGCTGGGATTGCGCGCGGTCGAAGGCGACCTGGAGGCGGCTTTGACCCGCCCCGAAGGTCTGGCACTGACCGTGTCGGGCGCCGAACGCCTGTTCGGCACTGCCCGCGCGCTCGGCCGGACCGTCCAGATCGGCGACAAGGTGCTGCACGTGGCGGCCATCGTGCCCGACCCCCCGGCCAACACGACCATCCCGTTCGAGGCCTTGTATGGCGTAGTCTCGGTCCTGAACGACCCGGCCATGCGCGCCGAGCTGCAGACCGGCGAACGCGGTGCCTGGGGCCGGCTGCTGCTGCGGATACCGAACCCGGACGCGGTGCCGCAGGTGGCGGCTGCACTCCAGCGTGCGCTCGATACCGCCCCGGCGGTGCAGGGCGTGCCGCCCGCCGTGCGTGCGCGCCTGGGCGGGCGCAAGGTGATGGACCTGGCGCTGTCGCCGCTGCGCGAAGCGTATTTCGACCGCGACGTGGCGCGCAATCCGGTGTCGCCACCGGGCGACCGCGGCGACCGCACCACCGTGACCGGGCTGGCAGTGGTGGCGCTGCTGATCCTCGCACTTGGCGCCATCAATTACGTCAACCTGGCCACGGTGCGCGTGTTGCGGCGCCAGCGCGAGATCGGCATGCGCAAGGTGCTGGGTGCGAGCATGCGCCAGATCGTGCTGCAATTCATGGCCGAGTCGCTGCTGGTGTCGCTGCTGGCCACCGTGTTGGGCCTGATGCTGGCCTGGCTGGCCTTGCCCCTGTTCGCGGAACTGGTCAACCGCAAGCTCGAGCATCTGTTCGCACCGGGTAACCTGGCGGCGGCGCTCTTGACCGGCGTCGCGCTGGGCATCGTGGCCGGTCTGCAGCCCGCCTGGACCGCGCTGCGCGTGCGACCCGCCCAGGCGCTGGCGGGCCGCACCAATACCGAGTCGCAGGCCACGGCGCGCCTGCGCAAGGGCTTGACCGTGGTGCAGATCGCCACTGCCGTCGGCCTGGCCAGCCTGGCCCTGGGCATCGCGCTGCAGACGCGCTTCGCGGTCAACGCTTCGCCCGGCTTCGACGCCCGCCCGTTGCTGATCGTCGACCTGCCCGAACGCGGCAAGAAGAACGATGCGGTGCGCGGCTTCATGACGGCGCTGGGCCAGCAGCCGGGCGTGCACAGCCTGGTGTTGTCAGAGCATGTGGTCGGGCGCACCGGCAATGGCCTGATCCAGGACATCAAGCGCGACGGTGGCGCCAGCGTGTCGGCCGAAGTGAAGATGATCGACACGAATTTCTTCGACGTGTACAACCTGAGGCCGGTGGCGGGGCGCCTGTTCGATCCGCGCCTGGACCAGGAAAACGCGGTGGGCCCGGTCGTGATCAATGCCATCGCCGCGCGTCAGCTTGGCTTCGCCACGCCCCAGGCCGCGGTCGGCCAGACCGTTCTGCATCCGGGCGACGACGGCAAGATGGTGCCGTACCAGGTGCTCGGCATCGCACCGGAACTGCGTTTCCGTTCGCTGCGCGACGAGCCGCGCGCCACGCTGTATGTGCTCGCCACCGACTGGGCCGGCGTTGCCAGTGTGCGCAGCACGACGTCGGTGCAGGATGCCGAGCGCGCCGTGGCGGCACTGTGGAACCGCTACTTCCCGGACGCCATCATGCACACCGAACGCGCGGGCGAGGTCCTGGCCGCCAACTATGCCGACGACATGCGCCTGGCGCGGCTGCTGGCGCTGGCCACGGCGATCGCGCTGGCGATCACCGCCTTCGGCATGTACGCGTTGTCGGCCTCGATCGTGCAGCGGCGCGCGCGCGAAATCGTGCTGCGCAAGCTGTATGGCGCGGGCCGCCCGCAGATCGCCGTGCTGCTCGGACGCGAGATGGGCGCTCTGGTCGGCGTGGCCGCCTTGCTCGGGCTGCCGCTGGCATTCCTTGCGGTCGGCCGCTACCAGGCCGGCTTCATCGAGCATGCACCGCTGGTGTATGCGACGCCGTGGCTGGCGCTGCTCGGCGTGGCGCTGGTCGCCCTGCTGGCCGCGCTGCGGCATACCTGGAGCGCACTGGCGATGCGCCCGGGCCAGGCGCTCCGGTAAGCATCCCGGGTGGACCACCCCCCCAAAAGGGGGAGTCGGGCCACCACTTTCGCATCAGGGAATGGGTGGCGCGGCGTTCGATAATCCATGGGCCAGACCGTCTGGCGCATCCATAGTCCGAACCGAAGCGCTCCAGCGCAGCGAGACGCCACCCAAAGGAAACCACCATGAGCAAAGCACGCACCATCGATACCGTCACCGCCGGCGACGGCACCATCATCCACTTCACCGACTGGGGCCACGGCACGCCGGTGGTGTTCAGCCACGGCTGGCCGCTGTCGTCCGACGCCTGGGAAGACCAGATGCTGTTCCTGGCCGAGCATGGTTTCCGTGTGATCGCGCATGACCGCCGTGGCCACGGGCGCTCGAGCAAGGCCTGGCACGGCAACGACATGGACACCTACGCCGACGACCTGGCAACCTTGCTCGACACGCTCGACATCACCGGCGCCACGCTGGTTGGCCATTCGACCGGCGGCGGCGAGGTGGCGCGCTACATCGGACGCCATGGCACCGGGCGCGTCGCCAAGGCCGTGCTGATCGGGGCCGTCACGCCGCAGATGGTGGTCTCGCCCGCGAATCCGGATGGTGTGCCGATGTCGGTGTTCGACGGCATCCGCGACGGCGTGCGCAACGACCGCGCTCAGTTCTTCCTCGACCTGAGCACGCCGTTCTTCGGCTTCAACCGCGCCGGCGCCAAGGTGTCGGAAGGCATGCGCCAGTCGTTCCTGTTCCAGGGCCTGCAGTGCAGCATCAAGAGCGCCTATGCCTGCATCAAGCAGTTCTCCGAGACCGACTTCAGCGCCGACCTGGGAAAAATGACGATCCCGACCCTCGTCATCCACGGCGACGACGACCAGATCGTGCCGCTCGCCACCACCGCCCGCCGCGCCGTCGAAATGCTGCCGCAAGGCCGCCTGTCGGTGTATGAAGGTGCGGGTCATGGCTTGCCGTCGACGCACAAGCATCAGCTTAACGCCGAGCTGTTGGCGTTCCTGCGCAGCTGATCCGTTAGTGGCGCGCTTCGGCCTGGATGTCCTGCTTGCCGGCGCCGGCATGGGCGCGCGCATACGCCGGCACGTCTGCGGCGGCTAGCGGCGCGAATCGGTACGGCACGCTGAAGGATGGCGCCGATTCGGCACCGCACGCTCCGAGCGGGGCGCCGTTGAGCAGTGATCCGGCGTCGCTGTAGCTGCCGGCATCCTGGCCGCTCGCGAACGGTTTGATCGCGTCGCGGCAGCTGCGGGCGCCGGCGATCTCGAACGCGTTGGCATGCGAGACGATCCGGGCCTGTTTTGCCACGCCGACGCTGTAGCCGTGCGGGTAGGCCGGGTGCTTGCGGTCGCCCACGTGATAGTTGTTGAACAGGTGGACCTGGCCGAAACGCACGCGCGGGGCGCGGCTGGCGATGTATTCGAACAGGTTGTGATGGAGGGTGATGCGCAGGTGGCCGGTGTCGCCCTCCGCCTTGTCGCTAGCGCCGATCAGCATGTTCTTGGCGTGCAGGGCGAAGTGGTTGTACGAAACGGTCACGTAGTCGCTGGCATCGCGGATGTCGAGCGCACCATCGTGGCATTGCATGGCCTTGCCGTTCCCCAGCGGCTGCCGGTCGTCGGTGAACGGCGCATCGGTGAAGCTGTTGCGGTCAACCCAGACGTGGTGCGCGGCGACGACCGAGACGGCGTCGAACTCCGAGTTCCAGTTGCCGTCGCCGTCCTTCGGATCCCAGCGCGGTTCGACGTCGCACGGGTTGCGCAAGTGTAGATTGCGGATCACGACCTGAGACACCTTCGACACCAGCAGGTGCGCTTCGATGAAGCCGGAACGCGTGCCCAGCCCGACCAGCGTGGTGTTGGACGGCAGCACCACCCGTCCACGTTTCGACTGATCGGCATGATTGGTGTACGGCCTGCCTTCGCTCATGTCGATGATGCCGTTCACCTGCACGATGCGGCCGCCCTCGACCGGTTTGGCGAGGGCGGCGCGCAGCTGCGCCGCATCGGAGACGGTGAACACGTTGGCAGCCGGCGCCTCGGCCCCGCCGCGCGTGCCGCCCGCCTGCGCCGCCCAGCCGTCGGGTGGCGCCGCCTGACGCACGTGGGGCACGTTGGCCGGGTCAAGCTGCGCCAAACGCGCGCAGCCTGCCGTGGCCAGCACGGCGCACAGCACCAGCGAAGGTCGCTTCATCACGCCGGGACCACGCTCAGAACGTGTAGTCCGCACGCGCCGTGAACGCGCGGCCGATCGGCTTGGCGATGTTCTGGGCGAACACCACGCGCGACGACAGGCGCTGGTTCGACAGCGGCGGATCGTGGTCGAACAGGTTGTTCACCCCGAGCCCGATCTTGAACTTCGGCGTCACCTTGTAGGTGGTCGCCAGGTTGTACACGCGGTACGGCGCGATCACGTTGTAGAACGGCTGGCCCGGTTGCTGGGTCGGCAGGGCGTTGGTGTCTTCGTAGGTCGACGAGTACTGCTGGGTGAGCTGGGCGAAAAAGGCGCCGTAGCTCCAGTTCACGCGCGCCTGGTGCTTCCACTTGAAGATGTAGGTGTTGGCCGAGGTGGAGCCGGTGGCCAGGGCGCCGATGCGGCCGACGCTGTCGACCCACGGGCTGCCTTCGTCGTTCTGGCCTTCGTACTTGTCGGTGTAGGTGCCGTCCATCGAGAAGCCGAAGCGGCCCCAGTTCGCGGTCGGCAGCGAGTAGTTCAGGCTCAGGTCGATGCCCTGGGTTTTCAGGCCGCCCATGTTCAGGCGCGTCTTGGTGATGTACTGCAGCGTGCCGTCCGGGTTACGCACGAACAGGTCCTGGTAGCGGTCCAGGTTGTCGAAGATCGAGTCCTCGTTGATCTGGGCGATCGTCTTTTCCATGTCGATCTTCCAGAAGTCGATCGTGGCGACGAAGTTCTTGACTGGCTCGATCACGAAGCCGATCGTATAGGTCTTCGATTTCTCGGGCTGCAAATCGGGATTGGCACCCACCAGCGTGGTCAGGCGTGTGTTGCAGACGCGTTCCGCGTCCAGCCCCAGGCCGGCGAAGCGCGGGTCGGTGGTGAGCGTGCCGGAACCGGCCACGTTCGGCGTCGCGCTCGGGCACAGCAGCGGATCGTCCCAGCTCGAGGTCGACGGCTGCAGTGTGCGCGGGGTGCCGTACAGTTCCGGCAGGGTCGGCGCGCGGAAGCCCTTGCTCACCGTGCCGCGCACCATCAGCGCTTTCACCGGCTGGTAGCGGAAGCTGGCCTTCGGGTTATAAGTGTCGCCGAAGTCGCTGAAATGGTCCCCGCGCAGCGCGAAGTTCAGGTCGAGCTGCCTGGTGACGGGGGCATCGAGTTCGACGTACAGGCCGGCGACCTTGCGCTGGCCGCTCGGACTGTTGCCGGGCGTGCCAGAGACGCGCCACACCACTTCGTCGCCGATCATGGTGGCGGTTTCGGCGAAGGTCTCACGGTGCCAGTCGCCGCCGACCGCGATGCCGAGCGCACCGCCCGGCAGATCCATCAGCGTGCGGCTCAGGTTGAAGTCGGCGCCGTAGTAGCGCACGTCCGCTTCGCGGAAATTCTGGCCGTCGGCCGAGATGCTGGCCAGGTACTCGCGGCCAGCCGCGTCCTGGGCACCGAACGGGTTCAGGATGCCGTTGGCCACGCCCGCGTACACGCCCGGGGTACGCACGAAGTTTTCCTTGAATCCGCTCTCGCGGTGGCTATAGCCATAGGATGCGCCGACGCGGTAGTCCCAGCCCCTCACCTGGCCTTCGTCGGCGATCACGAAGCGGTGGTTGGTCTGCACGTCGTGCAGCTTGACGGCGCCCAGTTCGTCCAGGCTCCAGGTCAGTGCCAGGTCTTCGCCGTTCAGGCCCGCCACCGCCGGCACCCCGCCGCTGCCGCCCGGGTACCACGGGCTGGCGCTGGTGATCATCAGGGGACGGCGCGATGCGGTAAGGCGGTCGTAGTCGGTGTTGTTGCCGAACGGTTGCGGGCCGCTGATGGCGTCGATGTAGGAGCGCGACAGATTCAGTTCGACGCTAAAGATCTTGCCGTCGCCGTGCGCCAGCGCGGCCTTGGTGAACAGGGTCACCTGCTGGTTTTCCGGCAGCAGTTCGGGATAGATCGACGGATCGGTGATGCAGGTATTGGCGCCGTTGGCATTGGTGCGGGTCGATGGCACCGTGGTCTGGGGCAGGCCCGGGGCCACGCAGCCGCTGGCGAAATACGGGTTGCCGGTGATGTTGGCAGGGCGGCCGTTGCGGTAGATGGTGAAGTTGGCGGGCGAGGCCGAACCGCCCGAGGTGTTGGCGGTGAACGGCGTGCCGCCCAGCGACGCCAGCTTGTCCGGGTCCCAGATGCCGGGGCGGTCGCGCTGCAGCAGCGAATCGCGGCGCTGGGCGCTGAACGCGGTGTAGACGTTCCAGCCGTCGGTGGCCATGTCGCCCTTGCCGGCGACGATGGTGACGCGCTTTTGCTGGCCGCCGCCGGATTTCTCGGGCTGCACGGTGCTGGCGTGCAGCGTCACGTCCTGCACCGCTTTCTTGGTGATGAAGTTGACCACGCCGGCGATGGCGTCGGTGCCGTACAGGGCCGAGGCGCCGTCGCGCAGCACTTCGACCCGTTCGATCGCAGCCATCGGGATCACGTCGACGTTGACCGAACTCGCGCCCAGCGCTTCGTTGGCCAGGCGCCGGCCGTTGAGCAGCACCAGCGTGCGGTTGGTGTTTAGGCCACGCATATTGATCATGGTGCCGCCGCCACCGCCGCCCACCGGCTCGTTGGTGGTGGCGACCGTCAGGGCGACTGCGATCTCGGTCATCGTGGTCAGGCCCTGGTTGGCCAGTTCCTCGGCTTTATAAGTGGTCAGCGGCAGTGCGTTCTCGGTGGCCAGGCGCTTGATCGATGAGCCGGTGACTTCGACGCGCTGGGTGGCGGCGTCCTGCGCCGACGCGCCTTGCGCCAGCAGCATGGCGGCCACGGCGATGCTCGATAAAAGAAAGCGCGGCTGGGACGCCGTCGTGCGAGGGTAGTTCATTGTGTGTCTCCTGCTTGTCGTCATCAGATGCGTCCGAATGTGTCTCCGGATCGCGCATGGTTGCCCTGCAGCCCGGTGCAAACGCGGGGCGCTCTGCGCCTGCGAATGATTGGTATGAAAACAATTGTAAACTGGTCCTACCGCTTAATCAATCTGGATGTGCCGGATTATTTTGGTCTATCCGCATTTGTGGCGGATGCGGTACGCGGAGAGTGTCGTGCGGGCGCGGAGCGGCGCCGCGAGAGGGGCGGCGGCCGGGCAGGGCCGGCCGCAGGGGAAGGGGTTGCGGCTTAGCCGCGCGAGAAGGTGCGGGTAACGCGGTCCAGGTGGGCGCGCATCGCGGTGCGGGCGCCGGCGACATCGTGCGAGGCAATGGCGGCGAAGATGTTGCGGTGGTCGAGCAGCGTCTGCTGGCGCAGCTCCTCGGTCTGGAAGTGTTCCTTCAGTTTGTGCCACAGCGAGCCGCGCTGGCTCCACAGGTATTCGATCACGCCGACCATCGCGCTGTTGCCGGTGGCGCGCGCGATCGCCAGGTGGAAGTTGCGGTCGGCCGACTCGTTGCCGCTGCGGTCTTCGTGGTGCTGTTCCATCTCTTCCACCGCGCGCAGGATGGCGTCGATGGCCGAATCGCTAGCATGCTTGGCCGCGAGCGCCGCGACCTCGACCTCGATCAGGCGGCGCGCGGCCAGGACCTCGAACGGGCCCGGCCCCGCGGTCGGCACGTCGGCCTGCGGCGCGACCTGTTCGCTGACATACACGCCGGAGCCGCCGCGCACTTCGACCTTGCCGCTCAGCTCGAGCGCGATCAGCGCTTCGCGCAGCGAGGTGCGGCTCACGCCCAGCTTGGCCGCCAGTTCGCGCTCGGCCGGCAGGCGTTCGCCGGCGTTGATGTTCTCGGCGCGGATCAGCTCTTCGATCCGGGCCGACACGACCCGGTACAGCCGCGGCTCGGTGGTGCCTGGTTCGCCTGGTTCATTGCGCGCTGCTGGTTTTTTCATTGGTGAGGGTTCCCGGAGAGTCGGCGTCCGCTGCCGAAGTAGCGAATCTTAGTTTGCCGACGTTAATGTTGCAAGTCACGTAAGTATACAGTCGATACAGCCGGGACGCATGGACGGCCGGTTTACGGTTGCGGGTTCCAGCCGCGCGCACCGAACAGCGCGGCGCGGTTCGACAGTTGCGCCGCCTGCGCCTGGTCGAGCGCGGTCCCGCCGTAGCTGCGCGGCGCGCCGTCCGTCCCGCGGTTGCCGTACTCGCGCCAGCCGCCCTGCGCGGGGTTCGGCATTGGCCGGCGCAGCCAGCCATCCTGCGCGATGTGGGCGCCGACCGTGCACTCGATGAAGGCGACGTGGTCCCAGGTGTTGGCGGTGCCGGGCGAGCGCGCCAGGTAGGCGCTGCCCGCGGCCGGCAGGTTGCCGGCCGGGCCCGGGCCATACGTCAGGCGCGAGCGCAGGAAGACGAAGCCCGGCTGGTCCGCGCCGATCGTGCGCGCCTGCACGATGTAGCCGCCGCTGTCGGGTTTCGCGCTGTCGCCGATGGAGCGGATCTCGCTGTCCTCGAACAGGGCGGCGCGGTTGTTGCCCCAGATGAAGTCGACGTTGCCCTCCACCAGAGACTTATGGAACCAGCTGTAGCCGGTCAGCTGCAGCGTATCCTGCTCGCTCAGGAAGTGGGCGTTCTTCACCAGCAGGCGGCCGTCGCGGCTGCTGAAGAACAGCGTCTCGGCCTGCGGCGAGTGGCCGTCCGTGCGCAGGGTGCTGTTGTGCAGGGCGATGTCGCGGATCTCGAGCAGGTCGTTGTCCTGCGCCAGGAACAGCGCGCGCCCGCCTTGCAGGCCCGGCGCGCCGGGTTCCTGGCCGGTGCCGGAACCGGGATTCAGGGTGTCGCTGTTGGCGGCGCGGATGACCGTCGCTTCACGGCTCTGGCCACGCAGGGTAAGGTTGTCCTTGTCGCGCAGGTACAGCAGTTCGGGATAGACGCCGTCGCGCACGTTCACCGTGAGCGGCATGGCGCGCGGCAGCGACATGGCATAGTCGAACGCGCCCTGCACGGTGCGGAAATGCGCGCGGCCGTCCTGCGCCACGGTGACGCTGTCGCCGACCGGGCGCTGGGCCGTCGTGCGGAAGCTCCAGCGTGCGCCGTCGAACTGCGCGCCGCGCACCAGCGCCGCCTCGGCCACGGCTTCGTACTCGGTGTCGTAGTCGAGCGCCTGCGGCAGGCTGGCGCGCAGTTCGCCGTCGATCACGCGCAGCAGGTGCCGGCGCACCAGGCGCTGGCGCGGTGCAGGACCGATCGCGCTGACCGATTCACCAGGACGCACCACGGCCACCAGTTGGCGGTCGCGCTTGCGCCATACGCGCACGCTGCCGGCATCGCTCAGTGTCGCGTTCTTCGGCAGAACGAGGCGCAGCGGGGTATCCGGGGGGACGCCGCGCTCGCCGGCTGCCGGACGGGTGACGCCGGCGCGCACGCCATCCGGCAGTGCGGCGAAGGGCTGGCCAACCACGACCGCGAAGCGCGCCTGCGGCCACGGATCGCTGGCGCTGCTGACGGTGACCGCCGTCCGTCCACTAGCCAGCGGCGTCACGCGCAACACTCCGCTCTCCAGGTCGACGCGGGCGACGCGGGGATCGTCGGCGACGGCGACCAGATCATAGGCGCCACCGGTGCGCACGATCTCGGCCGGATCGCCGGCCTGCAGCACCAGGCCTTGTTCGGCCACGTAGGCGGTCACGCGCTGCGGCGCGGATCCGGCCGGGTTGGTGCGCACGCCGAGCACGCGGTGCGGGCCAGCTTCCCAGTCGGGCGCCTCGGTCGCCGTCATCGGGACGGCCAGGGCAGTGGTCACGCGTTCACCGTCGAGCAGCACCGCCAGCTGGCCGGCATCGAGGTCGGCGGCCAGGCCGAGCCTCAGCGGCATGGTTGACGGTGTCACGCGGCGCCGCACCTGCTTGAGGCGTTGCACCGTCCCGGCGCGCGCTTCGAGCAGTCCGATCTGCAGCGTCTTGCCGTTATCGGCCAGCTGCAGGCTCGCGCCTTGCCAGTCGCCGTTGGCCTGGCGCCGCGCGCGCAGCACGAACGGCGCGCCCTCGGCCGGGATGAAGCGTGCCTCGGCGACGCCGGCCGGGTCGGGCGTGGCAACGATTGCAGCGCGTTGGCCGGCGTTGGCGCGCACATGCTGCGCGACCTGCGCCGCGGGCAGGGCAGTATAGGCGTAAGGGACCTGGAAACTGGCGCCGGCGCTGAACGGACAGTTGTTCAGTGGCCGGCCATTGAGCAGCGAGCCGCTGTCGGTGAAGACACCGGGACTCGACCCCGGATCGCGCACCAGCTGGCGGCATTCGGTGGCGCCGGCCACCTCGAACGCGTTGGCACTGGAGACGATGCGCGCGGCATGCCCGGCGCCGATGCTGTAACCGTGTCCGTATACCGCGCGCCCGCGCTCGCCCACGTACAGGTTGTTGAGCAGGTGGACCTGACCAAAGCGCACGCGCGGCGCGCGCTCGGCCACGTGCTCGAACAGATTGCCCTTGAGCGTGACGCGCAGTCGGCCCTGGTCGCCGGTGTGGCGGTCGCCCGCGCCGATAAGCATGGTCTTTTCGTGCTGGGTGAAGTGGTTGTAGGTGACGGCGATCAGGTCGGCGCCCTGCGAGATGTCGAGCGCACCGTCGTGGCATTGCTTGCGCTTGCCGTTCTCGATCGGCGAGCGGTCGTCTGTGTCGGGAGCGTCGGTGAAACTGTTATGGTCGATCCAGACGTGGCGCGCGTCGCGCACGGTGATGCCGTCGAACTCCGAATTCCAGTTGCCCTTGGGGCCGTCGCGCGGATCCCATTTGGGGCCGACATCGCAGGGATTGCGGATCGCCAGGTTGCGCACGATGACCTGTTCGACACCCGTGATGAGCAGGCTGCCGTTGACGAAGCCGGCGCCGCCCGCGACGCCGAGCAGGGTGGTGTTCGACGGGATGCGCACATTGCCGCGCCGGGCCTGGTCGGCGCTGTCGGCAAATGGCCGGCCCTCGCTCATGTCGATGGTGGCCGTGAGGCGCACGATGCGGGCCGGTGCCGGCGCCTCTAGTGCCGCCAGCAACTGGGCGCGGTTGCCGACCGTGTACACGTGGCCGGGAGCGGCAAGTGCGCCGCCGCGCGTGCCGCCGTCCTGCGCGGCCCAGGTGTCGGCGGGCGCCTGCTGGCGCTCGGCCGGCGGTGTGGAAACGGCTGCGGGCCGGACCGCGCCGAAAGCCGTGGGAGCGGCCAGCGCCAGCGCCAGTGCGGCGAGCATGGTGGCATTCATTGCGCACCCCGAACAGCGACAGTCGGCGCCGTTACGAACGCGGGAGCCAGTTCCGGCACCTGGCGTACCAGTTCGCGCGCGACGATGTCCGAGAAACGCTCGGCGCCGAGCGGTCCCACGTGGGTGTAGTCGAAATTGGCGCCGGCGCGGGCGAGCTTGTTGGCTTCATCCGCGCCCATGGCCTGCACCGCCGCCAGCGACAGCGCATTCAGGTCGACCAGCGGCGTGCGTGTCCTGGCGGCGATCGTGCGCACCGTGCCGGCCCACGGCGCCAGGTCGTTGCTCACGTAGCCATTGCGGAAGCTGCGGCGCGTGAGCGGCGTCACCAGCACCGGCACGGCGCCCAGCGCGCGCGCCTCTTGCACGTAGCGCGTCATGTTGGCCGGGAATTCGGTCGCGTAATCGGTCGAGCGTCCCGGTTTGCCCGGCTGGTCGTTGTGGCCGAACTGGATCAGCACATAGGTGCGGCGGTAGCCGGCGCCGTCCTTTAGCAACGCCGTGACTTCATCCCAGCGGCCTTCGGCGCGGAAGCTGCCGGAGCTGCGCCCACCACGCGCCAGGTTGATGCAGGCAGTGTCCGGCGTCAGGCGTTCGCACAGCGCGTCGCCGTAACCCGTGGTGCTGGCCATGGTCGAGTCGCCCACCAGGATGATGCGGTCGTGGACCGCCGGTGCCGACCAGGCGGCACCGGTGAACAGGCAAAAGAGCAGGGGAAGTGGGCGGACGAAGGGCATGGCGGTGTCTCCTGATATTTTTTTGATAGCTGATTCTAGTTTGGTCTGACCAATCTAGCAAGGCGGCTGTACCACTACCTCCAGCTCGCCACTAAAGAGATCAGATGTCAGACAATAAGATGTCTCAAGCCATTCATTCGCGTATAATCCCGCCATCCTTTTCATTCAACGTCGCCCACCATGAACCTCCCGCAACGCAAGCACCGCAGTCTGGCACAAGGCGTGGTCGAACAGATCAGCGCCGTCATCCGCCAGGGCATGCTCAAGCCGGGCGACAAGCTGCCGACCGAATCTTCCCTGATGAGCCAGCACGGCGTCAGCCGCACGGTGGTGCGCGAAGCGATTTCGCACCTGCAGGCGGCCGGCCTGGTGCAGACCCGGCACGGCATCGGCACCTTCGTGCTGGAGCGTCCGCAAGCCGGTCTCGGGCTGGAAGCCGAAAACATGCTGACCCTGCGCGACGTGCTGTCGATCCTGGAACTACGCATCGGCGTCGAGACCGAGACCGCCGGCCTGGCGGCCAGCCGCCGCACTGAGGAGCAGGTCGACGAACTGGCCGCGGCGCTGCGCGAGATGCAGCAGGCGATGGCCGAGGGCAGGTCGGCGGTGGAGGCCGACAAGCGCTTCCACCTCTTGATCGCGCAAAGCACCGGCAACCGCTATTTCGTCGATATCCTCGAGCAGCTGGGCAACGCCATCATCCCGCGCGCACGCCTGAATACGCCGGTGCTAGAGCAGGACAAGCCGGCCGATTTCCTCGAGCGCGTCAGCCGCGAACACGACGACATCTTCCGCGCCATCGAGCGACGCGATCCGGAAGCGGCGCGCGCCGCGATGCGCATGCACCTGTCCAACAGCCGCGAACGGCTGGTGCAGGCACAGCGTCGTCTGGAAAACATGCTCAACTAAAAAAAAGCAATTTTTTGCTTGCGACCTCTCCGGTTCAGTTGTACGATGACTTACAACTTGACGCGGTGATACAACTTTCGCGTCAGTCCAGTCCAACAACTAGACCAATGGAGACGTCGCAATGCAACCGAATGAACTCAAGCAAGTCCTGTCGCACGGCCTGCTGTCCTTTCCGATCACCGACTTCGACGCCCAGGGCGACTTCAACCCGAAAGGCTACGCCGAGCGCCTCGAGTGGCTGGCGCCATTCGGCGCGACCGCGCTGTTCGCGGCGGGCGGCACCGGCGAATACTTCTCGCTGCACGGCGAAGAGTACGGCCAGATCATCAAGACCGCAGTCGATACCTGCGCCGGCAAGGTGCCGATCCTGGCCGGCTGCGGCGGTCCGACCCGCACCGCCATCGCCCACGCCCAGGAAGCCCAGCGCCAGGGCGCCAAGGGCCTGCTGCTGCTGCCTCACTACCTGACCGAAGCCAGTCAGGACGGCCTGATCGCCCACGTCGAAGCGGTGTGCCGCTCGGTGGAAATCGGCGTGGTGGTGTACAACCGCGCCAACTGCCGCCTGACCCCGGACTCGCTGGCCAAGCTGGCCGACCGCTGCCCGAACCTGGTCGGCTTCAAGGACGGCAACGGCGACATCGAACTGATGGTCTCGATCTGGCGCAAGATGGGCGACCGCTTCAGCTACCTGGGCGGCCTGCCGACCGCGGAAGTGTATGCCGGCGCCTATAAAGCCCTCGGCACCCCGGTGTACTCGTCGGCCGTGTTCAACTTCGTGCCGCAGCTGGCGATGGACTTCTACCACGCCACCGCGTCGGGCGATCTAGAGACCACCAACCGCCTGATCGACGACTTCTTCCTGCCCTATCTCGAGATTCGCAACCGCAAGGCCGGCTACGCGGTCAGCATCATCAAGGCCGGCGCGCGCCTGGTCGGCCATGGCGCCGGTCCCGTGCGTCCGCCGCTGACCGACCTCACCGCCGAAGAAGACCAGATGCTGCTGGACCTGCTCAAGAAGAACGGAGTGCTGTGATGTCTGCTGTGATGTCCATTTTGGGTGAAATGATCATCGGCGCGCGCTGCGTGCGCGGCGCCGGTGGCGAAGCGTTCGGCTTCAATCCGGCCACCCGCGCCAACCTGGAGCCGGCCTTCGGCCAGGCCACGAGCGAGGACGTGGAGCAGGCTTGCGCCCTGGCGCAACAGGCGTTCGATCCGTACCGCGCGCTGCCGCTGGAACAGCGCGCGCGCTTCCTCGAGACTGTGGCCGAACAGATCCTGGCCATCGGTGCGCCGCTGATCGAGCGCGCCATGCTGGAAACCGGCTTGCCGCAGGCGCGCCTGGAAGGTGAACGCATGCGCACCGTGAACCAGCTGCGCCTGTTCGCCAAAGTGGTGCGCGACGGCCACTTCACGGATGCCACCATCGACAGCGCCTTGCCCGAGCGCGCGCCACCGCGTCCCGACCTTCGTCTGCGCAAGATCGGCCTCGGCCCGGTCGCCGTGTTCGGCGCCAGTAACTTCCCGCTGGCGTTCTCGGTGGCGGGCGGCGATACCGCCTCGGCACTGGCTGCCGGCTGCCCGGTGGTGGTGAAAGCCCACGGCGCCCATCCCGGCACCTCGGAGCTGGTCGGCCGCGCCGTGCAGCGCGCGGTACAGGAATGCGGCCTCCCGGAAGGCGTGTTCTCGATGCTGTTCGGCGACGGCCGCACGGTCGGCCAGCAGCTGGTGTCGCACCCGGCGATCAAGGCGGTCGGCTTCACCGGCTCGCGCCAGGGCGGCCTGGCGTTGGTGCGCGCCGCTGCGGCACGTAACGAACCGATTCCGGTGTACGCCGAAATGAGCAGCGTGAACCCGGTATTCCTGCTGGCGGGCGCATTGCAATCTGGTGGCGCCGGGCTGGCGAATGGTTTCGTCGACTCGCTGACGCTCGGCGTCGGCCAGTTCTGCACCAACCCGGGCCTGGTGTTCGCGCTGGCCGGTAGCGAACTGGATGCTTTCGTCAGCGCCGCCGGAACTGCGCTGGGCGGCAAGGGCGCCGGCACCATGCTCACCGCCGGCATTCACGAAGCGTACAACAGCGGCGTCGCCAAACTGGGCGCGGTCGAAGGCCTGCAACTGGTGGCACGCGGCGGCGAGCAGGGTAACGGCTGCGCCGCACAGGCCGCGCTGTATGTCTGCGACGCCGCCGCGTATCTCGGGAACCCGGCGCTGGAAGACGAAGTGTTCGGCCCGGCCGCGGTAGTGGTCCGCTTCACCGATGCGCAGCAACTGCTGCAAGCCGCCGAGCAGCTGCATGGCCAGCTGACCGTCACCGTGCACGCCACCGAGCAGGATCACGCCACCGCCGCCGCACTGTTGCCGATCCTGGAGCGCAAGGCGGGCCGCGTGCTGTTCAACGGCTTCCCGACCGGCGTCGAGGTGTCGCACGCGATGGTCCACGGCGGCCCGTTCCCGGCTACCAGCGACAGTCGCAGCACCTCGGTCGGCGCCAGCGCCATCGACCGCTTCCTGCGGCCGGTGTGCTACCAGAACATCCCGGGCAGCCTGCTGCCGCAGGAACTGCAGGACGCCAATCCGCTTGGCCTGACGCGCCTGCAGGACGGGGAGCTGAAAGCCAAAGGAGCCGCGTAACGCTTTAAGTTCGATTGCAGCACCAGCCGGGGGAGACACCGGCTGTACAACACTTGAAAAGAACTGATCATCATGAATCAGCAAGTCATCAGCATGCCGGCAGAGCAGTCGGTCATGGGCCGCTATCGCTGGACGATCTGCGCCCTGTTATTCTTCGCCACCACCATCAACTACCTGGACCGCCAGGTCCTGAGCCTGCTGGCGCCGACCCTCACCAAGGAATTCGGCTGGTCGAACACCGACTACGCCAACATCACCGCCACCTTCCAGTTCGTGTACGCGATCTCGATGCTGTTCGCCGGCCGCGTGATCGACCGCATGGGCACCAAGCGCGCCTACGTGCTGGCGATCGTGGTCTGGTCGCTCGGCGCCATCGGCCACGCCTACGCGATCGCCCTCGGCGAAGCGGTCAACACGGTATTCACCTCGATCGGCCTGGCCGTGGTGCCGGTGTCGATCGCCGGTTTCATGATCGGCCGCGCGGTACTGGCGATCGGCGAAGCCGGCAACTTCCCGGCTGCGATCAAGGCCACCGCCGAATACTTCCCCAAGCGCGAGCGCTCGTTCGCCACCGGCATCTTCAATTCCGGTGCCAACGTCGGCGCGATCCTGGCGCCGCTGTCGGTGCCGGTGATCGCCGAGTTCTGGGGCTGGCAGGCGGCTTTCATCGTGATTGGCGCCATCGGCTTCCTGTGGATGGGCCTCTGGATCTGGCTGTACGACACGCCGGAACGCCAGTCGCGCCTGAGCCGCGACGAACTCGCCTACATCAACAGCGACGCCGCGACGCCAGTGGGCGCCTGCGACGTGCCGAAACGCTCGTCGTGGTTCAAGCTGCTCGGCTGCCGCCAGACCTGGGCCTTCGCCTTCGGCAAATTCATGACCGACGGCGTGTGGTGGTTCTTCCTGTTCTGGCTGCCGAAGTACATGTCGGCGCAGTATGGCATGGCCAGCACCGACATGATCATCCCGCTGGCGGTGTTGTACAGCATGACGATGGTGGGCAGCATCGGCGGCGGCTGGCTGCCGACGTATTTCCTGAGCCGCGGCGCCGACATCTATTCAGGCCGTATGCGTGCCATGCTGATCATCGCTCTGTGCCCGCTGGTGGTGCTGTTGGCGCAGCCGCTCGGCTACCTGGGCTTCTGGGTGCCGGTGATCCTGATCGGCATCGGCGCGTCGGCGCACCAGGCCTGGTCGGCGAACCTGTTCACCACCGTGTCGGACATGTTCCCGAAACACAGCGTCGGTTCGGTGGTCGGCATCGGCGGCATGGCCGGTGGCCTCGGCGGCGTGCTGCTCACCAAGCTCGGTGGCTGGCTGTTCGACCACTACGGCGCGCTGGGCCAGCTGCAGACCGGGTATATGATCATGTTCTCGATCTGCGCGCTGGCTTACCTGGTGGCGTGGCTGGTGATGAAGGCGCTGGTGCCGCGTCACAGCGAGATCACCCACCTGTAAGGACTGCGATGGAGATGCAACGAGTCGCCGGCGTGCACTGCGCCACCGGCGAATGCCCGATCTGGCACGCGGGCGAACAAAGCTGGTACTGGGTCGACATCCCGGCGCGCCGCATCTGGCGCATGCAGCATGCGAGCGGCGCGCTGCGCCACTGGCAGGCCGACGAGATGGTGGCCTGCATCGCGGCCGCCGCCGACGGGGGCCTGGTGGCCGGGATGGAAAGCGGACTCTTCCACCTGGCGCTGGGCGATGCCGACGGCGTGGTCGCCACGCGGCTGGCGGCACCGCCGGCTGCAGAACTGGGCGAGGGCATGCGCTTCAACGACGGCCGCTGCGACCGCCAGGGACGCTTCTGGAGCGGCACCATGTTCATGGACATGGGCGCCGCGAAGGCGGTCGGCGGACTGTATCGCTACAGCCGCGAGGGCGGACTGCATGGGCCGGTGGTGTCGAGCCTGTTGACCCAGAACGGCCTGGCCTGGTCGCCCGACGGGCGCACCATGTACCTGTCCGATTCGCACCCGCAGCGGCGCGTGGTGTGGGCCTACGATTACGACATCGATACCGGCCTGCCTTCGCGTGAGCGGGTCTTCCTCGACTTGGCGCAGCAGAAAGGGAGGCCAGACGGCGCCGCGGTCGACGCCGATGGCTGCTACTGGACCTGCGCCAACGACGGCGGCGTGCTGCAGCGGTTTACGCCGGATGGCCGGCTCGATCGCGAGATCGCGCTGCCAATGGCCAAGCCGTCGATGTGTGCGTTCGGCGGGCCGGATCTGCAAACGCTGCTAGTGACGTCGATCGATCCCAACGGAGCCATTGGTTCCGGCGGCGACGCCGGCGCCGTCCTACTACTGCGCCCCGGCGTGCAGGGTCTGGCCGAGACGCCGTTCGGGGCCTGAGCCTTTATCGCATCGGCTTCAGGAGCACGGCCTGCTTGCGCAGGAAGGCGAGGTGCGCGTCGCGCGTCGCCGGGCCGTCGTAGGGCAGGATCGTCCAGCGTTCCGACGCCGTCATGTCGCTGCCCGGCGCCAGTTTTCGATAAGGCGCATGCACTTCCATCTCCAGCAGGCCTTTGCCCGGTGCTGCAGGGTCGGCGTCGAGGTACAGTTCGACCTGGCCTTGCTCCGGATGGATCGCGGCGCGTGGCTGGTGTGCGAACTGCACGATGAAGGCCTGGCCGCCGTGGAAACCCGCCATCCATCCTGCCGCCGGCTGGGCGAACAGTTTGCCCTTGCGTGCCGGCTGGCCCGCTTGCGGCAGGTCGAGCGACATGACGCCATCGCCCAACATGTAGGGCAGGGCGCCGGCCGGTTCGGTACGCACGTCTTCCTTACCCGCCACCGGCACATAGACCATGGTGTCGGGACGTACCCGGGTGTTGAACCACAGGTCCCAGGCGACGTCGCGCTCGCGCCGGTTGGTGGCGCGCGCCTGCAGTTCCAGCGTGTTCGGCTGGCCGTCGACCAGGGCATAGCGCTTGTGCAGCTGGATGCCGTTGACCGGGCTGGCTGGGCTGTCGAATGCGATGTGGCGATCGCTGCGCGCGGTGACGGTGTAGCTGGCGAGGCTCAGGTGAGGATCCGGCGGCCACGGCGCCTTTGCTGCGGCGCGGGACGGGTTGACGCTTTGGTGCTGCCACCAATGGCTTTGCGGGCCGACCCAGACTTCATGACCCAGGTAGCCGACATTGCCGCTGTTGGCATCGACCGGCGCACGTGGATCGCCGGCGCTTTCGTTCACCAGCAAAAAGTTAGGTTTGCCGGCCAGCGAAAAGTGCAGGAGCCGGCCCCCGATGGCGTCGGTAACGGTGGCGCGGATCGTGCCGTTGTCCAGGTGGTGGGCCGGCAGCTGGG
>NZ_DAMAGA010000005.1:0-200058 GCF_031995545.1 Massilia sp.
CTTCGGTAATCTCGAGTACGTTCTTATTGTGGAACGACCTGTTGTCCTTGCGCAGACGCGCGAAGGCAAGCCAGGGTTCGAGCACCATCCGGTAGAAGGCAAAGCCGCCATCGCTGCGCAGGAAACGGAACTCGGTGATATAGCCGTTGAAGTAGCGCTGGGACCCGTCTTCCCGGACCAGGGAGATCGTCACCATTCGGCCCATCAATATTTTTAGAGGAATGCGCGGATCGTCCGACAGCACCTCGATGTCAAAACGGAAACTGCGCGAGACCTCCTCATGAGCGACCAGCTTGTTAGGAAGAAGAATCGCGGGTGGCCCGTCCTTGAACGGAAAGTCGAGCCGCATGAGACGATGGTGTTGTGATGCGTCGCTGAATGCTGACAGCGCGGCGTCGACCGCGATTTCCAGACTTTCGCCCATTGATTGCCTCCGATTGCCTTGGCCACAGCACACGTGAAAAGACCAGCAGCCAAGTTACCCCGACGTTGCTAAGTAGAACTTGAGCGGCCTCAACACGATTTCCCTGCTTCATTTCTGAAGTCTTTAGGCGGTTTGCGGGAGGAGTAATGGAAAGAACGTCAGCTGGTAGCGCTGGCGGTCAAGGCGTAGTGAGCAAAATTGCGACGCCGTTCGAGTTTCAGGCGCTGGAAGGGCGGCTCAAGCTGCTGGCGTCGGGAGAGGCGCTTGGGGACTCGCGCAAAGCGGCGGGTGATGCTGCTATTGCGTAGGGTCGGCGGCTCTGCCGCCGACTCGTTGGTTGTTACTGGCTTCGCTTATGCGCCGGATGACCTCGCCGCCAACTACCACCGCGTCGGCGGCGGAGCCGCCAACCCTACGGGTTCACGCGCAGCAGGCGCACGCCGTAGATGTCAAAGCGATTCGACGGCTGTGCGCCGCCGGCGCCGCTGAAGCTGCGGTTGCTTTCGAGGTAGCTCATGTTGAAGAAGTCGGTCATCTCCAGCTTGTAGCTTCCCGGCTTCAGCTGCGCTGCCAGCGGCGTTGAGTACACGCTCGGCGTATTCGTCTTGAGCAGCGGTGCGTGCGGCAGCTGGATCACGCCCTGGGCCACCACCTTGCCGCTGGCGTCCTTCAAGGCCAGCCATTTGACGCCGTTGCTCACGCCCAGGTTCACCTGGTTGGCGCCGTTGTGATAGCGCACCTGCAGGCGGTAGCTGCCCGGCTGCGTTACCGCGATGCGCTCCACGCTGAAGCGGTCGTTCGGCTGGCCCCAGGCGGCCAGGTGCGGCCGCGTGAAGCGGGCATCGGCGGCGGTGGGTTTGAGGTTCGACGTGACGCGCGCATCGGTGACGGGAATCTCGATGCCCGCATCGACGCAGCGCGGCATGCTGTGGTGACTCACGTTCCCGCTGTCGGTGAAGCGTGCCTCGAGCGCGTAGCACGACGCCGCGCCGCCCGTACGATCGACCCAGTCGCCGGCTTTCAGATCGCTGGCGACAAGCTTGCTGTCGCGGTAGACGCTGTAGCTGACGTTGTCCGCATTGCCGCCGGCGCCGATGCCGACTTTCACGCCGCCTGACGTCAACTGCTCCAGACTCGCGACGACCGGCTCGCGCGGCCCGAATGCCACGCTCGATTCGACGTATGGATCGGCGTTCACGCGGCGGATCTGTTCCTGCCCCGTCACCAGCTTGCCGAGCGTGATCTCGATGCTGTTGGTCTCTCCCAACTCCGCCAGACGCACGGTCTCCTTCACCGGCTTGCCATTCAGGACAATCCGCTCTACCGCATAGTGTCCGTTGACCGCACTTGCAGCAGGAAGCCGCAGCAGCACGTCGATACGCTTGCCATGCAGGCGCAGGTCGTTCAGCGCAATACGGTCGGTGTCGCCAAAGGTCTCGCGGCGCAGCTTGGCCGTAACGAAAGGACGCAGCGCGATGCCATCATCCTGCGCCGTCACGCCGAACACGTTCTCGATCACCATGCCGAGATAGCCGCCCACGGACCACAACTGGCGCCGCGAATTGATCACCGGCCCGATCAGCGACGGATTTTTCTCGTCGAGCAGAAGCGGTTGCCCTGACAGCCACTCCAGGTTTTCCATGTTCGACAGATTGACCGCCGCCCCGCGCATCAGCGACTCGTAGGCAGCATCGGCCACCGCCGCGTTGCCGGCGCTGGCCGCCGCGCGCAGGCCGTAGGCGGTCACGAACGGCCAGATCGAGCGGTTGTGATAAATCGGCGCGCCGAGCTGCTGCGGCCAGATCATCGGCGCGCCCATCGGGCCGTGCGGGTAGTGCGCCAGGATCGAGGCCGCGCGTTCGGCGTCGGCCACGCCGGTGATGATGGCAAGTGCTTGTCCGAGCCAGTCGAACTTGTGCAGCGGCGCGTCGTCCAGGTGGCCGGCGGTGAGGCTGCTGTACATGCCGGCGTCCTTCAGCCACAGGCGCTCGTTGATGGCGCGCTTCAGGTCTGTCGCCCATTCTTCGTAGCGCTGCGCGCGCGGTGCGTCCTTGTGCTCGCGCGCCAGTTTGGCGGCCAGGCGTAGCGCCTGGTAGTACACCACGTTGGTGGACAGCGCCCTGGAGCTGGCCATCGACGCCAGGTCGCCCGGAATCCAAGATGCGTAGGTCTGGTCGCGCCAGTCGAGATAGGACTGTTCGCCCGTGTACAGGCCGGTCTTGGCGTCGAACGCCGCCACGCGGTCGATGTCGATCGTGTTCGACAGCGCCTTCAGGGCACGCGCCGCGAATGCCGCGCGCTCGGCGGCGGGCAGGGTGCGCAGCGTCTCTTCGGCAGCGAAGGCCCAGGTCAGGCGGTCGGTGCTGACCGGCCAGCTGCCGCCGCTGCCGGTGTCCTGCACGATCTGCAGGCCGTCCCGCGTGCCCGAGATCTGCGGCGCCGGTTTGATTTCGGGACGCCAGCTGGATAACTTGAAATCGAGTGAATTACGTACCCGCCCCGGGTCGAGCAGGGCCAGGCCCAGGTCGGCCGCGTATGACAGGTCGCGGGTCCAGACATAGGCCCATTTCTCGCCGGTCGAGAAACAGTCGCAGTCGATCGCCTGGCCGCCATTGTAGTTGCCGTCCTTGATCTGGCTGACGGAATTCAGCCGCATCTCGGTGCCGGCCAGCGCGAACAAGGCGTCGAAGGCCAGGTTGCCGCTGCGCACGCGCGGCAGGCCTTCCTGCTCGGCGTACTCCACGTGTTGCGGACCGGGGTCGCGCAGTGCCATGGTCGACGACTGCACGTAGCGCCGCAGCGGCGTGGTCGCATCCGGCGTCGAGTAACGCACGGTTTCCTGCTTGCCGTCCCAGGTCGGCCAATGCTGGAGCGCCTGCTCGCGATGGCCGGCGTGCGGATCGGGCGCGTTGGCCGACTGCGCATCGGCGATGCGCGCGACCTTCAGTACCGGCTTGCCCGGAGTGGAGGCGTCGACCGTGAAGCGGTAGGTACCGGTGCGGCGCACGAACAGGAAGGTCTCGGGACCGGACTGCTGCTCGATGTCGTATGCCTGGTCCGGCGCCACGCTGGTGCTTTTATCGGGATCGATCACCCATTCCCGGCCCCAGTCGCCGGTGCCGAGCTTGAAGGCGTGGTTGCCGGGGCTGACCAGAATGTCCGCCTGATACACGCTATTCCCCTTGGCGACCAGCGGACTGGCGGTGCCCCAGCCATTGAAGGCGCCGCGCACATACAGTTCGGAGATGTCCTGCGCCGCGGCCGTGCCGCAGGCGAGGAGGGCGGCCAGCGCGATCAGGCGGCGCCGCATCATGGCTGGCCTTGCGGCTGCTGCAGCTCCAGCACCAGCGCTGCGCGCGCCGGCAGGCGCAGCTTGCCGCGCAGGTCGTAGGCCTGGCCGGTGAGGGCGTCGGTGCCGCCGGCGACGCCGTCCAGCATCTCGCGGAAGCGCTCGGTGTCGAGCGTCATTTCCTTGCTGTTGTTGTTGAAGACGACCATGACTTTCTTGTTGTCGTTGTAGCGGAAGTAGACCCAGGTGTTGTCGCGCGGCGCGTAGTGCATCATTTTACCGTCGTGGATCACCGGCTGGTCCTTGCGCCAGTTGGCCAGCTTGCGCACGAAGTCCTGCGCCGCGCGTTCCTTGACCTTCAGGCCCTTGCCGCTGAAGGCGTCGACCCGGTCGCCGGCCCAGCCGCCCGGGAACGGGGTGCGGTAGGTGGCGTCGTTGCGTTCCTTGGTTTCGCTGGTCATCAGGATTTCGTCGCCGGTATAGAACTGCGGGATGCGCGGCGCGGTCATCATGAAGATCATGCTCATGCGGTACTTGTCGAAGTCCTCGCCCACCACGCTGTAGATGCGCGACATGTCGTGGTTGTCGGCAAACAGCACCAGGTTGCCCGGTTCCGGGTACAGGTAGTCGAGCGACAGCGTCTCGTAGACATCATTGAACACATTGCCGCCCTTGGTATCGGCCAGGGCGTTACGCATCGCCTCGGCCACCGGGAAGTCCATCAGGCTCGGGGTGTAGGCGCGGTAGCCGTCGTGATTGACCTTGCCGCGCTGCCAGTAGGCGACCACCGGCACCTTGGTATTCCACTCCTCGCCCACCAGGTTCAGCTTCGGATATTCGTCCATCAGGCGCTTGGTGTACTGGGTCAGGAAGGCCGGGTCCGAATAGCCGAAGGTGTCGATGCGCAGGCCGGACAGGCCCGCGTACTCGATCCACCAGATATTGTTTTGGATGAGGTAATTGGCCACGAAGGCGTTCGACTGGTTCAGGTCCGGCATGCTCTGCACGAACCAGCCGCGGGTGAAGTTGTCGGCGTCTTCCTTCGACGCGTACGGGTCCTGCACCGCGGTATGGTTGTGGTGGGTCGGGGTGAACTTGTTGCCGTAGTTGATCCAGTCGGCGGTCGGCAGGTCCTTCATCCACCAGTGGTTGCTGCCGATGTGCGACAGCACCACGTCCTGGATGATGCCGATGCCCTGCTTGCCGGCTTCCTTCGACAGGCGGCGGAAGTCGTCGTTGCTGCCATAGCGCGGGTCGATCTTGTACAGGTCGGTCGCGGCGTAGCCGTGATACGAGAAGGCGCGCGAGTTGTTCTCGACCAGCGGTGTCGGCCACAGCTGGGTGAAGCCCATGTCCTTGACGTAGCCGAGGCGGTCGATCATGCCCTTGATGTCGCCGCCGTGGCGGCCCAGGCCGCCTTTGCGGTCGAGCTTGTCCGGCATGCCTTCGACGCTGTCGTTGGACGGGTCGCCGTTGGCGAAGCGGTCCGGCATGACCTGGTAGATGGCGTCCTTGCTGCTGAAGCCCTGGCGCTCGCGCGAACCGGGGTCGCGCGCCAGTAGGCGGTAGGTGTAGCTCGCCGTGCGGCCAGCGCCGCTGAAGGCGATCTCGATGTCGCCCGGACGCACCTTCTTGTCCAGCACCAGGTCGATGAACAGGTAGTTGCGGCTCTGCACCCGCGACACCGAGGCGATGCGTACGCCCGGATACGACAGCGACGGTTCCAGGTCGGCGATGCGTTCGCCATGGACCATCAGCTGCAGTTTCTGGTCCTGCATACCGGCCCACCAGAACGGTGGCTCCATATGGGCGATCGCAGGGGATTGGGCGTGGGCGGCGAGCGAGGCGGTACCGAGCAGGATGCAGGCAAGAATATGTTTCATGATTTTGCAATCCCAGCATCAGGAATGCGCCACGTAGTCTCACTACATGAGTACGCGCATTCCATGCACTGTGGATAGTCTCCGTTGTTGTCGTGCCGGAAGATTACTATAGAAACGTTTTTCCAAGCTTAACGAAGGCTAAATTGGTTTACTCGAACTACATGTGTTTTATGAAACCGTTTTCACCTAAAGATAATCTGAAGATTAGCAGGTTTTCGTGGCTAAAACAGTGTGTATTCAGGTTCGTAAAATGCATCAAAACATAGTTATCAGGAAATTTTGTAGTGAAATTACGATTTTCGAGAATGGCGTTTGTAGCTTAATCACAACGAAATTAGTGTGCGCCATGCCCGTATGTATCAAAAGCATGCCATCATCCTCAGAACAAAGAACTCAGCGATTGCGAATCTAGTTTTAGTACAGAGCGTGCGCTGGACATAACATGTTTAAACCGAGGAGACGCATGAAACCCATCGCTACCAAGCGTGCCGGCGCACCCGTTCGCCGTGCTTTCCAGCTCAGCCCAGTCGCCGCAGCCTGCACCGTCCTGCTGTCGGCCTTCGCAGGCAATGTGTACGCGCAAGCGTCCGGCAGCGAAGCCCAGACCACCGTTGCTCCCAACACCCCGGTAACCGCCGCCGAAACGCCGGTCCCGGCCGACCAGGCCACCGCGCCGTCGACCGCGTCGCCGACCCCGGCCGGTTCCAACGCCACCGCGTCCACCTCCAACTCGGCCACGCCGAACTCGGCCGCACCGGCACGGGTGCAGGTGACCGGTATCCGTTCGGGTATCGAAGCCGCGATCTCGGTCAAGCGCAATTCGAATTCCATCGTTGAAGCGATCTCGGCCGAAGACATCGGCAAGCTGCCGGACCAGAGCGTCGCCGAATCGATCGCGCGTCTGCCGGGCGTGACCGCCCAGCGTAGCCGCGGTTCGGGACGCGCGTCCGAAATCTCGGTGCGCGGCCTGTCGCCAAGCTTCAACGGCACCCTGCTCAACGGCCGCGAAATGGCCTCGACCGGCAACGCCCGCAATCCTGAATTCGACCTGTTCCCGGCCGAACTGATGGGCGGCGTGACGATCTACAAAACCCCGGACGCGAGCGTCATCGGCCAGGGCCTGGCCGCGACCATCGACCTGAAGACCGTGCAGCCGCTCGACTTTGGCAAGCGCGTGATCGCCGTCAACTACAAGAAGAGCCGCCTGGGCGTGCGTACTTCCGAAGAAGGCGATGGCGACCGCTTCTCGCTGTCCTACATCGACCAGTTCGCCAACCGCACCATCGGCGTCGCGGTCGGCCTGACCTCGTATGACGAAACCGGCGGCGAACAGCGCAAGTTCGACGCCTGGGGCGGCAGCACCGCCGAGCTGCCGTACAACGGCCAGAACGTGCGCGTGCCGCTCGGCTTCACCGCCGACACCGAAACCGGCTACCACAACCGCGACGGCGCCTTCGCCTCGCTGCAATGGCGCCCGAACCGCAACTTCCGTTCGACCGTCGACCTGTTCTACTCGGCCGGCGAAACCGGCTTCAAGCGCACCGGCCTGGAAGGCGCGATCGGCGCCAACACCTCGGGCCGCTACGACCCGGCCGGCGTGCTGACCAATGCGACCATCGCCAATGGCGTGGCCACCAGCGGCACCCTGACCAACTACAAGGGCATCGTCCGCAACCACATCGAATCGGCCGAAGACGACCTGAAGACGGTCGGCTGGAAAAACGAACTGAAACTGGGCGAGTGGAACACCAGCGCCGACATCACCTGGTCCAAGGCGACCAAGCTGAGCTCGCGCTACGAAACCACCGCCGGCCTGCCGGGCAATGCGGCCACGCTGGACACGATTTCGTGGACCGGCTTCAACGGCGGCAACTTCACCGATGTGGCCTACCGCACCGGCCTGAACTACGCCGATCCGAATGTCGCCCAGCTGACCGACGTCAATGGCTGGTCGGGCACCGAAACCGCGCCGCTGGCGCAAGCCGGTTACCTGGCCCAGCCTTACATCGACGACAAGCTGAAGGCGATCCGCCTGAACGCCAAGCGTTCGGTCGAATGGGGTCCGGTCTCGGCCTTCCAGTTCGGCTATAACTACACTGACCGCGAGAAGCGCCGCAGCGGCGAAGAAGGCCGCCTGGTCATTGGCGACGGCCTGTACGGCGCGATCCCGATGCCGGACAGCACCCCGAACACCGCCGGCACCACCGGCATCCCGGTCGCCTCCTGGAACCCGCTCGGTTCGCTGGGTACGGTGTACCAGTTGGCGCCGAAGGTCAACGCCGACATCCTGACCAAGCTGTGGGACGTCAAGGAAACCGTGCAGACCGCCTACCTGATGGGCGACCTGAACGGCGAGCTGATGGGCTTTGAATTCCGCGGTAACGTCGGCACCCAGTTCGTGCATACCAAACAGCGCGGCGGCGGCTATAACAGCGGCAACTGCACCGGCGAAACCGCCGACACCTGCCCGGTGGTGCGCGTCGATGAGGGCACCGACTACTGGGACGTGCTGCCGAGCCTGAACCTGTCGTTCGACCTGACCAATGACCAGGTGCTGCGCATGGGCGTGGCCAAGGTGCTGTCGCGTCCGAGCCTGGACGACCTGCGCGGCGGCCTCGGCTTCGGCGTGAACACCGGCGTCGCCAATCCGTTCCTGAGCGGCGGCGGCGGCAACCCGACCCTGAACCCGTTCAAGGCCAACCAGTTCGACCTGTCGTACGAAAAGTACTTCGCCAAGAAGGGCTATGTCAGCGTTGCCGGCTTCTACAAGAAGCTCGACAGCTTCATCCTGCGCACCCCGTCGGAATACGACTTCGCGCAGTACGTGACCCCGACCACGCCGCTGCCGGCAACCGGTCCGTTCGCAGGTTCCACCGTTGGCGTGCTGAACCGTCCTGAAAACGGCGACGGCGGCAGCATCAAGGGTTACGAGCTGGCGATCAACATTCCGCTGGAAATGGTGAGCTCGTGGCTGGACGGCTTCGGCATCATGGCCAACCACTCGGACACCAAGTCGGCGATCAACATCCCGGCGCTGGGCTTCGGCAACGTGCAGACCGCGGCGCAGTCGATCCCGCTGCCGGGCCTGTCGCGCAAGGTGAGCAACCTGCGCCTGTACTACGAGAAGAACGGCTTCCAGATCGCCGCCGCGGCGCGCAAGCGTTCGGACTTCCTGGGCCAGTCGCCTGACTTCTCGGACACGCTGCAGTACACCTTCGTGAAGGGCGAGACCATCGTCGACTTCCAGATCTCGTACGAGATCCAGAGCGGCTTCGCCAAGGGACTGGGCATCTTCGCCCAGGCCAACAACTGGAACAATGCACCGTACCAGGAGTACACCGACAGCCGCGACTCGGTCACCCGCCGTGTCGAGTACGGCCGCACTTATCAGTTCGGCGCGAACTACAAGTTCTAATCACGGGGTTTCCAACTTCGGGCAGGACTACAATGCAACCCCTGACGGCGCCAGCCGCAGGGGTTGTTTTTCATTTGACGGGATTTCCAGGCAGGGCAGGGACATGCAGAACACACCAATCAAGGACATCGTCATCGTCGGCGGCGGCACCGCCGGCTGGATGACGGCAGCGGCGCTGAGCAGCATGCTCAACGGGCGCTTCAATATCCGCCTGGTCGAGTCCGACGAGATCGGCATCGTCGGCGTGGGCGAAGCGACGATTCCGATGATCCAGCGCTTCAACCGCGTGGTCGGCATTGACGAGAACGAATTCATGCGCGAAACGCAAGGCAGCTTCAAGCTGGGCATCGAGTTCGTCAACTGGGGCAAGCTGGGCGAGCGCTACATGCACGGCTTCGGCCGCGTCGGCCAGGACTTGGCGACGGTGCCGTTCGAGGGCTACTGGCAAAAGATGCGCGCACTGGGCAAGGCGGCGCCGCTGGGTGAATACTCGATCACGCGCATGGCGGCCAAGGCCGGCAAGTTCATGCCGCCGTCGAACGAAGTCAAGAATTCGCCGCTGGGTGATATCGCCTATGCCTATCACTTCGATGCCAGCCTGTATGCGAAGTACCTGCGCAAGTTGTCCGAGCAGCGCGGCGTGACCCGCATCGAAGGCAAGATCACGCGTGCCACCCGGCGCGAGCCGGACGGCTTCATCGACGCGGTCGTGCTGGAAAACGGCCAGCGCGTGGAAGGTGAACTGTTCATCGATTGCTCGGGCTTCCGTGGCCTCTTGATCGAGCAGACCTTGGAAACCGGCTACGAAGACTGGACCCATTGGCTGCCGGCCGACCGCGCACTGGCGGTGCCGTGCGAATCGGCCCCAAGCATCACGCCGTACACCCGCGCCACCGCGCACAAATCCGGCTGGCAGTGGCGCATCCCGCTGCAGCACCGCACCGGCAACGGTCACGTCTACTGCAGCCGTTTCATCAGCGACGACGAGGCGGCGGCCACGCTGCTGTCGAACCTGGACGGCCAGGCGCTGGCCGATCCGCGCCTGATCAAATTCCAGACCGGCATGAGGAGGCAGGCCTGGAACCGCAACGTGGTGGCGATCGGCCTGTCGAGCGGCTTCCTCGAGCCGCTGGAATCGACCAGCATCCACCTGATCCAATCTGGCATCGCGCGCCTGGTCGAGCTGTTCCCGGACAGCCGCTTCAGCGCGACGGACCGCGACGAATACAACCGCCAGTCGCGCTTCGAATACGAGCGCGTGCGCGACTTCATCATCCTGCACTATCACCTGAACCAGCGCACCGATTCGCCGTACTGGACTGAATGCGCGAATATGGCGATCCCGGCCACGCTGCGCCAGAAGATGGACCAGTACCGCTCGCGCGGTCGAGTGATTCGCGAGAACAATGAGCTGTTCTCGGAAGTGGGCTGGCTGCAGGTGTTCGAAGGGCAGAACATGGCGCAGGACGGCTACCATCCGCTGGCCGACACGCAGGGTGAAGCGGATATTGCCGACTACCTGGAAAGCGTGCGCAGCGTGATCGCCAAGTGCGTGGAGGTGATGCCGTCGCACGATCAGTACATCGCGCAGCATTGCGCGGCGCGCAAGATGTAAGCGCAGTCATGCGCAGTTCAAAAGGCCGCTTCGTGCGGCCTTTTTTTCGTCCGTCGATCCGCGCTACGGCTATTTTCTGTCTGCGTAGTAAGTTTACAGGTATTGGTTTTGGTTATGAAGGTTTTACTACGAGATTCGCACCAACATGGTGCATGTACGTAATTTCTGCACAAATGTGCAGCATATGTAGTGCTACTACAAATCGGAAAAATCTCTCCTGTAGTCGAAATGCAACGCCATTCCCCTTGTTTTACGGTATGGATCGCAAAACCATGCCATTATCGCTACCGCAATGGACTCCCGTTGACAGTGCATCTAGTTTTAATACAGAATCGCGGCCAACATGCCAATTGTCTAGAGCAATGATCCACAGCTCTAAGCCAAGCGAATAACTGCTTGCGGGAATTGCGCTGAGACACTACATCGATCCATCTGAGGGGACACATGAAATACTTCGCTTCCAAGCGTGCCGCATTCCAGCTGAGCCCAGTGGCGGCCGGCTGCGCCATCTTCGCCACCATCCTGGCCGGCAGCGCTCACGCGCAGACCGCGAGCACGGGCGAAGCCGCCAATCCGAACCCTGATGCACCAGTCACCACCGTCACCGTGACCGGCATCCGCCGCGCGATCGAAGATGCGATCGCGGTCAAGCGCGAATCGACCGGCATCGTTGAAGCGATCTCGTCGGAAGACATCGGCAAGCTGCCGGACGTCTCGATCGCCGAATCGCTGGCGCGCCTGCCGGGCCTGTCGGCCCAGCGCGTGAATGGCCAGGCGCAGTCGATCAGCATCCGCGGCACCTCGGGCGACCTGTCCACCGCGCTGCTCAACGGCCGCGAGCAGGTCACCACCAGCTCGGACCGCACCGTCGAATACGACCAGTACCCATCCGAACTGATCAACGCCGTCACCGTGTACAAGACCGGCGACGCCAGCGTGATCGGCCAGGGCCTGTCCGGTACCGTCGACCTGCAGACCATCAAGCCGCTGTCGCTGCGCGAGCGCACCGTCACCGTCAATGTGCGCGGCGAAAAGAATTCCAAGGGCGAGATCAGCCCGGGTGCACCGGACACCGGCAGCCGCGTCAGCGCGTCCTACATCGACCAGTTCGCCAACCGCACCATCGGTGTGGCAATCGGCTACGCGCGCCAGGACAAGCCGAACGTCGGCCAGCAATTCGAAACCTGGGACTGGGTTGACCAGGCCGACGGCAATCCGGTCAAAGTGCCTAAGGGCATGAAGTCGATGGCGATCACCGGCGACCAGGTGCGCGACGGTCTGATGGGCGTGCTCGAGTTCCGTCCGAACCGCAACTTCAGCTCGACCTTCGACGTCTACCACTCGCGCTTCGACCAGGAAGAAATCCGCCGCGGCATCGAGATGCCGCTCAAGGATGACGGCAGCGTCACCTTCGCCGGCAATGTGGTGAACGGCACCATGGTCAGTGGCACCGCCAGCAACGTCAATCCGGTGGTGCGCAACAACCGCATGACGCGCGAAGACAAGCTGACCGCCTTCGGCTGGAACAACCGCTTCAGCTCGGGCGACTGGGTCGGCATCGTCGACATCAGCCGCTCCAAGGCCGACCACAAGGAAGAGCTGATCGAGATCAACGCCGGCCTGCCGACGCGCCAGACTCTCGACTTCAACTACAACGGCGGCACCATCCCTACCCTGGGCCTGAGCGGCATCTACACCGACCCTGCGCTGCTGCGCATCGGCGGCCAGTTCGGCGACGGCTACGTCAACGCGCCGTACATGACCGACAAGATGACCTCGGCGCGCGCCAGCATCGAGCGCAAGTTCGACAACGCCTACTTCAGCAGCCTGGAACTGGGCTTCAACGTGTCCAAGCGCGAAAAGGAAAAAGAGCACCTGGAAACCGGCTTCACCAAGCTGGGCGACGGCAGCTTCGCACCCGACGTGCTGAACGGCGTCCAGGGCCTGTTCGGCCTGCAAGATTCGCTGACCTGGGACATTGACCGCGTCCTGGCCGGCAACTTCGCGCCGTACACCCCGGCCGTGCTGGTGCCATGGGGCGCGACCAAAAACTGGTCGATCGACGAAAAGGTCAAGACCGGCTACGCCAAGCTGAACATCGACACCGAACTGATGGGCATGGCGCTGCGCGGCAACGTCGGCATGCAAGTCATCAAGACCGACCAGAGCTCGACCGCGAACACGCTGCGCGCCTGGCCGTTCGCCGACCTGGTGCCGCTGACCGACGGCAAGAAGTACACCGACTACCTGCCGAGCCTGAACCTGGCCTGGAGCCTGCCTGAGCAGCAGTTCATCCGCTTCGGCGCCGGCAAGACCCTGGCGCGTGCCAAGCTGAACCAGCTGAACGCGGCGCTCGAAGTCGGCCTGACCCAGCAGACCACCGGCACCCCGTGGGGCAACGGCGGCAACGCCCAGCTCGACCCGTGGCGCGCCAAGCAGGTCGATCTGTCGTGGGAAAAATACTTCGGCAACCGCGGCTATGTGTCGGCGGCGGGCTTCTACAAGGACCTGTCCTCGTACATCTACAGCGTGACCGTGCCGCGTGACTTCTCCGAGTTCAACCTGCAGGGCGCGACCAGCCAGATCGGCACCATGACCCAGCCGATGAACGGCGAGGGCGGCAACCTGAAGGGCCTGGAATTCGCCGCCTCGGTACCGCTGGAGATGGTGCACCCGATGCTGAACGGCTTCGGCGTCACCGCCAACGCCTCGTTCACCAACAGCGAGATCTCGATCGTCGACCAGCGTTTCGGCAGCATGGCGATTCCGCTGCCGGGCCTGTCGAAGCGCGTGTTCAACGTCACCGCCTACTATGAGAACGACGGTTTCTCGGCGCGTGTCAGCCAGCGTTATCGCAGCGACTTCGTGGGCGAGATCGGCGGCATCGGCGGTGCGACCGAGCTGACCTATGTGAAGGCGGATAAGGTGGTCGACCTGCAGCTGGGCTACGACTTCAAGCAGATCGAAGGCCTGTCGGTGCTGTTCCAGGTGAACAACCTGACCGACACCGCGTTCCGCAGCTATGCCGGTACCGAAGACCGTCCACGCGGCTATGCCAAATATGGCCGCCAGATGCTGTTCGGCCTGAACTACAAGCTGTAAGTTTCACCGCCGCCGCGTGCGGCCGCATCAGCCCTTGCCGGCAGCAGTGCCGGCAAGGGCTTTTGTTTTTCCTGCATGTTTGGCGCGTTTCGCGCGGCCTGCGCGTGGTCCCCCGACCACAATCGGGCACGCCAACAGGGGCAACAGCGTAAAATGTCGCCTTTCGTATCAATATAATGAGCAACTCTTCCATGTCCGACACCCCCATCCCATCGTTTTCCGACCTCAATCTCTCGGCGCCCGTCGTCAAGGCGTTGAAGGATGTCGGCTACGAGACGCCGTCGCCGATCCAGGCCGCCACTATTCCTTTGCTGCTGGAAGGTCGCGACGTGCTGGGACAGGCCCAGACCGGTACCGGCAAGACCGCCGCCTTCGCGCTGCCGATCCTGTCGAACATCGACATCAAGCAGGCCGCGCCGCAAGCGCTGGTGCTGGCGCCGACGCGCGAGCTGGCGATCCAGGTCGCCGAAGCCTTCCAGAGCTACGCCGCCCACATCAAGGGCTTCCACGTGCTGCCGATCTACGGCGGCCAGAGCTACGGCCCGCAATTGTCGGCGCTGCGCCGCGGCGTGCACGTGGTGGTCGCGACCCCGGGCCGCGTCATCGATCACATCGAAAAGGGTTCGCTGGACCTCTCGCAGCTCAAAACCCTGGTGCTGGACGAGGCCGACGAAATGCTGCGCATGGGCTTCATCGACGACGTCGAGCACATCCTGCAGCAGACCCCGGCCACGCGCCAGACCACGCTGTTCTCGGCCACCATGCCGCCGGCGATCAAGCGCATCGCCAAGACCTACCTGAACGAGCCGGCCGAAGTCACTGTGGCGGCCAAGACCGGCACCGCCGAGAACATCACCCAGCGCTACTGGCTGGTGTCGGGCATGCACAAGCTGGACGCGCTGACCCGCATCCTGGAAGCCGAGCCGTTCGACGGCATGATCATCTTCGCGCGCACCAAGCTCGGTACCGAAGAACTGGCGACCAAGCTGCAGGCGCGCGGCTTCGCGGCCACCGCCATCAACGGCGACATGGCCCAGCAACAGCGCGAGCGCACCATCGAGCAGCTCAAGAACGGCAAGATCGACATCCTGGTTGCCACCGACGTCGCCGCGCGCGGCCTGGACGTGGAGCGCATCAGCCACGTGATCAACTACGACGTGCCGTCGGACCCGGAAAGCTATACCCACCGCATCGGCCGCACCGGCCGCGCCGGCCGCAGCGGCGACGCCATCCTGTTCATTACCCCGCGCGAGCGCGGCCTGCTCAAAGCCATCGAGCGCGCCACCCGCCAGCCGGTGTCGCCGCTGGCGCTGCCGACCATCAAGGCGGTCAACGAAGTGCGCATCGCCCGCTTCAAGGACCAGATCCGCACCACGCTGGCCGAGGGCGGCCTGGACGCGTTCCGTTCGCTGATCGAGGACGTCGAGCGCGAAGACAATGTGCCGATGATCGAGATCGCGGCGGCCCTGGCCAAGCTGGCGCGCGGCGACGAGCCGCTGCTGCTGGAAAAGCCGGACCGCGAAGCGCGTCCGGAAGGCATCCCGCTGCCAAGCCAGCGTGAATTCGGCGGCGAGCGTGAGCGCGCGGTGCGTGAACCACGCGAACCGCGCGGCGACTGGGAAGAGCGTCCGTCACGTGCGCCGCGCGAACCCGGCTTCAAGAAAGAGCGCGTGGCACGCGAGCCGGAACCGGGCATGGCCACCTTCCGCATCGAAGTCGGCTACACCCACGGCGCCAAGCCGGGCAACATCGTCGGCGCGATCGCCAATGAAGCCAACATCCCATCGAAGTACATCGGCCGCATCGAGATCTACGACGACTACAGCACGCTCGACCTGCCGGACGACATGCCGTCCGACCTGGTCGACCATCTTAAGACCGTGTGGGTGGCCGGCCAGCAGCTGAACATCACCCGCGACGGCGAAACGCCGGCGGCGCCGTCGGCCAAGAAGCCGTATGCCAAGAAGGGTGGGGACCGCCGCGTGGCCGAGAAGCCGGCAGGTGGCAAGAAGCCGCATCGCAAGGGCACGTCGCAGGGCTAATCGGGCGGCGTGCATGCCCGCGCTGTTGATAACCACTGTTAGCTTTAAAACCGTCATCCCCGCGCAGGCGGGGACCTAAGTTTCCATGCACACCACTTATGTCAAACGCGAGTGGCAGCGCAACGAACTTGGGTCCCCGCCTTCGCGGGGATGACGTTTTGGGGGAGCGGGCATTGTCGAGTTGAGGTAAAAGCGCTGCTGTTGTTTGACTACAAAATCCATCCTCACACTCATTTGCGACACTCTTCCTTCTATATACCATCCACAATTGACACCCCCATACCACCATGTTATTTTGCTACAGATACGCTAGCCGGACTGTAGTCTCATATCATCTCCGGCCACGCACCTAACGCACCACCGGCACGCCAGCTTAGCGGCCGCGCATTCACAGTAGAGCCCGACATAATCGCGGGCCAGATTGGGGACACACATGGATATGCAAACCAGCGTGCTCAAGCCGCGCCTGTCGTTCTGGCAGCTGTGGAACATGAGCTTCGGTTTCTTTGGCATCCAGTTCGGCTTCGCCCTGCAGAACGCCAACACCAGCCGCATCTTCGCCACCCTCGGCGCCGACCCCGAAAACCTGTCCTGGTACTGGCTGGCCGCCCCGGTCACGGGCCTCTTGGTGCAGCCGATCATCGGCTACCTGAGCGACAACACCTGGCACCCGAAATGGGGCCGCCGCCGTCCGTTCTTCTTCATCGGTGCCGTGCTGGCGGCGATCGCCCTGTTCCTGATGCCTAATTCCACCGCGCTGTGGATGGCGGTGGCCGTGCTGTGGATGATGGACGCCGCGATCAACGTGTCGATGGAGCCGTTCCGCGCTTTCGTCGGCGACAAGCTCGATCCGTCGCAGCAGACCGCCGGCTATGCGATGCAGACCTTCTTCATCGGCTGCGGCGCGGTGATCGCCTCGCTGCTGCCGACCATCTTCGAGAGCATGGGCGTGTCCAACTCGGCCGCCGGCGGCGTGATTCCCGAGACCGTGCGCTATTCGTTCTACGCCGGCGGCGCGATCTTCTTCCTGGCGGTGTGCTGGACCGTGTTCACTGCCGACGAACTGCCGCCGGCCGATATGGAAGCTTTCAACCGCGAGCGCAAGCAATCGCGCGGCCTTGGCGTGGCGCTGAAAGAGATCGTCGGCGGCTTCGGCCAGATGCCGAAGACCATGGTGCAGCTGGCCTTCGTGCAGTTCTTCACCTGGATCGGCCTGTTCGCGATGTGGATCTATACCGGCACCGCGGTGGCCGACAGCATCTACGGCACCCGCGACGCGCAGTCGCTGGCCTACCAGGAAGCCGGCAACTGGGTCGGCGTGCTGTTCGCCGTGTATGGCGGAGTGTCGGCGCTGGCCGCCTTCCTGCTGCCGGTGTTCGCGCGCTACACCAGCCGCAAGACCGTGCACGCGGTATGCCTGGCCATCGGCGGCATCAGCCTGGCCAGCATTTATCTGGTCAATGACAAAACCGGATTGATCCTGCCGTTCATCGGCATCGGCCTGGCCTGGGCCTCGATCCTGACCATGCCGTACGCGATCCTGGCCGGTTCGCTGCCGGCCAAGCGCATGGGTTATTTCATGGGCCTGTTCAACTTCTTCGTCGTGATCCCTCAGATCGTCAGCGGCATGCTGCTGGGGCAGATCAGCATCCACGTGTTCGGCGGTCACGCCGTATTGACGCTGGTGCTGGGCGGCGTGTGCATGCTGATCGCGGCGGTGCTGACGCTGCGCGTCACCGACAAGGCGGCGCCGGTCAAGGCTGCCATCTGAAGTCTGGCTTCACGCCGCGCGACGTCATTTTCGCGGCTGTCGTATCGTAACGTTTTATCAACATATGCCGGGATCGCTCACGCGCTCCCAGCGTATGGCAACGTTCACTGACAGGAGCACAGCATGACCATCCAGACCGTCGCGACCACGCCGTTCGCGGGACAACGTCCCGGCACGTCGGGACTGCGCAAGAAGGTGCTTGAATTCCAGCAGCCAGGCTACCTGGAAAATTTCGTCGAATCGATCTTCCTGACCCTGGGCGCCGGCAAGTGCCGCCACCTGGTGGTGGGCGGCGACGGCCGCTACTTCAACCGCGAAGCGATCCAGACCATCCTGCGCATGGCCGCCGCCCACGGCGTCGAGCGCGTGCTGGTGGGGCGCGGCGGCATCATGTCGACGCCTGCCGTGAGCTGCGTGATCCGCAAGCACGCCTGCTACGGCGGCATCGTGCTCTCGGCCAGCCACAATCCGGGCGGCATCGACGGCGACTTCGGCATCAAGTACAACACCGAAAACGGCGGCCCGGCGCCGGAAAAAATCACCGACGCCATCTACGAGCACACGAAGACGCTGAGTGCATACCACATCAGCGACGCCGCCCCGGTCGACCTCGATCACATCGGCACCACCCGCATCGAGAACATGACGATCGAGGTGATCGACCCGGTCGCCGACTACGCCGACCTGATGGGCCGTCTGTTCGACTTCGACGCCATCCGCGCCCTGTTCGCGAGCGGCTTCCGGATGCGCTTCGACGCCATGCACGCGGTCTCGGGCCCGTACGCCAAGGCAGTCCTGGAAGGCATCCTGGGCGCGCCCGCCGGCACCGTGGTCAACGGCGAGCCGCAGGAAGACTTCGGCGGCGGCCACCCGGACCCGAATCCGGTCAACGCTGCCGAACTGATCGCCGCCATGGCCGCTCCAAATGCGCCCGACTTCGGCGCCGCCTCCGACGGTGACGGCGACCGCAACATGATCGTCGGCCGCGGCATCGCCGTGACCCCATCCGACAGCCTGGCCATCATCGCCGCCAACGCCACCGTGGCCCCGGGCTACGCCGGCGGCATCACCGGCATCGCGCGCTCGATGCCGACATCCACCGCGGCCGACCGCGTGGCCAAGGCGCTCGGCATCTCGTGCTTCGAGACCCCGACCGGCTGGAAGTACTTCGGCAACCTGATGGACGCCAACCTGGCCACGCTGTGCGGCGAAGAGAGCTACGGTACCGGCTCGTTCCACATCCGCGAAAAGGACGGCCTGTGGGCCGTGCTGTTCTGGCTGAATCTGCTGGCGGTGCGCAAGCAATCGGTGGAGCAAATCGTGCAGGAACACTGGGCCAGATTCGGCCGCAACTACTACTCGCGCCACGACTACGAAGCCGTCGACGCCACGGCAGCGAATGCCATGATGGACGCACTGCGCGAACGCCTGCCGGAACTGGCCGGCCAGACCCTGGACGGCCACCACGTGTCGCAAGCCGACGATTTCGCCTACAACGATCCGGTCGACGGCTCCACCTCGACCAAACAAGGCATCCGCATCGTCATGAGCGACGGTTCGCGCATCGTGTTCCGCCTGTCCGGCACCGGCACCGAAGGCGCCACCGTGCGCCTGTACCTGGAGCGCTACGAAGCCGATCCGAGCCGCCACGATCTCGACACGCAGGAAGCGCTGACCGGCCTGGCGCAGGTTGCCGAAAACGTCTCCGGACTGCGCCAGCGCACCGGCCGCAGCGAACCCACCGTCGTCACCTGATTTCACCCCCACCAACACAGGAACCCGCATGAAACTACCCGTCCTTGCCGCCTCCATGCTGCTCGCCTTCGGCGCCATGTCCTCAGCTCAGGCGCAGGCGCCGGCATCGAACGGCAAACCGTTCGTCTGGGAGAACGCCACCGTCTACTTCCTGCTGACGGACCGCTTCAACAACGGCAACCCGGCCAACGACAGGGCGTATGGCCGCAAGGACGATGCGGCAAAGCTGCGCGGCTTCATGGGCGGCGACATCGCGGGCATCACGGCGAAGATCAAGGACGGCTATTTCAGCAACCTGGGCGTGAACGCGATCTGGCTCACGCCGGTCATCGAAAACATCCACGGCTCGACCGACGAAGGCACCGGCAAGAGCTATGGCTTCCACGGCTACTGGGCCAAGGACTTCACGGCGCTGGACGCGGCCTTCGGCACCGAGGACGAACTGCGCACGCTGGTCGATACCGCGCACGCGCAAGGCATCCGCATCATTTTCGACGTGGTGCTGAACCACACCGGCCCGGTCACCGCGCAGGATCCGGTGTGGCCGAAGACCTGGGTGCGCACCGGTCCGAAATGCACCTACAAGGATGCCAAGACCACGATGGATTGCACCCTGGTCGACAATCTGCCGGACATCCTCACCGGCAGCAACCAGAACGTCGAGCTGCCGCCGCAACTGGTGGCCAAATGGAAGAAGGAAGGCCGCTACGAACGCGAGGTGAAAGAGCTGGACGACTTCTTCAAGCGCACCGGCTACCCGCGCGCGCCGCGCTACTACCTGATGAAGTGGCACAGCGACTGGGTACGCAAGTTCGGCATCGACGGCTTCCGCGCCGACACCGTCAAGCACACCGAACCGGGCATCTGGAAGGAACTGAAAAAAGAAGCCAGCCTCGCATATGAAGACTGGAAGCGCGCCAATCCAGCCAAGCGCCTGGGCGACCTGCCGTTCTTCATGACGTCCGAAGTCTACGGCTACGAGATCAAGCACGCGCGCAGGTATGACCTGGGAGGCGGCATGACCGTCGACTACCTGGCGCAGGGCTTCGACAGCATGATCAACTTCAGCCTGCGCAGCGATGCCAGGCAGGGCTACGAAAAGGTGTTCTCGGACTATTCGAACATCCTCAATGGCGACATGAAAGGCTTCTCGGTCCTCAACTACATCAGCTCGCACGACGACGGCAGCCCGTTCGACCCGCTGCGCGAGCGTCCGCTGGAAGCGGCCAACAAGCTGCTGCTGGCGCCCGGTTCGGCCCAGATCTACTACGGCGACGAGACCGCGCGCCTGCTGAAAGTGGAGGGCGCCGAGGGTGACGCCACCCTGCGTTCGTTCATGAACTGGGATGAACTCAAGAACAACGCCCAGCGCGGTGCCTACCGCGTGGCCGACATCCACGACCACTGGGCGCGCCTGGGCCGCTTCCGCGCCGCCCACCCGGCGGTCGGCGCCGGCGTGCACCAGATGCTGGCGCAAAGCCCGTACACCTTCAAGCGCACCTGGGAAAAGAATGGCGTCAGCGACCGCGTGGTGGTGGCGCTCGATCTGCCGGCCGGCAAGCCGACCGCGATCTCGGTGCGCGGCGTGTTCAACGACGGCCAGACCGTGCGCGACTGGTACACCGGCAAGAGCGCCACCGTCAAAGACGGCAAGGTGCAGTTCGAACTGGCCGCGCCGGTGGCGCTGATCGCCCAGGACTGAGTCGCCCCGCGCTCCCTCTACGATAAATCCATTACCCGCGCCGCATATTTTACTGCCGCGCGGAATTGGCCTTGCTGGTTTTTCTGTATTTGTACGAATGCTGTTAAGCTAGCAACAAATTCGTAGTGCATGGAACCGTGCACCGACAGAGTGTGCGGCCGTGACGCATCGCCCGATGCGGCAGAGGGAGAGCAACATGACGAGTAACATCGCAAGAGTGCGGATGCTGTACCGGCTGGTGCGCAGCAGGACACGCCCGGTCGCGCAGGAGGCGGGCGCCCTGCATGGCATCGAAGCGCTGCGCAACGATCCGGGTCCCGGCGGCGTGGTGCTGACCGACCCGCCCGACGCCAAGCTCGATTACATCACCCGCCTGGCGGTGCAGGCCACCGGCGCCGACATCGGTGGCATCAGCCTGATTTTCCAATCCCAGATCTGGCTGCCCTCGCGCATCGGCGTCGAGGCTAGCATCCTGCCGCGCGCCGGATCGTTCTGCCACAGCGCGGTGGAAGAGGGCGCGGGCAGCTGCTGGTTCGAGGTCGACGATGCGCGCGGCGACCCGCGCTTCGCCGCCAATCCGCTGGTGGCGGGGCCGCCGCACTACCGCCACTACGCCGCCGTGTCGCTCAAGGGCGACAGCGAACACCTGCTCGGCACCCTGTGGGTGATGGGGCGCGAAGCGCGCCGGCTCGACGCCGCCCAGCAGGCGCAGATGCGGCTGCTGGCGCGCATCATCGTCGACATGCTCGAGCTGCGCTATTGCGATCCGGTGTCGGGCATGTTCAACCGCTCGGTGTTCCTGCACCACCTGCAGCGCATGCTGGGGCAGGAGGACAACACCACCGTCACCGTCGGCCTGATCGACCTGATCGGGTTCCGCCAAGTCAACGATTTATTCCGGCGCGAAGCGGGCGACCGCATCCTGCGTCTGATGGCCAAGCGCCTGGAAGCGTGGGGCGAGGGCGCCCTGCTCGGCCACCTCGGCGCCGACCAGTTCGTGTTCGCGCTCACCAGCCTGCCCGACCAGCATGAGGCGCGCATCCAGGCCCTGTGCCGGGCGATCGACCAACCGTTCGAGGTGGAGCCGGGCTGCATGCACACGCTGCATGCGCGCATCGGCCTGCGGCGCGAAGTCACGCCGTACGAAGGCACGGCCGGCGACCTGCTCGATGCCGCCGATATCGCGGCCTCCTCGATCCGCCAGCACCGCGACAGCAGCGTGGTGCACGAATACGACAGCGCCCTGGTGGCGCGTGCGCGCCTGCGCTACGAACTGCGCGAAACCATCCGCGGCGTGCAGCGCTTCGGACGCCTGGAAGTGCATTACCAGCCGCAGGTGGACGTGGCGCGCGGACGCCTGATCGGACTGGAAGCGCTGGTGCGCTGGCGCCATCCGGTATATGGCCTGGTGGGGCCGGCGATGTTCGTGCCGCAGGCCGAGAATTCGGGCCGCATCTTCGAGCTCGACATGCACGTGCTGGAACTGGTGTGCCACGACATCGCGGCCTGGCGCGCGCGCGGCCTGGACGTGGCGCCGGTGGCGCTGAACTTCTCGCGCGCTTCCCTGATGCACGGCGAGATCTTCGCGCGTCTGGCGCGGGTACTGGAAGACACCGGCGTGCCGGGCGAGCTGCTCGAATTCGAGGTCACCGAAAGCCTGCTGCTCGACTCGCAGCAGCTGCTGCACCAGCGCGTGTCGGCGCTGCGCGCGCTCGGCGTGCGCGTGGCGGTGGACGATTTCGGCACCGGTTACTCGAATCTCGATGCGCTCACCAGCTTCCCGTTCGACCGGCTGAAGGCCGACCGCCAGTTCGTGCACGGCGTGGCCAGCGACGCCCGCACCGCCGGCGTGTTCGCGCTGATCCAGGGCATCGCCGCCGTGTTCCACGCCGAGTTGCTGTGCGAAGGGCTGGAAGACGAAGCCGACCTGGCCTGGCTGGCGGCGCGCGGCGTGCACTGCGTGCAGGGCTGGTACTTCAGCCGTGCGCGCCCGGCGCCGGCGATCGAGTGCGTGCTACGGCGGTTCCAGGATGCGCGGGCGAGCCGGCTGTCGGTGCCGGAGATGCGCGCGCTGCTGGCCTAGTGATGTATCGGACGCGCATGCAATTGCGCTAGACTGGTGATTCCGTCAACTTTGATTGAATTGCCATGCCAGTCTTTACACGCATCGCACGCGCCGTCGCGGGTGTCAGCTTCGCGCTCGCGCTCCTGCCCGCGCAGGCGGCCGCCGCGGCCACTACTTCGGCCACTGCGGAGCCGAGCTACGGCCCCGAACTGGAAGGCTTCCAGTACCCGGAACCGACGCAGCAATACCGCTTCAAGTCGCAGGGCGTCGACCTGCAGATGACCTATATGGACGTCAAGCCGGCCAAGCCGAATGGCAAGACCGTGGTCCTCATGCACGGCAAGAACTTCTGCGGCGCCACCTGGGACGGGACCACCAAGGAACTCACCAAGGCCGGCTACCGCGTGGTGGTGCCGGACCAGATCGGGTTCTGCAAGTCGACCAAGCCGGCGCACTACCAGTACACCTTCCAGCAACTGGCCGACAACACGCACCAGCTGCTGCAGTCGATCGGCGTCACCAAGGCGATCGTGCTGGGCCACTCGACCGGCGGCATGCTGGCCACGCGCTACGCGCTGATGTACCCGCAAGCGACCGAGCAGCTGGTGATGGTCAACCCGATCGGCCTGGAAGACTGGAAGAACCTGGGTGTGCCGTCGCTGGGCGTGGACAAGTGGTACAAGCGCGAGCTGAATACCTCGGCCGACAAGGTGCGCAACTACGAGCGCACGACCTACTACAACGGCCAGTGGAAGCCTGAATACGAAACCTGGGTCCAGATGCTGGTCGGGATGTACCGGGGTAAAGGCAAGGAAGTGGTGGCGTGGAACTCGGCGCTCATCTACGACATGATCTACACGCAGCCGGTGGTGTATGAATTCCCCTTGATCAAAGTGCCGACCTTCCTGCTGATGGGATTGAAGGATACGACGGCGATCGGCAAGGACGCGGCGCCGGAAGCGGTGCGGCCGAAGCTGGGGAACTATACGGTGCTGGCGCAGAAGACCAAGGAGGCGATTCCGGGTTCTGTTCTCGTGACCTTCCCGGAGATGGGGCATGCGCCGCAGATGCAGGATCCGGTGCAGTTCCATCGGGCGCTGCTCAAAGGCCTGGTACGCTGATTGGTGGTGTAAGGTGTAAGAGCGGCTCGTGGTCCGAGCCGCTCCCACCGCCGCCCACGTGTTTCGTGCCCGCCCCGAAGTACGCACCACCCCATTTGTTTGCAATTCGTTCAATGGTATCCTTACAAGATGACCGTTGACCCCGACACCCCCGCCACCAAACCCACGCGCGCCGCCTTTGCCGACGGCCCGCGGCTGCTGGCCGATATCGGCGCCACCCACGCGCGCTTCGGCCTCGAAACCGCCCCCGGCGTGCTGGGACGCGTGGCCGTGCTGCGCTGCGACGACTACGACGGCATCGTGCCGCTGCTGCACGCCTACCTCGAGCAGCATCTCAGTCAGCACCCCAGCCAGCGCATCAACCATGCCGCCTTCGCCCTGGCCAATCCGATCAGCGGCGACTTCATTCGCATGACCAACCGCGACTGGCAGTTCTCGACCGACGAGGTGCGCCGCACCCTGGGCTTGTCGACGCTGCTGATCGTGAACGACTTCACGGCGCTGGCGATGGCGCTGCCGGGCTTCCAGCCGAAAGACCTGATGCAGGTCGGCGGCGGCGCCCCGCAGACGCACGCGGTGTCGGGCGTGCTGGGACCGGGCACGGGCCTGGGCGTGTCGGGCGTGATCCCGACCATCGACGGCTTCGTCACCCTCGGCAGCGAAGGCGGCCACGTCAACTTCGCGCCGAGCGACGAGCGCGAATTCGCGATCCTGCAATTCGCCTGGCGCGAGTGGAAGCACGTGTCGAACGAGCGCCTGATCTCGGGACCGGGCATGGAGCTGATCTACCGCGCGCTGGCCCAAAGGAACGGTGTGGAAGTGACGCCACGCAGCGCGGCCGACATCATCGGCGGCGCGCTGGAACAGAACGACGCGCTGTGCCTGGAAGTGCTGGAGTGCTTTGCCGGCATGCTGGGCAGCGCAGCGGCCAACCTGGCGGTGACGCTGGGCGCCTTTGGCGGCATCTTCATCGGCGGCGGCATCGTGCCGCGCATGGGCGAATGGTTCGCGAACTCTCCGTTCCGCGCCCGCTTCGAAGCCAAGGGCCGCTTCACGGATTACATCGCCCAGATCCCGACCTACGTGATCAAGACCCCGAACCCGGCCCTGTACGGCGTGTCGGCGATCCTGTCCGAGCACCTGCGCGGACGCAGCGGCGCCAACACCCTGATGGACCGCGTGCAGCAGCTGCGCCACGAACTCTCGCCGGCCGAGCAGCGCGTGGCGGCGCTGGTGGTCGACCATCCGCGCAAGGTGCTGTCCGAGCCGATCGCCGAGATCGCGCGCCTGGCCGACGTGTCGCAGCCGACCGTGATCCGCTTCTGCCGCTCGCTCGGCTTCCAGGGCCTGGCCGAATTCAAGCTAAAGTTCGCGGGCAGCCTGACCGGCACCATCCCCGTGCGCCACAGCCAGGTGCGCCTGACCGACAGCACCCACGACCTGTCGGCCAAGGTGATCGACAACACGGTGTCGGCGATCCTGAAATTCCGCGACCAGCTCGACGTGCATGCGATCGACCGCGCGATCGAACTGCTGCGGCGCGCGCGCCGCGTCGAGTTCTACGCGATGGGCAATTCGCGCGTGGTGGCGCTGGACGGCCAGCACAAGTTCTTCCGCTTCCGCATCCCGGCCGCGCTGTACGGCGACTCGCACCTGTTCAACCTGGCCGCGGGCCTGCTGGGACCGGGCGACGTGGCGATCGCGATCTCCACCGCCGGCCAGCTGCCCGAACTGCTGGAAGCGGTGGACACGGCGCGCGCCGCCGGCGCCGACGTCATCGCCATCACCAGCAGCAAGTCGGCGCTGGCGAAGAAGGCCAGCGTGTGCCTGGCGGTGGACCACAGCGAAGACAGCACCACCTTCCTGTCGATGATCTCGCGCATCCTGCAGCTGCTGCTGATCGACATCATGTCGGTCGGGATCTCGCTCGGGCCGCAAGGGGAGGGAAGCCAGAACGACATCGAAGGGCGCCGCCTGCTGATTTCGCACCTGGACATCTGACCGGTCACGCCAGTGTCACAACTGGCCTCCACACTGCCGTCACGTCCTTTACCGGAGTACGCCGTGCGGCAACCTGTCTCGCTCCCTGCCTGCCTGCTGGCAGCGCTGCTCGCCGGCTGTGCCGGCTCCGCGCCCGACCTGAAGAACCCGGGCCCGTCCTGGCCACCGTCGCCGAGCGTCACCGCCCATCGCGGCGCTTCCGCGCTGCGTCCCGAACACACGCTGGCTGCCTACCGCAAGGCGATCGAGGACGGCGCCGACAGCGTCGAACCGGACCTGGTGGCGACCCGCGACGGCGTGCTGGTGGCGCGCCATGAGAACGAGATCTCCGGCACCACCGACGTCGCGCAGCATCCGCAGTTCGCCGCCCGCAAGACCGCCAAGACGGTCGACGGCGTCAGGATCGAAGGCTGGTTCACCGAAGACTTCACCCTGGCTGAACTGAAGCAGCTGCGCGCACGCGAACGCATTCCCCTCAACCGTCCGGCCAACACAAGCTACGACGGCCAGTTCGCCATCCCGACGCTGCAGGAGATCGTCGACCTGGTCGCGAGTGAAAGCCGGGCGCGCGGCCGCGTCATCGGCCTGGTGCCGGAACTGAAACACCCGACGTATTTCCAGTCGATCGGCCTGCCGCTGGAACGGCGCCTGGTCGAGGTACTGGACGCCAGCGGCTATCGCGGGCGCGACGCGGCGGTGCTGATCCAGTCGTTCGAGGTGTCCAACCTGAAGGCGCTGCGCGCGATGGGCAGCTACCGCCTGGTGCAGCTGGTCAGCGCGCCGGACGAAGCGCCGTACGACGCGGTGGCTGCCGGCAGCGCGCTGACCTATGCCGACATGATCACCCCCGCCGGCCTGCGCGCCATCGCCGCCTATGCCGACGTGGTGGCGCCGCTCAAGAACATCGTCATCCCGCGCGACGCCGCCAACGGCCTGGCGGCGCCGACCCGCTTCGTAGCCGATGCGCGCGCCGCCGGGCTGGCAGTGCACGTCTGGACGGTGCGCCCGGAAAACCCGTTCCTGCCGGCGCCGCTGCGCGCGCCGCCAGCGGATTCCCCCAGCGTGCGCGGCGACGCCGGCGCCGAAATCCGTGCCTATCTCGATGCGGGCGTGGACGGCATCTTCAGCGACGACCCGGCGGTCGGCCGCGCCGCGGTCGATGGATTTATTCGGCGCCGATGAGTTTTACTCTTGGTTTTGGAAATAAATCACTGTGCATAAATCCAGTTCTTGACAATCTGTATTGACAATTGTCCAGCAACCGTCTACGCCACGCGACGTTGCTCTCGGAAATTGTAGTTGCCGTCAGGAACGCCATGCTAAGATTTCGCCGTGGCTGCCCCCGTCCCCGGCACCTGTCGATTCGCCCGGCCCAGACCCGCCGTCCACACTTCCGGTTACCCACACAGGACCTGCATGGTTTCCACCACTTCTACAGAACAAGCCCGCCTTTGTGCGCTGGCCGAACTCGATATCCTCGACACCCCTGCCGAGACCCGCTTCGACCGCTTCACGCGGCTGGCGGCGATGACGTTCGACGCGCCGATCGCACTGGTGTCGCTGGTCGACGCCGACCGCCAGTGGTTCAAGTCGCGCCATGGCCTGGCGGCGCCGGAGACCCCGCGTTCGCTCTCGTTCTGTGCCCATGCCGTCGCCGCCGGCGGCATGCTGGTGGTGCCCGATGCTGCTGCCGATCCGCGCTTCGCCGACAACCTGCTGGTGACCGGCGAACCGCATATCCGCTTCTACGCCGGCCAGCCGGTGTACAACGAAGGGCAGGCGGTCGGTACCCTGTGCGTGATCGACACCAGGGCGCGCACCTTTTCAAGCGAGCAGCGCGCGGTGCTGGCCGACCTGGCCAGGCTGGTCGAGGCCGAACTGAACCAGACCCGGGTGGTGGCCGCGCGCATGCTGGCCGAGCAGGCGCTCAAGTCGCTCAACACCGAACTCGAAGGCCGCATCGCGGCGCGCACCGCGGAGCTGGAAGAAAAGGTGGCCCAGGCCGAGGCGGCCGAAGCCCTGCTGCGCCAGAGCGAAGCCTGGAACCGCACCATCATCGCTTCCTCGTTCAGCGGCTTCATCGGCGCCGACAGCGAGGGCCGGGTGGTGGCCTGGAATCCGTCGGCCGAGCGCATCTTCGGCTGGACCGAGGCGCAGGCCAAGGGCCGTCCCCTGGCCGAACTGATCGTGCCGGCGCCGCAGCGTGCGGCGCACCTGGACAATATGCGGCGCCTGGTGGAGCTGGGCGAGGGGCCGTACCTGGCGCGCAGCGTGCAACTGGCGGCGCTGACGCACAGCGGGCGCCAGATCACGATCGAGATGACGCTGGCAACCCACGTCTGGAACGGCGCGCGCTATGTCGGCGCCTTCGTCAACGACATCTCGGAGCGCATCCGCATCCAGCAGCAGATGGAAGAGAAGGAAGAGCTGCTCGACGCGGTGCTGGAATCGATCGACGTCGGCGTGGTGGCGTGCGACGCGGTCGGCAACCTGTCGCTGTTCAACCGCAGCGCGCGCGAATTCCACGGCTTCGACCTGAAGGCGGTGCCGGCGGCGGAATGGCCGCAGCATTATTCGCTGTTCCATGCCGACGGACGCACCGCGATGACGATGGACGAAGTGCCGCTGGTGCGCGCCCTCAAGGGCGAGGTGGTGCGCAACGGCGCCATGGTGATCGCCCCGTCCGGGCGCGCGCCGTACACCCTGATGGCGAGCGGCCGTCCGCTGCGCAGCGCGCAGGGCAAGACCCTGGGCGCGGTGGTGGCGATGAAGGACATCACCGAACTGAACGCCTCGCGCAACCGCGTGCTGGAAAGCGAAAACCGCCTGCGCACCATTACCGACAACCTGCCGGTGCTGATCGCCTACCTCGACCACGAACAGCGCTACGGCTTCGCCAACGTGGTGCACCAGTCGTGGCTGGGCAAGACGTCCGAGCAGATCGTCGGCCTGACCATGGTGGAAGCCTTCGGCGAAGAATACTACGGCCCGCAGAAGGAAGCGATCGACGACGCCTGGCAGGGCAAGGCCTCGCAGTGCGAGCACGACATCATCCGCAAGAAGCATGCGCGCATCGTGCACTCGACCTTCCTGCCACACGTGCGCGACGGCGCCGTGGTCGGGGTCTATATCCTGACCACCGACGCCACCGCGGCGCGCATGCACGAGCGTAACCTGCATGCGCTGGCGCATACCGACGCGCTGACCGGGATCCCGAACCGGCGCCAGTTCGAGCTCGGCCTGCAGAGCGCGGTCGAACGGGCACCGTCGCGCGAGAAGGGCTTCGCCCTGTTCTACCTCGACATCGACCACTTCAAGGCGATCAACGACACCCATGGCCACGCGATCGGCGACATGGTGCTGGTGGAGTTCGCGCGCCGCGTGCGCAACGTGGTGCGCAGCTCGGACCTGGTGGCGCGCCTGGCCGGCGACGAATTCACCGTGCTGCTCGAGGAATGCGGCTCGCCGCGCGACGTCGAGCTGGTGGCCAAGAAGATCCTGCAGGCGCTGGAAGCACCGTTCATGGCCGGCAGCCACGCGCTGCGGATCGGCGCCACGATCGGCATCGGCCTGGCCGACGCGCCGGGCGTGACCGCCCAGGGCATCGGCGAACTGGCCGACCGCGCCCTGTACCAGGCCAAGGCGGCCGGCCGCAATACCTTCGCCATCGCGCGCATGGCCGAGCTGCTGCCGCTGGATAATGCGGCCTGATATCCGGTAGTATTCCACCCTCGGACCCGCCGTGGCGGCGGGTCCGCTCCCCCTTCCTATTCATCGATCGCCGCGATTGATGAATTGGCATCATAAGCCCATGCGAATTCACGCATGAGTGCGCAGTTGATCTTCACTTAACATCGCTTCTTTACCTGTCGGGCCGAGGGATGGCGGACTGCGTCCGTCGTTCGTGGCCTGTTGACCATGAGCTGAAAGGAAGCGACATATGGATGCCCGCAAGGATGCCCCCACGCTGGACGATACCCAGGACATCAATCACACCAGGCGCAACGTCCTGATCACCGGTGCGCTGTCGGCCACGGCCGCCGCCGTGCCGACCGTCGCCTCGGCCCAGCCGGGCGGCGCAGCGGCCGCACCGGCCAGCACCCCGGCCCCGGTCAAGGCCAAGGTCGCGCTGAGCGTGAACGGCCAGCGCCACGAAATGGAACTCGACACCCGCACCTCGCTGCTCGACATGCTGCGCGAGCACCTGCACCTGACCGGCTCCAAGAAGGGCTGCGACCAGGGCCAGTGCGGCGCCTGCACCGTCATCGTCGACGGCCGCCGCATCAATTCCTGCCTGTCGCTGGCGATCATGCACGACGGCGCCCAGATCACCACTGTGGAAGGCCTCGGCACTCCGGACAAGCTGCACCCGATGCAGGCCGCCTTCGTCAAGCACGACGGCTACCAGTGCGGCTACTGTACCCCGGGCCAGATCTGTTCGGCCGTGTCGGTGCTCGACGAGATCCGCAAGGGCATGCCGAGCCATGTCACCGGCGACTTGAACGTCAAGCCACTGCTGAGCGTCGACGAGATCCGCGAGCGCATGAGCGGCAACATCTGTCGATGTGGCGCCTACTCGAACATCGTCGACGCGATCGCCGAAGTGGCGGGCGGCGTCGCCGGTGCGAAAGGCGGTGCAGCATGAGGGCCTTTACCTACGAACGCGCCAAGACGGCGCAGGAAGCGGCAGCGGCAGCGGTACGCGTGCCGGGCGCGCGCTTCATCGCCGGCGGCACCAACCTGCTCGACCTGATGAAGCTCGAGATCGAGACCCCGTCGCACCTGATCGACGTGAACGGCCTGGATCTGGACAAGATCGAAGCGACGCAAGAGGGCGGCCTGCGCATCGGTGCGCTGGTGCTCAATGCCGACCTGGCGGCCGACGCCCGCGTGCGCAAGGACTACGCGGTGCTGTCGCGCGCCCTGCTGGCCGGCGCCTCGGCCCAGCTGCGCAACAAGGCGACCACCGCCGGCAACCTGCTGCAGCGTACCCGCTGCCCGTACTTCTACGACACCAACCAGGCCTGCAACAAGCGCGTGCCGGGCAGCGGCTGCTCGGCCATCGGCGGCTTCACCCGCGGCCACGCCATCGTCGGCCACAGCCAGGCCTGCATCGCGACCCATCCGAGCGACATGGCGGTGGCGATGCAGCTGCTCGACGCCGGCGTCGAGACCGTGAACGCGAACGGCGCGCGCCGCACCATCCCGATCGCCGACTTCTATCGCCTGCCGGGCAATACCCCGCACATCGAGAACAGCCTGGCCCCGGGTGAACTGATCACCGCGGTGACCCTGCCCAAGCCGCTGGGCGGCAAGCATTACTACCGCAAGGTGCGCGACCGCGCCTCGTACGCCTTCGCCCTGATTTCGGTAGCGGCGGTGGTACAGCCGGACGGCAGCGGCCGCGTCGCCGTGGGCGGCGTGGCGCACAAGCCGTGGCGCGTGGCAGCGGCCGATGCGGCCCTGCCGCAAGGCGCCAAGGCGGCGGCCGCCCAGCTGCTGGCCGACGCCCGCACCGACGAGCACAATGCGTACAAAGTCGTCCTGGTCCAGCGCACGCTCAATGCCGTGCTGACCGATGCCAAGAAAGGCTGACCATGAAATTCACCAAACCCGCGACCACCAATCCGATCGACCGCATGCAGGTGGTCGGCAAACCGATCGACCGCATCGACGGCGCCCTGAAGACCACCGGCCTCGCGCCCTACGCCTACGAACAGCACAAGGCGGCGCCGAACGCCGCCTACGGCTATGTGGTGGGATCCGCCATCGCCAAGGGCCGCATCGTGTCGATGGATATCGCCGCAGCGCGCCGTGCGCCGGGCGTGATCGCCATCGTCAATGCCGAGAATGCCGGCAAGCTCGAGAAGGGCAACTTCAACACCGCCAGATTGCTGGGCGGCCCCGAGATCCAGCACTACCACCAGGCGGTGGCGCTGGTGGTGGCCGAGACCTTCGAGCAGGCGCGCGCCGCCGCCTCGCTGGTGAAGGTCGAGTACGCGAAAGAGCAGGGCGCCTATGACCTGGCCGCGGCCAAGGATTCGGCCACCATCCCCGAGAAGCACGATCCAATCTCGAAAGCCGGCGACTTCGAGAAGGGCTTCGCGGCGGCGCCGGTCAAGCTCGACCTGACCTACACCACCCCAGACCAGAGCCACGCGATGATGGAACCGCACGCGTCGATCGCCAGCTGGGACGGCGACAAGGTCACCGTGTGGACCTCGAACCAGATGATCAACTGGGGCAAGAAGGACATGGCCAAGACGCTCGGCATCCCGGAAGCCAATGTGCGCCTGGTCTCGCCGTACATCGGCGGCGGCTTCGGCGGCAAGCTGTTCCTGCGTTCGGAAGCGCTGCTGGCGGCGCTCGGCGCGCGCGCGGCCAAGCGTCCGGTCAAGGTGGCGCTGCAGCGCGCCCTGATCATGAACAACACCACCCACCGTCCGGCCACCATCCAGCGCATCCGCCTGGGCGCCAACCGCGAAGGCCGCATCACCGCGATCTCGCACGAAAGCTGGTCGGGCGACCTGCCCGAGGGCGCACCGGAACCGGCGACTCAGCAGACCCGCCTGCTGTACCGCGGCGCGGATCGCCTCACCCAGCTCAAGCTGGCCAAGCTGGATCTGCCGGAAGCGAACGCGATGCGCGCGCCGGGCGAAGCGCCGGGCATGATGGCGCTGGAAGTGGCGATCGACGAGATGGCCGAAAAACTGAAGATGGACCCGGTCACCTTCCGCGTCATCAACGACACCACGGTCGACCCGGAAAAGCCGGGCCGCAAGTTCTCGGTGCGCCGCTACGTGAATTGCCTGCGCACCGGCGCCGACAAATTCGGCTGGAAGAATCGCAAGGAAAAACCGGCTTCGGTGCGCGACGGTCGCTGGCTGGTCGGCATGGGCGTGGCCTCGGCCTTCCGCAACAATATCGTGATGACCTCGGCCGCGCGCGTGCGCCTGGAAACCGATGGCAGCGTGACGGTGGAAACCGACATGACCGACATCGGCACCGGCAGCTACACCATCATCGCCCAGACCGCGGCCGAGATGCTCGGCCTGCCGGTCGAGCGCATCAAGGTGCTGCTGGGCGACTCGGACTATCCGGTGGCGGCCGGTTCGGGCGGCCAGTGGGGCGCCAACAGCTCGACCGCCGGCGTGTATGCGGCCTGCGTCAAGCTGCGCGAGCAGATCGCACAGAAGGCCGGCCTGGATGCGGCCAAGGCCGAGTTCACGGGCGGCAGCGTGAGCGCGGGCGGGAAATCGGTCGACCTCAAGCAGATCGCATCCGGCGGCGCCATCACCGGCGAAGACAAGATCGAGTTCGGTGACCTCGGCAAGACGTGGCAGCAATCGACCTTCGGCGCCCACTTCGTCGAAGTCGGCGTCGACGTCGATACCGCCGAGATCCGCATCCGCCGCATGCTGGCGGTGTGCGCGGCGGGCCGTATCCTGAACCCGAAGACCGCGCGCAGCCAGGTGATCGGCGCCATGACCATGGGCGTCGGCGGCGCCCTGATGGAAGAGCTGGCGGTGGACAAGCGCCTCGGCTTTTTCGTCAACCACGACCTGGCGGGCTACGAGGTACCGGTGCATGCCGACATCCCGCACCAGGAAGTGATCTTCATCGACGAGACCGATCCGTACTCGTCGCCGATGAAGGCCAAGGGTGTCGGTGAGCTGGGCCTGTGCGGCGTCGGCGCGGCGGTGGCGAATGCGATCTACAACGCCACCGGCGTTCGCGTGCGCGAGTATCCGGTGACGCTGGATAAGCTGCTGCGCAAGATGCCGGACGTGGCGTAAGCGCCGCCCCGTTTCATGATGTTCGGAACCGTAATCGGGTTCCGACTCATGATCGTGGCTCATAGGGCCATGTAAATCCGGCCCCGTTACAGGGGCCGGTTTGCCGTTACCATGTTCGCAAGCTCGTCGCGGGCGCTGTTCCTGATAATGGGGACAGCGCCCGCTGCCATTCAAACCTGTCTACTCATCCGAAGGAGCAATCCATGTCCGTCAAAGCCTACGGCGCCCACGCCGGCGACCAGCCGCTCGAACCCATCGACATCACCCGCCGCCAGCCCGGCGCGCACGACGTCCAGATCGACATCGCCTTTTGCGGCGTATGCCACTCCGACCTGCACCAGGTGCGCGGCGAATGGGCCGGCACCAGGTACCCGTGCGTGCCGGGCCACGAGATCGTCGGCCGCGTCTCTGCGGTCGGCGCCCACGTCAAGAACTTCCAGGCCGGTGACCTGGTCGGCATCGGCTGCATCGTCGACAGCTGCAAGGAGTGCCCGGATTGCGGCGACGGCCTGGAAAACTATTGCGACAACATGATCGGCACCTACAACTCGCCGACCCCGGACGCGCCGGGCCATACGCTGGGCGGCTACTCCGAGCAGATCGTGGTGCACGAGCGCTACGTGCTGCGCGTGCGCCATCCGGAAGAACAGCTGGCCGCCGTCGCGCCGCTGCTGTGCGCCGGCATCACCACCTATTCGCCACTGCGCCACTGGAACGCCGGTCCCGGCAAGAAGGTCGGCATCGTCGGTATCGGCGGCCTGGGTCACATGGGCATCAAGCTGGCGCGCGCGATGGGCGCGCACGTGGTGGCGTTCACCACCTCGGAAAACAAGCGCAAGGACGCCGAAGCACTGGGCGCGCATGAAGTGGTGGTGTCGAAGGATGCCGACGCGATGGCGGCCCACGCCAAGTCGCTCGACCTGATCGTCAACACGGTCGCCGCCCCGCACGACCTGGACGCGCTGCTGCAGCTGCTCAAGCGCGACGGCACCATGGTGCTGGTCGGCGCGCCGGCCACGCCGCACCCGTCGCCGAATGTGTTCAACCTGATCATGAAGCGGCGCGAGATCGCCGGCTCGATGATCGGCGGGATTCCGGAAACCCAGGAGATGCTGGACTTCTGCGCCGAGCATGGCATCGTCGCGGACATCGAGATGATCCGCATGGAAGAGATCAACACCGCGTATGAGCGCATGCTCAAGGGCGATGTGAAGTACCGCTTCGTGATCGACAGCGCGACGCTGGCGGCGTAAGTCCGGCCAGTTCCAACCCGCCGTTTCCGCATTCGCAGGAACGGCGGTCTTGCAGCATCCCGCACGCGTCTTTTCCTCTCCCCCGACTTTCGATATTTTTCTTGCCGCGCGAGCGGCATGGCTTCGTATTTTCTAACAATAATGACTCCACCCTCTGCAACATCCACCACCCAGGCAACGCTGCCGGCCCAACCCGCCGCCTGGGGCGCCGTCCTCGCCATGTCGCTCGGCGCCTTCGTGCTGGTCGCTTCCGAATTCATGCCGGTCAGCCTGCTCACGCCGATCGCCTCCGACCTGCGCATCACCGAAGGCCAGGCCGGCCAGGCCATCGCGGTCTCGGGCGCGTTTGCCCTGGTCACCAGCCTGTTCATTTCCATGCTGGCCGGACGCCTGGACCGCAAGCTGCTGCTGCTCGGGCTGACGCTCTTGATGATCGTCTCCGGCACCATCGCCGCCTTCGCGCCCAACTATCCGGTGTTCATGATCGGCCGCGCCTTCATCGGCGTGGCGATCGGCGGCTTCTGGTCGATGTCGGCCGCGATCGCGATGCGCCTGGTGCCGCCGGACGCGGTACCGCGCGCGCTGGCCATCCTCAACGGCGGCAACGCACTGGCGACCGTGGTCGCGGCGCCGCTGGGCAGCTTCCTCGGCGCGGTGATCGGCTGGCGCGGCGCCTTCTTCTGCCTGATCCCGTTCGCCGCCATCGCCCTGGCCTGGAAGGCCGTGAGCCTGCCGGCCATGCCACCGAAGAAAGCCGCAGGTGGCGCCGGCGTATTCGCATTGCTCAAGCGCCCGCCGGTGGCGCTGGGCATGGCGGGCGTCGGCCTGCTGTTCATGGGGCAGTTCGCGCTGTTCACCTACCTGCGCCCGTTCCTGGAAACGGTAACGCGGGTCGATGTCTCGACGCTGTCATTGATGCTGCTGCTGGTCGGCGTCGCCGGCTTCGTCGGCACCACGTTGATCGGCTCATTCCTGAAGGATGGCCTGTACCGCACGCTGGTGGTGATGCCGCTGCTGATGGCGGCAATCGGCGTGGCGCTGCTGGCGTTCGGCCACTCGAGCGCGATCACGGCGCTGCTGCTGGGATGCTGGGGCCTGATCGCCACCGCGGCGCCGGTCGGCTGGTGGACCTGGCTGGCGCGTTCGCTGCCGCAGGATGCGGAAGCGGGCGGCGGTTTGATGGTGGCGGTGGTGCAGCTGGCGATCGCGCTCGGCGCGACCGTGGGCGGGGTGCTGTTCGATGCCAGCGGTTATGCGCTGACGTTTGGCGCCGCCGTCGTGGTATTGATACTGGCGGCGCTGCTGGCCGCGCTGGCGGCGCGCGCCGCCGGCCGCGCGTCGACCTGAATCAGCCCTTGTAGCGGATCGCGTCGATCACCAGCCCGAGCGCGCGCGACGAATGGCGCCGGCTCGGGTAGTAGGCATGCAGGCCGGGGAAGGACGGGCACCAGTCTTCCATCACGCTTACCAGGCGGCCTTCGCGCACATGGTCGCCCACCACGTCCTCAGTCAGATAGGCCAGGCCCGAGCCGCTGAGCGCCGCATTGCGCATCTGGTACACGCTGTTGAAGGTGAACTGGCCGCGCAGGCGCGCTTCGATCGGACGGCCTTCCTGCAGCAGTTCCCAGGCATACACGCCGCCCTTGCTGGCCAGGCGCAGCTGCACGCAGTTGTGCTTCATGAGGTCCTGCACCGACGTCGGCACCGGACGGTGCGCGAAGTAGGACGGCGAACCGACGATCATGGTCTTGATGTCGGGCGTCAGGCGCACCGCGATCATGTCCTTGTCCACCTGGTCGCCCCAGCGCACGCCGATGTCGTAGCGCTCGGCGGCGATGTCGATCATGCGGTAGTCGCTGCTGATCTCGACCTGGATGTCGGGATACTGCGGCAGCACCGGGGCCAGGCGCGGCCACAGGAAGTTGTCGATCACGTGATCGGTGGAAGTGATGCGGATCAGGCCCGAGGGCTTGTCGCCCAATTCGCTGATGGCGGCGATCTCGGCGTCGATCTCCTGCAGCCGCGGCGCCACGTTCTGCAGCAGCCGTTCGCCGGCCTCGGTCGGCGACACGCTGCGCGTGGTGCGCGTCAGCAGGCGCACGCCCATGCGCGACTCGAGCGCGCGCACGATGTGGCTGAGCGCCGATTGCGTCATGCCCAGCTTGGCCGCGGCGCGCGTGAAGCTGCGCTCGCGGGCTACCGCCAGGAAGACGAGGATGTCACTGATATTGTCGCGCGCCATGCGGTGGGAATCCGGTAGAAGTCGGGTAGAAGAAACGCTTGATTCTACCTGTCCGTCCGACATGGCGCTGGCGAGCGCCGGATCCTCAGTCGGCCACGAACACCACGGCGGTGCGCGCGGGAATCGTGAACGTGCCGCTGGCGCTGTCATAGCGTGCCTGGGCCGCGCGCTTGTCGGCCGCGCTCTTGGCCGTATGCACCGGATGCAGGCGCAGGCGCTTGCCGCGCAGGGTCTCTTCCTTGACCGTGCGCGCCGCCTTGTCGACGTTGACCAGGTACGTCAGGCTGCCGAAGCGCGCGCCCGGATAGCCGCGGCCGTCGATCGATGCCGCCAGCACCGTCGGCACCTGGCCGGGACCGGTGTTGAAGAAGCGCAGGCGCTTGACGATGTCGTCCGAGGTGCGCAGGCGCAGCAGCGTGGTGCTGGCGCGGATTTGCAGCAGGTCGCGGAAGGCATCGCGCGCGAAGGCGATGTCGGCAGGCGCCGGCTTCAGGGCGGCATTCGCCAGCAGCGGCTTGAACAGCGGCCAGTCCTTGGCGTTGTCGTCGGCGGGCGGCAGGCCGGTGCCGAAGAAGTTGTCCTGGTAGGTCCAGTCGAGGCGATTGAACCAGTCGCCCGAATTGAAGCTGTTGCGGTCGAGCGACTTGGAACGCAGGGTGTCGATGCCGGCGTGGTAATAGGCCACGCCCTGGCTGAAGGCGTTGATCGCCATGCCCAGCACCTGCACCCGCGCACGTTCGGCGGCGGAGGTATTCACCGGGAGCTTCAACACGTTGATGTCGTACAGCGTCTGGTTGTCGTGGTTCTCGACGTAGTTGACCGCTTCGCCCGGTTCTCTAGCGTAGCCGGCCGGCTGGTTGCCGCCATAGACGATGCTCTCCAGGCGGCGCGTCTGGCCGTCGAAGGTCTGCATCGGGAACGCGCGTACCGAGCCGGCCAGGCCGACTCGGATCAGGTCCGCGGCTTTCAGCAGGTCGCTGTGCTGGCGCCCGCCGCCGAAGCGGTTCGGATCGTACACCAGGCCGTTGATGTAGCCCTGCTGGCGCAGCACGGTCTCGCCCGAGTCGCCGGGCGAACCGCCGCGCACGGCGTCGCGCGCGCGGTCGCTGAAGGTGCCGATGCCGCTGCCGTTCAATGACAGCTGCGAGGCCTGCACGAAGCGCGCGCCGTCGGCGACTTCGCCGAAGTTCCAGCCTTCGCCGATCAGCTGCACATGGCGGCCGGCGGCGCGGTCGACTTCGCGTTGCAGGCGTTCCATCGCAGAACGCGGCTGGTGGCCCATCAGGTCGAAGCGGAATGAATCGATCTTGTAGTGGCGCGTCCACAGCACGCTTGAGTCGATCATCAGCTTGGCCATCATGGTGTTCTCGGTGGCCGTGTTGAAGCAGCAGGTCGACGATTCGATGCCACCCGTCGCATTCAGGCGGTGATAGTAGCCCGGCACCACGCGGTCCAGGATCGATTTCTCGTTCTGGCCGGCGATGAAGGTGTGGTTGTAGACCACGTCGGTGCCGACGCGCAGGCCGGCATTGTGCAGGTCCATCACCATTTGCCGGAATTCGACGATGCGGCGCGCACCATCCTGCGGGTCGCTGGCGTAGCTGCCTTCGACCGCGTTGAAGTGCTGCGGGTCGTAGCCCCAGTTGAAGCAGTCGGTGTGGGCGGTCTTGCGGATCAAAGCTTGTTGCGTTTCGCCGTCCGGCGCGCCGGATGGCTGGGGCAGGGCGCAGCCGAGTTCCGGGATGCTGCCGATGTCGTACACCGGTAGCAGGTGGATGTCGGTCAGGCCCGCCTTCGCCAGGGCGCGCAGATGCTTCATGCCGTTCGAGTTGGTCTCGGAGAAGGCGCCGTACTTGCCGCGCTTGGCTTCCGGTACAGTCCCGTCGATCAGCGAGAAGTCGCGCACGTGCAGCTCGTAGATCGCCATGTCGGTCTGCGCCTTGACCGTATCCGGCGCGCGGGTGGCGTCCCAGCCCTGCGGCTTGAGGTTGGCCGCGTCGAGGTCGGCCACGTAGCTGCGCTTCGAATCCGCATTCAGGCTGACCGAGTACGGGTCGGTGACCATATTGCGTACCAGGCCGGCGCCGTCGACCACCACATCGACCGCGTACTTGTAATAGGTGCCGGAGAGGTCGCGCGGCACGCTGGCGCTCCAGGCGCCGGTGTTCGGCTCCAGTGCCATCTGCTGCACCGCGCCCGCCTTGCCGGTGGCGCTGTCGTAGGTGCAGAGCGCGACCTGGCGCGCGGTCGGCGCCCACAATTTGAAGCCGGTCTGTCTGGCGCCCGGGGTGGCGCCCAGGTCCGGGATGTTCTGGGCGGCGGCGTACAGGTCGTCCAGCGCGCCGGCCGATTGCAGGCGCGTGGCGGCGATCACGACTCCGTCAGCGCCTTCCTGCACCAGTACCAGCTGGCCGCGGTGCAGTTCGGGCAGGCGCGCCAGGTCGGCGTCGTTCACGGCCAGCGTGGCGCCGGGAGCGACATACTTGAAGCGGGTCGCGACGGCGCTCGGCACCGCAGTGCCGGAGACGTTCAGGGCCAGGTAGCCGGCGGCGCCCGCGACCTTGCTGCCCGGTTTGGCGACGATGGCACCGGTAGGGGAGTGGTACAGGCGGAACGCGCCATCCTGGGCGGCGCCGGGCCAGCGCACCAGGCGCCGGTCGAGCCAGACCGCGCGCGCGTCCAGCGTCTCGCCGGAGGCGTTCAGGACTTCCTGGAACGATGGGCTGTCGCAGGCTTCGAGCGGGACGGCGGCGTAGGCGGACGAGGACAGCGAGACCGCGATCAGGGCAAGGTGTAGTTTATTCATACGATCAGGCAGCGGTGCCGCGGTAGTGGTCGACCATCTTGTAGCGCGTCGCGTACCAGCCGAAGGCCAGCGCCGACAGCAGCGCGAAGCCGGCGAAGAAGTACATCTGCGCCGCCATCACGCCCATGCCAGTGCCTTCGATGTACGACACCACCGATTCGTTCTTGACGCTGGCGTTCACGATCAGCACCCACAGGTTACCGACCGTCACGGCCAGGTACCACAGCGCCATGATCACGCCCTTCATCGAGGCCGGGGCCTGACTGTAGGCGAATTCGAGGCCGGTGGCCGAGACCAGTACTTCGCCCAGCGTCAGCAGCGCATACGGCGCGATCTGCCACGCGATCGACAGGGCGTCACCGGCATCCAGTTGCATCTGCAGGTAGCCGACCACGATCCAGGCCAGGGCCGAGAACACGATGCCGGCGGTCATGCGGCGCAGCGGCGTCGGTTCGATGCCGATCGAGCGCAGCATCGGGAACAGGGCGAAGTTGTTGAACGGGATGAGCAGCATCACCAGCAGCGGGTTCAGAGCCTGGACCTGGGCCGGGATCACGTCCCAGGTCCAGCCGAACAGGCTTACCTGGGTGGTCATGGCGTTGGCCTGCACGATCCAGGTCGAGGCCTTCTGGTCGAACAGCGACCAGAACGGGGTCACCAGCGCGAACACGATCAGGATGCGCAGCACGGCGCGCACGCCGGCCACCGCGTCGTCGGGGTGGATGCCGCGCGCGCGATCGAGCTGCATCGAGGCGCCGATGCCGCCGAAGGCCATCACCAGCACCAGGGCCATGCAGGCGGCGATCACGAAGCCCCATTGCGGGATCATCGCCAGCGACACCAGCGCGCCGATGGCGCCGATGGCGGCCACCATCAGGCCCGGACGGCCTTCGCCGTCGCGGCGTGCCAGCAGCGCGGTGCGCGCCACGCGCATGAACGAGTGCGGATTGGCAGGCGCCGGCGGCACGTGCACGTATTTCTTCTTGCCGCTCCAAAACACCATGGTGGCGATGAACATCAGGATGCCCGGCACGCCGAAGGCCCAGGCCGGACCGAAGTCGCGCAGCAGCAGCGGCATCAGCAGCGACGCGAAGAACGAGCCGAAGTTGATGATCCAGTAGAAGGCGTCGAACACGACTTTCGCCTTGTCCTTGTTGGTCTGGTCGAACTGGTCGCCCACGAAGGACGCCACCAGCGGCTTGATGCCGCCCGAGCCGAGCGCGATCAGGAACAGGCCGAAATAGAAGCCGTTGACGTTGTCCTCGAAGATGGCCAGGCAGGCGTGGCCGGCGCAATACACGAGGCTGAGCCAGAACACGGTGTTGTACTTGCCAAAGTAACGGTCGGCCAGCCAGCCGCCCAGCAGCGGGAAGAAGTACACGCCGATCACGAAGGTGTGGAACACGTGCTTGGCTTCACCGGTGCGCATGTCTTCCGGCAGGAACATCAGCAGGGTGGTGATCAGGAACGGCGTCAGGATATTGCGCATGCCATAGAAGCTGAAGCGTTCGCAGCCTTCATTGGCGATGATGTAGGGAATCTGGCGCGGCATGCGGCCGGAAGTCGGTTTGGCGAGATCGGTCATGAGCCGGTTCCTTGAAAATGGCAAACAGACGCGATGCTATGACGAGGCTGCCTTGTTTTGCAATAAAAATATCGCTGTGAAACAAAGGCGATACATTCGCGCGTAGTTTAATTACAAAGCAGTCGCAATGGAAACGTTTTCGTTACGCTAAGCGATTGAAAGTAAAGGAAATGTGTGTCGGATTTGCCGGTTTGAGCCAATTGTCAGCCCTTGGTGCATCATGTATATTGCCTAAAATTTTAAAAACACCGGAGCAGCCATGACCCAGATCCCGACGACCGACAACCCGCACTGGTGGCGCGACGCCATCATCTACCAGGTGTATCCGCGCAGCTTCCAGGACAGCAACGGCGACGGTGTCGGCGACCTGAACGGCATCACCGAGCGGCTCGACTATATCGCGAGGCTGGGCGTGGACATCGTCTGGCTGTCGCCGTTCTTCAAGTCGCCGATGGCCGATTTCGGTTATGACATCTCGGATTATTGTGACGTCGATCCGTTGTTCGGCACCCTGGCCGACTTCGATCGCCTGATCGCCAGGGCGCACAGCCTGGGCCTGAAGATCATGATCGACCAGGTGATGTCGCATACCTCGGAAGCGCATCCGTGGTTCGTCGAGAGCCGCGCCAGCCGCGACAATCCGAAGTCCGATTGGTACGTGTGGGCCGATCCGCTCCCGGACGGCAACCCGCCCAACAACTGGCTGTCGGTGTTCGGCGGCTCGGCGTGGCAGTGGGATACGCGCCGCAAGCAGTACTACATGCACAACTTCCTGGTGAGCCAGCCGCAGCTGAACTTCCATAATCCGCTGGTGCAGCAGGCGCACCTCGATGCGCAGCGCTTCTGGCTCGAGCGCGGCGTGGACGGCGTGCGCATGGACGCCTGCGTGTTCCACTTCCACGACCGCCAGCTGCGCAGCAATCCGCCGGCGCTGGTGCGTGACACCTCGACCGTGACCGACGTGAACCCGTACGGCATGCAGGCCCACATCTACGACAAGACCCAGCCCGAGAACATCGCCTTCATGGAGCGCCTGCGCGCCCAGCTGGACGAATTCGGCGCGGTCTCGATCGGCGAGATCAGTTCGGACGACGCGCTGGCCCAGATGAACGAGTACATGGCGGGCGGGAACAAGCTGCACATGTGCTACAGCTTCAACTTCCTGACGCCGGTGTTCACGGCGCAGCATATCCGCACCCAGGTCGAGGATTTCGAGCGCCGCGTGCAGGAAGGCTGGGCCTCGTGGTCGGTGGGTAACCACGATGCGATCCGCGTGATGACGCGCTGGGGCAATGCCGGTGCGACGCCGGCGCGTCCTGCGCTGGCCAAGCTGGTGCTGGCGATGCAGCTGTCGCTGAAAGGCACGCCGTGCCTGTACCAGGGCGACGAGCTGGCACTGACCGAAGCCGACGTGCCGTTCGAACTGCTGCAGGATCCGTACGGCAAGACCTTCTGGCCCGAGTTCAAGGGCCGCGACGGCTGCCGCACGCCGATGCCGTGGCAGGCCGATGCGCCGCACGCGGGCTTCACCGAAGGCACGCCATGGCTGCCGGTGGAGCCGTCGCACGCCGCCGCCGCAGTCGACGTGCAGGACCGGGATCCCGAATCGATGCTGAATTTCCAGCGCCGCTTCATCGCACTGCGCCGCACCCTGCCGCAGCTGACGCACGGCGAGATCGCCTTCTTCGACGCGCCGGAACCGGCACTGGCGCTGCGGCGCGATCTGGAAGGGGAGGCCAGTGTGCTGGCGGCCTTCAATCTGTCGCATCAAGAAGTCAGCTTCGACTGGCCTGCCAGCGCAGACGCGACCGGGCTGCAGGTCGAGGGGTTGGCCGGCAGCGCTGCAGGCGGACGGGTGACGCTGCCGGCCTATGGCGCCTGGTTCGGCACTGTGTCCGCAATATAAGCAGAACCGATGCAGGCGCCGCTGCAGGCCGCATCTCCTGGCGGCTGTCCGGCCCGCACCCGCGCGCCGGGCAGCCGGCGCGATCGATCTGGTTCAGCGACGATCGAGAAAAATCGGACTGTCAGTTCTCTTCCATATGCTACTCTTGATTGGATCGGCACCGGAATATCGGTGAGCAAACCACAGCTAGTCAAGGAGAATATCCGTGAAGAGATTGATGGACCGTATCAAGCGCAGCATGAACCCGCCGCATGCCGTTCCCGCGGCGCGCTCTCAGCTGGAAGACAACGAGACGCAACGCATCATCCAGGCCGACGGCGATGCTGTCCGCCATGTCATCACCGACATCGGCGGCAAGCCTTATCGCATCGAGTCCGATGATGATTATCTCGAACACATCCAGGGGGCCTTCGAGCCGCACATGGTCGAGTTGTTCGATACGCTGCTCACGCCATCCGATATCGTGCTCGACATCGGCGCCAATATCGGATGCACATCGATCCTGTTCGGCAGCCGCGCCCGCCAGGTTTTCAGCTTCGAACCGTCTCCGACCACTTATCGGCTGCTCGACAAGAACGTCACGGCGGCCGGGCTGGACAATGTCTCGCTTCACAATATCGGGTTGGGCAAAACCCCTGGCCGGTTCGAACTGACGTTTTCGGCGAACAACCGCTCAGGCGGATTCGTCTCGAACCAGACCAGGGCGTCGGCCGGCCATCAGGTGGAACCCATCGAGATCGCCCGTGGCGACGACTTCCTGAGCCGGGCCGGCATCGATGCGGTGGACTTCATCAAGATCGATGTCGAAGGTTTCGAGCGCGACGTCATCGAGGGCTTGCGCAAGACGCTGGCGGTTTTCGAGCCGACGGTCACGCTGGAATTGAATCACTGGTGCCTGAATGTCCTGCAGCGCACCTCGGTGCCGGATTTCCTCGACTTCCTGCGCAGCGTCTTTCCCTGCCTGTATGCGGTGGATCTGGACGATATCCGCAACCTGCACGATGGCGACGAGGCATATCACGTCATGTTTTCCCACGTGGTCGGCGGCTTCAAATATCCGAACATCGTCGGCGCCTTCGATCCGGCGCGGTTGGCCGCATTCGGCGCCAGGTTCGGACGGACGATCGGCTAGCTCAGTTGGCGCTCTTGAGGTCGACCCGTTCGATCGTACGGCGCCACTCCTGCAAACTCAGCAGCGTATCGGTATCCGTATCCTCCACCAGAATCTCGCCTCCCTCCTGCGCTACCAGGAAGCTCTCGCGCCGCTGCACATCCTGCACACGGTCTTCGACAAAACTGAGCTGGTAATACTTCTTGCCATTGATCTCGCGCGGCACCGGATCGTCTTCGATCACGGCGCCGTGCGCCTTGCCGCGCGAACGGGTTTCGATCTGTTTCGACCAGGCCTGCAATTCGGGCAGGGCCAGCAGCGCCGCCATGGCCTGGTCCCTGGTCTGCACCGGTATGTCGGCCACGGCCGGCGCTGCCGGCGCAGGCTTGGGCGTCTCGCGTTCGGCGCGCTTGCAGCCTGCGAACGCGCACGACAGCGCAAGGGTGGCGGCGAGCAGGCGCAGGGAAGGACGGACAGCGGCGCGTGAGAACATGGAATGCCTCGTGAGGTAAGGCGGTCATACTAAACCATGCGTGTTTGAGCAGCAACTTGGCATGTCCCTACGGATTGGCGGTAGGCTGCGTCAGTCGCCCGGTCATGCGATGCCGCGTTGTCATGGAAACCACCACAAATGCGTTTGTAGATTTTCCATGTGGAAACAAATTCAACATTTGCGCCACGGATTGGCGCTTATTTGTTATGGGGCGGCAATTTACTATTAGAAATACTGCTATCCTGTAGGATCACTCCTACTTCAGCTCTGCAATGGATTTTCGCACCGCCTATACCCGCCGTTTGGAAAAATCCTCCCGGCGTCAGAAACGCCTCGGCACGCTGGCCGTGTTCGGGGTTGCGGCCGGTGTCGCTGCGCTCATGCTCCCGGAGTTGGCTGCATCGCACGACGAGCAACGGGTGAGCAGCAGCGCCGGCCTGGCGCTGGCGGCGGCGCCGGTCATCGGTGCGGGATCGGCCGCGCAAGGTGCCGCCTCACCGCGCCGTGTCTATCCGTACTCGATCATTCCCGGCGGCGTCTCCGGCGCCGCGGAACTCAAGCGCGTCATCCGGGCGGACCGGGTGGTAGCGGCGCACTATGCCAACTTCGATGCCGACAAGGCCAGGGAAGTCACCGTGACCAAGCCGCGCGCCGTGCACGTGTCGTACCGCAAGGGCGACCAGGTGTTCTGGACCGCGAAAAAAGTCATGCTGGCGCAGGGCGAAACGCTGCTGTCCGACGGCAGCAACGAAATGCGCGCGCGCTGCGCCAACCGCATTTCGGACACGCCCCAGTTTCCCGTCGAAGCCCATGGCCCGAGCGAAGAAGAACTCGACACCGTGCTCGCCGCTGCCAGCGGCGAACAGGGCATGTTCCTGGCCGCGTCGGCCGGGGTCGATGGCGATGGCGGCGGCAGCGGTTCGCGCTACCCGCTTGGCTACTTCCCGGATGGCGCCGGCCTGGTGCAGCCGGCAGCGGCACTGGCCAGCATGCGCTCGGCCACGCCGTCAGTGCCGCAGGCCGACCGCTCGGCCCTGTATGACCTGAGCACCGGCAACCGGATCAGCCGCACGGCGCAGAGCAGCGCCTCGGAAGGGGACGCGGCTGCAACGCCAGCCATCGGTTCTTCCGGCAGCGGGTCGACCGGCAGCGGCGGCGACACTTCCCAGGCGCCGGGCGACGCCAGCGCGCCCGCGACGGGCGGTGCCGGTACGCCGGCCGGTGGCGATCCATCGACCGCACCCGCTACCGGCGATCCAGCCACGCCGGGCACCGGCAATGGCGGCACCGGCACCGGCACCGGCGGTAATGGTGGCGCAGGCGGCCCTGCGACGGGCGGCAACGGCGGAACCGGAGGCCCTGGTACCGGCAATACTGGCAACGGCAACGGCGGCGACAGCAAGGACGGCACCGGTTCCGGCGGCCAGCCATCGACGCCGCATCCGGAATCCGGTCCCGAGGTGCCGCCGCAAACGCCGGGTACTCCGGGCGCACCGTCCACCCCGGGCAACGCCGAGCTCCCGGCCGCACCGACCGAAGTACCCGAGCCCGGCACGCTGTGGCTGGCGGGTGCCGCGGTGGCGGCGATGCTGTGGCTGCGCCGCAAAGGGTCGCGCGCGCAGCATTGAAACACCAAGGCCGCACGACCGCGGCCTGACCGCCGGACGACAAAAAGCCCGCGAGGCGTGAACCTCGCGGGCTTTTTGTTTGGCTTGAAAGACCGGTGCGCCGCGTGGCGCCGCACCGGTTTTCAGGCAGGGCCGTGGCCCGGCAGATTACATCATGCCGTCCATGCCGCCCATGCCACCCATACCGCCCATGCCGCCCATACCGCCGGCCGGCTTGTCTTCGACGACTTCCGAGATCATGCAGTCGGTGGTCAGCATCAGGCCGGCGATCGACGCTGCATTTTGCAGGGCCGAGCGGGTGACCTTGGCAGGATCGAGCACGCCCATTTCGACCATGTCGCCGTAGGTGCCGTTGCCTGCGTTGTAACCGTAGTTACCGGTGCCGGCCAGGACTGCAGCGACCACGACCGACGGCTCGTCGCCGGCGTTCTGGACGATCATGCGCAGCGGCTCTTCCATCGCGCGCAGGACGATCTTGATACCGGCTTCCTGGTCAGGGTTGTCACCCTTGATGTCCAGCGAAGCGCGGGCGCGCAGCAGAGCGACGCCGCCGCCTGGCACGATGCCTTCTTCGACGGCTGCGCGGGTTGCGTGCAGCGCGTCTTCGACGCGGGCCTTCTTCTCTTTCATCTCGACTTCGGTGGCTGCACCGACGCGGATCACGGCAACGCCGCCGGCCAGCTTGGCCACGCGCTCTTGCAGTTTTTCGCGGTCGTAGTCCGAGGTCGCTTCTTCGATCTGGGTGCGGATCATCTTGACGCGGCCCTCGATCGATTCAGCCTGGCCGGCGCCGTCGATGATGATGGTGTTTTCCTTGCCGACTTCGACGCGTGCAGCCTGGCCCAGTTCCGCCAGGGTGACTTTTTCCAGGGTCAGGCCGACTTCTTCGGCGATGACCTGGCCACCGGTCAGGATGGCGATGTCTTCCAGCATGGCCTTGCGGCGGTCGCCGAAGCCAGGTGCCTTGACGGCGACGGTCTTCAGGATGCCACGGATGTTGTTGACCACCAGGGTCGCCAGCGCTTCGCCTTCGATGTCTTCGGCGACGATCACCAGCGGACGGCCGGCCTTGGCGACTTGCTCCAGCACCGGCAGCAGGTCACGGATGTTCGAGATCTTCTTGTCGCACAGCAGGATGAACGGCTGTTCGTGCACGGCGACTTGCTTGTCCGGGTTGTTGATGAAGTAGGGCGACAGGTAGCCGCGGTCGAACTGCATGCCTTCCACGATGTCCAGCTCGTCGTTCAGCGACTTGCCGTCTTCCACGGTGATGACGCCTTCCTTGCCGACTTTTTCCATCGCCTCGGCGATACGCTCGCCGATCGAGGTTTCCGAGTTGGCCGAAATGGCGCCGACTTGCGCGATTTCCTTGGTAGTGGTGGTCGGCTTGGCGATCTTCTTCAGTTCTTCGACGGTCGCTGCGACGGCCTTGTCGATGCCGCGCTTCAGGTCCATCGGGTTCATGCCGGCGGCAACGAACTTCATGCCTTCGCGCACGATGGCTTGTGCCAGCACGGTTGCGGTGGTGGTGCCGTCACCGGCGTTGTCGCTGGTTTTGGAAGCGACTTCCTTGACCATCTGCGCGCCCATGTTCTGGAGCTTGTCTTTCAGTTCGACTTCTTTCGCGACCGAGACACCGTCCTTGGTGACGGTCGGGGCGCCGAACGAGCGCTCCAGCACGACGTTGCGGCCTTTCGGGCCCAGGGTCACCTTGACCGCGTTGGCCAGGATGTTGACGCCTTCGACCATCTTGGCGCGCGCTGCGTCGCCGAACACTACTTCTTTAGCTGCCATTTGTTATTTCTCCGAATTTCGTGAATGAGGTCAGGGAATTACTGCGCCACGACGGCCATGATGTCTTCTTCGCGCATCACCAGCAGCTCTTCGCCGTTGACCTTGACGGCCTGGCCCGAGTATTTGCCGAACAGCACGCGGTCGCCGACTTTGACTTCCAGCGGACGGACCTGGCCGTTGTCTTGCACTTTACCGTTACCAACGGCGAGGACTTCGCCCTGGTCCGGTTTTTCTGCCGCGGCATCAGGGATGATCAGGCCGGACGCAGTTTTGGTTTCCTGGTCGAGGCGCTTCACGATAACGCGATCGTGCAGAGGACGAAGGTTCATGCAAAACTCCTTAATATTCAATGGATTGACTAGCGTTTTTTGACACCGTCGCAGCAACTTCGAAACGCTGCGCCGGCTGCAAAGAGTTGTTAGCACTCTCTACTAACGAGTGCTAATTATAGGGACGATAAATTGCCATTTCAAGCTGCAATATTGCTAAATTAGCTGGGGCATTTGAGTTGGATCAATCGTTTTGTTGGATCTTGCACAATATATAGTGGAAAGCTTCGCCACGACATGAACGTATTGGCAAGAGCCGGGCAGAGTACACTGGCTGGGACTTTCATGCCGCACGCCTGTCCCGAGCGACCGTGGAAGTCCGGGTCCGGTAACGTGATTCGATTGACGGAAAAACCATCTCGATCCTATAGTGTCGAATGATTTCCGAATTCCAAGACCTCTCAGACAAAATCGACCGGCTCGCCCAGCTGACCCAGTCGCTGCGCGCCGAGAACTATCTGCTGCGCCAGGCCAACACCCTGCTCAGCGCCGAGAACCTGTCGTTCAAGGAACGCCTGTTCGCGGCCCAGCAGCGCATCGAGGCCATGCTCGACGAGCTGCCCAAGCCGCCGGGCGAGGAAGCGGAAGGCGAGGGCGCCGCCGCCGACGCCGCCGATACTGCTGCCGGTACCACTTCGAACAACGGCGCGAACAACGGCGCGAACAACAGCGAGGCCGCGCGATGATCCATCTCGACGTCACCATCATGGGCATGTCATACCGCCTGGCCTGCCGCCCCGGCGAAGAGCGTACCTTGCGCGAAGCGGTGAGCTACCTCGACGGCAAGATGTGCACCCTGCGCGATTCGGGCAAGGTCAAGGGCACCGACCGCATCGCCGTCATGGCCGCGCTCAGCGTCGCCGCGGAATTTTTATCGGTCAAGTCGCCGCAAGGGCCGTTGTCGGACCTGTCGATTCTCGAGGTCAAGCAAAAACTCGAGTCGATGCATGCCGTCCTGGACAAGGTTCTTTCGCCGCAGGAAAATCTGGTTTAAAAGTTCGGGTGAGCCCGAATCCGTTTGACAGGACGGAACAAAAGAGTAAACTGCGCTCTACCCTGCGGTGTTCGAGATTTGCCATATATTCCTTGAACCATTCTTACGCATAGGTCGTGGAACAAGTTCGATGGGCGTGAGCGTCGCTAGTCCGACGAACCCGAAATTGATCTGACCGTGACCGCCTTGAACCGTTTTGGTTCAGGATGCCGGCAAAAACGGCACATGCGGGGCATGAACACACAAGCGGTTGCGCACTCTGTACGCAGCCGCTTTTTTTTATGCCTGTCCGCAGCACGATGTACGAAAGAGAGGCGCGATGCGCTATTGGTTAATGAAATCCGAACCGGACGACGTCAGCTTCGACGACGTCCTGGCCGCGCCGCGGCAGACCGTGTCCTGGTACGGCGTGCGCAACTACCAGGCCCGCAACTTCATGCGCGACGCCATGTCGGCCGGCGACGGCGTCCTGTTCTATCACTCCAGCTGCGCGGTGCCCGGCGTCGCCGGCATCGCCGAAGTCGCCAGCGGCCCGTATCCCGACGCCACCCAGTTCGACCCCGCCAGCAAGTACCACGACCCCAAGGCCACGCAGGAAACGCCGCGCTGGATCTCGGTCGATGTGCGCGCAGTCGAACAGGGACGCTACCTGCCGCTGTCCGAGATGCGTGCCATCGCGGCGCTGGAAGACATGGTGCTGCTGCAGAAGGGCAGCCGGCTGTCGGTGTCGCCGGTGACCGAAGGCGAGTGGAACGCAGTGGTCGCGCTGGTGCGCGGCAAGGAGGCGTGATGGACCCGCTCCTGATCCTGGCATTGCTGGCAATGGGTACCTTCGGCGGCTTCGCGGCCGGCCTGCTCGGCATCGGCGGCGGCATGGTGCTGGTGCCGTTCATCACCATGATCTTCACCGCGCGCGGCTTCCCCGATTCGCTGGTGGTGCACATGGCGATCGCCACTGCGCTCGGCGTGATCCTGTTCACCTCGATGTCGTCGGTGCGCGCGCATCACAAGCACGGCGCGGTACTGTGGCCCGTGGTCAAGCTGCTGGCGCCCGGCATTCTGATCGGTTCCTGGATCGGTCCCTGGATCGGCAAGCAGATGGACACCGCCGTGCTGGCGACGTTCTTCGGCTGCTTCGTCGCCTACTCGGCGACCCAGATGCTGATCGGGAAAAAACCGGCGGCGGCGCGCGAGCTGCCCGGCAAGGGCGGCATGTTCGCGATGGGCGGTTTCATCGGCGTCCTCTCGGGCCTGGTCGGCGCCGGCGGCGGCTTCGTCTCGGTGCCGTTCATGACGCGCTGTAATGTGCGCATTCACAATGCGGTGGCCACCAGTGCGGCGCTGGGCTTTCCCATCGCGCTCTCGGGCACGCTGTCGAACATCTATTACGGCTGGGGCGAGCCGGGACTGCCGGCGTGGTCCCTTGGCTTCATCTACCTGCCGGCGCTGGCGATCATCGTGGCCGCCAGCGTCGTCATGGCGCCGCTCGGCGCACGCGCCGCGCACAAGATGCCGGTGCGGCAGCTGCAGCGCATCTTCGCGGTGATCCTGTATGCGCTGGCGGCGTACATGTTCTGGAAGGCGGTCAACTAGGAACGCCAGTTGCGGTCACTGCGCCGGGATGTCGAGCGCTTCGTGTGCGCGGCTGGCAGCCACGCCGACCTTCTCGCCACCGCCCATCAGGAAGATCCGGTTGCCGACGACGGCCGTGCCGTGTCCATGGCGTGGCGTCGGCATCGGCGGCAGGGCCGACCAGCGGTCCGACGCCGGATCGTAGACCCAGGCTTCGGCGAACACCTTCCGCTCCGGCACGAACTGTTCGCCGCCAAAGGCGTACAGGCGCCCATCATGGGAAGCCGCCGCCAGGCCGCCCTGGGCCAGCGGCATCGGTGACTTGGTTTCCCAGCGGTCAAGGGCAGGGTCATACACTTCCAGGGTCGCTACATTCACCGGACGTTGACCGCCATTCGGCTGCACCACCATCTGGCGGCCACCCACCACGTAGATCTTGTTGCCGATGACCGCTGCGGCGGCGCTGTTGCGCGCAGTCGGCGCATCGGCGATGCGCTTCCACTGGCCGGAGCGCACGTCCAGCACTTCGCCGCGATTGGTGTCGGCGTGCTGGCTGATGTGGACCGCATCCGCGCTGGCCGGCATGCGGCCGCCGATCAGATAGATCCTGTCGCCGATGGCCGCCACCACGCCTTCGGCGCGTGGCTGCGGCAGGGCGGGGCCCGGCGTCCAGCGATCGAGTTTCGGATCGTAGACGAACACCGTGGCGTGCGCGCGCCAGTCGGGAATCGCGCCGGAGAAGCCGCCGATGCCGTAGACCTTGCCGCCGGCGGCGGCCAGCGCGATGTGGTGCCGGCCTTCGGGCAGCGGCGACAGCTTGCGCCACGTGTTCGCTGCCGCATCGTAGGCTTCGACGTACGCGGTAAAACCTGGCGCATCGGACAGGATGCCGCCCGCCACATAAATCCTGCCATCAAGGACGGCCGGATAGATTTCCTGGCGCGCCAGGCTGGCGTCGGCCACGCGCGACCAGCGCGGCGCCGATGGCGACGCGGCGTCCGGCTGTGCGGGGGATGGGGTGGAAACGGCGAGCAGTGCTGCGGCCAGCAGCGTCGGCAGGATGGCGTTCAAACGGTGTCCTCGAATATTGTCATCGCCCGGTGCAGGCGACGCACATGTAGCTCGCTACTATACCTGCAGTGCTAGGCGCGCCGCATGCGCTGGCGGTCCAGCGGCAGGTCGCGCATGCGCAGGCCGCAGGCATCGAACACCGCATTCGCAATCGCCGCCGCGGCCGGGCCCTGCGCCGCTTCGCCGGTGCCCAGGAACGGCTGGCCGGGGCGGTCGATCAGGTGCACGCCGACCGTGTCCGGCACCTGGGTGAAGCGCAGGATCGGGTACGAGGCCCAGTCGACGGTCAGCACCTTCTGTTCGTCGTAGCGCACCTTTTCGAGCAGCGTCCAGCTGGTCGATTGCACGATGCCCCCTTCGATCTGGTTGCGCACGCCGTCCGGGTTGACGATCTCGCCGCAATCGACCGCCGCCTGCGCGCGCACGATGCGCACCAGGCCGGTCTCCAGCGCCACCTCGACTTCGACCGCCAGCGCGCAGTAGGCCAGCAGATTCTTGTAGCGCGCAAAAGCGAAGCCGCGTCCGCGCCGGGTAGTGCCCTGTGGGCGGCGGTAGCTGCTCCAGCCGAATTTGGAAGCCGCCAGCTTGACCACGTCGATCGCGCGTGGGTCGCTCAGATGGCGCAGCCGGAACTCGACCGGGTCGGCATTCGCGGCGCGCGCCAGTTCGTCCATGAAGCTCTCGATCGCGAACACATTGCAGTAGGCGCCCAGGCCGCGCAGGGCCGAGGTGCGCAGGATCGCCTGCGGCTGGAAGTGGTGCGTCACGCGCGCGTTGGGGATCGCGTAGTACGGAATCGCATTACGGTCGCCGCTGCCTTCCGGCTGCGGGCTCGGTTTCGGCACCGGCGGCGTGAATGGCCTGGCCAGGTGCGTCGCGGCCAGCAGGTTGCCGGCCTTGCCGGGACGCTGGTTGTGCGACGGCGTCAGCACCGCGTACTGCCAGTCGGCGATGCGGCCATCCAGGCCCAGCGTGGCGGCGACGTCGACCACCATCGCCGCGCCGAGCGGCTCCCATGCATGTTCTTCCTCGCGCATCCACTGCACCCGCACCGGCCGGCCGGGCAGGGCGCGCGCCAGCAGAGCGGCGTCGGCCGCGACATCGTCGGCGCCATTGTGGCCGTAGCAGCCGGCGCCTTCGAGGTGGATGCAGCGGATCGTGCCGTCCTTTACGCCCAGCAGTTCGGCCAGCGCGCCGCGCAGCGGGAACACGCCCTGCGAATGGGTCCACACGGTGTAGCGCCCGTCAATGAATTGCGCCACCGCGCACGACGGGCCGATCGAGCCGTGCAGCTGGAACGGGCGGGTATAGGTCGCGCGCAGGGTCTTGCCGGGAGTGCCGGGTGCGCCGCGTTCCAGGATCGGATAAGGTTGCGCCGGCTGGGCGCGCACCAGCGAGGCGATGTCGGGGTGCTTCGGCAGCGACGCCGGCGTCTCCCAGCGCGCGGCGCGCGCCAGCGCGGTGGCGGCTTTCACGGCGCGGTATTCGCCATCCGCGATCACGGCCAGGAAGCGGCCGTCGCGCACCACTTTCAATACGCCCGGCAGGCGCATCACGGCGGCGCTGTCGACCTCGATCAGGCGCGCCGCCTGCGACGGCGGACGCACCACGCGCGCGTGCACCATCTGCGGCAGGCGCAGGTCCTGGATATAGGCGCGTCCGCCGGTGAGCTTCGGGGGAATGTCGACGCGCGGTACCGATTTGCCGATCGCGGTTTTCGGGCCCGGTGCCGGCGGCGCCGGATCGGGCGTGGCGCGCACGTGCAGCTCCTGGCCCGTGACCAGCTGACCGAAGGTGACGCGGCCGCCGCCCGGCGCGACGAAGGCGCCGTCCTTTAGCGCCAGCATGGCCGCCGGGACCGAGAGGCGCGTCGCCGCCAGTTCAGTCAAACGCGCACGCACCTGGCCGGCCGCGTGGCGCAGCGCGGTGCCGCTGTCCTTCATCGAATTGCTGCCGGCGGTGAGGCCTTCGTCCGGTGTACGTTCGGTGTCGGCGGTCACCAGAAGCAGGCGGCCGACGGGCAAGCGCAATTCGTCGGCCGCCACCTGCAGCAGGGCGGTCTTGATGCCTTGTCCCAGTTCGACCTTGCCGGTGAAGACGGTGATGCGTTCATCGGCGCCGATGCGGATCCAGGCGTCGAGCCACGGGGTCTTGTCCAGGCTTTTCGGCAGTTCGCCGGATGCCGGCCACGCCGGCATCGCGAACGACAGTGTCAGTGCGCCGCCGGCCGCAATGAAGCGGCGTCGGCCTGCATTGCAGGGCACCTGTTCGCTCATCGCTGCGCTCCGCCTGGGGTCCTGGCCAGCACGTCGGCCGCGCGCCGCACCGCGCGCAGGATGCGCATGTGGGTGCCGCAGCGGCACAGGTTCGGTGACATGTGGGCGCGGATCTGGGCGTCGGTCGGCCGGGGCGTACGCTCGAGCAGGGCGCTGGCCTGCATGATCATGCCGGCGATGCAGTAGCCGCACTGCGCCGCCTGCTCGTCGATGAAGGCTTGCTGCAGCACGCCCGGCTTGTCGCTGCTGCCGAGTTCTTCGACGGTGCGCACGGCGCGCGTGCCGACGCTCGACACCGGCACCAGGCACGACATCGCCGGCTTGCCGTCCACCAGCACCGTGCACGAGCCGCACTGACCCAGGCCGCAGCCGAACTTGGCGCCATTGAGTTCCAGGTCGTTGCGCAGCACGTACAGCAGCGGCGTATCGGGGTCAAGATCGACGGCGTGCTGCTTGCCGTTGACCTGCAGGCGGTAGGTGGTCATGGTGCTCTCGCTTTGCGGACGGCGTCGTCCAGGTCGGGCCAGGCCGGCTGGCCGGCGCCGTACTTGCGCAGGTAGGCGGCCAGCGCGCCGGTCTGCTCGTCGGTCAGAATCGTGCGGTAGCCGGGCATCCAGCGTCCCGGTTCGCCGTCCGGCGGCAGGATGCCGTCGTCGACGATGTGAATCAGGCTGCGCGGATCGGGGTCGTACAGCGCCACCGCCTTCTGCAGCGGCAGCGCGGTGCCGGAGCTCGGCGCGCGGCCGGCGTCGTGGCAGCGCGCGCAGGAGTTGGCGTACAGCGCGTAGCCGGTGCGCATGCGCTGCAGGTCGGGGTCGTCGGCTTTCGGTTCGGGCAGCGATCCGGCCTGCTGCGCCGGGGTGCTGCGTGCGGGCGCCTGCGCCAGGTGGCTATGGGTCCAGGTGGCCAGCGCGGCGACGTCGCGTTCATCGGCCTGCGCCAGGTGCATCACCACGTCCTGCATCGGGCCGCCGGCCACTGCGTGGTCGTTGGCGATGCCGGTGCGCAGATAGGCGTGCAGCTGTTCGCGCGTCCATGGCAGCGGCGACGGCGCGCGCGCGTTCAGGGCCGGGGCGTACCAGTCCTCGGCTTCGCCGCCGTCGAGCGGCCGCGACAGGTCGGGGCCGCCCAGCATCGTGCGCGGGGTGTGGCAGGCGGCGCAGTGGGCCACCGCGCCGGCCAGGTAGGCGCCGCGGTTCCATTCGGCGGACTGCTTCGGATCGGCTTCCCAGGCCGTGTCGTCCAGGTACAGCACGTTCCAGAACGCGACCAATGGGCGGAAGCCGAACGGGAAAGTCATGTCGTTGTCGCGTGCCGGCGCGTGGATGGCGGGGCGCGTCATGAAATACGCGTACAGGTCGTCGATGTCGGCCTGGGTCATGCGCGTGTAATGGTTGTAGGGGAAGGCCGGATACAGGTGGTGGCCGTCGCGCGAGACGCCCTTGCGCATGGAGCGAGTAAAAGCGTCAGGGCTCCAGCGCCCGATGCCGGTTTCGGGGTCGGGCGTGATGTTGGTGCTGTAGACGGTGCCGAACGGCGTTTCCATCGGCTTGCCGCCGGCGAACGGCTTGGCCAGGTCGGGCGTATGGCACGAGGCACACATGCCGAGCCGCGCTAGGTTGGCGCCGCGCGCGATGCGGGTCTGGTCGAACGAAGGGGCGGCGGTCAGCGGCGCGATCGCCGGGCGCCACATGATGGCGAAGGCCACGCCTGCGAGCACGATGGCCGCCGCAAGCAGCCACTTTCCGACATGCCGCTTGCGTCGAGGGTGATCCATTCAGGGCTCCGATGGGTGGAGCCCCATTCTCGGGGAGGCGTGGGCGGCGCTCTGTGCGCTCGCCCACTAAACAGCAGGGGAATGCCGTCAGGCCGCCACCGGCTGGCGCGGCGCCTGGCGATAGGCCCACGCCAGCATGATGAGTGCCGCCACGATCATCGGCAGCGACAGCACCTGACCCGAGGTGATCGGCAGGCCGAACACGGTGGTTTCCCAGTCCGGCACGCGGAACCACTCGGTGAAGAAGCGCGCGCACCCGTACAGCAGCGTGAACATGGCGCCGACCGCCAGGCGCGGACGCGCCTTGCGTGCGAACAGCCACAGGATGATGAACACCAGGATGCCGTCCACCAGCATCTGGTACAGCGGCGACGGATGGCGCGGCCCCGCCACGCCCGGCCACAGCATGGCCCACGGCAGGCTCGGATCGGCCAGGCGGCCCGGCAGTTCGGCGTTGATGAAGTTGCCCATGCGGCCGCACGCGTAACCCAGCGGCACCAGCGGCGCGATGAAGTCGTACACGTCGAGCAGGTTGCGCTTGCGTTTGCGGGCCCACAGCGCCATCGCGATCAGGACGCCCAGGAAGCCGCCGTGGAACGACATGCCGCCGCGCCAGATCATGAAGATCTCGGCCGGATGCTGCAGGAAGTACAGCGGCTGGTAGAACAGCACCTCACCCAGACGGCCGCCCAGCACCACGCCCAGCATCCCGTAGAACAGCATGTCGTCCAGGTCGTCCCTGGTCCAGCCTTGCGCGGCCACGTGCGGCATGCGGATGCGCACCCGGCCCAGGATGATGAACAGGGCGAAGGCGAGCACGTACATCAGGCCATACCAGTGGATCTGCACCGGTCCGAGCGAGAGCGCGATCGGGTTCGGCTGCGGGTGAATCAGCATAGTCAGTCTTTCTTTATCAGGTCCAGGAATCCCTTGAGGACGGGCGAATCGTTGTCGCGGCGCCAGGCCAGGCCGGTTTCGGCCAGCGGCGTCGGGTCCGATAACGCCCGGTATTCTACGCCCGGCCGCATCAGGTTCGACACGGATTGTGGCACAAGTGCCAAGCCCATGCCGCCGGAGACCAGGCTGACGATGGTCTGCATCTGGATCGCTTCCTGGCCGATCGTGGGCGTCACGCCGGCCGCGCGGAAGCACGCCAGGATGGCGTCGTGCAGGCTCGGGGCCAGCGCGCGCGGGAAGATCACCAGCGGCAGCGGCGGCAGGTCGCGCAGGCGCACCGGGCCTGGCCTAGACAGCGCATCCAGCCCGCTCGGAGCGCACAGCACCAGCGGTTCTTCCAGCACCTTCAGATAGTCCAGCGCCGCGTCCGGGGCGCCAGTCTGCAAGGGGATGACGAAACCGGCGTCGATGCGGCCGGCCAGCAGTTCCTCGAACTGGACGTCGGACGTCGATTCCTGCAGCACCAGCTGGACTTGCGGATAGGCCGCGCGGTAGCGGCGCAGCATGTCGGGCAGCAGGCCGAGGCCTGCGGTGGAGACGAACGACAGCGCCAGGCGGCCCGCTTCGCCGCTGGCGGCGCGCCGCACCAGTTCAACCAGGCTAGAACTTTGCTCGAGGATGCGGCGTGCCTCGGGCAGCAGGGCGCTGCCGGCGGCGCTCAAGCTGACGGTGCGGCGGTTGCGCAGAAACAGCGGGGCGCCGAGCAGGTCTTCCAGGTTGGCGATGCTCTGCGACAGCGGCGGCTGGGTCATGTGCAGGCGCCGGGCGGCGCGGCCGAAGTGCAGTTCTTCGGCGACGGTGACGAAGTGGCGCAGCTGGCGCAGTTCGGGATGCATTGATATGTGCTACGTATGGACGCGATTCGGTGATACGTCCAATGTATCACATAGAGAGATTGGCTCAGCGGCGCTTGTCGAGCGACTTTTTCACGCGCTCGCTGCGGTGCTTGTCCTGCAAATCGTGCTCCTTCTTCTTGTCGAGGCCCAGCATCTTTTCGATGAACTCGAACCAGATGAAAGCCACCACCATCAGGCCGATGATGTACCACCATGACAGGTCGGCGAAACGCCATACTTCAAAGCCGCGCAACGCGACCAGAGCGACGATGAACAGGATCAGGCGCATGGTTCAAAACTCCTTCGAAGCTGCTATCTTACAAAGAAACCCGCTGCAAGAAGATGCTCTGTGGAAAATTAAAGACGTTTGGGCCGCTGTCAGGTGTTACCAATGCCGCGTCCAGGTTACAGAGTGTATCGGTCTGCGGTTCGCTTGAGGATTGCAGGTAGAATCGCTTCAGTGATAAACACGGAGAATTTCATGAAGCGCTCGCTGTCGTTATGTGTGATGTTGTCGGCCCTGGCCTCTGGCGGCGCGTTCGCACAGGCCGACCTGGCGAAGGCCAAGAACTGCATGACCTGCCACACGGTGCAGACCAAGCTGGTCGGCCCGGCGTACAAGGACGTGGCGGAACGCTACGCGGGCCAGAAAAGCGCCGAGGACAAGCTGGTGCAGAAAGTGCTCAAGGGTGGCGCCGGCGTCTGGGGTCCGGTGCCGATGCCGGCCAACCCGCAGGTAAGCGAGGCGGAAGCGCGCAGCCTGGTCAAGTGGGTGCTGTCGACCAAGTGATGTCCTGAGTAGTTACCCGATTCGAGAAAGCGCGCCTGCGTCAGCACGGCGCGCTTTTTTCATGGGCCGAATTACAGTCGACCCTAAAGCTGACTCTTGCATTGAGGCGGCCGCGTTTCTTGTGTAAGATGCTCGTTTGGGTGCGTTCATCCTTCCAAGGGATGACGTTAAACGGGAAACCGGTGACACCGCTTCGCGCGGCCATTCCGGTGCAGCCCCCGCTGCTGTAAGCCTGACGACTCCGTCGATACGCCACTGCCTGGTTCACACCGGGCGGGAAGGCACGGAGAAGGATGAAGGCGAGCCAGAATACCGGCCCGAATCGCCAGCATCATTCCCCGGGGTGACGGGAAGCCGCTGTCGGCCGGCTTCGCGCTCCTGAACCCTGTCGACCGTCCTTCCGCCTCCCCGCATGGTGTCCTTATCGACCATTCGACGGGAGGTTTCGAATGCATATCATGGAAGGTTTCCTGCCGCCGGCGCACGCCATCGGCTGGGCCGCCGCTTCTTTGCCTTTCCTGGCCTTCGGCCTGCGTAGCGTCAGCCGCACGCTGGCCACGCATCCCGAACAGCGCATGCTGCTCGGCGTCGCCGCCGCTTTCGCTTTTCTTCTTTCCGCCCTCAAGCTGCCGTCGGTGACGGGCAGCTGCTCGCACCCGACCGGGATCGGCCTCGGTGCGCTGCTGTTCGGCCCCGCCGCCATGGTGCCGGTGGGGTTCGTGGTGCTGCTGTTCCAGGCGCTGCTGCTGGCGCACGGCGGCATTACCACGCTCGGCGCCAACGTGTTCTCGATGGCGGTGGTCGGCCCGTTCGTCGCCTACGGCGTGTTCCGCGCGGCGGCAGGCGCCGGCGCATCGCGCTCGGTGGCGGTGTTCCTGGCCGCCTGCCTGGGTGACCTCGCCACCTACGTCACCACCTCGATCCAGCTGGCCTGGGCCTTCCCCGACGCGGTCGGCGGCTTCAGCGCATCGTTCGTCAAGTTCGCCGGCATTTTCGGCCTGACCCAGGTGCCGATCGCGATCAGCGAAGGCCTGCTCACGGTGCTGGTGGTGAATGCCATGGCACGCTTCAACGCGCACGAGCTGCGCGCGCTGCCGGTAATGGCGATGGAGAAGAAGGCATGAAGCTGCGTACCGTATTGATCTGGAGCGCCATCGTGCTGCTCACCGTGCTGCCGCTGTGGTTCGCCAGCGCGCCGCCGGCCGAACCGGGCGCCGAGGCGCCGGCCATGTTTGGCGGCGCCGACGAACGCGCGCAGCAGGCCATCGGCACCGTCGCGCCGCACTACACGCCGTGGTTCGAGCCGCTGTTCGAGCCGGCCAGCGGCGAGATCGCCTCGCTGCTGTTCGCGCTGCAGGCGGCGATCGGCGCCGGCGTGATCGGCTACTGGCTCGGCACCTCGGTGACGCGCGAGCGCGTGCGGCGTGAAGCTGCGGAGTCCCATGCTGATTGAGACGGCGGCCTACGCCAGCCGCTGGCGCCCGGTCGCGCCTTCGGCCAAGGCGCTGTTCGCATTATGTGGGATCGGCGCTGCCTGGATCGCGCACAGCCCCTCAATGCTGGCGGCGCTGGCCTGCATGCTGGTGTTGACCGCATTGCTGTTCGCGCGTGTGCCGCTGCGCACCTATGCGGTGCTGGCGATCGCGCCGGTCGGCTTCCTGCTGTTGTCGTGCGTGGCCATGCTGGCCGGTCCCGGCGCGGACGGGCACTGGGGCTGGCATGGTGCGCCGCTTGATCTGGTGGCGCGCACCGCCTTGCGCTCGCTGACGGTGCTGGCTGCGCTCCTGGGCCTGGTGCTCACCACGCCGCTGCCTGACCTCATCAACCTGCTGCGCCGCGTACGCACGCCGGAACTGCTGCTCGACCTGATGGTGCTGTGCTACCGCATGCTGTTCGTGCTGCGCCAGGCCTGGGACGATGGTGTGCAGGCCCAGCGCGCGCGCCTGGGCTATGGCGGCTGGCGCCATGCCTGGCGTTCGATGGGCCTGTTGGCCGGCCAGATGGCGGTGCAGGTGTGGCAGCGCGCCTCGGCCCTGCAGATGGCGGCCGACGCGCGCGGCTACCAAGGCGCGCTGCGCTTCCTGCCGGCGGTGTTCCCACAGGCGCGTGCGCAGAACCTGCGCGCGGCACTGGCCGGAGCGTTGCTGCTGGCGCCGGCCATCGGAGACCGCCTGTCATGAATCCTGTGCTCGCCCTCGATGCGGTGAACCACGTGTTCGCGGACGGCAGTGCCGGCCTGCGTGGCTGCAGCCTGTCGTTCGAACGCGGCATGCGCCACGCGCTGCTGGGCGCGAACGGCGCCGGCAAGACCACCTTGCTGCAGCACCTGAACGGCTTGCTGCGACCGAGCGCCGGCACGCTGCGCTGGGACGATCAGCCGTTCGACTACAGCCGCGCAGGACTGGCCGAATTGCGGCGCCGCGTCGGCCTGGTGTTCCAGAACCCGGACCGCCAGCTGTTTTCGGCCCAGGTCGAGGAGGACGTTTCTTTCGGCCCGCTCAACCTCGGCCTGGATGCCGCCATTGTCCGTGCCCGCGTGGCGTCCGCGCTGGAAGCGGTCGGCCTGCAGGGGCAGGGCAGCCGCGCCGTACACCACCTGAGCTTCGGCCAGAAGAAGCGCGTCTGCATCGCCGGCGTGCTGGCGATGGAACCCGACGTGCTGCTACTGGACGAACCGATGGCGGGCCTGGACGCGCCGATGCAGCACGAACTGGCGGCGCTGCTCGACCGTCTGGCCGCGCGCGGCGTCACCGTGCTGCTGTCTACCCACGACGTCGATTTCGCCTACCGCTGGGCCGATCGCATCCATCTGATGGCGGACGGGCGCTGCATCGCGTCCGGTCCGACGCAGCAGGTGGCGCGCCAGGAAGACGCGTTGCGCGCGGCCGGCCAGCGGCTGCCGGCGGCGCTGGCGCTGCACGCGCTGCTGGCCGAACGCGGCGTGCTGGAATCCGGCTCGGCGCCACGCAGCATCGACGCAGTGCTCGACGCGCTGCGCTCTACCCATCCACAAGAGACGATTACATGACGGCAGAAACGACCCCGCAGACCCCAGGCAAGATCTGGTTCGTCGGCGCCGGCCCGGGCGACCCGGAACTCATCACGGTCAAGGGCCAGAAGCTGCTGGCGCAGGCCGGCGCGGTGCTGTTCGCCGGTTCGCTGGTCGACCGCGCCGCCACCCTGTACGCCCCGGAAGGCTGCGCGATCCGCGACTCGAAGGACATGACACTGGAAGAGATGACCGCCTGGCTGATCGACCAGGCTAGATGCCACGCGGTCGTGGTGCGCCTGCAGACCGGCGACCCGGGCCTGTACGGCGCGCTGATCGAGATGGCGCGTCCCTTGACGGATGCCGGCATCGAATGGGCGGTGGTGCCGGGCGTGTCGTCGGCGATGGCCTCGATGGCGGCCGCCGGCGAGTCGATGACGCTGCCCGAAGTGACCCAGACCGTGATCCTCACGCGCGTCGAAGGCCGCACCCCGATGCCGGAAGGCGAAGACCTGGCCAGCCTGGCCGCGCACCGCACCACGATCTGCATCTTCCTGTCGATCACCCTGATGCACAAGGTCGAGAAGGCGCTGCGGGAAGCCGGCTGGCCAGAAGACTCGCCGATGCTGGTGGTGCACAAGGCCAGCTGGCCGGGCGAGCAAAAAATCCTGCGCGGCACGCTGGCCGACATCAAGGCACGCTGCCGCGAGGCCGGCGTGGCCAGCCAGGCGATGATCGTCGCCAGCCCGACGCTGGGCGCGCTGCACTGGGAAACCCTGGTGCGCTCCAAGCTGTACGACCCCACCTTCACCCACCGTTTCAGAAAGGCCAGCGCATGAGCGCGGCGACCACGATGCAATCACCTGTCAACTTCATGCCTTCTTCACTCAACGGCGGCGACACCATTCTCATCGTCGGCCACGGGTCGCGCGAGGATTCCGGCAACCAGGAAATCCGCGAATTCACCGAACAGTGGCGCGCCCAGCGTCCCGACTGGCGCATCGAACTGTGCTTCATCGAGTTCGCGCCGCCCGAGATGAACGCCGCGCTGCTGTCTGCCGCGCGCAGCTCGCGCCGGGTGCTGGTGGTGCCGCTGATCCTGAACGCGGCCGGCCACGTCAAGATGGAGATTCCGGAAGCGATCGAAGGCGCGCGCGCCGCCTGCCCGCAAACCGAGATCCTGCTGGCGCCGCACCTGACCGCGTGCGACCCGATCCTGGCGATCCTCAAGCGCCGCCTGCGCAAGGCGATGAACGCGCTCGACATGCCCGATCCGACCAGCACCGGCGTGGTGGTGCTGGGACGCGGCTCGTCCGACCGCGGCGCGAATGGCGAGATGGCCAAGATGGCGCGCTGGCTGATGGAAGAGGGCGACCATGAACTGGTCGACCTGGCCTTCACCGGCATCACCTGGCCGCGCCTGGAAAAAGTGGTGGCGCGCCAGGTGCTGCTGGGCATGCGCCAGGTCGTGGTGCTGCCGTACTACCTGTACACCGGCACCCTGATGCAGCGCATCCACCGCCAGGTCGAGCACCTGCGCGGCCAGTATCCGCAAGTGCGCTTCTTCTGCGGCGAGCACTTCGGCTTCGAGAAGGAGATCTTCGCGCTGATGGACGAGCGCGTGGAAAACCTGCGCGCGGGGGTACCGGATAGCCGCCTGCCATGCGACGGCTGCAGCTACCGTGAGCTCGCCCATGAGATGGGGCATGGTCACTCGCATGCGCACACACACGATCATGGACATGTGCACGGGCCGGAGCATGCGCACGAGCATCCGCATGGCCATGAACACGCGCACGGCCACGACCACGCACACGATCACGCACATGGCCACGACCACGCACACGATCATGGCCACGATCACTGTCATGACCACGACCACGCACATACCGCCAAGGAGCAGCCGGCATGAGCACGATTAACACCGTCACCGAGCAGCTGACCCGCGCCGGCCAGGCGATCGAGCATGACAGCTTCGCCATCATCGACGCCGAAGTCGGCCCGCATGCCTACACCGAAGGCCAGTGGCCGATCGTGCGCCGCATGATCCACGCGAATGCCGACTTCGACTTCAACGGCCTCACCGACTTTCATCCCGACGCGGTGGAGGCAGGCGTGCGCGCCATGCTGGCTGGCGGCGCGCCGGTCGTGGCCGACGTCGAGATGATCTGCTCCGGCCTGTCGAAGCCGCGCCTGGCGCACTTCGGCATGTCCACTTACCAGTTCATCAGCGACGCCGACGTGATCGAAACGGCCAAGCTGGAAGACACCACGCGCGCGGTGCAGGCGATGCGCAAGGCGCACCGCAAGGGTTTACTGGACGGCGCCATCGTCGGCATCGGCAATGCGCCGACCGCGCTGATCGAGCTGGTACGCCTGATCCGCGAAGAGGGCGTGCGCCCAGCGCTGGTGGTCGGCATGCCGGTCGGTTTCGTGTCGGCGGCCGAATCGAAAGACCTGATGGCCGAACAGCCTGACGTGCCCTGGATCGTGATCCGCGGCCGCAAGGGCGGCTCGACGCTGGTGGTGGCGGCGCTGCATGCGCTGCTGTCGCTGGCCGAGGCACGACAAAAGGCTGCCTGACGAAGTGGACATCCAACCATGGGCATGAAAGACAAGGCGGCCGAACGCGGCACGCGCACCGGCTTCACCACCGGCGCCTGCGCCGCCGCCGCTGCGCGCGCGGCGGTGCTGGGCATGGCCGGCCAGGGCGTGCCCGAGGAAATCGAAAGCCTGCTGCCTAACGGTACCCGGGTGCGCTTCGCCGTTCAGGACGGCCGCAGCGACACGCAGTCCGCCCACGCGATGGTGATCAAGTTCGCCGGCGACGATCCCGATTGCACCGACGGCGCCCACATCACGGTCGACCTGCGTTTGCTGCCCGGCCAGGCCGGCGAAGTGACCTATGTCGCCGGCGACGGCGTCGGCACCGTCACCATGCGCGGCCTGGGCCTGGAAGTCGGCGGCCCGGCGATCAACCCGGTCCCGCGCCGCAATATCGCCGACAACCTGCGCGAAGCCGCGCCCGCGCTGCTGCAGCAACACGGCATCGAAGTCACGGTCAGCGTGCCGGACGGCCAGACCATGGCCAAGAAGACCACCAATGCGCGCCTGGGCATCCTGGGCGGCATCAGCATCCTCGGCACCACCGGCATCGTCAAACCGTATTCGACCGCCGCCTGGCGCGCCAGCGTGGTGCAGGGCGTGCAGGTGGCGGCGACCACCGGCCACGACGTGGTGGCCTTGACCACCGGCGGGCGCACGGAGACCTTCGCCATCGGCGCGCTGCGTGCGGAACGGCCCGAGTTGCCGTCGGCCTGCTTCGTGCAGATGGGCGACTTCCTGCGCTACGCATTGGACGAAGCCGTGGCGCAAGGCATCGGGACGGTGGTGCTGGCGGTCATGGTCGGCAAGCTGACCAAGATCGCGCAGGGCGAGACCATCACCCACGCCAACCGCAGCGAAGTCGATACCGACCTGGTGGCCGCGATCGCGCGCCAGATCGGCGCCGCGCCGGAAGACTGCGACGCCATCGCGGCGGCCGAGACCGCGCGCTTCGGCGCCGAGTTGATGGTCGAGCGCGGACTGGGCGACGCATTCCACCACGCGCTGGCGCAGGCCGCGATCGACACACTGACCGCGCCCGACCGCTATGGCCGTGCGTTCCAGCTGCGCGTGCTGGTGTGCGACTTCAGCGGCGTGCAGGTGGCCGACGTGTGGTCTCTGCCCGCGTTGCCGCAGGAGCGCCCGGCAAGCGCGGGCCGCATCGGCATTGACCACCTGCCCGAAGCCGACACATTCCATCAATAACGCCATGGACACCATGCTGAAAGATCCCAATCCCTGCCGCGTGATCGGTGTGCTCGACGATGGCGCCGCCAGCCTGAGCCCGACCGCGCTGGCTTACATCCGCAATGCCGACGTCGTGATCGGCGGCGCGCGTACGCTGGCGCTGTTCGAGCGCGAGTTCAAGCCGGGCGCGCTGCGCCACGACCTGACCAAGCGCCTGAAGGAAGTGCCCGAGTGGGTGCGCGCCGCGCGCAACGACAACCTCGGTTGCGTGGTGCTGGCCACCGGCGACCCGCTGTGCCACGGGATCGCGCCATACCTGGCGCAGCACCTGTGCGTCGATGCGCTCGACATCCTGCCGAACCTGTCGACGCTGCAGCTGGCCTGCGCCCGCGTCGGCCTGGCCTGGCAGGATGCGCGCATCGTCTCGGTGCATGCGCGCGATGCCGGCGAATGGACGCGCGGCAGCGCGCCGACGCACGGCTTGTACGCGCTGGCGCAGGCGCTGCGGCGCGAGTCGCGTTTGCTGGTGTTGACCAGCCCCGATAACTCCCCCGACCGCATCGCGCGCCTGCTGCAGGCCGAAGGCCTGGCCGGCGACTTCCACATGGCGGTGGCCGAGAATCTGCTGCAGCCGGAAGAGCGGGTGGTGGCCGACCTGAATCCCGACGACGCTGCCGGCATGCGCTTCGCCGACCTGAACGTGGTGCTGCTGTGGCGCGTGACCGCCAGCGCGAAGCCGGTACGCTTCGGCCTGATGGACAGCGAGTTCGCGCAGCGCCAGCCCGAGAAGGGCCTGATCACGAAGCAGGAAGTGCGCGCGGTGAGCCTGGCGCGCATGCAGCTGCGCCAGGACAGCGTGGTGTGGGACATCGGCGCCGGTTCCGGCTCGGTGGGTCTGGAAGCGGCACGCCTTTGCCCGGACGGCCACGTGTGGGCGACCGAAAAGAACGAGCTTGATCACGCCATCGCCGGCCAGAATCACGCCGCCTTCGGCATCAGCAACTACAGCCTGTTCCATGCCAAGGCGCCGGAAGGACTCGACACCTGGCCCGACCCGGACGCCGTCTTCATCGGCGGCTCGGGCGGCGAACTGGCCGGCCTGATTGCCATGATCCTGGGGCGCCTGCGCCCGAACGGTTCCTTGGTGATGAACTTCGTCACGCTGGAAAACCTGGCCACGGCCACCGCCACGCTGCAGTCGATGCAAGAGCAGGGCGTGAGCTGGGACGTGCTGCAACTGCAGGCCGCGCGCAGCAAACCGATCCTGCACATGCACCGCATGGCGGCCGAGAATCCGGTGTGGATCGTTTGCGCCCGCAAAGGAGAAGCCCAATGAGCGGCACCCTGTGGGGCATCTCGCTCGGCCCCGGCGATCCGGGCCTGATCACGCGCGCGGCGTGGGAAGCATTGCAGCGCCGTGACACCATCTGGGTGTATCCGGCGCGCAGCGGCAAGACGCCGAGCTACGCCTTCGACATCGTGGTGCGCGCCGGCATTGAGCCGCCTCTTGAGCACACCCAACTGCTGTTCCCGATGACCCATGACGGCGAGAAGCTGGCACGTGCCTGGCTGCGCGCCGCCGAGACCGTGCTGCCCTGGCTGCGCGCCGGCCGCGACGTGCTGTTCCTGGTCGAGGGCGACGCCAGCACCTACGCCACCTTCGGCCACCTGGCGCGCACCGTGCGCGCATTGGACGACAGCATCGCCACCCCGATCGTCGCCGGCGTCAACGCCTTCACCGCTGCCTGCGCCATGGCCGACGTGCCGTTCGCCGAGCAGGACGACACGGTCGCCATCGTGCCGGCCGCGTACGGCGTCAGCGCGGTCGAGCGCCTGCTGCCCGACTTCGACACGCTGGTCTTGATGAAGGTGAAGCCGATCCTCGACGAATTGATCGAGTGGCTCGAACGGCGCGACCTGCTGGCCGGTTCGCACTTCATCGAACGCGTCGGCGCGCCGGACGAGCGGCGCTACAGCGGCGCCGAGATCCTCCTGCTTCGCGGCACCAAGGTCAGCTACCTGTCGCTATTAATCGTCAAGCACAACCACCGCATCCGCGGCGAACGCATCAAGGGCTGCCTCAAGAAAAGCAGCCCATTACCTCTACCTACGGAGACCGCATGAGCAATCCATCCATCCAGGTCGTAGCAAATACGCCGCGCGTGTGCCTGGTCGCCATCACCAAGCACGGCGCCGCGCAGGCTGCGCGCCTGGCCGCCGACCTGCCCGACGCCGCGATCTGCACCTCGGCCAAGTTCGCAGCCACCTTCAGCGACGTCGCCAACCCCGTGCGCGCCTACGACGGCGCCCTGCGCGACGAGATCGCGCCGCTGTTCGCCGACTACGATCAGATCGTGTTCTTCGTCTCGCTCGGCGCCGTGGTGCGCCTGATCGCGCCGCACCTGCGCAGCAAGGACGAAGACCCGGGCATCATCGTGGTCGACGACGCCGGCCAGTACGTGATTCCCGTCCTCTCGGGCCACGTTGGCGGCGCCAACGAATGGAGCGAGCGCATCGCGGACCTGATCGGCGCCGCGCCGGTGCTGACCACGGCGTCCGACGTCGGCCGCACCATCCCTGTGGACATCCTCGGCCGCCACCTGGGCTGGCGCGTGGAAGCCCCGAAGATCAACATTACGCGCGTCTCGGCGCACGTGGTCAACGGCGAGCCGATCGCCTTCGTGCAGGAAGCCGGCAGCCCTGACTGGTGGACCCGCCCGACGCCACTGCCCGACACCATCCACCGCTTCGAACGTTTCGAAGATGTCGATCTGGATAAGCATGCGGCCGTGCTGTGGGTGACGCACGCCGAAGTACCACAGGAGCAGTGGGACGCATTGCACGAGCGCCTGGTGGTGTACCGCCCGCCACAGGAAACCGTATGACGAGTTTCACCGTCGGCCTGGGCTGCGACCGCGGCGTGGCCTTAGTGACCGTGCGCGAAGCGGTGCAGGCCGCGCTGGTGCAGGCCGGCGCGCGTCCGGAGCAGGTGGCGATGGCAGCGTCGATCACGATCAAGCAGGACGAAGCCGCGCTGCTGGCGCTGGCGCAGGAACATGGCTGGCCGCTGGTGTTCTACCCGCCCGAGAAGCTGGCGCAAGTGGCGGTGCCGAATCCGTCGGAGACGGTGCGCAAGTACACCGGCACGCCGTCGGTCAGCGAAGCCGCGGCGCTGCTGGCCGCCGGACCAGATACCCCGATGGCCGCATTGGTCGTCGAAAAACACAAACACCGGGGCGCGGACGGCCGCAACGCCACCGTCTCGATCGCAAGGAAAGACTGATGACTACTGAAACCGAAGTGCAGGCGCCGGGCGCCGGCAAGATCATGCTGGTGGGGATCGGCCCCGGCAGCGTGGAGCACATGACCCAGCGCGCGCGCGACGCCATCGCCGAAGCCGACGTGGTGATTGGCTACGTCACCTACATCAAGCTGGTGGCCGACCTGATCGAGGGCAAGGAGATCATCCGCAAGTCGATGACCGAAGAACTCGACCGCGCCGTCAGCGCACTGGAAGCCGCGCGCGCCGGCAAGAAGGTGGCGCTGATCTCGTCCGGCGACGCCGGCGTGTACGGCATGGCCGGACCTACCTACGAGGTGCTGTTCCAGTCCGGCTGGACGCCGGACGACGCGGTGCAGGTCGAGATCATTCCGGGCGCTTCGGCCCTGAACAGCTGCGCCGCCCTGGTCGGCGCGCCGCTGACGCACGACTTCTGCGCCATCTCGCTGTCCGACCTGCTCACGCCGTGGCCGACCATCGCGCGCCGCCTGGACGCGGTGGCGATGGCCGACTTCGTGGTCGCGCTCTACAACCCCAAGAGCGGGCGCCGCACGCGCCAGATCGTCGAAGCGCAGCGCCTGTTCCTGCGCCACCGCCGTCCCGACACGCCTGTGGCGATCGTGAAAAGCGCCTACCGCCGCCGCGAGAACATCGTGTTCACCACGCTCGACAGCATGGCGGAAGCCGACATCGGCATGCTCAGCACGGTCCTGATCGGCAACAGCAACACGTTCATCCGCAACGGCCTGATGGTGACTCCGCGCGGCTACGCCAACAAGTACGACATGCAGGACGGCGGCGCCACCCGCGAAGGCGAACGCGCCGGCCGCTCGCTGTCCACCGGCCTGCTCGGCTGGCTGGACAACCTGGCCGCCGAACATGCGGCCGGCGACAGCATCGAGACGCTGGCCGCGCGCTACCGCCTGCCGGCCGACTACATCCAGTCCACCCTGGACGAACCATGGGAAGCGCCAAGCGCCGTCCCGAGCGAGGAGAGCGAAGCATGAGCACCATCGACACCACCCAGACCGACGCCCCGGCGCAGCCGGTAAAGCCGAAAATCGGCAGCTACCACCGCCACCTGCTGGTGTGCACCGGCCCGCGATGCAGCGAAGACGGCGCCTCGCAGGCGCTGTTCGACAGCCTGGGCGACAAGTTCAAGGCCAGTGGCCTGAATAGCGGCCCGCTGCGCGTCAAGCGCAGCCGCGTGAGCTGCTTCGCCGCCTGCAAGGGCGGCCCGATCGTGTGCGTGCAGCCGGACGGCACCTGGTACTACAACGTCACGCCCGAGAACATGGACCGCATCATCGACCAGCACCTGTGCAAGGGCGAGAAGGTCGAAGAGCTGGTGTTCCACCAGGCCGGCGAAACGGACGGCGATGCCTGAACACCGCTTCGGGCAGGAGCAGGTCGATGGCGTCTACCGCGCCATCGCCGAGCGGCGCGACGTGCGCCACTTCGTGCCGGGTGCGGTGGACGAAGCGCTGCTGGCGCGTCTGCTCGCGGCGGCGCACCAGGCGCCCAGCGTCGGGCTGATGCAGCCGTGGCGCTTCATCCGCGTCAAGAGTGCGGACCTGCGCGAGCGCATCTGCACGCTGGTCGAAGAAGAACGCATCGCCACCGCCGATGCCCTGGGCGAGCGCGGCGCCGAATTCATGCGCCTCAAGGTCGAAGGCATGCGCGACTGCGGCGAAGTGCTGGTGGCGAGCCTGATGGACGGGCGCGAGCGCCACGTGTTCGGCCGCCGCACGCTGCCCGAAATGGACCTGGCCTCGGTTTCGTGCGCGATCCAGAACATGTGGCTGGCGGCGCGCGCCGAAGGCCTGGGGATGGGCTGGGTATCGCTGTTCGATCCGCGCAAACTGGCGCAGCTGCTCGGTATTCCCGAAGGAGGCAAGCCGATCGCCATCCTGTGCCTGGGCCAGGTGGCCGAGTTCTATCCGGCGCCGATGCTGGAGCTGGAAGGCTGGGCGCGACGCGCGGAGCTCGGCGACCTGGTTTCCACCGACCGCTGGTAACCCTCAGCGGATCACGTCCATGCGCGTGCGTTTGCCGCCTTTGTAGGTGTACAGCGTCAGCGCGCCGTTCAGGATGTCGCCCGACGGATCGAAGCCGATGGTGCCGGTCACGCCCTCATACCTGATCTTCTTCAGCTCCGGCAGGTACCTGGCCGGTTCGGCCGACTTGGCGTTCTGCATCGCGGTTGCCATTACCATCACCGCGTCGTACACGTAGGGCGCGTACAGCTGCACCTCGATCCCGGTCTTCTGTTTGAAGCGGGCGCGGAAGTCGTTCATCTTCTGTTCCTGGGCGCCGCCTTTGACGCCGCCGGCTTCGGCGCATACGACCTTGCCTTCGCCGACGGCGGGACCGGCCAGGCGGCCGAGCGCTTCGGTGCACATGCCGTCGCCGCCCATGAAGCGCGCGTCGATGCCGAGTGCACTGATTTGCTTGAGCATCGGGCCGGCCACCGCGTCCATGCCGCCGAAGAAGATCAGGTCGGGCTTTTTGGCGCGGATCGCGGTAAGAATCGCCGTGAAGTCGGTGGCGCTGGCGGTGGTGAACTGCTTGTCGACGATCCGCACGCCCGGTCCCTTGGCCGCGCGCGCAAATTCGGCCGCCACGCCCTGGCCGTAGGTGGTGCGGTCGTCGATCACGGCGATGTTCTTCACCTTGAGCGTCTCGACCGCGTACTTGCCGAGCGTGCCTCCCAGCTTGGCGTCATTGGCCACCACGCGGAACACACCCGGGAATTTCTGTTTGGTGAACAGGGTGGCGGTGGTGGCAGGCGAAATCTGCACCATGCCGGCGTTGTGGTAGATGCGCGAAGCCGGCACGCTGGTGCCCGAGTTCAGGTGGCCGACAACGCCATTCACCCTGGCATCGACCAGCTTCTGGGCCACCGCCGTGCCTTGCTTGGGATCGCTGGCGTCGTCCTCGGCCAGCAGCTGCAGCGTGACGCGCTGGCCGTTGATCGTGAAACCCTTGGCATTGAGTTCGTCGATCGCCATGCGTGCGGCATTTTCGTTGTCCTTGCCGAGGTGGGAGTTGGGACCGGAGACCGGGCCCACGTGGCCGATTTTCACGACCTGCTGAGCGTGGGCGCTACTGGCGCAAGCCAGGGCGATGGCGAACGAAGCGAGCTTGGTGCTGGACCGCATGGTGTCTCCGTGAAGTGAGAACTGCGCAGGGCCGCTGGCGCGGCTGACCAGGAATTACGGAGCAACGTTACCGTAAATATCGCTTCAGGAAAAGGGGGATGGCGCGCCGGCGTAGGGTGGACGGCCCGGCCGCCCACCCTACGGTGCCAATGCCAGGTTGCGCTCAGCGCGTGATGCGGCGCTTGGCCACATCCTTGAGCGCCTTGCCCAGCCCGCGCACGCCGGCTTCGCTGCTGGCGGCGACATAGCCGCGCGCGTAGGCGGCCTGCTTGGCGACCTGGCTGCTGCCGCCCTTGAGTTCATCGAGCAGGTGCTCGGCCACGGCCAGGTCGTTCAGTGCGCCGAGGCGGTCTTGCAGCCCCTCGAGGTGGCCAACGTAGCGCTTGACGCGGCGCGCCGGCAGCAGGTCGCGGAAGAATTCGGCGGCGTAGCGCGCCTTCTTGGCGGCGATGCGCACGCGGTGGCGGCCCGGCGCGTCCGATTCGTCCAGGCCGTCGATGCGTTTGGCCAGGCGCTTTTCGGCCTTGCGCAGCAAGGGCAGGGCGCCTTTCCAGGCGCGTTCGTGCAGCGGCGAATCCTTCGGCAGCACGCCGTCGGGACGCCAGCGGCGCTCCTGCAGCCAGTCGTTCAGTTGCGCCATCAGCTCGTCGAAGCGCGGCTCGCGCAGCACGAACAGGATCTGGGCGTGGTGGGCCACGGCGCGTTCATGGGCGGCCTGGCGCAGCGCGGCGGCGTCGATGCCTTGCACCTTTTCGAGGGTGGATTCGGTGAGCACGTCCCAGTCGCGCGCGGGACCGAGTTCGCCGGACAGCCACTCGATGCCGGCGTGCAGGGCGACCGGTGGCGCGGCCAGGTCTTCGAACATGGCCAGCAGCGCGCGCAGGCGGCGCAGGCCGACCCGCATCTGGTGCAGGCTCTCGACGTTCTTGTGCAGCACGCCGGGGATGTTGGCTTCGATCTGGCGTACGCAGTTGACGCCGATGCACTGGAACGCATCTTCCAGCGTCATGCGCGCGCGCAGGCGCACCGGTTCCGCCTTGACCGGACGGATTTCCGTCGGCGCCTGGGTGGCCTGTGGCTCGTTGGCGGCCTGCTCGCCGGAGGTTTGTTCCAGTGCCGGTTGTTGTTCCTGGGCGGGCTTATGCAGGTCGGGCTGCAGCTTGGGTTGCACTTCGTCCGTAGCCTGTTTCGGTTTCTGTTGGTTGGCCATACGTCATCCTTTCACTGTGGCGCAGCGGCGTATCGGACGCACGCTGACGACTTCGGGTTAATGAACTCATCATACTCCCGCTGTCGTTACGTGTTCGCTCATCATGACAGGACGATGACATGCTCATTCCCGCAGGGCGGGGAAGGCGTTGACGTGGATGAACGGATACGAAGGCAGGTCGGCCGTGCGCGCGGGCAGGCAAGTAGCGGCGGCGATGGTCAGCGCGATGACGGTCGGTTTCAGCATGACGGTCATTGTGAGCCAATGGAAGGCCAGCTCAGCTAATCTCGACGTCAATGTCTAGATCGTGACCACATCGCATGCGGACGGGATAATCGCGGTCGTCAGGCAAAACGCCGGTAGGCGCGGTCGCGGAAGTAGCGCACGATGGCGTCCGGCCCGGCGCTCGGATCGCACAGCGCGACGTGGCCGTCGGGCCGCAACAGGTAGTGGGCGTTGCGCATGAAGCCGGCTTCCTCGTAGCCCGCGCTCCAGGCGTATTCACGCAGGGGCATCCCGTGCAGATCGCACCAGGTGCGCAGGGCGTCGCCGGCGGTGCCATAAGCCTGCACCTGCCAGTCGATGCGCTCCAGCGGCGCGTGGTTGTCGGCGCCATCGTCCGTGCGCACCCACGGCAGCCGGTCGCCGGCCTTGATCGCCCCCGTGCCGCCCACGCTCAGGGGGCTGTCGTGGTAGCTGATCGTGATCTGCGAGATGATTCGGAACAGCAGCTCGCGCACCGCGTCGATGCCATAGGCGACGGTGGCGAACAGCGGCGCGATGTGGATGCGCACGAAGTCGGCCAGGTTGCCCTCGGCGGTGATGAAGGTGAACATGCGGTCGGTGGTGTCGACCAGCTTGCGTGCAAAGGCGATGCGCTCGCTCTCGTAGCTGTCGAGCAGGCTGTCGGGCGCTTCGCGCCGCACCACGGCGGCCAGCTTCCAGGCCAGGTTGACGGCGTCGCCGATGCCGGTGTTCATGCCCTGGCCGCCGGCCGGGCTGTGCACGTGGGCGGCGTCGCCGACCAGGAATACCTGGCCGCTGCGGTAGTGGTTCGTGATCCGATGGTGCACGCGGTAGGCCGAGAACCAGTGCACGGTGTCGACCTCGATGCCGAGACTGGTCAGGGCGCGGTGGGCGACGTCGTCGAAGGTCCAGCTGGCCGGGCCGTGCGCGCGCTGTTCGGGCGAACGTTCGCGGATGGTGCCGACCAGGCGCGCGCGGCCGCTATCCGTATAGGGCAGCAGGATCACGAAGTCGGCGGTCTCGAGCGACAGGTGCACTTCGCCGTCCGCGGCCGGCCCGCGCGCATCGACGTCGGCCACATAGAACACGTGCTCGTAGGTGCCGCCCGCGAAGCCGGCGCCGAGCTGGTTGCGCACCACCGAACGGGCGCCGTCGCAGCCGGCCAGGAAGCGCGCCTCGCATTCGCGCTCGCTGCCGTCCGGGTCGCGCAGGCGTGCCAGCACGTAGTCGTCGCGGTCGTCGAAAGCGACGAGTTCGACCGGGCGCTGGACCCGCACCCCGGCCAGCTCGAGGTGGCGGATCAGGAGCTGCTCGTGGCGGTCTTGCGGATAGACCAGGATGAAGGGATAGGGCGTGAGCCGCGCGCCGGCCGAGCGCAGCGGCAGGTGGGCCTTGCGCTTGCCGCGCACCCACAGGTTGATCGCATCGTTGCGCTTGCCGGCGGCGACCGTCTCGTCGGCCAGGCCGAGCTGGCGGTACAGTTCCAGCGTGCGCGCCTGCACCGCCATCGCGCGCGAGGTGGTGCCGGGTTCGGCCGCCTTGTCGACGATCGCGACCTTGATGCCCTGGTGCGCCAGCCACAGGGCCAGCACCAGCCCGGTTGGCCCCGCGCCGGCGATGAGTACGTCGACCTTGTCCATGGCGCCACCCCCTCTGTTTCTAGATGCCGGGGCGGCGGATTGGTTCCCGGCCGGGCTTATTCGACCACGAAGGCCAGGTCGCGTCCGTTTTGCGCCACCTGGCCCGAGTAGTCGGCCGCATAGATGCGCAGCGTGTAGCTGCCCGGTTCCAGCGTGTCGATCTTCCAGGCGCCGGTCTCGATCTCGCCGTCGCGCATGCGGTTGTGGAGCGCGTAGTCGAACTGGGTCGAGGCGCTGCCGTACACCGTGATGCCGCTGGTTGGCGCATACACAGCCTTCACTGCATCGGGATTGCGCGGCAGGCGGTCGTACACCTGGGTGATCAGCGGCTGCTCATAGCCGGGCAGGGCGGAGCCGTCGGCGCGCAGCAGCTGGTAGCCCAGCTTGTACAGGCCTAGCTTGCGCCGCGCCAGGTTGCCGTTGACCTGGTCATAGGCATTGACCACCACCTGCAGCTCGCCCAGCGTGCGCGCCACCCGCAGCGGCTGGCCCTTCTTCGCCGTGATGCGCTTGCCGGCACTGTCGTACAGGGCAATGCGCTGGATGGTCGGCGGCACCGTGTCGGTAAAGCCGACGAACGGCAGCGTCAGCGGATTGACCACCGTGCCGCCCTGGTAGTAGTCGAGGTGGACGTGGGCCATGGCGTTGATGGTGCCGAGCGCGTCGCCGACGGCGAAGCGGGTGCCGCGCGGCACGCGCACGCGCTCGGCCTTGTTTTTGGCGTCGCGCAGGATCTGGAAGCGCGGATCGAGCGCGCGGCCCTGCGGATCGCGGCCGACGCGCATGTGGATGTACGACAGCGGGCCTACGGTCAGGCCTTCGCTCAGGGTATTGAAACCCCAGTTGGCGAACGGATCGGTGACCTTCGATGCGAACACCGCCAGCACCTTCGAGCCGACGTCGGCGCGCACGTCGAGGCCGGCGTGGAAATGGTCGCGCGCGTCGCCGTTGTAGGCGCCGCGCACCTCGCCCATCACGCCGACCACCTCGTGCACGGTGTTCTGCGGGCCCACCGGCCATGGCATCGGCTCGCTGCGCCTGGGCAGCGCCGGGCGCGCCAGCACCGGCATCGCCTCGCCCTTGCGCGGCGGGGCCAGGCGCAGCACGCGGTGGGCGTTGGCGTCGGCCACCACCAGGCTGCCGTCGCGGTTGACGGCGATGCCGCGCGGCGCGGTCAGCTGCACCGTGCCGTCGCTGCCGAAGCCGTCGGGCGCGGCCGGGCGGTCGGCATCGAGCAGAGGGCGGTATTCGCCTTCCGGCGTGCGCTGCAGGATGCGGCCGCCCGAACTGGCGGCGATGTACAGGTAGCCGTCGCGCGTGACGGCGACGCCGGTCGGGCGGCGCAGCGGCGGACGGCGTTCGCCTTCGACCGGCATTGCCACCGTGTCGACCGTGCCGTCGGCAATGATGCGGCGGATGGCATGGTTGCCGGTGTCGGCCACGTACAGCGTGCCGTCCAGGCTGACGGCCAGTGCGCTCGGGGTATCGAAGGCGGATTGCATGGCCGGGCCGTCGAACAGGGCGGGCACGCCGCTGCCGGCCAGCGTGGTGACGCTGCCGTCCCTGGCGATGCGGCGGATGCGGTCGTTGTAGGTGTCGGCCACGTAGACGATGCCGGCGGCGTCGACCGCGATGCCGACCGGGCCGTTGAACTGGGCGGCGCGGCCGACGCCGTCCAGGTAGCCGGGGCTGCCGTTGCCAGCCAGCGTGGTGACGCTACCGTCGGGCGCGACCCTGCGGATCGCGTGGTTGCCGGTGTCGGCCACGAACAGGTTGCCTTCATGGTCGAGCGCGACGGCGGACGGGGTGTGGAAGGCGGCAGCGCTGCCTTGGCCATCAGTAAAACCTTCGCTGCCGCCGGCCAGGGTGGCGACCGTGCCGTCCGGGGCAATGGTGCGGATGCGGTTGGCCTCGCCGCCATCGGCCACGTAGACGATGCCGCGCGGGCCGATGGCGACGCCGTACGGGTCGCTGAAGCGGTTGGCGCCGGCTGCGCCGTCGAGTGCGCCGTCCTGGCCGTCGCCGGCCAGCGGATGGATGCGTGCCGGCCAGAATGGGGTGGTCTTGGTCACGGCCGGGGTCAACACGGCCAGAGGACTGCCCGGCTGCGGTTCGATGGTGTCGGTGTAGATGACGGCGATGCCGGCGATGACGACGGCTGCGCCCGCCAGGGCGGCGATGAGGGTTGTGCGTTTCACTGAGACGGCCGTAGGATTGCTGAGGCTGCAATCTTAGCCGATGAAACCGGTTTGAAGCGCTGAAGGAAGTAGAGCAAGTGCTTGCCGCCGGACTCGCGTCGCGGCGGCGCGCAGGGGAACAGCTTAAATGCGCAGGTCGTCCAGCGATTTGCCCTTGGACAGAGCCTCGGCAACCCATTTCGGTTGACGGCCGCGGCCGGTCCAGGTCTGGGAATTGTCGGCTGGATTGTGGTATTGCGGATTGACCTTGGCGCCGGTGGATTTTTTGGATTTGCCACTGCCGCCCTTGGCGATCAATTCATCGACCGAAATCCCCATTTTCTGAGCGATCTCGAGAATTTGCTCGCGCGCTTTTTTTACATCCTGGTGCTGGCGGTTTTTGATCTCTTTTTCGATGTCGAATTGAAGACCTTTCAGCTCAGCGAGGTTGTAGCCCGACAGATCGATATTTGCCATTATTAATCATCCTTTATGGGTGGATCGTTTCAAGGAAACCGCATTGCTGCGTAACCGCGAAAAGGATTTTACTATTTAATGGTTAATAATGAATGACAATCGTGCGCAGGGTATTTAGCGCGGTGAATCGCTGTGGTTTTATGGGAAATCCGGTTTTTATTTGCCCAGGGTTTGAAGGTGGGCAATTTCTTGGGATACGGCGCGGCTGACGACCTCGCCCAGCGTGTCCTGCAGGCCGAGGCGGAGCTCGTCGGCCAGGCCGCCCAGCGCGCGTTCGACTGCTTCATGGATGCCTTCGCGCAGGCGCTGCTCCAGCACGAAATCGACGCGGCCCTGCAGCTGCTGCAGGATGCGGTTGGTGACGCGCCGCTCCATCACGCTCCACTGCTCGCCGCTCCAGCGGTCGATGGCGCGCCGTTCCATCTGTTCGCCGAGGTCGGCGCCGGGCGCGCTGCCGGTGCTGTCCGCAAGGACCGGTGCCGCATTCGATTCGCCCGCCGCCTTCTCGGGCGCTGGCGATTCGCCGGCTAACGATTCATTCGCCGCAGGTGGGTTCACCTCATCGCTTGCCACCTCGGTAACCACCTCGGTCAATACCGGAATGCTCGCATCGAAAGCGGGATCTTGGTTCATGACTGGCCTGCCACGAAATGGGTCAATGGGTAAGATTGTTTTTTATACGCGACGTAGCGTTTGCGGCCTTCGGCGGCGTCTTCTTCGTCGACCGAGATAATCTCGAACACGCGCGCGAATTGCGTGAAATTGGCCGGCGTGCGGCGCGTGAGATTCACCAGCATTTCGTGGTGCGGCACTTCGGCCGATTCATCGCAGGTGATCACGATCGGCGTTTGCGGCGCCAGCGGATCGCCGGCCAGCACGTGCGGAATGAAATCGAGATCCGACACGGTCCACAGCGAGGCATTCAATTCCTCGGCCTGCGCCGCATTCTCGGTCAGCACCACGACCTTGGCGCGCGCCGCATACGCCTTGCGCGCCAAACGGCAGGCGTAGGCCAGCTTGTCGGGGATATTGGTGTGAAAGTCGATCCGGGTCATGGTTCAAATAAAAAGAGGGAGGGCCGCAGCCCTCCCGGTACATCAGGCGTGGGCGCCGGCGCCGTCGGTGCTCATGCCGCTATGGCGCAGCAGCGCGTCGATCGACGGCTCGCGGCCGCGGAAGGCCTTGAACGAATCTAGCGCCGGACGCGAGCCGCCCACCGACAGGATCTCGCGCTGGAAGCGGCGGCCGGTCTCGAGCAGGTCGCCGCCGTCCGCCGTGGCTTCTTCGAAGGCGGCATAGGCGTCGGCCGACAGCACTTCGGCCCACTTGTAGCTGTAGTAGCCGGCCGCGTAGCCGCCCGCGAAGATGTGGCTGAACGAGTGCAGGAAGCGGTTGAACTCGGGCGGCGTGATCACCGCAAAGTTGCGGCGCACGTCGTCGATCAGCTCTTGCACGTGCTGGTTATGGGCGTCGAAATCGTAGTGCAGGTGCATGTCGATCAGCGAGAACTCGACCTGGCGCAGGGTCTGCATCCCGGACTGGAAGTTCTTCGCCGCCAGCATCTTGTCGTACAGTGCGCGCGGCAGCGGCTCGCCCGTTTTGACGTGGGCGGTCATCTGCTGCAGTTTGTCCCACTCCCAGCAGAAGTTTTCCATGAACTGCGACGGCAGCTCCACCGCATCCCATTCCACGCCCGAGATGCCCGATACCGGCAGTTCTTCGACTTCGGTCAGCATGTGGTGCAGGCCGTGGCCGAATTCGTGGAACAGGGTCGTGACTTCATCGTGCGTGAACAGCGACGGCTGCAGCTTGCCGTCCACGGTTGCCGGCGGCGTGAAGTTGCAGACCAGGTAGGCGACCGGGGTCTGCACCGTGCCGCCGCCGAGCACGCGGCGGCCGCGCGCATCGTCCATCCACGCGCCTTGCGCCTTGCCGGGACGCGCGTACAGGTCGAGGTAGAACTGGCCGACCAGCTGGCCGTCGCGCTCGATGCGATAAAAACGCACGTCCGGGTGCCAGACTGGCGCGTCATCCAGGCGGATACTTACGCCGAACAGGTTCTGGATCACGCCGAACAGGCCTTCGACCACTTTCGGCTCGGGGAAGTATTCCTTCACTTCCTGGGCCGAGAAGGCGTAGCGCTGTTCGCGCAGCTTTTCCGAGGCGTAGGCCACGTCCCAGGATTGCATGTCGTCGATGCCCAACTGCTCGCGCGCGAAGGCGCGCAGCTCGGCCAGGTCTTTCTCGGCGAACGGGCGGGCGCGGCGCGCCAGGTCTTCCAGGAATTCGATCACGTGCTGCGGGCTCTGCGCCATCTTGGCCACCAGCGAGACGTCGGCGAAGCTGCCGTAATCGAGCAGCTTGGCTTCTTCGTTGCGCAGCTTGAGCAGGTTGACGATGTTCGACGAGTTATCCCACTTGGCCAGGTCGCTGAACATCACGCCGGTGTCCGAGGCCTTGGTGGCGCTGGCGCGGTACAGCGTTTCGCGCAGGGAGCGGTTATCGCAGAACTGCAGTACCGGGTAGTAGGACGGGAAGTGCAGGGTGAACTGGTAGCCGGTCTTGCCGTCGCGTTCAGCGGCGGCTTTGGCGGCCTGCTTGGCGTCGTCGGGCAGGCCGGCCAGGTCGGCTTCGTTCTCGACCAGCAGCTTGTAGTCGTTGGTCGCATCCAGCACGTTTTCCGAGAAGCGGGTCGAGAGTTGCGACTGCTGTTCCTGGATTTCGGCGAAGCGCGCCTTTTTATCTTCCGGCAGCTCGGCGCCGCCCAGGCGGAAGTCGCGCAGGGCGTTTTCGACGATGCGCTTGCGGGTCGGGCTCAGCGACTCGTAAGCCGGGCCGTCGCGCAGTGCCTTGTATTTGGCGAACAGCGCTTCGTTCTGGCCGATCGAGGTCGAGAACTCGACCACCTTCGGCTGGTTTTCGTTGTAGACGGCGCGCAGCTCGGGCGTGTCCATCACGTGGTTCAGGTGACCGATCACGCCCCAGGCGCGGCCCAGGCGCTCGCTGGCGTCGTCGAGCGGCGCCAGGGTGTCCCAGGTGACGTTGTCGATCGGCGCCTCCAGTTGGGCGACGATGGCGTTGGCGTCGGCGATCAGCTGTTCGATGGCCGGCGTAACGTGCTCGGGCTTGATCGCGTCGAAGCGCGGCAGGTCGCCGAAGTCGAGCAGCGGATTGTCGAGCAGGGGGTTGGTAGCGGTCGTCATCATGTTCCTTCAAAAATCGTTAATCATTGGTACGCCGAGGCCAACCCGCCGGTGCCGGTTCAGGCCACGCCGGCCTTCGGCTCCATGCCCGATGCCTGGTCCGGCGCAGCCTGGCCGCTCTTGTGCACGCGCTCGGCGGATTCCACGGTATTCATCAACAGCATCGTGATCGTCATTGGACCGACGCCACCCGGCACCGGCGTGATGTGCGAAGCCACTTCGGCCACGCCCGCGAAATCGACGTCGCCGCACAGCTTGCCCGCATCGTCGCGGTTCATGCCGACGTCGATCACGATCGCGCCCGGCTTGACCATGTCGGCGCTCAAGGTATTGCGGCGGCCGACGGCGGCCACGACCACGTCGGCCTGGCGGGTGTGGTAGCCCAGGTCCGGCGTTGCGCTATGGCAGATGGTGACGGTGGCATTGGCTTGCAAGAGCAGCAAGGCCATCGGTTTGCCGACCGTGTTCGAGCGGCCGATCACCACCGCGTGCTTGCCGCGCAGGTCGACGCCGGTGGTTTCGATCAGCTTCATGCAGCCGTATGGGGTGCAGGGGCGGAAGCCCGGCAGGTTGGCGACCAGTTCGCCGGCCGACAGCACCGAGTAGCCGTCCACGTCCTTCGAGGTGGCGATCGCTTCGATCACCTTGCTCGGGTCGATGTGCTTCGGCAGCGGCATTTGCACCAAAATGCCGTGGATCGCCGGGTCGGCATTCAATGCTGCAATGCGATCGAGCAGGGCCGACTCAAGCAGGTCGGCCTCGTATTTTTCCAGCACCGAGTGGAAACCGACGTCGCCGCAGGCCTTCACCTTGTTGCGCACATAAACGTGGCTGGCCGGGTCTTCGCCGACCAGGATCACCGCCAGGCCCGGCTGCTTGCCGGCGGCCGTGAGTTTGGCGGCGCGCGCGGCGATGTCGGCGCGCAGTTGTTGGGAAAGGAGGACTCCGTCGATCGTTTGTGCTGGCATGGTGAAGGCTCGTCGCTGGGCAAAAAGCGAATTATACGGCGCGCGCACCCAATCCCCTTAGTTGATCGACTAAATCGCCGCCAAAACGCCGCTAACTGAACGCTTCGTTATACGATAGCCGCTGCTCGAAAGTGCAGAGTTTCTCCTATGAAAATTGTGCACTTGCAGCATAGGATTTTATATTGTGAAATGGCATATCGTAATTTGAAAATGCAAAAATCCACCCGTATAATCCATGGGTTTATCTAAAAAGATAGTCTGAATTTTCATCAATCGCCGCCAGCCTGCGCAGGGATCGGATGGGGCGCACCACTCTAGGAGACGCATAACATGTCAGCTCAACTCGACCAGTTGACCGCGCAAGCCGCCAACGATCCGGATGCCATCGAAACCAAGGAATGGCTCGACGCGCTGGAAGCGGTGATCGAACACGAAGGCACCGAGCGCGCCCACTACCTGATGGAGCGCCTGGTCGACCTGGCGCGCCGCCGTGGCGCCCACGTCCCGTTCTCGAGCAACACCGCGTACGTCAACACGATTCCCGCGCACCTGAACCAGAACAGCCCGGGCAACCTCGAATACGAAGAGCGCCTGCGCTCGTGGATGCGCTGGAACGCGATGGCGATGGTCGTCAAGGCCAACCGCGCCGACGGCGACCTCGGCGGCCACATCTCGTCGTTCGCCTCGCTGGCCAATATGCTGGGCACCGGCTTCAACCACTTCTGGCACGCTCCGACCGAAGACCACGGCGGCGACCTGCTGTACATCCAGGGCCACTCGTCGCCCGGCATCTACGCGCGCGCCTTCCTCGAAGGCCGCCTGACCGAAGAACAGCTGCTCAACTTCCGCCGCGAAGTCGATGGCAAGGGCCTGTCGTCGTACCCGCACCCGAAACTGATGCCGGACTTCTGGCAGTTCCCGACCGTGTCGATGGGCCTGGGCCCACTGATGGCGATCTACCAGGCGCGCTTCCTGAAGTACCTGCATGCACGCGGCATCGCCAAGACCGACAACCGCAAGGTCTGGGTCTTCTGCGGCGACGGCGAGATGGACGAACCGGAATCGATGGGCGCGATCGGCATGGCCGCGCGCGAGCAGCTGGACAACCTGGTCATGGTCGTCAACTGCAACCTGCAGCGCCTGGACGGCCCGGTGCGCGGCAACGGCAAGATCATCCAGGAACTGGAAGCCGACTTCCGCGGCGCCGGCTGGAACGTCGTTAAAGTCATCTGGGGCTCGCAGTGGGATCCGCTGCTGTCGCAGGACAAGGAAGGCATCCTGCAGCGCGTGATGATGGAAACCGTCGACGGCGAATACCAGAACTACAAGGCCAAGGACGGCGCCTACGTGCGCAAGCACTTCTTCGGCAAGCATCCGAAGCTGCTCGAGATGGTCTCGAAGATGAGCGACGACGACATCTGGCGCCTGACCCGCGGCGGCCACGATCCGCACAAGATCTACGCCGCCTTCAAGAACGCGCAAGAGAACAAGGGTTCGCCGACCGTGCTGCTGGTGAAGACCGTCAAGGGCTTCGGCATGGGCAAGTCGGGCGAGGCGCGCAACACCGCGCACCAGACCAAGAAGCTCGATGACCAGGCGATCCGCGACATGCGCGACCGCTTCAATATCGCGATTCCGGACGACCAGCTGGCCGACATCCCGTTCTTCAAGCCGGCCGACGACGCGCCTGAAATGCAGTACCTGCACGAGCGCCGCAAGGCCCTGGGCGGCTACCTGCCGCAGCGCCGCGAAAAGGCCGACGAGCAGCTGGTGGTACCAAAGCTCGAATCGTTCAAGGGCGTGCTCGAGCCGACCGCGGAAGGCCGCGAAATCTCGACCACCCAGTCGTACGTGCGCGTGATCACCAGCCTGCTGAAAGACGAAAGCATCGGCCAGCGCATCGTGCCGATCCTGGTCGACGAATCGCGTACCTTCGGCATGGAAGGCCTGTTCCGCCAGATCGGCATCTTCAACCAGCAGGGCCAGTTGTACGAGCCGGTCGACCGCGACCAGGTGATGTACTACCGTGAAGACAAGGCAGGCCAGATCCTGCAAGAAGGCATCAACGAAGCGGGCGGCATGAGCTCGTGGATCGCAGCGGCGACGTCGTACTCGTCGAACAACCGCACCATGATCCCGTTCTACACCTTCTACTCGATGTTCGGCATGCAGCGCGTCGGTGACCTGGTCTGGCTGGCGGGCGACATCCGTGCGCGCGGCTTCCTGATGGGCGGCACCGCCGGCCGCACCACGCTGAACGGCGAAGGCCTGCAGCACGAAGATGGCCACAGCCACGTGATCGCCGCCACCGTGCCGAACTGCCTGCCGTACGACCCGAGCTTCGGCCACGAAGTCGCCGTCATCATCCAGGACGGCCTGCGCCGCATGGTGGAAGAACAGGAAGACGTGTTCTACTACATCACCATCATGAACGAGAACTACGCGCAGCCGGGCCTGAAGGCCGGCCAGGAAGAGGGCATCCTGAAGGGCATGTACCTGCTGCAGCCGGGCGCCGCCTACGAAGGTGCGAACACCAGCGCACCGCGCGTGCAGCTGATCGGTTGCGGCACCATCCTGCGCGAATCGATCTTCGCGGCAGAACTGCTGAAGAACGACTGGAACGTCGATGCGGACGTGTGGTCGGCCCCTTCGCTGACGCTGCTGGCGCGCGATGGCCAGGATTGCGAGCGCTGGAACATGGTCAACCCGGAAAGCGAACAGCGCGTGCCGTACGTGACCTCGCTGCTGCAGAACACCAGCGGCCCGATCGTCGCCACCACCGACTACATGCGCATGTTCGCCGAACAGATCCGCGCCTTCATGCCGAAGGACCGCACCTATAAAGTGCTGGGCACCGACGGCTTCGGCCGCTCGGATTCGCGCGTCAAGCTGCGCGAGTTCTTCGAGGTGAACCGCTACTACGTGACGGTTGCCGCGCTGCGCGCGCTGGCCGACGAAGGCAAGATCGACCGTGCCATCGTGTCGCAGGCGATCGCCAAGTACGGCATCGATGCGAACAAGCCGAATCCGGTGACCCAGTAAACATGCTCTGGTGAACCGCCGCTCTTGCGCTATGCGAGGGCGGCGGTCTTCAGGCCAACAAATAAAAAATTTGGAGCTAACACTATGAGCATTGTGGAAGTCAAAGTCCCCGATATCGGCGACTTCAAGGAAGTCGAAGTCATCGAACTGATGGTCAAGCCGGGCGATACGATCAAGGTCGATCAGTCGCTGGTGACCGTCGAATCCGACAAGGCAAGCATGGAAATCCCATCGAGCCATGCCGGCGTCGTCAAAGAAATCAAGATCAAGGTCGGCGACAAGGTTGCCGAAGGTTCGCTGGTGCTGCTGCTCGAAGAAGCAGGCGGCGCCGCTGAAGCACCTGCTGCTGCTCCAGCACCGGCTCCTGCAGCCGCTGCACCTGCTCCAGCTCCTGCTGAAGCGCCAGCAGCTGCCCCTGCCGCATCGGGCGGCATCGTCGAAGTCACCGTGCCGGACATCGGCGACTTCAAGGAAGTCGAAGTCATCGAACTGATGGTCAAGCCGGGCGACACCATCAAGGTCGACCAGTCGCTGATCACGGTCGAATCGGACAAGGCCAGCATGGAAATCCCGTCGAGCCATGCCGGCGTGGTCAAGGAACTGAAAGTGAAGGTCGGCGACAAGGTCGCCAAGGGCTCGCTGGTGCTGATCGTTGAAGCGACCGGCGGCGCGCCTGCAAGCGCTCCAGCTGCCGCCGCACCGGCTCCTGCCGCAGCACCTGCGCAAGCATCGGCACCGGCACCGGCGCCTGCCGCTGCACCAGCACCGGCACCGGCCGCACAAGGCGCCACCGGCTCGAAAGCCCACGCTTCGCCATCGATCCGCAAGTTCGCGCGCGAACTGGGCGTCGACCTGGGCCGCGTGCCGGGCACCGGTCCGAAAGGCCGCATCACCCAGCAGGACGTGCAGAACTTCGTCAAAGGCGTGATGGCCGCGCCGGCTGCAGCTCCTGCAGCCGCCGGCGGATCGGGTGCAGGCATCGGCGGCATCAACCTGCTGCCATGGCCGTCGCTCGACTTCTCGAAGTTCGGTCCGACCGAAACCGTGCCGCTGTCGCGCATCAAGAAGATCTCGGGCGCGAACCTGCACCGCAACTGGGTCATGATCCCGCACGTCACCCACTTCGACGAAGCCGACGTGACCGACCTTGAACAGTTCCGCGTCGATTCGAACGCGTCGCTGGCCAAGCAGAAGTCGGCCGTCAAGCTGACCATGCTGGCCTTCGTGATCAAGGCCAGCGTCGCCGCGCTGAAGAAGTTCCCGCAATTTAATGCGTCGCTGTCGGAAGACGGCGCTGCCTTGATCACCAAGCAGTACTACAACATCGGCTTCGCCGCCGACACCCCGAACGGCCTGGTGGTCCCGGTGGTGAAGGATGCGGACAAGAAGACCATCTCGCAGATCGCTCTTGAGATGGGCGAGCTGTCGGCACAGGCGCGCGACGGCAAGCTGCCGCCGACCGCGATGCAGGGCGCGACCTTCACCATCTCGTCGCTGGGCGGCATCGGTGGTACCGCGTTCACGCCGATCATCAATGCACCGGAACTGGCGATCCTGGGCCTGTCCAAGTCGGCGATGAAGCCGGTGTGGGACGGTTCGAGCTTCCAGCCGCGCCTGATGCTGCCGCTGTCGCTGTCGTACGACCACCGCGTGATCGACGGCGCCGGTGCCGCGCGCTTCGCCGCCTACCTGGCCGAAGTGCTGGCCGACCTGCGCAAGACCCTTCTGTGATTGGAGCGCATAGATGAGCACTGTTGAAGTGAAAGTCCCGAATATCGGCGACTTCAAGGAAGTCGAAGTGATCGAGCTGATGGTCAAGGCCGGCGACACGATCAAGGTCGACCAGTCCCTGATCACCGTGGAATCGGACAAGGCGAGCATGGAGATCCCGTCGACCCACGCCGGCACCATCAAGGAAGTGAAGGTCAAGGTCGGCGACAAGATCGGCGAAGGTTCGCTGTTGTTGCTGGTGGAAGAGGGTGCCGCTGCTGCTGCTCCTGCTGCTGCTCCTGCAGCTGCCCCTGCCGCCCCAGCGCCATCGGGCGCCAGCGACAAGCCTGCCGCGCAGATCGGCGCGCAAGCCGTGGCGCCGACCGCCGCCGCCGGCCCGACCGACTCGTACGCTCCTGCGCACCCGGCGCCGGCCGCACCGAAAGATGCGACCCCGGCCCCGAACGCGTCGAGCTACAGCGGCCAGGTCGACATCGAATGCGAGATGATGGTGCTGGGCGCCGGCCCTGGCGGCTACTCGGCCGCCTTCCGCGCAGCGGACCTGGGCATGAACACGGTCCTGATCGAGAAGTACGCGACCCTGGGCGGCGTGTGCCTGAACGTGGGCTGCATTCCATCCAAGGCGCTGCTGCACGTGGCGCACATCATGGATGAAACCGCGCACATGGCCGATCTGGGCGTGTCGTTTGCCAAGCCGCAGGTCGACATCGACAAGCTGCGCGCGCACAAGGACGGCGTGATCAAGAAGATGACCGGCGGCCTGGCCTTCATGGCCAAGGCGCGCAAGGTCAATGTGGTGCAGGGCGTGGGCCAGTTCCTCAGCCCGAACCACATCGAAGTCACCGGTCCTGACGGCGCGAAAAAAGTCGTCGGCTTCAAGAAGGCGATCATCGCCGCCGGTTCGTCGGTGGTGAAGCTGCCATTCGTGCCGGAAGATCCGCGCATCGTCGATTCCACCGGCGCGCTGGAACTGCGCCAGGTACCGAAGCGCATGCTGGTCATCGGCGGCGGCATCATCGGCCTCGAAATGGCGACGGTGTACTCGACGCTGGGTTCGCGCATCGACGTGGTCGAGATGATGGATGGCCTGATGCAGGGCGCCGACCGCGAGGCCGTCAAGGTCTGGCAGAAGTTCAACGCGCACCGCTTCGACAACATCATGCTGAAAACCAAGACCGTCGGCGTGGAAGCGCTTGCGGAAGGGATCAAGGTCACGTTCGAGTCGGCCGAGGCAGGCGTGGCCGCACCGGAACCGCAGGTGTACGACCTGGTGCTGGTGGCCGTCGGCCGCAGCCCGAACGGCAAGAAGATCGCTGCCGACAAGGCCGGCGTGGCGGTGACCGACCGCGGCTTCATCGGCGTCGACAGCCAGATGCGCACCAACGTGCCGCACATTTTCGCCATCGGCGACCTGGTGGGCCAGCCGATGCTGGCGCACAAGGCGGTGCATGAGGCGCACGTCGCGGCAGAAGCAGCCCTGGACAAGAAGACGCACTTCGACGCCAAGGTGATTCCGTCGGTGGCGTACACCGATCCTGAAGTGGCATGGGTCGGCGTGACCGAAGAAGAAGCCAAGCAGAAGGGCATCAAGGTCGAGAAGGGCCACTTCCCGTGGAACGCCAGCGGCCGCGCAGTCGCCAACGGCCGCGACGAAGGCTTCACCAAGCTGCTGTTCGACGCAGAAACGCACCGCATCATCGGCGGCACCATCGTCGGCACCAATGCCGGCGACATGATCGGCGAGATCGCGCTAGCGATCGAGATGGGCGCGGATGGCGTGGACATCGGCAAGACGATTCACCCGCACCCGACGCTGGGTGAGTCGATCGGTATGGCTGCCGAAGCGTATGAAGGCGTCTGCACCGACTTGCCGCCACCGCGCAAGCGTTAAGCCTGTAGCAGTAGCTCCGTCATCCCCGTCTGCACGGGGATGACGTTTTTGGGGCGCAGGCAAAAGGAAACGCAGCGCGTATTCCACTTGCCACCACCCACCGATGGTCTATCATAAAACCACCAGCGGCACCCGCCGCAGCGGAGGTTTCGATGGACGACCACACCCACGAATACGTCGGCACAGTCTACGTATTGCCCCAGTCCCGCGCGTTCGAACTCAGCACCACCATCCACGGCGTCCCCGCGACCGTGACCGGCACCATCGCCCAGCACCTGGCCGAACAGCTCATCGACCACACGCCCGACTGGCTCGATCCGCGCCAGCTCGCCTTGCGTCCGCGCCGGGTCGAAGTGCTCACGCGCGAAACCCATGAACGTCACCGCGCCCCGCGCAAGCAGCACTTCCTGATGCGCGTGCACGAAGTGGAAGAGCAGGCGCGCCCCGTGCCGATGTCGACCACGTAAACCGGCAAGGCAAAAAAAATGCCGCCCGGTTCACACCGGACGGCAGCTTGCTGGTTGATGCGCGGTCAGCCGAAGCTGACGAAGCGCTCCGGAATATCGATGGCGCCGGATTTGGCGGCGGCGGCGTAGGCGCGCATTTCGGTGACGACTGCTTCAAGCTGTTCGTTACTCGGATTCTCGATGAATCCCTTCATGCGCTCCTGCAGCGACGCTTGCTGGTCACGCCATTCATATCGGGACGACTTGCTCATTTCATTTCTCCTCGCGGTACACCGCTGTTATTGGTATTCACGACACCCTTGTGTGAAGGAGTACAGGTTGGCACAGTCGAGCATCGGCGGTCCGTGCGATGACGCACAGACCCGGCATGCTATGGATGCTTGAGCACGCTTCGATAGAACAATTCGAGACGCGCCGCAAGCTGGCGCTGTGCTTCGTCATTACAGGGTTCGGTATCCGGGAACAAAAAGCGGCCGATAGGGTCGCCATTGATGCAGCCGATCAGGTGCGTCGGCAGCAGCTCCAGCGGCACGTCGTCGCGCAACTCGGCGCGGATGTCGGGGCGAGCGAAATAGCGTGCCAGCATCTCTCGGGTCAGGCGCGGACCGCCATCGTAGAACGCTTCCGCCAGCTCCGGATTGGTGGCAGCCTCGGCAATCACGACGCGGTGCATCGCCATCGATTCGGGCGAACGCAGCAGGGCATGAAAACAGCGGGCGAACTCGTCGACCACGACCCGCAGCGGACGGGTGTCGGTTTCCATGACGCGCCCGTCGAGCACGCGTTCGCGGCGCGACGCCAGCACCGCTCGCAAAAGGCCGGCTTTGCCGCCGAACTTGACGTAGATCGTGCGCACCGCCACGCGCGCCTGGCGTGCGATCGCTTCCAGGCTCACCTTGGTGTAGCCGTTTTTCAGGAACAGCATGCCGGCCGCCTCGATCAATTCCTGGGTGCGGGCTTCGACTTCAGACGCCTTGGGACGCCCGGCGGACTTGGTGCATGGGTGGGATGTGCTCATGCCGCCGACTGTAGTGGAATTCAAAATGAAATGCAACCGTTTCATTTCTTGACTTTGCTTCCCGCTTGGCAAATAATGCGATGAATTCGTTTCATTTAACTCTCAAATTTCACTCCGGAGCAATCCATGGCAGAGATGCACAGCACGGCAGGACAGACGCCCGCCGCACCCGCGACCCAACCGGCAGGCGCCCCCGGCAACACGCCGCCAAAGGCTCCGCCCAACAAGCGCGTGCTGGCCATCGTCGGCCTGATCGCGCTGGTGGCGATCGGCGCCGGCGGGCGCATGTGGTATCGCAGCCACCATTACGTCGAAACCGAAAACGCCTACGTCACCGGCCGCGTGCACCAGGTGTCGTCGCGCGTCGCCGGCGTGGTGACCAAGGTGCTGGTCGAGGACAACCAGATGGTCAAGGCCGGCGACGTGATCGCCGAGCTGGACCCGGCCGACCACCGCGTGCGCATCGAGCAGATCGAAGCGCAGATCCTGAGCGTGCAGCAGCAGGTCGGCCAGGCCGATGCCCAGCTGGCGCAGGTGCGTGCCCAGGCCGCCGCCGCCGGCGCCCAGGTCAAGCAGGCCGAGGCCCAGCTGGTGCGTGCGCGCCAGGATGCCGAGCGCTTCGGCCAGCTGTACAACGAGACCATGAAGGCGGTCTCGAAGTCGGAAGTCGATGCATCGAGCGCCGCGCGTGCCAGCGCCGTCGCCGACGTCGCCGCACGGCGCGACAACGCCACTGCAGCGCAGGCCCAGATCGGCGCCGCCGAAGCGGGCCGCGACGTGCTCAAGGCGCAGGTGAAGGTGCTGCAGGCGCAGCTCAAGGACGCCCGGCAGCAGCTCGGCTACAACCGCATCGTGGCGCCGACCGACGGCCGCGTCGGCCGCCGCAGCGTCGAGGTCGGCGCGCGCGTGCAGCCGGGCCAGGCCCTGCTGGCGGTGGTCGAAGACAATGTGTGGGTGGTCGCCAACTTCAAGGAAACCCAGCTCGCCGGCCTGCAGCCGGGACAGGCGGTGAGCCTGGAAGTCGATGCGCTGCCTGACCATCACCTGGTCGGCCGCGTGGACAGCTTCGCACCGGCCTCGGGCAACCAGTTCGCGCTGCTGCCGGCCGATAACGCGACCGGCAACTTCACCAAGATCGTGCAGCGCGTGCCGGTCAAGATCACGCTCGACCCGCAGGACGTGAAGAAGTACGCCGGCCGCCTGGTGCCGGGCATGTCGGTGGTGGCCGAGATCGAACTGAATCAGAAGGCCGAAGGCAGGACCGCGTCGACCCAGACCGCAGCCGCACGCTAAGAGCCGATCATGACCAGCTTGAGCAAACCCGCTGCTGTCGGTAGAGATGCCGATTTGCGCTCGGTGACCGGCGCGCCGGCGAATGGCGCCAAAGTCGACGCGCGCACCTGGATCGCGGTCGCCGCCGGCATGCTGGGCGCCTTCATGGCGGTGCTCGACATCCAGATCACCAATTCCTCGCTGCGCGACATCCTCGGTACGCTGTCGGCCACGCAGGAAGAAGGCTCGTGGATCTCGACCGCCTACCTGTGCGCCGAGATCGTCGTCATTCCGCTGACCGCGCTGTTCACGCGCGCCTTCGGGGTGCGCAACTACATGATCGGCACCACCTCGCTGTTCCTGCTGTTCTCGACCCTGTGCGGCGCGGCCTGGAGCCTGGAGAGCATGATCGTGTTCCGCATGCTGCAGGGCTTTACCGGCGGCGCGCTGATCCCGATGGCGATGACGCTGGTGATCACACGCCTGCCGGCCTCCAAGCGCGCCACGGGTCTCGCCATCTTCGGCCTGACCGCGACGCTGGCGCCGGCCATGGGCCCGACCCTGGGCGGCTATCTGTCCGAGTTGTATGGCTGGCCGTCGATCTTTTATATCAACTGGGTGCCGGGCGTGCTGCTGATCGCCGGCATGTGGTGGGGTCTGGCGCCGGAGACGGCCGACCTCAAAACGCTGGTGAAGGCCGACTGGCTCGGCATCGCCATGATGGCGATGGGCCTGGCGTGCCTGACCATCTTCCTGGAAGAAGGCAATTCGAAGGACTGGTTCGAGTCGAGCTTCATCGTCACCTTCGCCGCGCTGTCGCTGATCGGTTTGCTGGGCTGGATCACGCTCAGTTTCATGCGGCCCGACCCGTTCGTCGACCTGCGCCTCTACGGCCAGCGCAACTTCCTGGTCGCGACCGCGCTGTCGGCGGTGATCGGCATGGGCCTGTACGGTTCCTCGTACCTGCTGCCGCTGTACCTGGGCCAGATCGCGGGTTACTCGCCGATGCAGATCGGCGAAGTGATCGCCTGGATGGGATTGCCGCAGCTGATCGTGATGCCGTTCGCGGCGGCGCTGTCGTCGAAAGTCGACAATCGCATCCTGTGCAGCTTCGGGCTGTTCATGTTCGGCATCTCGTGCGTGATGAACGCCTACATGGACGCCACCACCGGCTACGACCAGCTGCTGTGGACCCAGGTGATCCGCGCCATCGGCCAGCCGTTCGTGATGCTGACCCTGTCGAACTTCGCGATGTCAGGTTTGAATCCGCGCCAGATGCCGTCGGCCTCGAGCCTGTTCAACATGACGCGCAACCTGGGCGGCTCGATCGGCATCGCACTGCTGGCGACCTCGCTCACCAACCGCGAGCACTTCCACTCGGCGCGCCTGGGCGAAGCAGTGTCGAACTATGCGCCGGCGACCCAGGAACGGCTGGACGGCCTGACCCAGAACTTCATCGCCAGCGGCATGGACCCGGCGACGGCGGCCAACCAGGCGCTGGCCGTGGTCGACCGCCTGGTGCGGCGCGAATCGTATGTGATGGCCTACAACGACGGCTTCTGGATCATCGGCATGATCCTGATCGCCTGCATCGCCGCGATCTGGATGGCCGACAAGGTCAAGTCGCCCGGCGGCGCCGGCGGCGGTGGTCACTAAGCGGTCACTGATATCGAATTTGGAAAAGAAAATCACTATGTTCAAACCTTTCGCATCGACCCTGATCGCGGTCGCCATCAGTACCCTGACCGCCGGCTGCACCACGCTCGGCCCGGATTTCCAGGCGCCTGCTGCGCCGGTGGATACGGCGTTCCGCCACGTTGCCATTAGCGGCAACGACAGCGCGCGCCTGCCGGCCGCCTGGTGGAGCGTGTTTGGCGACGCCACCCTCGACAGCCTCGAGACACGCGCGCTGCGCGACAATCCGAACGTCCAGGCCGCGGCCCAGCGCCTGCTGCAGGCGCAGGCGCAACTGGGCGTCGTGCGTGCCGGCCAGCTGCCGTCGGTGTCGGTCGGCGCCGGCGTGTCGAACGCGCGCACCTCCGCCGAAACCTCGCAGGGCCTGGCCCTGGGCGGGCGCTCGATCGAAGGCAACAACTACAGCGTGGCGGCTTCGCTGTCGTATGAACTCGACCTGTGGGGCCGCGTGCGCCGTGTGGTGGAAGCGAGTGACGCGCAAGCACTGGCAGCCCAGTTCGACCGCGACGGCGTGCTCTTGATGCTGTCCGGCCAGGTGGCTTCGTCGTACTGGCAGCTGCGCGGGCTGGACGCCGAGCTGGCGATCCTGACGGACGCGCTGGCCACGCGCAGCGAATCGCAGCAGCTGGTGGAAGCGCGCTTCAATGCCGGCCTGTCGAACGAGCTGGATGTCTCGCGTGCGCGCATCGAACGCGCCAACGCCGAAGCCGACCTGCATGAGGTGCAGCGCCAGCGCAACCTGGTCGAGCATGCGCTGGCAACCCTGGTCGGCGCCTCGCCGAGCGCGCCGCTGCTGGCCGCCACCGCAGGCACGCAGCAGGGTAGCAAGGATGCGGCGGCATCACTGCCGCTGCCGCCCGCGATTCCGGTCGGCCTGCCGGCCAGCCTGGTGGGCCGGCGGCCCGACCTGGCCGCCAGCGTGGCCCAGCTGAAGGCGGCCAATGCGCAGATCGGCGTGGCCGAAGGCGCCTTCTATCCGTCGCTTACCCTGACCGGCAACTTCGGCTATGCCTCGGAAAGCCTGAGCAACCTGGCCGGCGGCAGTGCGCGCCAGTTCTCGGCCGGTCCGCTGGCGTTGTCGCTGCCGGTCTTCGACGGTGGCCGCAACCGCGCCAACCTGGACCTGGCCAAGGCGCGCTACGACGAGGCGCGCGCCAACCACGAGACGCGCCTGCTGACCGCCCTGCGCGAAGTGGAGGATGCGCTGTCCGACCTGCAGCAGCGCCAGAAGCAGGGCGATGTGCAGGCCCAGTCGCAGGAAGCGGCGGCGCGCGCGCTGCTGGTGGCGCAGGCACGCTACGAGCGTGGCGTGTCAACCTATCTGGATGTGACCGACGCCCAGCGCAGCACCCTGAGCGCGGACCGCGCGGCGGCGCAGATCCGTACCCAGCGCCTGCTGGCGGCGGTGGCGGTGGCGCGGGCATTGGGCGGCGGCTGGGAGCAGGGGCCGGCACTGGCGACCGTGCGGTGATTGCGCGCTGATGTATCGGACAGATCGCTGATATTCACGAGCAGTTGTCCGACAGAAACATTAATCGATAGCTGATATAGTTGTTGTTACTAAAAGGAAACATATATTTCCTTAATATAAACAACTATCGCTGACTATCATCATGCAATCCAAGCAACTCTCCATCGGCGCCCGGCTGGCTATCGGCTACAGCGCCGTTTTTTTTCTGATGATCGCGCTCACTGCGCTGGCCGCCAACCGCGTCGGCCACATCGAAAACGTTCTCAACCAGATGAACGACATCAACAACGTCAAGCAGCGCTACGCGATCAACTTCCGCGGCAGCGTGCACGACCGCGCGATCGCGCTGCGCGACGTGGTGCTGGCGGCCGATCCGGCTGCGGCAGCGGTGCCGGTAGCGCTGATCGCCACCCTGGACCAGAACTATGCCCGCTCGGCGGCCCCGCTCGATACCCTGTTCAATGGCCGCACCGACATCCTGCCTGAAGAAAAGGAAGCGCTGAGCGCCATCAAGGCCCAGGAAGCGCTGACCAAGCCGCTGATCGACCAGGTGGTCGAACTGCAGCGCAGCGGACAGGGTGCGCAGGCGGCGGCCGTGCTGGCGCAGCAGGCGGCGCCGGCTTTTGTCGGCTGGCTGGCCAGCATCAACCGCCTGATCGACCTGGAAGAGCAGCTGAACAAGGACGCCGCTGCCGACGCCCGTGCGGTGGCTACCGGCTTCTTCGGCTGGATGGCGCTGCTGTGCGCCGGCGCCATCGTCATCGGTTCGCTCGGCGCCTGGCTGATCAGCCGCGGCCTGCTGCGCCAGCTGGGTGGCCAGCCCGACTACGCCGCCTCGATCGTGGCCGCAATCGCCGCGGGCGACCTGGGCGTGAACATCGCCACCCGTCCCGACGACCGCTCCAGCCTGCTGTACGCGATGCAGGGCATGCGCGACAGCCTGGTGCGCATCGTGGCACAGGTGCGCAGCGGTACCGAAGCGCTCGCCAGCGTCTCGACCGAGATCGCCAGCGGCAACCGCGATTTGTCCGGCCGCACCGTGCGCCAGGCCGAGACGCTGGAAGCGACCGCCGCGTCGGTCGAGCAATTGACCGGCACCGTGCGCCAGAACGCCGACAACGCCCGCCAGGCGAATGCCCTGGCCGAGTCGGCCTCTGCGGTGGCGCTGCGTGGCGGCGACGTGGTGGCGCAGGTGGTGCAGACCATGGCCTCGATCAATGCGTCGTCGAAGAAGGTGGTCGACATCATCGGTGTGATCGACGGCATTGCGTTCCAGACCAATATCCTGGCGTTGAATGCGGCGGTGGAAGCGGCGCGCGCCGGCGAGCAGGGACGCGGCTTCGCCGTGGTCGCCAGCGAAGTGCGGAACCTGGCGCAGCGCTCGAGCGCGGCCGCGAAAGAAGTCCGGGAACTGATCGGCAGTTCGGTCGAGAGTGTCGACGCCGGCGCGCGCCTGGTCGACCAGGCCGGCGCCACGATGGAAGAGATCGTCACCAGCGTGCGCCGTGTGACCGATATCATGGCCGAGATCACCCATGCCAGCACCGAGCAGAGCGCCGGCATCGAGCAGGTCAACGGCGCCATCGGTCAGATGGACGAAGCCACGCGCCAGAATGCGGCGATGGTGCAGCAGGCCAGCGCGGCGGCCTCGGCGCTGGAAGAAGAGGCCGAGCGACTGGCGACCCTGGTCAGCGTGTTCCGCCTGGAGCAGGGCGCCGTTTCTGGCGTGCCGCACGGGGGCGCGGCACGGCCGGCGCTGGCACTGGCCTGAGCGGCCTGGGTTGAAGGTGTGAAGGTGGCGGATGTACTGTTCTGCCACCTTTACTCATTTGATTACACGCAAATATTTTCCCGAAGATGGTGCCGTTACCGGAGATAGAATTTCCAGTAGGAATTTCGCTCGACCCGGAGACGCACCATGCTCAAGTCCCTCGCTTTGGCGGCACTCACCATTGCCGCCGCCAGCCTCCCGCTGCACGCCGCCGAACTGACCCCGCAGGAAACCCGCTGGCTGCGCGCCGCCGCTCCGGTGCTCAATTTTGCCAGGCAGATCGCGCTGCCGGTCGATGTCGTGGTCCAGCCCCAAGCCAATCCCGGCGCCGTGCCGCTGGCAATGGGCTTTGCCAGGGGCCGCTGCAAGCTGGTGCTGTCGATGCGCGGCAATCCCGATGCCGAAAAGGTGCTGGCCGGCGTGCCCGATTCCGGGCAGGCGCTCCTGATCGAAGCCATGGCGGCGCACGAACTGGCGCATTGCTGGCGCTATGCCCAGGGCGAGTGGCATGCGCTGCCGGCCGGCTTCGTCGAGGTGAACCGCGAAACGGCGCGCGATCCCGGCCTGCTGGCGGCGTCGAAAGCGATGCGTGAAACCCGGCGCGAGGAAGGCTTTGCCGACCTGGCCGCGCTGGCCTGGATCCAGCGCACCAATCGCGCGGACTATGCGCGGGTGCACGCCTGGCTGAGCAGCGTGCGGGCAGCGGTGGCGATTCCCAACAGCGGCCACGACACGCGAGTCTGGGTAAGACTGGCCGAAGACGGGGCGCGCTTCGATGCGGACGCGACGCCGTTCGAGGCGGCGCAGGCATTATGGCGCGAGGGCTTGATGCAGTAAGTGCATAAGGATATGTGAAAGCTATTGCGGGGCGCGGTTTAATTGAAATTTTGACAAGTGTGCGCTGTCGTACAGATGTGTTCCCTCCTAAGGCGTGTAATGACACCCGTCACGTCAACTATCGAAAGGGAACCAACATGAAATCGTTCATCGCTACTCTCGTTGCCACCGCCGCTCTCGCCGCTGTCGGTATCGCTCCTGCTTCCGCCCAGACCAACAAAGAAGCGCACAAGACCGCCATGGACAAGGCCAAGGCCGACTACAAGGTTGCCAAGGACAAGTGCGACGCCATGAGCGGCAGCGCCGAAGACATCTGCGAAGACCAGGCCAAGCTGGCCCGTGCCAAGGCTGAATACGATGCCACCGTCAAGTTCGACAATACCGGCAACAATGTGTACAAGGCACGTAACGACGTGATCGACGCCGAGTACGAACTGGCCGACGAGAAGTGCGACGAGCTGAAGGGCGACGCCGAAGACCGCTGCGAAATGCAGGCCAAGTCGGCCCGCGACGCGGCACGCGACGCCAACAAGGCCAAGCGTTCGTAATCGATACGGCTGAGCGCCTGGCAACAGGCGCCGGCCGGCGCTTCGTCCGGCCATGTGCCCGGCGAATGCATCCTCCGGGGCTGCCATTGGCGGCCCTTGTCGTTTGCTGCTGCAGGGCGTGCGGCGGGCCGGGCTGTAGGAGCCAGGCGCGTCCGGCGGACAGTGTTCGGTGTCGCACGGAAGCTGACACAGGGCAGGGCTTTAATGGGGTCATCACAACGACCACATGCACGGGATCCATCATGAAAACATTGATCGCTACCCTGATCGCAAGCGCCGGCCTGGCTGTCATTCCTGCTCAGGCGCAGACGCAAGCACAGAACGCCCAGGCCCAGGCCAAAGAAACCAGCGGCGGCCTGGTCACGCGCATCGACACCACCGACCCGGCCAAGGCCGATGCGGTGGCCAAATGCGAACAGATGACCGGCAATGCCCGCAGCGCCTGCCTGGTCGATCACAAAGGCAATGTCACCACCGCCGGCGCGGCTGCTGCGGCGAGCGGCGCGGCGATCGCGGAAAATACCCGCAACGCCGCCGCCAACGCCGCCGAGGGCACGCGCGAAGCGGCGCGCACCGCCGCCGACAAGACGCGTGAACTGGCGGCCAGCGTGGCCGAGAAGACCGGCATGGCCGGCGCCGGCGAGCGTACCCGCGAAGCGCTCGCTACCGTGAAGGAAAAAACCGCCGCCGCGGTCGACCGCACCAAAGAGGTGGCGTCGAACGCCACGCGCAAGGCCGGCGATGCGGCCGACCGCGCCGGCGAACGCACCGCGCGCGCGGCGTCCGACAGCGCCATCACCACCAAGGTCAAGGCCGGCCTGGTGGCCGAGCCGGACCTGAGCGGCATGGAGATCGCCGTTGACACCGAGCAGGGCGTGGTGATGCTGAGCGGCTTCGTCGAATCGAAGACCGAGGCCGACCGCGCGGTGCAGCTGGCCAAGAGTGTCGAAGGCGTGACCAGCGTGAAGAGCGCGATCAAGGTCAAATAAGCCACGCCCGCGCCGTGTCCGGTCATGGTCCGGATGCGGGCGCCGTGCGCAGTTACTCACTGTGGATACGCCGCCACAGTCGGCGCGACCGGCAGCCGTCGCCGGACCATCGCCCGCGGAGTAGCGCCACCCCGGCGCTATAATTACGCGCGTGAACAAACTCGAAGCCTTCGGATACATCGCGGCACAAGCCGTACGCGGTGAAATCACCTTTCCCACCAGCGTCAATGCCGTGCTGCGCCTGCAGCTCGCGCTCGACGATCCCGATTGCCATATCGACGAGGCAATCCGCCTCGTGCTGTCCGAGCCGCAGCTGGCGGCGCGCACGGTCGCCATGGCGAATACCGCGACCTTCGGCGGCAGCGGCGGCGCGCCGGTGACCAATGTGCGCAGCGCCGTCGGCCGCATCGGCTACCGCCGCCTGCAGGCATTGGTGGCCAGCCTGGTGGTGCGCCAGTTCGGCAACCGCATCGTCGACCCCGGCCTGCGCAGCAAGGCGGAACAGTTGTGGGAACACACCACCCATGTGGCGGCGATCGCCCATTCGCTGGCGCGCCGCATCACCGGCATCGATCCCGATACGGCGCTGTTCGCCGGCATCGTGCACGAGGTCGGCGCCTTTTACCTGCTGGCGCGCGCCGATGAATTCCCGGGTTTGCTGGACGACGACCCCGAGAACTGGGGCGCGCTGTGCGAGGACGTGGTCAGCGTCGAAGTCATGAAGAAGCTCTCGATTCCACCGCTGGTGGCCGAAGCCATCGGCGGCATGCGCGGCGGCTGGCTCAATATGCCGCCGGCAACCCTGCTCGATACGCTGCTGTTGGCGAACCAGTATGCACCGGTGCCTTCCCCGCTCGACGGCAAGCGCACGGCATTGCCGCCGCATGGCGAGAGTGCGGTCGACTTCGTGTTCGATGAACAGACGCTCAACGAGATCCTGGCCGAATCGGCCGAGACCGCTCGCGCGATGGGCGACGCGGCGCTGGTCTAGAAGGAAAAGCCAAATGAAATCGCCATGCGCTGAACGGAGCGCACGGCGAATGGTGTTACTCTTGCGAATTATAAATTTCTTTATGGAATCGAAATGAGCAAGCTTGGCATTTTCCTGATGACGGCACTTGCAACGACTGGCGCGCAAGCGGGCGTGATCGATATCGGTTCCATGATGGGCGGCGCCAATATCTACACGGCAGGCGACTTCAAGGCGCACTCGAGCGACGTCGAAGGTTCGATCGTCGCCGGCGGCAACGTCACGATCCAGAATTACGCCGTCAACCTCAATAACAAGAAAGCCTACGGCGACTATGCGGTGGTGGCGGGTGGCGACATTCGCCTCACCAGCGGCGCCATCAATAACGGCAAAACCTATGCCGGCGGCACGACGTCGCTGCAGCAGGCGGCGCGGGTAGAGAGCGGATCGGCCCAGCCGGTCGACTTCACCACGGCCAGCCAGCAATTCAAGGATCTGGCCAACGGCTTGTCAAACCTGGCGTCGACCGGCACGGTCGAGTCGCTGTGGAGCGGCGCCAAGGTGACCGGCAGCGGCAATGGCGGCGTCGACATCTTCAATGTATCTGCCGACATGTTCCGCAACTCCAGCCACTGGATGCTGGATGAGCTGATTGCCGGCCAGACCCTGATCTTCAACGTCAGCGGCAGCCTCGGTACCTTCAACGATGGCGGCATCAGCTTCGAGCCGCTGTCAGGCTACAACGTGCTGTTCAACTTTTTCGAGGCGACCGAGGTGAACGTGCGCGGCGTGATCGGGACCGTGCTGGCGCCGAACGCCAGCGTGAATGCGGACTGGGGCGTCATCAACGGGAATGTGATCGTCGACCAATGGAATTCGACCATCCAGGTCAATTCGAACCACTACTTCAAGCCGGTCGACATTCCAGGCTTCGGCCTCGAGCAGGGCGATCCGGCCGAGGTGCCGGAGCCGGGCACGCTGGCGCTGCTGGCGGCCGGCGCCTGCGCGGTGATCGGTCTGCGCCGCCGGCGCGCCTGATTCTCTTCAAACCTCAGGCCAGGGCGCGCATCTGCACGCGGTGCCGCGCCAGCATCGCCAGCGCCAGGATCACGCCGAGCGCCGCCACCGCCGCCGCCACCCACTGCGGCGCGACGAAGGAATAGCCGAGCGTCAGTGGAATACCACCCAGGAAGGCGCCCATCGCATTGCCGATGTTGAAGCCTGACTGGCCGAGCGACGAGCCCAGCATCTCGGCTTCGCGCGACTGTTCCATCAGCATCATCTGGATCGGCGGACCGAGCGCCAGCGCATTGGCGCCGGTGGCAAAGGCCAGCACCACCATCGCCGCCTGCGACTGTGCGAACAGGCCGTTACACAGCAGCAGCAGCGTCATCGACACCAGCAGGATCAGCACCGCCGGCAGCGGGTGGAAGCGGTCGGCCAGGCGCCCGCCGAGCTGGACGCCAACCGTCATCCCGACGCCGACCACGGTCATGATCAGTGGGATGGTGGTCGACTCGAAGCGCGTGACATCGGTCAGCAGCGGTGCGATATAGCTGAACCAGGCGAAGAAGCCGCCGGTGCCGATCGAGACAATGGCGAGCGCCAGCCATAGGTCGGCCTTGCGGAAGATGCGCAGGTCTTGCAGGATGCCGGTGCGCTGGCGCGGTTCGATGAACGGCACCCATTTGTGCAGGCTCACCATGGTCAGCAGGCCAATCGCCGCCACGATCAGGAACACCAGGCGCCAATCGATCGTATGGCCGATCCAGGTGCCGAGCGGGACGCCGACCACGTTGGCCAACGTCAGGCCGGTGAACATCGAAGCCACCGCCGCCGCCACCTTGCCCTTGTCGGCCAGGCGAGTGGCAACGATCGCGCCGACGCCGAAGAAGGCGCCGTGCGGCAGACCGGCCAGGAAGCGCGACGCCATCATGATCTCGAAATTCGGCGCGAATGCGGACATCGCATTAAATACCGCAAACATCAGCATGAACCACACCAGCACGCTGCGCGGCGGACGGCCGGCCACCAGGCTGACCAGGGTCGGCGCGCCGACCACCACGCCCAGCGCGTAGGCGGTGATCAGGTAGCCGGCTTGCGGGATGGTGATGTGCAGGCCGCCGGCGATATCGGGCAGGATGCCCATCATGACGAATTCGGTCATGCCGATGCCGAAGCCGCCAAGGGCGAGAGGTGCGAGGCTTTTCTTGATCACTTGGATTTTATTTTAGAAGGGAAAGAGCCGGCCGACATGCAAGGCGGCCAGGACCGGGCACTATACCGGCTGGCGCCGCTTGCGTCCGCTTTCGTGTGGTGATGACGGGTATAGGAGGGCGCTATGGCCGTCGTTACGCGTCGCCGGCGTCGGTGTCCGGATCCGGTTTCGGCCAGCCGATGCGGCCGTGTCCGGCTTCATCGAGACGGGCGCGCAGGGTTGCGGCCTGCTCGGCCGGCAGGCTGAAGACGAACAGGACATCGTCGCCATGGCGGACTTCGTCGAGGGTGGCGCCGCTGGCGTCGAGTTCGCGCCGCAGCATGCCTTCCATGGCGTAAGGCACGGTGCAGCGCAATTGCTGCAGTTTGACGATCGCCACCTTGTCCGCCGTCAGCAGGGCTTGCGCCACGCTGTCGGTGTAGGCGCGTACCAGCCCGCCAGCGCCGAGCTTGACGCCGCCGAAGTAGCGCACCACGGTGGCCAGCACGCCTTCCAGATCCTGGTGGCGCAGCACGTCGAGCATCGGGCGGCCCGCGGTGCCGCTCGGTTCGCCATCGTCGACTGCCGCCGACTGGCCGCCGGCCAGCAGTGCCCAGCACACATGGGCCGCGCCCGGATGCTCGGCACGCAGCGCCGCCACGATCTTCTGCGCCCCGGCGCGGTCCGGCATCGGCTGCACGCAGGCGATGAAGCGGCTTTTCTTGATGATCAGTTCGTGGTGGACGGCGCTGGCGATCGTCTGGGGCATGGGCGCTTGAAGGGAAGTGGCAAGGAAAAGCGGAAACGGAAATAACAACGCCAACCCGAAGGTTGGCGTTGTTGTTGAATCTTTGGTAGGCCGTGCGGGATTCGAACCTGCGACCAACGGATTAAAAGTCCGCTGCTCTACCAGCTGAGCTAACGACCCGAAGAAGACAAGATTATAGCGGGAGTTCCGCGATTGTCCAAGTGCTTCCGATTACTTTTTCTTTTCGTCTACGTCGGCGTGATAGTCCTCGCCGTGTTCTTCGGCATGTTGTTCGCCTTCTTCGCCGACGTCTTCGCCTTCGATGACCTTGTCTTCGGCCTGCACGTCGTGCATCGCGTGCGGCTCGAGTTCCTCCGCGCTGACGTTGAGTCGGACGAACAGCCCCCACGTTGCCAGCAGAGCGGCGGCAGCGACACCGATCGACGCAGCGTGCGGCAGGTATTCAGGGCTACCGTGGACGTACTGGAAGACGCCGATCAGGCATTCGACCGACAACGAAACGACGATGACGATCAGGAAGCGGGACAGGAAGCGGCGCACGCGCGTCGGCGAACTGATGTTGGCTTCGCGCTGGATTTCTTCTTCCAGCACCGTCTGGCCGAGGCCCAGGGCGGCGACGGCGATGGTCAGCATGCCGATGCATTCGAGGATGAGGTCGAAGCGGTCGCGGGCGGCGGTGCCGGCGGAGATGTTCAGGGCGGACCAGATTTCGACGCCTGCAAGGACGATCAGGCCGATGCCGCAAGCGAAGAACAGGGTGACGATGAAGATGTAGCCGAGTTCGAAGAGTTTTGTGATGGCTTTCATGGTGCGCAGTGTTTTTAAAGTAACAACACTGTAGCACTGAATGACGGGAAAGCTGTGTTCGCGATTGCACACAGTTTAAGCAGGCCCTCAGAAGATAATTGTGGACTGACGGATGTGTCGTCCTGTGAACTAAATCGCCTCAGCGTTCATCTAGACCGGCGCGTGTGAGTCGAATCGCTATCCTTGCACTAGATCGTAATATTCCACTACGTCTTCAACTAGCCGTTGCAGGCATGCTACCTGTCAGCTTGCACCCGCACTTCGTCGCGGATCCATCGACCGCAACCGGTACTCCATTGACTGTAAGGGTGTTGTGAGCAGTAATTATTTTGTTTATACCATGCGGTTTGCCGCCAGGGTAAAACTGCGGGCAGGCTACCTTGTCACCTAGGCGGGCGATGGCTCGCCCTCGGATATGGTGGTCGGGCGAGCCACTGATAACCGTGCCGCCGTGATCAGTTTTATCGCCCACTGTGATTATTATCAATGACATTTAATCCTCCTACAAGAATAGTAAGGATGTGAGCTCGTTGAGCTTCCTATTTTTGGGTCCAATCATTGAACGACCTCACTGAGGTTCCATGAAGATGTCAGCCTGATAAGCACGTGGCTCATATACTACGTCAATTTTCCCCCACTTGAGGCGCCATATGCTTTTTCTATTTTCTATATGGTCAGGGGGAGCCCCGAGCTCTTTTTCCACGAACTTCAAAAGCACCCGGTACTCATCCATCATAGCTTTATCACTTACGTCACTCCAACTTTTTACAGGGCTGTCTAGCCAGCTTAATCGTATCCAATCGATCTTTCTCTTCTTCAGGCTGATGAAAACACCAAATCGCATCTCGCCGGCCTTGTCTTCAACGTAGTAGTACGCACCGACAGCATCTCGTTGTCTTTTTATTATGCATTCTTTTGCAAGGGAATCTAATTCATTTTCGGAGGCGGAGAGAATATTCTTTTCGCCAAGCTTGATTTTTCCTTCAGCGAAATTAATCATGGGTCTATTAAATTTGCAGGACCAGATTGCGTGTTGCTATTCGCTCCATGGATGCGAATAGCAATGATGACGACCGCGTATCAGATTTTTGAACGAAGAACGCTTAGAGCCGCTTGGATCTTGTCTATTACCTCTGGTCTTAATCCTCCTTGATTATTCCCGATGCGCTGCCAACAGTAAAGAAAGTGCCTCAATGCTTCTGTAGTCCAGGTATCAGACGGTGTGGCGCTTGCAGATACCTGATTGAACTCGTCTGTAGTGTCAGATAGGGGAACAAAAGTTAATGCAAATTTTGAGAATGTAGACCAGTTGAAATTTCCTTGTGGTATATCGCCTTTGCGTAGATCGCGAGTCGCAATAATTGTCATGGTACTTTCTTGTTCGATAATTTCGCTTAGGAGGGCAAGTATCAACCACTGCATTTCATCGAGCAGTTTTTATTTGCATCTGCGGGTGCTATCAGTTTTTTTGAATTTGGATTGTCTCCTTGATAAAAATTGGCATTCGTTTTTTGTCGCCAAGACGAAAAATTTCAGTCTTTCTGCCAACGTCATCATTGCGCCAGGATAAAAAATTCTTCTTAACGCACATGGCTGATAGCGCATATCTGCGTGTCTGGTTTAAGACGCCACGACGTTACCTATTTTTTGGGTATCATGTAGATGGTTGAAACGCGTTTCTACAAGATCCGACAGCAGACGATACTCATTCTTTAATGCTTTCTCACTAATGTCATCTCATGTTCTCATAGAGCTTATTAGTCGTCTCAATCGCAACCACTCGATATTTTTTGCAATCTAATGAAGATGTGGCCTTGCCGACGGATCATAAAAATGGCTGCATCAAAAGAACATGGTTCGTAGTTTACATCAACTTGTCCCCACTTGAAGTACCACGTACGCTGCCTATCTTTTTTTCTGTCAGGCGGACCTCCGACCATCTTTTCCACAAAAAGCGATAGAAGACGATATTCATCTTTTAGCGCCTTTTTACTTACATTATTCCACGTCTTAGTGGGGCGGTCTAGCCAGCGCAATAATAGCCATTCAATTTTTTCTCGTGCAACCTGATGAAAGCTCCAAACCTCCTATCCATAACGGCTTCAACATAGTAGTAAATCCTACTGCCATTACCTTCCCGTTTCTCAATTAATCCTTCTTCGGCGAAAGAATTTAAGTCTAGATAATTAGATGTGGAAAAGATATTTCATGCGCCGAGATTAATTTTTCCATCAACGAAATTTATCACGGGTTAGTTAACTTTTTGATTGATCTAATTCCCATGTTCTCAAGATCTTTGCGGCAATATTTTGTTCTGAATGCAATTCTGAATAAATGGTGGGGCTTAGATTTGCTCGAGGTGCTGATCCATGTTTTGCACGTCAGGTGTTTAACTGGATTGATTTGGGCTGTGCTCGAATATAATATCCAGACTTAGATCTCCTTGCTTAGGATCATAAGAAAATACAACTTGCCCCCAGTTAAAGGGATCTAGGAAAGCAGCGCTTGGATGATCGCTCATGAATTTCACATTTAAAGACTTTTCGCATGCTTTTAATACTTTTGATTCAAGAATGCTAGACTCGAAAAACTCGATTAGATCAAACAAAAATGCTACCGCATACAGTCTTCCTTCTCCGATTTCAATCACGACATCGCATGACTGCCCGCAAAAGATGGCCTTTCTTGATGAGCGATATTGAGTTCGCCCCTCATCCGTTTGAGTCGGTGTCGAACAAAGTTTTGCGATGGATTTTGCGAGAATTCCTTTCTCGTTGACTGCAATAATCTCTGAGTCAAAAAAAACCGAACCATGTGTCAAATCTAACTTGATGGTGTTCATTATTAATTCCTAAAGGTTATAATGCGTCCTGTATCTGTAAGGTTCGGCTTGTCCCTATTTTCTATGAAGTATTGCGTGGCACCGCCAGCTCCAAGGTGTGGGTTGTTTTTTGCAGTGCTAATGGCCATGCAAATATCTTTCGTAAGAGTATAGCCGTGAACTTTTGTCCGCATAGGTCGGGCATCTCGATGTTTCCAATTTTCCTTGTGAGCGACTTGCACTGAGTCATTGTATTCCCTTGCGCTGCGAGCACCTAATACGACGCTCGATTTCACCAAATAGTTTCCTGGAGCGTCTCCGTGTGGATAAAGTGTATAGAATACGGTGTTCTTTTTCACAACAACGTTGGTATAACTATCGACGCCAGTATACGGAGTTTTGCCTTGCCACGATCGCGCGACGGCTGCGGGATTACGGCCTTGGCATGGATCGCAATTAGTGCATCTGTTTTTGGTAGCGTTCTTCTTTTCAGGTTTCAAGCCTAGGGGATCAATCCATTGCACAGGGTTCGGTGCGTATGAATAAGTGTTGAAACCACCAAGCAATCCAATCGGATCCTTGCACATAAATCGTCCGCTGAATGGATCGTAATAGCGGTGTCGGTTGTAATGCAATCCCGTCTCATCGTCAAAATACTGCCCCTGGAACCGAATTGGATTTCGAGTTCTAGCGTAGTACCCTCCCTGCTTCGCTTGCCCCCATGCCTTGTATTGCGCCGACCATGCTACCTTGGCTTCATGATCGGTTAATTCTTGCGGAGTTCCTAGATGATCGCATTGGTAGAAAGTAATCTGATCCTTATCGAACGGTTCGGCTTTCTGCTCGGATTCTTCGTTCCATAGCGGATCGAGCGCAAGGTCATACTTGCCAGCGTTCGCAGTTATCAGCCCCTTGACATCGGTAGTAGGCACTAGGCGAAGCGCGGAGCTTCGGTCAGCTTGCACTAAGGGCACGAAGCTGTCGCGCTCATACACATAGTGAACCGTACGTTCGTCCGGCACATGACCTTTCTGCATGCTGCTTTCCAGCGCCAGCGTGTCGCCATCCCAGCCGTACATGGTCCGCGTTATCTTCCGGAGTGCGGTGCCTTCCACCGAGTGGTTGTGCTTGGCAATGCGCCGCCCAAGCGGATCGTAGGCGAAGGTGGTGACACCATGCCAGCTCGTGGCGCGGGTCAGCCGGTTGAATACATCCCATTCATATTCGGACCGTGTGCCGTCCTGGGTACGCTGCACAACGTTGCCGCGTTCGTCGTAGCGGTAGCTAATGCCGGCATACCCTTTAACCAGGTTGTCCAGCAGTTTCGGCAGCGGAACGCGATGGGCAATCGGCTCCTGCTGCGCGGTGTCGGCGGCCTGGATGTTGCCAGCCGGATCGAAAGCGAAGGTTTCACGACCCAATGCACTGTTTGCCACCAGCAGCCTACCGACTGAATCGTATCGGTATTCAACGCGGCCGCGCCGACTGTCTTCGATGCTAGTTAGTTGCCCGGCTGGGTCGTAACGGTAGTGCCGTAGAAGCGTAGCTTGGATGCCAACCTGGCCACCGGGAGGGTACTGGTTGGGGTAGAAAGACCAGTCCTTCCGACCGGCTTGCGCAATGGGACCGAGCTGCTGTTCCACCAAGCGGCCTGTCAAGTCGTATCTCATCGTTTGCTGCAGGCCGTTGGCCTGGGTACGGCTGGTTTCCTGGTACAGCGCGTTCCGCTCGAACGAGACAAGCTCTTGCCCGTCGAGCAGCAGGCCATGGACATGGCCGGAGCCGTAGGTCAGCCATTCGATGCGGTGACCATCGGGGCGGGTCGTGCCAATGCGTTGGTTGAGTTCGTCATAGCGGTGATGCCAGATCGCGGTGCGCTTGTCGGGATGGAATGGCCCTTGGTAGTGCTGGTGCTCACGCACAAGATTGCCGACGTCGTCATAGAACCACTGCAGTCTGGCGTGTTCGTTCTGCGCTTCGGCTAGCTGACCGTTAGCGTTGTAGGCGAATGTTTCGATTTGTTCCGGCTGGCCAGGGGCTGCGGCGCGGCGTTGCATGAGCCTGCCCATGGGGTCGAAGTCGAGCCGCGTAGTCACTCTGGCTTCGATGATTTCCGCCAGGACGCCGCTATCTTCGTCGTAATGGTATTCAGTAGTCTTGCCGTCGAAGCCATGTTCTTGTAGTAAGCGGCCGACCGGGTCGTACTGAAAGCGATAGACGCTGCCGTTTTCGTTTTCCAGTGCGGACAAGCGGCCGAGCGCATCCCATTGGTAGTGAAGGTTGTATCCCAGCGCATTGGTGCGCTTCGCTATCAGTCCTGTGGTGGTGTATCGGTAGGCGGTGGTGCGTTGCAGTGCATCGGTGTGCGCAAGCAGCCGGCCTTCAGCATCATGACTTAGTTGCTCCTGGGTGCCGTCGGGATGGACTACAGCCTCGAGCTGGCCGGGGTGATTGCCATAGTCGGTGCCTGCGCTGTGCGCTTGTGCCAGCGTTTCGCTGTTTACCGGCGTGTAACGGTAGCGCGTGACGTTGCCAGCGGCGTCGATGCTCTTGGTCAGGCGTTTGCGGTCATCGTATTCCCATTGGCTGCTGTGGCCCGAACAGTCGGTGTAGCTGCCGAGCTGGCCGTCCGGCGTATAGGCGAGCTTCGTGACGCCGCCCTTGGCATCGGTGACTTCGACAGGCTGGCCAGTCTTGTCGTAGGCATATTGAGTTTTGTTGCCTAGCGGGTCTGTCTCCTCGACCAAGTGCCCTTGTGCGTTGTATTCGCGTTTCCAGATGCCGCCTTCGCCGTCGCGGATGCCGGTGAGGCGGTGCTTGTCGTCATACTCGAAATGGACCTCGCTACCGTCGGCGCGGGTATGCGTGAGCAGGTTGCCATGTGCATCGTAACGGTGATGCTCGCTGCTGCCGTCGGCATGGATGTGACGGACGACGTTCTTGGCGTCGTCGCGGAACAGCCATTCCTCGCCCCCGTCCGGATACACGACGCGGTAGGTATAGCCGGCGATGTCGTAGTAGTAGCGGGTCTCGTGACCAAGCGCATCGGTGACGTAAGTCAGGCGGATGTTCTTGTCCCACTCAAGCCGGGTGGCGCCGCTGCCATCGTCGGCCCACTCGCGGATCGCTTTGGCGTGAAGCCCGCTGTCGACGCTGGTGTCGTAGGCGAGGTTCATGCCGCGACCGGTGCGGTCGGTGTAGCGGGTGACGAGGTGGCGATCATACTGATACTGCCAGGTGGCGGCGTTTTCTTCCTGGGCTCGGATCAGGTCGCCATGGTCGTCGTAGTCATAGCCAGCCAGCTGGCGCACCAGCTTGCCGTCCCTGATTTCCCAGAGTGCACGAATACGGCCGCTGTCAGTATCGATCTGGGTGCCGGCATGGGCGACGACGGTCTCGCCCTGCTTGCTGATGATGTCGCTGAGTACTTCTTCGCCGGTGTACGGGCCATTGGCTACGACATGGTCGTAGCGTAGGCCAATGGCTGCGCCTTCGCCAGCATGGAGCGCGACTAGCCGGAAATGCTCTTTGCCAAAGTCGGTTGCTTTAGCGCGCACGGTGTCGACCAGCTCGTAAGTTTCGCGCCAAGGACTAGGTTTGCCCTCGGGCAACGGCTTGCCGAAGTCGAGCGTGAGCAGGGTGGCGCTAATGCGGGTGAGCATGATTTGCTCGACCGGATCGTAGTGTCGCTGGCCAATGCCCAGCCACGGATAGCGGTGGCTACGGCCGTCTGCGGCGTGATAGAGCAGGGCAGTGGGCTTGCCTTGCCCGACGACATCGACGCGGGTGCTGTACGGGGTGAGCCAGCGTGCGCCGAGATTGCCCTGGTCATAGGCGATCAGCTGGCTGCGGTAGGTGCGGCTCCATTCAATGGAAAGCGGCGCGTCCAGTACGAAGTCGGTGTGGGTGAAGGTTTCGGCGCCCGGTGGCAAAGCTGATCGAGTGCGCGGTGCCACCTTTTGCGGGGCACAGCTTGCAGGCGTTGGCGTCGCCCTTGGCCGGGCTTTGCTGGCCGGTGGTGCCCAGCCCGTTGCCGGCGTTGTTCTTCTTGTGGTCCGCGCCCTTGCTTGATGGGACCATCGCCGGATACCGCTTCTTGTGCTTGATGACCGCGTCGCGTAGCCGCTTCAATATCCAGCGGATGCTCATCTCCTCCTGTTCGTTGGCCAGGGCGGCAAGCTTGCCGCGAAACGCCGGCTTGAAGTTGGTCAAGTGGCCGATGATGCTCGTCACGCCATCCTCTGCGCTCTTTGGCAGCTGGCTGGCGGCTGCGGCAACAGCGTAGTTGGCGGCCTTCTTGTACTGCTGGCCAATGGCGCCGAGCATGCGGCGCCAGCTACTTTTCACCTCGGGATCATGCAGCTTGTTTTCGACTTCCGCCGGTGAGGCAACATCGAACAGCGGTTCCTTGCCAATGCAGCGGTTGAGGATCTTGATCAGATCGTCCGCAATGCCATCGGCAGTATTGGCGCAATCGTCCAGAATCCCTGCGAGCTTGTCCATCGCGCCATCGATAAACTTGTCTATCTCGCCGGCCAGCGTGGCGTTGAGGTGCATGACCAGCACTTCGACCAGCGCGCTGCCGAGATCCTTGACACCCGGTGCAAGTTTTTGCCGGACCAGATGCAGTGCCGGACGCAGGCTCATGCGCGCCGCGTTGCCCGCTCCCGGCGCTATACCGATCAGGTTGATGCCCAGACTGACCCATTGCAGGAATTCAGTTCCCTTCTTGTTGGCGTTTTGGACTATCCCCACCAGGTCCATGATGGCGTCGATCAGCGCCATGATGTTGCCGATCACGGGCAGGCTGCCAGCCACGGTGCTCAGGCGCTCCAGCGTAACGTAGTCATAGCTGATCTTGCGTAGCCATTTGTCGAAGGCCGCTGCGCCAGCGCTAACGTCGCGTTGGTCAATGGTGTCGAGCGGGGCAACCGCGACTTCCGGCGCGCGTTCGACAGGCTTGGATGGGGCTTGCGTGGGTTCGGTCATGGCGGATTTAGATGATGGATTTTTTCGGAATCGAGAACGGAACTACGGCGCCGATGCGCGGCAGCGATCCGGGCAAACCGACAACTGATGCGGCAGGCTTGCTAGCACTTGATGCACCGTAGGTATTCGTAACCGTTGCGCCGCCCGGGAGCTTGCCTGTGATATTGGCGGCGGCCGCCCGTCCGATTGGTGCCAGCAATGCTTGTGCGCCGCCTTGTTGCAGCGATTGCGTCGTGCTGACCGCTTTCTCTGCAGCGTGTGCAATCGCGCCAGCTTTGCCAGCTGCGCCGTTGAGGCTGCCTGCTGCAGCTTTGACGCCGGCGAGTAGTCCGGAATTCTGAGTTCCCGGAACCTGTGTTCGGGCAGCCATTGCCGCCGCGTCGACACCAGCCTCGGGCAGCGCTACGCTCGGCCATTCGGCCCCCTGCCCGAAGTAGCTGTCTTCATCCCATGGGTCGCGCGGGTCCTTGCCGTAGCTGACCGTGGCCATCCCCATCGGCAGGCCGGCGACACTGGCAAACCCATCATCGTCAAGCGTCCCTTGGTGAACGCCGCCTTCGGCGTCGATAACGGTATAGTCGCCTTGCCGGATGCCTTGCTTCTTATTGCCTTCCTGGTTCACGTACTGGTGATACAAGTTGAGCTGTCCCGGAGGCAGCTGTACGGTCTGCGGCAAGCTTGGCGTGCCTTCGCTCTTTCCAGGATCGAAGTGGTGTTTTGCCGCATGCTGGCGCCAGGTGCCTTTGGTGCCATGGACGATCCCCGACGCATTCCAGCGGCTAAAGCTGGTCCCGCCGTTGATTACCACTTCTTCCTTCGCCGTGATCGTGATCCGGTTGGCGGTATGGGTGATGTTGAGCTTGGCAAGGATGTTGACGCTGTCCTTCAAGGCGGTGATGTCGATGTCGGCGCTGGCCGCCACCAGTTTCATGCCGGCCTTGTAGGCAAACATGCGTACCGCTTCCTTGACGCTGACGAGCAGGCTCTTGCCCGCGCTCAGGCTGGCATGGCCGCCGCTGGTCAGGGCGGTGTGCTCCACGCTCATCAGGTGCGTGGAGCCCTGCGTGCTGGCTTCGATACCGGCAGGGCTGGCCAAGGTCAGGTGGGGTGCTTTGAATTCCGGGAATTCGCCTTGCGCAGCCTGGCCTGCCTGGCCTTTGATGGCGTCGACCTGCGCCTGCAGCGCGGCGACCACCTGATCCTGGTCGCCTGCCTGGTGCGCCTGTGCCTGTTGCGCGGCCTGCGACAGGCTGTCGTGCAACTCCTGGCCCTGTGCCATGCGATCCAGCGTATCCGCCATGTCGGTGATGTGGGCGCGCGCGTTCGGCCGTCCTTCGGTGCTGATCAGCAGCCCCTGCTGCGCGCGCAGCGCGCCGTGGCCGTCGCTGCGCAGCTCGAAACCCTGGCCGCGCGCACCCTTGCGTCCGGCATTGTCGTCGATGCGGTTGATATGACCGAGGCTGAGCTGGCTGGCAAGATGGTCGCTCTTGAGCTGCGCCTGGATCTGCCCCTGTGTGTCATCCAGCACCAAGTGGTTGCTGCGCCCGCCTGGCGTATTGCCGCCCCCGGTCGTCAGCTCGCGGCTCCTGAGCCCCATCAGCGCACGCTGTTCTGGCAGCTTCCACGGCGGCATGTAGCTCTGGTTGTAGACCGAGCCGGTGACGATCGGATGGTCGGGATTGCCATCAAGCCACTGCACGATCACTTCCGATCCTACCCGCGGATGGCTGGTCAAACCTTTCTCGCCGCCGGCCCAGTTGCTGCTTACCCGTACCCAGCAGCTACTGCTTTCGTCACGGTCCCAGTGAAACCTGACCTGGATGCGCCCGTACTGGTCCACGTTCAGGCTGCCTTGGCCTTCGGCGCCGACCACGACGGCGGTCTGCACGGCCAGCAATCTGGTGTCGGTGCTGTTGAAGCCGCGCCCCGGACGCCAGGGCAGGGACTTGCTCTGGCACAGCAGGCGGTTCTTGTACTCTGCTACCGCGCCCTTGCCTTGCAGGTAGTTGTTGCTGGCTTCGTGATGCACTTCCAGAACCAGGAATTCGCTGTGTGCGCTTTCGCTGAAATGCTCGAGCAGCGTGAACCACCTGCCCGCCGCAACCCGCCTGTTGTTGCCCTTGGCTTCGACGATCTTGCCGCGCGCTTCGATCTCTTCCATGCGCAGGCGTGCCAGCTGGTCGGCACCGGACTGGTGCTTGAAGCCGTAATGGCCTTCATATCTGTGCACTTCCAGCTGCGGAATATCGCCTTGCTCGCTGACGGTGACGATGTCCGCGTGGATCGGACGTGGATTCTTGAAGTCGAAGCCGCTCACTGCGGCCGTTCCGGACGCCCACTGGCGCAATGGACTCCATTCGCCGATCGCATCCACTTCGGCGGAGCCGCCTGCGCGCTGGAAACGAACGCTGGGCGACGCCCCGTCGATTGGCGCCGCGGTGCGCGTATCGTCGCAGACCACCAGCATGTGACCGTCGTCGGTGTGCTCGTACCAGTAGCTGTAACCCGCGGCTTCCCAGCGCCGGCACAGGTAGTTGTGGTCGGTCTCGTCCCACTGCGTAGCCATCGTGAACTGTCGCTGTTCGCCGGAGACTTTCCATTCCCACGCAGGCAGGCTGTCGTAGCCGGCGAAGATGGTCTCCGTCTGTTGGCTCAGGCTTTGCGCATGGAACAAGCGGTTGTTCTGGCGCAGGCGCGTGTACGCCAGCCATGGTTTCAAGACGGCTTCATAGAACACCAGGCCGCCGTCTGTCTTGACCAGCTTGAACGAAGCAATATAACCGGTGAATGGACGAAGGCTGCCGTCGTGCTGCACCAGCGATACGCACAGCAGCTTGCCGTGCATTGACTCGAGCTCGACCCCGGCATCGTCGCTTAGCAACTCCACCTTGAACTCGAAGTCGCGTGAGAGGTATTCCGTGCCTTCGAACCGGTTCACCATCAGCGTGGCTTGCGGGCCGTCGTCTCTTGGAAACGACAAACGCAACAGGCGAGTGCTCTGGTGCACATCCAGCAGTGCTTGCAGGTCAGTCATCGTTTTGCTCACCAGTCGAGCTGCGCGTGGTTGAAATGCCGGACGCTCGAAGTCGCTATCCGAGCGCGTCTGAAGTTGCGACGAACTTCTTGACTGTAGTCATCAAGTTGCGATTGGCCACTGAGAAACCGCAAGCCCAACTCGGGCGCTTGGAAGAGTGTCCTCGGGTGTATCTTTTCTGCGAACTGCCGAGAATGCGTGGTTGGAAATGCGTGGCAATAGCGCAGCAGCAGAGTGCTGGCGCACGCACATCACTAGTACGGCACGGTTGGGAGAAGAGAGACTGCTGCGAGAAAAACAAAAAAGGCGTCACGATTTCTCATGACGCCTTCATTGCTGCAACAAATTCGTGGTAGGCCGTGCGGGATTCGAACCTGCGACCAACGGATTAAAAGTCCGCTGCTCTACCAGCTGAGCTAACGACCCGAAAGAGGCAGCATTATAGCCGGCGATTTCGATTTGCGCCAGAGGAACTTTGGCAAACCTTTCAAGACAGCGCCGACGTCACCTTCAGCACCTCGTCCGCCGTGGTCACGCCTTCCACCACCTTCATGGCGCCGGCGATGCGCAGCGGCTTCATCCCATCGGCCACGCTCTGACGTCGCAGCGCCTGGATATCGCCGGACTCGCGCAGCAGCCGCCCGAACCCGTCGCTCACCGTCAGCAGCTCATAAATCCCGGTCCGTCCGCGATAGCCGGTCTGGCGGCACTCGGGACACCCCACCGGGCGATACACGGTCGCAGGCTTGTCGATCTTCCACGCCCCGCCAATGCTCTGCCACACCTCATCGCTCAGTTCGCCACCCGGCTCCTTGCACGCAGGGCAGAGCGTGCGCACCAGCCGCTGCGCCATCACGCCGATGAGCGTCGCCTCGAGCAGGTAATCCGGCACACCGAGCTCGATCAGGCGCACCACGGCCGCCGGCGCATCGTTGGTATGCAGCGTCGAAAACACCAGGTGCCCAGTCAGCGCCGCCTGGATCGCCATCTCGGCCGTCTCCAGATCGCGGATCTCGCCGACCATGATGATGTCCGGATCCTGGCGCATCAGCGAGCGCACGCCGTCGGCGAATGACAGGTCGATTCCCGGCTGCACCTGCATCTGGTTGAACGAGGCTTCAACCATCTCGATCGGATCTTCCACCGTACACACATTGACTTCGCTGGTCGCCAGCGCCTTGAGCGTGGTGTACAGGGTGGTGGTCTTGCCGGAGCCGGTCGGCCCGGTCACCAGGATGATGCCATGCGGGCGCTGGGTCAGCGCATCCCAGCGCTGCGCCTCGATCGGTGGGAAGCCGAGCTCCGGCAGCGTCTTGACCACGACATCGGGATCGAAAATACGCATTACCAGCTTTTCGCCGAACGCGGTCGGCATGGTCGACAAACGCAGCTCGACTTCCTGTCCATTGCCGGTGCGCGTCTTGATGCGGCCATCCTGCGGCCGGCGCTTCTCGATCACGTCCATCCGTCCCAGCAGCTTGATGCGCGCCGTCATCGCGATCATCACCACCGCCGGCACCTGGTACACCTGGTGCAGCACGCCGTCGATACGGAAGCGGATGACCGCGAAGTCGCGCTTCGGTTCCAGGTGGATGTCGGAGGCGCGCTGCTCGAACGCGTAACTCCACAGCCAGTCGACGATGTTGACGATGTGCTGGTCGTTGGCGTCGAACTGTTTATTCGATTTGCCGAGCTCGACCAGCTGCTCGAAGTTGTTGCGCATCGCCACGTCCTGGCCGCTGTTGCGGTTGGCGTCGCGGATCGACTTGGCCAGGGCGAAGAATTGCGAGATGTACTGGGCGATGTCAAGTGGATTGGCCAGCACCAGTTCGATGCGGCGGCGCGAGACCTTGGCGATCTCGGCTTCCCATTCGGTCAGGGCCGGATCGGCGGTCGCCACCACTAGCGTAGTGGCGTTGATCTCGATCGGCAGGATGTTGAAACGCGCCGCGTAGCCGGCCGACATCACGTCCGCCACCCGGGTGAAGTCGATCTTGAGCGGATCGATGCGCATGAAGGGCAGGCCGACCTTGGCGGCGCACCATTCGGTCAGCACGTCCAGCGTCAGCAGCCGGTGCGGCGGCAGGTTCGACACCAGCTTGCACTGCGCCACCGCGGTGAGCGGATGCATGATGCCGGGCGCATTCTTGAGGATGCCCTGGGCCTGGGCGAAATGGGCCTTGACGCTGTCCTTGGTGACGATCCCGTCGGCCAGCAGCCACGAGAAAATCGATTGCAGGTCGAGTTTGCGGAGACTGGCTGGCTTGTGCGGGGCGTTCACGGTGGCCTTATCAGGTAATCAGTCGGTGGCGAACAATCCCTTGACCCAGGATTTGGCCGGCAGCTTGGTCTCGGCCACGATCTGCGCCGCGCGCGCGGCCAGTTGTTCCTTGTCGAGCACTGGCCGGTTCTTGAAGCACAGCGCCACCACGTTACCGTCGTGCACCTCCGGCAGGCAGATCACGTGGCCGAAGGCGAATTTCATGGCCTTCAGGTTCTTGGCGAAGCTCGGGTGGTCGCCGAACAGGTTGACGGTCATGATGCCGTTCTCCGTCAGGCAATTGGCGCACGCCTGGTAGAACTCCGGCGTGTCCAGCACCGGGCCGCGCGCGGTGGCGTCGTACAGGTCGCATTGCAGCACGTCGAACGCCTCATGGTTGGCCGGATCCTCGACGAAGTCGAGCGCATCCATTTCCAGCACCTGCAGGCGCTCGTCCTGCGGCGGCAGCTTGAACATCGAGTTGCAGATCGCGATCACCGACTCGTTCAGCTCGACCGCAGTCACGGTCGCTTCGGGGAACTGGCGATAGCAGAACTTGGTCAGCGTCGCCGTGCCCAGCCCCAGTTGCGCGATGGCGCGCGGATTGTCGAGGAACAGCATCCAGGCCATCATCTGCTGCGCATACTCGAGCTCAGGCCAGTCGGGTTTGCGGATGCGCATGGCGCCCTGCACCCATTCGGTGCCGAAGTGGAGGTAACGGACGCCGTCCTGTTCGGACAGGGTAACGGGGGCGAATTTGGGCTTGCGGGCGGGACGGCGCGAGGACTCGGCCAGTTCGATGGATTTGCGTTTGATGAGCATAGGACAGCCTGATGGAATCGCCCTATTATCGGGGCGCTAGTTCCCGTAGCGCAAGCACGCATGAAACAGAACGCAAAACGCGGGAACGCAAAACGACAACGCGGCCGAGGCGTCGCCGCCCGGCCGCGCTGCTTGCAACTATTTCAAAGAAGCTCAGTACTGGCTATAGGCCTGGCTGGCCGTATCGACCGGCTGCACCGAGACGCGCAGGCGCACGCGGTTGCCTGGATCGCTGTTCATCAGCGAGGTATAGGTCTGGCCGCGGTATTCATAGGTCACGTTGTAGCCGGCGGTACGCTGCTCGATCGCTTCCACGGTGCGGCACTGGCGCACGGCTTGCTCCTGCACGGTGCTCGGCTGGCCGTTACGGTTGTCGACGCGGTCGCCGACCATGGCACCGGCGATCGCACCGGCCGCAGTGGCTGCCACGCGGCCATTGCCGCTGCCGATCTGGTTACCCAGCAGGGCGCCGGCGATACCGCCGACGATGCCGCCGCCGGCGCTGCGTTCCTGTTGCACCGGCACTTGCACGTAGTCGGTACGGCATTCCTGGCGCGGGGTGCGCACTTGCTCGACGCGCGGCTCGACGCGCACCACGCGGCCGAAGTCTTCGAAATCGGCAGCCTGCGCCAGCGGCAGGGCGGCAATGCCAAGGGCCGCGACGATGAATTTGGCTTGGATGTTCATGGTGTCCTCGTAGGTGGTGCGGCCAGCGAGCCGCGAATTCTTTTTCAGGCCTTCATGGTAATCCTTTCGCTGAAAACCGTTCGAATCCGCGTGGCAACAAAATGTAACAGCGATATAGGGTCGTTACGAGTCGCGCCAGAATGAGACAAGGCAATCCAAGCTGACTTTGTGTGACAGTCTCTCCTACCATTTCTTACAAATGGGTATGTGAAACTCACATTTGGGTTGCTTCCAATACCACAAAACGTTACCCTTACACAAATCATGGATTTATTGGCGTATAGCAACGACAGCGGGGGAAGCAACAGCGGCGTCATCGGGCGCCGCGACGGGTGGCGCTTCGGCGCGGGTCTGACAGGTCAACTTGAGGAAAAAATGAGTTTGTTGATGAGGGTGGCGCCAAATCTTGTGCAAGCAATCCGCGCGTTTCGCGTTGACGATCTGCAACAGGAGGCCGGGAAACTGGGCCATCACTTCTTGTATGCGCATTGCGCCAATACGCTGACCAAGCAGCAAGTGTGCGCGCGCATCGGCGAGAACTTCCACTTTCCCAAGCCTTGCAGCAAGAATTTCGATGCGCTGCGTAAGTGTCTGACCGAAACCATCCATGAAGCCGGACCACAGCCGGGCTTCCTTGTTGTGCTCGAACAACTACCTAGCGCCCAGAAATTCGACAAGGAAGCGCGCGAAAACCTGCTTGACGTGTTCCGCGACGCGGCCGAATTCTGGGCCGAAAAGAAGGTCCCGTTCCGCGTGTTCTACTCGTTCGCCACGGTCCTGCAGACCGACGTCCAGCCCGGCTGAAGCGGGCTGAAGCCCTGCTAGTACCTCGGTAAAACCCGGCCCAAGGGCCGCGGTTGGCCGGCGGCGATACGGTACAATGTCGGCCATGAAAAACATCGTGATCCTCATTTCCGGCCGCGGCAGCAATATGGAAGCGGTCGTGCGCGCGGCCGAAAGCCAGCAATGGCCGGCGCGTATTGCAGCGGTGATCAGCAACAAACCCGAAGCCGGCGGCCTGGCATTTGCCCAGGCGCGCGGGATTCCCACCGCCGTGGTCTCGAACAAGGATTACGCCACCCGCGCCGAATTCGACGACAAACTGCAGGAAACCATCGACGGCTTCGCGCCCGACCTGGTGGTACTGGCTGGCTTCATGCGGATTCTCACCGCGCCGTTCGTCGAGCATTACGCCGGGCGCATGCTGAACATCCACCCGTCCCTGCTGCCGCTGTTCCCGGGGCTGGGCACGCACCAGCAGGCGATCGATGCCGGCGTGACGGAGCACGGCGCCACCGTGCACTTCGTCACCGCCGAACTCGACCATGGTCCGGCGGTGCTGCAAGCCCGGGTGCCAGTCTTGCCGGGCGATACCGAAGACAGCTTGTCAGCACGCGTGCTGGTCGAGGAACACAAGATTTACCCACGGGCGGTGCAGCTGTTCGTGGAAGGGCGCCTGAGCATCGAAGACGGCGCCGTACGCATTCTCGATCGTGCTCACACCGAGCAGACGACCGACACCATCAGTATTTAATCAAGGATTTACATGAGATTGCCTCCAGCGATCGTCACCAAGACCGAAGAAGTCTTGCGTGACATTCTGCGCTTTACCGCTCCCGCCGACGTCACCCTGTCGCGCTTCTTCAAGGACAACCCGCGTTTTGGCGGCCGCGAGCGCGGCGTCATCGCCGAGGCGGTCTACTCCGTCCTGCGCAATAAATCGTTCTTCACCGATTTCGCCAGCGGCGGCAACACCCCGTCGATGCGCCGCCTGGCACTGCTGGGCCTGGCCGAAACGGCCGGCATCGATTCGATCGGCGGCCTGACCGAAGACGAAACCCATTTCCTGACCCGCATCCAGGAAGTCGACCGCAACCTGCTGCCGGCGCCGATCCGCGCCAACCTGCCGCAATGGCTGCTGGACAAGCTGGTGAACCAGTTCGGCGAAGCCGAAGCACTGGAACTGGCCGCCGTGCTGAACACCCCGGCGCCGCTCGACCTGCGCGTCAATTCGATCAAGGCCGAGCGCGACGAGGTGATCGCCAAGCTGGCCGAAGCGCCGATCGCGGCCGAGCCGATGGCCTATGCGCCGCTGGGTCTGCGCGTGTTCAAGAAGCCTGCGCTGCAGAACCTGCCGCTGTTCAAGGAAGGCGCGATCGAGGTGCAGGACGAGGGCAGCCAGGTGCTGTCGCAGATCGTCGGCGCCCGTCGCGGCGAGATGGTGGTCGACTTCTGCGCCGGCGCCGGCGGCAAGACGCTGGCCCTGGGCGCCTCGATGCGCAACACCGGCCGCCTGTACGCCTTCGACGTATCTGAGAAGCGCCTGACCAAGCTCAAACCGCGCATGGCGCGCAGCGGTCTGTCGAACATCCACCCTGTGCTGATCGCGCACGAGCGCGACGCCAAGGTAAAACGTCTGGCCGGCAAGATCGACCGCGTGCTGGTCGATGCGCCATGCTCGGGTCTGGGCACGCTGCGCCGCAATCCGGACGTCAAGTGGCGCCAGCAGCCGGGCGCCGTGGCCGAGATGCAAGAGAAGCAGGCCTCGATCCTGGATGGCGCCTCGCGCCTGGTGAAGGGCGGCGGCCGTCTGGTGTACGCCACCTGCAGCCTGCTGAACGAAGAAAACGACTTTATCGTCGAGCAATTCCTGGAAAGCCATCCGGACTTCGAACTGGTGCCGATGAACAAAGTGCTGGCCGAACAGAAGATTCCGCTCGAAATGGACAAGTACCTGAAACTGCTGCCGCACAAGCACCAGACCGACGGCTTCTTCGCCGCGGTGCTGGAGCGCAAGGCCGTGGTCAAGGCGCCGAAGGCAGCCCCTGCGGCTGAAGCCGAAGGCGACGACGCCGAATAAGGGACCAGGTAAGGAATCCGGATGCCGCTGTCAGACCTGCTGGGCGACCTGCTCGCCGACTTCCGCAATCCCGCCATCCTGTGGCAGGCCCTCGCCATCGTCGCCTGCGTGGCGGTGGGCTGGGGGCTGGCGCGGCTGATCCACGGTTCGCTGCTCAAGGACCGCGGCCAGCAGGGCGGCCTGCTCAGCGTCGGCCTGGGCAGCTTCAGCCGCGTGCTGGGGCCGCTCCTGATCGTGGGCCTGCTGGCGCTGGCCAAGACCATCATGGAGCGCTATTACAGCGTGCACCTGTTGCGGGTGGCATTGCCACTGTTCATGTCGCTGGCGGTGATCCGCACCTTCTTCTACCTGCTGCGGCGCGCCTTCTCCCGTCGCGGCCAGCTGGGCGCTGCGCTGCAGACCTTCGAGCGTGTGTTCGCTTTCGTGGCCTGGATCATCGTCGCGCTGCACCTGACCGGCGTGCTGCCGGACGTGATCCATGCGCTCGAGCGCACCGTGCTGCCGATCGGCAAGAACAAGGTCTCGATCGCCGACCTGCTGCAGGGCGCGATCTCGATCGTGGTGCTGATGATGCTGGCGCTGTGGGCCGGCGCCGCGCTGGAAGAACGCCTGATGGGCTTCGAGCGCATGCACAGTTCGCTGCGGGTGGCGATGGCGCGCGTCGGGCGCGCGGCGCTGATCCTGATCGCGCTGCTGTTCAGCCTGTCGCTGGCGGGCCTCGATCTGACGGTGTTGTCGGTGTTCGGCGGCGCGCTTGGCGTCGGCCTTGGTCTGGGCATGCAGCGTATTGCCAGTAACTATGTGTCCGGTTTCATCATCCTGTTCGAGCGCAGCCTGTCGATCGGCGATCCGATCACGCTCGACAAATACTCCGGCAAAGTGGCGCGCATCAACACCCGCTACACGGTACTGCGCAGCGCCGACGGCACCCAGACCCTGCTGCCGAACGAAATGCTGATCACCGGTGTGGTGCTGAATCAATCGGGTACCAACCGCAACGTGCGCGCGATCACCAAACTGGTCGTATCGTACGACAGCGATCTGTCGGTCGTGATGCCGCTGCTGGAAGAATTGCCGAAGGACGTGGCGCGGGTGCTGGAAACGCCGGCGCCGAACGTGCTGCTCAACGCCTTCGCCGCCGACGGCTACGAACTCGAGGTCGGGTTCTGGCTGGGCGACCCGGAAAACGGGCAGGGCGGGCCTATCTCCGAAGTCAACCGCAAGATCTACGCGCTGGTGCAGGCCGGCACGATCAAGCTCGGCCATCCGTCGATGGATACGCGCCTGCTCGACGCCCATATCACCTCGGTCGTGGCGCGCACGCCGCACGCCGAAGATCAAACAAGCGCAGACTTGCGCAAATAATGCGTCCGGCACGCACGTGCCTACATCTGCACTACAAAACTTGCGTGCCGCGTGTCAGTAGAACCGCGTAAAATGCCCGGGTTATGCACGTGCAGTCGCGGTGGTTGCACGTCATACAAGACCCCTTTGGAGACTGAATGAATTTCTTTAACGACGCCTGGCACGCTGTGCTGTCGTTCCTGTCGACCGGCCTGCTAGACTTTTCGGCATGGGAAGTCGTGCTGTACACGCTGGTGGTGACCCACATCACGATCGCCAGCGTGACGATCTATCTGCACCGTCACCAGGCGCACCGTGCGCTCGACCTGCATGCGATCCCGAGCCACTTCTTCCGCTTCTGGCTGTGGCTGACCACTGGCCAGGTGACCAAGGAATGGGCGTCGATCCACCGCAAGCACCACGCCAAGTGCGATACCGAAGAAGATCCGCACAGCCCGCAGACGCGCGGCATCCGCAAGGTGCTGCTCGAAGGCGCCGAGCTGTACCGTATCGAGAGCAAGAATAAAGAGACCATGGAGAAGTATGGCCATGGCACGCCGGACGACTGGATCGAGCGTAATGTGTACACCAAGCACAGCGCGGCCGGCGTGGTGGCACTGCTGTTCATCAACGTCGCCCTGTTCGGCGTACTCGGCCTGACCGTGTGGGCGATCCAGATGATGTGGATCCCGATCACCGCGGCCGGCATCATCAATGGCCTGGGCCACTGGTGGGGTTACCGCAACTACGATTGCAACGATGCCGCCACCAATATCTTCCCGTGGGGCATCCTGATCGGCGGCGAAGAGCTGCACAACAACCACCACACCCACGCCACCTCGGCCAAGCTGTCGAGCAAGTGGTACGAGTTCGACCTGGGCTGGGGCTATATCCGCACCCTGGAAATCCTGGGTCTGGCCAAGGTGAAGAAAGTGGCGCCGAAGCCGAAGCTGGACAAGAACAAGGCGCAGGCCGACTTCGACACGCTGCAGTCGGTGATCGCGAACCGCTACGATGTGATGGCCAAGTACGCCAAGTCGGTGCGCCATGCCTTCCGCGAGGAATTCGAGCACCTGAAACACAAGGCTGAGCTGGAAGCGCGCTTCCTGAAGAGCTCGCGCAAGCTGATGCAGCGCGAGCCGGGCAAGCTGGAGCTGTCGCAGAAGCAGCAGCTGGTCGAGCTGTTCCAGCACAGCAAAGCGCTGGAAACGATGCATCAGATGCGCGTCGAGCTGGGCGCGATCTGGGAACGTTCGCACTCGACCCGCGATCAGTTGCTGCATCAGCTGCAGGACTGGTGCAACCGGGCGGAAGCGTCGGGGATCAAGGCGCTGCAGGAGTTTTCGTTCAGGCTGCGTAGTTACGCCTGATTCGGCGGCTTGATTGTCAAACGGCTCCTTCGGGAGCCGTTTTTTATTGGACTACGGTCCCACGTAGGGTTGGCGGCTTTGCCGCCGACGCGGTGATCGCTACCGGCTCCGATGTCGTGCTTGATGATCGTGCTTTTAACTATCACCGCGTCGGCGGCGGAGCGCGGGGCCGCCTAGGCCAACCCTACGATAATTCTGTCCAAAATAAAAAAGCCGCCAGGCTTGCGCCGGCGGCTTTTTCAAAGAACCGAGGATCAATTACTTGATCTTGGTTTCTTTGTAGATCACGTGCTTACGTGCTTTCGGGTCGAATTTGGTGATTTCCATCTTCGCCGGCATCGTGCGCTTGTTCTTGGTGGTGGTGTAGAAGTGACCGGTACCTGCGGTCGATTCCAGCTTGATTTTGTCGCGGCCAGTTTTTGCCATGATAGCTCCCTAATTAAACTTTTTCGCCACGGGCACGCATGTCGGCCAGCACGGCGTCGATGCCGAGCTTGTCGATCACGCGCAGGCCGGCGTTCGACAGACGCAGCGAAACCCAACGGTTTTCGGATTCGACGTAGATACGGCGATTCTGCAGGTTAGGCAGGAAACGACGCTTCGTTTTGTTGTTAGCGTGGGAGACGTTGTTACCAACCATCACACCCTTGCCGGTTACTTGGCAAACACGTGCCATAGCGCACTCCTTAAATATGTTCCAGACTTGGAAAAAAGAGAGTATAGCGTGAAAAACGAAGCGGAATCAATCACTTGCGAAAAACAATGGTGTCTTTTCGGACTAGTAAAATTTAACAATTCCTGTCGAGTGTCGTAACTCGCTGTTTACGTTGTGTAATTTCGTGCAAATGTCCATACCACCATGCTGTCGCCTGTAGCGTCTGGTGCAGCATCCGCGTCACAACTGCCCACTCTCGGCAAAGGAATGCACCTGCGTACCCGCCACCACGAAGTGATCCAGCACCCGTACGTCCACCAGCGACAGCGCCTGCACCAGGCTCGATGTCAGGCGCAGATCGGCCTCACTCGGCTCGGCCACGCCGGACGGATGGTTGTGCGCCAGGATTACCGCCGCCGCATTGCGCCGCAGCGCCGCCTTGACCACCTCGCGTGGATAGACACTTGTATGTGTCAAGGTACCCCTGAACATTTCCTCGCAATTGATCAGGCGATTCTTCACATCCAGGAACAGCACCATGAACGATTCATGGGTCTGCAGCGCGAACTGGCTGCGCAGAAACTGGCGCACCGCTTGCGGCGAGCACAGCGCTTCGCGGCGGAACTGTTCGGCCACTGCGCGCCGCGCCAGCTCGAGCGCCGCCTGCAGTTGCGCGTACTTGGCCGGACCGAGCCCGTGCAAGGTACCGAATTCGTTGGAGTCGGCATGCAGCAGCCGGTGCAGCGATCCGAAGTGGCTAAGGGCGTCGCCCGCCAGCGTCACCGCGCTTTTGCCGGCCACGCCGACGCGCAGGAAGATCGCCAGCAGTTCGGTATCGGACAGGGCGCCGGCGCCGTCGCGCAGCAGCCGCTCGCGCGGGCGATCCTGTTCCGGCCAATCGCAAATTCCCATAGTTGATCCTTCGCCAAAAAAAGAGGCACCGAAAAGCACTACCGGGGGCGCAAGGCGCGCGCGTGGCTTACAATAGCGGTTTGCCTGATCAGGTATCCCTGTCACCACAAAGAACATGTCCATCGCACCAGCCGTCGTCACCGAATCGTCGTATCTGACTCTGCATTACCGTCTGGCAGTTGCCGGCGGCGCAGATATCGTCACCACCTTCAATGGCACGCCAGCAACGCTGCTGCTGGGCCAGGGCCAGCTGGCGCCGTTCCTGGAGCAACGCCTGATCGGCCTGCCGGAAGGTACGCACCAGACGTTCGAGCTGAATGCGGGCGAAGGCTTCGGCGACCGTAATCCGGACCTGATCCAGTCGGTGTCGAAGGCCACGCTGGAAGAGAACTCGGTGCCGGGCACCGATTACACGGTGGGCGAAGTGGTCGAGTTCAACGCGCCGAAAGGCGGACGCTTCGCCGGCGTGCTGCTCGAGATGCGCGACACCACGGCCCTGTTCGACTTCAACCACCCGCTGGCCGGCCAGCCGCTGCAATTCGAAGTGAAACTGATTTCGGTCCTGTAACACCGGACACCAGGAAAACAAATGGAAAATGAAATTCTGCTAGCCCAGCCGCGCGGTTTTTGCGCCGGCGTGGACCGTGCCATCGAGATCGTCGAGCGCGCCCTGCGGCAATTTGGCGCCCCGATCTATGTTCGTCACGAAATCGTGCACAACGCCTATGTGGTCGATGACCTGCGCAACAAGGGCGCGATCTTTATCGAAGAGCTGGAAGACGTCCCGCCCGGCAATACGCTGGTGTTCTCGGCCCACGGCGTCTCGAAAGCCGTGCGCGCCGACGCCGAAGCGCGCGGCCTGACCATTTTCGATGCCACCTGCCCGCTGGTGACCAAGGTCCACGTGGAAGTGGCCAAGATGCGCAAGCAGGGCGCCGAGATCATCATGATCGGCCACGACGGCCACCCGGAAGTCGAAGGCACCATGGGCCAGGCCGAAGAGGGCATGCACCTGGTCGAGACGGTCGAGGACGTGCAGAAACTGCAGGTGCGCAACCCGGACCTGCTGGCCTACGTGTCGCAGACCACCCTGTCGGTCGACGATACCGCCGAGATCATCGAAGCGCTGAAGGTCCGCTTCCCGAACATCATCGAGCCGAAGAAGGGCGACATCTGCTACGCCACCACCAACCGCCAGGAAGCCGTGAAATTCCTGGCGCCGCAGGTCGAAGTCGTGGTCGTAGTCGGCAGCCCGAACAGCTCGAATTCGAACCGCCTGCGTGAGGTGGCCGACAAGATGGGCACGCCGGCCTATATGGTCGATAACGCGAGCAAGATCGATCCGGCCTGGATCGCCGGCAAGAAACGCATCGGCGTTACCGCCGGCGCCTCGGCCCCGGAAGTGCTGGTGCAGGCCGTGATCGATCGCCTCAAGGAACTCGGTGCTGCCAGCGTGCGCGCGCTGGAAGGCGTCGAAGAGCATGTCACCTTCCCGCTGCCGAAAGGCCTGGACGGCATTCGTCATGATGCCAAGACGGATAGCGCGGAGCCGGCGGCCGGAACATTATTTGCCGTTGCCCCGGAAAACGAAAATACCCCCGCGCGTTGATTAACCGTTGTTAGTTTTCCAAAAGCCAAGCTATGATTGCGACGCTCGGAAATATGTCATGCCGGTGGTGAACACACCGCCCGGCTAATCGCAGATCACGGTACACACCATGAACGGCACTTCGAGATTCTCGATGTGCCGTTTTTTGTTGTCGGTCCACGCAGGCGGAAAACGATGGAAACTTTTCTCCAACAATTACTTAATGGCCTGGTGCTGGGCAGCATGTATGCCCTGGTCGCGCTCGGCTACACGATGGTGTATGGCGTCCTCAACCTGATTAATTTCGCCCACGGCGACGTGCTGATGATCGGCGCCATGATCGGTCTCACCATCCTGCAATTGCTCGACAGCGCTTTCCCTGGCTTGCCCGGCTATGTCCAGCTGGCCGTGGCGATCATCGGCGCCATTCCCGTCACCATGCTGGTCAATATCCTGATCGAACGCGTGGCCTACCGCCGCCTGCGCAACGCGCCGCGCCTGGCGCCATTGATCACGGCGATCGGCATCTCGATCCTGCTGCAGACCTTTGCCATGATGATCTGGGGCCGTAGCCCGATTCCGTTCCCGCAACTGCTGTCGCCGGAACCGATCGTGATCGGCGGCGCCATGATTTCGCAGACCCAGGTGCTGCTGCTGGTGCTGGCCGCCGTCGCCATGGGCGCGCTGGTGCTGCTGGTCGAGCGCACCCGCATGGGCCGCGCGATGCGCGCAGTGGCCGAGAATCCGCGCGTGGCCGGCCTGATGGGTGTCGATGCAAACCGCGTGATCGTCGCCACCTTCGCCATCGGCGCCGCGCTGGCGGCCGTGGCCGGTGTGATGTGGGGCGCCAATTACGCCTCGATCACGTTCACCATGGGCGTGCTGCCGGGCTTGAAAGCGTTCTGCGCCGCGGTGCTGGGCGGGATCGGCAATATCTACGGCGCCATGGTCGGTGGCCTGCTGCTGGGGATCATCGAAGCGCTCGGCGCCGGCTATCTGGGCGACCTCACCGGCGGCTTCCTCGGCAGCCATTACCAGGACATCTTCGCCTTCGTGGTGCTGATCCTGGTGCTGACCCTGCGTCCGTCCGGCATCATGGGCGAGCGCGTCGCCGACCGCGCCTGATGCGCTCGAAAGGAAACTGACATGGCTCTCCTGACCTTCGACACGCGCCACAAGCCGCGCCAGGCCTATATCAGCATGGCCGCGCTCCTGGGCGTGATGCTGGTGTTCCCGTTTTTCGCTTCCCAGTTCGGCAATTCCTGGGTGCGCATCATCGACATGGCGCTGTTGTACATCATGCTGGCGCTGGGCCTGAACATCGTGGTCGGCTTCGCCGGCCTGCTCGATCTCGGCTACATCGCTTTCTTCGCCGTCGGCGCCTACCTGGTCGGGCTGTTCTCGTCGCCCCAGTTCGCGGCGCTGCTCGAGTCGCTGATCTATTACTTGCCGGCAGTCGGCGAAGCGCTGGTGGCCTTCTTCGGTCCCGAGATCCAGCAGAACGGCATCCACCTGTCGGTGTGGGCAATCGTGCCTCTCGCCGCGCTGGTCGCCGGCCTGTGCGGTGCACTGCTGGGCGCGCCGACGCTGAAGCTGCGCGGCGACTACCTGGCCATCGTGACGCTCGGCTTCGGCGAGATCATCCGCATCTTCATGCTCAACCTGAACGACCCGATCAATTTCACCAACGGCTCGCAGGGCATCAATATGATCGACCCGATCCGCGTGTTCGGGGTGTCGCTGGCGGGCGAAGCGGGCACTAACTCCACCGTCTATATCGGCAGTTACGCGATGCCGTCGGTGAATGCCTACTATTTCCTGTTCCTTGCCTTGGTGATCGCCACCATCTTCGTCACCAGCCGCCTGCAGCATTCGCGCCTGGGCCGGGCCTGGGTGGCGATTCGCGAAGACGAGATCGCGGCCAAGGCGATGGGCATCAATACCCGCAACGTCAAGCTGCTGGCGTTCGCCATGGGCGCCTCGTTCGGCGGCGTGGCCGGCGCGATGTTCGGCGCCTTCCAGGGCTTTGTGTCTCCGGAATCGTTCTCGCTGACCGAGTCGATCGCGGTGCTGGCGATGGTGGTGCTGGGCGGTATCGGCCACATCCCGGGCGTGGTGCTGGGCGGCGTGCTGCTGGCGGCCTTGCCCGAAGTGCTGCGCCACGTGGTCGATCCGGCCCAGCAGGCGCTGTTCGGCCGCATCGTGATCGAGGCCGAAGTGCTGCGCCAGCTGCTGTACGGCCTGGCGCTGGTCCTGATCATGCTGGTGCGCCCGGCCGGATTGTGGCCGTCGCCCAACAAGGAAGAGCGCCCGAATGCGGCACTGGCGCGTGAAGACGAAGAAGCGTCGACCGCCTGAGGAACAGAACATGAGCGAACAAGTCCTCCTGAATATTTCCGGCGTCAATAAGCGCTTCGGCGGTTTGCAAGCACTGACCGACGTCGGCATCCGCATCCTGCAAGGGCAGATCTATGGCCTGATCGGGCCGAATGGCGCCGGCAAGACCACCTTCTTCAATGTCATCACCGGCCTGTACCAGCCGGACAGCGGCAGTTTCGAATTGGCCGGGAAACCGTATTCTCCGTCGGCACCGCATGCGGTAGCCAAAGCCGGCATCGCGCGCACCTTCCAGAACATCCGCCTGTTCGGCGAGATGAGCGCCTTGGAGAACGTGATGGTCGGGCGCCACGTGCGCACTAAACAGGGCGTGCTGGGCGCGATCCTGCGCCACAAGGCGGCGCGCGAGGAAGAAGCGGCGATCGCCGCGCGCGCCCAGGAGCTGCTCGACTTCGTCGGCATCGGCGGGTTCGCCCATCGCACCGCCAAGTTCCTGTCCTACGGCGACCAGCGCCGCCTGGAAATCGCGCGGGCCTTGGCGACCGAACCGCAGTTGCTGGCGCTGGATGAGCCGGCGGCCGGCATGAACGCCACCGAAAAACTGGCCCTGCGCGAGCTCCTGGTGAAAATCAAGGCGCAAGGCAAGACCGTGCTGCTGATCGAGCACGACGTCAAACTGATGATGGGCCTGTGCGACCGCATCACGGTGCTCGAGTATGGCAAGCGCATCGCCGAAGGGCTGCCGGCCGAGATCCAGAAGAACCAGGCCGTGATCGATGCTTATCTCGGAGGAGCGCACTGATGCAAGACATCATTCTGAACATCGCCGGCCTGAAGGTCGCGTATGGCGGCATCAAGGCGGTCAAGGGCGTTGACCTGACCGTCGCCAAGGGCGAACTGGTGACCCTGATCGGCGCCAACGGCGCCGGCAAGACCACCACGCTGAAGGCGATCACCGGCACCCTGCCGCCATGCAAGGTCGAAGGCGAGATCACCTATCTGGGCCAGCCGCTGCGCGGCACCGAATCGCACCGCCTGGTGCAGCAGAAGCTGGCCATGGTGCCGGAAGGGCGGGGCGTATTCACCCGCATGTCGATCCACGAAAACCTGTTGATGGGCGCTTACACACGCAACGACAAGGGCGGCATCGAGGCGGATATCGAAAAGTGGTACGCGGTGTTTCCGCGCCTGAAGGAGCGCTCGACGCAGCTGGCCGGGACCTTGTCCGGCGGCGAGCAGCAGATGCTGGCGATGGCGCGTGCCCTGATGTGCCACCCGACCCTGCTGCTGCTGGATGAGCCGTCGATGGGGCTGTCGCCGATCATGGTCGAGAAGATTTTCGAGGTGATCCGCGACGTGTCGGCGCAAGGGATCACGATCCTGCTGGTGGAGCAGAATGCCAAGCTGGCGCTGCAGGCGGCGCACCGGGGTTACGTGATGGATTCGGGGGCGATCACGATGACGGGCAATGCGCGCGATATGCTGAACGATCCGCGCGTGCAGGCGGCGTATCTGGGCGAGTGATATTCGGATGCAGTAAAGAAAAAAGGCCGGAACGCGCTTGCGTTTCCGGCCTTTTGCTTGAAGCTGAACGACTTAGGCAGCTGCAGCCGCGGTAGCAGCGCTGGCGGCGTTGGTCGCCTTGCTGGCGGTGGTCGAGAACTGCGACACCGCGGCGTTCATATTGTTTTCCATCGCTTCGACCGCCTGCTTGGTGGTCTTGCTGAACTGCTCGTAACCGGCGTTGGCGTTGCTGATCGCGGTCTTGACAGCGGCGACGAAGCTTTCCGAACCGGCCGGGGCATTCTTGCTCACTTCGTCGACCAGCGAGATCACCTTGCGGTTGGCTTCGACGATCTGGCTTTCGGCGGCTTTCGAGAATTCGGCGCCGGTGCCGGTGGCGATGGCGGCCACCTGGCGGGTGTACGACACGGCTTTTTCGGCGTTCGGCTGGGCTTGCGCGGCGGTCACCGAGAAGAATTCCTGTGGGTCCTTGGCGCCCAGCAGCTGGCGGGTGACGGCCGACGAATTTTCCAGATTGGCGCGGGCGGTGGCAATGTTCAGTTCAACCAGTTTTTCCACGCCTTCGAACGTCTTCGAGGTCAGCGACGACAGCAGAGCGAACTGCGATTCCAGGCTGGCTTTGGTGGCATTCGAAAACTGTTCAGGGATTGCAAACATGTGGCTCTCCAAAATTGTTACGTTTCATGAATGGACTATTGCTCAGGTGTGGGCAGGTTCTTGTGAAAAATCGTCGAAACTCTTTTTTGTGCACCGCAACAGGGCAGATTTTTAACCAGTTCTGTTGAAGCGTCAAGCGTTTTTTGGTGCGATGCACCATCCGCGCTACATAAAATATTTGAATGCATTTCTTACAAGAAATGTCAATTGATGGATGTCAAACGAATGTCACTTATAGCCAGCTGACACATGCTGCTGGACGGCATGCTAGACTCGGCGCTTGTGTTTTCTTCAACGGCGGCGCGCCGCCGATGCTCCGGACCATGTTCAGCCGCGCATCCAATTCTTCCAGCCAGCTTGCCGGTGCCACTCCCGGCTGGCTCTCGCCCATCCCGCTGTTTTTCGTCTTCCTGTGGAGCACCGGCTTCATCGTCGCCAAGCTGGGCTTGCCGTACGCGCCGCCGCTGACGTTCCTGATCGTGCGCTGCCTGGGCGTGCTGGCCGTGCTGCTGCCGGTGGTGCTGATCTGGCGCGCGCCATGGCCGCCGCGGGAACAGATCGGTCATCTGGCTGTGGCCGGCCTGCTGCTGCAGGCAGGCTACCTGGGCGGCGTCTGGGCCGCGATCAAGCTCGGCATGCCGGCCGGACTGACTGCCCTGATCGTCGGCATGCAGCCGATCCTGACCGCCACCGCCGCGCCGCTGATCGGCGAACGCGTGCGTCCGCTGCAATGGCTTGGCCTGCTGCTCGGCCTGGCGGGCGTGGCGCTGGTCGTGTATGCCAAGCTGACGCTGACCGGCTTGTCGCTGCCGGCGCTACTGCTGTGCGTGCTGGCCTTGCTCAGCATTACCGCCGGCACCATGTACCAGCGCCGCTTCTGTCCGCGCTTCGACCTGCGCACCGGCACCGTGGTGCAGTTCGGCGCCACCGTGCTGGTGCTGTTGCCGCTGGCGGTGTGGCTGGAAGGACTCGATCCGGCGCTGTCGCACGTCACCTGGAGCCATGACTTCATCGTCGCCTGGCTGTGGTCGGTGTTCGCGGTGTCTATCGGCGCCATCTTCCTGCTGTTCCGCCTGATCGGACGCAGCCAGGCGCTCAACGTTACCAGCCTGATGTACCTGACCCCGCCGACCACGGCGGTCATGGCCTGGCTGCTGTTCGGCGAATCCTTCGGCCCGCTGGCCCTGGCCGGCATGCTGGTGGCCGTGACCGGCGTCGCCTTCGTGGTCAGGAAACCCTAGTCAACAACCGCAAGGAGGTTCCATGCTGTCCAGTCCCCAGCAAGAAGCGGTCGACGCCGCCATCACTTCGCGCCGCTCGATCCGCGCCTTCCTCGACAAGCCGGTCGAGCGTGAGGACATCGCGCGCATCCTCGACGTGGCGGCGCGCGCGCCGTCGGGCACCAATACCCAGCCATGGAAAGTGCATGTGCTGCTTGGGGCTGCGCGCGAGCGGCTGTCGGACGCGATCCTGGCGGTGAACGCCGATCCGGAGCAGGCGCGTGCCCACGCCGAAGAGTATCCGTATTACCCGCGCGAGTGGGTGTCGCCCTATATCGATCGCCGCCGCAAGGTCGGCTGGGATCTGTACAGTCTGCTCGGACTGACGCGCGACAACAAGGCCGGGATGGCGGCCCAGCACGCCCGCAACTATGCGTTTTTCGACGCGCCGGTGGGCCTGATCTTCACCATCGACCGCATCATGGAGCAGGGCTCGTGGCTCGATTACGGCATGTTCCTGCAGAACATCATGGTGGCGGCGCGGGGACGCGGCCTCGATACTTGCCCACAGGCGGCTTTTACCCAGTATCATCGGATCATCGCCGATCAACTGGCCTTGCCCGAACACGAAATGGTGGTGTGCGGCATGGCGCTGGGCTGGGCCGACCCGGCCAAGATCGAGAACACGCTGCTGACCGAGCGTGAGCCGAGCAGCGGCTTCGCGCGCTTCCTGGAATAGCGTATTTACGCTATCTCATTGATATCAAAAGGAAGTTTTTTGCTGCCGGGGCTGTTGTTTTGGTGGGATTGTTTCCGCACAGAACCAGAATCCGCTTGCGATCGGGGTCTGTTCGGCTACACTTCAGCAGTACCTCATCAGTTTGCGTCCAAGGGCTTTACCATGTTTAAACTTGCTTTGGCTGCCATCGTTTCCGCACTGTTCGCCTTGACGCCAGTGCAAGCCGCCGGGGCTGGCGCGGGCGCCACCGAAAAAGCCCAGACCTCCAAGACCAAGAAGGCCGCGAAGAAGGCGCCCAAGCGCAAGGTCGTGCGCAAGGCCAAGCGTGCCAAGCGCCAGGATGTGGCCAAGGCCGACGAAGACCGTCCGCGCATGGTGCGCCGCGTGAAGACCGTGCGCGGCAAGCGTGTGGTGACCTATGTGCCGGTGCGCCGCGCCGCGGTCGCCGGCGCCGCCGTCGCTGCTGCCGCTTACGCCCCGCGTACCATGGGCGATATCGCCGGCCTGAATAAAACCGAGGATCCGCTCGCACTGCGCTCCAGCGTCGCCTTCGTGATCGACCAGAACAGTTCGGAAGTGCTGTTCGAAAAGAACGCCAACGTGGCGCTGCCGATCGCCTCGATCACCAAGCTGATGACCGGTGTGGTCGTCACCGATGCCAAGCAGGACCTGGACGAAGTGCTGCAGGTGACCGACGCCGACGTCGACCGCCACAAGTTCAGCAGCTCGCGCCTTCCGGTGGGTGCGCGCATGACGCGCCGCGAACTGCTGCACATCACCCTGATGAGTTCGGAAAACCGCGCCGCCTCGGCGCTGGGCCGCAACTATCCCGGCGGCAAGGAAGCCTTCGTCGCGGCGATGAACGCCAAGGCCAAGGAGCTGGGCATGAACGACACCCGCTACGTCGATACCAGCGGCCTGTCGAGCCAGAACGTGTCGAGCGCGCGCGACCTGGCCAAGCTGGTCACGGTGGCGCACCGCGAACCGCTGCTGCGCGAATTCTCCACCACGCCGAAGTCGACCGTGAGTGCCAGCGGCCGCACCATGCACTACAACAATACCAACTACCTGGTGGCGCTGCCGGACTGGAATATCGGCCTGCAGAAGACCGGCTTCATCAACGAAGCGGGGCGCTGCCTGGTGATGCAGGCCATGATCCATGGCCGCAACGTGGTGATGGTGTTCCTCGATTCGAAGGGCAAGATGTCGCGTACCGCCGACGCCGGACGCATCCGGCGCTGGATCGAAGCGCTGCCGGACCGCATGGATGTGGATGCGGTGCGTACGCCGACGATCACCGCCAGCGCGCCTGCGGCGCCTGATCTGCACTGATGCGCGCTTGATTGCGTAAGGTTGGTGGCGGAGCTGCCAACCCTACGGTGTTCACACCGCCGCGACCGGCCGATAACCCAGCGTCGACGAAATCCTGGCCGCCGTCTGCACCAGGTCTTCCAGCCAGTCTTCCTGCAACCGGTCCGCCGGCGCCGAGATCGACAGCCCCGCCACCAGCTTGCCGCTGTCGTCGTGAATCCCGGCCGCCATGCAGCGCACGCCCAGTTCCAGTTCCTCGTTGTCGCGCGCATAACCGCGCGCCCGCACCAGGCTCAGTTCGCGCTCCAGGCGCGCCAGTTCGGTGATCGAATTGCGCGTGTGCCCGGCCAGGCCGGTGCGGGTCGAATATGCGCGGATCGCCTTGACGTCGTCCACCGACAGGAACAGCTTGCCGGTCGAGGTCAGGTGCAGTGGCCCGCGTCCGCCGATCGCACGTACCACTTGCATCCCCGAGCGTTCCGAGAATGCGCGGTCGATGTAGACGATCTCGTCGCCCTGGCGCACCGACAGGTTCACCGTCTGCTGGGTCTTGCGGTGCAGGGCGCGCATCGCGTCCAGCGCCGCTTCGCGCACCGACAGCCGGCTCTTGACCACATTGCCCAGTTCCAGCAGGCGCATGCCGAGGCGGTAGGTGCCCGGCTCGACGCGGTCGACGAAACGCGTCACCACCATATCGTTCAGGATGCGGTGCGCGGTCGATGGATGCAGGCCCGATACACGCGACAATTCCTTGAGGCTGACCGGGTCGGAATAACTGGCCAGCGCATCGAGCAGGCCCATCATGCGTTCGATCACCTGGATCGAGGTCTTGGCTGGAGCGGGATTTTCCATTTTCATGATGTGTTGGTGCAGTGCAGTATCGCTTCCTTTATACCATGATGTGAAACGGCGATGCAAACCTGGAGTGGTGCGCCGGTTGCGTAAATCGCCGGATTGCCACATGCTGATCCGCGGCAGGCATAATGGCGTTCTTGCATGTCCATCTGATAAGACGAGACCGAAACGCCATGGAACACCCGACCAGCGAATTCAAGACCCTGCGCGGCATCGCGCGCATCGCCGCGGCTTGCCGCAACACCTATGACGGCCTGGCCTGGGCCTGGCGCAGCGAAGCGGCGTTCCGGCAGGAAGTGGTAGTGATCGCGCTGGCGACCGTGGTGGCGCTGCTGCTGCCGGTGTCGGGCTTCCAGAAGCTGGCACTGATCGGCGTGCTGGGACTGGTGCTGGTGGTCGAGCTGATCAATTCGGCGATCGAAGCCATCGTCGACCGCATCTCGCTCGAGCGCCATCCGCTGTCGAAAGCGGCCAAGGACATCGGCAGCGCCGCGGTCGCGATCACGCTGCTGATGGCCACCGCCACCTGGGCCGTGGTGCTGTACAACCGATTCATGTGAGCCGCACGCGATCAACGCGCTCACGTTCGATAGACCTCAACGATAGACTTAACCGATAGACTTAACTAAGGAGAAGACGATGACCTTACGCCTCGGCGATACCGCCCCCGATTTCGAGCAGGATTCCAGCATCGGCAAGATCCGCTTCCACGAATGGGCAGGCGACTCCTGGGTGGTGCTGTTCTCGCACCCGGCCGACTTCACCCCGGTCTGCACCACCGAACTGGGCCTGACCGCCAAACTGAAACCCGAATTCGACAAGCGCAACGTGAAGGCGATCGCGCTGTCGGTCGACGCCGCCGAATCGCACCTGGGCTGGATCAAGGACATCGAAGAGACCCAGCAGACCGTGGTCGGTTTCCCGATCGTGGCCGATGCCGACAAATCGGTCTCGCAGCTGTACGACATGATCCACCCGAACGCCTCGGCCACCGCCACCGTGCGCTCGCTGTTCGTGATCGACCCGGCCAAGAAAGTGCGCCTGATCATCACCTACCCGATGAGCACCGGCCGCAACTTCGACGAAGTGCTGCGCGTGATCGATGCGCTGCAACTGACCGACGGCTATACGGTCGCCACCCCGGGCAACTGGAAGGATGGCGATCCGGTCATCATCCCGCTGACCGTAACCGATCCGGAAGTGATCAAGCAAAAGTATCCGAAAGGGTATGAAGCGCCGAAGCCGTATCTGCGCCTGACCCCGCAACCGAACAAGTAATCCGGCATACGCGGCTGCGGCTGCGTAACGATGAAACGGCGACCTGGGTCGCCGTTTTTTTTCGTCGTAGTGCGAATTTCTTCGCATAAGAACATGCGGAATTCATTGCAAAAGCCGGGCTTTACATAACATTTGGTGTCTATACAAATAAGTATTCTTTCGTTTGTTTTATAAACTTCGCGTGAGAGCATGCCAGTCCGTTAGAAGAATTTGTAATAAGGACTCGCATGGACCTTGCAATGCCAGGCAATGCGCAGGTGGGCGTGAAACCGGGCAAGCGGCCGGGCCGGGTGATTCCCGGCTTCGGGCTCTCGCTCGGCTTCACGCTGTTCTACCTGGCGCTGATTGTTTTGATCCCGCTGTCGGCGGTCTTCCTGAACACCTTCAACCTGACCTGGGAAGGGTTCTGGAGCGCCGTCACGTCCGAACGCGTGGTCGCTTCCTATCGCCTGAGCTTTGGCGCGTCCTTCATCGCCGCCCTGATCAACGTCGTGTTCGGCGGCATCGTGGCCTGGGTGCTGGTGCGTTACCAGTTCCCCGGCAAGCGCTTCGTCGACGCCCTGGTCGACCTGCCGTTCGCGCTGCCGACCGCGGTGGCCGGCATCACCTTGACGTCGCTGTACTCGCACAATGGCTGGATCGGCCAATACCTGGCCGAGTGGGGCATCAAGGTCGCCTTCAGCCCGCTGGGCATCGTGGTGGCACTGACCTTCATCGGCCTGCCGTTCGTGGTGCGCACGGTGCAGCCGGTGCTGGAAGAAGCCGAACGCGAACTGGAAGAAGCCGCGGCCAGCCTGGGCGCATCGCCGCTGCAGACCTTCATCCGCGTGGTGCTGCCGTCGATCACGCCGGCCCTGCTGACCGGCTTCGCGCTGGCCTTCGCACGCGCCACCGGCGAATACGGCTCCGTGATTTTCATCGCCGGCAACCTGCCGATGGTGTCCGAGATCACGCCGCTCCTGATCATCTCCAAGCTGGAGCAGTACGACTACGCCGGCGCGACCGCGATCGCGGTGGTGATGCTGATCTTCTCGTTCATCCTGCTGCTGACGATTAATCTGCTGCAGGCGTGGACGCGCAAACGGGCGGGCAAGCCATGAGCGCGGTGTTGGACAATAAGGGCCTGCCGCGCCAGGCCGCGGCACCCGCACGGCGCGTGGTCACCAATTCGCTCGAGCCGCGCTGGGTACGTTACGCGCTGATCGCGGTCGCACTGCTGTTCCTGACCCTGTTCCTGTTCGTGCCGCTGGTGGCGGTGTTCGCGGAAGCGCTGAAAAAGGGATGGGACGTGTACGTGGAGTCGGTGCTCGACCCCGACGCCATCTCGGCCATCAAGCTGACCCTGATCGCGGCCGCGATCTCGGTGCCGCTGAATCTGGTGTTTGGCGTGGCGGCGGCGTGGGCCATCGCCAAGTTCGAATTCCGCGGCAAGAGTATCTTGCTCACCTTGATCGACCTGCCGTTCTCGGTCTCGCCCGTGATCGCGGGCCTGATGTACGTGCTGCTGTTCGGTGTCGAGGGCTGGTTCGGTCCGTGGCTGGCCGAGCACGACATCAAGATCCTGTTCGCGGTGCCGGGCATCGTGCTGGCGACCGTGTTCATCACTTTCCCATTCGTGGCGCGCGAGCTGATTCCGTTGATGCAGCAGCAGGGCACCGAAGAAGAAGAGGCCGCGCTGGTGCTGGGCGCCTCGGGCTGGTCGACCTTCTGGCGCGTGACGCTCCCGAACATCAAGTGGGGCCTGCTGTATGGCGTGATCCTGTGTAACGCCCGTGCCATGGGCGAGTTCGGCGCGGTGTCGGTGGTCTCGGGCCACATCCGCGGCGAGACCAACACCATGCCGCTGCAGGTCGAGATCCTCTACAACGAATACAACTTCACGGCCGCGTTCGCGATCGCGTCGCTGCTGGCGCTGCTCGCGCTGGTGACGCTGGCCATCAAGTCCTTTATCGAATGGCGTCTGCACGCGGCTCGCAAGGCCTCGACCGACACGCCAACGCATTAATCCGGAGCCAAGTCGAATGACGATCGAAGTCCAACACATCCGCAAGCAGTTCGGCCAGTTCACCGCGCTCGACGACGTCTCGCTGCAGTTCCCGGACGGCGAACTGACCGCGCTGCTGGGCCCATCGGGCTGCGGCAAGACCACGCTGCTGCGCATCATCGCCGGCCTCGAACACCCGGATTCGGGCGCGGTGCTGCTCGACGGCCAGGATTCCTCGCACCGCCACGTGCGCGAGCGCCAGGTCGGCTTCGTGTTCCAGCACTACGCACTGTTCAAGCACATGACCGTGTTCGAGAACGTCGCTTTCGGCCTGCGTGTCAAGCCGCGCAAGGAGCGCCCGAGCGAAGACCAGATCCGCGACAAGGTGAAAAAACTGCTGGAGCTGGTGCAGCTGGACTGGATCGCCGACCGCTATCCGCCGCAGCTGTCCGGCGGCCAGCGCCAGCGCATCGCCCTGGCGCGCGCGCTTGCCGTGGAGCCGCGCGTGCTGCTGCTCGACGAGCCGTTCGGCGCGCTCGACGCCAAGGTGCGCAAGGAACTGCGGCGCTGGCTGCGCCGCCTGCACGACGAGCTGCACGTGACCTCGATCTTCGTCACCCACGACCAGGAAGAAGCGCTGGAAGTGGCGGACCAGGTGGTCCTGATGAACAAGGGCCGCGTCGAGCAGCTGGGCAGCCCGGACGCGGTGTACAACCAGCCGGCGTCGCCGTTCGTGTACGGCTTCCTCGGCAACGTCAACCTGTTCCACGGACGCGTGCAGGACGGCGTGCTGGCCTCGGGCGACGCCTCGTTCCAGGCGCCGCAATTCGCCGGCGTGCGTGACGGCGCCGGTATCGGCTACGTGCGTCCGCACGACCTCGACGTCGAGCGCTACACGCCCGGCGCCGCAGGCGTGGTGGCCAAGCTGCGCCGCGCGCATGCGATCGGCCCGCTGGCCCAGCTGGATCTGGAGCGCGCCGACAACCAGCAGCTGATCGAGGCGGTGATGCCGAACGAGCGCTTCGCCAGCCTGGGCCTGAAAGAGGGCGAGACGCTGGTGGTGCGCCCGCGCCGCATCGAAGTGTTCGTCGACGAAGGAAACAATATATGAACTTCCAGCAGCTGCGCTCCGTGCGTGAAGCCGCCCGGCGTGATTTCAACCTGACCGAAGTGGCGAATGCCCTGTTCACGTCGCAGCCCGGCGTGTCGCGCCAGATCCGCGAACTGGAGGACGAGCTGGGCGTGGTCATCTTCGAGCGCAACGGCAAGCGCCTGACCGGCCTCACGCCGCCGGGCAAGGGCATCCTGCGCATCGTCGAAAAGCTGCTGGTGGAAGCCGAGAACCTGCAGCAGGCCAGCCGCGAATACGCGGCCCAGGACAGCGGCACCCTGACCATCGCCGTCACCCACACCCAGGCGCGCTACGCGCTGCCGCAAGTGGTGCAGGGCTTCCGCCAGGCCTTCCCGGACGTGCGCATCGCCCTGCAGCAAAGCGCGCCGGAACACATCGCGGAATGGGTCGCGTCGGGCAAGGCCGATATCGGCATCGCCACCGAAGGCCTGTCGGCGTTTCCGGACCTGGTGTCGTTCCCGTGCTACCGCTGGAGCCACCTGGTGGTGGCGCCGGAAGGGCATCCGATCTTCGCGAGTAAAACGCCGCTGCGGCTGGAGGACCTGGCCGAGCATCCGTTGATCACGTATGACGTCGGCTTCACGGGGCGCAGCCACATCGATGCGGCGTTCGTCGAGGCCGGGCTGGCGCCGGACATCGTACTCACGGCGATGGATTCGGACGTGATCAAGCAGTACGTGTCGCTGGGGCTGGGCGTGGGGATCGTGGCGTCGATGGCATTCGATCATGGACGCGACAAAGGACTGCGCGCGATCGAGGCGTCGCATCTGTTTGCGCAGAACGTGACGCGGCTTGCGGTGCGGCGCGGCGCCTACCTGCGCGCGTATGCGTTTCACTTCATCGAACGCTTCGCGCAGGGCTACACACGTGCGGACATCGAGAAGGCGATCGCGACGGAGTGAAGCCGGTTCCGCCTCAATCACCAGGGCTGCTTACTGCCCCGGATTGGTATAGCGCGCGTGGATCTCGTCGATGCGCTTCATGACGTCGACCGGCAGCACGGTCTCGAACGCATCGATGTTTTCCTTCAGCTGCGCCAGCGTGGTCGCCCCGATGATGGTCGAGCCGACGAACCAGCGCGAATAGCACCACGCCAGCGCCATCTGCGCAGGACTCATCCCGTTCTCGCGCGCCAGCGCCGCGTATTCGCGCGTTGCATCCAGCACCGCCGGCCGCAGATAGCGCGGGCTCCAGGTCGGCGGATAAATCGACAGGCGCCCGACCGCCTTCGGATCGTCGATGTACTTCGCGCTCAGCTGCCCGAACGCCAGCGGGCTGTACGCCAGCAGGCTGACCTCTTCGCGGAAGCACACCTCGTCCAGCAGCGTCGATTCGAAGGCGCGCGCCGTCAGGTTGTAGAGGTTCTGGATGGTGGCGATGCGCGGCAGGCCCTTCATCTCGGCCTGCTTGATGTACTCGCACACGCCCCACGGGCTTTCGTTCGACACGCCGATGTGGCGGATCTTGCCTTCCTTGATCAACTCGCCCAGCACCGCCAGCGTGTCCTCGATCGGCACGCCGTTGCGTTCCTTACGTGGATCGAACTGGTTGGCGCCGAAGATCGGCACGTTGCGGCTCGGCCAGTGCAGCTGATAGAGGTCGATGTAGTCGGTCTGCAGGCGCCCCAGGCTGGCGTCGACCGCGGCGCGGATATTCGCCGCGTCCAGATTGTGCTTGCCGCCGCGGATCCAGGTCTGGCTGGCATTCGGGCCCGCGGCCTTGGTCGCCAGCACAATGCGCGCGCGCGCGCCGGATTTCTTGAGCCAGCTGCCGATGAAGCGTTCGGTGCTGCCTTGCGTCGCGGCGCTGGGCGGCACCGGATACATCTCGGCGGTGTCGATGAAGTTGATGCCGCGCTCGATCGCATAGTCGAGCTGGCTGTGGGCATCCGCTTCGGTGTTCTGCTCGCCGAAGGTCATCGTGCCCAGGCAGACCTTGGTCACCGACAGGTCGGTGCGGCCTAACGTCGTACGTTCCATATTCAGTCCTTCTTGCGCAGGGCGTTGGCGCATTCGCGCACCAGCGCCGGGCCGGCGTAGATCAAGCCGCTGTACAGCTGTACCAGCTGGGCGCCCGCCGCAATCTTCGCCTTCGCGTCCTGGCCGCGCAGGATGCCGCCGACGCCGATGATCGGGACCTCGTCGCCCAATTCCTTCTTGAGCGCGCGGATCACGATGTTCGACAGCTCGAACACCGGCTCGCCCGACAGGCCGCCGGTCTCGGTCGCATGCTTCATGCCTTCGACGCCGCGCCGGTTGAGAGTCGTGTTGGTGGCGATCACGCCGTCGATCTTGTGGCGCAGCAGGGCGCCGGCGATGTCGCGGATCTGGTCGCCGTCGATATCGGGCGCGATCTTGAGCGTGACCGGCACGTAGCGGCCGTGCTGGTCGGCCAGGCGCGTCTGTTCTTGCTTCAGCTGCGACAGCAGGGCGTCCAGTTCCGACGCGCCCTGCAGCTGGCGCAGGTTCTTGGTATTCGGCGAGGAGATGTTGACCGTGACGTAGCTGGCGTAAGGGTAGACCTTGCGCAGGCAGTGCAGATAGTCGTCGGCGGCGCGCTCGATCGGGGTATCGGCGTTCTTGCCGATGTTCAGGCCCAGCACGCCCTGCTTCTCCTGGTAGAAGCGCGACGCCTGCACATTGGCGACGAAGGCATCGACGCCGCCGTTGTTGAAGCCCATGCGGTTGATGATGCCGCGCGCGCGTGGCAGGCGGAAGATGCGCGGCTTGGGATTGCCGCCCTGGCCGCGCGGGGTCACGGTGCCGATCTCGATCGAGCCGAAGCCGAGGGCCGCCAGGCCGTCGATGTAGGCGCCATCTTTGTCCAGACCGGCGGCCAGGCCGACCGGATTCGGGAAGGTGATGCCCATGACGGTGCGCGGGTCGGGCGCCGGCTTCTTGAAGGCGCCGGTCAGGCCGAGCGCATCGAGGCGGCGCAGCAGGGGCAGGGTCAGGTTGTGGGCGGCTTCCGCATCGAGCGAGAACAGGGCCGGGCGGGCGAGGGTGTAGAGGAGTTTGTCGGGCATGGGATACTCAATCGGGATATCCCCGCCATTCTAACGCGCTGGCGGGCCCGGGTCCGTAATCGAATGTCATGACGCGAATGTCATGCCGCCGGCCGCGGGCCGCGTACGATGTCAGCGCTCCAGCACGCCCCATTCGCCGTCGATGCGCGCTTCCAGCGGGCGGAAGTTGATCTTGTAGGCCATCTTCGGGCTCTGCTCGATCCAGTAGCCGAGGTAGACGTAGGACAGCCCAAGTTCGTGCGCCTGGTTCACCTGCCACATGATGTTATAGGTGCCGTAGGAGGCCCCTTCGACGTCCGGGTCGAAGAAGGTGTAGACCGAGGACAGGCCATCGGACAGCACGTCGATGATCGAGACCATGCGCAGGGTGCCGTCCGGCTCGCGGAACTCGACCAGGCGCGTGTTGACGCGGCTTTGCAGCAGGAACTGGGCATATTGGTCGCGGCTGTCCTGGTCCATGCCGCCGCCGACGTGGCGCGTGGTCTGGTAGCGCAGGTACAGCGCGTAGTGCTCGTCCGAGAACGCCAGGTTGGCCACCATCGCCACCAGGTCGCCGTGGCGTTTCCAGGCGCGGCGCTGGGTGCGGTTGGGCTGGAAGTCGGCGCATTTGACGCGCACCGGGATGCAGGCCTGGCAGCCGTCGCAATACGGACGGTAGGTGAAGATGCCGCTGCGGCGGAAACCGTTCTTGACCAGTTCGGAATAGACGTCGGCGTTGATCAGGTGCGATGGCGTGGCGACCTGCGAGCGCGCCTGGCGCGCATCGAGATAGCTGCACGGATAGGGCGCCGTGGTATAGAACTGCAGCGTGGCGAAGGGCAGGTCATGTAGGTGCGTCATGCAAAAGACTCTCGAGACGGCGTTCGGTACCCCTATTCTAACGAAAACCCACGCGCGCCACTGTTAGGCAGGCAACGGTGTCGTGACCTTCCACGGGCCAATTGCCGGCTCATGAATGGCGCTGCGCAAGTGCTCCAGGAACTGGCTGCGCGCGATCGGCGCCGCGCCCAGCGAAGCCAGGTGGCCGGTCTCCTGCTGGCAGTCGACCATGCGCACGCCCTGGCTGCGCAGGAAGGCGACCAGGTAGCTCAGTGCCACCTTGGACGCGTCCGAAACGCGCGCGAACATCGATTCGCCGTAGAACATGCGGCCGATGCACACGCCATACGCGCCGCCGACCAGTTCGCCATCGAGCCAGACCTCGGACGAATGGGCGTAGCCGAGGGCGTGCAGGCCGGTGTAGCCGTCGATGATGTCGTCCGAGATCCAGGTGCCGGGACCGTCGCGGCGCGGCGCGGCGCAGGCGCGCATCACGGATTCGAAACTGCTGTCGAAGCGCACGTCCCAGCGGCCGCCTTCGAGGCGGCTGCGTTCGACCTTGCGCAGGGTCTTGGCCAGGCTGGCGCTGATCTTGAAACGGTCGGTGTACAGCACCATGCGCGGGTCGGTGCTCCACCACAGGATCGGCTGGCCTTCGGAGAACCAGGGGAAGATGCCGTTGCGGTAGGCCAGCAGCAGCCGCTGCGGAGACAGGTCGGCGCCGGCCGCCAGCAGGCCGGGCGCTTCCACCGTCAGCGCCTTGGACACGTCGGGGAAGGGCGAGTCGGACTCGAGCCAGGGGATCATGGTGGTTGTATTTCTCGAGCCAGGGCCGTCAATCCGGTTCGCGCGGGGCGATCATCGGGCGATGGATGTCCTGGCTGTGAAAGCCGTAGCTGCCGCCCTCGCGCACTTTGATCCGGTCGGCGAAGAACAGTTCCAGCGTGGTGCGGATGGTGGGGAAGGCCAGTTCATCCCATGGAATCTGGTCTTCGGTGAACAGCTGCACCTCCAGGCTTTCGATGCCCGGCGCGAAATCGAGGTCGCGCAAAGTCGCCAGGTAGAACAGATGCACCTGGTGTACGTGGGCGACATTGAGCAGGGTGAACAGGTTGCCGAGTTCGACGTTGGCGCCGGCTTCTTCCTCGGTCTCGCGCACGGCGGCCTGGGCGGTCGTCTCTTCGTTTTCCATGAAGCCGGCCGGCAGCGTCCAGTAGCCGTAGCGCGGCTCGATCGCGCGCCGGCACAGCAGCACCTGCAGCTGGCCGTCGCGCTCCCAGACCGGAATCGAGCCGATCACCAGCTTCGGATTCTGGTAGTGGATGGTGTGGCACTGGGGGCAGACGTAGCGCGGCCGGTTATCGCCTTCGGGGATGGCCAGAGAGACGGGATGGGCGCACTCGGAACAGAATTTCATGACGGTTTGACGAATTGGCATTGCCCTTACTTTACACCGAATGCAGGTCCGGTTGGCGGCGTATGGTGCTCTGCCGTTACGTGGCCGGCCGACCGTGCGTGTTTATTGATGAGCAATTTACTGTTGCAATTGCGGACGGCGGCAGGATTGGCATTGCCTAAATATGACAAGCGGCGTATAATTCATTCCATCAGACGCGGGGTGGAGCAGTCTGGCAGCTCGTCGGGCTCATAACCCGAAGGTCACAGGTTCAAATCCTGTCCCCGCAACCAAATTCAGAAAGCCCCTGATTTTCAAACGAGAATCAGGGGCTTTTGCCATTTCCGGCAGCGTTACTCTGCGCTGCTGTCCTGGGTTGCCGCTTGCACGGCGAACGCGAGCGCATCCTCGAGCCGGTCGTCGCCCCAGAACATTTCTTCACCGACGAAAAAGGTCGGTGCACCGAAGATGCCGCGTGCCTGCGCCTGGCCGGTCTGTTCGCGCAGGCGCGCCTTGATGTCTTCGGCCTGTGCCGCCGCCATATAGCGTTCGGGATCGGCGACCAGGCCGTCCAGCGCGCGCCGCGTATGTTCAGCTTGATTGATGTCGAGGTCGTCGACGAAGTTCTGCTGCATCACGCGCTGGCAGAAGCGGCCGATCCACGGCTCATCCGCGCCCAGCAGGGCGACGCGCATCGGCAGCAGCGCGTTGCGCGGAAACACCGATGGCCGCTGGAAGGCCAGCCCGTACTTTTCGGCGCGGCGCCGCATGTCGTTCCAGACATAGCGGCCTTTTTCGGGCTGCAGCACGAAGGGCGAGGTATTCCAGCCGAAATCGCGGAAGATCGGCCCCAGCAGAAAGGGGCGCCACACCACCTGTACGCCGGCCTGCGCCGCCAGCTGCTCGATGCGCATGACGGTCAGGTAGCTATAGTTGCTGGCGAAATCGAACCAGAATTCCAAACGGGGTTGAACGCCGGGTGCATTGCTCAAGATCTGGCTCCTTTGCTCGACGCGGGAAGATCCATGTTGAGCGAGCGCCGGTGGACTGTCAATACGGATGAGCGGGCGAGCGTTTGTTTCGTTGCTCTCCTTTAACGGCCTCGACGCAGGTCAAGTCCGCTCGCGTTCGCTGCAATGACGGCGATCCGGCCCGGTCCAACAGTGCGAGGGCCGGATGGCGGCACGTTCATCCTCCGGCCGACAAGCGAAAGGCACATCATGATCCATGTTGACGACATCAACGAGTCCTGGGGCTGGGTCGGCCTGACGGCGGTCGAAGTCCTTGGCGCCAATGCCTTCGGCAATCTGATCATCCGCGACGAGGACGATCATTACTGGCGCCTGCGGCCGCAAGACCTGTGTTGCGAACCGCTGGCCAGCAACCGCGAGGCGCTCGATGCGCTCGCCTATAACCAGGATTTCCTGGACGACTGGTACATGCCGGAAGCGGTGCGCCTGGCCGAAGCCGCGCTGGGCCCGCTGCAGGAAGGGCGCAAGTACTGTCTCAAGATTCCCAGTGCGCTCGGCGGGCATTACGGCTGCGACAACCTGGCGATGGCGCCGCTGGCCGAGCTGATCCGGTTTTCGGGGGAGGGCGCGCAGCAGTATGACGGGCTGCCTCGCTGGAACTAGCCGGCCGGGTCTGGCTTTTCGCCAAGGCTGGCCCACAGGTAGGCGGCGGCCATGGTGCGGTGCGGCTGGTAGCGCTCCAGCAGGCGCTCGGCTTCCTGCACGCTGGGGCGCTCGGCGCTGGCACCCAGCTGGTGCAGGGCGGCGCGCACGGCGACGTCGCCGTGCAGCGAGCAATCCGGATAGCCGAAGCCGCGCAGCAGCACGTAATTCACGGTCCAGGGGCCGATGCCCTTGATCGCCAGCAGCTCGGCGCTGACCTCGGCCGCGTCGCGGGTGCGGTCGAGCGACAGACTGCCGTCCTCGACCATGCGGGCCACGCGCAGGATGGTGTCGGCCTTCGCCTGCGAGAACTTGCGGCTGGTAAGTTGCTCGACGTCGAGACGAGCGACGTCGCGCGCTTCCGGGTAGCACCACAGGCCGCTCGCATGCCGGCGGCCGGCTTGCAGGATCAGCGTGCGGCGCAGGGCAATGGCGAAGGTGAGGTTGATCTGCTGGCCGATGATGGCCCAGGTCAGGGCTTCGAACACGGTGGCCGATTGCACGATGCGCAGGCCGGGCTGGCGCGCCAGCACAGGGCCGAGCAGCGCGTCGTCGCGCGCGAAGGCGGCGAACGGGGCCGGGTCGATGCGCAGGCCGAGGATGTTCAGCAGGGCGTCGTGGGCGAGCGTTTGCAGCCGGATGGGGAGGGCGGGGGCGGCGTCCGTACCGGCGGCATTGGATTCGGCGCCGGGCAGGTCGCAGTCGATGCGGCAGCGGGCACGGTCGCTGTCGACAGTGATGTCGAACAGGGTGGGTATGCCGTCCAGCAGCACGCCCTTGCGCAGGCCGTGCGTTTCGACCTGCTCGGCCACGCCTTCGGCATCGCGGCCGTGAAAGGCGAGCACGTCCGCGATACGGTAGCCGGAGGGGAGGTCGATGACGACGGAATGTTCCATCTTGGCGTTGTCCTTACTTGCCGCCGGCGGCGGCCGGCGCGCGCAGCCAGGATGGCAGGAAGCCGGTCACCAATGCCGTCCCAAGCAGGACGATGGCCGAGCCCAGCACCGTGTGCCAGCCGATCGCTTCGTGCAGGAACAGTGCGCCCCACAGGATGCCGAACAGGGGATTGAGGAAGGTGACCGTCAGGGCCGAGGTGGTGCCGACTTCCTCGATCAGCTTGAAATAGATGATGTAGGCGATGCCGCTGCACAGCACGCCCAGCGCGAGCACGGCGGCCATGATGCCCATCGTCGGCTCGCCCGGCGCCGGGAAGAAAACGACCAGCGGCAGCACCAGGATGGCCGCGGCCCACATCGAGCCGTGCGCATTGGCGAACGGCGCCACCGCCTTGGCGGTCTTGGCGTACTGGCTGGCGATGCTGTAGCTGAACGCCGCGACCAGCGCCGCCGCCACCGCCAACGCGGCGCCGGGACGCTCGGCCGCGTGGTCGAAGCCGACCAGCAGCGCCACGCCGCCGGTGCCGAGCAGCAGGCCGAGTGCGGTGCGTCCCGCCACCGGCTGGCGCGCCCACACGGCACCGACCAGCGCGCCCCACATCGGCGCGGTGGCGTTGAGTACCGACAGCACCGAGGCCGACAGCGTACGCGCGGCGAACGCGAACAGCAGGAAGGGCAGCGCCGAGTTGAACAGGCCCAGTACCAGGTAATGCTTCCAGTGCTGGCGCACGGCCAGCGGCGCACCCTTGCCGCGCACCCGCAGCACCCAGGCCACGGCGGCCAGGAACAGCGCCGCGAAGCCGACCCGGTATTCGATCAGCACCGCCGGTCCCAGCACCGGCGCGGCGATGCGCATGAAGAGGAAGGACCCGCCCCAGATGGCGGCCAGCGCCACCAGGCGCAGCATGTTCGCGGTATTCATTGTTGGGTTGAAATAATGGTCTGCCAGGAAACAGTCCATTGTGGCAGCGCGGCGCGGTTCGCGCCAGCCGGTTATTGCGGTTGAATTGGCGGAGCGCGGGGCCGCCGAGGCGAACCCTACGCGGCGCTTGCCAGCGTCGGCGCTGCCGCATGCGGCACCAGCATCGCTTCCGGCACTGCGTTCTTCACGGCGGTCATTTCGGCCATGATCGAGATCGCGATCTCGGACGGCGTCTTGCTGCCGATGTAGAGGCCGATCGGGCCGTGCAGGCGCGCCAGCTGGGTGTCGGTCAGGTCGAACAATTTCAGGCGTTCGCGCCGCTTCATGTTGTTCAGGCGCGAGCCGATCGCGCCGACGTAGAAGGCGTCGGACTTGAGCGCTTCCATCAACGCCAGGTCGTCCAGCTTGGGGTCGTGCGTCAATGCCACCACCGCGCTGCGGGCGTCGAGCTTGGCTTCCAGCACCAGGTCGTCGGGCATGGCATGCACCAGCGTCACGCCGGGGATGTTAAAGCCGCTGCGGTATTCCTCGCGCGGGTCGCACACGGTGACGCGGTAATCCATGCCGGCCGCCACCTGCGCCAGGAAGCGCGACAGCGGGCCGGCGCCGATGATGTACAGGCGCCAGCGCGGGCCGTGCAGGGTGTGCAGCACGTCGTTCTCGATACGCTGGATGGCGCTCGGCTGGGCCGGGTGCAGGCTGACGGCGCCATCGGCCAGGCGCACGCGCCGTTCGACCAGTTCGCCACCTTCCAGGCGCGCCAGCAGCGCGTCGATGCCACTGGCCGGCGTCAGTGGTTCGATGGCCAGTTCGATGGTGCCGCCGCAGGGCAGGCCGAAGCGGTGCGCCTCGTCGGCGCTGATGCCGTAGCTGAGGATTTCCGGGCGCGTGATCTGGATGCCGTTGTCGCGCACCTTGGCGATCAGGTCATCCTCGATGCAGCCGCCCGAGACCGAACCGACCACGCTGCCGTCTTCGCAGATGCCGAGGGTGGCGCCAATCGGACGCGGGCTCGAGCCCCAGGTCTTGATCACGGTGACCAGTTGGCAGCGCCGGCCCGCTGCCAGCCAGGCGGCGCAGGTTTTGAGCACGTCGAGGTCGATACTGTCCATGGTAAGGCGGGCCGCGTCAGGCGGCGGTTGGTGCAAGATGGACAATCATACAAAAAAAGCGGGGAGGGCGTCGGATGGGGGCGTGCGCGGTGGTGCGGATGATGCGGCGTTGTGGGATGGGTGCGTGGTGTGAGGTGCAAGCGGGCGTTTGGTCTATGCGAGGAAACTTGGGTCCCCTTGGCGGGGACCCAAGTCCGCAGCATCACGTTAGCGCATGCGGTTCAACGCGAACCATGCGCATCAACCATCAAGGCACCAGCGCCTTCTTCCCGCTCTTCTTGGCCTTCACCTCCGCCACCGCCTTGTCGATCGCGGCAACCCGCGCCGGCGTGGCCGGGTGATTGGCCGTATACCCATTGAGCACCTTGGCCGGATGCACCGCCGCCACACGCTTCCAGAACGCCGACGCACCCTCGATGCGGTAATCGGCGCGTGCCAGCAGATAGATCGCGAGGCGGTCGGCCGCCGCGTCGGCATCGGCCGGCATGGCCTTGACGCCGCCGCTGCCGATCAGCATCGAGGTATCCGGATTGATGGTGGTGAGGTTGTCGATGATGCTGCCGATGGTAGCGGCATTGCGCTGGGTGCCGGCGTGGCCGAGCATATTGTGCGCCATGGTGCGCGCCACCACGTACGCCAGTTCGTCGTCGTTCTGGGTGAAGCCGATCATGCCGCGCGTGACCATCACGCGGCTGCCGTCGGCGTAGGCGTTGACGTTGTCGGCGTTGCCCAGTTCGATGGCGAAGGCGCAGGCGCGCGTTACCGGGATGCTCAGGTCGCGCGGCTTGCCGTCACGTTCGATCGACAGCGGCAGCGTGGCCTGTTTCGAGACGATCGGGCCGAACACGGCGCCGGCGCCGCTCAGGGCGTTCGGGCCTTCCGGCAGCGGCGTGGCGCCGGCCGCCAGCAGGCGGTCGCCCTGGCGCAGGCCGGCGCGGGCGGCGCCGCTGCCCACCAGCACATTGGTCACCTGCAGCCGTTCGCCCATGCCCAGCACCAGGTGCGCGGCTTCGTTGTACTGGCCCGGATAGGCGTAGCGGTTCTTGGCGGTGAAGCCGAGCAGGTTGCGCGCGTGCTTGGTGCACAGTTCCGCGTTGTCGATCAGGAGCGGAGCCGCGACCCGGTACAGGCGGTCCTGCTGGGCCGCCATGCGGGTCAGGACTTCGGCGGCGGCCGCCACCTGCGGCGTGACTTCGGCCTGCGCCGGCGCGCCGGCCTCGGGGATCACGCCCGGGACGGTCGACGTCTGCATGGGGCCCGGCGTGGTGCAGGCCGCGAGCAGGGCCGCCATGGCGGTCAGGACGACGGTATTCAGGCGGGGCAGGCGTTGGATGCGGATCATGGGGCTCCTTTGTTGCTGAGGCGTTGTTATTGTTTGCCGGTGCTGCCGAATCCTCCGGCGCCACGGTCGCTCGATGCGAACTCCTCCACCACGTTGAAACCAACCTGCAGTACCGGCACCACGACCAGTTGCGCCAGCCGGTCCATCGGCTGCAGCACGAACGTGGTCTGGCTGCGATTCCAGGTCGAGACCATCAGCTGGCCCTGGTAATCGGAGTCGATCAAGCCTACCAGATTGCCGAGAACGATGCCGTTCTTATGGCCGAGCCCACTGCGCGGCAGGATCATGGCTGCATAGCCCGGGTCGCCGATGTGGATCGCGAGACCCGTCGGCACCAGCACGGTCTGTCCCGGCTCGATGGTCAATGGCGCGTCGAGGCAGGCGCGCAGGTCCAGGCCGGCGCTGCCCGGGGTGCCGTAGACCGGCAGCAGTTCCTTCATGCGCGGGTCGAGGATCTTGAGGTCGATATTCTTCATGCTTCTTCTTTACGTTCTTCTTTGCGTTTTTGTTTGCGTTGATGCTTGCGTATTCAGGTCAGCAGCGAGCGCCGTTCCAGCCGCTTGGCGATCTCGGACACCAGCTGGCGCGCCAGCGTCAGCTTGTCGGCGCGTTCGAGCACCGTTTGCCCGCCTTCGTCGAACAGGATCACGGTGTTGTCATCCTGGCCGAAGGTCTGGTGACCGATATTGCCCACCAACAGAGGGATGCCCTTGCGTTCGCGCTTGGCCGCGCCGTACTGTTCCAGGTTTTCGGATTCGGCGGCGAAGCCGACGCAGTAGGGCCAGCCGGACAGCGACACGGTGGCCGCCACCGAGGCCAGGATGTCGGCGTTCTGCGCGAACTCCAGCTGCGGCGGGGCGCCGTCCTCGGTCTTCTTGAGTTTCTGGCTGCTGGCATTGACCACGCGCCAGTCGGCCACCGCCGCCACGCCGATGAACACGTGCTGGCCTTCCACGCCCGCCATCACGGCGTCGTGCATCTGCTGCGCGGTCAGCACGTCGATGCGGCGCACGCCATGCGGCGTGGGTAGCGACACCGGTCCCGAGACCAGCGTGACCTCGGCGCCGGCTTCGCGCGCGGCGCGCGCGATCGCATAACCCATCTTGCCCGACGAGAGGTTGGTGATGCCGCGCACCGGATCGATCGGTTCAAAAGTAGGGCCGGCCGTGATCAGGACGCGGCGTCCGGCCAGCACCTTGTGCTGGAAGGCGGCGATCAGTTCTTCCACCAGTTCTTCCGGTTCCAGCATGCGTCCGAGGCCGGTCTCGCCGCAGGCCTGCGAGCCGCTGGCGGGACCGAACAGGCAAATGCCATCCTCGCGCAGCTGCGCCACGTTGCGTTGCGTGGCCGGGTTTTCCCACATCTCGACGTTCATGGCCGGCGCAACCAGGAGCGGCACGTGGCGCGGGCGCGCAACGCACAGCAGCGACAGCAGATCGTCGCAGGCGCCGTGCGCCAGCTTGCGGATCATGTCGGCCGAGCAGGGCGCGATCAGGACCGCGTCGGCGTCGCGCGTGAGGTCGATGTGGACCATGTTGTTGGCCATGCGCGCATCCCACTGGTCCAGGTAGACCGGGTGGCCGGACAGCGCCTGCATGGTCACCGCGCCGATGAAGTGGGTGGCGGCGTCGGTCATCACCACCTGCACGCTGGCGCCCTGCTTGACCAGGGCACGGCACAGTTCCGCCGCCTTGTAGCAGGCCACGCCGCCGGACAGGCCCAGCACGATGCGCTTGCCTTTCAGGTCCATGCTCATTGTTTGACTCCTTACGACTTGTTCACCCTGAGCAGTTCGTCCAGGACGAACAGGATGGCGCCGACCGAGATGCCGATGTCGGCGATGTTAAAGGCCGGGAAGTGGCCCACGCCCTTCCAGTAGAAATCGAGGAAGTCGATCACGTGGCCATAGGCCAGGCGGTCGATCAGGTTGCCGATGGCGCCGGCCATGATCAAGGAAAGCGCGAAGCAGAACAGGCGCTGGGTGGCGTTCTTCTTCATCATGTACAGGCAAAAACCGACCGCGCCCAGTGCGATGGCCGAGAACAGGTAGCGCTGCCAGCCGCCGGCGTCGCCCAGGAAGCTGAACGCCGCCCCCGGGTTGTAGACCTTGATCAGGTTGAAGAAGCCGGTGATCGGCAGTGTCTCGCCATAGGCGAAGCTGCGTTCGACGGTGATCTTGGTGACCTGGTCCAGGAGGACGATGATCAGGGCCAGGCCGAGCCACGGCAGCATGCCGGGCGTGCTCTTGTTGACGAGTTTCAGGCCGGGAGGGCTGGTTTTCTTTTTGGTTGCCATGATTGAAGGTAGGAGGCACGCCATGGCCGCCGGGAGGCGGCATGGCGCAGGAACCCGCGGCCCTGATCAGGTCAGGGCCGCGGGGCTCGGTACATCAGGCGTAGCGGCGTAGTTCGCCGGCGCCGAACAGATTGCTGGTGCAGCGGCCGCACAGGCCAGGGTGCGCGTGGTCGTGGCCGACGTCGCGGCGATAGTGCCAGCAGCGCTCGCACTTCTCGGCCTGCGACGGCGTCACTTCCACCGCTTCCTCGGCTTCGCCCGCGACTTCGACCACGTTCGCCTGCGAGGTGATGAACACGAACTTCAGGTCGTCGTCCAGGCTGGCCAGCGCGCGGTACTTGTCGCCCGAGGCTTTCACCGTCAGTTCGGCCTGCAGCGAGGAACCGATCGCGCCCGAAGCGCGCACTTCTTCCAGCTGCTTGGTCACATCGGTACGCACCGCGCGCAGCAGGGCGTACTTGGCCAGCAGAGCGTCGCCATCTTGCAGCTCAGGGAAGCTCCACAGGGTCTGGGTGAAGATGGTCTCGTCGCTGTCCGCGAACGCTTTGTCACCGGCGAACACGGCCCACGCTTCCTCGGCGGTGAACGACAGGATCGGCGCCATCACGCGCAGCAGCGCATGGGCGATGTGCCACAGCGCGGTCTGGGCCGAGCGGCGTGCGTGCGAGGTGACGCCGGTGGTGTACAGGCGGTCCTTCAGGATGTCGAGGTAGAAGCCGCCCAGGTCTTCCGAGCAGTAGTTCTGCAGGCGCGACACCACCGGGTGGAACTCATAGCGCTCGAAGTGCGCCGCCACGTCGCTTTGCAGCTGGGCCATCGAGGCGATCGCATAGCGGTCGATCTCGAGCAGCTCGGCTACCGGCACCGCGTCCTTGGTCGGATCGAAGTCCGAGGTATTCGCCAGCAGGAAGCGCAGTGTGTTGCGGATGCGGCGATAGCTTTCCGTCACGCGCTTGAGGATCTCTTCGCCGATCGACAGTTCGCCGGTGTAGTCGGTCGAGGCCACCCACAGGCGCAGGATGTCGGCGCCCAAGGTATCCGAGATCTTCTGCGGCGCCATCGTATTGCCCAGCGACTTCGACATCTTCTTGCCGTTTTCGTCGACCGTGAAGCCGTGGGTCAGCAGCGCCTTGTACGGCGGGGTACCGTTCAGCATCGACGACGTCAGCAGCGACGAGTGGAACCAGCCGCGGTGCTGGTCCGAGCCTTCCAGGTACAGGTCGGCCGGGAACGCGGACTGTTCCTTGTGCGAGCCGCGCAGCACGGTCTGGTGGGTGGCGCCCGAATCGAACCAGACGTCGAGCGTGTCCTTGTTCTTTTCATAGATGGCAGCGTCCTCGCCCAGCAGCGTGGCCGGGTCCAGCTTGTGCCAGGCGTCGATGCCTTCCGCTTCGATCAGCTTGGCCACCTGCTCGACCAGTTCCGGGGTGCGCGGGTGCAGCGCGCCGGTTTCCTTGTGGATGAAGAAGGCCATCGGCACGCCCCACTGGCGCTGGCGCGACAGGGTCCAGTCCGGACGGTTCTCGATCATGCCGTGCAGGCGCGCCTGGCCCCAGTCCGGGAAGAACCGGGTCTTCTCGATGCCGGCCAGCGCGGTCTGGCGCAGGGTGGCGCCGCCGTCTTTTGGCGTGACGTCCATGCCGGCGAACCACTGGCTGGTGGCGCGGTAGACGATCGGGGTCTTGTGGCGCCAGCAGTGCATGTAGCTGTGGTCGAACATCTTGAGTTCGAACAGGGCGCCCGCTTCTGTCAGCGCGGCGCAGATCGGCTTGCTCGCTTCCCAGATGGTCAGGCCGCCGAACAGCGGCAGGGTCGAGACATAGCGGCCATCGCCCATCACCGGTTTCAGGATGTCGTCGTCCTTCATGCCGTGTTCCTTGCACGACTGGAAGTCTTCCAGGCCGTAGGCAGGGGCCGAGTGGACCACGCCGGTACCGCTGTCAACGGTCACGTAGTCGGCCAGGTAGACCGGCGAGGTGCGGTCATAGAACGGGTCTTGCGCGTGCAGCGGGTGCTTGAAGCGCAGGCCGTCCAGCTTGTCGCCCGTGGTGGTGGCGATGGTGCTGCCTTCGAGCTTGTAGCGCTGCAGGCACGATTCCACCAGCTCGGTGCCCAGGATCAGCAGCAGCGGCTGGCCGTCGCGCTCGGTCTGCACCAGCGAGTAGCTCACTTCCGGGCCCACATTCAGAGCCTGGTTGGACGGGATGGTCCATGGGGTGGTGGTCCAGATGACGATGAAGCCTTTGTCGGTCGGCAGTTGTGCCAGGCCGAAAGCGGCCGCGACTTTTTCAGGCTCGGCGAACGGGAAGCCGACGTCGATCGCCGGGTCGCGCTTGTCCTGGTATTCGACTTCGGCTTCGGCCAGCGCCGAGCCGCAATCGAAGCACCAGTTCACGGGTTTCAGGCCACGGTAGACATAGCCTTTTTCCAGCAGGGTGCCGAGCGCGCGCAGCTCGTCGGCTTCATTGCTGTAGGCCATGGTCATGTACGGATTGTCCCATTCACCGAGGACGCCGAGGCGGATGAAGCCGGCGCGCTGGCGGTCGATTTGTTCGAGCGCATAGGCACGTGCCTTTTGCAGCACTTCGGCGGTCGGCAGGTTCTTGCCGTACAGTTTTTCGATCTGGATCTCGATCGGCATGCCGTGGCAGTCCCAGCCTGGGACATACGGCGCGTCGAAGCCGGCGATGGTGCGCGACTTGACCACCATATCCTTCAGGATCTTGTTGACGGCGTGGCCCAGGTGGATGTCGCCGTTGGCGTACGGTGGGCCGTCGTGCAGGATGAACTTCGGACGGCCGGCCGCGGCCTTGCGCACGCGCTCGTAGATCTTTTTATCTTGCCATTGCTTGACCCAGCCCGGCTCGCGCTTGGCGAGGTCGCCGCGCATCGGGAAGGCGGTGTCGGTCATATTGACCGGGTATTTGCTCTCAGGCTTTTTCGCACCCTTGGGGGCGTTGTTCTGTTTAGTGTCGGACATAAGCTTCTTCTGGTGGGTGTTCGTGGTCGGGGTCGCGGCGCTGTTCGTGCTCGGCCGGACACCGGATACAGGTTCGGAGTCGTGCGGAGACCGGCCCCGCACGGGTTCAAATTCGGTCGGTCGCGGTCAGCGCGCCGTTGCGGCGCGCGAAGAGGGCGCGCGCCTGGGCCGCATCGTTGTCGATGGCGGCGGTGAGGGTGGGCAGGTCGACGTATTTTTCTTCGTCGCGCAGCTTGGCCAGGAATTCGACGCGCACCAGTTCGCCGTAGCACTGGCGCGCATAGTCGAAGATATGAACTTCAAGCAGGGTACGACCGGCATCCTCGACCGTCGGACGCACGCCCAGGCTGGCCACGGCCGGAAGCGGCTGCTGTTCCAGACCATGCACCTGCACCACGAAGATACCGTGCACGGCGGGGCGGTGCGCGACGCGCAGGTTCAGGGTCGGGAAACCCAGCGTGCGGCCCAGTTTCTGGCCGTGGATCACGTGGCCCGACATGGCGTACGGATGGCCCAGCAGTTCGGAGGTGGCGCCGAAGTCGCCCTGGGCCAGCGCGGCGCGCACGGCGGACGAGGAGATACGCACGTCGCCGTGCATCACGGCGCTCAGGGTATGTACCTCGAAACCGAATTCGCGGCCGGCCTCGACTAGCATGGCGATGTCTCCAGCACGGCGTGCGCCGAAGCGGAAATCGTCGCCCACCATCAGCCATTTGACGTGCAGGCCGTCGACCAGCACGCGCTCGATGAAGTCGCGCGGGCTCATGGAAGCAAAGTGCTCGTTGAAGTGTTCGACGATCACGCGGTCGATGCCGGCGTTGTCGAGGTCTTTCAGCTTGTCGCGCAGGTTGGCGATGCGCGCCGGCGCCTTCGACGGGTCGCCCGATTTGAGGGCGAAGTATTCGCGCGGATGCGGCTCGAACGTCATCACGGCCGCTTCGATGCCGAGCGCGGCGGCGGCGCCGCGCACCTGGGCCAGCAGGGCCTGGTGGCCACGGTGGACACCGTCGAAATTGCCGATCGTCAGCGCGCAGGGAGCGCGCGCCCGGTCGTTGGGAAGTCCGCGAAATACCTTCATCAATTGTGGTCCGGTTGAGCGCCGCGCAGCGTCTGGGCAGCGCCAAAACCCTGATTATACGGTAACTGCGATGTTACACAGCGGCGATGACCGCCGCAGAGGGGGGATGCCAACCCCACATTCCAAATAAAAACGCCGCCCGAAGGCGGCGTTGTGAGATCAAACGCGCCCGGCTTATGCCAGCGGCTTGTTGATCGCCATGATCCAGTAGCGGGCCAGGTCGGCGGTGCCTTCCTTGCCGCCCACGGTCTTGAGCGTGGCGATGGCTTGCTGCTTCTTGCCGGCCGCGGCGTAGGCTTCGCCCAGGCGCAGCTTGGCTTCGTCGGCGTACTTCAGGCCACCGGCCTTGATCGCCGATTCCATCATCTTCAGGCCCTTGTCGGCCTGGCCTGCCTGCACCAGCGCGTAGCCGAGGCCGACCAGAGCGTCGTTGTCCTTGGCGGCGGTGTATTCGGCCTCCAGCGCGGCGAAGTTCTTGTTCTGCTCAGCCAGGTTCTTCTCGGCCAAATCCTTCAGACGCTGGTGACGCGCGGCTTCGGCGCCGGTGCCCAGGGCGCCGGCCTTGTAGCCCTTGTCGATGATCTTGATGGCTTCGGCAGGAGCCTTGGCTTGCAGCACCAGCTGGGCCATTTCCATGTACTCGCTCGGCTTCTTGAGCAGGTTGTTGGCCAGCTGCAGACGGTAGACGTCGACGCGCAGGCGGCTCGAGAAGCCAGGCTTGCCCTGCACGCGGTTCAGCAGGTCGGTCCAGTACTGGGCTTTCGGATAGCTGGTGGCCAGCTTCTCGATGGTGTTGACGTAGCCGACCTTGTCATTCTTTTTCAGCTGGATGTTGGCCAGCATGCCGAGCTGGTCTTCGCTGAGGCGACCGGCTTTTTCGGCGTTGCGCAGTTCCTGTTCGAGCGCGGCGACGTTGCCTTGCTTGTAGTAGTTCTGCATCAGGTAGGCGCGCAGCTTCGGATCGTCCTTGTCCTTCAGCAGGCGCTGGATGGTTTCGTTTGCCTTGTTCAGGTCACCGGCGCGCATGTAGATGCCAACCAGGCCTTCGGCGAAATTCGAACGCTCGGCGGCGCTCAGTTTGCCCGAAGCGAGCAGGGCTTCGAACGATTTGGCGGCGGTGGTGTAGTCGCCTGCCGACGAGGCTGCCGCGGCGCGCACGCGCTCAATCAGGTAGCTTTCGTTGGCGGTCTTGTTGCTCACCTTGTCCGCATCGCGCAGAGTTGCCAGTGCACCCTTGTGGTTACCCGATTTCATCTGGGACTGGGCTTGTTGCAGCGGCTTGCCGATTTCCGGACGCAGCGCTTCGGCAGCGACAGCGGAGGACAGACCGATCACTGGCGTAGCGGCCGTGAAACCCAGGGCTGCCAGTGCGATGCTGAGGTGTGCGAGACGGAACTTGATCATCTGAAAAATCCTTATTTCAAAATGGACACGGCAGGGATAGCCCTGCCGTGTAGGTCAAACATGGAACGATTACTGGAACTGCTCGTTACCAACCATGCCGATCTTGGTGACGCCGAGACGCTGGGCGGTTGCCATGACGCCGGCAACTACCTTGTACTCTACCAGCTTGTTCGGACGCAGGTGCACTTCCGGCTGGTTGGCCATGGCGGCCACGCTGTTCATCTTGGCTTCCAGGGCAGCACGATTCGGAATCGTTTCGCCGTCCCAGATGATGGTGCCGTCGAAGTCGACGTCAATCGTGACCACGACCGGCTTTTCGGTCATCGGCGGTGGATTGCCGATTGGCATGTTCAGATTGACCGAGTGGTTTTGCTTCGGAATCGTGATAATCATCATGATGATGAGAACGAGCAGGACGTCGATCAGCGGCGTCATGTTCATTTCCATCATTGGTTCCGGATCAGCTGCCTGAGAGGAACCCGAACCTACGTTCATACCCATGGTATTTCCTTTTCAAATGTCGGGGGAGAAGGGCGCGGCGCCAGCCCGAAGGCCGGCGCCGCGTGCAGGCTTATCAGCCCGGTGGTTCGATCACGAAACCAACCTTTTGCACCCCAGCACGTTGTGCCGTGTAGATGACCCGGCCGATCGATTCGTAGCGGGTTTCCTGGTCGCCACGAACTTTCACCGCCGGTTGCGGCACCTTCACCGACTGCTCCGCGAGGAACTTGAACAGCTCGTCCGTGTTCGCGATGCGCGTCTGGTTGTAGTACATCTCGCCGTCTTTGTTGACGGTGATATTCACGTCTTCCGGCTTGGTCTTGGTGACCTGGTTCTCTTCCGAAGGCAGAGCAACTTTCTGCAGGTTGAGAACCACCGGGCTGGTGATCAGGAAGATGATCAGAAGAACCAACATGATGTCGACGAGCGGCGTCGTGTTGATCTCTGACATCACGGCATCTTCATCTCCGGAATCGGAGCCGACACTCATCGACATAGATTATCCAATCTTTTTAGCTTGGGCAGCTGCGCTCGAGGTCGACATGGCGCCCGAGATCAGGACCGAGTGCACGTCGGCCGAGAACGAACGGACATCTTCCATGACCGACTTGTTACGACGCACCAGCCAGTTGTAACCCAGAACCGCAGGAACCGCGACGAACAGACCGAAGGCGGTCATGATCAGTGCTTCACCGACCGGACCTGCAACCTTGTCGATCGATGCGTTACCCGACATGCCGATGGCGGTCAGTGCGTTGTAGATGCCCCAGACGGTACCGAACAGGCCGATGAACGGCGAGGTCGAACCGACGGTTGCCAGGAACGACAGGCCGTCTTGCAGACGCGACTGGACGCGGTCCACTGCGCGCTGGATCTGCATGGTGACCCAGGTCGACAGGTCGATCTGCTCGAGCAGGGCGCCGTCGTGGTGCTGGGTTGCCTTGGTGCCGGTTTCAGCGATGAAGCGGAATGGCGAGCCTTCTTTCAGCTGAGCCGAACCTGCAGCGATCGACGGTGCTTTCCAGAACTTGGCTTGCATGTCTTTCGACTGCTTCATGATCTTCTGCTGATCGATCAGCTTGGTGATGATGATGTACCACGAACCGATCGACATCAGCGACAGGATGATGATGGTGCCCTTGTTGACGAAGTCGCCTTCTTCCCACATGGCGCCGATGCCGTACGGGTTGTGGACTTCTTCGGTCGCTTCGCCACCGGCGGCAGGTGCCGCGTCGGTTGCAGGAGCAGCGGCAGCGTCAGCAGCCGGTGCGGTTGCGTCGGCAGCCGGTGCAGCTGCGTCGGTGGTTGCCGGAGCCGCGTCCGTTGCTGCCGGCTGCTGGTCTTGGGCGAAGGCCGGTGCGGTCACCAGGGCCGATGCCGCCGACACCGAGAACAGGACAGCCGCCAGGAAAGCGGACAAACGGGTATTCTTAAACATGCTTCCTCCAAAATATTAAATAGACAGTTCGCTGAACTTAGTGACAACGAAAATCATAGATTGAGACGATGATCTGTCTCGGTTTTATTCCAGCGTCCAGACGTACTGCACCGCTGTCCACGCCTGTTCCGGCTTGCCATCAACCATGGCGGGCTTGAATCGGCATTTGCTCAGAGCCGATTGAGCGGCCCGGTCCAAATCACGGAAGCCACTCGACTTCTGCAATTTAGCTTCCATCACGCGACCATCGACACCGATCAGGAACTGCAGGGTCGTGGTACCCGTTTCTTCGTTGCGCTGCGACGAACGCGGATATTCCGGACGTGCGCAGGTATTAAAGTCAGCGACTGCCTCGCTACGGCTCGGACCACGTGCCGGCGGGGCCGGCGGTGCCGGAGGAGCCGGTGGTGCCGGCGGTGCCAGCTGGGTGGTCGGCGGCGGCGTATTGGTCGCGGCGGCGATCGTGTTCTGTGGTGGCGGCGGCTGCTGCACTTGCACTTCGACCGGCGGGATGAACGGCGGCGGCGGCGCTTTCATTTCTGGCGGCGGCGGCGGCGGCGGGGTTTCCGGTGGAGGAGGAGGAGCCACCTCTTCAATCAGTTTGGTTTCCACGGATTCCGTCACCTTGGTGACGATCCGGGTACCCAGGCCGCTCACGATCGCCCATGCCACCAGAACGTGCAGCACGAGTACAATGATGAATCCTGTGAAATTTTTCCCGGGTTGCTTCTCATTCGAAAAATTCATGCCATATTTCTCCAATACCAACTCTTTTTTGTTGCTACCAAACCCACTAAACACGACGCAAAGCTAGGAGCCGCATCCGGGACATCGAAGAATTATACCTACGAATTCTTTTTTGCACATACATTTTTACAGCATCGAAAGAGGTGCTAACTGCCTGTAAATGCAGGCAAACAAGCTCATCTATACAAGCTCGGAAGGGGTGTCGTATGGGGTCTGGAAGGCCAGAAAATGTGTAGTTTTATGTATCAACACTCCTCATTCTGTGGAAGATCAATGTACATGCCTCTTTGACCAAATTTCCGATGCTAAATCGCCAGTCTGGCAAATTTCATTTAACCCAACAATGGTCTTTCTGCAAACTATAGCCAAGCTCTACTGCCGGGTACGTACTTCGAATCTTCCCGAACCCATCGCTGGCGGCCACAAGCTATAGATAAAAGTGAAAGCCCATTTTGTACTTGAGCTTACTCAACCGTGTGCCAACCATGCCCTTCATCTTGACGGGAATGAAAGATGCGCGCTGCTGAACCTCCCACGACGAGCAATATTACCTAAGATTGCTAGGTTAATCACCCAAGAATTACCAGTGCGTAGTTGTGTCAGCGCTAACATGTGATGTCGGCAACATACCATGAAATCTGTATGTTGGCGATACTGAACAGTGCTATTGAACATGCATACCGGCTGAGCACTCTCAGCGGTAGATGCATGAACCGTGCCGGGGAGCATTCAAGACCGGTTGTAAAAGCCGGTTTGGTGCGCGAAACCGCCGCTGACGAACGCAAGCGCAGGCCGTCGCAGGCGGTGGCGCGGCATTACCTCCAGGGCGTGAGGGTAAAACAGGAAGACAGGGTCATCGGACGCGACCGGGCGCCCGATATCGACAGGAGTGAGCGAGAACGGTGCGCAGCGGCCTCGGCACCAATGCTGCGCACCAGGATGGTGCAACCGTTCAGCGACCGCGTTTTTCGCGTCGGCACTCGATGAAGCTGACCACGTGGCCGTTGGGGTCGACCGTTTCCAGCCGCACGTCGAATCCCCACAGGCGGGCGACGTGCTTGAGGACTTCCTGGGCCTGTTGGTTCAGCGGACGGCGGTTGTACTGCGTATGGCGCAGGGTCAGGGCGCGGTCGTCGCGTGTATTGACCTGCCATACCTGGATGTTCGGCTCGCGGCTGCCCAGGTTGTACTGCTCGGCCAGCTTCTGGCGCACGTAGCGGTAGCCGGACTCGTCGTGGATGGCCGAGATGGTCAGCTTGTCGCTGCGATCGTCGTCCAGCACGGCAAAGAAGTGGAATTCGCGGATCAGCTTGGGCGACAGGTACTGGGCGATAAAGCTCTCGTCCTTGAAGTTGCGCATCGCGAAGTCGAGCGTCTTGAGCCAGTCGCTGCCGGCCATGTCCGGGAACCAGGCGCGGTCTTCCTCGGTCGGGTCTTCGCAGATGCGGCGAATATCGCTCATCATCGCGAAACCCAGCGCATACGGATTGATGCCGCTGTAATAGGGACTGGTGGCGGGCGGCTGGTACACCACATTGGTGTGGCTCTGCAGGAATTCGAGCATGAAGCCGTCGCCGACGATGCCCTCTTTATAAAGATCCTGCAGGATCGTGTAGTGCCAGAAGGTGGCCCAGCCTTCATTCATCACCTGGGTCTGGCGTTGCGGATAAAAGTATTGCGAGATCTTGCGCGTGATGCGGACCAGCTCGCGCTGCCACGGTTCCAGCAGCGGCGCATATTTCTCGATGAAGTAGAGCAGGTTTTCCTCGGGCTCGGGCGGGAAACGCACCGGCGCCGCGCTCGCCACCTGTTCTTCGCGCTGGGGCAGGGTGCGCCACAGGGCATTGACCTGCGATTGGGCATATTCCTCGCGCTCTTTCTGGCGCGCCGTTTCCTGGGCTACCGACAGCTTGGCCGGCCGCTTGTAGCGGTCGACGCCATAGTTCTGCAGCGCGTGGCAGGAATCGAGCAGCTCTTCCACCGCGTCGATGCCGTAGCGCTGCTCGCATTCGGCGATATAGTTCTTGGCAAACACCATGTAGTCGACGATGGCGTCGGCATCGGTCCAGGTGCGGAACAGGTAATTGCCCTTGAAGAAGGAATTATGGCCGTAGGCGGCGTGGGCGATCACCAGCGCCTGCATGGTCAGGCTGTTTTCCTCCATCAGGTAAGCGATGCAGGGATTCGAATTGATGACGATCTCGTAGGCCAAGCCCATCTGGCCGCGGCGATAACTCTTCTCGGTAGAGAGGAAATGTTTGCCGAACGACCAGTGATTGTAGGACACCGGCATCCCGACCGACGTGTAGGCGTCCATCATCTGCTCGGCGGTGATGATCTCAAGCTGGTTTGGATAAGTGTCCAGGCCGTAACGTTTGGCCACGCGCTTGATTTCGTCGTGCGCCTGCTCGATCAGGTCGAAGGTCCATTCGGACTGTTCCGGCAGCGCGCGCGGATTGTTCGGGTCTCTTGGCATGGCATGCCTCGCTATTTGGCCTGTTTCTTGAACAGTTCGCGGAATACCGGATAGATGTCGGCCGGGGTCACGATCTTCTGCATCGCGAAGTTGCGGTGCTGGGCCGCGACTTCGCCGTATTGTTCCCACAGGTTCTGCGGCGGGCCGTCGGTGATCTCGACATAGGTGTAGTACTGGACCCGCGACATGATGGCGTTGTTCAGGATCTGCTTGCACAGCACCGAGTCGTTGTCCCAGTTGTCGCCGTCCGAGGCTTGCGCCACATAGGCGTTCCAGTCGGCGCTGCCGTAGCGCTCGGTGATCACCTTTTGCAACAGGTGCAGCGCCGACGACACCACCGTGCCGCCCGACTCGCGCGAATGGAAGAATTCGTTTTCGTCGACCTCGGCCGCCGCGGTATGGTGGCGGATGAAGACCACGTCGATCTTTTCGTACACCCGCTTGAGGAACAGGTACAGCAGGATGAAGAAGCGCTTGGCCGTATCCTTGCGCGTTTCGTCCATCGAGCCGGACACGTCCATGATGCAGAACATCACGGCCTGGGTGCTCGGTTTCGGCACCTTGATCCGGTTCGAGTAGCGCAGGTCGAACGGATCGATGAAGGGAATTGCGTTGAGGCGGATATGCAGGTGGTGGATGCGGTCCTTGAGCGCGACCACGCCCTCGTCGTCCAGCGGGGCGCCGGCGTCGAGCAGCGCCTGCAGCGCTTCCTCGGCCTCGGCCAGCTGGCGCCGCGCTGGTCCGCCGACGGCGATGCGGCGTCCCAGGGCGCCGCGCAGCGAGCGCAGCACGTGGATGTTCGAGGGCGTGCCCGACACGTTGTAGCCGGCGCGCTGGTTCTTGTATTCGATGGTCTGGGTCAGCTGCGTCTTGACCATGTTCGGCAGCTCGAGATCCTCGAAGAAGTAATTCATGAATTCTTCGCGCGACAGTTCGAAGATGAAATCGTCCTCGACCGTCTGGTCGCTGTTGCCGGCGCGTCCGCGCCCGGCGCCGCCGGCCCCGCCGCGCGGGCGGTTGAACTGGTCGCCTTTCTGGTATTCGGTATTGCCCGGGTTGACGGTTTCCCACACGCCGCCATGGGCGTGGCCGAAATGGGGTTCGTTCACATCCTTCACCGGGATCGTGACTTTTTCGCCATTTTCGATGTCGGTGATGGAACGGCCTTTGATCGCGCGGCCGACCGCGTCCTTGATCTGCGATTTATAGCGGCGCAGGAAACGTTCGCGGTTGACCGCTGACTTGTTCTTGCCCTGCAAGCGACGGTCGATGAGGTAAGTCAAAACAGGCCTCCTGCTATATATAAGCGCGGTACGGCTTTCTGTTCGGCGGCGCGTCTCGATGCGATGAGTTCGCCGTCTTGCGCTTCGATGCCGCCTTGAGCGGCAGCACCCCTATCTTAATACGCTGCGCGAACGAGCGTGCGGCGCGCACGCGCAGCGTGGCGCGCCTGCCGCTGGCGGCCTGCGGCCAGCAGCAGGCGCACTGGCACGCGTCACGACGACTTGCGCACGCGCAGGTACCATTCGCACAACAGGCGCACCTGCTTCGGCGTATATCCCTTTTCCACCATGCGCGCCACGAAGTCGGCGTGCTTGTTGGCATCCTCGGCGCTGGCCTTGGCATTGAACGAAATCACCGGCAACAGTTCCTCGGTATTCGAGAACATCTTCTTCTCGATCACGCTGCGGAATTTTTCGTAGCTGGTCCAGGCCGGGTTCTTGCCGGCATTGGTGGCCCGCGCCCGCAGGCTGAAGTTGACGATCTCGTTGCGGAAATCCTTCGGATTCGAGATGCCCGCCGGTTTTTCGATCTTTTCCAGTTCGGCATTCAGCGATTCGCGGTCAAAACTTTCGCCGGTATCGGGATCGCGGAATTCCTGGTCCTGGATCCAGAAGTCGGCGAACGTGACGTAACGGTCAAAGATATTCTGGCCGTACTCGGAATAGCTTTCGAGGTAAGCGGTCTGGATTTCCTTGCCGATGAAGTCGACATAGCGCTGCGCCAGGTGTTCCTTGATATATGACAGGTAGCGCTGCTCGGTTTCGGGCTGGAACTGCTCGCGTTCGATCTGCTGCTCGAGCACATACAGCAGGTGCACCGGATTGGCCGCCACTTCGGTATTGTCGAAGTTAAAGACCTTGGACAGGATCTTGAAGGCGAAGCGGGTCGACAGGCCGTTCATGCCTTCGTCCACGCCGGCATAGTCGACGTACTCGTGCAGCGATTTGGCTTTCGGATCGGTGTCCTTCAGGTTCTCGCCATCGTAAACCAGCATCTTGGAGAACACGCTGGAATTCTCCGGATCCTTCAGGCGCGACAGCACCGCGAACTGCGCCATCATGCGCAGCGTGCCGGGCGCACACGGCGCCCGGTCCAGCGACGAGTTGCGCAGCAGCTTGTCATAGATCTTGGTTTCGTCCGACACGCGCAGGCAGTACGGGACCTTGACGATATAGATGCGGTCCAGGAAGGCCTCGTTGTTGCGGTTGTTGCGAAAGGTCTTCCATTCGGACTCGTTGGAGTGCGCCAGCACGATGCCTTCGAAGGGGATGGCGCCGAAGCCCTCGGTGCCCTTGTAGTTGCCTTCCTGGGTGGCCGTCAGCAGCGGATGCAGCACCTTGATCGGCGCCTTGAACATCTCGACGAATTCCATCAGGCCCTGGTTGGCCAGGCACAGGCCGCCGGAATAGCTGTAGGCGTCCGGATCGTCCTGGGCGAAGTCTTCCAGCTTGCGGATATCGACCTTGCCGACCAGCGAAGAAATGTCTTGGTTGTTTTCGTCGCCCGGCTCGGTCTTGGCCACCGCGATCTGCTTCAGGATCGAGGGGTAGCGCTTAACCACGCGGAACTTGTTGATGTCGCCGCCGAACTCGTGCAGGCGCTTGACCGCCCATGGGCTTGGCACGGTGCGCAGGTAGCGGCGCGGAATGCCGTAATCTTCTTCGAGGATGGTGCCGTCTTCGGCTTCGTTGAACAGGCCGAGCGGCGACTCGTTGACGGGCGAACCCTTGATCGCATAGAAGGGCACCAGTTCCATCAGGCTCTTGAGCTTTTCGGCGATCGACGATTTGCCGCCGCCGACCGGTCCCAGCAGATACAGGATCTGCTTGCGTTCTTCCAGCCCTTGCGCGGCGTGGCGGAAGTAGGAAACGACCTGTTCGATCACTTCCTCCATGCCATAGAACTCGCGAAACGCGGGATAAATCTTGATCACCTTGTTGGCGAAGATGCGCGACAGACGCGGGTCGAGCCGGGTGTCGACCAGGGTCGGCTCCCCGATCGCGGCCAGCATACGTTCCGGCGCGCTGGCATAGGTCAGCGGATCTTTCTTGCACAGGGCCAGGAACTCGGACATCGAGTATTCCTCTTCCTTGGTGCGCTCATAGCGGGCTGCGTAGTTTTCAAAGATGCTCATTGAACTGTCCTTTAGTGTGCCAACGACTGTGCCAACGACGGTGCCAACAACATGTGTCTACAACGATGACTGTGACTGCAGCCGGGAGTCAATTGCTCACGCGGCTGCCTACGCCCCCGCTCATTATTTTTGTTAGTACTCCTTGTTCGGTCGTCACGTGTCCGGGTCCGGGATGGCCGGCCTGGATTGGCGTGCGATGCATATATGTGCTTGTCATGGTCCCGGCGGGTAACCGGGCCGCTCGCAGATTGGAGAGCGTCTTTTGCGTTACTGAAATTTATTATGTGCCTAATAGTTTCCGAAGTCAAAGCAGTGTCGAGCAATGTCGTACAGGCTGGTGAGGCAGTAGCAAGTGCTTGATTCAACTATAGAAAGTCGGTTTCTGCAGGCGCAGCGGCGGCACCGTGAACGGGTGGCGAAATGCGGCGTCGGGGCCGGTCCGGACGGGGCCGGCAGGCCGCTCGTGACCGCCTGTGTTTGACCCCATCGTGAGTCGATAGTGCACGAACTGTTCAACACGCGGCGCACGCGAATCGTGCATCGCGCACCGTCATACCGCAAGCAAACGCAGCGGCAAAACGCCGCTTTTCGCTCTGGCGCGAGCCGTTTGCGCGCATGGGTTACACTTGTCGGTCGTATTTCGATTCACCCGTATTTACCTGTATTTAGTTGGAGAAAACCATGCTCGACGACCGGCTGCGCACCCTGCTGCAGAACATGCCAAAGGCGGAATTGCACATCCATATCGAGGGCTCGCTCGAGCCTGAACTGATATTTGCGCTCGCACAAAGAAACGGCGTAGAGCTGTCCTACCCCTCGGTCGAAGCGTTGCGCCAGGCCTACGCTTTCACCGATCTCCAATCGTTCCTCGACATTTACTATGCCGGCGCCAGCGTCCTGCTGACCGAGCAGGACTTCTACGACATGACCGCCGCCTACCTGGCGCGCGCCCATGCCGACAACGTGCGCCATGTCGAGATCTTCTTCGATCCGCAAACCCATACCGCGCGCGGCGTGCCGTTCGCGACCGTGATCAACGGCATCTGGCGCGCCTGCCAGGAAGCGCCGCTCAGCGCCAGCCTGATCATGTGCTTCCTGCGCCACCTGTCCGAAGACGAAGCGATCGCCACGCTGGAAGAGTCGCTGCCGCATCTGGACAAGTTCATCGGCGTCGGGCTCGATTCGTCCGAGGTCGGCCATCCGCCGGAAAAATTCGCGCGCGTATTCGAACGCGCCCGCAATCTCGGCCTGCGCCTGGTGGCGCATGCCGGCGAAGAGGGCCCGCCGGCCTATATCGAGAGCGCGCTCGACGTGCTCAAGGTCGAGCGCATCGACCACGGCGTGCGCAGCCTGGAAAGCGAAGAGCTCACCAAGCGCCTGGCGCGCGAAGGCATGGCGCTGACCGTGTGCCCGCTGTCGAACATCAAGTTGCGTGTGTTCGACAAGATGGACAGCCACAACCTGCGTCGCCTGCTCGACGCCGGCCTGGCGGTCACCATCAATTCGGACGACCCGGCCTATTTCGGCGGCTACGTCAACGACAACTACTTCGCCACCTTCGAAGCGCTGCCGCTCGATGCCGGCCATGCGCGCCAGCTGGCGCGCAACAGCTTCGAAGCGGCCTTCGTCGACCCCGAGCGCAAGCGCGCCTTCCTCGGCGAAGTCGACGCCTTCTTCACCAACGCGTAAGTTTTTAATAAGGACTCTTCATGTTCGTCCAGGCTCTTCGCATGACGGCGCGCGACTGGCGCGCCGGTGAGCTGCGCTTCCTGCTGGTGGCGCTGGTGGTCGCGGTGGCGGCGCTCACTTCCGTGAGCTTCTTCATCGACCGCATGCGTGCGGGCCTGGACCGCGATGCGCACCAGTTGCTCGGCGCTGACCTGCTGGTCAACGCCGACGATCCGGTGCGGGCCGAATGGCGGCAGGAAGCCGAACGGCGCGGCCTGCTGCTGGCCGATACCGTCACCTTCCCCAGCATGGCGCAAGCGGGCGAGGGCGACGACTCGATGGCCCAGCTGTCGTCGATCAAGGCGGTGTCGAACGGCTATCCGCTGCGCGGCCAGCTGACCATCACCACCGATCCGGAAGCCGCCGGCGGCGCGCGCGGCGCAGCGACGCGCGCGGTACCGGAGCCCGGCACGGTGTGGGTCGACGCCAATTTGCTGCCGGCGCTGCGCGCGAAAGTCGGCGACAGCATCGTGCTGGGCAACAGCCAGTTCCGCATCGCCCAGCTGATCGCCACCGAACCGGATAAAGGCGCCTCGTTCGCCAACTTCGCGCCGCGCGTGATGCTGGCGTTGAGCGACCTGAAGGCCACTGGCCTGGTCGACGACTTCGCGCGCGTCACCTATCGCCTGCAGGTGGCGTCGAAGGACCGCAACGACCTGGCCGCGGTGCGCGACTACGAAACCTGGCTGCGCGCGCAGATTCGTGACAACAACGTCAAGGGCGTGCGCATCGAGACGCTGGAAAGCGGTCGCCCCGAAATGCGCGCCACCCTGGACCGCGCCGGCCTGTTCCTGTCGCTGGTGGGCCTGCTGTCGGCGATGCTGGCGGCGGTCGCGGTGGCGATGGCGGCGCGCCGCTTCATGAGCCGCCACCTGGACGCCTGCGCCATGCTGCGTTGCCTGGGGCTGACCCAGAACCAGGTCGGCCTGTTGTACCTGACCGAATTCGCGCTGGTTGGCCTGGCGGGCAGCGTGATCGGCGTGGCGGTCGGCTTCGGCGCCCACTTCGTACTGCTCGAGATGATCGCGTCGCTGATCCGCACCGAGCTGCCGCCGGTGTCGATGCTGCCGGCGCTGCAGGGCGTCGCCACTGGCATGCTGCTGCTGCTCGGCTTCGCCCTGCCGCCGATCCTGCAGCTGCGCAACGTGCCGCACAACCGCGTGATCCGGCGCGAGCAGGGCGCGCCGCGGCCGGCCGCGCTGGCGACCTATGGCCTGGGCGTGGGCGTGTTCCTGCTGCTGCTGTTGTGGCAAGCCGGGGACGCCAGGATGGCACTCATGATCGCCGGTGGCTTCCTGGGCGGCTTCGCGGTGTTCGCGCTGGTGGCCTGGCTATGCCTGCAGGGCTTGCGCCGCCTGCGCGGCAGCATCAAGCATCAGGGCTGGCGTTTCGCCGTCACCTCGCTGCAGCGCCGTCCCGGCGCCACCGTGGTGCAGGTGGTGTCGCTGGCGCTGGGCCTGATGGCGCTGCTGCTGTTGACCGTGGTGCGCGGCGACCTGATGGCGGCCTGGCGCCTGGCCACGCCGCCGGACGCGCCGAACCGCTTCGTGATCAATGTACTGCCCGAGCAGAAGAGCGGCGTCGAGGGCCAGCTGGTGGCGGCCGGTGTGCAGAAGCCGGTGCTGTTCCCGATGATCCGCGGCCGCCTGACGGCGGTGAACGGCGCGCCGGTCACGCGCGACACCTACGACAACGACGAAGCGCGGCGCCTGGCGAACCGCGAATTCAACCTGTCCACCACCAACACGCTGCCGGAAGCGAACGAGATCGTGGCCGGCGAATGGTTCAAGGATGCGCCGGGCGTGGCCGAAGCCTCGGTCGAGCAGAGCATCCTGCAGCGCCTGAACCTGAAGCTGGGCGACACCATGCGCTTCGACATGGCAGGCTTGACAGTCGATGCGAAGATCACCAGCGTGCGCAAGCTCGAATGGGGCTCGATGCGCGCCAACTTCTTCGTCATCATCAATCCGGCGGCGATGGCGAACGCCCCGACCACTTACATGACGGCGTTCCACCTGCCCGAAGGGAATGGCAACGTCGGCAGTGCGCTCAGCCGCGCCTACCCGAACCTGACCGTGATCGACGTCTCGGGCATTATCCGCCAGCTGCAGGAAGTGCTGGACCAGGTGGTGACGGCGGTCGAGTTCCTGTTCCTGTTCACGCTGGCATCGGGCGTGCTGGTGTTGTATGCGGCCTTGATGGGGTCGCAGGCCGAGCGCACCCGAGAAGCCGGTCTGCTGCGGGCGCTGGGCGCAACGCGCCAGCAGCTGGCGCAGGCGCAGCGCATCGAGTTCGTGCTGGTCGGCGGCCTGGCGGGCCTGCTGGCGGCAAGCGGCGCGGCGGCGCTGGGCTGGGCCCTGGCGACGTACCAGTTCAAGTTCCCATGGGTGTTCGAGCCGGGTGTGTGGCTGGCCGGGCTGGTGACGGGCGCGCTGTGTGCGATCGTCGGCGGCTGGTTCGGCCTGCGCGGGGTGCTGCGCCAGCCGCCGCTGCAGACGCTGCGCGAAGCATAGCCGCAAGGGTACAGCCACCCGTCCCACAGGCGGGGGCGGCTGCGCTATCATGACGGGATGTCCGAACACATTACCGAATCGACGGCCGGCGCCGACACAGCGCAGGCCGAACCCAAGACCCTGTACGAGATCATGGGCGGCGCCGAGCGCCTGCGCGAACTGGTCGACCGTTTCTATGACCTGATGCAGCTGGAGCCCGATTTCGCCGGCATCCACGTCATGCACCCGGTCCCCAACGACAGCTCGCGCGAGAAGCTGTTCATGTTCCTGTCCGGCTGGATGGGCGGTCCCGACCTGTACATCGAGCGCTATGGCCACCCGCGCCTGCGCGCACGCCACCTGCCGTTCGCGATCGGCACCAAGGAACGCGACCAGTGGCTGCGCGCGATGGCGTGGGCGATGGAAGACCTGGGCTATGACGACGCGCTGCGGGTGCGCATGATGAATGCGTTCTTCAATACCGCCGACTGGATGCGCAACAAACCCGACTGACCGATGACCATCGCCGAAATCCTGATCCTGCTCGGCCTCGCCATCGTCGCCGGGCTGCAAGTGCTGGTGCTGCTGCGTGCACGCGGCAGCGGCGACGGCCAACACATGGAGCGCCTGGAACGCGAGCTGCGCCAGGAGCTGCAGGCGAGCGCCCAGTCCACGCGCCAGGAACTGGCCGCGCACCTGGCCCAGTATCACAACGCCAGCGTCCAGCAGTTCGACAGCATGCGCCACCAGATGCAGCTGCAGTCGAGCGGCGGACGCGAAGAGCAGGCGCGCGCACTGAAGCGCTTCGCCGATACGCTGCAGCAGACGCTGGCCAACCTCACCGAATCGAACGCCCAGCGCATGCTGGAAGTGCGCAACACGCTGGAAACCAAGATCCGCGACCTGCAGGGCGATAACGCCCGGCGCCTGGAAGAGATGCGCCAGACGGTCGATGAAAAGCTGCACGCCACGCTCGAGACGCGCCTGTCGGAATCGTTCCGCCAGGTGTCCGAGCGCTTGGAAAAAGTGCACCAGGGCCTGGGCGAGATGCAGCAGCTGGCGATCGGCGTGGGCGACTTGAAGCGCGTACTCACCAACGTCAAGACCCGCGGCACGTGGGGCGAGGTGCAGCTGGAGATGCTGCTGGAGCAGGTGCTCACCGTCGACCAGTATGCCAAGAACGTCGAGACGGTCGCCGGATCGAACGCGCGGGTCGAGTTCGCGATCAAGCTGCCGGGCGTGGTCGACGGCGGCGCGCCGTTGTGGCTGCCGATCGACGCCAAGTTCCCGAAGGAGCAGTACGAGCGCCTGCTGGCGGCGGCCGACGAGGGCGACGCCGACGGCGTGGCGCGCGCCGGCGCCGAACTCGAACGCGCGGTGCGCGGCGAAGCGCGCACCATCTGCGACAAGTACGTGTCGCCGCCGCAGACCACCGACTTCGCGATCCTGTTCCTGCCCACCGAGGGCCTGTACGCCGAAGTGATGCGCCGTCCCGGCCTGGCCGACGAGCTGCAGCGCACGCTGCGTGTGACCATCGCCGGCCCGTCGACGCTGAGCGCCTTGCTCAACAGCCTGCAGATGGGCTTCCGCACGCTGGCGCTGGAGAAGCGCTCGTCCGAGGTGTGGCAGGTGCTGGGCGCGGTGAAGACCGAGTTCACCAAGTTCGGCGACGTGCTGGCTACCACCAAGGCCACGCTGGAGAAGGCGGCCAAGAACATCGAGAGCGCCGAGGTGCGCAGCCGTCAGATGGCGCGCAAGCTGAAGTCGGTGGAGGCGTTGCCGAACGAGGCGGCGCAGCTGATGCTGGGGCCCGATGGGCTCGAGCAGGAGTAGGGTCGGCCTGGGCGGCCCCGCGCTCTGCCGCCGACGCGTTCAAGCGCCGCCCGCAGGCCGCATCGCCGCTTAGAACAGCCCTTCGAATGGCAAGATATCGACCATGTCGCCGGCTGCGACATTGCCCTGCTCATCATGCAGCACCACCATGCAATTCGCCTCCGACATCGAGCGCAGGATGCCCGACCCCTGCGACCCGGTGATGCGCACCTCCGGCTCCCCATCGGCCCCGCGCGCCACGATGCCGCGCTGGTATTCGGTGCGGCCCGCCTTCTTGCGGATCGCGCCGGCAGAGCGCGCACGCAGTAGCGGCAGCGGCGCCTCTGCCCCCATCATGCGCAGCAGGGCCTCGCGCGCGAAGAAGTAGAACGACACCATCACCGCCACTGGATTGCCTGGCAGCCCGAACAGGAAGGCACTGCGCCCGTTCGAATTGATGCGCCCGAACGCCAGCGGCCGTCCGGGACGCATGCCGAGCTTCCAGAACGTGACGTCGCCCAGCTGTTCCATCACCTGCTTGGTATAGTCGGCCGCGCCGACCGAGACGCCGCCCGAGGTGACGATGGCGTCGGCGTTCTCGCATGCGGTGCGTAATGCCGCTTCAAGCGCCTGCGGGCTGTCGCGCACGATGCCCATGTCGATGATCTCGCAGCCCAGGCGCTGCAGCATGCCGTAGATGGTGTAGCGGTTGCTGTCATAGACGCAGCCTTGGCCCAGCGGCTCGCCGATCGAGCGCAGTTCGTCGCCGGTCGAGAAGAAGGCCACGCGCAGGCGGCGCTGCACCGGCACTTCGGCGAAGCCGAGCGAGGCCACCAGGCCCAGGTCGGCGGGGCGCACGATGCGGCCGGCCTTGAGCGCGGCGCTGCCGGCGGCCAGGTCTTCGCCGGCCAGACGGCGGTTGTCGCCGGCGCGGATCACGCCGGCGCGCAGGGTGATGCTGTCGTCGCTGATGCTGTCGGCGAATTCCTGCGGCAGCACGGTATCGCAGCCGGCCGGCATCACGCCGCCGGTCATGATGCGCACGCATTCGCCGGGGCCGGCCACCACCGCGCTCGGGCGGCCGGCATAGACCGTGTCGACCACCTTGAAGCTGGCGCTGCCGTCGGCCGGCAGGTCGCTGCCGCGCAGCGCGTAGCCGTCCATCGCCGAGTTGTCGTGAGCCGGCACGTCGATCGGCGAGACGATGTCGCGCGCCAGCACCCGGCCCAGGCTCGAACGCAGCGCCACCATTTCGACCGCGTCGACCTTGCGCACGAATTGGCCGATGATGCGGCGGGCGTCGCGCACGCTCAGCGCGTCGGGATCGTAGCCGCTAATGCAGCTTGCGACCTGGGCCAGGCTCTGGGTGGCGTCATTCATGGAGGTATTGTCCATTTGCTGCAGTTCTTCGCGCGTGTTGATGTTGCGGAAAGCGTCGCCGTCCTCGAACAGGACTTCGACTGACTCTAGACCCCGGTGCCAGTCGTCGACGCGGCGTCCGCCCTCGGCCAGGTAGGCCAGCAGCTCGGGCAGGCGGCTGGCGCGCACCAGGCAGAACACCGGGTGCGGCTGCAGGCGCATGCCGGTTTCCCGGGTGGCGGCGTAGGCGACGTCGGCATCGTTTTCTTCCAGCGCGGCGAGGAGGCGCGCAGCCAGGTCGGGCGGCAGGAAAGGAGAGTCGCACGGCACCGCCAGCAGGAACGGCGTGGCGCAATGGCGCAGGCCGGCGGCCAGGCCGGCCAGCGGACCGGGATAATCCGGCAGCTCGTCCGGCAGCACGGTCGCGCCGAACGCGCGATAGGTGTCGAGGTTGCGGTTGGCGCTGATCGCCAGCGGACCGACCTGGGGACGCAGACGCGCCAGCACGTGTTCCACCATGGTCGCACCACGGAACGGCTGCAGCCCCTTGTCCACATTGCCCATGCGCGAGCCGCGTCCGCCCGCCAGCACCAGTCCGCTGATCGCCTCAGTATTCATCCTGCTATTTTAACCGCCGATGTACGACATTTCGACCCGGCGTGCCCCCGGTTCGCCTGGCGCGGTATCCGCGGTGCGGGTCTCGGAATAGCGGTCGGCGCGGCCGCGCCACAGCTGGGCGATGGCGCTGCCGATTTCCAGGTCGTCGCGGCCGTCGCGCAGCAGGGCGCGCAGGTCGTGGCCGCGGGTGGCGAACAGGCAGGTGTACAGCTTGCCCTCGGTCGACAGGCGCAGGCGCGAGCAGTCGCCGCAGAAGGCCTGGGTCACGCTCGAGATCATGCCGACTTCGCCGCCGCCGTCGAGATAGCGCCAGCGGGTGGCGGTCTCGCCACTGTAGTTGGCGTTCAGGGGCGCCAGCGGCAGCTCGGACGAGATGCGGCGCACCACTTCGCCCGAGGGCACCACTTCGTCCATGTTCCAGCCGTTGGAGGCGCCGACATCCATGTATTCGATGAAGCGCAGGATGGTCGGCGAGCCCTTGAAGTGGCGCGCCATCGGCAGGATCTGGTCGTCGTTGGTGCCGCCCTTGACCACCATGTTGACTTTCACCGGACCCAGGCCCACGGCGTGGGCGGCGTCGATCCCGTGCAGCACGTCGGCCACCGCGAAATCGACGTCGTTCATGCGTTTGAACACGGCGTCGTCGAGCGCGTCGAGCGAGACCGTGACGCGGTCCAGGCCGGCGTCCTTGAGCGCGCGCGCCTTGCGCGCCAGGATCGAGCCATTGGTGGTGAGGGTGAGGTCGAGCGGACGTCCGCTCGGGGTCGGGATCGCGCGCAGCATCGCGACCAGGCGCTCCAGGTTCTTGCGCAGCAGCGGCTCGCCGCCGGTCAGGCGCAGCTTTTCGACGCCGTGGCCGACGAACAGGCGCGCCACGCGCGCGATCTCTTCAAACGACAGCAGGTCGCCGTGCGGCAGGTATTGGTAATCCTTGTCGAACACCTCTTTCGGCATGCAATACACGCAACGGAAATTGCAGCGGTCGGTGACGGAAATGCGCAGGTCGTGCAGCGGCCGGCCGAGGGCGTCGGAAAGCCGTCCGGTAGGGGCAACCAGGGTTGCCGGAATTTTCATTGCCGGCGAGCGCAAGTCATTGATCGGGATGATTTTTTCGGACATTTCGTTACGATAGCACGGGCGCTGTTCGGCTGCAGATGAAGAACAAAAAGGGAAGCCACGGGCTTCCCTTCGGATACAACATGCGCCCGGCATGCTGCCGGGCACGTTTGCAGACCTGCGCTGCTGTTACTGGCGGGTATCCACCTGGATCAGCGGCTCGTCCACCGGCGCTGCGACCGGCTTGCGGGCACGGCCGACGCGGCGTGGGGTGACCACCTGGGCGGCGGCTTCACGTGCCGCAGCCAGCTTTTCCGGATCGGTCGAGGCCAGTTGCAGGCCGGCCTTGGACAGCATGTCGCTCAGGTCGGCAGGCGCTTCGGCGGCGGCCGGAGCTGGAGCCGGGGCAGGGGCCGGAGCTGGCGCAGTCGACACGGCTGGCGCTGCTGCCGGAGCCGGTTCCACGGCGACGGCGGCCACAGGTTCCACCACCGGTGCGGCTTCGACAACCGGAGCAGGCTCGGCCGCAACCGGAGCCGGCTGGATCTCGGCAGCCTGGGCGACCGAAGCGGCAGGAGCAGCCGGCTCGACCGGTGCTGCGGCCACCGGCGCCGGGACGGCAGCGGCTGGCGTAGGCGCCGGCGCTGGTGCCGGAGCAACTGGAGCCGGTGCGGCAGCAGCTTGCTCTGCAGCACGTGCAGCAGCGACCGACGCGGCGGTCGGGAACATGCCCTGGAACACCGGTGCCGGCTCGGCAGCAGCGGCAGGCTGGGCGGCAGCCATCGACGCCGCGGTCGGGAACGGCCACGGACCCGGCTCGCCCTTCGCGTCGGCGTTGCGCGCCGGCTTGGCCTTGCCGGCCTTGGCGGCGGCAGCGACCTTGGCGGCTTCCTCGTCGGCCACCGGAGTGAATGCCGGGGCTTCTTCGTTGCCGTCGATCGCGTCGACGCCTTCCACACCGTCGCGGTCGCGGCGGTTACGGTTACGGCCGCCACGGCGGCGGCGGCGGCGCGGCTCGTCGCCCTCGACGTCGCTTTCCTCGCCGTTCGGGCCGATCGTGGTGACCGACTTGACGACTTGCTGCACGACTTCCTGGGTGCCTTCCGGACCGGTGGTGGTCACGGCGACGGTGGCGCTGGCCACGGTCTGGCTGAAGGTCGGGCTTGGATTCACTTCATCCAGCTTGGCTTCGATGGCCTGGGTGGTGCGCTCATGGCGTTCGGTGCGCTCGCGCGGCTGGCGCGGCTGGCGTTCCTTGCGCTCGCCGCGTTCCGGACGCTCGGCACGATCGGCACGTTCCGGACGCTCGGCGCCTTCAACGCGTGGTGCGGCCTCGACCTGGTCGCGGCCTTCGCGCGGCTCACGGCCTTCACGCGGCTGGCGTGGCGGACGCGGCTGGCGTGGTGGGCGAGCGTCAAGCTCCGGCGCCTTGGCGGCGTCATCGGTCAGCGCGGTCTTGGCGACAGGCTCGCGTTCTTCACGTTCGCGGTGGCCTTCGCGGTTACCCTCGCGGTTACCTTGCTTCGGGCCACGGCCGTTCTGGCCATTCTGGCCGCCACGACCGTTGCGCTGGCCGCGGCCGTTGCGTTCCGCGGCGGCAGGGGCGGCCGGCTTTTCAGCCACGACCGGTGCCGGCGCCGGTGCCGGTTCTTCCGGTGCACCCAGGAAGAAGTCGCGCAGGCGGGCGAAGAAACCTTTCGGCGCCGGGGCAGGGGCTGCCACCGGTGCCGCGGCGACAGCTTCGGCCGGCTTGGCCTTGGCGGTTTCGCTGCGGTCCACCATCGGTGCCGGCTGGGCCGGGGTGATGGTCTTGACCATGGCTTCCTGGCGCGGCTTGGCTTCTTCCTTCTGGCGCTTGGCGTAGGCCATGTCGGTGTCGGCCGATTCCGCCATCGCGTAGCTGGCGTGGGCGTCTTCCAGGCGCGGGTCGTCGTGCTTGATGCGCTCGAGCTTGTAGTGCGGGGTGTCCAGATGCTTGTTCGGGATCAGGATCACGGTGATGCGGTGGCGGTTCTCGATCTTGAGCACTTCGCCGCGCTTCTCGTTCAGCAGGAAGGCGGCGACATCGACCGGCACCTGGACGTGGATCGCGGCCGAGTTTTCCTTCATCGCCTCTTCCTGGATGATGCGCAGGACTTGCAGGGCCGAGGATTCGGTATCGCGGATGTGGCCGGTGCCCGAGCAGCGCGGGCAGGTCACGTGCGAGCCTTCCGACAGCGACGGACGCAGGCGCTGGCGCGAAAGCTCCATTAAGCCGAACCGGGAAATCTTGCCCATCTGAACGCGGGCGCGGTCGTGGTGCAGCGCGTCTTTCAGGCGCTGTTCGACTTCGCGCTGGTTCTTGGCCACTTCCATGTCGATGAAGTCGATCACGATCAGGCCGCCCAGGTCGCGCAGGCGCAGCTGGCGGGCCACTTCGTCGGCCGCTTCGCAGTTGGTGTTGAAGGCGGTGGTTTCGATGTCCGAGCCGCGCGTGGCGCGCGCCGAGTTGACGTCGATCGACACCAGCGCTTCGGTGTGGTCGATCACGATCGCGCCGCCCGATGGCAGCGGCACGGTGCGCGCGTAAGCGGTTTCGATCTGGTGTTCGATCTGGAAGCGCGAGAACAGCGGCACGTCGTCGCTGTAGCGCTTCACGCGGTGCGCCATGTCGGGCATCACGTGGCTCATGAACTGCTGGGCCTGGTCGTAGATCTCGTCGGTGTCGATCAGGACTTCGCCGATGTCAGGCTGGAAATAATCGCGGATGGCGCGGATGACCAGCGACGATTCCTGGTAGATCAGGAACGCGCCGGCGGCCGACTTGCCGGCGCCTTCGATCGCGCGCCACAGCTGCATCAGGTAGTTCAAGTCCCACTGCAGCTCTTCCACGGTGCGGCCGATGCCGGCGGTGCGGGCGATCACCGACATGCCTTGCGGCAGGTCGAGCTTGTCCATGGTTTCGCGCAGTTCCTGGCGCTCTTCGCCTTCGACCCGGCGCGACACGCCGCCGCCGCGCGGATTGTTCGGCATCAGCACCAGGTAGCGGCCGGCCAGCGAGATGAACGAGGTCAGGGCCGCGCCCTTGTTGCCGCGCTCTTCTTTTTCGACCTGGACCATGATTTCCTGGCCTTCGCGCAGCGCTTCCTTGATGGTGCAGTTGCGCACGTCGACGCCGTCACGGAAATACGTGCGGGCGACTTCTTTGAAGGGGAGGAATCCGTGGCGGTCTTCGCCGTAGGAGACGAAGCAGGCTTCGAGGGAGGGTTCGATGCGGGTGATGACACCCTTGTAGATATTCGACTTTCGTTGCTCGCGACCGGCGGTCTCGATGTCGATGTCGATCAGTTTTTGTCCGTCGACAATCGCTACGCGCAGCTCCTCTTGCTGCGTAGCATTAAACAACATGCGTTTCATTTTTATAAACTCCGCGACCCGTGGGCCGTGTGATGGCCGCCCTTGCGGACGGCGCAGCTACAGGGATGTACGCGGGGAAGGGAGCGAAGGAGGGGGTATGCCCGGGCGTGCGGCACGGCGACGCGAAAGCGTTGCTGCCGCCACAGGGCGCAAATGGGGCCGAACGTCATTGCCATGCACGCCGCGACCTGCACTGGCCGCCTGCCACCACGTTGGGGTTGGCACAGCGGAGCGAGGGGGTGTGCAACAACTAATCCGGCCGATGCCAGTGAACAACCAGGACCTGGAGGCGATCAGACAGCCTTGCTTCAGGTCTTCAGGATGGTCCTGCATCAGGTCGGACGAAACCGACAAGCGTTATCGACACCATCAACCGGCGAGCAGTCTTATGAACATGCTTGCCGGTACTTATCCTTACGAATCCAAACAATCCAATCCTGCATCTTTGCGCGCAACCCGATTACAACTGCAGGTGCAACCCTGATTCGCGCAAGGATGTGCGTACACGTTTTTCTCCATCGAATTTGCACTCCGGCGGGGCCGATGGAGCGCGCCCCTGTGTAAAATATCGTTTTAATTCTTACACCAGCAGAGGTTTGACCGCCGCCTGTCGATTATATATTCAAAATGAAGGACTTAGAGAGAATTTCTGGGAAGACAGAGAGAATGGTAAAGCAAAATGATGGGCTTCCCCCTTCATCCCCACAGGCATTGCAAGCGCAGTTCGTCACAATCGGCGAGGAAGAGGCCGGCCAGCGCATTGATAATTATCTGTTGCGCGTCTGTAAAGGCGTGCCAAAGAGCCATATTTACCGCATCCTGCGCTCGGGCGAGGTGCGCGTCAACAAGGGACGCATCGATCAGCTGTACCGGCTCGCCGCCGGCGACCTGGTCCGTATCCCACCGATTCGGATTGCCGAAAAAACAACACAGCAGGCGGCGCCGGGCGCCGAATTCGAGGTCGTGTTCGAGGATGCGCACCTGCTGGTCATCAACAAGCCGGCCGGCGTTGCCGTGCATGGCGGCTCCGGCGTGTCGTATGGCGTGATCGAACAATTGCGCGCAGCGCGTCCGCAAGCCAAGTTCCTGGAACTGGTGCACCGGCTCGACCGCGAGACCTCGGGCCTGCTGCTGATCGGCAAGAAACGCAGCGCACTGACCAACCTGCACGACCAGATGCGCGACGGTACCACCGACAAGCGCTATTTCGCGGCCGTGCACGGCGACTGGCACAACAAGCGCCAGCACGTGAAACTGCCGCTGCATAAATACACGACCGCCGACGGCGAAAAGCGGGTGGTGGTGCAGGCCGGCGGCCAGGAAGCGCACACCATCTTCAACCTGCTGCGCAAGTGGCAGGACTTCGCCCTGCTGGAAGCGGAACTCAAGACCGGACGCACGCACCAGATCCGCGTGCACCTGGCCTCGAGCGGCTTCCCGATCCTGGGCGACGAAAAATACGGCGACTTCCCGCTCAACAAGCAGTTGCAGAAAGCGGGCGAGGGCCGTGGCGCACTCAAGCGCATGTTCCTGCATGCGCACCAGATTACCTTCACCCATCCGGACAGCGGTGAACGGATGACCTTGCGCGCGCCGATGCCGGCCGAGTGCGAACGATTCTTGGTAAGCTTGGGACGCCCGGTGCAGGGAGAGCCGGTCGCGTGAATTCGCTTACGCGACCAATCAATAAAGGGGACCGGCGGCTCGACCGTCGTTAAATAATGACAAGAAAACAATTTGACCTGATCGTGTTCGACTGGGACGGCACGCTGATGGACAGCACCGCCGCCATCGTGCGCTGCATCCAGTCGGCGGCGCGCGACCTGAGCCTGCCGGTGCCGAGCGACGCTTCGGCGGCGCACGTCATCGGCCTCGGCCTGTCGGAAGCGATGCAGGCCGTGATGCCGGACATCGCACCGGCCATGTATCCGCGCATGGTCGAGCGCTACCGCTATCACTTCCTGACCAAGGACCACGAACTGGTGCTGTTCAACGGCGTTCGCGAGATGTTGGCCGATCTTGCCGGGGAAGGCTACTTCCTGGCAGTGGCCACCGGGAAAAGCCGGGTCGGCCTGAACCGGGCGCTGAACGCGACCGGCCTGCTGTCGACCTTCGATGCGACCCGTTGTGCCGATGAGACATTCTCCAAGCCGCATCCGGCCATGCTGCAGGAACTCACCCGCGAGCTGGGGCAAGACCTGCGCCGCACGGTGATGATCGGCGACACCACCCACGACCTGATGATGGCGAACAACGCCGGCGCCCATGGCGTGGCGGTCGAGTTCGGTGCGCATCCGGTGGCGCAGCTGCAGGCCTGCAATCCGCAGTTCTCGGCGCGTTCGATTCCCGAGCTGCACGCCTGGCTGCTCGAGAACGCCTGAAAGAATCTGTCCTGATGAGCGCAGATGCAGGGTTGTTGGTATGCGATGGCGGCGATTTGCTCGACGGTGGCAAGGGCGTGCGCTTCCCATTGCGCGCCTTTGGCCAGCCAGGCACCGGCTTCGTGGTGCGGTTCCAAGGCACGGTTTATGGCTACCTGAACCGTTGCGCCCATGTCCCGGTCGAGCTCGACTGGAAAGAAGGCAACTTCTTCGAGTCGAGCGGGCTGTACCTGATGTGCTCGACCCACGGCGCCGTGTATGAACCCGAAAGCGGCCGCTGCACCGGCGGTCCGTGCCGCGGCGGGCGCCTGCATCCGATCGCGGTACATGAAACCGAGGGCAGGATATACTGGGTGCCAGACGGACAGTTCCAGCCACTTGCCGGAAATTAGCGTCCGTCGTTTTTGACCATTCACGGACTTTATGAGTGACCATACCGGCATTGACCATCCTGGCGATCATCCATCCGAGCACCGGCTCGCGTCGAACCCGACGGTGAGCAACTGGGAGCGCGAAACCCTCGAAAAGCTGGTGTTCGCCAGCGTGCAGGAACGGCGCGCCGCGCGCCGCTGGAGCATCTTCTTCAAACTCAGTTTCCTGACCGTGGCGCTGCTGGCGCTGTGGGCCTATTACGACTTCAACTTCGGCAGTACCGACACCGAAAACCTGGGCCGTCACACGGCGTTGATCGAAATTAACGGCGAGATCGAAGCAGAAGGCAGCGGCGCGGCCGATACCGTGATCCCGTCGCTGAACAAGGCATTCTCCGATCCCGGCTCGGCGGCGGTGGTGCTGCGCATCGACAGTCCCGGCGGCAGCCCGGTGCAGGCCGGCATCATCGTGGACGAAATCCAGCGCCTCAAGCGCGGCTATCCGGATAAACCGCTGTACGTGGTGGTGGACGAGATCTGCGCCTCGGGCGGCTACTACATCGCGTCGGCGGCCGACCGTATCTATGTCAACAAGGCGTCGATCGTCGGCTCGGTCGGGGTGCTGATGGACAGCTTCGGTTTCACCGGCACCATGGACAAACTGGGCATCGAGCGGCGCCTGATGACGGCCGGCGAAAACAAGGGTTTCCTGGATCCGTTCAGCCCGCAATCGGACAAGCACAAGCAGCACGCTCAGGCCATGCTCAACGAAATCCACCAGCAATTCATCGCGGTGGTGCGCGCCGGGCGCGGCAAGCGCCTGAAGGAAACCCCGGAAACCTTCTCCGGCCTGTACTGGACCGGCGCCAAGGCGGTGGACATGGGCCTGGCCGACGCCTTCGGCACGGTGGACACTGTGGCGCGCGACATCGTCAAGGCCGAGGACATCGTCGACTACACGGCGCACGAAAACCTGCCCGAGCGCGTGCTGAAGAAATTCGGCGCGGCGGTGGGCGAGAGCGCGGTCAAGGCGGCCTATCACGGCGCGGTGCCAGCGGTGCGCTGAGAGCCCATCCAAGCGGTATTGCCCTGGAGTTTTTTACAAGGTTTTCTTGAGCCAGGTCTTGAACTATGCAGACAGTGGGCTATAGTGAACCCGTAGCCGCTGCCGCAGCGGCCGCACGGGGCTCCCGCCCCTTCGGCCCGGACGGAGAAAGCTAGCCACCGCACCGTGGTGCGGTTTTCGAGAGAATTCCATTCCTCATAGTAGTGCGTTCCCCGGACGGCTCATCTCCAGCGGGAAAGAAAACGACGGCCTCGGCCGTCGTTTTCATTGGAGCATGCGGGGTGCCGGGCCGTGCCCGGCGGCGCGCTTGGCTACCTATTCAGTTGCAGGCGCCGCACTGCTGCACATCGCCATCCCCGGCCGGACGCGGCTGGGTGTCCGCCGCGCACAGCGGCGCCGACGCCAGCACGGGCGCCGCCACCGGCGGCTGCCACATGGTCGGCTGGCGCAGGGGCGGCAGCTCTTCGTGCTGGGCGAAACCACCGCATTCGAGCCAGGTCTGGTGCTCGCGTTGGATGCGGTCGAACCAGGCGGCGCGTCCTGGCAGCGGTTCGGTTTGCTGAGCAGACGAGGTGCACACGCCGCGCCAGCGCGCCAGTGCCAGCCGGGCAGGGAACAGCGCCGCATGGTCGCGGGCGAGGCGCTGGCGTGCGCACAGCACATCCAGCTCGAGAGGTTTTCCAATTGCAGTGTTCAGATGATCGTTCACGGTATTTCCTGTTCTCTGGCGGGGCGGATGGCTGATTTGGTGTCTTACGCGATGTCTTAACATTTAGTAAGGAATTCGCTGGTTGATTAGGCGGATTCCTAATGTGTTGAAGTCTATCAATCGGAAATCGGTGAGGTTTGACGTTGCGCAAATGAGCTTGCGTCCGCAATCCCAACAGTTTTGATGGGTAAACCGTCTTCTTTCAACGAAGCGGCCCTTCTGATACAGTCTCGGCCCATGAGTAAATTATCCCTGGACCGCATCCTGCAATCGCAGGGTTTCGGCACCCGCAAATACTGCCGCGCCCTGATCGAGGACGGCGACGTCGCCGTCAACGGCGCCATCGAAGACAACTACAAGGCCACGTTCGACACCGGCGACCTGGTGTTGACCGTGTTCGACGAAGAATGGCGCTACCGCGAGCATGTTTACCTCGCGCTGTACAAGCCGGCCAATTTCGAGTGCTCGCGCAAACCGAGCCACCACCCCGGTGTGCTGACCCTGCTGCCCGAGCAGTTCAGCTGGCGCGAGGTGCAGCCGGTCGGCCGCCTGGACCACGATACCACCGGCCTGCTGCTGATGTCGGACGATGGCCCCTTCATCCATGCGCAATCGTCGCCCAAACGCCACGTGCCCAAGGTCTATCAGGCCACCACCGCCGAGCCGGTGACGGAAGCGCTGGTGCAGAAACTGCTGGCCGGTGTGCAACTGCACGACGAACCGGCGCCGTTGAAAGCTGTCTCCTGCGTGCAACGCGGCGAGCACCAGCTCGAAATCGTGCTGGAGCAGGGCAAATATCACCAGGTCAAGCGCATGCTGGCCGCGGCCGACAACCACTGCAATGCGCTGCACCGCTCGCAGATCGGCGGACTGACGCTGGAATCGCTTGGCCTGAAAGAAGGCGAATGGTGCTTCCTCGAGCGTGAACAGCTGGACCTGCTGGTGCCGGCCTGACTGCGGCTTTCATGCAACAATCATAAAGTTTATGGCGCACGTTTGAGCGAGCTCAACATGCACGCGTGCAATACGTGCGCCATCGATAACAAATTTCCGCGACACTCCGAGGCGACGGCACCGGGAACCGGCTGCCGCATGAACGCTTTCATACAACAACAACCATGCACCTCAATCGCCCGAGACTCTCGCACTCCCTCACCCTGATCCCGCTGCTGCTGGCCCTGCCGGCACTGGCACAGACTGCCCCGCAAGCCGGGTTGCAAGCTCAGCCGCAATCGCTGGCCGAGTGCACCCCGCTGACCGACAACGCCCAGCGCCTGGCCTGCTTCGATCGCGTCGCCGCCCAAGCCGCGGGCACCGTGGCCACCACGGCCGCCGCCACCGACCCTAACGCGGCTTCGGCCACCGTCGCCGCCGCGCCGGCTGCACCGGCCGCGGTGCCGGCCGTGCCGACCACGGCCCCGGCCGCCGGCAGCGCCTTCGATGCGCCGCGCAACAGCGCGATCGACCACACCGCCTCGGTCGACCCGACGGTGCAGGCGGCCGCCGAATACACCCTGAGCAGCCACTGGGAACTGGACCCGCGCGACAAGCGTGGCGTGTTCAAGTTCCGTCCGCACCGCCCGAGCTACCTGATCGCCACCCGCACCCACCGCCCGAACGAAGCGCCGTACCGCGATTTCTTCGAAACCGAAGGCGAGGGCCTGTCGAAGGCGGAACTGGAGTTCCAGCTCAGCTTCAAGATGAAGCTGGTCGAGACCCTGTTCGAGCAACCGATTGATGTCTGGTTCGGCTACACCCAAAACAGCTTCTGGCAGGCGGCCAACCATGAAGCGTCCAGCCCATTCCGTGAAACCAACTACCAGCCAGAGATCATGGCGACCATGCCGCTCAACTACGCGCTGCTGGGCACCAACATCAAATTCCTGAACCTGGGCTTCGTGCACCAGTCGAACGGCCAGTCGTCGACGCTGTCGCGCAGCTGGAACCGCTTCTATGCCCAGCTCGGCCTGGAGCGCGGCCCGCTGACCATGACCGCCAAGCTGTGGAAGCGCGTCAACGAATCGCTGGAAGACGACAACAACCCGGACATCATCGACTACATGGGCCGCTTCGAGCTGGAAGGTAATTACCGCCTGGGCGGCGGCCATGAAATCAATGCCCTGGTGCGCCGCAACTTCCATACCGACAAGGGCGCAGTGCAGGTCGGCTGGGCCTTCCCGCTGGCCGGCCCGGTCAAGGGCTACATCAATGCATTCTCCGGCTATGGCCAGAGCATGATCGACTACAACTACTTCCAGCGCAGCCTCGGCCTGGGCGTGGTGGTCAAGTACTGATCCTCACCGTAGAATGGCGGGCCTGCGCATCTTGAAATAAAGCAAGGCCCGCCATGAAACTCGCCACCCTCGACGACGGCACCCGTGATGGCCAATTGGCCGTGGTGTCACGCGACCTGAAAACCGCCCACCTGGCCGACGCCATCGCGCCCACCCTGCGCGCCGCGCTCGACGACTGGGCCTTCATCGCTCCCCAGCTCGACAACCTGTACCGCCTGCTCAACGAGGGCAAGGCGGAAGGCATCGCGCGCCGTCCGTTCGACTTCGATCCGGCGCGCTGCCTGGCGCCGCTGCCGCGCGCCGCGCGCCACGTACAGGGCGCCGCCTACCTGAATCACCTGGAACTGGAACGCCGCGCCGCCGGCGCCGCCGGCGCCGAACTGCCGCCGGCCTGGCGCGACGAAGCGCTGCTGCGCGAACGCGCCGCCGACGGTTTTCTCGGCCCGCTGCAGGACATCGTGCTGGCGCGCGAAGAGTGGGGCGTCGATTTCGGTCCCGGGCTGGCGATCGTCAGCGGCGACCTGGCGCCGGGCGCCACGGCGGATGCGGCCCATGGCCAGATCCGCCTGCTGCTGCTGTGCAACGACATCACGCTGCGCAATCTGCTGAACGAAAGCAGCAATGGCTGGGACTGGATGGCAGCGCAGCCGGCCACGGCCTTCGCCCCGGTGGCGGTCACCCCGGACGAGCTGGGCGAATCCTGGCGCGGCGGCAAGGCCGACCTGCCGCTGCGGGTGAGCTCCAACGGCAACGGCGTCGGGCAGCTGGAAGCGGGCGACGACATGGCGTTCACCTTCCCGCAATTGCTGGCCCAGCTGTGCAGCACGCGCGGCATCAGCGCCGGCACGATCGTCGGCTCTGGCGTGGTGTCGAACCGCGCCGGCAAGCGCAGGACGCCGGGCTACGCCAGCATCGCCGAACAGCGCTGGCACGAAATCGTCGAGGGCGAGGAAGCGCGCACGCCGTTCATGCGTGTCGGCGACACGGTGAGGATCGAGATGCTGGACCAAGCCGGCAAATCGCTGTTCGGCGCGATCGAGCAGACCTTCAAGCGCCCTGATGCCTGACGTCAGCGCGGATCGCTCCAGAACTGGCTGTCGGGCCGGCCGCGCAGGTCGACCTCGCTTGGACGGCTGATGCGGCGCAGGGCGTCGGCGCGCAGCAGGCGTCCGTCCGGCTCGTGCAGCCGGTACCACAGGAAGGCGACCCCGGACAGGTGCAGGCGCTCGCCGGTAAACAGCTTGTCCCGCACCAGTGTCAGGCCTTCCAGGCGCAGGTCGACGTCCAGCACCAGCGCGCCGGCGCTGCGCTCGGCCAGCCCGAGGTAGCGCGCCGCCGTGAACAGCGGGCTCTTGTCGCTGGCTTCGCCGGCGCGCAGCGATTCGTGGAAGGCATCGGCCGCCTTCAGCTGGGCATTGGCGCCGGAGGCCACGGCAGTGAATTCCTTCTTGAGCTCGCCCTTGGCGCCGTCGGCCAGCGCCTGCAGGGCGGCGACGTGGGCCGCCAGCACGCCGCGCTGCTGTCCCAGCAGGCGCACCCGTTCCAGCAGGCCGGCGTGGCGCGCCACATCGAGTTCGCCCATATAGCCGTCGCCCAGGCCCGCCAGGCGGCCGGGACAGTTGCGTGCCAGCGCGCTGGCGAACAGCGCGTGCACGCCGTCGCCGTAGGCGATGCCGGCCAGCGTGGCGTCGCTCTTGAACAGGGCGGCGAGATCGGCGCCGGCGCGCAGCAGCATCGTCGGCGCGCCCAGCCAGGCCAGCGCCGGCGCCAGGGATGCGGCGCGCGCGGCGGGCGTGTGATCTTCGATGTAGCGCGCCAGGTCGCCGTTGCGCGCCGTCAGTTCATCGGTCATCCGTCTGATGGCGGCATCGACGGTGCGCGCCGCCACCACGCCCTGCGCGCTGGCGGCGTCGTACAACACCACCTGGCGCTCCAAGGGCAGCACGGCGCACAGTTCACTGGCCAGTTCCAGCGCCAGGTCGAAGGCCCGGGCCAATCCGGCGGCGCCGAACTGGCGGGTGTCGATGGCGCCGGGCAGTGCCTTGGCCTGCGCCGGCGGCAGCCGCGCCAGCAGTTCGGCGCGCTCGGCTTCGGCGATGGCCTGGCGGGTTTCGGCGTCCAGCAGGCGAGCTCTAGCGTCCAGCAGCTCGGGGGATTGCGTGTTTTGAGCGCTCGCCAGGCCGGCGTACGGTGCGCTCATGCATATGACGATGCTGTAAAAGTACGGTTGCCATCTTTTAATAAACCGCATCGCTATTCCCCTGACATAAAACAAGTGAAATCTCTCCAAATTCCACTGAGGAAAGATGTAACAAATTGTGCAGAAATAGTAGGAGAAGTTTCTGAACAATTGATTGGCGGATCGCAAACTCTCTAGAATCGTCGAATTGTTCCCAAACAATCAAGGGCTTGCGAAGGGCGGTATGAAATCCGCTGTCATCCTGGCGTCATTTTGGTGCGGTGCACGATTGACCGTTGCCTCAAAAGAAATGCGATAGAATTGACGAGTTAACAAAGTGGTTCTATGAGTATTCTTAATCTGCCATTAGCCGGCCTCGAAATCGGCTTTGCCACATCACTGATCTGTTCGCTGCTGCTCGTGTTCACCACGCGCTGGCATGGACGCTACTCGCTGGACGCCACCCGTGGCGTGCAGAAGTTCCACATCACCCCGACTCCCCGCATCGGCGGCGCCGCGATCATGACCGGCCTGTGGCTGGCGCTGTGCTTCATGCCGGCGCCGCAGCAGGAACTCCTGCTGCCGGTGCTGCTGGCTGCCTTGCCCGCCTTCGTGTTCGGCCTGGCCGAAGACCTGACCCGCAACGTCTCGGTGCGCGCGCGCCTGCTGGCCACCATGGCCAGCGGGGCGGTGTGCTGGTTCCTGACCGGTGTCACGCTCGACCATACCGGCCTGGCGCCGCTCGACGCGGTGCTGGCCTGGCTGCCGTTCTCGGTCTTGTTTACCGCCTTCGCCGTTGGCGGCGTGGCGAATGCCGTCAACATCATCGACGGCTTCAACGGCCTGGCCAGCGGCACCGTCATCATCGGGCTAGGCGCCCTGGGCCTGATCGCCATGAATGTCGGCGACGTTCACCTGGCGCAGCTGTGCTTCGTGATTTGCGCCGTCACCGCCGGCTTCTTCCTGGTCAATTTCCCGTACGGCAAGCTGTTCCTGGGCGATGGCGGCGCCTACCTGCTCGGCTTCCTGCTGGCCTGGCTGTCGGTGATGCTGGTGTACCGCAATCCGTCGGTGTCGGCCTGGGCGCCGCTGTTGGCTTGCGCCTATCCGGTATTCGAAACCGTGTTCACCATCGCGCGCCGCCTGTGGTGCCGCCGCCATCCGGGTCAGCCGGACAGCTGGCACCTGCACAGCCTGGTCAAGACGGCGATCACCGCACGCTACCTGCGCCGCCTGCCGGCGCCGCTGCGCAATGCCTGCGTGTCGCCGGTATCGTGGAGCATCGCCCTGGTGCCGGCGCTGCTGGCGGTCAACCATCCGTCCGCCCCGGACGTGCTGGTGCAGGGCGCGGTTGCCAGTTTCCTGTTGTATCTGGTCATGTACGGCCTGGTGGCAGCCGCCTGGCATGCGCGGCGCCGCCAGGCGCTGCCGTCCGGCGTCCAGGCGCCGGCCGCTCCGACCGCCATGGTTGTGCCGACCGTGGCTGCGGCGCCCGTGCTGGCCAAGCAGATCACCCCTCCCGGTATGGCCGCCCCGGCCATGGTCACCATCCGCAGCGCTTCCCAGAACGCCGCCAACGGCGTCAGCCCGCTGGCCGACATCCAGCGCGAAGCGCCGGTCACTGCCTTCGTGCGCCGCCGCATGTGATCCCGCGGCGCCGGCCGGTCCGGCGCCAGGGCTCATGTGAGTAAACAGCGCCGGAAACTCCCTCCTGTTCTTTTTGTAGCTTTACGGCAATCCCGGCGATAATCCTGTTTGCGCTAAAGCCATGGTCATGCGTCATCCGGCGTGGCCATGCGGTATAACAGCGTTTTTCACGGCGAGTTGAAGGGGGACGGCGATGTCGGAAGATAGCGACGCAGAAAAGACAGAAGACGCAAGTCCCAGAAGAATCGAGAAGGCGCGCGAGGAAGGCGACGTTCCGCGCTCGCGCGAACTGGCCACCTTCGCCGTCCTGATGACGGCGGGCGCCTGCCTGTGGGCGTTCGGCGGCATGCTGGCCGAGACCCTGGGCCGGGTCCTGAAGTCGGGCCTGAGCCTGGACCGCGAGCAGGTTTACAACCCCGGCATCCTGATCGAGCGCGTGTTCAACGACATCGTGACCGTGATGCTGGCCTGCCTGCCGATCGTCGGCGCCATCATGCTCATCGCCCTGGTCTCGCCCCTGCTCATCGGCGGCTGGCTGTTTTCCAGCAAGGCGTTCATGCCGAACATCATGAAGCTGAACCCGCTCAAGGGCATCGGCAATATGTTTTCCAAGAATTCCCTGGTCGAGCTGGTCAAGGCGATCGCCAAGACCATCGTGGTCGGCATCGTGGCCTATATCGTGATCAGCGGCCAGAAGGAGGCGATGCTCGGTTTGGCGGTGGAGCCGCTGGGCGAAAGCAGCGCCCACACCTTGACCATGATCGCCAAATCCTTCCTGTTCATCGTCGGCGCGCTGGGGGTGATCGCCCTGATCGACGGCCCCTACCAGATCTGGCACTGGAATAACAAATTGAAAATGACGCGCCAGGAAATGATCCAGGAATCAAAGGAATCGGACGGCAATCCTCAGATTAAGGGGAAGATTCGCCAGATGCAGCGCGAAATGGCCCGGGGGCGGATGATGCAAAATGTACCTACTGCTGATGTGATCGTGACCAACCCGACCCACTACGCAGTGGCCCTGAAGTACGCCGACGGGCAGCGCGGCGCCCCGCGCGTGGTAGCAAAAGGCATCGACGACGTCGCCGCCAAGATCCGCGAACTGGGCGCCGAGCACAAGGTAGCGATGCTGGAAGCGCCTCCTCTGGCGCGTGCGCTGTACAAGCACGTGGAGATCGACGAGGAAATCCCGGAAAAGCTGTATTCGGCGGTGGCGGAAGTCCTGGCCTATGTCTACCAGCTGCGCGCCTACAAGAAAGGCGAGGGCGATTATCCGGATCGCCCGCGGAAACTGAAGGTGCCGGACGAGTTGGACCCGCTGAACCCGGCTTCGCAGAAGCCACCCGCAGCGGGGGATGCAGATAAAACGTAACGCAACATAGACACGGAGCGAATGAATGGTAAATAGCATGAAACTGCCAGGCTGGATGAGCGGGCTCGCGGGCCGCGGCGGCGCCGCCGCTGCGCCGATCCTGATCATCATGCTGCTCGCAATGATGATCCTGCCATTGCCGGCGTTCGTGCTCGACGTGTTCTTCAGCTTTAATATTGCAGTCTCGATCATCGTGCTGCTGACCGCGCTGTACACGGTCAAGCCGCTCGACTTCCTGGCCTTCCCGGCGATCCTGCTGATGACCACCATGCTGCGCCTGGCGCTGAACGTGGCATCGACCCGTATCGTTCTTACCGAAGGCCATAACGGTGGCGCCGCTGCCGGCAAGGTCATCGAAGCGTTCGGCCACTTCCTGATCGGCGGTAACTACACCGTCGGTATCGTCGTGTTCGTCATCCTGACCATCATCAACTTCAGCGTCGTCACCAAAGGTGCCGGCCGTATCGCCGAAGTCGGCGCGCGCTTCGCCCTGGACGCGATGCCGGGCAAGCAGATGGCGATCGACGCCGACCTGAACGCCGGCCTGATCGGTGAAGCCGAAGCACGCAAGCGCCGCGCCGAAGTCGGCCAGGAAGCCGAATTCTACGGCGCCATGGACGGTGCTTCGAAGTACGTGAAGGGCGACGCCGTCGCCGGTATCATGATTACCATCATCAATATCATCGGCGGCCTGATCGTCGGTGTGGTGATGCACGACCTGGCCTTCGGCGAAGCGACCAAGGTCTACACCCTGCTGGCCATCGGTGACGGCCTGGTGGCGCAGATTCCTTCGCTGATCATCTCGATCGCGGCCGGTATGGTGGTGTCGCGCGTCGCCAACGACGAAGACGTCAGCTCGCAGCTGACCGGCCAGCTGCTGGCACGTCCGGAAGCCCTGTACATCACCGCCGGCATCATCGGTGGCCTGGGCCTGATCCCGGGCATGCCGAACCTGGTGTTCCTGCTGCTGGGCGGTTCGCTGGCGGCCGGCGGTTACTTCATCTCCAAGCGGCGCAAGGAAAAGCCGGCCCAGGAAGCGGCGGCAGCCACCGAAGCGGCGGCGCAGGCGGCAACGCAAGCCCCGGCCGAGAACGAAGAAGCGACCTGGCAGGACGTGATGCCGGTCGACACCCTGGGCCTGGAAGTCGGCTACCGCCTGATTCCGCTGGTCGACAAGAACCAGGGCGGCGAACTGCTCAAGCGCATCAAGGGCATCCGCAAGAAGTTTGCCCAGGAAGTCGGCTTCCTGGCGCCGCCGGTGCACATCCGCGACAACCTGGAACTCAAGCCCTCGAGCTACCGCATCACCCTGAAGGGCGTGGAAGTGGGCAGCGGCGAAGCGCTGAACGGCCAGTTCCTGGCGATCAACCCGGGCATGGCCAGCGGCACGCTGCCGGGCCTGGTGACCACCGATCCGGCCTTCGGCCTGCCGGCGATCTGGATCGAAGCCAATCTGCGTGACGAAGCGCAAAGCATGGGCTACACCGTGGTCGACGCCGGCACCGTGGTGGCGACCCACCTGAACCACCTGATCACCCAGCACGCCTCGGAACTGCTGGGCCGCATGGAAGTGCAGGCGCTGCTGGACCACCTGGGCAAGGAAACCCCGAAACTGGTCGAAGACCTGGTGCCGAAAGTCGTGTCGCTGTCGACCCTGCAGAAAGTGCTGCAGAACCTGCTGCTGGAAGGCGTGCACATCCGCGACATGCGTTCGATCATCGAAGCGCTGTCGGAGCACTCGACCATGACGCAGGATCCGGGCGAACTGACCGCCGTGGTGCGTGTGGCCCTGGGCCGCGCCATCGTGCAGCAACTGTTCCCGGGCGAGAACGAGCTGTCGGTGATGACCCTGGACAATCGCCTCGAGCGTCTCTTGATGCAGGCGATGGGCGCCGGCGGCGACGGTACCGGCATCGAGCCGGGCCTGGCCGACACCATCGCCCAGCAGGCGGCGCACGCCGCCCACCAGCAAGAGCAGATGGGCCATACCGCCGTGCTGCTGGTACCGGCCCCGCTGCGCGTGCTGCTGTCGCGCTTCCTGCGCCGTGCAGTGCCGACGCTGAAGGTGCTGTCGCATGCTGAAGTGCCGGAAACCAAGACCATCCGCGTGACCAGCCTGGTCGGCGTGCCGATGTAATAGAGAAGAGGGCGGTGCGTGAGCGCCGCCCTTGTTATTTGTGCCGTAGCGTTTCCTTCCAGCTTTTCTCCCATGCGCCGCCCGGCGCGTGCAGCCACCACCGTTATTCTCTTGCCAATCGATTGCCGGTTTTATCGATTTCGGTGAAATAGACGGGTTTCCCCTTCTTTATCCTCGGATGGTTTCCTCCGGGCATCGTCAATAATGCTTCCTATCGAAGGGCGCTTGTGCCCGGCAAACAGTTGAAGCGCGGAGAATACGATGAAGGTGAAGAAATTTACGGCAGCTACTTCCCGAGATGCATTGCGCAAAGTGCGCGAAGCGCTGGGCCCTGATGCCGTCATCCTCTCGAACCGTCCGGTCGACGGCGTGGTCGAAATCCTGGCCCTGGACAATGACGACGTGGCCTCGCTGGCCGCGCCGGTCAGCGATTCGGAAAGCGCGCAGCCTGCGCCGCAGCTGCAGGTCGAGGAACCGGCTTTTGTTCCGGCCTTTGGCCCCGCTGTCGGTCCAACCCCGGCACGCCGCCAGAAAGACCTGGCGCCGGCCTTCGTTGCCGCTGCTCCTGTTGCCCCTGCCGCCCCGGCCGCTGAACCGGTCCAGACTTACGCCGAGCGCCGCGCCCCGGCACCGGAGCCGACCGTCGACATGGGTGCCATGACCTCGATGATGAGCGCCGCCATCGCCCAGGCCAAGGAATCGGCCGCCGTCGAAATGAACGGCATGATGAACGAACTGCGCGCCATGCGCGGCCTGATGGAAACCCAGCTGGCCGAACTGTCGTGGAACGCCACCGCCCAGCGCCAGCCGCACAAGGCGACCGTGCTGCGCGAACTGCTGGGCGCCGGCTTCTCGGCCACCCTGGCCAAGTACCTGATCGAAAAAATGCCAGTGACGGAAGATGCAGCGCAAGCGATGCGTTGGGTCAAGACCGTGCTGGCGCGTAACGTCAACACCATCGGCAACGACGACGACCTGCTGGCCAACGGCGGCGTGTTCGCCCTGGTCGGCCCGACCGGCGTCGGCAAGACCACCACCACCGCCAAGCTGGCCGCGCGCTGCGTGATGCGCCACGGCCCGGACAAGCTGGCCCTGATCACCACCGATGCCTATCGTATCGGCGGTCACGAACAACTGCGCATCTACGGCAAGATCCTGGGCGTGATGGTGCACTCGGTGAAGGACGAAGCCGACCTGCGCATCGCCCTGAAAGAGCTGCGCAACAAGCACACCGTGCTGATCGACACCATCGGCATGTCGCAGCGCGACCACATGGTGGCCGAACAGGTCGCGATGCTGTCGAGCTCGGGCGCCGACGTCAAGCGCCTGCTGTGCCTGAATTCGACCTCGACCGGTGAGACCCTGAACGAAGTGGTGCGCGCCTATCAAGGCAGCGGCCTGCACGGCGCGATCATGACCAAGATGGACGAGGCCGCATCGATCGGCGGCGTGCTCGACGTGGTGGTGCGCCAGAAGCTGAACCTGCACTACATCTCGAACGGCCAGCGCGTGCCGGAAGACCTGCACCTGGCCGACCGCGCGATGCTGGTCGACCGCGCCTTCCGCAACCGCAGCGGCGCGAAAAACGGTCTCGGCGACGCCGACCTGCCGCTGATGATGGCCGGCGCCGCCGCCCGTGCCAACCCATCCTTCGCCTGAGGTAAGCCATGGCCAGCTTTGATTTCGACCAGGCCGAAGGCCTGCGCCGCATGCTGCAAGGCCCGCGTCCGCGCGTGGTGACGTTCCTTTCCGCGACCCCGGAAGACGACAAGGGCGCGATGCTGGTGAACCTGGGCGCCTCGCTGGCCCAGACCGGCAATGAAGTCCTGATCGTCGATGCCTGCGAACACGAATACGGCGTCGCCCGCCGCCTCGGCCTGAACCGCAGCGCCTCGCTGCTGCAGGTGGCGCGCCAGGAAGCGGCGCTGAACCAGGTCACGCATCCGGTGCCGCAAGGCTTCTCGGTGGTGCCGATGGGCCGCCCGCAGGGCGCCGACGATGCGCGCCGCCTGGGCAAGACCTTCGACGTGCTGGCCAGCCAGGCCGGCATCGTGATCGTCGATGGCGAACTCGGTCCGGACGAGTCGTTCCCGGTGGCGCTGATGGCCAGCTCCGAGATCGTGGTGCAGGTTTCGACCAGCGCCACCTCGATCACCAATGCCTACGCGCTGATCAAGCGCCTGTCGCTGCAGCTGGGCCGCCGCCCGTTCGGCATCCTGGTCACCGGCGCAACTGAGGAGGAGGCGCAAGTGGTATACGATAATATGTCAGCAGCAGCAACACGCTACCTTGCCGTCAAGCTCACTTCGCTGGGCTCGGTGCCGGCCGACGAGTACCTGCACCGCGCCGCGCGCCTGGGCCGGGCGGTGGTCGATGCCTTCCCGCTGGCGGGCGCTTCGGTCGCCTTCCGCCAGCTGGCCGGCAAGTTCGCGCTGCACGCGATGCCGCAATTCGCACGCCAGGGTAGTGGCGCGCGCTTCGGAGCATGAGGGCGGCATCGGGCGCGGAAGCGGCAGCGGTGGCCGAAGCGGCGCAGACACAACAGAACAAGCAACGAGAAGATCAAGAGAGCATGTACACGGTCAAGGGGAAAGCGGACAAGAATTCTTTGCTGACGGAGCACATGCCGTTGGTGAAGCGTCTTGCCCACCACATGAAGGCGAAACTGCCGCCTTCGGTGGAAGTGGACGACCTGGTGCAAGCCGGCATGATCGGCCTGCTCGACGCGATCAACCGCTACGAAGACAACCACGGCGCCCAGTTCGAGACCTATGCCGTGCTGCGCATCCGCGGCGCCATGCTCGACGAGCTGCGCAGCAGCGACTGGATGCCGCGCAGCACGCGCCAGAACATGCGCAAAGTCGAGACCGCGATGCACGAGCTGCAGCAGCGCCTGGGCCGGCCGCCGAGCGAATCCGAAGTGGCCAAGTCGCTCAAGCTGTCGCTGGAAGATTATCAGGAAATGCTGGCCGACTCGGGCGGCCACCAGCTGGTGTATTACGAAGACTTTCATGACGACGATGGCGACGGCAATTTCCTCGACCGCTACGCGGTGGACGACGCCGACCCGCTGCGCGGCCTGATGGACACCGACTTCCGCCAGGCCGTGATCGACGCCATCGAGAACCTGCCGCCGCGTGAGAAATTGTTGATGGGCTTGTACTACGAGGAAGAGTTGAACCTGAAAGAAATCGGCGCCGTCATGGGCGTGAGCGAATCGCGGGTGTCGCAGCTGCACACCCAGGCCGTGGCGCGCTTGCGCACGGCGTTACGGGAGCATCTGTGGACTGGGCCAGCGTAGCCGGCCTGGTACTCGCGGTGGCCGGCATCCTGGTCGGCCACTCGCTGGACGGCGGGCGTTTCGCCTCGCTGGTGCAGCCGGCCGCGTTCGCGATCGTGGTGGTCGGCACCTTCGGCGCCGTGCTGCTGCAGAGCGAACGGCGCACGTTTACGCGCGGGCTCGGCATGCTGCGCTGGGTGTTCGTGCCGCCGCGCGGCGAGCGCCAGAAGCTGTCGCGCGAGATCGCGCTGTGGAGCCTGTCGGCGCGGCGCGACGGACTGCTGTCGCTGGAACAGTACATGGCCAAGGCCGATCCGTTCGTCGAGAAGGGCTTGCGCCTGGTGGTGGACGGAATCCATCCCGATAAAGTGCGCAGCCTGCTCGAGCACGAGATCAACGGCTACGAATTCGCCCAGCGCCAGGCGGCGCGGATCTGGGAATCGGCCGCCGGCTACGCGCCGACGATCGGCATCCTGGGCGCCGTGCTGGGCCTGATCCACGTGATGGAAAACCTGTCCGATCCGGCGCGCCTGGGTTCCGGCATCGCGGTCGCGTTCGTGTCGACCGTGTACGGCGTCGGCCTGGCCAACCTGTTCTTCTACCCGGTTGGCAACAAGCTGAAGGCCATCGTCAGCGACAAGGTGGCGCAGTACGAGATCCTGACCGAGGTATTCTATGACCTGGCCAGCGGCGACCATTCGCGTGTAGTGGACGAGCGCGTGGCCAGTCTGCTCACTCATCACTAGAACACAGGCATGGCGCGCAAACGCTACGACGATGACGTCCCGACCGAGCACCACGAGCGCTGGCTGATCTCGTACGCCGACTTCATCACGCTGCTGTTCGCCTTCTTCGTGGTGATGTACGCGATCTCGATCGTCAACGAAGGCAAGTACCAGCAGCTGTCCGACGCCCTGGGCGACGCCTTCGGCGGCCGTGGCGCCGCGACCCAGGTCAACACCAACGTCGAGCCGGTGCTGCCGCTGTCGCACATCGTCAACCGCAAGCGCAACGAAGCCGCGCGGCGCGAGCACGAGCGCATGGGCGTGCTGGCGCGCGACCTCACCGCGACCCTGCTGCCGCTGGTGAAGTCGGGCCAGGTGCGCGTCACGCAAAATGCGCGCGGCGTCAGCGTCGAGATCAATGCCAGCGTGCTGTTCGACCAGGGCCAGGCACTGCTGCAGCCCGAGGCCAGCGAGATCCTGCAGGCGGTCGGCGGCCTGCTGAGGAACGATCCGCACCGGATCGAGGTCGAAGGACATACCGACGACGTGCCGATCGCCAGCACCGTGTATCCGTCCAACTGGGAACTGTCGGCCGCGCGCGCCAGCAGCGTGGTGCGGCTGTTCATCGACAGCGGCGTGGCGCCGGTGCGCCTGTCGGCGCTCGGCTTCGCGGCCACGCGGCCGGTGGCGCCGAATACCGATCCGGTGGGCCAGGCGCGCAACCGGCGGGTGGCAGTGATGATCCTGGCGGCCTTGCCTGAAACAGGCGGTAACATTCTTCCGTAAATATCGCCGCGCGGCATGCCATAATCGTTAGTGCAATATTTGCTTTCAATCCACAAATGGCCGCTGGCCAAGGGAGCGCAAATGCATGTCGAAGGTAGCAAGGCCGTGCGCATCAAACAGGCCGTGGTGGCCTGCGCGCTGGCGCTGGTTGGCCTGATGGGAGCGGTGAAGGCCGTGGAGGCGAAAGTGGACGTGAACCACCGTCTCGAGGTCGAGACCGGCGCCCGTAGCGTCAAGGTGCGCGTGCTGATCGAAAACCGCGGCGACAAGCCGGTATGGATCCCGCGCGAGATCGCGCTGGGCGACGACCTGACTGCTCCGCGCTTCCTGCTGCGCACGCCCGAAGACGAGGTCGCCTACACCGGCCGCATGGTCAAGCGCGCCGCCCTTGGGCCGGCCGACTACCTCGAGGTCAAGCCGCAGACCACGCACCTGAACACCATCGACATCACGGACGCGTATGCGTTCAAGCCGGGCAAACACAGCTACGAGATCCGGTATGCCGGGCCATGGCTGACCAGCCTCGGCAGTCTCGATGCAGCCAGCATCAAGCAGAGTCCGGCGCTTCCGGTCAAGTTTTCGTTCACCGGACGGTAGGGTTGGCGGCTACGCCGCCGACGCGGTGATTGTTATCGGTGCCGATGTCGCGCCGGATGATCTCGCAGCCAACCATCGCCGCGTCGGCGGCGGAGCCGCCAACCCTGTTAGGGCAAAGTAGTAATGTCCCTTT
>NZ_DAMAGA010000006.1:0-192724 GCF_031995545.1 Massilia sp.
CGCTGTCCGGTGGTGGCGGCTGGGTGCTGGCAGGTATCCAGCAAGTCGACTGATCTGCTGGCGTCGAATTATTTTTCGACAAACATTTCGTGTCGCCGGGTTTGCGCCCGGCAAACTGGTAAGATCGAGACCGCCCGCTTTACCCCGGGCGGTTTTGTTTTTTTAGCCTAGGCTCGCCATGCTCCCGAGTTTGTTTACCTTGCCCAATCTGTCGCCGCAACACGCCCTGGCCATGCCGGCGGCGGCCGTGATCAACCATCTGCTGGCCCAGGAAGAGTGGGCGCGCAAGGCGCTGGCGCGGCATGCCGGCAAGCACGTTTGCATCGATACCGGGCCGGCGCGCCTGTGCCTGCGCGTGGCCGCCGACGGCATGCTGGAAGCCGGCGAGAATGCAGAGAACGCCGACGTCACCATCCGCGTCAAGCTGGCCGACCTGCCACTGATCGCCCAGGACCGCACGCGCATGCTGTCGTACGTGAAGATCGATGGCGACGCCGAATTCGCGAACACGATCTCGCAGCTGTCCAACGGCCTGCGCTGGGATGCCGAGCACGACCTCGAACGCGTGGTCGGTCCGCTCGGCGCGCGCCGCCTGGCCCAGGCCGGCCGCGGCGCCGTGCATGGCGCGACGGGAGCAGGGCGGCGGCTGCTTGATAACCTGGCCGAATTCCTGGCCGAAGAGCGCCCGGTGCTGGTGCGTCCGCGCCAGCGCGAAGCTTTCGCCGCCGATGTCGTGCGCCTGCGCGACGATGTCGAGCGCACCGCCAAGCGCATCGCCCGCCTCGAACAAAAGCTGGCCCAGCCGGCGCCGAGCACTTCCATTGCGCCCAGCGCAGACCTGAATCCGGATCGTCGATGATATTGAAATTCCTGCGCCTGCTGCGCATCCTCGCTGTCTTCACCAAGTACGGACTGGACGAAATCGCGGTCACCAGCATCAACGCGCCACGCACCGCGCGCCTGATGAACACCTTCTTCTTCTGGCGCCGCATCACCTCGCCGCGCGCGATCCGCCTGCGCCAGGCGCTGGAAGAGCTCGGCCCGATCTTCGTGAAATTCGGCCAGGTGCTGTCGACCCGGCGCGACCTGGTGCCGCCCGATATCGCCGACGAACTGGCGCTGTTGCAAGACCGGGTGCCGCCGTTTGGTTCCGACCTGGCCATCGCCCAGATCACGCGCTCGCTCGGCGCCCACCCCGATCAATTGTTCGCCCGCTTCGACCGCGATCCGGTGGCCTCGGCCTCGATCGCCCAGGTCCACTTTGCCCAGCTCAAGGACGGCAAGGAAGTGGCGATCAAGGTGCTGCGTCCCGGCATGAAAAAGCTGATCGACGAAGACATGGCGCTGATGCACCTGGCGGCCTCGCTGATCGAACGCGTGTGGGGCGAAGCACGGCGCCTGAAGCCGCGTGAAGTCGTGGCCGAGTTTGACAAATACCTGCACGACGAGCTGGACCTGATGCGCGAAGCGGCCAATGCCAGCCAGCTGCGCCGCAACTTCGCCGGTTCCGAGCTGCTGATGGTGCCCGAGATGTACTGGGACTATTGCTCGAGCAGCGTGATCGTGATGGAACGCATGCGCGGCATCCCGGTGTCGCAGATCGACCGCCTGGCGGCCGAAGGCGTCGACCTCAAGAAGCTGTCGAGCGACGGCGTGGAGATTTTTTTCACCCAGGTGTTCCGCGATGGCTTCTTCCATGCCGACATGCACCCGGGGAATATTCTGGTGTCGGTCGAACCGGAGACCTTCGGCCGCTATATCGCGCTCGACTTCGGCATCGTCGGCACCCTGAACGACTTCGACAAGGATTACCTGTCGCAAAACTTCCTGGCCTTCTTCCGCCGCGACTACAAGCGTGTGGCCGAAGCCCACATCGAATCGGGCTGGGCGCCGCCGAGCACGCGCGTGGATGAGCTGGAGTCGGCGGTGCGCGCCTGCTGCGAGCCGATTTTCGACCGGCCCTTGAAAGACATCTCGTTCGGCCAGATCCTGCTGCGCCTGTTCCAGACCTCGCGCCGCTTCAATGTCGAAGTGCAGCCGCAGCTGGTGCTGCTGCAAAAGACGCTGCTGAATATCGAAGGCCTGGGGCGCCAGCTCGACCCTGATCTCGACTTGTGGAAGACCGCGAAGCCGTATCTGGAACGCTGGATGTCGGAGCAGGTCGGCTGGCAGGGTCTGGTCGAGCGCCTGCGCGCTGAAGCGCCGCGCTACGCCCAGATCTTCCCGCAACTGCCGCGCCTGGTGCATCAGGCGCTGGAGCGCGAAGCGCATCCGCAGATCGCCCACACCGGCGGCCACGGCCACGTGGCGAATGCCGATCTGCTGGCACTGCTGCTGGTGGAGCAGCGGCGCACCAATCGCATGCTGGTGTTCGTCAGCTGCGTGGTAGCGGGGTTTGCGGCGCTGGCGGTGCTGGGTGTGGTGGGGATGTTCGGCTGACGGCGCGAACGGGTTAACCCGACCGCTCAAAGAAAAAGCCCGCTCGCGCGGGCTTTGAAGCAAGTGTTCTTCTATGGACCGCGCTGATGCAAGACCGCGCCATCTTCTGTTTCTTCTTAACGGAGGGCAGCAGGGATTCCCTGTTGCCAACATTCGGTGAAGAGTCCGTATTAAAACATCGAAGTTAATGCTTGAGCAAACGAAACACCTGTGGCGATGGCGAAAAACAACATCCACGGCGTGCCGCTTGCCAGCCGGACGCGTTCATGCCAGCCCCATGCTGCCCAAACGGCAAATCCCATCGTAAAAGCTTTATAATTCAGGGTTTTGAAGATTTTTGCGGAGCACTGAGCATGCCGATTTACGCCTACCGCTGCGAAGAATGCGGTTTCACCAAAGATGTACTGCAAAAGATATCGGACCCGGTCCTGACCGTCTGCCCGTCGTGCGCCAAGCCGTCCTTCAAGAAACAAGTGACCGCCGCCGGCTTCCAGTTGAAGGGCACCGGCTGGTACGTGACCGATTTCCGTGGCGGCACGCCGCCGGCCACCGGCACCGCCAATAACGGCAATGGCAACGGCAACGGCAACGGCAGCAGCGCGCCTGCGCCGGCCGCCGCCGAAGCGAGCGCGCCGGCCGCCACGCCTGCGCCGGCACCGGCTGCGCCGACGGGCGGCGGCGACAAGAGCGGCAGCTGATCCGGCGCCGGCCGCGCGGCCGCGTCCAACAAGAATAACGGGAATCCGATGCGCAAATACTTCCTCACCGGCCTACTGGTCCTGGTGCCCCTGGCGATCACCGCCTGGGTGCTGAACCTGATCATCAGCACGCTCGACCAGTCGCTGCTGTTCGTGCCGGCAGCCTGGCAGCCGCGCGTGCTGCTCGGCGCCGACATTCCGGGCGTGGGCGCGGTGCTGACGCTGGCCATCGTGTTCCTGACCGGCGTGCTGGCCAACAACCTGGTCGGCAACTACGTGATGCGCCTGGGCGAACGCCTGATCAAGCGCGTGCCGGTGGTTAGCTCGCTATACGGCAGCGTCAAGCAGGTGTCGGACACGCTGTTCTCGTCCTCGGGCAACGCCTTCCGCCAGGCCGTGCTGATCCCGTATCCGCACGCCGATTCGTACACGGTCGCTTTCCTCACCGGCGTGCCGGGCGGGGACGTGACCAACCACCTGGTGGGCGACTACGTCAGCGTGTACGTGCCGACCACGCCGAATCCGACTTCGGGCTTCTTCCTGATGATGGAACGCAGCCGCGTGCGCGAGCTGGACATGTCGGTCGACGCGGCGCTGAAGTACATCGTCTCGATGGGCGTGGTCGCGCCGGCCAGCGTACCGGCGCCGGCCGCCACACCGCTGGACGCGCCGGCCAAGTAAGCGGCCACCAAGAACCACAGAACAAGCACAGAATAGGGGCCCCGGCCCGCCAATTTAACCAACCTGGAACGAAAACCATGACCTCCATGCGTACCAACTACTGCGGCCTCGTCACCGAGGAACTGCTGGGCCAAACCGTCAGCCTGTGCGGCTGGGTGCATCGCCGCCGCGACCACGGCGGTGTGATCTTCATCGACCTGCGCGACCGCGAAGGCCTGGTGCAGGTCGTCTGCCATCCCGACAACGCCGAGGTGTTCAAGGCCGCCGAGCACGTGCGTAACGAGTACTGCCTGCGCATCGTCGGTACTGTCACCAACCGCCTGGAAGGCACGGCCAACGCCAACCTGAAGTCGGGCAAGATCGAAGTCACCGCTTCGCAGGTCGAAGTGCTGAACGCCTCGGTGCCGGTGCCGTTCCAGCTGGACGACGACAACCTGTCGGAAACCACCCGCCTGACGCACCGCGTGCTCGACCTGCGCCGCGGCCAGATGCAGCACAACCTGAAGCTGCGTTATAAAGTCTCGATGGAAGTGCGCAAGTACCTGGACAACCTGGGCTTCATCGACATCGAAACTCCGATGCTGACCAAGTCGACCCCGGAAGGCGCACGCGACTACCTGGTGCCGTCGCGCGTCAACGCCGGCAACTTCTTCGCGCTGCCGCAGTCGCCGCAGCTGTTCAAGCAGCTGCTGATGGTCGCCAACTTCGACCGCTACTACCAGATCACCAAGTGCTTCCGCGACGAAGACCTGCGCGCCGACCGCCAGCCTGAATTCACCCAGATCGACTGCGAAACCTCGTTCCTGAACGAGCAGGAAATCCGCGACCTGTTCGAGGAAATGATGCGCGTGGTGTTCAAGAACACCGCCGGCGTCGACCTGCCGAACCCGTTCCCGGTGATGGACTTCGCCACCGCCATGGGCAAGTACGGTTCGGACAAGCCGGACATGCGCGTCAAGCTCGAGTTCACCGAACTGACTGAACTGATGAAGTCGGTCGAGTTCAAGGTGTTCAACAGCGCCGCCAACCTGCCGAACGGCCGCGTGGTCGGCATGCGCGTGCCGCAGGGCGGTTCGATGCCGCGTTCGGAAATCGACGCCTACACCCAGTTCGTGGCGATCTACGGCGCCAAGGGCCTGGCCTACATCAAGGTCAACGAGAAGGCCAAGGGCCGCGATGGCCTGCAGTCGCCGATCGTCAAGAACATCTCGGACGAAGTCCTGGCCCAGATCCTGGAACTCACCAAGGCCGAAGACGGCGACCTGATCTTCTTCGGTGCGGATAAAGCCAAGGTCGTCAACGACGCCATCGGCGCACTGCGCGTGAAGATCGGCCACTCGGAATTCGGCAAGAAGGCCGGCCTGTTCGACGACGTCTGGTCGCCGCTGTGGGTGATCGACTTCCCGATGTTCGAATACGACGAAGACGGCGACCGCTGGACCGCGACCCACCACCCGTTCACCGCGCCGAAGGATGGCCACGAGGACATGCTGGAAACCAATCCGGGCGCCTGCATCGCCAAGGCCTACGACATGGTCCTGAACGGCTGGGAACTGGGCGGCGGCTCGATCCGTATCCACCGCGAAGAAGTGCAGAGCAAGGTGTTCCGCGCGCTGAAGATCGGCGCCGAAGAAGCGCAGCTGAAGTTCGGCTTCCTGCTCGACGCGCTGCAGTACGGCGCGCCGCCGCACGGTGGCCTGGCCTTCGGCCTGGACCGCCTGATCACCCTGATGACCGGCTCCGAGTCGATCCGCGACGTGATCGCCTTCCCGAAAACCCAGCGCGCGCAGGATCTGTTGACCAATGCGCCGTCGGAAGTCGACGAGAAGCAGCTGAAGGAACTGCACATCCGTCTGCGCAGCGAGCAGAAGGTCGCTTAAGAGCGTACGGGGCGACGTTGCTATCGCCTTGTAGGGTTGGCGGGTTCCCCGCCGACGCGTTCAACCAGCTCCGGCAAGCCGCACGGCCGACCGTGAGCCGGTTGAACGCGTCGGCGGCGTAGCCGCCAACCCTACCGTCCACGCGTCCGCGCTGCCATGAAACCCCACAAGATCCCCGAATCGGTCCTGGTCGTCATCCACACTTCCGCCATGGAAGTGCTGCTGCTCGAACGCGCCGATCGTCCGGGCTTCTGGCAATCGGTTACCGGCTCGCTCGACGCGCCCGATGAGCCCTTGCCGCTCACTTCCGCGCGCGAACTGTTCGAGGAAACCGGCATCGTCGCCGACGGCGAACTGATCCGCCTGCGCGACTGGGGCCTGTCGAACATCTACGAAATCTACCCGGTCTGGCGCCACCGCTACGCCCCCGGCGTCACCCATAACACCGAGCACGTGTTCTCGGTATGCGTTCCACGCGACATTCCCATCACCCTCAGCCCGCGCGAGCATCTGCAGCACGCCTGGCTGCCCTGGCTCGAAGCGGCCGACCGCTGCTTTTCGTCGTCGAACGCCGAAGCCATCCTCCAGCTACCGCATCATCACGGAAATTAACATTTCCACCTGAAAATAACTCTGTCTTTCACAGGGTCAATTCCAGTTCAAATTGTAAGATATTGTTACTTCTGGAAAACCAGAAAGTGACGTTTTTCAGCAAAAGTACGAGAGTGCTATTTTCTGCCGCCATCTGTGCGCAAACGCCCATATGACGGGCTTATTTACAAAATCCCCCTATGAAATTACACCTTTTTACAGCTGAAATGGCGTTTTGATAACCATAGGAAATTTGTATCCCAGCGATTAACACCATATATTCAACGTTTGACAGATGGAAATCAGTAGAATATCGTCAACAGATCACCGACGGTGAGACCTGAAAGAAGACACTTTTTAGCGGATGATCCTGGAGGACTAAATTGAACAACCCTGAACTCAACCACAAGAAGAATGTGAAAGAAATCACACTGGGTGACGATTGCATTTATATCGACCTGATCGGCGGCCTGCGCCTGAGCGGCCCGCTGGCCCCGGTCGACAAGACCGCCAAGCAGCCGGAACGCAAACCGCGCCGCATGATCGTATCCGGCCACGAAGCCATCTACGACGAGGCGCTGGCACTCGGCTAACCCCGGCCGCTCCATCTCTCCCTCCACGCGCGGCGTCCGCCGGCTCCCGCCGGCCATCCCTCCAGCCGCCATGGCGCGTCTCCAGGCAGGCGCACGATTGGGCCCGTTTCACGAGAACGCCGGCCCGATCCGGGTAGAATGTTCCCATGAAAATTCGTGTAGCCACCTACAACATTCATAAGGGCGTTTCCTCGCTGCGCAGCACGCCCCGCGTGATCGCCCTGAAGAAGGCCATCGCCGAATTCGACGCCAACATCGTCTTCCTGCAGGAAGTGCAGGGCCGCCACGATCGCTTCCAGGCCAGGTACGGCAAGGAAGAGCGCGGTCACCGCTACTGGCCCGAAACGGCGCAATACGATTATTTCGCTCCCGACGCCCACCACACCGCCTATGGCATGAACGCGGTGTACGACCACGGCCACCACGGCAATGCGCTGCTGTCGTGCTGGCCGATCGAGAATTCGCACAACCACGACGTCTCGGACCACGCCTATGAACAGCGCGGCATCCTGCACTGCGTGCTCGGTACGCCCGAGTGCAAGGTGCACTGCTACGTGGTGCACCTGGGCCTGTTCGAAGGCAGCCGCGGACGCCAGACCGCGTCGCTGATCGAAGCGGTCAATTCGTCGGCCCCGAACGGCGAGCCGGTGATCATCGCCGGCGACTTCAACGACTGGCGCAACACCCTGAGCGACAAGTTGCGCCACGGCCTGGGCGTGACCGAAGTGTTCGACGAACTCGGCCCGCGCTCGCCGCTGGGCGACATGGTGCGCAGCTGGGCCGGCCGCCAGCCGCGCCTGGCGCCGGCGCGCACCTTCCCGGCCGCGCTGCCGTGGTTCCGCCTCGACCGCATCTACGTGCGCGGCTTCAAGGTCAACAATGCCAAGGTGATGCACGGCCCGCTGTGGGCCAAGCTGTCCGACCATGCGCCGATCGTGGCCGAACTCGAGCTGGCCGATCCGGCGAAACACTGCACGCGCTGAGCTGGTCCGCCAGGCCATGCGCAACCTGACCTTCGTCGACAACAACGAGATCACCCTGCTGGAAAGCGGCGTCGCCTTCTTTCCGGCGCTGATCGCGGCGCTCGACGCCGCCAAGTACGAGGTGCTGTTCGAAACCTATATCTTCGCCGAGGACGAGACTGGCGAGCGCGTGCGCGACGCCCTGATCCGCGCCGCCCGCCGCGGCGTCAAGGTGCGGGTGCTGGTCGACTGGTTCGGCACCGGCCATCGCTGCTGCGGCCGGCTGGGGCCGGAGCTGACCGCGGCCGGCGTCCAGTACCGCGTCTTCAATCCCCTGTGCAAGCGCGGCATCGCCCGCTCGCACCGCAAGATCGCGGTGATCGACCGCGACGTCGCCTTTGTCGGCGGCATCAACACCAATGACGACTGGCTGTGCGACCACGCCGACGGCCACCGCCTGCCGGCTCCGCGCTGGGACTTCACGGTACGCGTGCGCGGGCCGCTGGTGGCCCAGATCCACCACGAGGCGGCGGGGCAGTGGATGCGTACCGGGCGCCTGCGCCTGCGCAAGCGCCTGCAACTGTTCCGCGAAATGCGCAAGCAGCCGCTTCCCTCTTGCGAAAGTCCGGCACGGGCCGCATTTGTGGTGCGTGACAACCTGCGCAACCGCGCCACGATCCAGAAGGCGTATTTGCAGGCGCTCGGCCATGCGCGCGACAGCGTGCTGCTGGCCACGCCGTACTTCGCGCCCGGGCGCAAGTTCCGCAAGGCCCTGGCGCATGCCGCCCGGCGTGGGGTGAAGGTGACGTTGTTGATCGGGGTGGGCGAGTTCCGCATCCAGGATGCGGTGGCCCATTCCTTCTATCCCAAGCTGCTGGCCGACGGCATCCGTGTGGTCGAGTACCGCAAGACCCAGCTGCACGCCAAGGTCGCGGTGGTCGACGACGACTGGGCCACGGTGGGGTCGAGCAACTGCGACGGCCTGTCGCTGTTCGTGAACCAGGAGGCGAACGTGGTGGTCAACGACCCGGCGTTCGCCGCCACCCTGCGCCGCCATATCGAGCGCGGCATCGCGGACGGGGTCGAGGTGTGCCCGCAGGAGTTCGCCCATACCGGCTGGCTGCAGCGGGCCAGCTACGGCGCGGCTTACATGCTGTACAAGCTGGTGATGCGGGTGGTCACGATCGGCTACACCTGAGGGATGATTGGACAAGGATGAGTAACAGCGTGAACGACGATAAAGACAATGTAAGACTCGACAAATGGCTGTGGGCGGCGCGCTTCTTCAAGACCCGCTCGCTGGCCCAGGACGCGGTGGACCGCGGCCGCGTGCGCATCGGCGGCGAACCGGTCAAGCCGGCGCGCACCGTCAAGATGAACGACAAGATCCTGATCGACAACGGTTCGGACCGCTGGGAAGTGATCGTGGCCGCGATTTCGGGCTCGCGCGGCCCGGCGCCGGTGGCGCGCACGCTGTATTTCGAGACCGATGAAAGCATCAGCCGGCGCGAGAACGACAAGGTGGCGCGGCGCCTGTATCCGGAGCCGAGCCTGGAGATCAAGGGCCGGCCGACCAAGCGCGACCGGCGGGCGATGACGCGCGTCGGCGAAGGCAGCGACGAGTAGGTTAGAGGGGCTGCCGCTGCGCATCCCCCAGGCATTACCCGGCGCTGTAGACGTACACCACTACCGCCAGCAGGACGATCACCAGGATGGCGAAACGCGTGAGCCCGTCGCCGCCCGTCTGCGCGCCCTGCATGCCATCCTTGAGCGGCTGATGCGCACCTACCGTTTCGGCCGCCTTCTGCACCACCGTGGCCGCGACTTCCCGCTCCAGTCCATGGAAGTGCAGGTCGGCAATGGCTTCTTCTTCGGTCGCTCCTTCGTCCAGGCGCGAGCAGGCGCGGCCGAGCATCACCATGAAATCCGCCATCATCGCTTCGCCCGATCGGCCCTCGCGCTCGTCCATGAACGAGCGGATCGCTTCACGCAGTTCGAGGTCGGTCGGCTCGACCGCTTCCATGACCTGGTAGTTGCTGTTCATCGTACGACTCCTTTCCTGTTGGTGATCGAGGTGAAGCGGACTCACAGTTCGGCGATCGGGTCAGTGCCGGCGACGATGGCGTATGCCTTGCCGTCGAAACGGTAGTGCACGGTTTCGTCGATCTGCCTGAGGACCTGTTCGGCGGGTTCTTCTGCAGCACTGTCGAGCTGGCGGTAGATCTTGCCGCTGTAGCCGACCAGCAGGTCGGCGTAGCCGTCCGCTGCCGCGTCGGCAAAGCGGATCGTGCCTTCGATGTCCCAGCACTTGTCGCGCTCCGGCGTACAGGCGTCGTTATTGTTGGCGCTCTGGGTGAAGTCGGCCAGTTCGCGTACGCCGTTGCCCAGCTCATATACCCTGGCATACGTATTGGAATCGCCGCGATTGAAGATGCCTGAAGAGACGATAAAGCCTGGCTTGCCGGGGCCGACGCTGACCCAGTGCACGTTGCCGATCCGTCCCATTGCGCCCATCGAGGCGAGGTTCGGGTGGCGTTCGTCGACGATCCATGTCTGCTCTTCGCCTTCGCCCTCGCGCCGCAGCAGGTAGACGTTTAGCAGGCCCTCGGTGGCGATGCCGGGCAAGTCGATGCCACCCTCGTTCCATGGCGTGCCGTTCACGGCGACGGCGACACGGCCGTCGGGCAGGGTAGTCGAAGAGACGAGCGTCATCCAGTAGCGCGCCGGCGCACCGTCATTCTCGAGATCGATCAGGGCGTGGCGCTCACGGCTGTCGTAGGCAGTGCCGAACAGCGCGCGCATCCAGGCCAGTTCGACACGCTCCTGGGTGCTGAGCGGCCGGCTTGCTTGCGTAGTAGGCTTGGTCAGCACGGTAACCTTGGCGGCTTGCACAGGTGTTGCCGCGGGCTGTGCGGACTTGGGTTGCTCATGGTCGGCAGGCGAACAGGCGAGCAGGAGTATGGCCATCGGCAATATGCGCAGGAACGTCATCTGTCAGTCAACGATTGGTAACTATCGGATCATGAACTATAGTGACAAATCAGGGCGCGGGAAAAGAAATATTGCCGCTCGATATGGAGTCAATGCCTGTCGCATGGTCAGTGTGTCTGACGGAGACGCAAGCCCCGCAATCGGAACACCCGCGCCTGCAAAAATGCGGTACCTTTATAGCTGAATCGGCAAAACGGCTGTCCGGCGTTTCACAAGCCTGGCAACCCATCCACGGCGCATTCTCCCTGCGCCAACCGTTGTCTTGCATCAATAGAACGCCAACTCTAAGTTCCCGTTTGACATTCCAAGCCTGATAGATAATAGTACGAGCGTTCGGATTTTTTCGACTCAGGGGATACCATCAACGCTTCAACCAAATTCATGCGCAAGGGCGAACAGACGCGGGCCGCGATCCTCGACGTCGCGCTCGAGCTCGCCAGCCGCAACGGTCTCGAAGGCCTGACCATCGGCCTGCTGGCCGACCGGATGAACATGAGCAAGTCGGGCGTGTTCGCCCACTTCGGTTCGCGCGAAGACCTGCAGCTGGAGGTGGTGAAGCTGTACCATCACCGCTTCGAGGGAGAAGTGTTTTTCCCGAGCATCAAGGAAGCACGCGGCCTGCCGCGCCTGGTCGCGATGTACACGCGCTGGGTCAAGCGGGTGTCGGTCGAGATCGCGTCCGGCTGCATCTACATCAGTGGCGCGGTCGAGTACGACGACCGCGAGGGTCCGATCCGCGAAGAGCTGGTGTCGATGGTGCGCGCCTGGCAGGGCGCGCTGCTGCGCAGCGTGCGCCAGGCGGTCGACGTCCAGCATCTGCGCGCCGGCGTCGACGCCGAGCAGTTGGTGTTCGAGATGCACGGCCTGATCCTGGCCCTGCATCACGACGCCCGCTTCCTGCGCAATCCCGGCGCGGTCGAACGCGCCGAGGCCGCCTTTGCGCGCCTGATCGAGAATTACCGCAATCCACAAGCAGTGCCGGAACAAGCAACAGCACAGCAAGACCACCAGGCGGCATAAGCCGCCGGCCAAGTCCAACATCATTACCTTCGTCAGGAGAAAACCATGGGTCAGTACGTCGCGCCACTTCGGGATATGCAGTTCGTGTTGCACGAATTCCTCAACGTGAAGGAAGAGTTCAAGCAACTGCCGAAGTACGAGGAAATCGACGCCGACATCATCAACCAGGTGCTGGAAGAAGGCGCGAAGTTCACGCAGGAAGTGCTGTTCCCGCTGAACCACTCGGGCGACCGCGAAGGCTGCCATTTCAGCGCGGCCGACAAGACCGTGACTACCCCGAAGGGTTTCAAGGAAGCGTATAAACAGTATGTCGAAGGCGGCTGGGCCGCGCTGGCATGCGACCCTGAATACGGCGGCCAGGGCCTGCCGGTCACCCTCAACAACTCGTTCTACGAGATGCTGAACTCGTCGAACCAGGCCTGGTCGATGTACCCGGGCCTGTCGCACGGCGCCTACGAGTGCCTGCTGGAGCACGGCACCGACGACCAGAAACGCCTGTACCTGCCGAAGCTGGTCTCGGGCGAGTGGACCGGCACCATGTGCCTGACCGAAGCGCACTGCGGCACTGACCTCGGCCTGCTGCGCTCGAAGGCCGAACCGCAGGCCGACGGTACTTACCTGATCACCGGTTCCAAGATCTTCATTTCGGCCGGCGAACACGACATGGCCGAGAACATCGTCCACCTGGTGCTGGCGCGCCTGCCGGATGCGCCGGAAGGCTCGAAAGGCATCTCGCTATTCCTGGTGCCGAAGTTCCTGCCGAACGAAGACGGCTCGCTGGGCGAGCGTAACGGCATCGCCTGCGGCGCCATCGAAGAAAAGATGGGCATCCACGGCAACGCCACCTGCCAGATGAACCTGGACAATGCGCGCGGCACCCTGATCGGCCAGCCGCACAAGGGCCTGCAGGCGATGTTCGTGTTCATGAACGCCGCCCGCCTGGGCGTCGGCATGCAGTCGCTGGGCCTGACCGAAGTCGCGTACCAGAACGCGCTGGCCTACGCCAAGGACCGCATCCAGATGCGTAGCCTGTCGGGCCCGAAAGCGCCGGACAAGCCGGCCGACCCGATCATCGTGCACCCGGACGTGCGGCGCATGCTGCTCACCGCCAAGGCCTACGCCGAAGGCGCGCGCGCCTTCTCGTCCTACGTGGCGCTGCAGATCGACCGTGAACTGAACCACCCGGACGAAGACGTGCGCAAGGAAGCGGCCGACGAAGTCGCGCTGCTGACCCCGATCGTCAAGGCGTTCATGACCGACAACGGCTGGATCGCCACCTCGGAAGCGCTGCAGGTGTACGGCGGCCACGGCTATATCTCGGAATGGGGCATGGAGCAGTACGTGCGCGACGCCCGCATCAACATGATCTACGAAGGCACGAATACCGTGCAGTCGCTGGATCTGTTGGGCCGCAAGATCCTGATGGACAACGGCGCCAAGCTGCGCAAGTTCGGCGAGAAGATCAAGTCGTTCGTCGAAGAGAACGGCCTGGACGAGCAGATGTCCGAGTTCGTGACCCCGCTGGGCGAACTGGGCGAAAAGGTCACCAAGCTGACCATGGAAATCGGCATGAAGGCCTTCCAGAGCCCGGACGAAGTCGGCGCCGCCGCCGTGCCTTACCTGCGCGTGGCCGGCCACCTGGTGTACAGCTACTTCTTCGCCCAGATGGCGAAGATCGCGCTGGCCAAGCTGGACTCGGGCGACAAGTTCTACGAAGCCAAGCTGGCCACCGCGCGCTTCTACTTCGCGCGCCTGTATCCGGAAACCGCGATGCTGATCCGCCAGGCCCGTTCGGGCGCGTCGAATCTGCTGGCGCTGGATGCCGAGCTGTTTTAATACCCCGTCACGCTGAACCGACCGCCGCGGTCCCTGCCAGGCCATGCCAGGCAGGGACCGCGCTCAAACAAGGAATAAACATGTCCAATTTCATCGTCAAGAAAGTCGCCGTCCTCGGCGCCGGCGTGATGGGTGCGCAAATCGCTGCGCACTGCGTGAACGCCAAGGTCCCGGTCGTCCTGTTCGACCTGCCGGCCAAGGAAGGCGCCAAGAACGGCATCGTCCTGCGCGCCATCGAGAACCTGAAAAAACTGTCGCCGGCCCCGCTGGGCAACAAGGATGACGCGGCGCTGATCGAAGTCGCCAACTACGAGGACAACCTCGACGTGCTGCTTGGCTGCGACCTGATCATCGAAGCCATCGCCGAGCGCATGGACTGGAAACACGACCTGTACGCCAAGGTCGCCCCGCACATCGCCCCGCACGCGATCTTCGCCTCCAACACCTCGGGCCTGTCGATCAACAAGCTGGCCGAAGGCTTCGACGCCGGCCTGAAGGAACGCTTCTGCGGCGTCCACTTCTTCAACCCGCCGCGCTACATGCACCTGGTCGAACTGATCCCGACCGAGGCCACTCGCCCTGAGATTCTGGACCAGCTCGAGACCTTCCTGACTTCGACCCTGGGCAAGGGCGTGGTGCGCGCGAAAGACACGCCGAACTTCATCGCCAACCGTGTCGGCATCTTCGGCATGCTGGCCACCATCGTCGAAGCCGAGAAATTCGGCCTGTCGGTGGACGTGGTCGACGACCTGACCGGCGCCAAGCTCGGTCGCGCCAAGTCGGGCACCTTCCGCACCGCGGACGTGGTCGGCCTGGACACCATGGGCCACGTGATCAAGACCATGCAGGACAACCTGAAGGACGACCCGTTCTTCAGCGTTTACAAGACGCCTGACATCCTGGCCAAGCTGATCGAGAAGGGCGCACTGGGCCAGAAATCGGGCGCGGGCTTCTACAAGAAGGTCGGCAAGGACATCCAGCGTCTCGACTTCGCCACCGGCGAATACGTGCCGAGCGGCGCCAAGGCCGCCGACATCGTCGGCCGCATCCTGAAAGAGAAAGACCCGGTCAAGAAGTTCAAGGCCATGCGCGATTCGACCAACCCGCAGGCGCAATTCCTGTGGGCGATCTTCCGCGACGCCTTCCACTACATCGCGTTCCACTTGGACACCATCGCCGACAACGCGCGCGACATCGACTTCGCGATGCGCTGGGGCTTCGGCTGGAGCGTCGGTCCGTTCGAGACCTGGCAAGCCGCCGGCTGGACCCAGATCGCGCAGTGGGTGAAGGAAGACATCGACGCCGGCAAGGCGCTGTCGAATGCTCCGCTGCCGGCGTGGGTGTTCGAAGGCTCGGTCGCCGAGAAGGGCGTGCACACCGCCGAAGGTTCTTACTCGGCCACGAAGAATTCGTATGTGCCGGTGTCGGACCTGCCGGTGTACAAGCGCCAGCAGTTCCGCGCGCCGGTCGTGGGCTCGACCACCGTCGATGCGAAAACCTTCGGCACCACCGTCTTCGAAGACGACAGCGTGCGCCTGTGGCACTCGGACGACGAGGTGCTGGTCATCTCGCTCAAGACCAAGATGCACGTGATCGGCGATGGCGTCATCAAGGGCATCCAGCGCGCGCTGAAGGAAGCCGAGCAAGGCTACAAGGGCGTGGTGATCTGGAATACCGACGCGGCCGAAGGCGGCGCGTTCTCGGCCGGCGCCGACCTGCAATCGGCCCTGCCGGCCTTCATGGCCGGCGGCGCGAAGGCGATGGAGCCAATCGTGCGCGAGCTGCAGGACACCTTCATGGCGATGAAATATTCGAACATCCCGGTGGTCGCTGCGGTTGCGGGCCTGGCGCTGGGCGGCGGCTGCGAACTGGCGCTGCACGCATCGAAGCGCGTGGCCTCGATCGAGTCGTACATTGGCCTGGTGGAAGTGGGCGTCGGCCTGGTGCCGGCCGGCGGCGGCCTGAAGGAAGCGGCGCTGCGCGCGGCGAACGAAGCCAAGGGCAACGACATCCTGCAATTCCTGAAGACCGGCTTCATGAACGCGGCTACCGCGCAAGTGTCGAAGTCGGCACTGGAAGCCAAGGCGATGGGCTACCTGAAGGAAGACGACATCATCGTCTTCAACGCCTATGAGCTGCTGCACGTCGCTAAAACGACTGCGCGCGCCATGTTCGACGCGGGTTATCGCGCGCCGGCACGCCGTACCTTCCCGGTCACCGGCCGTTACGGCTGGGGCACCATCCGCGGCCAGATGGTCAATATGCGTGACGGCGGCTTCATCTCGGCCTACGACTACCACCTGGGCGACACCATCGCCGAGATCGTGACCGGTGGCGACATCGACCAGGGCAGCGTGGTGAGCGAGCAGTGGATCCTCGACCTGGAACGCAAGGCCTTCGTCGCACTGCTGAACAATCCGAAGACCCAGGAACGCATCATGGGCATGATGCAGACCGGCAAACCGGTGCGCAACTAACGTCGCCGACAGAACAGGATTACTGACATGAGCAAACAACTTCAAGACGCATACATCGTCGCAGCGACCCGTACCCCGATCGGCAAGGCGCCGCGCGGCATGTTCAACAAGACCCGCCCGGACGACCTGCTGGTGCACGCCATCAAGGGCGCCATGGCCGCGGTGCCGGGACTGGACCCGGCCCTGATCGTCGACGCCATCATCGGCTGCTCGTTCCCGGAAGCGGAGCAGGGCTTCAACATCGCCCGTAACTCGGTGGTGCTGGCCGGCCTGCCGCACACCGTGGGCGGCGTCACCGTCAACCGTTACTGCGCCTCGGGCATCACCGCCCTGGCAATGGCGGCCGACCGCATCCGCGTGGGCGAAGCCGACGTGATGATCGCCGGCGGCGTCGAATCGATGTCGATGGTGCCGATGATGGGCCACCACCCGTCGATCAACATGGACACCTTCAAGGACGAGAACGTGGGCCTGGCCTACGGCATGGGCCTGACCGCCGAGAAGGTGGCGACCCAGTGGAAGGTGTCGCGCGAAGACCAGGACGCCTTTGGCCTGGAATCGCACCGCCGCGCCATCGCCGCCCAGCAGGCCGGCTACTTCAAGGACGAGATCACCCCGGTCGAAGTCATCACCCGCACGCCGAATCTGGCGACCGGCGAGATCGACGTCAAGCGCCGCACCGTGGACACCGACGAAGGCCCGCGCGCCGACGCCAGCATCGAAGGCATGGCCAAGCTCAAGCCGGTGTTCGCGGCCAAGGGCACGGTCACCGCCGCCACCTCGTCGCAGATGTCGGACGGCGCCGGCGCCCTGATCGTGGTCAGCGAAAAGATCCTGAAGGAGCACAACCTGACCCCGCTGGCCAAATTCTCGTCGTTCGCCGTGCGCGGCGTGCCGCCGGAAATCATGGGCATCGGTCCGAAAGAGGCGATTCCTGCCGCCCTGAAGGCGGCCGGCATCACCCAGGACCAGCTGGACTGGATCGAGCTGAACGAAGCGTTTGCCGCCCAGGCGCTGGCCGTGATCCGCGACCTGAACCTGGACACCAGCAAAGTGAACCCGATGGGTGGCGCGATCGCCCTCGGCCACCCGCTGGGCGCGACCGGCGCGATCCGCGCCGCGACCGTGGTGCACGCCCTGCGCCGCAACAGCCTGAAGTACGGCATGGTGACGATGTGCGTCGGCGCCGGCATGGGCGCAGCCGGCATCATCGAGCGCGTGTAACCATGAAGGGCGGCCGCGATCACGCGACCGCCCGTATCACCGCGTGGGCGGGAGACTCACCATCCAGGATGTGTAGGATGGACGGGTCTCCCGCCCACGCGTCCATTCGCCCCACGAATAATCAAATCTGCTGATTGATCCTGCCATCCGTAGGGTTGGCGGCTATGCCGCCGACGCGTCCAACCAGCCCAAGAATAACCGGAGACCCGCATGTCCATCCTCACCACCAAATCCGACGGCATCCTCACCCTCGAATTCGACCGCCTGGAGCGCAAGAACGCCATCACCGGCGCCATGTACCAGACCCTGGCCGACGCCCTGCGCGACGCCGAAGGCGACACCACCGTGCGCGCCATCCTGATCGCCGGCAAACCCGAGATCTTCACCGCCGGCAACGACCTGGACGACTTCCTGAACAACGCCGGCGCAGACGCAATGACCGAGCAGCGCCCGGTCTTCCAGTTCATGACCGCGCTCGAAAGCTGCACCAAGCCGGTGGTCGCCGCAGTCAGCGGCGCGGCCGTCGGCATCGGCACTACGCTGCTGATGCACTGCGACCTGGTCTACTGCGCCGACAACGCCAAATTCTCGATGCCGTTCACCCAGCTCGGCCTGTGCCCCGAATTCGCCTCTTCGCTGCTGGTCGCGCAGTCGGCCGGCTACACCCGCGCCGCCGAGAAGCTGCTGCTGGGCGAAGCCTTCCTGGCGCAAGAAGCACTGGACATGGGCATCGTCGCGCGCGTGCTGCCGGCCGCCGAACTGCTGGCCTTCGCCCAGGGCCAGGCCGCCAAGCTGGCCAAGTTGCCGCCCGCCTCGATCCGCACTACCAAGGCACTGATGAAGCGCGCCCGTTCGCCGCAGATCCGCGAAGCTATCGCCGCCGAGAACGAACGGTTCAGCGCCATGCTGCAAGGGGCGGAAGCGAAAGAGGCGTTCACCGCCTTCTTCGAGAAACGCAAGCCGGACTTCTCGAAGTTCGATTGAAGACATGCGAGCCGGCGGCCGGTCACGGAGGGCGCTGGCTCGACGTTATCGGCCGCAATATCCCTCGTGTCCGGACATGCCTGCGTCTTCAAGCCATGCGCAGCAGAAAAAATAGTTGTAGACGACCGGTCTAATTTGGTTTATTGTGGATCCATGGTGAAAACGGCGACAACTGAATCTTCCGAGGTCCGCGACAATATCGTGTCGGTAGGGCAGCGGATCATGGCGAGCAAGGGATTCTCGGCAGTCGGCCTGAATGAAATCCTGACGACGGCCGGGGTACCGAAAGGGTCGTTCTATTATTACTTCGCCTCCAAGGATGCGTTTGGCGAAGCCCTGCTCGAGAAATACTTCAAGGATTACCTGGCCGAGCTCGATGTTACCCTGCAGCAGGAGGGGACACCGGTCGCCGACGGACTGATCGCGTATTTCGACAAATGGCGCCGCAACCAGTTGTTTTCCGATTGCCACGGTAAATGCCTGGTCGTCAAGCTGGGGGCGGAAGTGGCGGACTTGTCTGAGCCCATGCGCCTGACGATCAAGCAGGGTACTGCCGGCATCGTTGCCCGACTGGCCCATGCCATCGAACGCGGCACGACCGAGGGCTCGGTCAAGGTGGACGACGAGGCGGGATTAGCGGCCGAGAGCCTTTACCAACTGTGGCTCGGCGCCAGTGTCATGGCCAAGGTGACGCGCGACGAAGCGCCATTCGACGCTGCCATGCGCACAACGCGACAGGTATTACACTTGCCCCGTTAACGGAGCACCAGCGAACGCTTCAACCGGAGCGTTTTTTTTGAAGTAGCTTGTAGACGACTGGTCTACTATATATAAAGGAATTGCGCATGAACATCCTGATCGTACTGACTTCCCACAATATCCTCGGTACCACCGGCCGCAAGACCGGTTTCTGGCTTGAAGAGCTTGCCGCTCCTTATTATGCGTTCCGGGAAGCGGGCGCTCGCGTCGTGCTGGCGTCGCCTGCCAGCGGTCAGCCACCGCTCGACCCGAAAAGCAACGAGCCGTCTTTCCAGACCGAACTGACCCGGCGCTTCGAAACCGATGCCGCAGCCATGAGACAGCTTGCCAATACCGTGCGCCTGGACAGCGTATCCCAAGGCGACTTCGATGCAGTGTTCTATCCAGGAGGCCACGGCCCGTTGTGGGACCTGGCGGAAGATCCCAACTCGATCGCTCTCATCGAATCCTTCATTGGTGCGCGCAAGCCGGTCGCCCTGGTATGCCATGCGCCCGGCGTGTTGCGCCATGTAAAGCAGGCAAACGGTTTGCCGCTGGTTGATGGCAAGCGCGTCACGGGATTTACCAATAGCGAAGAAGCTGCGGTCGGCTTGACCGACATCGTGCCGTTCCTGGTGGAAGACGAGCTGAGGGCGAAAGGCGGCGTGTTTTCTCGCACCGATGACTGGGGTAGCTACGTGGTCGCGGACGGGCTCCTGGTTACCGGACAGAATCCCGGTTCATCGGCCGAGACTGCGCAAGTCCTGCTGCAGGCACTCGCGCGCAACGCCGCTTGAGCATGGCGGCATTCGCCAATCACTTTTCCGCGCAAGGCATGGCGCACCGCTGCCATGCCGCCATTTCATCGAAAGGCACGACATCATGACCGATAGCGCAGCAGCACCCATGACCATCCATGACTGGTTCGACGGCCCTTATCCGGCCCGGGTCAGGATCGCGATCGCCGAAAAGCAGCTTGAATCGCGCGTGCGTTTCGCGTCGGTCAACCTGTGGACCGGCGAACACAAGACACCGGCTTTCCTGGCCAAGAATTATTCCGGTACCTTGCCGGTGCTGGAGCTGAACGATGGCAGCCTGATCGCCGAATGCACGGCGATCACCGAATACCTGGACAACCTGGACGGTCCGCCCACGCTCACCGGCACCACGCCATTCGAAAAGGGCACGATCCACATGATGAGCCGGCGCGCCGAACTGGAACTGCTGGACGCGATCAGCGTCTACTTTCACCATGCAACGCCGGGCCTGGGGCCGAAGGTCGAGCTGTACCAGAATCCGGAGTGGGGCATGCGCCAGCGCGACCGGGCCATGCGCGCGATGGACTATTTCGATACGCTGCTCAAGACCCGGCCGTACATCGCCGGCACGGCGTTTTCGATGGCCGACATCACGGTCATCGGGGCATTCATCTTCGCGGCCATCGTGAAGCTAGAAGTGCCGGCGCAGCATGTGGCGCTGCATGCCTGGCATGCGCGGATGCAGGCAAGGCCCAGCGTCCAGGCCTGGAACAGGATGGTGGAAGAAACCTGGGCAGCGCGCTGACAGTGCCGCGCCGATACGCTACATGGCATTGAACAGGGCAATCGCGATGCGCCCCTGATCCGCCTGCTGCATGTCGGTATTGTTGAGCAGGACGACGGCCCGGCCATCGCGCGGATCGTAGGCGAGCAGGGTCTTGTAGCCGCCGCTGACGCCCGATTCCCAAGCTAGCGCGCGCGTGCTCTTGCCAGTGGCGATGGTCCTGACCCGGCCGCCGAGCGCGTAATCTTCGGATGCCACCTGGATGGTCATGAGTTCCTTGCGGGCCTTGTCGGACAACAGCGGCGTGCGATATACGGCATCGGCGATCGCGACCAAGTCGGCCGCGGTGCTGTACAAGGTGCCGCTGGCCACCACCATGGGAGGGGTGGGAGGGGTCTTGCGCGTGCCGGAGGCGTCGTAGGCCACCGCCATGCCCACCGCTTCTTCATCGTCGCTGCCGGCGAAACCGGTGTCGCGTGTCCTGGCCGGCGCCAGCACCAGTTCTTCCACGACATCGGTGAATGGCCGATTGCCGGCCCGTTCCACGACGGCCGCCACCAGCAGCCAGTTGGTCACCGAATAATCCCATTTCTCGCCGGGGCGGGCATTGAGGGCGCCGCCACCGAAGCGCAGGGCGCCTGCCACCGGGCCGATCTCGAGATGGCGAATCGATTGGTCCTTGCGCAGCGCTTCCTGCAAGCCATTCGGGACCCCGCTGCGATTCGACAGCAACTGGCGCAGCGTCACCGCGCCGCTCGCGGCCGGCAGTTCCGGAAGGTGGCGCGCGATCGGCGCGTCCAGGTCGAGCTTGCCCATGTCGGCCAGGCGCAGCACGGTGACGGCGCTGATCCATTTCGTGACCGAGCCGGTCATGAAGCGGGTATCCCTGGTGTGTTCCTGTGCCTGTTCGCGCACGGCCAGGCCGCTGGCGCGCACCACCAGGCTGGAACCGGCATCCTCGCGTATCGCGATCACGCCACTGTAATCGCCTGGCGCATGGCGCTCGATCAACCTGGTGCCGGCGGTCTTATCCAATACCGCGCAGCCCGACAGCAAGGCCAGCGTGCAAGCCAGGCACAGGGTGCCAAGCCAGGAGGGGCGAAAGTGCATGGAGACTCCCAGGGTCGGATGGCGTCAGCGCGTATGCGTGACGTGGCTTCGCGCAGCGGGCATCAGCCCAGCGGCGCTTCGATGATACACCGGTAGCGGGTATCACCGAAGCGCGGCCGGCCGAGCTCGCCCTAAGCGCGATCCGCACCACCAAAGCACTGATGAAGCGCGCCCGTTGGCCAGAGATCCGCGCAACCATCGACGCCGAGAACGAACGGTTCAGCGCCATGCTGCAGGGGCCGGAAGCGAAGGAAGCGTTTACCGCCTTCTTCGAGAAACTCAAACCGGACTTCAGCAAGTTCGACTGACCTCAGCCGCCACTGCCTGGCTCGGACACGGACAACCCGCGCTGCACCTGGGTGGTGTTGCCTGCACGGTCGGTTACCTTGACCGTGAGCCTGAAACTGCCGGCACGGCAGAACGTGTGACGCACGCTGACGTCACCCACCCCGCGCCGTTCACGCAGGCTTGGCGCAGGCTGTGGACAGCCATCATCGATGTGCGCCGACGCCACATGCGACTCGCTCACGTTGCTGTCGACAAAGGCAACCGTCAAATCAACCCTGTCACCGGGCAAGACCGCTTCGCCGCCGCCCATGATCGGTCCGAGCACCGGGGCGGTGGTCCCGCTCCTGCCCGGGCGTAGCAACACCAGCCCGGCGTTGGATTCGGCCACGATCACGCCGTCATCATTGATCGCCCTTGCCGAATACAGCACCAGCCCTGCGGGCGCGCGGTAGAGTCGCGTGTTCAGGTCGACCGGGGACGATAGGTCATTCCAGAAGACCGCACGCTGGCTGGATACACCGTCCTGCGTGCTTGTCGCTTGGCCCACCACTTGACGGCGATTATTCAAGGCAAGGGCTATGCCGTCATGCGCGCCTGCGAGAGGCAGGCTGCGCAGGCCACGCCGTTGCGACCAGATATAAGGCGGGCGACCGGGTTGGGGAAGGCCGATGTTGATCGGGGCATTTCCGATAACGTCACCATGGTCATTAAGGCCAGCCATTTGCTCGATAGTATCGGTATCACCGATCCGGACCATGCCGTGCGCGCTGCTCCAGATGAAGTGGATCTTGCGCTGTTCAAGATAATAATAGCCAAGCAACTGGCCGGCCTCGTTGATGTGGTGTGCCCCCGAATACGTGCCGCCGAAGTTGCCCAGGACGGTCTCCTTGCCGTTGGCGTCCCAAAAAATAGCGTGATTGTTGTATCGGGTAACCTCGCCGTCGCCGACGGCCTCCCCTCTGCTGTTGATCGCCCTGGCTGTGGCTATTCTGGCCGTTTCCGGGCCAAGCTTCGTCAACGTGCCGTCGGGGTTCCAGCGCCTGGCATGGGCTTGCAGGGGTACGTCTTGCATGTACCCCACGACCTGGCTGCGGTTGTTGACCGCGTAGGCGTCGGCGGTGAAGGCCCCCGGCAGTGAGCGCATGCCGTCTTTGACGGTCCAGGTAAATGCGCGATACCTGGACTGGGCATCTTGGGACTGGCCCACGACAACACCCATGTCGTTCACGCCTCGCAATACGGTGTAGCCGCTGCCGAGCGAGCCCAGCATATGCATCCTGTGACCGTCGAAAAAGCTGTTGGATCCCGTGAAGGCGACCTGGCCACGCTTGTTTAACAGCGCCGCTCCTGAACCAGGCGCGAGGTTGATCACGCTGTACTGGAGCGGGTCCGGACAAGCGTCCGCGTCCACCGTGTCGACGGCTGGACTGGCGCAAGCAGCGCCTGCGCAAGAGAAAGCAAGCACGGCCTTCAGGAAGCGGCCCCATGTCGAAAAAATCTTGTTGCCGTGGATTGATGCCATATGTGTCCCATGTAAAGAGAGTGAGCGAGGTGGAGACCTCACTCTAGGTGTTCGCTTTACATGTCGGCGTGAGCTGTCTCAGCGCCGACGCGGAACTAAATGGCACATGGCTGCTTCGGCCTGCCGCCGCATGGCGCGGCGCTGGCCGTCGGTAATGAGGCCGAGGGCGCTCGGTTTGTCGAACGAGGTAATATTCCTGGCAGATAAGGCAATCACGGCTGCCCGGCATTGCTCGCAGCCACGACAGCTTCAGCGCATCTGCGTCACGTGCGACTCACGCAGCGGCGTCCACCCCAGCCGCGCCTCGATGATGCGCCGGTAGCGGGTATCGATATGCGCCGGCGTGCGCCGGATATAGTCCTCGACCGCAGCGCGCTGCTCGCCGCTGCAACTGTCCAGCCACGCAACCACCTGGTCGGCCGTCGCCACCTTGCCGTTCTGGCCGTCGAACTTGGGCGGCACCGCGGTCCAGACCGCGGCATCGATGCGCTTTTCCTTCATCCATGCGGCGATGCGCGCGTCGGCTTTTGCGCCATCGACGCTTGGAATGCTGCCGACCCATTCCGGTTTTTCGGGCGTGATCTTCTCGCGCTGCTGCAGCATGGCGCGCGCTTCGTCCAGGTCCTGGGTGTCGAGATAGGCCCAGTAGGTAGGCATCGGGCGCGCGCTTTCGCACAGCACCAGCGCCACTTCGGGGCTGTCGTCGCTGTTGCGCACGAATTCGAGTGGCAGCCGCGGGCCACCGGGGTGCCAGCCGGAGGCCAGCTTGAGGGGGCCCGGCTTCCACAGCAGCGAGCCCCAGGCGATACAGACGATATTCATGGAAAGGGTAGACCGGCATTCAAAAGACCAGTCTAGCCCGTCGGCGGAAAACGGCGAGCACGGCTATAACCAGCCGTAAAGACAGAGCGTGAACCGTCAGTCTTCTTTCACGTCCCTGGCATCCTTGGCGGCCGCGCCGAACAACCGGTCCTTGGCCGACAGCAGCTTCTGCACCTTGGACCCCATCTTCATCAGCTGCGACATCGATTCCGGCGACAGGCGCTGCAGGTCGTCGAACCAGTTGTTGGCCAGGTCGACCAGTTCGTGCATCTCGCGCATGCGCTCCTGGGCGAACTTGTCTTCGGGGTTCTTGGCATTGGCCATCAACGATTCGCGCAGCACCGACAGGGTGGGCGCCACTTCGCGCCGGCGCCGCTCGGCCGCCACCACGCGAAAGATCTCCCACACGTCGCCCAGCGAGCCGAAATATTCGCGGCGGTCGCCCGGGATGCGGGTCAGGCGCACCAGGCCCCAGGACTGCAGTTCCTTCAGGCCGATGCTGACGTTGGAGCGCGAGATGCCGAGCTTTTCGCCGATGTCGTCGGCATTGAGCTGCTCTTCGCTGACGAACAGCAGGGCGTAGATCTGGCCCACGGTGCGGTTGATGCCCCAGCGGCTGCCCATCTCGCCGAAGTGGCTGACAAACGTTTGGACAAGTGGCGTCATGGTTCTCAACTTTTCGATGTTCTTGAAACCTGAATTATCCCACGTAGGGCGCGGCTTCACACGGCGCACTCGCATTCCTGGCAGGGTGACAAGGTCTTACCGTCAATACCCGACTAACTCACTCCGCTATCCGTTCAATTAGCTGACAGCAACAGATTTTGGGTGCATACTTTCACTGTTTTCTGAAAATTCAAAATATATTTCGAGTCGTATCGAACTGGATAAAACCACTAATCACTCGTTGAACCGGATTCTCCGAACCACCCGAACATCATGACCACGCACCGCACCCGTCCCCTGATCCTCTGGCTCGCCGCCCTGGCGATCCTGTGGGGCTTGCTGCGTCCTTCGTTGAATGCGTTCATGGCCTCCGGCGCCGGCAAGGCCTTGGTTACTGGCTGTATCGATGCCCGCAACTTGCTGGCGCTGGAAAACGGCTACACCGGGCATCTGGGCGCGCGCTCCAGCGACGACATGGCGCAGGCCGATCTGGCAGTTGCCGCCTTCTTCGCCCAGTTCGCGGCCGTCGCGATCCTGGTGCTTGGCGCACAGGCAGCCGTTGCTTTCCCGGACGTCGACCTGCCGTCGACCGGCGTGATTCTCGCTTCCCATCCAAGCCGCGCGCCGCCGCAGCTGGCTTGATCCCCGCCTCACCCTGACATCACTGCGGCTCGCCGCGCCCGTATGCCGTCCAGCCAAGGACCGGCAGGAGGGTCCGCACGCCTGCCGCTTCCCGAAACTGCTGGAGAACGACCATGTCCCGAAGCTCCCGACGCAACAAGCCGGCCCTGGCCGGCGGGTCGCCGCGCGCCCGTAGCGGTGCGCTGGTGATGAGCAGCGCCGCGCTGCTGTGGATTCCACAGGCGGCCCTGCTGGCCTACGCGGTGCAGCGCCTGGCCGATGGCGCCGGCCTGGCCGACATGCTGGCACCAAGCATGGCTTACCTGGCGCTGGGCGTGATCCGCGCCAGCAGCGAAGCCTGGGGCGCGCGCCGCCTGTTCGCCGCCTCGCGCCTGCAGCTGGCGCAGATGCGTGCCGACGCCGCCGCGAGCCTGGCCGCGCGCTCGCCGCTGGACCGGGCGCGCCTGCCGTCGGGCCAGGCCGCCAGCGTGCTGGCCGAGCAAAGCGAAGCCGTGCTGCCCTGGCTGGTGCGCTACCAGCCGGCGCGCCTGCGCACGATGCTCGTTCCCCCGGCGATCGCGCTGGTGGTGGCGTATCACTCATGGATGGCGGCGCTGATCCTGGTGCTGGCCGCTCCGCTGATCCCGATCTTCATGGCCGTCATCGGCTGGCGCGCCAAGGCCGCCAGCGAAGCGCAGCTGCAGGTGGTCGGCGGCATGAGCGGCTTCCTGCTCGACCGCCTGCGCGGCCTGTCGACGCTGCGCGCACTGGATGCGGTGGATAGCACCGCACGGCGCGTGCGCGACACTGCGGAAAACGTACGCGCCAGCACCATGCGCGTGCTGCGCATCGCCTTTCTTTCTTCCACCGCGCTGGAACTGTTCTCGGCGCTGGGCGTGGCGCTGGTCGCCGTGTACGTGGGCTTTCATTTGCTGGGCGAGATCGGTCCGGGCAGCTGGGGCGTGCGCCTGACGCTGGAACAGGGCCTGTTCGTGCTGCTGCTGGCGCCTGCTTTCTTCGAACCGCTGCGCGAACTGGCGGCGGTGTGGCATGACAAGGCGTCCGGCGAAGCCGCGCTGGAAGCGCTGTCCAAACTGCAGAAGGACGCCGTTGCGCTGCCGGGTGCGCTGAATGAACAGCGCGTGCGCAGCCGTTCTGGCCGCCGCATCTATCAACCCGCACAAGCGCCGTCGGTCGACATCGAAGGCCTGCGCTTCGGGCACCAGGGCGAAGCGCCGTTGTTCGACAACGAAGACCTGTACATCCGCGCCGGCGAACACGTGGCGCTGGTCGGCCCGAGCGGCAGCGGCAAGACCACGCTGCTGTCGATCGTCGCCGGCCTGGTGCCGGTCGATGCCGGCGCGGTGCGCATTGGCGGCGTGCCGCTGGACGAGGTCACCGCGGCCGACCTGCGCGCGCGCATGGCCTGGATCGGCCAGAAACCGCACGTGTTCTCCGGTTCGGTGCGCGCCAACGTGGCGCTCGGCCGGCCGAACGTCTCGCATGTGAATGTCACCGCGGCGGTGCAGCGCGCCGGCCTGGGCCACGTGCAGCACGCCACTCCGGACGACAGCCTGGGCGAGGGCGGCACCGGCCTGTCGGGCGGCGAGCTGGTACGCCTGGCGCTGGCGCGCGCGATCGCCGCGCCGCAGGCCGGCCTGCTGCTGGTCGACGAGCCGACCGCCCACCTCGACCGCGACACCGCCGATGCCGTCATCGACGCGCTGTTGCAGCTGGCCCAGGGCCGCACCCTGATCGTGGCGACCCACGACCTGGCGCTGGCCGCACGCCTGGGGCGCGTGGTGCGCCTGGGCGAACCTCTTACCAAACGGAGCGCGGCATGAACCGTCCGAATGACCTGATCCCGGTGCTGTCCCTGTTCGCGCGCAGCGGCGGACGCCGCATGGCGCTGGGCGCCTTCCTGTCGACGCTGGTGGTGCTGGCCGGGATGGCGCTGCTGGGCACCTCGGGCTGGTTCATCACCGCCACCGCGCTGGCCGGAATGACCGCCGCCGGCCTGGCCGGCTTCAACGTATTCGTGCCGAGCGCCTCGATCCGCCTGCTGGCCCTGGGCCGCACCTTCGGGCGCTACGCCGAGCGCGTGGTGACCCACGACGCCACCCTGGGCGTGCTGGCCGCGCTGCGCGAACGGCTGTTCCGCGGCTGGGCCGCACCGCTGGCGGCGCGCGCGCTGCTGCGCCGCCCGGCGCGCCTGCTGTTCCGCCTCACCAGCGACATCGACGCGCTCGACGCGATCTACCTGCGCCTGCTGGTGCCGGCCGTCGCCGCGATCGGCGCCGCGCTGCTCGGCGGCCTGGTGCTGGGCACGATGGACTGGCGCCTCGGCCTGGCCTTGTTCGCCTGGCTGCTGGCCTTCGGCCTGGGCGCCGCCATGGTGGCCGCGCGCAGCGGCCGCGCCGTCGCCCTGCGCCGCGCCCGTGCGCTGGAACGGCTGCGCGCCCAAGCCATCGACCTGGTCGCCGGCCAGACCGACCTGGCCATGGCCGGCCGCCTGGGTGCGCAATGCGAAGCGCTGCGGTACACCGATGCCAGGCTGGCGCGCGCCGACGATGCGCTGCATCGCCTCGACACCGGCGCCGGCTGGACCTATGCCGTGGGCGGCCACCTGACCGTGGCGGCCGTGCTGCTCGCGGTCGGCGCGCTGGCGCAAACCGAAGGGCTGGGCGCACCCGCAGCCGCGCTGGCGCTGCTGATCGCGCTGGCCGCGCTGGAACCGTTCGCCGCACTGCGCCGCGGGGCCATCGAGGCCGGCCGCAGCTGGCTGGCGGCGCGCCGTCTCGGCCCGCGCCTGCGCCAGGACGAGAGCGACAGCGCTGCCGCGCCGGCTGAAAAAGGCAGCGACGCCCTGTGCCTGTATGGCGCCAGCGTGGTCCACCCCGGCCGCGACGGCGCCGCCCTGCACGACATTACCCTGCGCATCGACGCCGGCGAACGCGTCGCCGTGATCGGCAGCAGCGGCGCCGGCAAGTCCACCTTGCTGGCGCTGGCCGCCGGCGAGCTGCAGGCGCAGTCGGGCGAAGTGCTGGCGCGTCCCTGCACCTGGCTCACCCAGCGCACCGAATTGTTCCAGGACAGCCTGCGCGACAACCTGCGCCTGGCCGACCCAGGAGCGAGCGACGAGCAGCTGTGGGATGCGCTGCGCGCCGCCGGCCTGGACGCCGACGTGCGCGCCATGGCGGCAGGGCTGGACACGCAGCTGGGCGAGGGCGGCCTGGGTCTGTCGGGTGGCCAGTCGCGCCGCCTGGCGCTGGCACGCCTGCTGCTGCGCCGCGCCGACTTCTGGCTGCTGGACGAACCGACCGAAGCGCTCGATGGCGCTACCGCGGCAGACGTGCTGGCGCGCCTGGCACGCCACGCGGCCGGCCGCACGGTGCTGCTGGCCACCCACCTGCGGCGCGAGGCCGAACTGGCCGACCGCCTCTTGGTGATGAAACAAGGATGCCTCGTCGCCGACCTGCGGCGCGGCAGCAATGAATTCGACGCGGCGCTGGGCGCGCTGCGCCGCCACTGAACCAGCCCGAAATTGCTAAGTGCATCTTAGTTAACACATAGAAGAAAGGATTCATCATGGATCTCGACGTTGTCGGGCTCTCCCGACTGCAGTTCGCCCTCACGGCGCTGTACCACTTCCTGTTCATCCCGCTCACGCTGGGCCTGTCGATGCTGCTGGCCATCATGGAAACCGTGTACGTGATGACCGGGCGCCCGATCTGGCGCCAGATGACCAAGTTCTGGGGCGTGCTGTTCGGTATTAACTTCGCCATCGGCGTCTCGACCGGCCTGGTGATGGAGTTCCAGTTCGGGATGAACTGGAGCTACTACAGCCACTACGTCGGCGACGTGTTCGGCGCGCCGCTGGCGATCGAAGGCCTGATGGCGTTCTTCCTCGAAGCGACCTTCGTCGGCCTGTTCTTCTTCGGGTGGGACCGCCTGTCGAAGCGCCAGCACCTGATCGTCACCTGGCTGACCGCGCTGGGCACCAACTTCTCGGCGCTGTGGATCCTGATCGCCAACGGCTGGATGCAGAACCCGGTCGGCGCCGCGCTCAATCCGCAGACCCTGCGCATGGAAGTGTCCGACTTCGGCGCGGTGCTGGCCAATCCGGTGGCCCAGGCCAAGTTCGTGCACACGGTGTCGGCCGGCTACGTGGTCGCCGCCATGTTCGTGCTCGGTGTCTCGTCCTGGTTCCTGCTGCGCAAGCGCCACGTCGACCTGGCCAAGCGCTCGATGACGGTGGCCGCCTCGTTCGGCCTGGCCGCCTCGCTGTCGGTGGTGGTGCTGGGTGACGAAAGCGGCTACATGGCCACCGAACACCAGCAGATGAAGCTGGCGGCGGTGGAAGCCATGTGGGAAACCCAGCCGGCGCCGGCGGCGTTCACCGCGGTCGGCTTCCCCGACCAGGAAGCGCGCGAGACCCACTACGCGATCCACATCCCGTTCGTGATGGGCCTGATCGGCACCCGCTCGCTGGCCACCGAAATCCCGGGCATCCGCGACCTGGTGCAGCTGGCCGAAGTGCGCATCCGCCAGGGCCTGCAGTCGTATGACGCGCTGGAACAAATCCGCGCGCTGCGCGGCGCCCCGGTGCCGCCCGAACTGCAGGCCAGGTTCGAGGAACACAGCGCGGTGCTGGGCTACGCACTGCTGCTCAAGCGCTACGTCGACGATCCGCGCCAGGCCACCGAGGCCCAGATCGCGATGGCCGCCAACGACACGGTGCCGCAGGTCGCGCCGCTGTTCTGGTCGTTCCGCATCATGGTCGGCCTGGGCATGTTCTTCATCGTGCTCACCGGCGTGTTCTTCTGGCTGTCGGCACGCCGCAAGCTGGACGCCTATCCGTGGCTGCTGAAGGTGGCCGTGTGGTCGATCCCGCTGCCGTGGATCGCCGCCGAAGCCGGCTGGATCGTGGCCGAACTGGGCCGCCAGCCATGGGCCATCGAAGGCGTGCTGCCGACCGCGGTGGCCGTCTCCAACCTGGGCATCGAGACCGTGCTGGGCACCCTGATCGGCTTCGTGGTGCTGTACACGATCCTGATCGTGGTCGAGATGAAGCTGATGCTGGGCGCGATCCGCAAGGGTCCCGAACCCGAACCCACCCAGGGCGCCAACACCCCGCTGGTCGGCACCACGCCGTCCATGCGCACCGCCCCAATGATCACTGCGGAGTAAACAATCATGATTCTTCACATGCTTCTCGACTACGACACCCTGCGTGTCATCTGGTGGCTGCTGCTGGGCGTTCTGCTGCTCGCCTTCGCCGTCACCGACGGCTTCGACCTCGGCACCGGCACGCTGCTGCCGTTTGTGGCCAAGACCGACCTCGAACGCCGCGTCGTCATCAACTCGGTCGGCCCGGTATGGGAAGGCAACCAGGTCTGGCTGGTGCTGGGCGGCGGCGCCATCTTCGCCGCCTGGCCGCAGCTGTACGCGATCTCGTTCTCCGGCTTCTACCTGGCCATGGCGGCGGTGCTGCTGGCGCTGATCCTGCGTCCGGTCGCCTTCAAATACCGCAGCAAGAAGGAAGGGACGCGCTGGCGCTCGACCTGGGACTGGGCCCTGTTCGTGGGCGGTTTCGTGCCGTCGCTGATCTTCGGCGTTGCCATGGGCAATGTGCTGCAGGGCGTGCCGTTCCGCCTGGGGCCTGACATGCAGATCTACTACGAAGGCAGCTTCTTCGGCCTGCTCAATCCGTTCGCGCTGCTGGCCGGGCTGGTGTCGGTGTCGATGCTGGTGATGCACGGCGCCGCCTGGCTGGCGCTGAAGACCGACGGTCCGGTGGCCTCGCGTTCCCGTACCTGGGGCATCCGCGCGGCCCTGGGCACCGTGGTGCTGTATGCGCTGGCCGGCGCACTGCTGTGGAACTTCGTCGATGGCTACCGCATCACGAGCGCCATCAACACCGTCGGTCCATCGAACCCCTTGATCAAGTCCGTGGAAACCGGCATCGGCGGCATCTGGTTCGCCAACTACGCGGCCCATCCCTGGACCCAGCTGGCACCCGCCGCCGGCATCGTCGGCGCGCTCTTGACCGTGATGGCGCTGGTGCGGCGCTGGGAAGGCGTGGCGATGCTGACCTCGAGCCTGTCGATCGCCGGCATCGTGCTCAGCGTGGGCGCCTCGATGTTCCCGTTCATCCTGCCGTCCTCGATCCAGCCCGAGGCCAGCCTGACGGTGTGGGATTCGTCGTCCAGCCACCTGACGCTGTTCATCATGCTGGTCGCGACCTGCATCTTCCTGCCCTTGATCATCGCCTACACCAGCTGGGTCTACAAGGTCCTGTGGGGCAAGGTGAACCCGAGCGACATCAGCGGTGGCAAGACCCACGCCTACTGATCCGACAACCCATTCGACAAAAGGAAATCAATCATGTGGTATTTCGCCTGGATCCTCGGCCTGCCGCTGGCGGCCGCCTTCGGTGTGCTCAACGCGATGTGGTACGAGCTGATGGACGACGCGGCGCGCCAGCGCGCGCAGGCCGACGTCGCCGTGCCGCACGGCGACGGCATCTAACCTAGTCGCGGCGCGGGCAGAGCACCGTCCGCGCCGTTTGCAACACCAGCATCAAGGCATCAATCATGGGTCAACTATCCGACAGCGCGTGGGGAAACCTCAGTGGCATGTCGATCACCGCCACCGACAAACCGGGCTGGCATGTCGAGATCGATCTCTCGGACACCGCCTGGGCCGGCCTGGTCGTGCCGTTCTCGCGCCAGTGCCGGCGCAAGGCCGACTGGATCGAATGCGAGGTGCGCGAAGGGCGATTCATCGGCGATGGCGGCAGCCATAACCTGAACGAGCTGCTGCAGCGCTTTCTCGCCATCGTCAAGACGGATTGACGGGCTGCGCGCTGCTCCGGCGTACGCTTGTCATCACCCTGTCAAAGTCATTCGACAGAATTCGAAGCGTGGCCGGTGCGGTCACGCCGACCGAAACCACTGTCTATCGCATGCAAACCAATCTCGCCATCGCGGCGCTCGCCGCGCTTGCCCAGGAATCGCGCTTCGCCGCCTTCCGCCTGCTGGTGCAGGCCGGCCCCCAGGGTCAGTCCGCCAGCAGCATCGCCGCCTCGCTGCAGATGCCGGCATCCTCGCTGTCGTTCCACCTGAAGGAACTGACCCACGCCGGCCTGGTGGCGCCGCGCCAGCAAGGGCGCTACATCATCTACGCCGCCAGGGTCGACACCGTGCACCGGCTGCTCGACTTCCTGGCCGCCAGCTGCGGCGACGCCGGTGTGCGGGCCATGCAGGAACAGCTGGCCGCGGTATGATGGAACCGCGCCGCATGGCCGGCGCGTTCGATCATGAAAGACCGCGATGGCGCCGACACGGGTTCAATTAAGCAGGAAGAAGGGCTGGCGCATGCCGCCCGATACGATCTCGGTGGCGCGCCCCGGGCGCTGGGGTAATCCGTTCTCGGTGCTGCCCGGGCTGGCGCCCGGCACGCCGGCCGGACGCTACATCGCGATGCCGAGCGTGGAACAAGCGGTGGCCGCCTACCGGCGCTGGCTGCGCGACGATCCCGCCGGGCAGCGCATCGCCGCGGAGGCGAAAGTTGCGCTGCGCGGCCACAACCTGGCCTGCTGGTGCCGCCTCGACGGCCCGTGCCACGCCCAGGTGCTGCTGGAACTGGTCAACGATTAGCCGCGCTCAGCGGCCCGCCACCACGCTGCCGATGCCCGACACCGACTTGCTCAGCGTGCGCGGATTGCCGTAATAGGTCAGCTCGCCCATGCCCTGGACTTCGGCCTGCAGCCGGTTCTTCGCATGCACGCTGACCGCGCCGATGCCGCGGAAGCGCACGTCGGCGTCCTGCGCCACCAGGTCCTTGGCCTCGACTTCGCCCACGCCTTCGGCATTCAGGCGCAGGCGCTGGACCTGGCCGTTCATCTGCAGGCTGCCGGCGCCGCGGTAGTCGACGTCGAAGCGCTCGCCGCGCACCTTGTTCAGCACCACCAGGCCGGCGCCTTCGCCGGTGAAGTGGGTCAGCTCGGGCAGGGTGACCACGACCCGGTCCTCGTCCTTGATGTTGACGTTGCCGTTCTTTCCCTTGTAGCCCAGGCGCAGTTCGCCGTTGACCACTTCGGTGGTGACGCGATCGATGAAGCGTTGCGAGCCTTCGACGCGGATCGAATGGGCCTTGCCGACTTCCACCACCAGGCTCACCGGGCCGTGCGCATTGATGGTCTTGAACGGGGTCGCGTTGCGGACCTGTTCGGCGCCCTGGCTCGAGAAGGTGGCGAGGGAAAGAAGGACTGCGATCGCGATGCGTTTCATGGCTGTCTCCGGTGAGTTGATGAAGCCATTCTAGGCAGCGTCCGTCCGGGCCGCGCGGCCCGTGCGATGGATTGCAAAAAACGCGGCATGAGCTGCAGGCAAGGCGCCGCTTGCCGAGCCCGGATCAGTGCTTGACGGCCATGAACTGCCCTTTGCCCACCTGCGCCAGGCTGCAGCTCCAGCCGCCTTGTTCGCGCACCGCCTGCATGAACGGCGCCAGCTCCTGCGCGTGCGAGATTGCGTTGTCCACCACCATGAGGCCGCCCGGGCGCAGTAGCCGTGCCAGCTGGGGCCACCAGTCGGTGTAGGCGCGCCGCTCGGAATCGAGGAACAGCAGGTCGACGCTGGCGTCGTCGCAGCCGGCCAGGTAGGCGCCGGCTTCGCCTTCGATCTGGCGGATGCGCTCCTGCAGGCCCGAACGGGCGAAGTTGGTGCGCGCCAGCGCGGTCTTTTGCGGCGAGAACTCGACCGTCGTAACCACGGCGCCCGAACCGGCGGCCTCGGCCAACCAGAGCGTCGAATAACCGTTCGACGTGCCCAGCTCGAGGATGCGGGTGGCGCCGGTGGCGCGAATCAATACGGTCAGGAATTCGCCGGTATCGGGTGTAATGTTGAGCATGCGGCTGCCGTGCTCGGCGCTGGCGGAATCATGCTGGCGGCCGAAGGCTTCGAGTTCCTTCAGCAGGGCTTTGAGCGAGGATTGCATTGTGTGTCTCCCGGAGTAGTCGCCTGGAACCGACAATGTCACGCGCACGATTGCGGGCGTGCCAATATTGTCGAACAGTTAAGGCTATAATCGTTTCGTCCTTTGGCATAGACGATATCATGCACATCTCAACCGTTACACTACCTGAAATGAAGCTCGCCGGCCTGCCTATTGCGGCTCCGTTATCGGTTCTGGAAGCGGATATTCCGGAAGTCTGGAAAGACTTCCTGGGACGCGAAGAAGAGCTGGGCGAGAAAAAAGACCTGCGCTATGGCATCAGCGTGCAGGAAAACGCCGGCGTGCACATCGAGTGCATCGCCACCGAAGTGGCCGATCTCAACGATCTGCCGCCGGGCATGATCGGCCTGCGCATTCCCGCGCGGCGCTATGCGGTGCTGACCCATCGCGGGCCGGTGTCGCGCCTGCAGACCACGTACACCACCGGCTTTGCCGCGATCGAGCAGCTGGGCATGGTGCCGGATGAAGAGGCGCTGCGCCTGGAACGTTACGACCGCCGCTTCACGCCCGGGGCCGACGATGGCGAGCGGCCGGACAATGCGTTCGACATCCTGATTCCGCTGTACGGATGATTCTTCCGGCAGAGCCTGCGGCGCGGATGCCGCAGGGGATGTCGAACTAGGAATTGGTGCCGGTATATTTCCCGACCGCCGGCGCCGGTAGGGCGGCTTGCGCCGCCATGCCCTTCCCAAGGAGCAGAGCCATTCTGCCGCCGAAATGTGACAACCGTTTGACGGCCCGGCTCGGTATTGCTTGTTTCCATCTGTAAATCAGGCGGATAATTCTCCTTTCGCGGCCATGCCGGCCGTCATCAGGAGAAGCACGTGCACGAGCAAGACCAGGTCGAGACAACCACCCAGCAACCCGATAATCCTTCCCGCAGGCGCATCTTCCAGGCCGCCGCGGCCGCCGGCGTGGTGGCCGGCGCCGGCGCGCTGCCAGGCGCCGCTGTTGCTGCAACCCCGGCCAAGCCGGCCGCCAAAGGCTCGCTCGACGCCAAGCTGCGCGCCCACGTCAAGAACGTGGTCGTGATCTATCTCGAGAACCGCAGCTTCAACAACCTGTTCGCCGACTTCCCCGGCCTGGCCGCGCCGCTGGCCAACGCGCCCGCCGCCGCCGTACAGCAGCGCGACCGCGACGGTTCGGTCCTGCCGACCTTGCCCAAGACCTGGGGCGGCGTGGTGCCAGGCCGCCAGAACATCGGCGGCAAGGACTACATCACCACCGAAGCCCAATCGGATGGCTTGCCCAACGCCCCGTTTGCATTGAAGGACGCCGACGGCATGCCGCTGCCTGAAGCGGTCATCACGCGCGACCTGGTGCACCAGTTCTATCACAACCAGATGCAGATCAACGGCGGCAAGAACGATATGTTCACGGCCTGGGCCGACGCCGGCGGCATGGTGATGGGCCACTACGGCGAAACCTCGAAGACCCTGGGCCTGTGGCAGATCGCACGCGAATACACGCTGTGCGACAACTTCTTCATGGCGGCCTTCGGCGGCTCGTACCTGAACCACCAGTTCCTGATCAGCGGCCGGGTGCCGGAATACTTCAACGCCCACGAGACCGCGGCCAAGAACAAGATCGCGGTGCTGGAAGACGGCCCGCAAGGCGTGCGCCTGGCGCTGGCCCCCAATTCGCCCAAGTCGGCGCTGGAAGGCGCGCCGAAGTTCGTGCGCAACGGCGCCATGACGCCGGACGGCTACGCGGTCAACACCATGGCGCCGCCGTACCAGCCGAGCTGGGTGCGTCCGGCCCCGGACGGCGACCCGCTGCACGCCGACCCGGCGGACGCATCGACGCTGCCGCCGCAGACCTATGACACCATCGGTGACCTGCTGTCGCAGCGCGGCGTAAGCTGGGCCTGGTACGGCGGCGGCATGCAGGCGGCGCTGGATGGCCGCGGCGCCGGCAGCCGCCCCAACTTCCAGTTCCACCACCAGCCGTTCAACTACTTCAAGCAGTTCGCGCCCGGCACCAAGGAACGCGCGGAACACCTGCGCGACGGCGGTCTGGGCGACAGCCCGATCTCGAACAAGTTCCTGGCCGACGCGGTGGCCGGCAAGCTGCCGGCGGTGGCGTTCTACAAGCCGCAAGGCAACCTGAATCTGCACGCGGGCTACTCGGACATCGAGTCGGGCGACGCGCACGTGGCCAACATCATCGAGCACCTGAAGAAGTCGCCGCAGTGGAAGGACATGGTGGTGGTGATCACCTTCGACGAGAACGGCGGCTGGTGGGACCACGTGGCACCGCCGCAGGGCGACCGCTGGGGCCCGGGTTCGCGCATTCCGGCGATCGTGGTATCGCCGCACGCCAAGCGCGGCGCGGTCGACCACAACTTCTACGACACCACCTCGATCCTGCGCTTCATCACGCGCCTGCACGGCTTGCCGCTGCTGCAGGGCCTGCAGACGCGCAACGAAGCCTTCGCCGCGCGCGGTGCGCGCGGGCCGGGCGACCTGACGGCAGCGCTGCAGTTCCGTTAAAACCGCGTCAGTGACTCGTAGGGTTGGCAGCTCCGATATCCTGCCGGATGATCGTGCTGCTGACTATCACCGCGTCGGCGGCGGAGCCGCCAACCCTACGGGTCAAATCCTGGTCAAAGCCAGCCGTTTCGGCTGGCTTTTTTTATTGTTATTTCCGAAACGTATCGCGCGCTAGTCTTGAACACACAGCGATACACTCAGCCCACTCGATCTTGTGTCGTTGATAACGAACAGACGCATGAGCGGCTGGTCGTCGGGCACAAGCCAAACGTCAAAAACAATCAGGCGAGCGAGGCCGCATCGAGCGGAGCGCGAGTCCCATCCTATTTCAGACAGGAGAACAACATGCAGAAGAAACAAATGATCAAGAGCCTGCTGGCAGTGTCGGTTGCAGCAGCGATGTTCGGTTCGGCTGGCGTGCAGGCACAAACCGCGCCGGCAGCAGGCCAATCGGCAAGCGCCGGCGCCACCAAGCTGGCCAGCGCCGACCGTAAGGCGATCATGGACATGGGCATGTCGAACATGGCCGAAGTCGCGATGGGCAAGCTGGCGCAGAGCAAGAGCCAGAATGCCGACGTCAAGGCCTTCGCCGACAAGATGATCGCCGATCACGGCGCCGCACTGACCGAAGTGCAGACCCTGGCCCAGTCGAAGGGCGTGACCCTGCCGACCGAGCTGGACGCCAAGCACAAGGCGCAATCGGCCAAGCTGGAAAAAATGAGCGGCGACGCGTTCGACAAAGCCTATGCCCAGCAGGGCGGCGTGGCAGCGCACAAGGAAACCCTGGCCAAGCTGAAGAAGGCCGAGAAGGACACCAAGGATGCTGACGTCAAGGCGCAAGTGACCAAGATGATTCCGGTGGTCGAAGAGCACCTGAAGCACGCCCAGCAGCTGGCATCGGGCGCCAAGGGCAGCTCGGGCAGCTCGGGCTCGACCGGCTCGTCGCACGCCGGCATGTAATCCAGGATGCGGGAGCGACCGGCATGACGCCGGCGTTCCCGTCTTCTCCAGGATCGGCGCGGGCTTCGGCCCGCGTTGTCATTTCTGCGGCGCTATATCTTGGCGCATGGGTTCGCGCTTCCATTTCCCTTCAATACGTTCCACCACGATTTCGATACCGACGATGGCTTTCAGCAGCGCCTCGGTGTAGGCGTGCGGTGCATCGGTCACCGACCACGGGTCGAGCTGCGCCGCTTCGTGGCGATCGGTCTGGCGCGCGACCAGCGTGCGCAGCCAGGCCGGGTCGTCGATCGTGCGCAGCGTGCCGTGCAGGTGCACCACGTCATAGGCCCAGGTCGGCACCACGCGTCCGCCGTTCTGCGCTTTCTCGACCCGGTCCGGCGTGACATAGCCGGACGCCCCGCGAAACACCGCCAGCACCGGCTGCCCGGCGCGGCGCCACACCGGGTTGGCGCGCGCCACGTGGGCGCGCAGGATGCCATGTGCGCCGCCCGTGACCAGCTCGAACGGCAGGTGGTCGGCGTCCGGCAAGCCGTCGTGCGAACTCACCAGCATGGCCAGCGGATGGGCGGCGATGAGCGCGTGCAGGGCGCTGGTGTCGGTCTGGGCTAGGCGGGCAGGGCAGTACATGCGATCTCCATCGGTCATTGAATACTGGCGCCGATCATACGGCCGGCATTGGCTTGCAGAAATAACCAATTCCCGCGAAGATGAGCGGTCCAATTCGCGGGCCTGCCATGCACCTTCACGATCTGCTTGCCGCCGCCCCCCTCGAGCGCGGCGGCGCCGTTCCCCTGTTTCGCCAGCTGTATGCGCGCCTGAAGGACGCCATCCTGCGCGGCGCGCTGGCGCCCGGCGCGCGCCTGCCGTCCACGCGCACGCTGTCGCGCCAGCTGGGCGTCTCGCGCCAGACCGTGCTGGCCGCCTACGACCAGCTGACCGCCGAAGGCTACCTGCGCGGCGGCGTCGGGCAGGGCACGTTCGTCGATGCCGCCTTGCCACAGCCGGCGCCGCCCTGCGCGTCGCCACTCGTGCCCCCACTCGCCCCGGAGCTGTTGCGCCCGCTACCCGAACGCGGCGCCGCGCTGGCCGGCGCCATGGCCCGGGTGCGCTATCCCGACGGCCCGATCCGCGCCTTCCGCCCCAGCATGCCGGGGCTGGATTTGTTCCCGTTCGACCTGTGGCGCAAGCTCGAGACGCGCCACCTGCGCCGGCCCGGTCCGCACCTGGGCTACAACCCTCCGGGCGGCCATGCGCCGCTGCGCGAACTGCTGTGCGCTTACCTGCGTGCTTCGCGCGGCGTGGTCTGCACGCCGGAGCAGATCGTCATCACTTCGGGTTCGCAGCAGGCCTTGTACCTGCTGGCGCAACTGCTGCTGGCGCCGGGCGACGGCGTATGGATGGAATCGCCCGGCTACCAGGGCGCGGCCGCGCCGATGAGCGTGGCCGGGGCGCGCATCTGCAGCGTGCCGGTGACTTCCGAGGGCATGGACGTCGCCTACGGCGCGCGCCACTATCCGGACGCGCGCATGGTGTTCGCCACGCCCTCGCACCAGTTGCCGCTGGGCGTGACCATGAGCCTGGCGCGCCGGCTGGAACTGCTGTGGTGGGCGGGCGCCAACCGCGCCTGGGTGATCGAGGACGACTACGACAGCGAGTACCGCCATACCGGCGCGCCGCTGGCCTCGCTGCAAAGCCTGGACCGCGCCGGCTGCGTGATCTATGTCGGCACGCTGTCGAAGGTGCTGTTTCCGGCACTGCGGCTGGGCTACGTGGTGGCGCCGCCGGCGCTGGTCGAACCGCTGTCGCGCGCGAAAGCGGTGGTCGACCGCCACAGCGCCATCCTGCCGCAAGCCGTGCTGGCCGATTTCATCGCCGAGGGACACTTCGCGCGCCACATCCGGCGCACCCGCGCCGCGTACGGCGAACGGCGCGCGGCGCTGCTCGATGCGCTGGGCGCGCGGCTGGACGAACGCCTGGTGTGCGGACCGTCGGACGCAGGCCTCGACCTGTGCGTGCATTTCAGGCCCGATCGCGAGGGGAACATTCCGCGCGAAGACGAGGTGGAGCGCAGGGCGCAGCAGGCCGGGGTCGAACTGCGCACGCTCGGCTACTTCACGCATCCCGCCGCCACGCCGGCCTGCGCGGTGGAGCCGGGGCTGGTGCTCGGCTTCGCCGCCGTGCCGTCAGGCGAGCTGCGGCGCGCCGTGGACGCCCTGGCGCAGGCGATCGAGGCGTCGGCATGCTTTACGGCGCGGTGACAGGGTATGATGCGGGCTTGGGGCGATGCGCTCCAGGCCCACTTCGTCATTCAATCCAGCGCTTTTCCATGACCGATCCCGAACGTCCTTCCCTCGACATCGCCTCGCTGCAGGCGCACTTCCAGGCGCAGTCGCGCAAGGCCCAGTCGTACTACGCTGTCATGCACGAGGCGCGTGGCGTGCTCGGTAGTGACGAGGCCGCCGATCGCTGGATGAACGCGCCACTGGCCGAGCTGGGCGAGCGCACGCCGGCGCAGCTGGTGAACGACGGCCGCATCGACGAGGTGCTGGCCTGTATTCGCCAACAGGCGTCGCGCAAGTAATGGCGCCGGTGACGCCCGATGTGAGCTTGCGCCCGGTGAGCCGGGACAATTTCGAAGCGCTGATGGATCTTCAGTTGCATCCGCACCAGCGCGAATTCCTGGCATCGAATTCGTACTCGATCGCGCAGGCCAGTTTTTATCCGAACTACCACACGCGCGCCATCTACGCAGGCGAAGAGGTGGTCGGCTTCATGATGTTCGTCGTGCTCGACGGGAGCGAGGACGAAGCAGGCAAATACAGCATCTGGCGCTTCATGGTCGATTGCCGGCGCCAAGGTCAAGGCCTTGGCCGGCGGGCGTTACAGTCGCTGCTCGACGAGATCCGCAGCGACCCTGTCGCCTGCAAGGTATGGATCAGCTACGTGCCCGGCAACGAGGTCGCGTCAAACTTCTACGCCAGCTTCGGCTTCGTCGAAACGGAGATCGACGAGGAAGGCGAAATGGTGGCGGTGCTCGACCTGCAGCCGCAGCCGGCGCTGAAGACGCCACCGGCCTGATTTATACTGGCGCGATGACGACCATCATCCGCTGCAGCTGGGCCAACCCGCTCAATCCGCGCTACCTTGCCTACCACGACAACGAGTGGGGCGTGCCGTGCCACGACGAGAACGTGCTGTTCGAGATGCTCAATCTCGAAGGCGCGCAGGCCGGTCTGTCGTGGGAGACCATCCTGAACAAGCGCGAGAACTACCGCGCCGCCTTCGACGGCTGGGACGCGGAAAAAATCGCGGTCTACGACGACGCCAAAGTGGCCGAGCTGCTGGCCAACGCCGGCATCGTGCGCAACCGCCTGAAGGTCGCCGCCGCGATCACCAACGCCAAGGCTTACCTGGCGCTGCGCGCGCAGGGCTTGACCCTGAACGACTACCTGTGGGCCTTCGTCGACGGCAAGCCGATCGTGAACAACTGGGCCACGGCGGAGCGGCCGGCGCGCACCGAACTGTCGGACCGCATCTCGAAAGACCTGTCCAGACGCGGCTTCAAGTTCGTCGGCTCGACCATCGTCTACGCCTACATGCAGGGCATCGGCATGGTGGACGACCACGCCACGGATTGCATCTGCCGCACGGGGCGTTGAGCATGCAGCTCCAGGAACACTGGCGCGGCCGCACGCGCTACACCGTCTTCGACAGCGACCATGGCGACGGCCGCCGCTTCGCTGAACTGGTCGAGACCTGGCGCGCCGATCCGCAGCGCCCTGCACACCTGCACGTGATCGCGCTGGCCGGCGGTTTGCAGCCGGGCTTTCACCGCATTGCGCAGCCGGACGCCAACGTCACGCTCGATCTGCTGGCGGCGCCGTTGGAAGGTGCGCTGACACAGCTGAATGCGCACCTCGACGCGATCCGCCTACACACCGTGGATGGCACCGATTTCGTGCGCCCGCTGGCACGCCTGACGGCGCTGGGCGCGCGGCTCGCCGCCCCTGGCCTCGATGCCGACCAGCGCGCAGCACTGCAGGCACAGGGTTTCGCCTTCGAGGGTGCAGACGATGCCGTCTTCGCCAGCCGCAAGCCGCGCCTGCCCGTCACGCCGCCACCGGAGCGGCGCGCGCTGGTGCTCGGCGCCGGCATGGCCGGCTGCGCTGCCGCCGCCCGCCTGCGCGCGCGCGGCTGGCAGGTCACGCTGGTCGAGCGACACCGCCAAGCCGCGATGGAAGCCTCGGGCAACCTGGCCGGCATCTTCATGCCGCTGCTCTCGCGCGACGACAACATTCCGACCCGCCTCACGCGCGCGGCCTATCTGTACGCGCTGCGCTACTGGGAACAATTGGGCGGCATCGGCCGCGCTTTCGACGGCGCCCAGTGCGGAGTATTGCAGCTGGCGCGCGACGCCGGCCACGCCGCCGTGTCGCGCGCGATCGCGCTCGATGGCGCGACGCCGCCCGACTTCGCGCGCTGGCTGGAGCCGGAGCAGGCCGCGGCGCTGCTCGGCCTGCCCGCGCCGGATGGCGGCTGGCTGTTCCCGCAAGGCGGCTGGGCGCGTCCCGGCAGCGTGTGCGCGGCGATGCTGGCGTCGTGCGGCGATCTGCTCACCACGCGCTTCGATGCCGGCGACGTCACGCTGGAACGCGACGGCGACGAATGGCTGGCGCGCGCGGCCGATGGCACGCAACTGGGCCGCGCCCCGACCGTGATCCTGGCCAGCGGCGCCGGCGCGCGCCGCATGCCTCAGACCCGGGACCTGCCGCTGCAGGCGCTGCGCGGCCAGGTCACGCACCTGGCCCCGGAACACGCGCCGCAATTGCCGCTGGTGCTGTGCCGCGAAGCCTACCTGACGCCATCGAACAGCGGCGTCACCTGCGCCGGCGCCACCTACGACCTCGACGCCGATCCGCAGCTGCGCGCCGCCAGCCAGCAGGAAAACGTGGAGCGCCTGCGCGCGCTGGTGTCGGACCCCATGGCGGCCGAAGGCGCGCCGCTGGCGGGACGCGTGGGCTTTCGCTGCGTGGCGCCGGACCGCCTGCCGCTGGTCGGCCGCCTGCCGGATTTCGCCGCCGCCGGCGCCACCGAACGCTTGCGCGACGTGCCGCGCCATCCGGGCCTCTACGGCTTGCTCGGCTACGCGTCGCGCGGCCTGATCTGGGCGCCGCTGGCGGCCGAACTGCTCGCCGCGCAGCTGGAAGGCGAACCGCTGCCGCTGGAGATGGCGCTGGTCGACGCGCTCGATCCGGCCCGCTTCGTGCTGCGCGCGCGCCGCAGCAGTCGTGCGCCGGCAGGCTTCGATGACGGAGCTTGACCGTTGTGTCGGCGCAAAAGGTGACGTAGTACGCTGTCCGGCCACGCGAAATGTCAAATCCACGCAGGTATAATTTACCGCTAGCAACTTTATGCGGCCAAGGAGGTCGTCCGGATGGAAGAATCGCAACATTCGCCCGAGCTGTTCCTGTTCCTGGCGTCCACCGCCCATGACATGAAGAACTCGATCAGCGTCCTGTCCGGCACGCTGGAACGCCTGCTCGACGACGCGTCGCCGCAGACCGAGAAGGCGTATCCGCAGATGGCGCAGATGCTGTACCAGACGCGCCGCCTGAACGACAACCTGATGCAGCTGCTGGCGCTGTACAAGCAGGTCGGCAAGCCCGCTTATCCGTTCGACATGCAGCCGCTGGAAGCGGGTCAGCTGGTGGAGCAGGTGGTGGCGCTGGCGCGCGTGCTGCTGGAGTCGCGCGGCATCGCGCTCGAACTCGACGTCGATCCGGAACTGGTGGCGCACGTCGACGAAGACCTGATCGTGGGCGTGGTCTCGCATGCGGTCAACAACGCCGTGCATTACACGCGCGACCGCATCGCCCTGAGCGTGCGTGGCGTGGACGGCGACGGGGTCGAGATCCGCGTCGAAGACAATGGCGACGGCTTCCCGCCGGCGCTGCTGGCGGCCGGCACACCGGCCAGCGGCGTCGACTTCCTGACCAACAGCGCCGGCCTGGGCCTGTACTTCGCCAGCGAAGTGGCGCGCATGCACCGCCATCGCGATCGCGTCGGCGCGGTGCGCCTCGAGAACGGCGGCCGGATGGGCGGCGGCTGCTTCATCCTGACCCTGCCATGAACATGTCCAACGCGCCCGCCGACGGCGCTGCCGTCGCAGCAGCAGCTGACGCCGCGCCAGAGGCGCCGGCCGCTCCAGCCCCCGTCAAAGTGCTGGAACAGATCGACTGGGCCAGCAAGAACTGCCTGGTGGTCGACGATTTCATCGGCGTGCGCCAGCTGCTGCGCGAAAGCCTGCGCAACCTGGGCGCGAAGAACATCGACCAGGCCTCGAGCGGTGGCGAAGCGATGGCGCTGCTGGCCAAGCTGCGCTACGACGTGGTCGTGTGCGACTACAACCTGGGCGAGGGCAAGAACGGCCAGCAGGTGCTGGAAGAAGCGCGCGTGCGCCAGCTGCTGCTGCCGTCGTCCGTGTTCGTGATGGTGTCGGCCGAGAAGAGCGTCGAATCGGTGATGGGCGCAGCCGAGCACCAGCCGGACGCCTACCTGGTCAAGCCGATCACCGAGGGCGTGCTGCTCACGCGCCTGAACCGCGTGTGGCGCAAGAAGCAGGTGCTGCGCCCCATCGACCAGGCCGTCGTTGAAAAGGACTACCTGCGCGCGGCGCGCCTGTGCGACGAGCAGATCGCGGCCACCGGCAAGACCCACCTGATCGACCTGCTGCGCATGAAGGCGCGCATGTTCGAGCGCAGCGGCCAGCCGGCGCGCGCGCGCGAAGTCTACGAGCAGGTGCTGGCGCAGCGCGAATACCACTGGGCGCGCGCCGGCCTGGGCAAGATCCGCCTGGCCGACGGCGAATTCGAGCAGGCGCGCCAGATGTTCCAGACCATCGTCGCCGAAAACCGCCACTACATCGACGCCTACGACCAGCTGGCACTGGCCTATCAGGGCATGGGCCAGCACGAAGAAGCGGCCGCGATCCTGGAGCGCGCGGCGCGGCTGTCGCCCAATTCGGTGCCGCGCCAGCGCAGCCTGGGCCAGGCCGCGCTGCGGCTCGGGAACATCCCGCTGGCCGAGAAGGCCTTCCGCAAATGCCTGGTGATCGGCGAATACTCGATCCGCAAGACGCCCGACGCCTACCTCGGCCTGGCGCGCGTGTGCGGCCTGAAGAACGAGACCAAGGACGCGCTGCAGTTGCTGCTGCTGGCGCAGCGCGAGTTTGGCAGCGGCAGCGGCACCGAACACGAATTCATGCGCCTGCGCGCCAAGATCACCGAGGGCCTGGTGTTCCATGAAAGCGGCGACGGCGACAACGCGCGCCGCGCCGGCGACGAACTGGAGGCGATGCTGCAGCAGGATCCGGCGCGTCCCGGCAGCGCGATCTGCATCGAGATGGCGACCATGCTGTTCGCGGTCGGCCTTAAGGAGACGCCGAGCGAGGTGTTGTGCCATGTGGTGCGCAACAACCACGACAACACGCTGCTGCAGGACGAGATCCAGAAGATCTTCGACAAGGCGCGCCTGACCGATGAAGGCGCCGTCATGATCCGCACCGCGCGCAAGGAAGCGGTGGACCTGATGAACCAGGGCGTGGTGCTGTGGAAGACCGGCAAGCTGCGCGAAGCGGTGGAGTGGATGCGCCAGGCGCGCGAGCGCTTGCCTGACAATGTGCGCGTGCTGTTCAACGCGGTGCAGATCCTGGTCTCGCACATGCAGCAGCGCGGCTACGAACAGGAGCTCGAACTCGAGGCGCGCGCGATCCTGGAGCGGGTCGACAAGCTGCAGCCGGGGCAGGGGCGCTTCGCGCAGCTGATGGAGCAGGTGAATGCGCTGCTGCCCAAGCCAGAAGAAGAGCAGGGCGCGGCGGATGAGGCCAAGGCGGACGCGCCGGCGCCGGACGACAAGCCGGCGCTGAAATCGGTGAACAAGCCGATGAATAAGCCACTGGCCAAGCCGCCGTCCGCACGGCCGGCCCGTTCGCGCCGCGGTTACTGAGGCGCGCTTGCGGCGCGCAAAAAAAAAGAGGCCCGAAACTCGGGCCTCTTTCAACGAAGCCTGGATTACTTGGCGTCGTCCTTCTTGGTGATCAACACGCTGGCGATACAGCTACCCGCGATCAGCACCGCCACCACCGTCAGCGACGCCTGCACCGGCACGTGGTACCACGGCATGATCAGCATCTTGACACCGATGAAGGTCAGCACCATCGCCAGGCCGTACTTGAGCAGGTGGAAGCGGTCGGCCACGTCAACCAGCAGGAAGTACAGCGCACGCAAGCCCAGGATCGCGAACATGTTCGACGTGAACACGATGAACGGGTCGGTCGTGATCGCGAAGATCGCCGGGATCGAGTCCACCGCGAAGATCAGGTCGGTCACCTCGATCAGGATCAGCACCAGGAACAGTGGCGTCACGTAACGCAGGCCATCCTTCATGACGAAGAACTTCTCGCCATGCTCGCCATCGGCCACTCGCAGGTGCTTGCGCGCCAGCTTCAGCACCGGGTTGTTGGCCACGTCCGGCTCTTCATCGACCGCCACCAGCATGCGGATACCGGTGAACAGCAGGAAGGCGCCGAAGATGTACAGCACCCAGCTGAATTCGCTCACGACCCAGGCGCCGGCACTGATCATGATGGCGCGCATCACGATCGCACCCAGCACGCCGTAGATCAGCACGCGGCGCTGGTACTGCTGCGGCACCTGGAACGCGGTAAAGATCAGCAGGAACACGAACACGTTGTCGACCGACAGCGCTTTCTCGATCAGGTAGCCTGAGAAGAATTCGAGCGCTTTCTGGTCGGCGATTTCAGAGCCAACCGTTCCGTTCAGATACCACCACAGGCCGCCGTTGAACAGCAGCGCCAAGCTGACCCAGACCAGCGACCAGATACCGGCTTCCTTGACGCTGACCTTGTGCGCCTTGTTGCCGCCAAAGACGAACAAGTCGAGCGCCAGCATGATCAGGACGAAGCCGACGAAGGCAGCCCACATTGGGCCGCTAGCAATTGTTTCCAGACCGTTCATGAGGTCCTCCCGCAGTGCATGTGCATCTGTTCTCCCGAGGTAGTGATTGAATACCTCACTATATGGGGCCTGCATCCATCGTACAATTCGAATATCATTGGTTCTGGATTCGATTTTTTCGATGTTTACAGGTTAGCCATGTCATCACTCAACTATAAGCACCTGCGTTATTTCTGGATGGTGGCGAAAACCGGCAGCATCGCCAAGGCCGCCGCCCAGCTGCACCTGACCCCGCAATCGGTGTCCGGCCAGCTGACCGAATTCGCCGATACGCTGGGCGTGGAACTGTTTCGCCGGGCAGGGCGCAACCTCGAACTGACCGAGACCGGCCGCCGCATCCTCAGCTATGCCGAGCACATCTTCAGCACCGGCGACGAGCTGCTGGAAGTGGTGCGCGACCAGAATTTCACTACCATCTCGTTCCGGGTCGGCTGCGCCGATTCGGTGTCGAAACTGATCGCCTGCCAGCTGGTGGAACCGGCGCTGAAGCTGGACGAGCCCGTTAAACTGATCTGCCGCGAAGGGCGCCTGGACAGCCTGGTGGCCGACCTGGCGGTGCACCGGCTCGACCTGGTGATGGCCGACCGCCCGATTCCGCCGCATTTCAGCGTGCGTGCTTATAACCACTTGCTGGGCGAAAGCCCGATGACCGCGTTCGCCACGGCCGAGCTGGCCGAGCGTCTGGGGCCGGACTTCCCGGCCTGCCTGCACAATGCGCCATTGCTACTGCCGGGCGAGGATTTCGCCATCCACCAGCGCCTGCTGCGCTGGCTGGAGCACAGCGAGGTGCACCCGCACGTGGTGGGCGAATTCGACGACAGCGCCATGATGCAGGCCTTCGGCCAATCCGGCGCGGGGGTGTTCTTCGCGCCGACCGTCATTGCGCCGCAGGTGTGCAGCCAGCACGAAGTGGTGGCGATCGGCCAGGTCGACGCGGTGGTGGAGCAGGTGTATGCGCTGACCACCGAACGCCGTCTCAGCCATCCGGCAACTGTCGCGATCAGTACACTCGCGCGTGATAAATTGTTTGTATAAAGAAGATCTTCCAACAATAAGAATGCCGGATATCCCATGAGCTTGTTTGAACATTTGGCTGTACTGACGGTACTGGTGCTGGCCGCCGGTTTTTTGTCGCTGAGCGAAATCTCGCTGGCCGGCGCACGCAAGATCAAACTGAAACTGCTGGCCGAGGCGGGCGACGAGCGCGCGCAGAAAGTGATCTCGCTGCAGGCACAATCGGCCGACTTTTTCGCCGCCTCGCAGCTGGGACTGAATGCGATCGCGATTCTCGGCGGTATCCTGGGCGAGGGCGCATTGCGGCCGTATTTCTATGACTGGCTGTCGCTGTTCTATAGCGGTCCGGGGCGCGACAACGTGGCCTTCGTGCTGTCGTTCGTATTCGTCACCACCTTGTTCGTCTTGTTTTCGGATCTGATGCCCAAGCGCCTGGCGATGATTGCGCCGGAGACCACGGCGATGGCGGTGATTCGCCCGGTGCTGCTGATCATCCGCCTGTTCCGGCCATTCTCCTGGGCCTTGAACAAGGTCGCGAACGTGCTGTTTCGGCTGTTTGGCGTGGAGATGACGCGCGAAGACCGCATCACCTTCGACGAAATCTCGGCGGTGGTGGAAGCCGGCGCCCAGGCCGGGGTATTGCAGAAGCAGGAGCAGCACTTCATCGAGAACGTGTTCGAACTCGAATCGCGCGCGGTGACGTCGACCATGACCACGCGCGACAACGTGGTGTTCTTCACGCTGAAGGAATCGGAAGAGAGCATCCGCCAAAAGATCGCGCAGCACTCGCTGTCGAAATTCCCGGTGTGCGATGGCGTGATCGACCGCGTGATCGGTTATGTCGATACGCGCGACATCCTGGTGCGCCTGCTGAACAACCAGTCGCAGTTCCACCTGAACGAATCGAGCATCCGCAAGGTATTGATCATTCCGGATACGCTGACGCTGTCCGAATTGCTGGACCGCTTCCGCTCGACCAAGGAGACCTTCGCCGTCGTCATCAACGAGTACGCGCTGGTGGTCGGCGTGATCACGCTGAGCGACATCATGGTCACCGTGATGGGGCGCTGGGGCGGTCCGCTGGAAGCGGACCAGCAGGCCATGCAGCGCGACGACGGTTCATGGCTGATCGACGGCAGCACGCCGGTGGCGGACATGAAGCGCGTGCTCGAACTCGAATCGCTGCCGGAAGAAGAGCATTACGAAACGGCGGCTGGATTCATGATGTACATGCTGCGCAAGGTGCCCAAGCCGACCGACAGCGTCGAACACGAAGGCATGCGCTTCGAGGTGCTCGACGTCGATCATTATCGGGTCGACCAGTTGCTGGTCAAGCGCCTTGAGCATGCGGACGCGGCGAAGAGTACGTCCGCGGTGATCTGACCCTGCGGCATACGCCGCCGGCCGCTTTTCTGTTTCCAAAATTGCTTGACAATAATTTTCGCTCATCCTAAAGTGATATCACTTTGATGTCATCCACACTCACAGGAGTCGAGCATGAATGCAGCACACATTCGCCGTGAAAAGGCGTTCTCGTCCGCGAACGGTTACCTGGCCGCCGGGGCCGGCATCGCCCTGCTGCTGATTTCCTTCTACCTGTTCAATTCAGGGACCGGGCAGACCAGCGGCCTGCTGCATTTTGTCGGCGGTGTGCTGGCGGGCCTGGCCGGTGCCATCTGCCTGGGTGGCCTGTTCATGCTGCAGCCGAACGAAAGCGCGATCCTGACCCTGTTCGGCAAGTACATCGGCACCGACCGCAACGAAGGCCTGCGCTGGGCCTTCCCGCTGTACGTCAAGCGCCGGCTGTCGCTGCGCGTGCGTAACTTCAACGCGCCGACGCTGAAGGTCAACGACAAGCGCGGCAATCCGGTCGAGATCAGCGCGGCCGTGGTCTGGCGCGTGCGCGATACCGCCCAGGCTGTGTTCGAGGTCGACGATTTCGAGCGCTATGTGTCGATCCAGGCCGAAGCCGCGCTGCGCCACCTGGCCTCGCAATACGCCTACGACGAGGGCGAAGATCTGACGCAGGGCGAAACCACGCTGCGCGCCGGCATGGACGTGGTGGCCGAGTCGCTCAAGAACGAGCTGCAGGCGCGCTTCGAAGCGTCCGGGGTGGAGGTGCTCGACGCCAAGCTGACCCACCTGGCCTACGCCGCCGAGATCGCCCAGGTGATGCTGCGCCGCCAGCAGGCCGAAGCGATCATCAGCGCCCGCGCCAAGATCGTGCACGGCGCCGTGAGCATGGTGGAAGCGGCACTGAAGGGATTGTCGGAGCGCGGCATCGTCGAACTCGACGACGAGCGCAAGGCGGCGATGGTCAGCAATCTGCTGGTGGTGCTGTGTTCGGACAAGGAAACCCAGCCGATCGTCAACACGGGCACCCTGTACAACTAGCAGCCGACCAGATGGCAAGTCCAGGTAAAAAAGCGTATCCCTTGCGGATCGACCCGGCGCTGTGGGAAGAACTGCAGCGCCTGGCCGCGCGCGACTTGCGCAGCGTGAACGCGGAAATCGAATTCCTGCTCAGGGAAGGGCTGGCGCGGCGCGGCATCAAGCAGATCGGCAGCAAGGACAAGGACAGCGAGACCGCAGGCGAGTAGCCGCCGCGCCGGGTACGCCGTCAGTGCCCGCCCGCACCGTTCGGCGTCGCCGTGGTTGTACCGCGTTCGAGCAGCTGCGCGCACAGCCGCGCGATATCGTGCTCGCCGCCGGGGCGCCGGGCCTGGCGCGCCGCTTCTCCCAGCGCGCAGTCGACGATGTGGCAGCCCAGCGCGCGATAGCTCTCGAACTGCGCTTCGTCGAACCACTGGTCGGCGATGCTTTCGTGCGGATAGTCGGGATGCAGCCGCCGGTAATTGAGCAGGTCCGCATTCTCGCTGCCGACGATCGCCGGCTTGATGTACAGAATCACGCCATCGGTCGCGCCGCGGTCGGCCAGGCTGTAGCGGATCCGTCCTGCCGCGCAGCTGGCGCCGCACAGGCCGTTGGACGCCGCGTCCAGGCGCGATACGTCGAGATCGATCCGCACGTGCAAGTCGGTGCCGCAGCGGCGGATGGTGTTGCCCAGGTCTTCGAACGCCAGCTGGCGGTCGCTGCCGACGTCGAGCGCGATCACCAGCTTGCAGCGGCGCCGCACCAGTTCATAGATGCCGAGATTGTCGAAGTGGCCGCCGTCCGACAGGTGCACGTAGCCGGCGTCGGCATCGGCCTGTCCGAAAAGTTCGGCCAGCAGGCTGAACAGGCCGATCGGCGGTGAGGCGCTGGTCCAGGTGTTGCGCTGCGGATTCGGGCACCAGCGCCCGAGCCGCACGTTGAACATCGTCATCAGAAAGTTCAGCGGCGCCGACGAGTGCGCCCCCATATTGGGGCTGGCTGCCGCGCCAGAGAGCGCCACCGCCATGCCGAGGCGCACGCCGGTGTCGTCATCGCTGCCGCCCACGCCTGCGCGTGAGGCGTATTCATCGGTGGGACGATAGCAGCCCGAGTTCACGCCCGGCGCCGAGGACAGCTCGTAGCCACACCAGCGCGGCGTGAACGCGAACGAGGCGGTGCGCCGGGTCTGCCACGCCAGCTCTTCGCCGCCGACGAAATTCAGCGAGGTATTCACGATCGGGTAGGGGCGCTGGTAGCGCAGGTCGGACAGCAGCACGTCGTCGGCCGGATCGAAGCCGGTGAACGGATGCGGCCGGCGCGCGCGGTTGCTGGCCCCGAAAAAGGCGCGCACGATGCGATTGCGGTAGAGCATGTAGAGCGAGAACTTGTTGATGTCCACGCGCCAGCCGAGCAGCAGGGCGGCGCCGAGGAAGCCGGCGAAGGCCAGCGCCAGCGTGCTGCCGTCGGTGGCCAGCGTGGCGCGCGCATGCGCTTCATACACGCAAGCCAGCGCGTTGCCCGGACAATGTACGGAGGGCAGCGCCACCACCGCCTGCACCAGGCTGCTGAGCAGGGCCACGATGCCGAGCGTGAATACATACGGCGCCAGCCGCGCCGCCAGATCCAGCCTGGCGGACGATGCCGTGCGCGCGCCGCCGCCGGCGCCGGTGCCAGTACCAGTGCCGCTGCCGGCCTTCAGGCCGAACGCCGTCATCGCCAGCCAGCCGGCCAGCGTGCCCAGGTTCGACCACGGCGCATAGGTCAGCCAGGCCCAGTGCAGCAGCGGCGCGCAGAAGAAGCTGACGCCGTACACCGCCAGCCAGCCCAGCGCCAGGATGGTGGCCCAGGCGCCTTGCCGGCTCCACCACTCGCGACTGGCGTCGCTGTACAGGCGGCCGATCAGGCCGATCATCAGGGTCATGGTGGCACCGAACAGCGCCATCATCAGCGGCATGCCGAAGCTGGCCAGGGCGATGGCGTTGTTGAATACCGGATGGGTGGCAGGATCGGGCAGCAGCGCCAGCCCGGTGAGCAGCAGCACGGTGCCGAGCGTGAGCGCGCCCATCGCACAGATAAAGTGCGAAAAACCTTCGCCCACTTCGGCGCGGGTCAGGTCGCGCAGCGGCGGGCTGGCGCGCATGCGCGTGTGCAGCGCCAGCGCCAGGGCCGTGATCAGCAGCAGGGCCACGGCGCCGCACAGCAGCTGCGACAGGCGCTCGCCATTGACCGCGCCGCCGGGCACGATCTCGGGTGCGAAGGCGCGACCGCTTTCCACCAGCAGCAGCGCCACCGCCGCGAAGCCGGCGCCGCAGATCGCATAGCCGGCGCGCCGGTAGTGGCTGGCGCGGTCGTATGCCAGGTACCAGCCGCAGGCCCAGACGATGAAGTACACCACCCCCGGCGCCAGCAGCCAGTAGGGACGGTCCTGCAGCTGCGCCGGCAGCGGCAGGCCGGACCCGAGCGCTCCTAAGGCGCCACCGTGACGCCATAGTCCGACACTGCCGAGAAAACCCGCCAGCAGCAGGGGCAGGTTGATACACCACAGCACCGCGCCCTGTGAAAGGGGAAAACGGCGCAGTCCCTGTGAACTCTCGGGCTTGCTGGAAATCGACAGCGCGATGCAGAACACCGCGAACAGGAACAGCAGCACGCCGGCGATCCAGGCGATGTCGCCCCAGCCGGCCCACGGCCCGCCCGGCGCCACCACCCGGTTCACGGCCCACACCGCGAAGCGCGGCAGCAGCAGCAGGGCGCACATCCAGGCCACCAGCATCGACAGGTTCAGGCCCGTGTTGCGGACATAGGTACCGAGCAGGGTCCAGGTGTCGGCGCTGAACATGCCGCCCTGCGGCGACAGGTAGTTGCTGTGCTGGCGCAGGAAGCGCACCTCGGGCGCTTCGCTGCCGCCGGCACCGGGCGCCAGCAGCGCTTCCACCTTCCCGATATCGCCGCCGTGCGCGTGCAGGCACTTGGACAGCCAGCCGCCGATGAAGCCGCCGCCCGAGACGGTCGAGATGTAATCGATGCGGCGCAGCAGGCCGTGCGCCGCCAGCGCCTGCAGCGCGCCCAGGCCGAAGGTGGCGCTGCGCATGCCGCCGCCGGAGATGGCCAGGCCGGTCAGCATGCCGCCGTGGACCCGGCCGAGCAGGCGCGCGCGGTCGGGCGGCAGGCCGGCGTCGGGATCGTCGCCGGGATCGTCGCCAGGTACGGGACGCAGCATGTCGAGCTCGTCGCGCAGCACTTCGTTGAACAGGACGCCGGCGCCGGCCTCGAGGCAGCGCAGGGTGTCGGCGTCGATGGTGTTCGACGGCGGCAAGCCGTTGCGGCGGCGCAGGGTGGCGAAGGCGTCGGCCAGTTCGCTGATGCTGCGCGCCTGCGGCGGCGGGTGGCAGCCGCAGGCGTCGAGCTTGCGCCGCAGGTCGTCGACCTGGGACGGCGTCAGGTGGGAATGATCGCTGGGCAGCATGTGCGCCTCCTGCAAGGGGCGCGGCCGGGACGGACGGGGCCGCCCGGTCAGTTCAGCACGGTTCGTGCGCGCCTGCCAGCGGGCGCATCAAGCGCGGATTTGATGCGGATTCAGGCCTTGTCGGCTTTGCTGCGTGCGGTGCGGCGGCCGGTGGCGGCGTTGCCGTTGGGGGCGCCGCCGCCGGAGGGGGCATCCTGGCCAGTGTTGGTGGCAGGGCCGGATTCCGGTGCGCCGCCCGACACGTCGAGCGGCGAGCCGCCAGCCTGCGACGGCGAAGGCGACCCGGCACCGGGCTTGTCCGGACCGGCGCCGCCCTCGGCCGGCATGGCACTGGCGACCGCCTGACGGAACTGATCCTGCAGCAGGTTCCACCAGGCGACGGCGGCCGGCATGCCGGCATGCGGCGCTTCGGCGCCGGGCTGCGGGTTGGCCTGCGCACCTTTGGGGTCGGTTTGCGATGCGGATTGCGTATCGGACGGCGCCGATCCAGGCTTGTTCGCCTGAGGGGCAGCGGGCGCGCTCTTCGCCGCCGATTGCGCCGCCTGGCTGAAGAATTGCGCAAACGGCGCCATCGCCGCATCGCTGGCGGCGCCGGTCTGGTTCATCGCCTGCGCCATGCTGTCGCCCATGGCGCGCAGCGTGGCCAGGGTGCCGCGCTGGATCTCGAGCGCCTGGATCGTGCCGCGCAGCATGCCCAGGTTCAGGTTGAGCCAGGCCTCGACCGCCTTCAGGTCGGTGATCTTCTTGTCCAGCTCGTCCACCGACAGGGGAGGCGCGGGCATCCCCGGCATGCCCGGCATCACGCCCGGGATCTGCATGCCGCCCCACAGGTTTTTCACGAATTCCAGTGTATCGGTCATTCCAGGCATGGGCGGCTTGAGCATGATGGGGTCTCCGTTGTTGGTGCGGCTAGCCTATCAGATAAGCCGCACCTGGAACAACATGCTTCAGCCCTGTACGGCTTGACGCCGCATCAGGCGCAGCGCGGCGCCACCCAGCAGGCATGCCACCAGCAGCAACCCCAGGTCGACACCGGCCACCACGCCGGTGCCTCCATGCAGCAGGGACGCGGCACCGGCGCCGGCCAGCGGAAGGCCGGCGCACAGGATGGCACCCAGGCCCAGTTGGGCGATCCACATGGCGCGCCCCGGATGCAGCAGCGCGGCGCCGGCCAGTACGCCCCAGGCGATGAAGAAGCCATCGACTTCGGCCGTGGCGCGCTGCGGCAGGCCGGCGGGCAGCAGGCGATTGAGCCACAGGTAGAACGCGATCGCGGCCGGCAGCGCCGCCACCGTGGCGATGTTCAGGCCCGAGGCCAGGCGCAGCCCGGCCGGCGCGGTGCTGGCGCGCCCGGCTTTGGCTGTCCACAGCAGCACGCCGGTGGCGACCAGTGCGCACGCGCCCAGGCCCAGCACGAACAGGATGGCGCGCAGGGGCGGCGTGGCGAAGTGCGCCACGTGCAGTCCGACCAGCGCGGTGCGCACCAGTCCGGCCGTCCCCGCGCCCAGGTCGTGGCGCGCCAGCAGGCGGCCGTCGGTGGCGTCGAATACCAGCGTGTCGCGCGCGTTCGACAGCCGTCCCTGCTCGTCGCGCTGCAGCACGTAACGCGCCGCGGCGTCGTGCGGCCTTTGCACCGTCAGGCGCGCGGTAGCGGCCCCGTCCCACAGGCGCGCGGCCTGGGCCAGCAGCGGCCCGGGATCGGCCAGCGGCGCCGGCCGGCCGGCCGCCGGCACCAGCGGCAAGGCCTGCGGCAGCGCCTGCGCGAAATAGGCGTTGCGTCCTTCGGGATAGGCGGCGTCGATCGCCCATGGCATGGTCAGGAACATCAGGGTCACCAGGCCGCTGTAGCAGATCATCGCGTGATAGGGCAGGGCCAGCACGCCGAAGGCGTTATGGGCGTCGAGCCACGAACGCGGTCCTTTGCCGGGACGGAACGTGAAGAAGTCGGCGAACAGGCGCCGGTGCGCGATCACGCCGCTGACGATCGCCACCAGCATCGCCAGTGCGGCGATGCTCACGATCCAGCGCCCCCAGCGCACCGGCATGTAGTGCAGCGTGAAGTGGAACACCGCGAAAAAGGCGCCGCCCTCGGTGGCACGCGCGGCCGGCAGCAACTGTCCGGCGCCGTCCAGCCAGGCGCTGTCGAAGGCGCCGCCGGGCCGGCCCGCGGCCGGCGCCAGGCGCACGCCGTCCGGACTGGTCCAGCGGATCGCCGTGAGCGGCTGGCGCGGTGCGGGCAGGTCGACGATCCAGCTGTCGGCGCCCGGCGCCAGGCGTTCGAGCCGGGCCAGTGCGGCGCGTGCGGCGCGCTCCTGCGGCGGCGTGTCCAGCACCGCATCGTGCCATTCGGGCTGCATCCACAGCGTCAGCTCGTCGCGGTAGTACGAGGCGGCGCCGGTGATGCAGACCACCAGCAGCAGCCAGCCCGCCAGCAGGCCGCCCCAGGCATGCAGCCAGGCCATGCTGCGGCGCAGACCGCCGTTCGTGGCGCTTGCCATCACAGGTCGGTGCTGAGCGACAGGCGCACGCTGCGGGGAGCGCCCAGTACCAGCACGCCGCGCGAGGCGGACGACCAGTAATCGCGGTTGGCCAGGTTGTCGACGCTGGCTCGCAGGGTGACGTCCTTGCCGCCGATGTTCGCCGCGTAGCGCAGGCCGGCGTCGAAGCGGGTCCACGACGGCGCCGTGCGCGCCGCGCTGTTGGTGGTGTCGATGAACGAGCTGCCGGTGTACACGCCGCGCAGCGTCACGGTCAGGCCTGGCACGTGCAGGTCCCATTCGGCGCCCAGGTTCAGGTTCTTCTTCGGTACCCCGCGCGCACGCCGGCCGTCGGTCAGCCCGCCCTGGGTGTGCAGCAGGCGGGCGTCGATCAGGGCCACGCCGCCCAGCAGGCGCAGGCCGGGCGCCGCCTCGCCGAAGGTGTTCAGCTCGAAGCCGCGGTTGCGCTGCTCGCCGTTGAGTTCGAGCGTGGGCAGGCCACCCGCCACCGGGGCGTCGACCTCCGTCGTGCTCTGCAGCGTGATCTGGTAGACGCTGGCGGTGACGCTCAGGCGCTCGTGTTCGTACTTGACGCCCGATTCGTACTGCTTGCTCGGAAACGGCGGAAATGTCTGATTGCCGTTGGCGTAGTAGACCGGCGACGGCGTCGGGCCGGGAATCAGCGATTCGATGTAGTTGCCGTACACCGACAGCCGCGGCGCGAGCTTGACCACCAGGCCGGCCGCCGGCGTGACCTGGTCCTGGTCGTAGCGGAAGCTCTGGCGCAGCTCGCGCGTGGCGGCGTTGCGTGCATAGCTGCGGTTGTCGACGTCCTGCTTGCGCGCGCCGACCATCAGGAACACGCTGTCGTCCCACATGCTCATGGTGTCGGTGACGGCCAGCGAGGAGCGTCCATAGCGGTTGAGCATGTCGACATCGGTCGACAGGCCCTGGGTGTCGCGGTACGGCTGGCGCAGCGGCGCATACAGGTTCGACGGCACCACGGCGCCGACGATCGACGCCGCCTGGCCGCGCCGCGCCACCGAATGGTTGCCCGCGAGCGTGACGCGGTGCTTGACCGCACCGGTGGCGAAGCCGCCGCGCAGCGACAGGTCGGTGCTGCGGTTGGTGCTGCGCCCCGGGATGAACTGGGCCCAGCCCGACAGGTCACCGTTGACGTTGGAGATGGTGTGGACGGTGAGCAGGTAGACTTCGTTCGACAGGCTCTGGCCGTGCGAGGCGGCCAGTGTCCAGCCGGGAGCCAGGTCGTACTCGGCGCCCAGTGCCAGGTAGCGGTTGTCCGATTCGAAGGTTTCCCATGGCTGCTTGAAGTTGGTCGAGGCCTTGGGCGGACGCGGGATCGGCACCGAGGAACCGATGCGCGAGGCGGCCAGGCCGCCGGTCAGCTTCTTTTCCTGGTAGCCGCCGTCGAGCGTCAGACGCAGGCGCTGGCCGCGCCAGTCGAGCGCCAGCGCGCCGACACTGGTGCGGTTGTTGGTCTGGTCCACCGCGCCGTCGCCCTTGCGCTGCGACAGGTTGACGCGCGCGCCGAACTGCCCGCCGTCGCCGAAGCGGCGTCCGGCGTCCAGGTGCAGGCCCAGCTGCGACCTGGTGTAGTGGCTGGCGGTCAGGCGCGTCAGGGGCGTGTCGCCGGCGCGCTTGAGCACATAGTTGACCGAGCCGCCGGTGGAGGCGCCCCACGGGCTGATGCTGTTGATCAGCGCGCTCGGGCCCTTGAGCACCTCGACCCGCTCGACCGCCTCCAGCACGTGGCCGCGGTTGTCGGCCAGGCCGCCCATGCCGTTGATCGTCACTTCGCGTCCCCACAACTCGAAGCCGCGCACCATCACGATGTCGCCTTCGCTGTCGATCGGCGAACTGGAACGCACCGAGGGGTCGTTTTCCAGCACGTCCATCAGGCCGCGCGCCTGCTGGTCTTCGATCAGCTGCGAGGTATAGCTGGTGATGTTGAAGGGCGCTTCCATCACGCCGACCTCGCCCAGGATGCCCAGGCGCGCCGCGCGCGCGACCTGGCCGCCGGGGGCCAGGGCGTCGTCCCGGTTGGCGCTGCCGGTGACGTGCACCGCCGGCAGGGGACCGTATTGCACCGGCGCCTGCTGCGCTGCGCCGCTTGCGGACGCGGCGGTGGCGGAACGGCGCAGCGACCAGTCGCCGTTCGGCTGGCGCACCGCTTCCAGGCCGCTGCCGGCCAGCAGGCGCGCCAGGCCGCCGTCGACCGTGTGGCGGCCCTGCAGGCCCGGGCTGTCGATGCCGTCGGTGAGCGCCGGCGCGAACGACAGCGTGATGCCGGCGGCGCGGCCGAAGCGGTTCAGCGCTTGCTCGAGCGTACCGGCGCCGATAGTGTACTGGCGCGCGGCCTCGCCCTGGGCCAGGGCCGGCGCCGGCAACGCGATGGCAGCCGCGCCGATGGCGGCCGGCGCGGCCAGCGTGGCCAGGGTCCTGACGGCAGCAGCAATGGTGGCAACGGCGGAAGGAAGGGGAGTGGTCGGGCGCTTGCGGGCGGCGGCGGGTGGTGCCATGGTCAAGCCTTTCGGAAGAGGGAAGAGAACAGCTTTCTTCCTATGTCACGCGAAAAGCCGAAACGGACCACCCTGGCGCAATTTTTTTCAGGCCGTGCGCGGCACCAGCCGGATGCGTGCGATGCCGCGCCCCAAAAAGCCGGGCCTGGCCTCGATCCCGAGGTCGAGTGCCGCGGCGACGGTCTGCAGCACGCGGCGCACGTCGTCCAGGCGGTAGCTACCCGACACGCGCCGGCTGGCCAGCGCCGGCGCGCAATCGAGCGCGATGCTGCCGTAGCGCTCCAGCTCCGCCAGGAAAGCGCGCAAGCCCTGGCTGCGCGCGATCAGGTAGCCGTCGACCCAGGCCACGCTGTCCTCGTCGGCCGCCTGGGGCAGCGTCATGCCGGCCCGGCTCACGAAAGCCTGCTCGCCGGCCTGCAGCCAACGCGCGGCGCCGTCGCCGGCTGCACGCACTTCGGCCGCGCCGGCGAATACGCTGACCTGGGCCGCATGCCGGTGCAGGCGCACCGCGAAACGGGCGCCGGCCGTGTGCACGCTGCCGTGGCGCGTGTCGACCGTCAGCGGCGGCGCGGCGCCGGGGGCGGCGGTCACGAGGATCTCGCCGGCGGCCATGCGCAGCCGGCGCATGGCGCTGTCACGGTCGGCATCGGCATCGGCATCGGCATCGGCGTCGACATCGAGCGCGCTGGCGGTGTTCAGGTCGATGCGGGTGCCGTCGGCAAGCGCCAGCGTGCGGCGCTGGCCGGCGGCGGTGCGTTCGGCCGCGCTCCACTCCTGCCAGGGCGTGCTGTCGCGCACCATCCACGCCGCGCCGCCGGCGAACAGGGCCACGGCCAGGGTCTTGACCGCCTGGCGCCGGCGCTCGGGATGCTCGGGCGTGGCGCGCGGCGCGAGCAGGGCGGCAATGGCCGGCTGCGGTGCTCCCACCGCATGCAGCCTGGCGTTGACGCTCTCGATGCGCTGCCAGGCACGCTCGTGATCGGGATCGGCGGCGCGCCAGCGTTGCCACTCGCGCCGCGCCGCGTCGCCGGCGCCGTCCCCATCTCCGTCTCCATCATGCGCCTCCTGCAGCGCGATCATCCACTCGACGGCGCGCTGCGCCACGTGGGCCGGGATCGGCGCGCTCATGGCATCGCTCCATGGGCGCCGAAGTAGCACTGTCCGGCGGCTTTCACGAGATAGCGCTTGACGGTGGTGACCGAGACCTCGAGCGCCTGCGCGATCTCGGCGTGGCGCATGCCGTCCAGTTGGCTCATCAGGAAGGCACGCTTGACCGCGACCGGCAGGCCGTCGAGCATGCGGTCGATCTCGAGCAGCGTTTCGAGGACGATCGCACGCTCCTCGGGCGATACCGCGCAGGGCTCGGCCTGGGCCGCCAGCGCCTCCAGCCAGGCACGCTCGAGCTGCTGGCGGCGCCAGTGGTTGGCCAGGATGCGCTGGGCCACGGTGGTGAGAAAGGCGCGCGGCTCGCGCGCTGCCACCGGCTCGTCGCGCGCCAGCAGCTGCATGAAGGCATCGTGCGCCAGATCGGCGGCCTGGTGCGCGTCGCCCAGGCGCCGCCGCAGCCAGCCATGCAGCCAGCCGTGGTGGCCACTGTAGAGCAGCGTGATTTCGCGATGGCGAGCGCTGTCGTCGACGGACATGCTCCCTCCTTGATGAGAATAATTCTCATTCAATTATAGCAGCGAATGTCATGACGGCAATATCCGGACGCTGCAGGTCACGCCCAGCCGCGCCGCGCGTCCGGCACTGTCATGCAGCCGCAGGCACAGCCACGCTACACTAGCGGCATGCAAGCCGCACCGAATCTTCCTCCACGCCGCCATTCCTGGCTGTTGATCGCGCTGGTCGTGCTGGTCCACGGGTGGGTGGCACTGGGCCTGGTCGACGCCCGGCTGCCTCTGCCGCACCCGGACGCCGCCGACAGCGGCGCCGCGACCATGGTGGCGCAATTGCTGGAAGCGCCGACCAGGCCCGCGCCGGCGCCGCCGGCGCCGCTGCCGCTGCACGAAGCCAGCCCGCCACCCTTGCCCGAAGTCGCGCCGTTGCCCGCTAGTCCAGAAGCCGCCCAGGCGGCAGTGGCGGGCGACATTACGCCCGATGCCGGATCCGAAGCCGCCTCCGTGCCTGCCGCTGGCGCCGCTATGGCTGCGGTTACGGCACCCGCGCCGGGCGCTGCGCCGGCTTCCCCACCCCGGACCGCTGTCCAGGAAGCGAGCGCGACACCGCCACCGCCGCCGGAACCGGAGCAGCGCCGCTACACCGTCGACATGCCGCCGCCGGCACGCATCACGCTCGACGTCGCGCGTACCGACGCCGACGGCACCCAGTGGTCGGGCGAGGCGCTGCTGGCCTGGCAATCGAATGCGGACACCTACCGCATCCAGGTCGAGGCCGGTATCCGCGTCGTATTTACCCGCGTCAACCTGGTGGTGCTCACCAGCGAAGGCGCGGTGGCGGCGACCGGCTTCGCGCCGATCAAGATGACGGAAAAGCGGCGCGGCCGCTCGCTCACCGCCACCCATTTCGACTGGTCCGGCAACCGCATCACCTTCTCCGGCTCGCAGGCGAATTACCCGCTGCTGCCCGGCGCCCAGGACAAGGCCAGCGTGCCGCTGCAGCTGTCCGCGATCGCACGCGGCGACGCCAGGCAATTGAAGGGAGATATCGACATCCAGGTAGGGGAAGACCGCGACGCCAGCGTCTACCGCTTCCAGGTGGTGGGCCAGGAACAGATCGACACCAGGCTCGGCCGACTGCAAACCTGGCACCTGACGCGCCCGCCGAAACCGGGTTCCTACAAGTCGCGCCTGGACATCTGGCTGGCGCCGGAGCACGGCTGGTATCCGGTGCAGATTCGCAATACCGAGTCGAGTGGAGCAGTAACCACGCAAACAGTGAATAATATCGACTTGAGCCATTCAGGAAATTGATACTGTTATGCATACGAGCAACTTCCAAAAAGCCGGCGCCGGACTGCTGCTGGCCTTCGCCCTGGGCAGCGCATCGGCCCAGTCCGCTCATCCCGCGCATCCTTCCATCAAGCGCGCTTTCGACCTGCCGCCCTCGGCCGACCTGACCTATGACCTGGCGGCGCGCCAGCGCGGCCTGGCCCTGAAGGGCGAAGCGACGGTTACCTGGCGCGCCGGCGACGGCAAGTACAACACGCGCCTGCAGTCGCGCGCCGCCATCCTCGGTACGCTGACCGACGACCGCAGCGAAGGCACGATCGACGCCTACGGCCTGGCACCCGCCGAGTTCTGGGAAAAGCGCATGCGCAAGGACTCGAGCAGCGTCACCTTCGACCGCGAGAGCAAGACCATCCGCTTCCAGGACGGCGAGAAAACCTATCCGCTCAAGGGCGGCGAGCAGGACCGCGTCTCGATCACCTGGCAGCTGGCCGCCGTGGCGCGCGCCGCCGGCGACAAGTTCAAGCCGGGCAGCGAATGGCCGTTCTTCGTTGCCGGACGACGCGATGCCGAAGCCTGGACCTTCAAGGTGGTCAAGCGCGAAAAGGTCAAGACCGGCGTGGGCGAGATCGATGCGGTGATGGTGTCGCGCCAGCCGCTGAAGGATAGCCGCGACCAGAGCATCGATGTCTGGCTGGCCCCAGGCCACGAATGGTATCCGGTCAAGATCCGCTTTACGGAAGGCGACAAGGAAACCATCGAGCAAACCTTGCGCTCGGTAACGAAGCAGTAAGCTCCTGAATGCGACTCCCGGTTGCATTCTTGGCAAGGTAAGTGCTTGCTCCGGGTGTGTCTTTCCTGCAATTCCAGCCCCCGGCGGGGGCTGCCTATCGTTAATTGCCCAGTCTAAACTGTTATACTGACGCCCCCGCGGCACCGCCCGGGCCTGGCCAGCAAGGCAGCGCCCCGTGCAGACCGCGCACGAGACTGGTACCAAGACGATGATCGACCCACTTGCCGGCGCGGCCCTCGCTGCCGACGCCCAGACCGCGACGCAGGATCCGGAACAGCTGGACCCGCTGCAGGCGCACTTCCACGAAGGCATCGCTCCCGACGAGATCGAGCAGGTCTTCCACCTCAAGCGCGCCCAGCCGATGCTGTCGGCGTTCACCGCCCTGTTCCACGGCACCCAGGACGGCGTGCTGGTGCGCCTCCTGGTGCTGCGCGAACTGGCCGGCGACACCGCCAGCTCGGCGTTCTCACGCGCCGACATCAACCAGAAGCTGGCTTACCTGATTCCCGAGAGCCTGGAAACGGTGCTGAACCGCCTGCGCGGCCACGGCCTCTTGGCCTGGGACGCCCCGGCCGCCGTGTACCGCATCACGCCGCTGGCGCGCAACGTGCTGGCGGCACTGGAAACCCTGCTGGCGCTGGGTAAACCAGAAGACGACGAAGCCGAGATGGGCTTCCTGCTGTCGCAGGTGGCCGGCGCCCAGGCCGTGGGCGGCGTCACCGTCGACCAGCTCAAGCACCTGCTGGGGCGCCTGGTCGAACTGACCGAGGAATTCCGCGACGCCATCGCTTCCGGTTCCGAATTCCGCCTGCGCACCTCGCAGGCCAAGTGGCATATGGCGTGCGACTGGGTCGAGAAGGGTTCCGTGATCCTGCGCGCGATCACCTCGGACGAACGCGCGGACAGCGCCACCCACCGCGCGGCGCAGGCGATCGGCCGCGCGCAAAGCGCCTTGCTGAACATGCAGGGCATGTTCTCGCGCGCCCTGAACCAGATCGAGCGCCAGCGCGTGCACCTGGGCCAGTCGGGTCTCTCTACGACCGACGTCAAGCGCTGGCTGCTGGCGCACGACGACCTGGCTAGCCTGGCCGTGGGCGCGATCGACCGTCCGGTGACGCCGCTGTTCGGCACCCCGGCCGAGATGATCGACGTGGCCGAGACCGAGCTGCTGGCCGAGCGCGTGATCTCGACCGGCCCCAAAGGCCTGCCGAGCGGCCAGGATGCGCCGCTGACGGTCAACGACAACCCGGCCATGATGGTCGAGCTGAACGACTGGATCAACAAGCTGGCCGACTTCGCCAACCTGGGCAACTTCCCCGAATTCTCCGAAGTCGGCCCGCGCAAGGTTCAATTGCACGAGTCCCTGCTGCCGGCCAGCTTCGCCGTGGCGTCGTACCGCGCCTCGATGCTGCCGCTCTTGGGCGACGCCGCCGAAGCCAGCCTGCAGGGCGCGACCGCCGACCTGGCGCGCCTGCCTTTGAGCTTCGAAGCGCAGGACGACATGATCGCGCTGGACGACCCGGAAGTGGCGGCCATGTCGATCGCCACGCTTTCCATCAATCTCGACTTAACCGACACCGGCACGACCAAATGAATGACGATGCACAAATCCTGATCGCGCGCCTGCTCACGCACCAGACCCTGCGCCGCGACGACAAGATGGTCAAGCGCGCGCTGTCGGACGACCAGTTCCGCGCCGAAGTCGACAAGCGCCTGCTGGAGTCGGGCCTGAAGCTGCTCGACAACGTCTATGCCGACCACGTCACCATCGCGCTGCACCGCAACGTCGAGCCGAAGATCTTCGGCGCCAAGGACATCTGGCAGAACAATAATTTCGGCCTGACGCGCGACGGCGTGGCCTTGCTGGTGGTGCTGTGGGCGCAGATCATTCTCCCGAAGCGCGAGCGCCAGGAGACCCACACCACCGTGATCGACGACCAATCGGACATGTTCGACAAGGACACGCCGATCCCGCGCGCCGAAGACACCTCGATCGGCATTTCGTACACCGCGCTGCTGTCGGACTTCGGCGACAAGCTTGGCAAGAAGACGCGCATGGACATGAACCTGGGCGTGCTGTCGAAACTCGGCTTCATCGAACGGCGCGGCGACGTGATCCTGGAAGGCCCGCTGCTGGACCTGATGATGGACACCGACGTGCTCAAGGAACGCATCATCAACGGCGCGCTGTCCGAAGTGTTCAAGCGCGCGCCGATCGCCGCCGCGCCGCGCAAGGCCGCGGCAAACGATGCCCCTGAATCGGAAGCCGCCAACGACGCAGTTGCCGACACCGCCGACAGCGCCGACACCCCAGACACCACGAATTGAGATAGCCGATGTTCCACATTAAATCACTCGAACTGGTCCACTGGGATTACTGGCAGCGGATCAAGAACATCCCGCTCGACGCCAAGATCATCACCATCGCCGGCCAGAACGGCTCGGGCAAGACCACGCTGCTGGATGCGATGCGCACCCTGTTCGGCCTCGATTGCTCGATGGGGCGCACCTATAAACACTATGCGCGCCACTCGGGCCAGCAGAGCGCCTGGCTGCGCGCGGTGGTCGACAACAAGCCGATCGGGCGCCAGCTGTCGAACCGTCCGTTCCGCCATTCCGGCTTCTTCGCCGACGACGAAGTGACGCTGTTCTGCCAGGTGCAGAAGAACGGCGGCGACTGGAAGCGCCAGTACCTGATGCGGCCGGGGAACGTCGAGATCGAGGAAGTCACCGAAGCCACCGACTGGCTCGGCGTGGAGAACTATCGCAAGCGCCTGGCGTCGGCCGGCCTGTCGCCGGCGATGTCGAAAGTGCTGGCGCTGGAGCAGGGCGAGACCGACAAGCTGTGCGAATACGCGCCGCGTCAGTTGCTGGATCTGGTGTTCCAGGTGTTCGGCGACAAGGAAGTGCTGGACGCCTACGACGAAGCCAAGCGCCATCAGCGCGACACCGAGACGGAACTGAAACGCTTCGAAGCCGAACTGGAAACCTCGCGCATCAACCTGGAAGGTCTGCGCCTGCGCGTGGCCAACTACCACCAGTGGTCCGACCTGCACAAGGAAAAGGCGGCGCTGCGCGAAGAAGTGCTGCCGGCGCTGGAATATCACGAAGCGCGCGAGAAGGCGCAGGCCAACAGCCGCAACCTGCGCGAAGCAAGGAAGCCCCTGCAGCAGGCCGACAGCCAGCTGGCCGAGAAGCGTAGCCAGCTCGCCGCGCAGCAGCGCGCGCTGACCGAAGCGCAGAAGCTGGAAACGGAACTGGAGCAGGAAAATACCGAACTGGCCAAGCGCCTGGGCGAAGTCAACACGCGCCTGAAGCCTCTGGAAAGCCTGCTGGAACAGCGCGACCGCCTGCAGAAGCTGTCGGCCGATGCCGGCGCCGACATCGCCGAAGTGGCCAAGCAGCTGGAAGAAAGAGAAGCCGAGCTGGCGCGCCAGAAGAGCGCGCGCGAATCGATCTCGACGAAAATTGCCGGCGAGCTGGCGACCATCTCGGCACTGCAGGGCAAGAGCGCGATGCCGGAACCGGAAGCACAGCGCCTGATGCGCCGCGCGCTGCGCGACGAAGGCATCGCCCACGCCATGCTGTCGGATATCGTCGAAGTCACCGACCCCAAGTGGCAGGGTGCGGTCGAGGGTGTGCTGGGCGGCTACGCCTCGGTGGTGCTGCTGGAGAACGCGAAAGATGCGCCGGCGGCCTACCGCCTGGCCGAGAAGGAACGCTATCGCCACTTCATCGTGCCGGACTGCGTCAGCGCGCCGGTGGTGAAGGACGACAGCCTGCTGTCGGTGGTGCGCTTCTCCAGTAAAGCGCCGGGCTGGCTGATCGACCAGCTGGAACGCATCGAGCGCGTTGACTCGGTCGACGACGGCTTCAAGAGCCGCGCCGAGGAATGGATCACGCCGGACGCCTACCACCGCGAACGCCGCGGCGGCCGCTCGCTGTTCGTCGAGCCGTCGCGCTACCGCTTCGGCGCCGCTGGTAAAACCCAGCGTCTGGAAGCAATCCAGAAATCGCTGCCGGCGCTGGAACAGAAGGAAGACGCGCTGACGCTGGCGATCTCGAAACTGGCGGCCGAAGTGGGCGGCCTGAAGGCGCGCATCGCCGGCGTCGACGCGGCCAAAGAACTGTCGGCGCGGCAGGCCGAGTTCGAGGAAGCGGCGCGCGCGATCGCACCGCTCAAGACCGAGCGCCTGGAAGTCGGCGCGCGTCTGGGCGAGCTGCAGACCCTGAGCAAGAACGCCACCGTGAACCGCACCCGCGCCGACACCGTATGGCAGAACGCGCGCATGTCGCTGTCCGAAGCCGAAGCCGGCATGCGCCTGAACCACCGCCGCCAGATCGACCAGCGCAGCGAGCACGCCAAGGCGCTGCTCGACCTGCGCCGGAGCTGGCGGTCGGTCCCGGCCAACTGGAAGAATCCGGACTGGCGCGGTGACCTGGTGGCCAAGCACCAGAACGCGCACCAGGTCAACCTGCGTCTGGGTTCGCTCGAGCAATCGCTGACGCGCGAAGACTGGGAACTGGATGCGACCGTGATCGACCAGTACCAGCGCCTGAACGACCAGCTGGACAGCCGCCAGACCGAGACCGAGGAACGCCGCTACCAGAACAACCGCGCGATCGAAGCCACCGGCAACGCGCGCGGGGCGTACATCGAACGCCTGCGCTACACGATCAAGGCCTACACCAAGAACATCAAGGAGTTGGGAGCCTTGGCCGGTATCGACGTCCAGGCCGACCCGGTGCGCCTGGAGAACGACGACGTGCAGCTGGCGCAGGCCGGCCTGCACGTGCGCTTCAAGTTCGACGGCAAGGACCAGATCGGGATGAACGACGGCGAGGCGTCGGGCGGCCAGCAGGTGATGAAGTCGCTGGTGCTGTTGATTGGCTTGCTGAAGTCGGAAGAAGGCTCGGGCGGCTTCGTGTTCATCGACGAACCGTTCGCCCACCTGGACATCCGCAACATCCAGCTGGTCGGCGAGTTCCTGAAGAACACCGACGCCCAGTACCTGATGACGACGCCGCTGACGCACAATACCGACGTCTACGACCCTTCGGAACTGACGCTCATCACGAGCAAGAAGAAGAAGGACATGCAGTGGGCGCAGCCGATTTTCGTGCTGCAGCGTCGCAAGGAAGCGGAGAAGGCGGCAGCTTGATTGTGGTTGGCTACAAAGGAGAAGGGACCCGGATGGGTCCCTTTTTTCATGTGCGCAGCTGTGGTTTAACAGTGCTGGTGCGCTGCGAACTTGGGTCCCCGCCTTCGCGGGGATGACGTTGGTTTAGGGCGGTGGAATAATCGACAGCCCGACTTCGATTACGTACGTTCGAACGTCATCCCCGCGAAGGCGGGGACCCAAGTTTACGCAGCCCAGCGACAACGCATCCACGCACCACGCACGAGCGAATCAAACCGCATCGATCTCGTTGCGCTTCTGGCGCCGCCAGCGCAGCAAGCCCACCGAATAGCACCCGAAATATCCCGCCGTCAGCCCCACGCACAGCATGGTCAGCGGCGACTCGGTCAGCTGCGGCGTCGGCACGCCCTTGCCCTGGTTGGCATAGATATCGACGCCGTAATACAGCAGCCGCGCCACCAGGATCATGGCCATCACGATCCCCAGCCGCGCGTTCGGCGTGAACCAGTAGCCCTGGGCGCCGGTCTCGAAGCGCGTCAGCTTCAGGCCCCAGATGCCGTAGCCGATGCCGCCCGCCGCGCCGACCAGCAGCGCCGCCAGGTTGTACGGGTTGCCCAGCAGCTGCGCCGCCGGCACCAGGATCATGGCGCCGAACACCAGCACCCCAGTGTAGTGGCGCGAGGCGATCGAGCGCTGGCGCACCATGCGGCTCTTGATGCGGGTGTAGATGCGCCAGACCAGCAGCGGGGTCAGGGCGAGCAGGGCCAACGTGGTGATCGTGATTTCCATGGTGCGGCAGGGCAGGCAATGTTCGGAATCTGCGCATTGTAGCCGACCGCCGCCGCGCGCCGCGCGGTACAGGCGCGTGGTAAGGTTGGCCGATCCGATGTCCAACAGCGAGAACCGCCCATGCACGCCATGTCCACGCCATTGCCGGCACCACCGCATCCGGCCATCCATGCCCACCGCGCGCCCGATCCGGCGCCGGCCGAAGACCCGATGCCGGAACCGTTCGACACCCCGCATCCGCACCACCAGCCGGTCCACCTGCCGCAGGACGACGATCCGGTGCCGGATCCCAAACCGAGCTGATCGGCTAACCAGGCCGCTTCAGGCAGGCGCGCCGTCGTCCGCCGCAGCGCCGACGACGCGGTTGCGTCCCGCCTCCTTGGCCCGGTACAGGTGGGCGTCGGCCGTAGCCAGCAGGGCGGCAGCGCCGTCATCGTCATCGCTCCCGTAAGGCGGCGCCACGGCGGCCACCCCGAAGCTGGCCGTGACCACCCCGAACGGCGAATCCGCATGCGCCAGCCCCATGGCCTGGATCTGGGTGCGGATGCGTTCCGCCACCGCCAGCGCGCCGGCCGCATCGGTGTGCGGCAGGATCACGGCGAACTCTTCGCCGCCGTAGCGCGCCGGCAGGTCGCGGTTGCGGTTGGCTTGCGCCGCCAGGATGCGGCCCACGGCCTGCAGGCAGGCGTCGCCGGCCGGATGGCCATAACGGTCGTTGAAGCGCTTGAAATGATCCACGTCCAGCAGCAGCAGGGCCAGGGCGGTATTGCCGCGCCGGGCGCGCCGCAGTTCGTGCTCGAGCATGTCGTCGAAGCGGCGCCGGTTGGCCAGCTGCGTCAGCTTGTCGGTATGTGCCAGCTGCTGCAATCCCAGATTGTCGCGTTGCAGGTCTTCGGAATAGGCGCGCAGCTTCATGTCGAGCCGGTCGCGGATCAGGAACTGCCGCACCAGCCGGCTCGCGAACAGGGCGAACACCAGAGCGATCAGCACCGCGACGGCGACGATCAGGATGCTCGAGCGCTTCCAGTTGGCCAGCAGCTCGTGGCGGGTCTGGCCGACCGCGATCACGAAGGCGTAATCGTCGACCCGGCGATAGCTGTACAGGCGCTCGATATTGTCGACCCTGGCTACCAGAAAATCCGACCCGGCCGGCTTGTCCCTGATCGCCCGGAACACGGCGCCATGGCTCAGGTTGGTGCCGATCAGCGGCTCGTCGAACGGACGGCGGTAGACCACCGTGCCATCGGCCAGCGCCAGCAGCACGGTGCCGGTGCGGCCGACGTCCAGCTCGTCGTAGATGCGCTCGAAAAAATTCACCTTCAGCGTGACCAGGGCCACGCCGGCGAAGCTGCCGTCGGGATGGTCGATGCGGCGCGACAGCGGCAGCACCCAGACCCCGGTCGAGCGGCTCCTCACCGGGTGGCCGACGTAGAGGTCGCGCCCGGGATGCTGGAGGTGATACTGGAAATAGGCGCGGTCCGAATTGTTGCCGCGCGCACCGCCGTCCAGCGAAGTGGCCAGCCAGGTGCCGTCGGCACCGTAGACGAAGATGCCGTGCAGTTCGGGCGTGGTGCGCGTGAGTTCGACCAGGTGGCGCTGCAGGCGCGCCAGGGCGTCGGGGCCGGTGCCGTCATGCTCGACCCGTTCGACCACATTGGCCAGCGCCAGCGTGGTGGTCTTCATCGCCGCTTCCACCTGGGCGCCGACCATGCGCGCCACGTTGGTATTGGCGACCTCGGTCTGGCGGATCTGGTTCCGGTACGACTGCCAGACGAACCAGGCGGTGAAGCCGGCCAGCAGCACGCACGCCAGCGTCGTGGCGGCGACGACCAGCCGCACCACCGGACGTCGCTTGACGCTCAGGCGGTTGACATGGCTGTCCGGGTGTTCGGTCGTTGGTCTCAACGTGCCTCACGTCTGGTGGTGTGCGATCGGAATGCGCGGAAAGACCTCCCGCCGCAACGGAAACTTTCGGGAAAGATCTTTGTCGCGTACTGACATTCTGGCACCAGAATGCGGGCAGTGTCGCATCCCTGCGCACAGCCCGGCCGCGTCCCGGTGTCGCGTGCTACGCTAAGAACCTATCCCAGTAGTCGGGAGTCGCTCCTGGCGCGCCTGGCAAGCGCAGGCGGCGTTGCTCGTCGTTGTGTGGCCAGCCACACGGCCTCCTCGCGCCTTGCCTGCGTTTGCCACGCATCGCCATGAGCTTCCCCCCGCCTACTGGGATAGGTTCTAAGCCGTCACAGTCATCAGGGAGTCCGCCATGCCATCCACGGATCGCGATCAATTGCTTGCTGTACTGAAGACCCGTTTCGACAACAATATGCGGCGCCATGCGCGCCTGACGTGGGATGCGGTGCTGGCCCGGCTCGACGCCAGGCCGGATGCGCTGGCGGCGCTCGGCGCGATGGAAGCCAGCGGCGGCGAGCCCGATGTCATCGGGCTCGACGGCGACGGCATCACCTTCTGCGACTGCGCGCCGGAGACGCCCAGCGGCCGCCGCAGCCTGTGCTACGACCGCGCCGCACGCGACGCGCGCAAGGAGCACAAGCCGCACGGCAGCGCGCTCGACCTGGCCGCCGGCATGGGTGTCGAGCTGCTGGACGAGGCGGGATACCGCGCGCTGCAGGAGCTGGGTGAATTCGACACCAAGACGTCGAGCTGGATCGCGACCCCGCCCGACGTCCGCGCCAAGGGCGGCGCGCTGTTTGGCGACCGCCGCTACGGGCGCGTGTTCGTGTATCACAACGGCGCCGACTCGTACTATGCGGTGCGTGGTTTTCGGGCGCTGCTGCGTGTTTGAGGACGTAGCGGACGGCTAGCCGCCGCGCTCCATCAGCGCTGGTGTCTGCTTTTTTCAGTTGCTGCTGCCGCAGCAAGCTCGTCCGAAGTCGGCGAGCCCACGATTTGGTCGGGTGGACTCGGCTGTTCCACTTCTACGATTTCGAAGGTTACTCGATCACCTGGCGCCAGTCTGATTCCGTTTCCCCAAGTGAGTTGTCGCGGACTCGAATCGTGAGCAACAAGCCCCATCACGCCAAGCGCAACTCTCGATACTTCGATACCACCGGTTGGGCTGGCACCAAAGACGACTTGGCCAGAAAGGATGTCGAGACCTTCCGCACCAGCGAACGCAATGAGCTCGCCATTCACCTCGATGCGTAGTGCAGGAATTTTCATGGTTTGTTTATGTAATTTGTGTTGAAGACAGCCGTCAATATACGTCTGTTTCTGGCCGAACCTGACCATTGGACCGGGCTTTCAAGTCGCCAAAGCTGATTACATCGCCATCGTCTGTCGTCCACCTGATGTTTCCCAGAGGGACGCCGACCCGCTGGCTGGCATAGATCACCATTCCTATTGCCCTGTAATGCGCAGTCGGTGTCGACTCAATCAAGAGAATGACATTCGGATCGCTTTGCAGCGCCAGGGCGAGCACTTCGGCTGCTTCATCGATACCGGTCACCGTGTGGCCGTCGATCAGAATAGTCCCTTCGTCGACGGCAACTGCATTGATTTGATGGGTCATGCTGTATTCATCGAGGAGTATTGCAACATTCGGTCACCCGCGCCGCATGGCGCGGTAGACCAGGCTGGGCGCTTGCCCCGGCACATCGTCGAGCGTAGCGAAACGCGCCATGCCGATCTTTTCCAGTACCCGGATCGACGCTGCATGCTGCGGGCGCACCAGGCCGAAGATTTCGTTGAAGCGGCGATCCTCGAAGCCGAAGGCCAGCGCGGCGTGTCCCAGCTCGGTGGCATAGCCACGTCCCCAGGCCGAGGTGGCGAAGCGGTAGCCGAGGTTGACGCGTTCCTGCTCCAGGTAAGTGTGCAGCGAGATGCCGCCAAAGCCGATCACGCGGGCCGGATCGTCGCGCGCGGCGATCGCCCACGGTCCCAGTCCGCGTGCGCGCCATTGCGCCAGCTAGCCAGACAGCACGGCGTGTGCGCGTTCGAGGTCAGGCAATGGACCGGCCGGATTGAAGGTATTGGTGGCGGCGTCGCCGTAGATGGCGTACAGCGGCGCTACATCGTCTTCCATCGGTGGGCGCAGGAGCAGCCTGGGAGTGGTATATCGCATGGCACGAAAGCCTCGAGAGTGTGGGCTCGATATTATCTACCGAGCCAGGACTCTATCGGGCAGGGCCGCGCGGCAAGCGCCGGCGGCGAACCGAGGAAATGATGCCGAGGCCGGCAATCAGTGTTGCCCAGGACGCAGGTTCTGGAACCTCTGCTGGAGAGAGGACGACATTGTCAATTGAAAATTCCGGGAATTCTTGTCCACCCGTGATCGTCAAGTACGAAATGTTGGTGAAGTTACTGAAATTAAAATTTGAAAATGATTCAGCCAGACTTTCTTCCACGAAGATCGTGTCCGTTATAAGGCCATTCAATCCCATCGCTGTCAGCGTCAAGGTCACGGGCTTGCCGTCTCCAATAAAGGCCTTGGCAACGTCCAATGACGTGAAGGAGAACAAACCGTTGTTGATGAGATTGAAGGTGATGCTACTCTCATTGAAACCATAAAACGCAGTCGTTCCATTTGAAGGACACCCGGGATTGCACATGCCTAGATGGTCGGCAGGATTATCTACCAGATAAAATCCGAATTCGCTGATCGATGAATGAGTTATCCTGAAACCATCTTCGACAAAGCTGTCGTTCCAGCTCCAAAGACCGTCATTGGACTCGAAGTCAATCGTCGTCGCTACTGCGGAATTGGTCAACAAGGCAGCTGTTACGGCCATCATTACTTTTCGGATCATGGTTGGCTTCTTCCTAAAATGAGAACTATTAACAAACCGCGTGCGGACATGTTTTGTACGCTGGCTGGATGAACAATCTGAACATCTACAACGGCTTTCGTTACCCTTTTGAGAAGGGTGGCTTTAACAGAAAATCCCGGAAATGAATCTCACTGGACGTTAAAAGGATATTGAAGAGCAATCATTAATAAGCGATTCAATGCCTGCGGCCCGATATGGAATTAACGCACCAATCCTATACGAATAATTTATTGGAGATTGTATTAATGTGTATGTGTAAGGAATATCGACAGGCTGCGCTAGATATTATTTTCGGAAAACTTTTTTATTCACAGCGCAAGATAAATTGGTAATAGCTTCGGCCTGATAATCGGCTGAGGCAGGAACAGGTAATGACATGTGGCAGCCCCTGTAATCGAACAGTTTTAATGGCTGCTTGAGTCGATACTGGATGTATTCGGGCGTAGTTTGGCGGCAGCGAGGGCAGCCGTGTCTGTGGACCGACTTATGTCATTGCCCAAGCACTTTCACCCAGGACCTTCGGCTGCTCGTAGCGAACGATCGGGATATCGGGAGAATATTTGCCGCGCGCATCAGACGACGGCGAGGTGTGATGTGGCGGGGCCGGCACCGTCAAGTGCCAGCCCCACAAGAGACTCAGTCGAAGGCCCACGAATACAGCACGTCGAGCGCGCTGTTGGTGCCGGTCTGGAAGCGCAGCGAGATGCGCGGGTTGAGTTTATAACGCAGGCTGACCAGGCTCGAGGCGGTGCTGGTGCCTTGCTCGAAGCTCAGGTACGCGCGCGACGAGATGCGCTTGCCGACCGTGACCACGGTGCTTTCCAGCGCCGAGGCATCGCTGCCCATGTCGCGCTGCTTGAGGCCCACTTCGTCCACGCCGAGCGAGGTGGCCAGCTTGGTCTGGAAGCCGCCGGTGCCGCCTTTGCCGCCCAGCAGGGCGCCGGCAGCGGCGGTCAGGACGTCCTTCTCGCTGCCGCTGGTGGTTTCCATGCCGTGGCCCAGCACCAGCCACGAGAGCTTGTCGCTGTCCGACACGTTCGGGGTCGAGACCAGGCGCGCGGTCGGCGACTGCGCGGTGCCGCGCACCTGCACGCCGGCTTCGACGTTGGTCTCGGACAGCTGCTCGCCCTCTGGGCGCTTGCGCACCGCCAGCACGTCGAGCGACGGGTTGTCGTACGGGCCGCTGAAAGTCAGGTTGGCGCGCTCGATCGACAGCCGCTGACCGTAGGCGGCGTAGGTGCCGTTCAGGGCGCGGATGGTGCCGTTGATGCGCGGCTGGCCCGAGCCCGTCATGCGCACCCGCGCACTGCCGGCCAGGGTGGCGTCGATGCCCATCGCGCGCAGGCGGAATTCGTCGCCCAGGTCGGCGGTGAGGTCGACCGTCAGCGGCACTTCCTTCTCTTTCGAGGTCGGGGTCGGCTTCTCGGCGCCGCGACCGAGCACGATCACGTCGTCCGAGACGGTCGGGCCACCCTCGGGCGCGAATTCGATCAGGGCGCGGTCGGCGCGGAATTTGCCTTCCAGTGCGAAGCGGCTGGCGTCGCGCACCAGCGAGGCCTGGCCGCTGACCTGCACCGTGCGGTCAGGGCGCGACAGCGCTTCGAGCTTGTCCAGCACCAGGCGCACTTCGGCGCTCGGCTGGCCGTCGGCGAAGCGCACGTAGCCGCTGGCGGCGGCGCTGCCCTGGCGGCCCTGGAAGGTCAGGCGTTCCAGGCGCAGCTGGTCGCCGCCCAGTTGCGCGCGCAGCTGGCCGTTCTGCAGGCGCACGCCTTGCTCGGCCCAGCGCACCGCCAGGCGGTCGCCGTTGATGTCGCCGTTCAGACTCGGGGCGCCGATGGTGCCGCCGGCATTCAGGGCCAGGCGCAGCGCGCCGTCGAGTTCCAGTCCCGGCTGGCCGGCCAGCGAAGCGAGCCAGGCGATCGACGGCATGTCGGCATTCGCCGTCATGCGCAGCGGGCTGTCCTTTTCCAGACGGCCGCCCAGCATCTGGGCATTGGCTTCGACATTCGCGCGGCCGGTGCGGGTGCCGTCCAGGTCCAGCTTCACGCGCAGGCCGCTGCCGGCGACGTCGGCGCTGGCTTCGAACTGGCGCAGGCCGAGCGGCACCGGGGTGTCGCCGCCGACGATGGCGTCGCCGCGTTCGCGGAACACGCGCACGTTGCCGGCCAGCGAAGGCGCGGCGCCTTCCGCCTGCGGAGCGCGCATGTCGACCGACCACGCTGCGCCCAGGGTCAGGTCGCCGCGTGCGTTCTCGCGGATCGCCGGCGAGAACTGGGCCAGATACGTCAGCGGCACATTGTCGGCGTGGCCGCGGCTGGCCCAGCGCGGGCCGTTCTTGGTGAGCGTGTCGACGGTGATACTGCCGGAAGCCAGCTGGATCACGGCGCCATCGAAGGCGATGCGTTCCGGACTGGCCAGGCCCATCGGACCGGAGCCGGGTGCGCCGGCGATCGTGATCGGCACCGGCTTTTGCAGCGACATGGCGTAGCGGCCGCGGTTCTGCAGCGCGGCCAGGGTGCCGCTCCAGGTGTCGCGGTTCAAGCCGCCGCGGATCTCGGTGTTGGCATCGAATGCGTCGCCCACCGCCGACAGGCGCACCGTATGTGCACCGCGCGTGCCGGTGGACTGCAGGCGCAGCGACGAGACGCGGGTTTCGCCGCTGGCGTAGTCGGTCACCTGCACGTCGGTCACCAGCGGGTCGGCCGCGCCGCGGCCCGCGCCCAGGTTGGCGCTGGCGCGCAGCGCGCGCACCGTGTGTACGCTCATGAGTTTCAGGTTCTGGCCTTCGAGCGAAGCGGTCAGCGACGGCGTGTCGGCGCTGCCGGACAGGGCGCCCGAACCGCGCAGCACACCGCCGAACTCGGGGCCGAGCGCGGCCAGCTGCGGCGCGTCGATGCGCCAGTTCAGGGTGTCGCGCGCGGCGCCGAAAGCGCCCTTCGCGGCGATCACGTTCGGGCCCACGTGCAGGTCGACGTCGGCATTCGACACGTGGCGGCGGTCGGCGTTCAGGCGCGCGTGGCCCCAGAACGGCGAATTCGACAGCATCGAATCCTTCACCTGCAGGTCGACGTTGCCGCGCCAGTCGGCGCCTGCGCGGCCGCTGCCGCCGAAGGTGGAATTGATGCTGGCCGCGAGCGGTGAGCCGAAGGCGGCCGGGTTGAAGCGCTGGGTCGAACCGCTGGCTTTGACCTCCACCGCGCGCGCGTCTTCCGGGCCGCCGAGCCAGGCTTCACCGGAAGCGCGCAGGTTGCCGCTGCCGGTCTTGCGCTGGGCCGCGACCCAGCCCAGGTTCTGGGCATCGACCTCGAAGGTGGTGCGCGGCGCGGCCATGGTGCCGGTGGCGACGCCCTTGGCGACCACGGCGCCGTACAGATCGGCGCGCACGGCGGACAGCTGGCGCCCGTCCAGACGCCAGGTCAGGCGGTCGCCGGCGCCGCCGAAGGCGCCGTTCAGCGCCACCGTGTTCTGGCCCAGCGCCAGGTCGGCGTCGATGCCGCTGATGCGCTTGGCGTCGGCGGACAGCTTGCCTTTACCGCTCAGGGCCTGGTTCATCAGGCGGCTGTTACGCACCGCGAAATCGGCATCCACACGCCACTCGGGCGCCACGGCGCCGGCGGCGTTGATGGTGGCGTTGATGTCGGCCGCCGGCAGGTCTCCGAACTCGGACGGATCGAACCGGTTCGACGTGACGGTCGCCTTGAATTCCTTCTTGTCGTCCAGGTTCATGCTGCCGCTGGCGCTCACGCTGCCGCGGCCCGCCGACAGGCGTGCTTCGCGCAGCGTGGCGACGTTGTCCTCGAGCGTGGCCAGGGCCGACAGGCGCAGGCCGGCGTCCGCCAGGTTCGCTTCCAGCGTCTGGCGCGTGGCTTCATTGGTGACGGCGATGTCGCCCTTGATCGCGGTCGGCTTCATCGCCGAGTGTATCTGTTTCAGGTCGATGCGGTCGGTGTGCAGCGCGAAGCGCGCGGTGCCGATGCCTTCTTCGTCCTTGCCGCGCTGGACCCCGCCGGTGCCGGTGAATTTACCGGCCGCGCCGAAGTCGAGCAGCACGTCGGACACCTGCAGCGCCGACAGGTTGCCGCCCAGTTGGCCGCGCGCCGCGCGCAGCGGCAGGCGTTGCTGGTCGATGGTGCCGGCCGGGCCGTCGTTGCTGATGTCGACGTTGCCGCTGATGTTGCGGTTGGCGTCGAGCTTGCCGGCCACGGCAAAGGTCAGGTCGGCAGTCGGCAGCGCCGGGTTGAAGAAGCCCGGATCGACGTTGCGGCCGCTCAGGCGCAGCGAGCGCAGCGGAATCTCGGCGAACGGCGCGATCTCGAAGTGGGCGTCGCCCACCGCGCGCCCGGCCTGGCCGGTGGCGTCGACCAGGGTCGCGTTCTGCAGGTCGCCGCCCACTTTCAGGTTCAGCTGCGCGGCGCGCGCGCCGGCGCTGGCCTGCGACTGGGTCAGGCTACCGGTGGCGCCAATCTTGAACGGGCGCTGCGCGCCCAGCGTCAAGTTGGCGGCTACCTGGCCGAACGGCGTCGCGGCCGCGGCGTTCTGCACCACCCAGGTCTGCTTGTCGCCTTTCACGCGGGCACGAATATTGTCGACACGGGTTTCGGCGCCGGCCAGGTTCACGATCGTCATGCGCGCCAGGCGCGCGTCGTCCAGCTCGACCTTGAATGGCGGCGCCAGGCTTTCCGGCAGCACGGTCGGCTCATCCTCGCTTTCCTTGAGCGTCTGCATGCGCACGCTGGCGGCCCACAGTTTGTCGACCAGGATCCCGCGCGACAGGATCTGGCCCGGCGACCAGTCGACGTCGATCTTCTCGGCCGTGATCACCTGTTCCGGCGTGCGCCACACCAGGCGCTCGATGTGCATGGCGCCGTACAGCGAGCCGGATACACCTTGCAGGGTCAGCTTGCCGCCGGTGGAATTGGCGACGCGCTGGGCGATCATCTGCAGCGTGGTCTCGCGGCCCAGGTACCACAGGGTGCCGCCGATGATGACGCCGGTGACCGCGACGCCGATGGCGACGCGGCGCGGCCATTTGCGCTGCTTGGGTGCCGGGGCCGACGAATTGTCCGGCGCGGCGTTGTTGTCAGGGGTAGCCATCAGAACGTGAATCCAAGTGAGAAGTGCAGGCGCGCCTTGCGCACTGCGTGGCCGTAGGCAAGGTCGACGTTGATCGGGCCGACCGGGCTGCGCCAGCGCGCGCCGACGCCGTAGCCCGATTTCGGATTGATCGCGCCGAAGCTGTCGGCGGCATTGCCGACGTCATAGAACACGGCCGCGCCCCAGGGCGGCTTGAACCAGTACTGGTATTCGGCGCTGGCGGTGGCCAGCACTTTGCCGCCCACGGTGGCGCCGTTTTCCTGCACACCCAGTTCCTGGTAGCCGTAGCCGCGCACCGACTGGTCGCCGCCGGCGCGGAACAGGAAGGTGCTCGGCACGCCCAGTTTTTCTTTCGACACCACCGCGCCCAGCTCGCCTCGCAGCACCAGCGTGCCTTTTTCGCCCAGCGGCTTGTAGCCGATGCCGCGCAGGTAGCCGCGCAGGAATTTTTCGTCGGTCAAAATCGGCAGCACCGCGCCGCCGACCTGGGCGTTGACCACATAGCCGTTGGTCGGCTGGATCAGGCTGTCGAGCTTGCGGCGGGTGATGCTGTAGGTGAGCGGGATGCTGCGCGTGTAGGTCGGATCGAGGCCTTGCACTTCGCGCTTTTCGGCCAGCACTTCGAGCGTCAGGCTGCGTTCGAGCAGGGGCGAGCCCCAGGCGCGCCGCGCCGCGATGCTGGCCAGGGTGGTGATTTCGCCGCGCAGGTCTTCGCGTTCGACCCCGGCGCTGACGCTGTCGTTGTAGCCCTTGCTCGTGGTCGGCCAGAAGAATTCGCCGCGCGCGGTCTGGCGCCGCTGTTCGTAGATCAGGTCGCTCTTGAAGCGCTTGCCGAACACGTTCAGGTCGTCGTAGCCGAGCTGGGCGCGCGCTCCGGTGTCGGTCGAGAAGCCCAGGCCGGCCTCGACGTTCTTCTGCTTGTTCTCGGTCACGCGGATCACTACCGGCAAGGTGGTGGGGCCGGCGCCGTTGGCCGGGGTGGTGACCGACGTATCAGGAACAGCCGGCGTGGCCGGGTTGGCGTCGAGGTCGTCGTCTTCCTTGATGTCCTTGATCTCGGCGGCCAGCACGGCGCGCATGTCGACGCTGACTTCGACGCTGCTGAAGTAGCCGGTGTCCTGCACCCGCGACTGCAGCGCCTGCAGCGCGGCTTCGCTGTATTCGTCGCCCGGGTTGATCTTGTTGAGGTTGGTGATCACGGTGGGCGGATAGCGCTTCAGGCCGCGGATGCGCGTTTCTCCGAAGCGCATCTCGGGGCCGCTGTCGATCACCACGCGCAGCAGCGCGCGCCGCGAATCGGGATCGACCGTGGCGCTGGTCTCGACCAGGCGCGCGCGCGGGAAGCGCGTCTGCGCCACGTCGCGCAGCAGGCCGCGCTTGGCGTCTTCCCAGTCGCCCATACGGAATCGCGCGCCGACCGGCATGCTCCAGCGGTTGCGCAGGGCGGCGGCGTCGAACGGCGCGCCGCCTTCCTCGAACGGGGCGAAGCCCTGCAGCACCAGGTCGACGTCGCCGACCGTCACCGGCTCGCCCGGATCGACGATCACGCGCGCTTCGGGCTGGGCGCCGCTGGTGTCGAGGCCGGCCGAGACCTTGGGCGAGTAATAGCCTTCGGTGGCGATCAGCTTGCGCACCTGCTCCGGCGCTTCCTTGATCAGGCGCTGCAGCTGTTCCAGGTCGACCCGGCTGTTGCCGCGCCAGCGCATCAGGTCGAGGTTTTCCTCGAGCAGGTCTTCCAATTGACGCGGGGCGTCGATGCGCACGCGGTAGTCGACGCCTTGCGGGCCGGCGGCCTGCAATGTGGCGCTGGTTTGTTCTGCTTGCTGCGTGGCGACGGCAGGCTCGGCCGGCTGCGTATTTGCAGGTGCAGCGGCAGGTGCAGCGGCCGGCGCAGTAGCCGATGCAGTGGCCGGTTCAGCTTCCTGCGCGAACGATGGTGTCGACAGCAGCAATACCCCGGCGCCCAGCAGCAGGTGGGGAAGAGGGCGCAGGCGGCGGGATATCGATTGGTTGGGCAACGTGGAACTCCATAGGGATACTCCTTGTCATCTTATCTGATTGGCAAAGTCGATGTCGGACGCGTAATGTTGTGTGTGCGCCTCAGTGCTCAGCGTTTGTTCCTTTGCGTCGATCGCGCGAGGGTGTGCGATTTGTGCCAGAATTCGCGGTTTCCTTGCCGGTTTTCATTTCCATCACCATCATGACCATGCCTTCTTCCGATACCGCGCTCGTCCTGTTCAGCGGCGGCCAAGACTCCACCACCTGCCTGGCCTGGGCGCTGCAGCGCTATGCGCGGGTCGAGACGATCGGCTTCGATTATGGCCAGCGCCATGCGATCGAACTGTCGGTGCGTCCGGGCCTGCTGGCCAAGATGCGCGCCCTGAATCCTGAATGGGATGCACGCCTGGGCGAGGATCACATGATCGACCTGTCATTGATCTCGAAGATCTCGGACACGGCGCTCACCAGCAACGTCGAGATCGCGATGCAGGAGAACGGCTTGCCGAACACCTTCGTGCCGGGCCGTAACCTGCTGTTCATGACGGTGGCGGCCACGGTGGCTTACCGGCGCGGCCTGAACGTGCTGGTGGGCGGCATGTGCGAGACCGATTTCTCGGGCTATCCGGACTGCCGCGACGACACCATGAAGGCGCTGCAGGTGGCGCTCAATCTCGGCATGGCGACGCGCCTGAAGGTCGAGACACCGCTGATGTGGATCGACAAGTCGCAGACCTGGGAGATGGCACGCCAGGAGGGCGGCGACGCACTGGTCGACCTGATCCGCTTCGACACCCACACCTGCTACCTGGGCGAGCGCGGCGAAGCGCATCCGTGGGGCCATGGCTGCGGCGTGTGCCCGGCCTGCGCACTGCGTGCGCGCGGCTACGAGCAGTACGTGGCCAGCAAGGCCGCCTGAACGCGGGCAAAAAAAGACCGGGTCGAAACCCGGTCATGAAGGGAAGTCGAAGGGAAGTCGTCGTGTTCGTTCAGACGGCGACGGCCTTTTCCAGGCGTTCCTTGCGCGAACGGTGCATGAAGTACCAGATCAGCGCCAGCGGCAGCACCAGCGGCAGCAGCAGGGGCGAGACCGCCAGCGCCACCGTCAGGGCCGCCACGCACAGCGCGCCGATCACGATCACGCCGACGCCGGCGAACACCACCGCCAGCACCACGCCCACCACGGCCGTCACCAGCACCGCGATCAGGGTGCCGCCGCCGGCGAACAGGGTAGCCAGCAGGAAGCCCAGCGGGCCGTCCAGCTCATCGTCGCCGAAATAGATGTTGGCGTCGCCGCCCCAGTTGAGTGCGTTCCACAGCACCATGGCAAACAGGAGCAGGATGACGTAGGGGGCGGCGCGTTTCATGATGTGTTCTCCTCGGGAGGTCGTTGTGTGGTGTCTTGCGATGGTTGTACTGTAGGCATGTGGGCACGCGCCAGCCAGCGGCGTGCGACAGTCTGCATGTTTAGCGGGATGAGCCGTGCGTAGGCGCGATGAAAGTCCGAGGTAAAAATTCCTGCCGGCAGCGTCGGTAATTTCAGCTTGCAATGCCAACGAGGTTTCCTATACTGACAGCCTGCTCTGTTACAGGGGGATCCTATGTACGCTTTGTTTCATGGAATCCGGGACCACCTGGCCATTGCCAACAGCGGTCCCAAAGATCCACCATCGGCGCCGCCCGCCATCCCGCCGATCATCATCAATCCGTTCAACCGGCACACGCCGCTGCCGCCGATCGATCCGCGCCAGACACCGGTCGGCCCGCCGCTGACACCGCCACCGGGGCCGGGCTGGCGCTGCGTCGGCATGGCCTGAACGCCTGCGCCGGCCAGCCCGCACACGCGGGCTTTTTCATGGGCCCGGTTTCCTCTATGATCTTGGCTTTGGGCGCAATCGCGCCAGAGGAAAGCGACACCATGAACGAACAACCCGACGATTTCGACGGCGAAGAAGAAGAGAACGGCCCGGTGCAGGAACCGCGCCTGTGGCAGGGCAACGGCTGGACCGCACGTGTGATCAAGAACGATGACGACGATGGCTGGGCGGTGGCGATGTACAAGGACGGCGTGTCGGAACCGGCGCTGGTCGGCCCCTGGACCATGGGCCGCGACAAGAAGAACCCGAAGCCGCTCGACGTCAACGCCTTCAATACCCTGATCAAGACTGCCTCGGAGGTGATCCGCCGCCACGAGCAGCACATGCACGCGATCCTGCACAAGAACCTGTACATCATGACCGAACAGGGCGAGCTGAAGGTGACGCTCGACATCGTGCCGGACGACGACGATCCGTATGCGATGCTGGCCGCCACCGATGAGATGGGCGAGCAGGTGGCACGGGTGCGCGTGGCTGCCAGCTTCAAGCTGACCCAGGCGTCGGCCCAGACCTGGATCGAGAACGATTTCCGCGCACCGCGTCAGTAATTTTCAAGCGCAACATTTAGCTGCCGGCGGCCGCTCCAGCGCCCCGGCAAGCTGCTAATATTTCCTCTGCGCATTTTTAATTCCACAGCTAATTTGTGTAGGGGATGGGATGGAACGTCTTGACCGGCTGGAAGCGGTCCAGTCGATGCTGCTCGAGATCGGGCAACTGTCGACCGGCTGCAGCGACATCACCGCATTCATCGAGGCCGTGCACCGAGCGCTGGGCCGCATCATGTATGCGGCCAATTTCTATGTGGCGCTGGCCGACCGTGCAGACGGCACCGTGCGCTTCGTGTATTTCGTCGACGAAGCCGATGAAGGGCCTGACCCGAATGCCCGCATCCGCCTGGCCTCGCCCGAGCAATCGCCCACCGCCTGGGTGCTGCTCAACCGCATCCCCCTGACCCTGACCGGCGCCGACTTCGCCGCGCGCGAAGCCGACGGCGCCAGCTATGGCAACGGCAGCGCGCCCGAGCACTGGATGGGCTGTCCGCTGCTCGACCAGAACCACCAGGTGCTGGGCGCGATCGTAATCCAAAGCTATTCCACCGCACAGACCTACAGTGCCGAGGACGAGGCCCTGTTCGCCCTGATCGCGAACCATGTCTCGAACGCGCTGCAAGGACTGCAGAGCATGGACCGGCTCGAGCGCGCGGTGCAGGAGCGCACCGCGGCGCTGGCGCACGAGGTGGCCGAACGGCGCCGCGCCGAGCAGGTGCAGCACGCGCTGTACCAGATCGCCGACCTGTCGGCGCAGGCGCTCGACACCGAGCAGCTCAGCGCCAGCCTGCACCGCATCATCGGCGAGCTGATGGTGGCCGACAATTTCTTGATCGGCTTGTACCACCCGGACACGCAGGAAATCAGCATCCCGTATTTCGTCGACCAGAAGGACGCCGCGCCGCCGCTGCAGCGCTTCCCGTTCGGCATGGCGATGTGCTCGTATGTGCTGTCCAGCAAGCAGGCGCAGTTGCACGACCAGGGCAGTTTCCGCCAGCTGGTGGCGAACGGCATCGTCACCGGGCCGCTCGGCAATACCGAGATCGCCAGCTGGATGGGCGCGCCGATGCTGGTGCACGACCAGCCCTACGGCGTGCTGGTGGTACAGAGCTACGACCCGGCGATCGTCTACACCAAGGCCGAGCTCGACCTGCTGGCCTTCATGGCCAGCCATGTGGCGGTGGCGATCGCGCGCATGCAGGCCGACCGCCGCATCCGCCGCGCCAAGCTCGAACTCGAGCAGCAGAATGCGGCGCTGAACGACGCCCTGCACGCGCTGCAGGAAGCGCAGTCGGAACTGGTGCGGCAAGAGAAGCTGGCCTCGCTCGGGCGGCTGGTGGCGGGCGTGGCGCACGAGATCAACACCCCATTGGGCATCTGCGTCACCGCCACCAGCCACCTGGTGCAGGAACTGAAACTCACGCGCGAGGAACTGGCGGCGGGAGAGATGACCGAGGACAGCTTGGGCAGCTTCTTCGACATCGTCGACCAGTCGCTGCGGATACTGACCACCAACACCCAGCGCGCTGCCAGCCTGGTGCGCAGCTTCAAGCAGGTGGCGGTGGACCAGTCATCGGGCGACATCCGCAGCTTCAATCTGCAGGCCTACCTGAACGAGGTGCTGCTGTCATTGCAGCCGAAGCTGAAAGGGCGGCCGGTGAAGGTGGAGGTGGACTGTCCGAAGGATCTGGTGCTGGACAGTTATGCGGGGGCGGTGTCGCAGATCGTGACCAATATGGTGATGAATTCGCTGGTGCACGGGTTCGAGCGCGACCAAAGCGGCAAGATCACGGTGCGCGCGGCGCTGGAGGCGGATGACTGGGTGGTGTTCGACTATGCCGACGATGGGGCGGGGATGGACAAGGACACGCTGGACAAACTGTTCGATCCGTTCTTTACGACCAAGCGCGGGACCGGCGGTAGTGGGTTGGGGGCGCACATCCTGTACAACTTGGTGACCGGAGCCTTGGGCGGGACGGTGCGGGTCGAGAGCGCGCCGGGTGAAGGGCTGCGCTATCACCTGCGCTTTCCGCGTTCGCAGCGCAAGCAAAAGGCGGCAGCGTAATCATCGTAGGGTTGGCGGCTCCGCCGCCGACGCGTTCAAACAACGCGTGATCGGCCGTGCAAACGTGGGTTGAACGCGTCGGCGGCGAAGCGCGGGGCCGCCTAGGCCAACCCTACGAAAGCGTCAATCGGGCCATTTGGCGTTGATCTCCAGCGCCCGATCCATGTTCTTGATCAAGAGGTCAACGTAATACGGATCGAGATGATGCCCCGCCACTTCACGCAAATGCTCGGTCACTTTCGCCGGCGGCCACGCATCCTTGTAGCAGCGCTTGTGGCTCAGCGCATCGAACACGTCGGCCACCGCCACGATGCGCGCATACGGGTGGATGTCGTGCCCGCGCAAGCCTTGCGGGTAGCCGTTGCCGTCGAAGCGCTCGTGGTGCTGGTGCGCGATCACCGCCGCCGCCTTCAGGATCGGCCGCTGCGAGCCGTCCAGGATCTGCAGCCCCACGGTCGGGTGCTGCTTCATGATTTCCCATTCGTCCTCGGTCAGGCGGCCGGGTTTCAATAACACCGCGTCGGGCGTGGCGATCTTGCCGACGTCGTGCATCGGCGCGGCATGCATCAGGACCGCTGTCTCGTCCTCGGGCATGCCCGACACCTGGGCCAGCATGTGGCACACCTGCGACATGCGGCGCACGTGGTTGCCGGCTTCGTGCGAGCGCGATTCGACCACGTCGCCCAGGCGCAGGATCAGCTCGGCCTGGGTATCGGTGATTTCCTGGTTCAGCAGAATATTATCGAAAGCGATCGCCACGCCCGAGCAGAAGACTTCGAGCAGCTGGGCGTCGATGTCCGAAATCTCTTCCACGCCTTTCAGCACCAGCAGCGACGCCTTGCCGCTGGCATTCGGGAAGTAACCGACGTAGGTGTCGCCGTGCAGGCGCGAGATGCGGTTCTTGCGCGCGTCGTCGAGCTGGGCCATCAGTTCCGGGCCCATTTCGTCCTCGCCCATGTCGCCGATCTGGGCCAGCACTTCGTACTGGCTTTCGCCGGTGATCACGCTGGCCGCCTTCAGGCGCAGCAGCATGCTCTGCTCCAGGCGCAGCAGCGCCACCACCTGCTGCAACAGGCCGTTGGCGAAGTCCTTCAGACTGCGCTGCTGGAAGATGTGGCTGGACGCCGCCAGCACGCGCTCCAGGCCTTCGCGGTAGGTCTGCTGCACCCGGCGCGCTTCCTCGACCTTCATGATGTCGCGGTAGGCGCGCAGGGCGGCGAAAGTGGTGGTGAACAGCTTGGTGCGGTCGAGCTCGGTCTTTTCCTTGTAATCGTTGATGTCGTAGTCGACGATCACGCGTTCCTCGGGCGCCTGGCCCGGCTGGCCGGTGCGCAGCACGATGCGGGTGAATTGATTGTCGAGGTCCTGGCGCATCCAGCGCGCCACTTCCAGGCCACTGTCTTCGCGCTCCATCACCACGTCCAGGAACACCAGCGCGATGTCGCTTTCGCGCGCCAGCACTTCCTTGGCTTCGGCGCCGCTATAGGCATGCACGAATGACAGGGCGCGGCCGTCGAGGCGGAAGCGCGACAGGGTCAGCTTGGTGATGTCATGAATATCGGGTTCGTCATCGACCAGCAGAACTTTCCATGGTGCGAGCTTGGGCGTGGCGGAAGAGAGGAAGGACATAGACGATTCCGATATCGTTGGGCCAGAGTTAGTTGCCAGGCGAACTTTATTTTAAACATCAAAAAGTAGCCTAGAATCAACTTGATTGTAGTACGACCTATGACCTGTAACAATACGCAATATTAAAGTTGTGATTCAAAGATGTCACAACTTCATTCACACGGAATGAATCGTTGCAGTCAGTACACAACTGGCTTTATTCGTAGCGTTTCTGGCAACGCTCGCAGTAAAAGCTGCGGCGCTGTGTCTTGCCCAGCTTGGCCTTGGTGAAGGGGATGTCGCAGCGCGGGCAGATGGTTTTGGCGTGCGCCAGCCAGTGCTGCTTGAGCACCCACTGCTTCTTCCATTCCAGAAAGTCGAAGCTGTACTGGCGCGCCTCGTCGACCAGGGCGCGCAGCTTGGGCGCGGGCAGGGCGCCCACGGTGGACAGCGGATGAACGCGGATGCGGAACAGCACTTCGTTCTTGATGATGTTGCCCACGCCCGAGAAGATGTCCTGGTCGAGCAGGGCGTCGCAGGCCAGCATATCGGGTTCGGCGCGCAGCTTCTTGCGCGCACTCTTCGGATCCCAGCTTTCCGACATCACGTCGGCACTGAAGTCGTAGGCCTCGAACGTGGCGCGGTCGATCTTCTTCACCGCGCAGGCGTAGAAATTCATCTCGCCGCCGTCGGCCACCTTGATCGACAGGCGCGGCGGCTTGTCGCGGTCCTCGTCGATGCGGTAGGTGCCGAACAGTAAAAAGTGAATGCGCACCACCAGGTCCGGCATCTCGATCAGGAAATGCTTGCCCCAGGTGTGCAGGCCGACGATGCGCTGGCCGACCAGGCGCTGTGGATCGAGGGCGCGTACGTTGCCGCCGGCATGGACGATGTCCTGCCCCACGAAACGGGCAGTTTGTTCTTTGAGAATATAGAGCGATGGACCTTCTGGCACGGTTGACCTCCCCTTGTGCCATCTTGAACTGCCTCCATTTATGGTCCTGTACGGAACCTAACACTTGGATACAAAACTTCGACGAATCGAGATGGCCCTGAGCGAGCGCGAGCGGTGAAAGCGGCGTATATTCAGGACCGGAACGCCCACCGCAATGGAGAACAAACGATGAAAACGCTATTGATGAAAACGGCCCTGGCAGGCCTGCTCGCGCTTGGCGCCGGGATGGCGTCGGCGGAAGTGAAAGTGACGTATATCGAGTCGGACAAGTTCGCCGACCTGCCGTTCTCGCCATGGGACCGCGAAAACATCCTGGAACGCATTACCGAGCATTTCAACAAGCTCGGCGAGCGCTTGCCGCAAGGGCAGGATCTGACCATCGAAGTCATCGACATCGATCTGGCCGGACGTGAATACCCGGCTCCGCGCAGCGGACGCGACCTGCGCGTGATGAAGGGCATGGCCGACTGGCCGACCATGGACCTGCGTTATTCGCTGACCCAGGATGGCAAGGTGCTCAAGGAAGGCAAGGCCAAACTGTCCGACATGAGCTATATGCAGCGCATCAACCGCGCATCGGACAGCGATCCGCTGCGTTACGAGAAACGCATGATCGACGATTGGTTCGACAAGAACATCGTCGGCAAGAAGAGCGGCAGCTGAGCCTTCGCTACGGCTGCAATGAACAACGGCGCCTTCGGGCGCCGTTGTCGTTTTACGGGACGGACCTGCGGTCATGCGTTGCTAGTTGCGTACGGTGTAGTCGGACGGCACCGTGAACAGCGCCGGCGCCGGCTCGCTGCGGCTCAGGCTGGCGAGCTGGTAGACCAGCGCGCCGCTGCGCGGGTCGCTGCGTTTGTGATAGACGATGATCTGCAGGTCGGGCGCGGTCCAGGTTTCGTTGCTGACCGTGATTGGCTGGCGGTTGCCGATCGCGCCGGCCGGAATGTCGTAGCTGCGCTGCACGCCTTTGGCCGGTACGCCGAAGAAGTTGCGCGTGCCGAGGTCGCGCGTGGATGCCTTGCCCGACCATTTGGCGTCGCCGGCGGCGCCCGTGATCATGGGGCCGATCTGGGCCGCGAGACGGGCCATTGGCGGTGCCGGTGGTGCGGGCGGCGCAGGGGGAGCAGGGGGAGCAGGCGGGGCGGGAAGCGCCCGGGCTGCTGGTGCTGCTGGTGCGGCAGGCGCAGCTGGTGGTGCCGGTGGGGCCGGTGGCACGGGCGGCTCGGCGATGCGGATGCGCACTTCCTTCGGCCCATCGCCGCGCTGCACTTCCTTGATGATGATCTGCCTGTTCTCGGTCAGCTTGCCTTCCCGGCGCAATTGCTCCACCTGCGCGCGCGCTTCGGCTGCAGCGTGGCGCGCGATCTCCCGTTCCTGCTGCGCGCTCAGCCGCGCCTGCTCGGCCGCGGTGCGGGCGATGTCGCGCTCCTGCTGCGCCGCCAGCCGCGCTTGGGCCGTCGCCACGCGCACTGCCTCCGCCGCGGCGCGTGCGTGCTCGGCCTGCGCGCGCGCCAGCTCGGCGCCGATGCGGGCGGACTCTTCCGTCATCGCCAGGTTGACCGCGGTCTTGCGTTTCGGATCCAGGCTCCAGCGCTTGTGCTGCACCGGGTCGTAGATGGTGACGCTCTTGATGGCGCCACCCTCGTCGCGCACCTCGGTGCGGGTGCGGCCGGCGCTGTCGCGGTAGCTCATCGAGGTCGATTTGTTGACGATCTGGTTGCCATCTGCCAGTTGCTGCACGCGCTCGGAGACGATTTGCGCACTGTAGGGCTGATTTTTGATGACGCGCTCGCTGCCAATATAAGTGATCAGGCTCGGCGCGCGCGGCGGCGCCGGCTCGCTGGCGGCCATAACGAGGCCGGCTTCGCCCGGCAGGAATGCCAGGTCCTCGGCCAGGGCGGTTGAGGCGATGCCGGCAACGATCGCCGCGAGCAATAGGTAGGGTGCTTTCATGATGTCCTCGTCAGCGATTCGGGTACGTGGTTCAGTGGATGAATTCAGTTGCTGGCGCTCAGGCGCAGCGCCAGCGGATGGCCGTCGGCCGCCACCAGCATTTCGGCGCGCACGGTGCCGTCCGCGTTCTGCGGATTGACCGGCACGCCCAGCGGCGCCAGCGCGGTCTGCGGCAGGTCGGCTTCGACCAGGCGCGCATCCGGTTCGCGGGCGATGCGTTCGAGCGAGTCGAGCGCGATGAAGGCGGCGCCGTCGTCGAAACCAACGATGGACGGCCCGACCGTCACCAGCCGCTGTGGCGCCAGCACCAGCAGCAGCGTGGCGGCGAGCGAGCCGCACGCACCGGCGGCGCCCCAGTGCGGCAGCGACCAGCGGCGGTACCAAGGGCGCTTGCTCGCGAACTCGCGTGTGAAAGCCTGCATCAGTTCCTTTTCGACGCAGCGCGGGGCGTCGTGGCCGGCAAGCTCGTTGCGCAGCGTGGCGAAGTGCGCGTCGAGCAGGAGGTCTTGGTGGTCGTGCTTGGTATCCATGGTGTTCCTTTCCTTCATGCCAGGTGCGCCGGGCGCAGGGCGTGCAGCCGCTTGGCCAGCGCCGCCCGGCCGCGCGACAGGCGCGAGCGCACGGTGCCGAGGTCGACCTGGCAGATATCGGCGATTTCCTGGTAAGACATGTCGTGCAGTTCGTACAGGATGACCGGGTCGCGGTAGTGCGGCGGCAGCAGGGCCAGCGCGCGCCGGACTTCCTCGGCGGTTTCGTTGTCGAGCAGGCGTGCCAGCGGGCCGAAGGCTTCACAGGCGGCCTCCATGGCCTGCTCCAGTTCCGCCTCGTCGTCATGCGGCTCGGGTGCGACCGGCGCCGCTGGCTGGCGCCGTCGCGCCTCGTCCAGCTTGAGCGCCAGGTTGCGTGCCACGCCGAACAGGAAGTGCTGCAGCTGGCCGCGCAGCGGGTCGTAGTTGAGGCGGCCGTTCAGCAGGCCCATGAAAGCTTCCTGCACGATGTCGGCGGCGGCGTCGGACGAACCGCAGCGCAGCAGCGCGAAGCGGTACAGCGGACCCTGGTGCCGGCGGTACAGCGCCGTGAACGCATCCGCCTTGCCGGCATGGATCTGGCGCAGCAGGTCGCTATCGGACTGCTGGGCTTTGTCTGCGTACTTGGCGTCTGGGCGGGAAGTGGTCATGGCGGTCTCTTTTACCGTATTCCGTCCAGAGGCTGCGAAAGTTCCAACTATTTTCAGAATAGACGCTCGGGACCGGCAGGCGGTGCGGAGCGTGATAGCCGGGCCGGCGAAGATCGTCGATGCGCTGGCCGCGAGGGCTGACTTTTCTGCTGCCTTGTCGATTTTCCATAGTGCCGTTCGTTGTCGGGATGGAATAACCCATCCACATCGCTCTCGACCAGGAGATACCGTGAACAAACAGATCATCATCAACTTGCCGGTCCAGGACGTCGGCAAATCAAAAACCTTTTTCTCCGCACTCGGCTACGGCTTCGATCCGCAAGTGAGCGGTGAGCAAGCGGCCATGTTGATCATTGCGCAGGACAGCATCCACGTCTTGCTGACGACCGAGAACTTTTCCAATCACTGATCGACAAGCCCATGATGCGCGCCAGCCAGTCCAATGAACTGGTGCTGTGCCTTACTTGCGAGAGCCGCGAGGAACTCGACAACCTGATCGCCAGAGCATCAGCCGCCGGCGCGCGCATTCCCCATCCGCCCGAAGACCATCGCTTCATGGTTGACCAGGGCTTTGAGGATCTGGATGGTCACTTGTGGAATCTGGTGTGGGTGGCGTCCAAAGATTGAGCGTCTTGGCGCTACGGTGAGACAGCATGGCACGTATGTATCGGTCATGGGGCAGTGGTTCGCATCAAATGCACGATCTACTCAATCTTCCAACAAGGAGTCATACGCTAAATTTGGCAGTTGTCTGGCCGCGCACTATCGACCCGACATGGTTGGCCGCTTTCGACCCAGCGGACAGAATAGGAGTCACGACGCTGTCGCGTACAACTGCGGGCCGCCCGTCTGAGGCGCAGAACGAGCCGGCCTCGACCAGCGCAGCGTCTGCAATGAGAGTTTTGCTCTACACTTCCTACCGCCCCTTTGGACCAACAGCGCTGGCGCATACTTCTCGCGTGGGCGACAGGTGCAGACCGCCTCAACAACGTGGCATCAATCCGCGAATGGAGATCTGGAAAACATGAATTTGAGTACACTCGGCTTTGCCACCACTTTCTCGCTCACCCTGCTCGCGTTCGCCGCCGCTCCGGCCGCAAACGCGCAGACCAGTGCAACCGCGACCGGCGGCCTGCCTTTCGAGGTCAAGCCAGTCGGCACATTCACGAACCCGTGGGCAATGGCATTCCTGCCCAACGGCAACATGCTGGTGACGCAAAAGGAGGGGACGATGGTCTTGTTCGATCCCGTAAGCGGTACCAGGCGCACAGTGTCCGGCATACCCGCCGTCAGCAGCAAGGGCCAGGGCGCGCTCATGGACATCGTACCCGCTCCCGATTTCGCGGCCAGCAAGCTGCTCTACTTCAGCTACTCTGAAGCGCGTCCCGGTGCCGACAGCCGGGTCGTGCTCGCCACTGCGACACTGGATCAGGCAGGTGGCACGCTCAAGGATACCAAGGTCATTTTCCGCAGCCAGGATGCTTCGACTGGCGGGCACTATTCGGGCCGTATTGCGTTTTCGCCGGATGGCAAGTATCTTTTCTTTACCAGTGGCGACCGCCAGCTTTTCGACCCGGCACAGGACCCTAAATCGACGCTCGGCAAGATGCTGCGCTTGAACCTCGACGGCACGCCAGCTGCTGGCAACCCGCTCGCGGCCAAGGGCTTTCATGCAGCCGTCTGGTCGTATGGCCATCGCAATCTGCTAGGCATTGCCTTCGACAGGCAGGGGCGCCTGTGGGAAATGGAGATGGGGCCGCGCCATGGCGACGAAATCAACCTGATCAAGCCAGGCCTCAACTATGGCTGGCCGAAAGCGTCGAACGGCAGCCACTATGACGGCAGGGACATCCCCGACCACGCGCCTGGCGACGGCTTCGAAGCCCCAAAAGTGTCCTGGAATCCGGCCATTTCACCCGGCGGCCTCGCTTACTACGATGCGGACCTGTTCCCGAAGTGGAAAAATTCCCTCTTTATCACTGGTCTCTCGGGCAAGTCGCTGGACCGCATCGCCCTCGACGGCGAGAGCGCGAGCAAGGCGGACCATTGGGACATGGGCGAACGCATCCGTGCCGTTCGCACCGGGCCGGACGGCGCATTATGGCTGCTCGAGGACGGTCCGCGCGGCCAGCTCCTGATCCTGACACCGAAGAGGTAGGCCAGCGGGAACTGCGTAGCGCGGGCACGCCCGCTTTTGGTCGGATGCAGACCTACCTGAACGTCCGTTTCCGACCCAAAGCAGTCGCTGGCCGCCGCGTGTGAATGCCTATGCCTTGGCAGGCCAGATTGCTTCACGAATTTCTGGTTCATGCTTCGAAAAAACGCTGACGCACGCGCCAGCCGTTACGATGATCCACTCACGTTGCTGCTCGGAGTATCCGAGGCGCGTGTCTTCTTCCTTCGACCACCCACCATCGAAGACCTCAAGGACGGGATAACCTGAAGGAAAGTCCTCAGCCATCCAGTACTCCGCCAGCGGGACTTCGTCCAAAAGCCTAAAGCCGTCAACCTGGGAAAATGCGACTTCAATGCCGTCATCCCTATTGCGGTTTCGAAGGACGCGTATCGACAGGCGGCCGTCGTAGGAAACAGAGTGAATGTCTGCGCCCCAGTCAAACTGCTCTCGGCATCCAAATGGCCTTGCTTTGATTGGCATCTGCGTCGTCTCTTAAAAGGCTTGGCCTGGGCAGTCGGCATGGGCAGCGTCCGCTTTTGGCCGGAGGCGGCAGGTCAGCTCAGCATAGCAGGTCGTTAAGGTGGAAAACTTGCAGACGGTCACGAAAGACTGGATTCGACCCAAGGCGGACATTCAATTGCCGACCTTGTTGCCTCAAAGCGGTCATACGATCAATTAGGAGCGATGGCTCCGCTGCGCGCCCTTGTGGTTATCGCGTGTGCATTGAGCCGAGCCGTGCCTTAAGCAGCTCGGTTTGGAGTCGAGCTTTTGCCTTTGCCATGGACATTCCTTCCTTGCGGTATCTGCTGATCTTCGCCTTGCCGTACTGCCAAAGGAATTTGTCGATCTGATAGTTCGAATACCCGTCCAGATGAAATCGCTGCCGGAATTGCTGGAAACGTGCATAAAAGTCGGCATAGTTACACGGTGCGCCGAAAGTCACCCGGTCGCCAGCCGCGTGCAGATAGCCGTTCATTATGATCCAGATATAACTGTCGTAGATCGGCACGTCACGCTTGCTCTCGAAATGCATGTATTTGGACGCGAATGAGAGGTTCGTGCGCACGACCACTTTGCCGCTCTCTTCGCTGACCCACTTGGCCGTCGCGATACGGTCGACCATGTCGATGGGTGAGACCGTTATGCCCTTCGGGCGTTTGCCAAGTATTTTGAATTCGGCATTGATCTTTCTGGCGACAGGCAGGATATATTTGATCGAGGTGTTGTAAATTGTATTGAGGACCGCAACTTTGACCAGCACGTCATTCGGACAGATGTTGTCTGGAAAAGTCGAGAAAAGGAGGTCGAGCTTCTCGTTGATCGCGGTGCCGCCTTCGGCAGTATGGCGCTCATTCATCTTGTCGATCAGCGACGGTGTGATTCTTTCGAGCATGCGGAATTCTCTTTCTTCTGGAGTCATTTGCACCTGCCGTTTTTCTTATGCGAAGAAAGAGTTCACGCTTCCGAATCGCGCTTGCCGAAGTAGAAGCCCACGACAACGAGGGCAATGTTGTTTAGTGCGCTTGGCACTTCCAGCCCTGACAGCGGCAATAAACATAAGGTCAGGATAATAACTATCGCAAGCAGCGAGGGAAGATCACCGGCAATACGCGAAAAGTCGATGGGAGCGGCACTGCGCCTCGTAAGGTATGCGACAACGATAGAGGCCCCAAGAATGAGGACGACAGGAGCTACGACCCTTAGTACTGTCGCAGCAATGGGGGTCACTGCTCCCCAAATATTGAGCAGAAGTGACTGGGTCTGGGCCGCAGCTGCTGACGCCCCACTAAAACCGTCGGGGTTCAGAACAAAGTAGATGTACGCACTGGCCAGGCAAACCACCAATAAGAACGCTAACACGACGATAATTGTCACAAGGCCGATCAACCGCCTGAGCAAATCACCTGCGACTTCAAGAGCACGGCCGCCAGCGTCGATGGGTTGCTCTTGATCTCGACTCTCAATCATTCATTCTCCTCATTTTGCTGCAGGCCTCATGCGTCGGGTGCCTCGTAGTTGCTTTCTGCTGCGAGTCTACAAGTTGGCTCATCTTTGACAACGGCAGACCCAGTCTCGCATTCAGTGACCACTCTTGGCCGAACCTGGCCGTTCGCCTCAGGATAGCAGGTTGCCTTCCGGGAAAAGTCACGAACAGTCACGAACGGCCGCAACCGACCCAAAGCAGACATTGCCAGTAGCTTGAGCTACTCAGGTCCTAATGGCGGACCCCACTTTGCCACTTGCTTGCCATCGCTGTCAGCAATTCGATGTCGTACCTTGCCCACTGGGCTGGTCTGCTAAGCGGTGATGACGTGATTTCAAACGGCGGCAACTGAGGTCCTGGCCCCTGAATTACAGGCTGGGTAGTGTAATAGATGAGCCAACGTTTTGGGTATGGCTGCCGTTTCTTACCACCTATAAATGGAACCCATTGATCGTCTTGGATGCTACGCCCACAGGACGAGAGACCAGTGTCAACATTGAATGTGTCGCCCACCTTCAGCTTTCCCTTAAACGCATGGGTTACACGAAAAGTTGCTCTTTCGACTTCTGTTTGGAAGTCCGACTCACGGCTAACCTGAACCGATACCTTTTCAAGTTTAATGACGTCTGCGGTAGCTACAAACTGAGCATCGTCGAAATTTGATTTCACTCGCTTCGCTGACTCTTCCCAAAGCATAGGAGCAAGTGGCTGGCATCCCATCGCCACTGTCGACGTGAAAAACAGAGTAAGGCAAAGAACTTTTTGTATTCGCATATTGCTATCGCAGTGTCATCAACGTCTGCTCCTGGCCGAAAGCAGCCTATCACGACCCGCAGCAATCTACCCTAAACGGACTTGGGGGCTTGAGCTGGAAAAGCATTACTGATCACTCCAGTTCTCTGTCACAGCAATGTACGCCGAAGTAGGATCATTGACTGGTGGAGCGCGCTCCACGCGCGTTGGCGTAGAGCCAATTGGTTCAGTCCGACACTGGAACTAGATCGTCGCGACCTCGATTAAATTTCTGCTCCGGCGACTAACGCATCCGAAGTATGCGCCGCTTTGCCTATATGAAAAGAACTGCCCCCTGCGAGAGCATTGCATCACCTAATTGGCGCCGGCCTCGGTAGAATCCGAACTTAATTTTTCGAATCGGACTTTCACTAACCTATGCCCTGCAGGAGAAGTCGCCAGAATATGTTTCAACGAGGCTTCGTCATCTGTATCACCATCCAACGCGTACAGAATCGTCATTTTTATTTGTGGATACATATCTAGAAATGATTTAATAACATTTGCACATGAGCTGCACGGATGCCGCTCCGTAAACAGTTCGACCACTCCGGACTGCTCCCGACCGAGGTCCTTCAGTAAAGTTTGATCGAGCATGTTAAGTAAAAGATATTCTGAGTCGTTATCTTTCTTTTCGCCCGTGGCACCAAAGCGGACGTGGTTGCGGTCCACGCTTGCCAGTTCGTATTCACACCTTCCAAGATCCCACTTTTGCGCCAAAAAACTGGCGCCGACAATGTTTGCTCCCCAGGATCGTTTTCCATCCTGTATAAAATTCAAGAATCCAATATTACCTTCAATCTTGCCTTTCGGTTTAGTCCCCCCGGCTAGGATGAAATCGGCCATTCGGTTCTTAAACTCAGGATCCAACCGGAAATGCCATGATTCTTTGAAAAACGATTGTCCTACGATTTGATCTGCTCTTGACCCGACTATCTTACTGAGCGCAACGGTCTCAGTCGCGCCATTATTTCTCATTTCCTGCATTTGCATGTCATCCAGCGCTCGAATACATATTAAGGCTAGCGCCTTGAAATGCGCATGCTTGAGCTGATTGTCTATTTCGAGAACCAAGGATGATAAATCTTCACGGATCTTGGACATAAGAGGATCAAGTTTGTTGAAGCTCTGCTTTTGGCCGATAGCAGACGTAGACATATCGGCGCCATAGCATGCATATTGCTGTCCTAACGGAAAGCACAATACCGTCAGATGCTCGTACCTGAATCAGGCGGATCGATTAAGTTCAATCGATCCAATTCACCCGCTCGAACTTGGCACGAAAATCATCCGGCATCGCCACCACCTGGCTTGTTTTGTAATTGAAGAAAACGAAGCCCGATTTGGCCATGGCAATCAGCTTCTTGTCGCGCGGACGGGTAATGCGGAAAGTCAGATCGCCACCGTACTTGTTGAAGTCCATCACACCAACCTCGAACAGCAGCTGGTCGCGCGCATAGGCTTCCGCACGGTAGGTGGCGGCCAGGTCGGTGACGATGATGCCGGTGCCGTCGCGCTCGGTCTCGGCGACGCCGAACTCGAACAGGAAGCGCGCCCGGGCTTCCGAGATCATCGAGATCATCGACTCGTTGCCCAGGTGGTTGGCGGCGTTGATGTCCGTGACGCGCACGGTGAGTGGCGTCGAATAATAAAACTGGTCTTCGGGGAAGGTGAGTTGTAAGCGGGCCATTTCTCGATTCTAAGCTCATTGCGCGCCGGTGCGGACGATTTTATGGATGCTGCCGCCCGAGGTGATCATGTACAGCTCGCCTTCATTGTCCTGCCCGAACGAGACCACCCGGCCGATGTTGGGGATATTCCAGTTACGCTCTTCGGCCACTGCGCCGCCTGTGCTGGCGTAGAAACTCTTCAGCCAGCCGCGGCAGAAGTCCGAGAACAGGTAGCGTCCGGTCAGTTCGGGCAGGGCGCGGCCGCGGTACACGAAGCCGCCGGTGACCGAGCAGCCGTTGACGTCGTCCAGGCCGTGCGCGTAGTCGTAGGCGGGCAGGGTGAGGCCGTTGCGGTCGCAATTGTCGGCGCCGTAGCAGGCGATGCCTTCCATGAGGTTCCATCCGTAGTTGAGACCGCCCTGGCTGGTGGCAGCGATGTTGATTTCCTCGCGCTGGTCCTGGCCGACGTCGGCGATGTACAGGCGGTCGCCATCGAAGCTGAAACGCCACGGATTGCGCACGCCGGAGGCCCAGATCTCGGGCCGGCCGGCGACGCCATCGCGATACGGGTTGTCGGGCGGGATCGCATACGGTTGTGTGACCGTGGAGCGCGACACGTCGATGCGCAGCATCTTGCCCAGCAATACCCGCAAGTTGCGCGCATTGCCTTGCGGGTCGCCGGCACCGCCGCCGTCGCCGGTGCCCAGGTACAGGTAGCCGTCGGGACCGAAAGTGACCTGGCCGCCCATGTGGTTCAGGAAGTCGGGATGCGGCACTCGCAGGATCACCAGGCCCGAGGTGGGATCGGCCAGTGCCGGGTTCTGGCCTACCGTGAAGCGCTCGATCGTGATGTTGCGCTGCAGGTCGATGTAGTACACATAGAAATAGCCGTTGCGCGCGAATTGCGGATCGAAGGCAAGCGACAGCAGGCCGCCTTCGCCCTCGAAGCCGACCCGCGGGATGATGTCGAGGAAAGGTGCGCCACGCGTGACGCCGTTTTCGACGATACGTACCCGGCCGCGCCGCTCGGTGACGAACAGGCGCGTGTCGCCCGGCGGCGAAATCAGCCAGCTGGGGTTGTCGAGCCCGGTGACGACTTCGGCGGTTGTGAGCGCCAGCGCGGCGCCGGAATAGGCGACCGAGGCGTTGGCGGTGACGCCGGCGGCGACGCTCGCGGTCTGCGAGGCCGGGGCCGGCTGGTAAGTGACATTGTTGGCGGAGACTGGGGCGGCCGCGATCGTATAGCTGCCGGGTGCCAGGCCGCTGATGGTCTGCGGCTGGGTCAGGTCTTGCTGGTAGTTGTTGGGGCCGGTGATGCGCACGCTGGCATTGACGCCGGCTGGCAGGCCGGAGGTGGTCAGATTCAGCGCGCCGGTAGTGATCGGCGTCGGCGTGACCGGGCCGGTGGTGCCGGGACTGCCGCCGCCGCCGCCGCAGGCGTGCAGCACCGTGGCGATGAGCAGGACAGTGAACAGTCGAAGCAATCCGCGCAGATGTCCGGTCAGCATGTTCGCCCCCATGGTTTATCCGACAGAGTATCTTCCAGCTGAAAAATGGTGCCAAGGACTCTTACAAATGCGTGAGAAATCAAGTCCGCGACACCTAGTGTAGGGCGCATCCGTCGGCACAAAGTTTGATCTGCGCTTATGTGTGCGCTGTTCAGCAGAGATACTACGCGCGTATGTCAGTGCCGATGTGCAGCGTCTGTTCGAAGTGCGCGATCAGCGCCTGCACCTTGGGCGAATGCTGGCGGCTGCGTTGCCACACGATGTGCAGCGGCAATCCTTGCGTGGCCAGCTCGGGCAGGATGATCGCCAGCTTGCCTTCGCGCATTTGCTGTTCCACCACCCAGGTCGCCAGCTGGGCGATGCCCATACCGGCTTCCACGGCCGCGACCTGGGCTTCGGCCTGACCCAGCACGATGCGGCCCTCTACGTGCTGGCGCGCCAGCGGAGTGCCGCGTCCCTTGATCAGCCACGGACTGGCGCTGCCGTCGGCGCGGCCGTACAGCACCGCGTCGTGTTCCAGCAGCGCGTCGAGCGAGGCCGGCGCACCATGCCGCGCCAGGTAGACGGGCGCGGCGCAGAACACCAGTTCTTCATTGCCCAGGTGCTTGTGGTCCAGCGCGGCCGGCCAGGTGTCGCTGCCGCCGATGCGCACCACGACATCCATCCCATCCTCGACCGGGTCGACGAAGCGGTCGGTGAACGAGACGTGCGGCGTGACTTGCGGATACTTCTCGGCGAACGCCAGCAGCGACGGAATGCCGTGCATGCGGCCGAAGGTGGCCGGCATGTCCACCCGCAGGCGGCCCGACGGTGCGATCTGGTGCGACGACAGCATGCGCTCGGCGCTTTCCAGCTCATCCAGCACGCGCACGCACACTTTATAGAAGGCGGCGCCGGCGTCGGTCATTTCCAGGCGACGCGTGCTGCGGTCGAACAATTGGCGGTGCAATCGCGTCTCGAGGCGCGCGATCGCCTTGCCAACCGCCGAGTTGGTCAGGTTCAGGCGATCGGCGGCGGCGGTGAAGCTGCCGGCATCGGCTACTGCGACGAAGGTTTCAAGTCCTTTCAGGCGTTCCGCAGGTGTCATGTACTTCCTTTAGCTGGAATTTATTTCCATATTGGTTTGGAAATTATATCCAACACGCGAATTTTTATCTCCCATACCATGTCTGCTAAATAATTCCTGGAGTACTAGCAATGTCATCAGTTCAATCCGCCGCCACCGCGACGCCGCACGCCCCGGTCAAGGGCGGCGCCGCGTCGATCGCCATCCTGGCGGTGGCGGCCTTCGTCATCGTCACCACCGAATTCCTGATCGTCGGCCTGCTGCCGGCACTGGCGCGCGATCTCGGCATCAGCGTGGCCAGCGCCGGGCAGCTGGTGACCCTGTTCGCGGTGGTGGTCATGGTCTGCGGACCGTTCCTCACCGCATGGCTGGCCCATATCGACCGCAAGCGCCTGTTCATCGCCATCCTGGTGCTGTTCGCCGCCGCCAATGGCCTGGCCGCGGTGGCATCCAACATCTGGGTGCTGGCGATCGCGCGCCTGGTGCCGGCGCTGGCGTTGCCGGTGTTCTGGGGCACCGCCAGCGAGACCGCCGGCCAGATCGCCGGCCCAGAGAAAAGCGGGCGCGCTGTGTCGACCGTCTATCTCGGCATCTCGGCCGCCATGCTGTTCGGCATTCCGATCGGTACGCTGGCGTCGGACGCGATCGGCTGGCGCGGTGCCTTCGCCTTGCTGGCGGCGTTGTCACTGGTGATCGCGGTGCTGATCGCGATCAGCATGCCGGCCGTGCGTGCCACCCAGCCGGTGGCGATGGGTGCCCAGGCCCGCATCCTGAAGAGCCCGTTCTTCCTGGCCAACGTCGCGCTGTCGATCCTGGTGTTCACCGCCATGTTCACCGGCTATACCTACCTGGCCGAGATGCTGGAAAAGTCGGCCGGCATCGCACCGGCGCAGGTCGGCTGGTGGCTGATGGGCTTCGGCGCGGTCGGCCTGATCGGCAACTGGCTGAGCGGGCTGTGGGTGGACCGCAAGCCGCTCGCCAGCACCGCACTCTTCAGTGTGGTGCTGGCGCTGGGCATGGCGGCGACCATGGCGCTGGCCAACAAAGGCATCGGCTTCGCCGTGGCGCTCGGCGTGTGGGGCATCGCCAATACCGCGCTGTATCCGATCTGCCAGATCCGCGTGATGAAGGCGGCCACTGGCGCCCAGGCGCTGGCCGGCACCATCAACGTCTCGGCCGCGAATGGCGGCATCGCACTTGGCGCCCTCATCGGCGGCGTCGGGATATCGTCATGGGGTGCGGGCAATATCGGCTACCTGTCGGCGGCGATCGCGCTGCTGGCGGTGCTGGCTGTCGCACTCATCGGCAAGCTGGCGCCGGCCAGCCGCTAACCAGGAGAATGTGTATGACCCAGGCACCGATCGGACCGCTGCCGGCCGAGCTGGCTGAGCACCCCGGCTACGGCCGCGTCTTCAAGCCGGGCAAGCTGACGTTCGGCTTCATCATGCCGCTGGAAGGCTATCCGGATTCGCCGTTCCCGACCATGGCGAACCACCAGCGCATGGCGCGCATGGCCGACGAAGCCGGTTTCTCGGCGCTGTGGCTGCGCGACGTACCGTTCTACGACCCCAACTTCGGCGACACCGGCCAGGTGCTCGATCCGATGGTGTACCTGGGTTTCCTGGCCGCGCAGACGCGCCGCATCGCGCTCGGCACGGCCGGCATCGTCGCCACCCTGCGCGAACCGCTGGTCGTGGCCAAGCAGGCGGTGTCGGTCGACCAGTTGCTGGGCGGGCGCCTGCTGCTGGGCCTGTCGACCGGCGACCGCCCGGTCGAATACCCGGCCTTCGGTGCCGATTTCGACAACCGCGGCGAACGCTATCGTGAAGCGTTCGGCCTGATCAAGGCTGTCACTGAACACGACTTTCCCGTGGCCCAGACCCAGCATTACGGCAACCTGGCCGGCGCCATCGACCTGGTACCAAAGCCGGTCGGCCCGCGCATGCCGATGATCGTCGTCGGCCGCGCGCGCCAGGATCTGGAGTGGATTGCCACGCACAGCGATGGCTGGATCTGGCACCTGAGCGACTTCACGCGCCTGCCGCAATTGATCGAACAGTGGCGCACCAGCCATGCGCCGGACCAGTGGATCAAGCCCTATGGCTACGGCACCATGTTCGACCTCGCCGAAGATCCGCACGAACCGCTGCGCTTCGTCCGCAACGGCATCCGCACCGGCCGCCACGCGCTGATCGACCTGTTCCATGCACAGCAGGAGCAGGGCGTCAGCCACGTGGCGCTCAATCTCAAGCCGCTGCGGCGGCCGGCGCAGGACGCGCTGGCCGAATTCGCCGAATACGTGTTGCCGCTGTTTCCCGCCGAGTAAAGCCAATAGCGGCGCAACCATCACCAATCAAGGAGAAACGTTTTAATGACCGATATCTTCCAGCCCTACGACCTCAACGGCATCACGCTGCGTAACCGCATCGTCATGGCCCCGATGACCCGCTCGCGCGCACCGCACGACGCCGCCGATACCATGACCGCGCTGTACTACGCCCAGCGCGCCACCGCCGGCCTGATCGTCAGCGAAGGCACGCCGATCTCGCGCGAAGGCCAGGGCTACCTGTTCAATCCCGGCGTCTATACCGAGGAACAAGTGAAAGGCTGGCGCCTGGCCACGGATTCGGTGCACTCCGTCGGCGGGCGCATCTTCGCGCAGCTGTGGCACGTCGGCCGCGTGTCGCACACCTCGATCCAGCCGGACGGCCAGGCGCCGGTCAGCGCCAGCAGCAAGCGTGCCGAAGGCGCGGTGGCGTTCGCCTACGACGCCGCCGGCCAGCCGGGCTTCGTGCCGACTTCGACGCCGCGCGCCCTGAGCACCGATGAAGTCCGGCGCATCGTGCAGGATTTCGCCACCGCGGCCGAGAATGCCGTGCGCGCCGGTTTCGACGGCGTCGAGATCCACGCCGCCAATGGCTACCTGTTCGAGCAGTTCCTGAACCCCCTGGTCAACGACCGCGTCGACGCCTATTCGAACAGCCCGGAAAACCGCATCCGCTTCGCCGTCGAAGTGGTCGACGCCATCGTCGCGAAAATCGGCGCAGAGCGCGTCGGCATTCGCATCTCGCCCTACGGCCAGCTGTTCGACATGCCGTCGTATCCGGACACGCTGGAGACCTACCGCGCGTTGAGCGCGGAGCTGGGCAAGCGCGGCATCGCCTACGTGCACTTGATGGACCAGTCGAACTACAAGATGGCGTCGCAGGATGCGGCGGATACCGGCGCGCAGTCGGCCGGCGCGCGCACCGAAGAAATGCTGCGCACCATCAAGCGGGAGATCGGTTCGACCGCGCTGATCCTGGCCGGCGCCATGACCCTCGCGCGTGCGCAAGAATTGGTCGATGCCGGCCTGATCGACCTGGCCGCCTTCGGCCAACCCTTCATCGCCAACCCGGACCTGGTCGCGCGCCTGCAGCATTGCCTGGCGCTGGCCGAACCGGTACGCGAAACCTATTACGGCGGCGGCGCCGAAGGCTATATCGACTATCCGCCGCACGCTGCGTAAGCCACCGACACGCAGCATCCCGCAGTGCCAACCATCGAGGAGATTTGCCATGCCAACCGATTTTGACCGCAGCGACAACCTGCACCGTCCACCGCTCGGCGCAACGCAGGGTTCGACCAGCAAGCCCCTGATCGTGACGCCGACCTTCGTCAGCCGCAGCGACGCTACGGCGCACAGCGAACGGCCGCAGGACCCGGGTTCATCGAAAGACAGGAACGGCAAGGAGGTCAGCGACCCGGCCCAGCGTCCGCACGCGCTGGCCTTGGAAAGCAATCCGAACCTCGCCTACGAGCACTGGGACGAATACTGGCGCAAGGTGCATGGGCCCAAGTTCGCGTGGGACGAGCCGGGTAGTTCCTCAAGCCTGGTGCTGCGCTACGACCAGGTGCACCGCCTGCCGTCCGGCCCGTCGTCGCTGTTCCCGCCGCCGTACCGCGCCATGATCGGTGACGATGGCCGCCTGCCATCCGACCCGGAGAAGCACGTGCCGCCGCTGCGCCGGCCGCGCTGGGACGGTTTCGCTTATATCACCTATGCAGAGCAGGACGACATCGAAAAGACGCTGGGCCAGGAAAAGTTCGACAAGCGCATCGTGGCCGACGAGCAGGTGGCGTTCCGCATGGTCACGCGCGAGATCACGCGCGAATACATCCTGATTCCAAGCGAGCGGCATCGCGATCCGGTCAGCCTGGTCAAAATCCACATGCGGGCTGCCGGCTTGTCGCGCGAGGAATTCCAGCGCCGCCTGCTGGACCAGCATGCGCAAGTGGTGATGGCGCAGCCGGTCACGCGCGAACTGGTGAAGCGCTATGCCCAGCTGCACAATATCGGTTCGACCCAGGAAGACCCGGAAGGCAGCAGGATCGATGCGGTGTCGGTGCTGAGCTTCGCGTCCTTGAATGACGTCGAGGATTACCTGGTCAGCGACGAACACCGCGCCATCGAGGCGTCGGAGAATGCGCTGCAGGGCGAGGGATCGGAATGGTGGACGGCGATCAACTACAGCGTGATCAACCGCCTGATGCCGGAAGTGGCGACCGAGCGCTGAGCCGGCGCCGGCCGGCCCGCGCTCAGCGTGCGCCTGGCGCGCTCGGGGCGCGGGTGCGGGTCTTGCTGACCGTGCCGGACGGATCGATCAGCACCACGAATTCGGCGAAGCGGCCGTCGCCCGCAGGCGACTGATACACCCAGGCCTCATAGCCGCTGTCGAAGCGGATCGATTTGGTCGGCCCGAACGCGGCCAGCAGTTCGGCCTTGGTGGTGCGGCCGGCCACCACCGATTGCGCCAGGCGCTCGGCGGCGACTTGCGTGCCGGCCGGCGCGGCCGACTGCGTGGCGCAGCCGGCCACCAGCAGCGACAGCATCAGGGCAGCGGTCAATGCGCGGATCGTCATGGCGCCTCCGGTGCGTCGAGCATGTAGTCGAATTCGACCAGCGTATCGTCCGGCCAGCTGGCATCCCACAACGGCACATAATACGTGCGGTCGAGCAGCACCTGGCAGTCGCAGAAGGGCAGCATGTCCGGGGTCTGCTCGCCGCCCGCGTACAGCATCGAGAACGGCAGCGTCTCGACCCGGTCGCCGGCGCGCAGCGTGACAGAGAAGATCGGCCGCTCGGCGAAGAACAGGTAATTGCCGTCCGGGCTGGTGCACACGCCTTCGGGCGTGCTGAGCGCATCCGAGATCCAGCCGAACATCGGCGAACTGTTCGAGACCAGTCCCGCTTCCTTGCCGACCCGGCATTCCAGGCGCAGGTCGCCCAGGCGCCGGCTGCCGGCCGGCACGCCAGGCGACTCGATGCGCGCGCGCCAGGTCATGCTGCTGGTCTTGCGGCTGGCCAGCACGGCGGCGTCCTCCTGCAGCGCCTGTTCGTTGCGCGGCAGGACGAAGGTGTTGTCGTTTTCTACTTTCACCGGCACCGAGACGCTGTCGCCGGCGATGCGCAGCGTGATGCCGGTCATGTCCACCGATGGCAGGCGCGGCAGCAGCTGGAAACGCAGGGTGGCGTTCGGCGCGAAGGCGCGCTCGCGTTCGAAGCGCTCCATGCCACGGATCATCTTGCGATAGGACTTGTCGACCGGGTCGCGGGTCGACTTGACGTTGACGGTGGTCTGCCCGGCGGCGTGCGCCGGGAGCCAGGGAGAAGCCAGGAAACCGGCCGCCAGGGCCAGTCCCAACATGGAGCGGACAAACGGCCGCGCCACCATTACCAGTACCGGACGCGGCCGGTGTCCATGTGGACGAACTGCGAATCGGCGTAGTAGCCGACGCCGCCGCCCTTGAGCGACATCGCCGCTTTCTGCAGCGTGCGCAGGTCGGTGCCCGGCAGGCGGATGTCGATTGCCTTGCCATCCATGTGCAGGCTGCGCTTGGCGACGCCGCCGCTGCCGTGGCTGCGCAGGAAGGCGTTCGATTCGGGGGCGCGGTAGCCCGAGATGATGTGCAGTTCTTTAGCGTTATCGAGCTTGCTGTTCAACTGGCCCAGCAGCAGCAGCAGTTGCGGATCCATTTCCGCGATCTTGTTGCTGCGGTGATCGCGCAAGACCTTGTTGATGTCCTTCAAAGCGTCCGGAATGAACTCGCCTTCGGCCCAGAACGTGCTCTTCAGTTTTTCGCCGGTGTGCGTGTTATAGAAGCGCAGGCAGCATTCGCCAGAGAGGCTGGACGATGCATTATTGGCAAAAACTGGGAGGCTGAGGGAGGAGGAAGCGAGGAGGAGGGAACTTTTGAGGAATGCACGTCGTTGAATCATGTAGGTAGCCCTTACGCTGGTTCACTGATCCGACAATGATACGCCTAAAGTGCGAAACGTGCAGATAAAATGTGGCAAAACGCGGCAAATCAGCTACGATATCAAATCAATAATCATTTTTGAGAAGATTGTGTATGTCAGATATTGTCGAGAAGTTCATGCCTGAAAATCTGGCCGTGACCGCCATCGTGCCGCAATAACGACGCACTGCCGATGCGCGGAGCATGATCTGCTGCCGCGCATTCCATGCATACACAGTTTTGTTTGTTGTCATCTTGAAAGCTGCCTAGAATGGACGACGGCCCCGGCCGTCCACCGACCATCCTTCCCGCACCTCTTTCAGGAGAAGCAGCATGGCAGTATCCGTTCGTCGTCCCATCCGCCTGGCCGCAGCGCTGCTGCTGGCCACTGGTCTCAGTGCAGCCCATGCCGCGACGTCAGCCGCAGCCACGCCCGACATCCCGATCCCGGACATCAAGTACACCAGGTTCACGCTGAAGAACGGCCTGACGGTGCTGGTGCATGAAGACCGCAAGACCCCGGTGGTGGCGATCAACACCTGGTACCACGTCGGCTCCAAGAACGAGAAGCCGGGCAAGACCGGCTTCGCGCACCTGTTCGAGCACCTGATGTTCAGCGGCAGCGACAACTTCAACAAGACCTACCTGAACGCGATGGAGCGCATCGGCGCGACCGACCTGAACGGCACCACCAACACCGACCGCACCAACTACTTCCAGAACGTGCCGACCTCGATGCTCGATTACGCCCTGTTCGCCGAGAGCGACCGCATGGGCTATCTGCTGGGCACGGTCGACCAGAAGAAGCTCGACCTGCAGCGCGGCGTGGTGCAGAACGAAAAGCGCCAGCGCGAGAACATGCCCTACGGGATCGCCTACGAACTCTTGGTGACGAATACCTACCCGGTCGGCCACCCGTATTCCTGGACCGTGATCGGCAAGATGGAAGACCTCGACGCGGCCTCGATGACCGACGTCCAGGACTGGTTCAAGGGTAACTACGGCCCCAACAACACCGTGCTGGTGCTGTCGGGCGATATCTCGCCGGAAGAAGCACGCAAGAAGGTCGAGCAGTACTACGGCGCCATTCCACCAGGGCCGCCGCTGGCCAAGCACGACGCCTGGATCGCCAAGCGCAGCGGCACCCACCGCACCGTGGCCCAGGACCGCGTGCCGCAGACCCGCATCTACCGCACCTGGAACGTGCCGGGCGCGCACACGCCCGAAGAAGCGCTGCTCGACCTCGCCGCGCATGTGCTGGGGCAGGGCAAGACTTCGCGCCTGTACAAGCGCCTGGTGTACAAGGATCAACTGGCCACCAGCGCGTCGGCCAGCGACGATTCGTCGGAAATCGGCGGCCAGTTCGACATCACGCTGACCGCGCGTCCCGGCGCCGACGTCGGCAAGATGGAGCGCATCGCCGACGAAGAACTGCGCGCCCTGATGAAGAGCGGCCCCACGGACGCCGAGCTGCGCCTGGCCAAGACCACCATCCTGGCCCAGTACACGCGCACCATCGAGCGCATCGGCGGCTTCGGCGGCAAGAGCGACTTGCTGGCCTCGTGCCAGACCTATACCGGCAATCCGGACTGCTACAAGGTCTACCTGCAGCGGATCAAGGACGCCACCCCGGCGATGGTGAAAAAGGCGATGAACGACTGGCTCAGCGACGGCGACTTCGTACTGCAGATCGACCCGTTCCCGACCGGCCTGGCCGCCACCGATACCGGCCTGGATCGCAGCAAGGAGCCGGCAGTCGGCAAGCCGATGTCGCTCAAGCTGCCGCCGATGCAGAAGACCACGCTGTCCAATGGCCTGAAAGTGGTGCTGGCCGAGCGCCATGAAGCGCCGGTGGTCAACCTGCAGCTGCTGGTCGACAGCGGCTACGCGTCCGACGCGCCCGATATGCCGGGCGTGGCCAGCCTGGCGCTGCGCATGCTGGAGGAGGGCACGTCCACTCGCAAGTCGCTCGAGATCGGCGAAGAGCTGGCACGCCTCGGTGCCACCTTCGGCGCCGGGGCCAACCTGGACGGTTCATTTGTGAGCATGAACGCGCTCAAGGCCACGCTGCCGCAGGCGCTCGGCATCTATTCCGACCTGATCCTGCATCCGGCCTTCCCGCAGAACGAGTTCGCACGTCTGCAGCAAGACCGCCTGGCCGGCATCGCGCGCGAGAAGGCCGATCCGTCGACGCTGGCGCTGCGCGTGGCACCGGGGCTGGTGTACGGCAGTGACCACGTCTATGCGCGGCCGTTCACCGGCACCGGCACCGAGCAATCGGTGGGGCGCATGACCCGCGCCGACCTGGCCAGGTACCACGCCACCTGGTTCAAGCCGAACAACGCCACGCTGCTGGTGGTGGGCGACACCACGCTGGCCGAGATCACGCCGCTGCTGGAAAAGCAGTTCGCGTCGTGGAAGCCGGGCGAGGTGCCGAAGAAGGTCATCGCCCAGGTCGCCGCGCCGGCCAAGCCAGTGGTGTACGTGATCGACCGTCCGGGCGCGCTGCAAAGCGTGATCGTCGGCGCCCAGCTGGCGCCGCCGCGCAACAGCCCGGACGCGCTGCCGCTCGAGATCGTCAACGACGTGTTCGGCGGTACCTTCAGCTCGCGCATCAACATGAACCTGCGCGAAGACAAGCACTGGTCGTACGGTGTGCGCAGCCAGTTGCCGGCCGCGATCGGCCAGCGTCCTTTCCTGAGCATCTCGCCGGTGCAGACCGACAAGACCGGCGACGCGCTGCGCGAACTGGTACAGGAGTACCGCAACATCGCCGGCGGCAAGCCAATTGCGAATGATGAACTCAGGTTCGCGCTGGAAAACCGCACGCTGCGCCTGCCGGGCAGCTTCGAGACCGCCGGCCAGCTGAGCGGCGCCTACGCCACCATCCTGCAGTACGGTCTGCCGGAAGACTACTACAACACCTATACCGAAAAGGCGCTGGCGTTGACCCCGCAGCAGGCCAATGCGCTGGCGGCGCGCAGCTTCGTGGCGGACCGCCTGGTGTGGGTGGTGGTGGGCGACATGAGTAAGGTCGAGAAGGACATCCGCGCCCTGAACCTGGGCGAGGTGCGCCGTATCGACGCTGACGGCAAGCCGCTGCAGTAAGGGGGGGGAAGCACCACCCCGCCCGTGCGCCGGGTGGGCCGGGATTCAGGAATACTTGGTCCAGGAGGATATTTCATGGACCAACTCAACCTGGACCCGGCGCGCACGGCGCTGGTATTGATCGATCTTCAGAACAGCAACGTGGGGCGCGAACTGGCGCCGCACAGCGCCGTCAAAGTTGTGGGCAACAGCGTGCTGCTGGCGCAGGCGATGCGCGAACGCGGCGCGCTGGTGGTGTACGTGCGGGTGCTGGTGAACGAATTGCCGGCGCTGCCAGCCGATTCGCCGATGCGTCCGCAGGGCGCGCCGTCGGCGCCGCCCGATGCGTCGCAGCTGGCGCCGGATGTCGGCGTCGAGGCGCAGGACGTGGTGATCGTCAAGCGCCAGTGGGGCGCATTCTACGGTACCGAACTGGACCAGCTGCTGCGCCGGCGTGGCATCGACACGCTGGTGCTGGGCGGGATCGTCACCAATTTCGGCGTCGAATCCACTGCGCGCGCGGCGTTCGACCGTGGCTACAAATTGGTGTTTGCGGAAGACGCGATGAGTTCGATGGAGGCCGAGGCCCACCATTTCGCGTGCGGCACGATTTTCCCGCGCATGGGGCGGGTACGCTCGACGCGGACGCTGATCGATGCGCTGCAGGCCGGGACCGGCGCTGCCTGAATCGCGTCCGTCATCGATGCGGCATGCACCGCATCAAACGTAGGGTTGACGGCGGAACCGCCAACCCTACGCCTTAACCCGCCTTCTGGATCTGCGCCGTGATCTCGTACGCCCGCAAACGCGCCGCGTGATCGTAAATCTGCGACGTGATCATCAACTCGTCCGGCTGGGTCTTGTCGATGAAGGCACGCAGCTGGTGCGAGACGGTGGCGGGCGAGCCGATCGCCGAGCACGACAGCACGCTGTCGAGCATCATGCGTTCCGGCAGTTCCAGCGCGTCCAGGTAGCCGCTCACCGGCGGCTTGAGCTTGGTTGGACGGCCGGTGCGCAGGTTGATGAAGGCCTGCTGCATCGAGGTCGCCAGGAAGTGCGCCTCTTCATCGGTATCGGCGGCGAACACGTTAAAGCCGAGCATGATGTACGGCTTGTCGAGCTGCGCCGACGGACGGAAGTTGGTTCGGTACATCTCGATCGCCTGCATCATCATCTGCGGCGCGAAGTGCGACGCGAACGCATACGGCAAACCGAGGTGCGCCGCCAGCTGGGCGCCGAACAGGCTCGAACCCAGGATCCACACCGGCACGTTCAGCCCAGCGCCCGGTACGGCCTGCACCGAACGGCGGCTGGAGCCGGCGAAATAATCCATCAGTTCCACCACGTCCTGCGGGAACTCGTCGGCGTCCGACGCCAGGTTGCGGCGCAGGGCGCGCGCAGTGACGTGGTCGGAGCCTGGCGCGCGGCCCAGGCCGAGGTCGATGCGGCCCGGATGGAGCGATTCGAGCGTGCCGAATTGTTCGGCGATCACCAGTGGCGAATGGTTCGGCAGCATGATGCCGCCGGCGCCGACGCGGATGCGCGAGGTGCCGGCCGCCACATGGCCGATCAGCACCGCGGTGGCGGCGCTGGCAATGCCCGGCATGCCGTGGTGTTCGGCCAGCCAGAAGCGGTTGTAGCCCCAGCGTTCGCCATGCTGGGCGAGGTCGAGGGAGCGTTGGAAGGAGGTGGCCGCATCGCTGCCTTCAGCGATCGGCGACAGGTCGAGTATCGAGAAAGGAATCATGGGAGCCATGATACGCCGATGTTCAAGAGCGCGTGCGGCATGCCCCAAAAACGCCGCGGCCGCCTTGAAAGTGTTACAAAATGAAAGCAAAAAGAGCGCTGTTCACTATGAGTAAAGCGACAATAAGCGACGTTTAGCGTTTCCAAAAGGCTACCGTGCGCTGCTATCCGACAGCAGTCCCTACACTGGATCCATCGCTCGACGGACACAACGATTCGTCGGGAAGCCCTGTAAAAAACATCAAGGAGAAACGACATGAAGATGAATACGTTACTCAAAGGAATGCTCGGCGCATCGGTCGCCGCCGCCATGTTCAGCGCCACCGCCGTGGCCCAGACCAGCAGCAGCACCGCAGGCCAGACCGCCCGCACCGGCACCAGCACCAGCCAGAGCGGCAGCATGAGCGACCGCAGCAGCGGCACCTCGTCGGCCAGCGCCGTCGGCAGCTCGCAGCGCGACCAGACCCGTGACCGCCGCGACGGCATGACCGGTTCGTCCAGCACCACCGGCGCCACCGGCACCAGCGGCTCGATGGGCACCGGCACCTCGACCGGCACCATGGACAGCACCAATCGCTCCAGCACCACCACGGGCACGACCGGCACTACCGGCCGCGTCGGCGGCACCGGCACCGGCATCACCTCGGGCATGACCGGCACCACCGGCGCCACCGGTACCGGCACCGGTTCGTACGGCACCACCGGCGGCACCGGCCAGACCGGCTCCAGCGCAACGATGGGCGCCAGCGGCGCCACCGGCACCGGCACCGGTACGACCGGCACCACCGGCGCCAGCGCCACCAACGGCGTCGGCGGCACCAGCTCCACGACCGGCAGCAGCACCGGCGGTTCGACCGGCACCACCGGAACGGGCGGCAGCGGCTCGACGAGCGGCTCCGGCGGCGGCACCACCGGCCGCGGCTACTGATCGCCAGTCAGGATAGTGCAGGCGGCTTCCCCGGCCGCCGTTGAAAACGCCAGCGTCGAGCTGGCGTTTTCTTTTGAGTTGCAATCGGCACGTTCGTCCGCGGATCACGGCTTTCAGGGTAATGGAGAAAGCAGCGTGCAGGAGTCTGCAGGCCGCCGGCGAATGAGCACGCCGCGCCGCGTGCTCATTCGCCGCTCGCGCGGCGGTGGTGCGGCATCCTGCGGCAGTTCCACCTTCGCCAGCGCCGTCGGTGCCGGCCCGTGCAGCACCCTGCCGTCGGTGTCGAAGCGCGAGGCGTGGCACGGGCAATCCCAGGAGCGCTCGGCGCCGTTCCAGTGCACCGCGCAGCCCAGGTGGGTGCACTTGGCCGACAGCGCATGCAGCGCGCCTTCCGGGTCGCGATACACCGCGATGCGCCGCAGCCCATCTCGCAGCACGGCGCCTTCGCCAGGCGCGATCGCATGCACCGAATCGACGTCGCCGCCGGTCAGCCATTCGCCGTAGCGCGCCATCACATTGGCCTGCTCGCCGGCGAATTGCCCCAGGCCGTGCACCGGTTTGCGCGACGGCTCGTACAGCGCGCTCCACGGATTCGGCCGCTCCATGATCAGGTCGGTCACCAGCATGGCGCCGACCGTGCAGTGGGTCATGCCGTTGCCGGAGTCGCCGGTGATCAGGTACACGTTGTCGTCGTCCATCGGATTGCGGCCCAGGTAGGGCAGGCCGTCGCTTGGTTCCATCACTTCGCCCGACCAGCGCCAGGCGGCGTCCTGCGCCATCGGGAAGCGTTCGCGTGCCCAGCGTTCCAGTTCGTCGTAGCGGTGCGCGGCGTGGTCGTCCTGGCCGGTCTTGTGGTCGGCGCCGCCCACCACCAGCACCTCGTTGCCGGCGCCGTCGCGGGCCAGGCGCACGTAGTGGTACGGGTCGCCCAGGTCCCACAGCAGCAGGCGCGGCACGCTGGCGCGCGGTACCCGCAGCCCGACCACGTAGCTGCGGTAGCCGGCCTGCTTGGTGTGCATTACCACACGGTCGTTGAAGGGCGTGTGGGTGGCCACCACCACGGCGCGTGCGTGGATCTCGCCGCGGTCGGTATGGACCGCCTGGCGCCGGTGGTCGCCGCGCACCCGGTGCGCGTGCGTGGCGCCGTGGATGCGGCCGCCGCGTGCCGTGAATGCGCGCGCCAGCCCGGTCAGGTACTGGAGCGGCTGGAACTGGGCCTGGGCGGGAAAGCGCACGCACGGTCCGGTCGCGAATGCCAGCCCCGGCACCGCCGGCAGCAGCTCGGCCGCGACACCGGCGCGCACGGCGGCGTCGCGTTCGTGCTGCAGGCGCGCGCGGATGCCGTCGCCGGCGCCTGCGTAGGCGTCCGGGTTGATGCCATTGCCGTCCGGCCGCAGGGCGGAGGCGCCGACCAGGTAGCCGTCCAGCCGCTCGAAGCCGCAATCGATGCCTTCGCGCCGCACGATTCCTTCCACCAGCTCCAGCGCGTGCGCATAGCTGCCCGCCACCAGCCGCGCCTGCGACTGGCCGAAACGGTGTTCGATGCCGCCATACCATTCGTCGGGCGGGAAGAAGTGGGCGCTGGTGCGGCCGGTTTCGCCGGCGCCGACGCCGAGCGCGTCGATCACGACCACGTCCAGGCCTTCCTGTGCCAGCAGGTACGCCGTGGTGAGCCCGGCGATGCCGGCGCCGATCACGCACACCCCGGCCTCGAGGTTGCCGGCCAGGGGCGGGAAGACGGGCACCGTGGCGGTGTCCATCCAGAGCGAGGTCGAGCTGCCGTTGGTTGCGCCGAGCATGGTGCAATCTCCCCAGAACGTGAAAAACCAGTCTAGCGCGGCGTGACAAAGCGGGGAGCACGATCGCATACGGGCATGTTTGACAACGTTTTGTGGCGTTCATGCCGCATTCCCATGCCGGCTTCAGGCGGCCATAAGCCGGCCCTGTATTTATGGCGTACCATCAATATTTATTGCATTTGAGAATTTTTAGAAACCCGTCATGAAGCCGCTCTCCGCCCCCTCCGACGCGCTCGCCCCCAGCGCGATGAAGCTCTCCGAACTGATCGGAGCGCTGAGCTACGCGCTCGACATCACCGAGGGCCAGCCGGCCGGCCATTGCGTGCGCTGCTGCTGGATCGGGATGCACATCGGCGGCCGCATCGGGCTGTCGCAGGACCAGCTGTGGGAGCTGTATTACACGCTGCTGCTGAAAGACCTGGGCTGCAGCAGCAACGCCGCCCGCATCTGCGAGCTGTACCTCACCGACGACCTCGGTTTCAAGCGCGGCTTCAAGACCGTCGGCGACAGCCTGCCGCAGGTGCTGACGTTCGTGCTCAAGCACACCGGCCTGAAGGCGGGCCTGGCCGAGCGCTTCCGCAGCGTGATGACCATCCTGCGCGACGGCCCCGAGATCGCCCAGGGACTGATCGCCACCCGCTGCCAGCGCGGCGCCGACATCGCGCGCCTGCTGCGCTTCCCGGACGGGGTGGCGAACGGCATCTATTCGCTCGACGAACACTTCAACGGCAGCGGCAAGCCGGCCCGGCTGGCGGGCGATGCGATCCCCGTGTATGCCCGCATCGCCCTGCTGGCGCAGGTGATCGACGTGTTCCACACCGCCGGCGGCCGCGCGGCGGCGCTGCGTGAAGCGCAGCGCCGCGCCGGCAGCTGGTTCGATCCGCAGCTGGTGAGTGCGTTCGAGGCGGTGGCGCAGGACGAGGCGTTCTGGACCACGCTGGGTGCGCCCGCCATCGATGGCGCCGTGTTCGCGCTGGAACCGGCCGGCCACGAAGTGGCGCTGGACGACGACTACCTGGACGACATCGCCGCCGCCTTCGGCCAGGTGGTCGACGCCAAGAGTCCCTATACCAGCGGCCACAGCACGCGGGTGGCGCTGTACACCGACATGATCGCCGAAGCGCTTGGCCTGTCGGCCCAGCGCCGCCGCTGGCTCAAGCGCGGCGCGCTGCTGCACGACGTCGGCAAGCTCGGCGTCAGCAACAGCGTGCTGGACAAGGCCGGCGCGCTCGACCGCGACGAGTGGGAAGCGGTGCGCCAGCACGCCGAATACACCGAGACCATCCTGGGCCGCATCGCCGCCTTCGCCGAACTGGCGTCGATCGCCGGCGCCCACCACGAGCGGCTCGACGGCGGCGGCTATCCGCGCGGCCTGGCGGCGGACGAGATCCGGCTCGAGACGCGCATCATCACCACCGCCGACATCTTCGACGCCATCACCGCCGAGCGCCCGTACCGCGGCGCGATTGCCGTGCCGAAGGCGCTCGAGATGATGGAAAAGACGGTCGGCAGCGCGCTCGACCCGGCCTGCTTCGAAGCGCTCAAGCTGGCGATGGCGCGGGTGCCGCTTCCCGCAACGGCCTGAGCGTCAGGCCTGGTCCTGGCGCCGGCGGCGTGCGGCGGCAAACCCCGCCAGCCCCAGGCCCAGGATCATCGCGGTCGACGGTTCCGGCACTTCGGTAATGGTCAGGCTGTCCAGCCCCACGTAGTTGGACAGGTCCGCCACCCCGAAATGCTGGAAGCCGAAGCGCGCGGTCGATCCTGCGCCCTGGGCGCCCAGGCTGATGGTGTAGCGCGTCCAGCCATCGGTCGGCGCGGTCACGACCGTGTCGAGCGCGAAGTCGAGCAGGTCGTCGCTGCCGTCGCTGAAGCCGAAGCGCACCTGGTCGCTGGTGCCTTCGAACGGCTCGGCGCGCAGCCAGAACGACACCAGCACGTTCTTGGCGGTGGAGAATTCAGGCGTGATGAGCCAGTTGTTCAGGATGCCGCCAGGCTCGGCCGCCAGGTAGTTGGAAGCGATATAGGCTTCCGGCGCGCCGCGCTGCGAGGTGAAGGTGTCGGTGCTGCCCTGGAACCAGCCTTCGACCGGGCCCGGCGGAACGCTTTCGTTGCTGAACACCCAGCCCTCGCTTGCCAGTGCAGGGACATTGTCGAATCCTTCGCTTAACAATACATCGGCCTGCGCCGACGCCATCGCGCCCGTGAACATCAGGGCAAACAGGATGGTTTTCTTCATGTAATACGCCTCCGATCGGTGAGCGGCGCGCGGCACTCGGAGCATACCGTTGCGCCAATGCAGCAGCACGCCCCTTGCGTGCGCCCTGACATTCACGATGCAGCAATCATGCCAGGACGACAATTATTTGATTTATAAGACAAAAAAACTTTAAGGAAATCTGTTCAAAATCAAGATGTAAAGGATTTCGACAGCTTCAAGACCTCATGCAGCGGCAACAAAAACGGCGCGCCGTCCGCGCCAGCCTGCCAGCAAACGATGTCATGCCGATGAAATCGCGCTGCGGATAGCAAGATTTGACAAACAAGCCGCTGCGGATGCCACCACAATCGCTTCACAAGCAGAAACGAGACGCCCGACGCTGACGATGTTTTCTCCATCACGAGCGCAAGGGTGGGGTGATGTCCAACCGGTTTTGGAGAACGGCATGAACGAGTCGACGGCACGAGAATACAAACGCACCGCCATCGCGGCGGCAGTGGCGGTAATGGCGATGGCGGCGGGGCAATCCTGGGCGCAGACGGCCCCGGTGCAAACCGAGGCCCAGACCGTGGTCGTGACCGGCGTGCGCGCCGCGCTCGAGCAATCGCTGCGCCAGAAGCGCAACGCCGACGCGGTGGTCGAGGTGGTCACCGCCGAAGACATCGGCAAGATGCCGGATAAAAACGTGGCCGACGCGATCCAGCGCCTGCCTGGCGTGAACACCCAGTCCTCGGCCGGCGGCGAGGGCGGCTTCGGCGAGAACGACCGCGTCAGCCTGCGCGGCACCAGCCCCAGCCTGCAGCAGACGCTGTTCAACGGCCACGCGATCAGCACCGGTGACTGGTTCGTGCTGAACCAGATCGGCGGCAACGTCGGCCGCTCGAGCAGCTTCTCGCTGCTGCCGTCCGAACTGGTGGGCTCGATCGTGGTTCAAAAGAGCCCGACCGCCGACCTGGTCGAAGGCGGCGTCTCGGGCGCCATCAACGTCATCACGCGCCGCCCGCTCGACTTCAAGCAGCAGCTGACGGTGGAAGGCTCGGTCCAGGCCAACTACAACGACCTGTCCGGAAAAACCGAGCCGCACTTGTCGGGCCTGGTGAGCTGGAAGAACGTGGAGAATACCGCCGGCATCCTGGTCCAGGCATTCTCGGAGAAAGCCTCGGTGCGGCGCGACGGCCAGGAAATCCTCGGCTACACCCCGATCAGCGCCACCAGCGCGGCGGCGTTGGCCAATCCTTCGCTGGCCGGCGTGGTGGTGCCTACTTTTATTGGCGCCGCGCTGTTCGAGCAGACCAAGAAGAGGGAGGGCGGCGCCTTCGATCTTGAAGTCCGTCCCAACCGCGACCTGACGCTGGATTTCAACGGCTTCTATTCGAAGCTGGAAGCGCCGCACCAGAATACCAACTGGCTGGCCGCGCCGGCCAATTCGATCAACAGCCTGGGCTTGATTCCGATCGATCCGGTAGTGCGCAACAATACCCTGGTCGGCGCCGCCTTCACCCGCAATGCGGGCGAGGTCGACAACATCTACCGCCCGGATGCCGGCGGCGAATCGTGGTACCTCGACCTGAACGGCAAGTGGCGCGTCAACGAGCGCTTCACGCTGTCGGGCAAGGCCGGCAAGACCCACGGCGTGGGCTGGGACCGCGACGACGTCTATTACCAGAACAACGTCGACGGCGGCATGGTCTACGGTCTCAATGGTCTATCCCCGGCCTCGGTCAGCTACCCCGGCGGCAATACCGTCTCGCCCGGCTCGACCGCCTGGGCCGGCGGCGGCGAATCGCAGTCGGTGGACCAGGAAAAATACGCCCAGCTCGACGGCGAGCTGCGCCTGGACAACGACACCTTCACGGCCGTGCGCTTCGGTGCGCGCTGGACCGACCACACCCGCACCGCCGAACAACCGCTGGAAACCCGTCCCGGCCCGGTCGGCTTCACTAATCCGGGCCCGGCCTGGAACGGCCAGCTGTATCCGGGCGACTTCGGCAGCGACCTGGGCGGCAATGTGTCGGCCAACTACTTCAAGTACGACGGCGCCGCGCTCGGCGCCTGGGGCGCGATCCCCGGCAACCGCCTGCTCGATTACGTGCTACGCCATAACTGGATGAACGAATTCGAAGTCGCCGAGAAGACCGCCGCCGTGTACGGCATGGTCGATTTCGGCGGCGACGGCTGGAGCGGTAACATCGGCCTGCGCGCGGTCGAGACGCGCCAGACCACGGTCGTGAACCTGCCGGGCGGCCCGGCGCCGATCACGGGATCGGCCTTTGGCGACTACACCCCGACCACCTTCAAGCGCACCTACCGCGACTACCTGCCGAGCGCCAACCTGAAGTACAACCTGACGCCGGATCTCACCATCCGCACCGCGCTGGCCAAGACCATCGCGCGTCCCGACTACAGCGCATTGGGCGGCTCGGTCTCGCTCAACGACGATGCCCTGAGCGGCAGCGGCGGCAACGTCAACCTGGACCCGGTGCGCTCGACCAACTTCGACATCGGCGCCGAGTGGTATTACGCGCCCAAGGCACTGCTGTCGGCCGGCCTGTTCTACATGGACCTGCGCTCGATCGTGGCCCAGGGCACCACGACAGGCACCTACTACAACAACAAGCGCGATACCCAGACCACTTACCTGATCACGTCGCCCTACAACACCAGCGGCAAGAACCGCGGCGTGGAACTGAGCTGGCAGCAGCCTTTGTTCAGCAACTTCGGCATGCTGGTCAACTACACCTTCGCCGACGGCGAACTCGATGACGGCGGCGAACTGCTCAACTCTTCGAAAAACACCTGGAACGTCACCGGCTACTTCGAGAACGAACTGTTCTCGGCGCGCCTGGCCTACAACTACCGTTCGCGCTACAAGGCCGGCGTCGACCGCGGCGCCAGCCAGCACGTGGACGGCATGCCGTCGCTGGCGGCATCGGTCAACGTCAAGCTCAACGAACGCCTGACGCTGACCTTCGACGCGTTGAACCTCACCAACGAGACAATCAAGATGTATGCCGAGAACCACGATCGTCCGCGTGCGTTCTACTCGAACGGCCGCACCTTCTATCTCGGCCTGCGCGGCAAACTGTAAATGGCGGCGCGGCGGCACGGCTCCCCGGCGATCGGCATCGCCTGGGCGTGCATCAGCAACTTCACGCGCGACGATGCCTTCACGGCGCGCCTTGGCATTCGCAACGACGGGTCGGCGCCGATCGCGCCCGGCTGGACGCTGTACTTCAACACCTGCCGCAAGGTGCTGGCGTCCAGCGTCACGCCGGGCTACGCGATCGCGCACATCAACGGCGACCTGTTCTGCCTGACGATGCCGGATGGCGGCGCCTGGATGCCGGGGCAGCGCCACACGATCGAGTACGAGGCGCTGCACTGGGCGATCAGCATCACCGATGCGCCGCTCGGCTTCTATCTGGTGCCGGGCGACGGCGGTGCCGCCATCGACCTGGGCGACCCGGAGATCGCGCCATTCACGCGTCCCGAGCAGCGCCACCGCATGCGCGGCGATCTGCTGCCGACCGCCGACGCGGCCTGGCGCTTCGGGCAGAATGCGGCGTTGTCGCAACTGCCCCTGGCGGACGTGGGCCGCATCACCCCGCGGCCGCGCACGGCGCGTTTCGATGCGCGCCGCTGCCCAATAGGGTCTTCTACGCGCATCGAGCATGGGGCAGGGCTGGAAGTCGAAGCGGCCTGGCTGCGTGCGTGGCTGGCCGGCCTGCCCGATGGCGCTGCCGACACCATCATCGTGCTGGAAACCGGCGCGGTGGATGCCGATGAAACCGACCCGGCGCTGGCGCGCGAAGCCTATCTGCTCGAGGTCGCGCCCGGCCGCGTGCTGGTGCGCGGCGCAGGGCCGCACGGTGTCTTCAACGGTTTGCAAAGCCTGGCGCAACTGGCGGATGCCGATGGCGCGCTGCCATGCGGCTCGGTGCTGGACGCGCCGCGCTTCGCCTATCGCGGCCTGATGCTCGACGTCGCGCGCCATTTTTCCAGCGTTGACACGGTGCTGCGCCTACTCGACTGCATGGCGGCCTATAAACTCAACCGCTTCCACTTCCACCTGACCGACGACGAAGGCTGGCGCCTGGCGATCGGCGCGCTGCCCGAACTGACACTGGTCGGGGCAAGGCGCGGCGTGGCGCGCGCCGGCGAAGCGCCATGCCTGCCGCCGTCGTTCGGTTCGGGCGCGGCCACCCTTGGCTCGAATGGCAGCGGCTTCTATACGGCGGCCGACTTCGTGACCATCCTGCGCTATGCGCATGCGCGCCACATCGAGGTCATCCCCGAATTCAATATGCCCGGCCACGCACGCGCGGCGGTCGAGGCGATGCGGGTGCGTCATGCACGCTTGCTGGCGGCCGGCGACGTGGATGGGGCAGAGCGCTATCTGCTGAGCGACCCACACGATGCATCGAACTATGAATCGGTGCAACTGTGGCACGACAACGTGATGTGCATCGCCTTGCCCTCGGTCGACCGCTTCATCGACACCGTCGTTGGCGAAGTGGCGTTGCTGTACAGGGAGGCCGGCGTGCCGCTGCGGGTGCTGCATACCGGCGGCGACGAAGTGCCGGCCGGTGCCTGGATCGGTTCGCCCGCCTGCCAGGCGCTGATGCGCGCGCGTGGCTGGAGCGACGTGCGCCAGTTGCGCGCCGACTTCCAAAAGCGCTGCCGCGCGATCCTGGCGCGTCACGGCGCCGCCTTCGCCGGCTGGGAAGAAACGGCGCTGGCGTCCGACCCGCACCAGGCCAAGGACGATTTCCACGTCTATGTCTGGAACAACGGCTGGGGTTCCGGCCAGGAGGATTGCGCCAGCCGCCTGGCCAACGCCGGGCATACCGTGGTGCTGGCCAGCGCCGCCAGCCTGTATTTCGACTTCGCCTACGCCAAGCATCCGGACGAACCGGGCTACTACTGGGCCGGCTTCGTCGGTACCCGCGACGCCTTCGGCATGTGTCCACTGGACCCGCCGCTGATCCCCGCACGCGACGCGATGGGCCGCGCACCCGATGCGGCGCAGGTGGCCGCGCTGGCGCCGCTCGACGCGCAGGGACGCACCCGCATCGCCGGCCTGCAGGGACAGCTGTGGGGCGAGAACAAGCGCTCGCGCGCGCGCCTCGAATACCTGGCGCTGCCGCGCATGATCGGCCTGGCCGAGCGCGCATGGTCGCCCGGCCCCGGCTGGCACGGCGAAGCGGAACTGGCCGCCGACTGGAACGAATTCGCCAACCGCCTCGGCCAGCGCGAGCTGCCGCGCCTGGACCGCGCAAACGACCCCTGGCAGTACCGCCTGCCGCCGCCGGGCGCCGTGCTGCAGGACGGCCGGCTGCATGCGAATGTCGCCCTGCCGGGGGTGCGCGTGCATTACACTCTGGACGGCAGCGACCCTGGCGCAGACAGCCCGCGCTACACGCATCCGATGGCGCTCGACGGGGCGAGCGTGGTGAAGCTGGCCAGCGTCGATACCCGCGGCCGTGTGGGCCGCATCGTCACCTTGTCACCTTGATTCCGGAGTCGCCATGAGCGCGCTGCATTCCGCTTCAGCCCCTGTCCCCGACGCCGTCGCCGATACGGCCGCGGCGCCGCGCAAGCGCCATCCTCTCACGTGGGTGCCGACGCTGTACCTGGCCCAGGGCCTGCCGTTCTACGCGGTGGCGCTGGTGGCCGGCCAGATGCTCAAGAGTATGGGCGTGCCGAACGAGCAGATCGCGCGCTGGACCGGCCTCTTGGGCCTGGCCTGGGCCTTCAAGGCGCTGTGGAGCCCGTTCCTGGAACTGGCGCCCAGCCGGCGCATGGCGGTGGTGGCGTGCCAGGTCATCGGCGGCGCCTGCCTGGCGCTGGTGGCATTGGCGCTGCAGCTGCCGCTGTGGTTCGCCTTGACGATGGCCTTGTTGGCGCTGGTGGCGCTGGCCTCCAGCACGCACGACATCGTCGCCGACGGCATCTATATCGCCAGCCTGGATGCACGCGAACAGGCCGCCTACGCCGGCTGGCAGGGCGCGTTCTTCAATGCCGCCAAGTTCCTGTCGCTGGGAGGCTTGCTGATCCTGGCCGGCGAACTGGAACGGCGCCTGGGCGTGACCTCGGCCTGGACGGTCGTGTTCGTGCTGCTGGGCGGCCTGATGGCGCTGCTCGGCCTGTACCACGTGCGCGCGCTGCCGGCCACGCCGCGCATGGCGGCGCAGGCCGGGCAGAGCGTGCGCGCGATCGGCGCTACTTTAGTGGACGTGATCCGCACCTTCTTCGCGCGTCCCGGCATCTGGGCCGCGATCCTGTTCATCATTCTGTTCCGCGCCGGAGAGGGACAAATCCAGTCGATCGGCCCGCTGTTCCTGCGCGACGCGCGCGATGTGGGCGGACTTGGATTGACAACGTCGGAGGTGGGCTGGGTGTACGGCACGGTCGGCACCGGCGCCTTCCTGGCGGGCAGCATCGCCGGGGGCTACTTTACTGCCTGGCTGAGCCTCAAGCGCGCGATGCCGTTTTTGATCGTGGCGATGAACCTGCCGAACGCCGTGTTCTGGTATCTGAGTGAAGCCCAGCCCGAGTCGCTGCCCTTGATCGCCGGCGCGCTCGGCATCGAGATGTTCGGCTACGGCTTCGGCTTCGTCGGCGTGATCCTGTTCATCATGCAGGTGCTGGCCAGCGGCCGCTACCAGGCCGCGCACTACGCGCTCGGCACCGGCTTCATGCAGCTGGGCTTCGTGCTGTTTCGCACCATCAGCGGCGACATCCAGGCCGCGCTGGGCTACCGCGATTTCTTCGTGTGGGTGCTGGCCGCGAGCGTCCCGGTGCTGGTGCTGAGCCGCTTCATGCGCATCGGAAGCGTTACCCCTACCGCTTCTTGACCGGCAGCGCCAGCCAGCCGCGCCAGCCGCCGCCGTCGCCAGCCGCGGCGCGCTCCACGCGCTGGATATGCGGCCGCGTGCTGTCCAGCCGCCACACCGACTGCCGTTCGAGCCAGTCTTCGTACATGGCGCGAAAGCGCGGCCATTCGCCGCAAAAATCGAGGCAGGCGTAGCTGCCGGCCGGCAGCAGGCGCAAACCGAGCGCCGGATCGTCCAGTACCTCGCTGGCGGCGCCGAAGTCGTAGCAGTATTCGCGCTCGCCGGTAAAGCCCGGGTCTTCGTCGAACACGCCGTACCAGGGCATGCTTGATGCCTGCGCATGGGCGTTGATGAAACCATTGCAGGCCTGTGCCAGCGCCGCCCCCGACTGGCCGAAGAAGCGCTGGTAGCGCAGGCGCACGGCGGGCAGGCTGCGCACGGCGACGCGCGCGGCGATGCTGCCCGGCTCCGGCGCGCGGTAGGGCGCCTGCAGCGCCGCCAGGTTGTTCGGTTCCGCCACGAAGAAACTGACATCGCTCTCGCGCCCGACCTGGGCATCCATATAGGCGCGCCAGCCGCCTTCGCGCCACGACTTGGCCGACATCGCGAACTGCTGGCGGAAGGCCTTGGCAAAGGCCGCGTTGGAGGGGAAGCCGCAATCCTGGGCGATGCGCCCGACCGCCACGTCGGGTTCATGGCGCAGCAGGTGGGCGGCGCGGCGCAGGCGGCGCTTTCTCTGGTATTCGACGGCCGAGAAGCCGGTCAGCTCGCGGAAGATGCGGTCGAAGTGGTAGCTCGAATAGCTGGCCGATGCCGCCAGGCTTTGCAGTGCCAGCGGATCGCCGACCGAGTCGAGCATCAGGTCCATCACCTCGTACAGGCGCGATATGCGTACCAGGCGCGATGGCCGCGGTGCCAGGCGGGAAGGGGATAGCGCGGACAGGACTGGATCGGAACCGGTTTGCATCGCATGGCGTCTTTACGGGGTTACATCGATTATGCGTCGAAACTCGGTATTTGTGACCGTTTTGTAGCGTAAATGACAAGCGCCGCCCCCGGTGTGTCGTTTGCTCCGGGGCGGCGCGGCATCTGGCTGCCCCGGCGCATGTCGCGGAGGGACGCCGTTCTCAGGTTGCCAGCGCGCGCAGCGCCAGGCCGGTGAGGTAGGCGCCGTAGGTGCCGAGCGCATAGCCGAGCACCGCCAGCAGCACCCCGACCGGGGCCAGCGCCGGATGGAAGGCGCTGGCGATCACCGGGGCCGAGGCGGCGCCACCGATATTGGCCTGCGAGCCGACCGCCATGAAGAACAGCGGCGCGCGGATCAGCTTGGCCACCAGCAGCATCAGGCCGCCATGCACCGCGATCCAGATCAGGCCCAGCAGGAACAGCCACGGGCGGTCGAGCAGGGCGTTCAGGTCCATGTGCATGCCGATGGTTGCCACTAGCACGTATAGCATGGCCGAACCGATCGTCGAGGCGCCCGCGCCTTCCAGGCTGCGCGCCCGCGTAAAGCTCAGCAGCAGGCCGAAGGTGGTGGCGTACACCACCACCCAGAAAAAGTTCGAGGTCAGGCTGTAGTCCTGCAGGCGCCACTCGGCCGGCAGGCTGGCGATCCAGGCCACGGTCGGCCCGGTCAGCGCATGCGACAGGCCGGTCACGCCCAGGCCCACCGCCAGGATCACCATCACGTCGGTCAAGGTCGGGATGCGCGAGTGCTCGGCCTGGTAGTGCTCGATGCGCTGCTTGAGCGCGTTGATGGCAGTCAGGTCGGCGCCGGTCCAGCGGTCGAAGGCCTGGGCGCGGCTGGCCAGGAACAGCAGCACCGCCATCCAGACGTTGGCGACCAGCACGTCGACCGCGACGAACTGGCCGAACAGGGTGGCTTCGACCTCGAACACTTCCTTCATCGCGGCCTGGTTGGCGCCACCGCCGATCCAGGAACCGGCCACCGTGGTCATGCCGCGCCAGGTCTCGCCCTCGACCGTCTCGGGATGGATCACGCCCATGGCCAGGAACGAGACCACGCCGCCCAGCATCACGCCCAGGGTACCGGTAAGGAACATGATCACGGCCTTGGGACCGAGGCGCAGCACGGCGCCGAAGTCGATCGCCACGCACAGCAGCACCAGGGCGCTCGGCAGCAGGTAGTCGCGCGCCACCGGATATAGCGACGAAGCGTTGCCGTCGATCACGCCGAGCGTATTGAGCAGGGCCGGAATCAGATAGCACAGCAGCAGCGCCGGCACGTAGGTATAGAACGTTTTCCAGAAGCCGGAACGCCGGGAAGCGCTCCAGAAGACGGCGCCGAGGATGACGGCCAGCAGGCCGAGCACGACGGCGTCATTGGTGACCAGCGGGGAAGCGTTTTGCATCGTGGGTCCAGGTGCGAACAGCAGGAACTGCCGGGAGAGCGGCCATCGCGGCCGGACCGGGCGATTCTACATTTCTATCCTCAAAAATAATGTCTTTACAGCAAGGTCGATGGCTTCCGGCCGCGCTGCTAGAATGGTTTGCTCATCCATCCGGAGCCGCGCCCATGGACGACACCCCGCCCGCCAGCCACCCGCAGCGCCCCGATCCGGCGGCGCGCGCCATCGCCCACGTGGCGGCGCTCAGCAGCGGCGCGCCGCTGGACCGCTCGCTGGCGCTGACCCTGCATTTCCATCCCGACCGCCTGGTCGGTGGCCAGCCGTTGCTGCAGGCGCTGCTGCGGGAGGGCGTGTACCGCTCGCAGTTCGAGACCGGCACCAGCAACGGCGGCCTGAGCGCCTTCGAGGGCGGGGCGCGCTGGCTGTGGGAAAGCCGCATCTTCGGCGGCGCCTACGATAGCGCCCCGCCCGGACAGCGCCCCAAATACGGCGCGCTCAATTACCGGCGCCGCGCCGCCGGCGGTTCGCCGCGTTTCGGCTCGGCCCACCTGCGCCTGCGGCCGGACGTCGCGGCGCGCTGCACGTTCTGCTATCCCGACAGCGTGTTCGAGCCGGAGCACTTCGGCGTGGCCGCACGCATCGACCTGGTGGCGCGCGCGCTGGCCGACGACAAGGACCCGCTCGACGACTACATCGAGGCGCACATCCACGGAACATTGCGGCTCGACGCCGACATCGAGGCGCTGGTGCTCGACCCCTGCTATCGCGGCGGCGCGCTGGAAGCGTGGGCGCGGCGCTATCCGTGCGTGCTCGAGTGGCACCCCGGATTCCGGCTCGACGTCGCCACGCTGCGGCGCCATCCCGACTACCGCGGTGGGCATATCGTCGAACTGGGCGCGGTCATCGCACACGGCGGCGTGCTTGATCCCGCCTGCATCGGCAGGGCGGCTGCAGAAGGGCGGCACGATGCGCAGGAGCTGAAGAAGGTGTGGCATTGTCTGGCGCGCTTCGGCGACTTGTCGTGACAGCAGGCTGTCGCCGGTTTGTCACGCTAACGACGCGCGTCGCCACGGAGATCCATGTTCAAATGATCTGAACCCTTACTTCAGGAGTCCAGCATGAGCGATGCAATCAAGGCCGGCGACAAGGTAGAGTGGAAGTCGTCGCAGGGAACGGTGAGCGGCAAGGTCAAGAAAAAGCTGACGTCGCCGACCGACATCAAGGGCCACCACGTGGCGGCGTCGAAGGATAACCCGGAATACCTGGTGGCCAGCGACAAGACCGGCGCCGAGGCCGCGCACAAGGGCACGGCGCTGAAGAAGAAATCTTGAGACCTTAAGACCTTAAGACCTTAAGACCTTAGTCCTTAAGACCCGCTTCATCTTCGCCGGCCACACTCGGGAGCCGTTGGCAGCGTGCCGGCGCTGCGCCATACTGGCGGCCACTGTTCACCTCCCGAGTCCTGTTCATGCGCATCCTGCTGGTCGAAGACGATACCTCTCTTGGCGACACCATCCAGTCCTGGCTGCGCCTGGACGACCATGCGGTGGACTGGGTGCGGCGCGGCGACTCGGCGCAGACGGCATTGATGACGCACCGCTACGACTGCGTGCTGCTCGACCGCGGCCTGCCGGGACTCTCGGGCGACGCCTTGCTGGCCGAACTGCGCAAGTCCGGCAACCGGGTGCCGGTCATCCTGATCACCGCCTTCAATGCGCTGTCGGACCGGGTCGAAGGCCTGGACATGGGCGCCGACGACTACCTGGTGAAACCGTTCGAGCTGGAAGAGATGTCGGCGCGCATCCGCGCCGCCGTGCGGCGCGGCGCCGACCAAGTGAGCAATGCGCTAACCCACGGCACCATCGCCCTGAATCTCGACACCAAGACCGCGGCGCTGGACGGCCAGCCGGTGGCACTGACCGCGCGCGAGTACAACGTTTTATACGCGCTGATGCTGCGCAAGAACGGCATCGTCACCCGCGCCCAGATCGAAGAAACGCTGTACGGCTGGGGCGACGAAGTCGAGAGCAATGCGATCGAGGTCTACATCCACAACCTGCGCAAGAAGTTCGGGAGCGACAGCATCGTCACCGTACGCGGACTGGGCTACCGGCTGAAGAACGATGGTGAGTGAGACCGTAAAAAAACCATGGTCGCTGCGGCGGCGCCTGCTGGCGGCAATCATGGCCGCCAGTACCGCGCTATGGCTGGTCAGCCTTGGCATCGTCACCCTGATCGCCTGGAACGAGACCAACGACGTGTTCGACGACGCGCTGGAAGAATCGGGCTACATGATCATGGCCGCCACCACCGACTGGAACGAGCGTGGCCTGCTGCAGGAACGCGGCAACGACGGCGCGCATGGCCGCAAGGTCGACATGCAGTACCAGATCGTGGCCGCCGGGCGCGTGATCCAGCGCACCGGCGATGCGCCGGCGCGGCCCTTCGTCTCCAACTTCTCCGGCGACGACGACCACGGTTTCGCCGAAGCACTGGTGAGCGACAAGCGCTGGCGCGTGTTCGTGGTGCGCGATGCGGCGCGCGACGTCGAGGTCCAGGTCGGGCAGCGCACCAAGCAGCGCTACGACATCCTGGAAGAACTGGCCGAGGCGCTGTGGCTGCCGGTGCTGGGCGTGCTGCTCCTGCTGGCGCTGGTGTGCTGGCTGATCACGGGACGCATCCTCAAGCCCTTGCGCCAGACCGCCGCCAGCATCGCGGCCAAGACCCCCGACGACCTGGCCCAGGTGGCACTGAGCGGCCAGCCGCGCGAAGTGCTGCCGATCGTGGCCGCGTTCAACGGCGTGCTGGGACGGCTGGAAGGCGCGCTCCAGGCCGAGCGCCGCTTCACCGCCGACGCCGCGCACGAGCTGCGCACACCGCTGGCCGGCCTGCACATGCACGTGCAGTTGCTGAAGCGCCAGCATCCCGATCTGGCCGCACCGTTCCATAAACTGCGCACCGACATCGCGCGCATGACGGCGCTGGTCGACAGCCTGTTGACGCTGGCGCGCCTCGATCCGCTGGCGCGCGAACAGCTGGTGCGCCAGCCGCTGGCGCTGCGGCCTTTGCTGGAGCGGCTGCTGGCCGACCACGCCGCGCCGGCCGCGCAGCGCGGCATCGCGCTGTCGCTACAGTGCGAACTCGAAACCGTGCAGGCCGACCCGCAGCTGCTGGCGATCGTGCTGCGCAACCTGATCGACAACGCGCTGCGCTACTGCCCGGATGGCAGCCGCATCGAGATCGATGCGCGCATGATCGGAGAGCACGGGCGCATCGCGGTGCGCGACGACGGTCCAGGCGTCGACGAGGCCAGCCGCCAGCGTTTGACCGAGCGCTTCTTCCGCGTCCTCGGTTCGGCGCAGCCGGGCAGCGGGCTGGGGCTGTCGATCGTCAAGCGCATCGCCGACCTGCATGGCATCGGGCTGTCGTTCGGGCCGGGACTGGGTGGCCGTGGACTGGGCGTGATGCTCGACCTGCCGGGATAGGTTCTTAAGATCGGATTAATGTCCGAACGGTGTAATGCGTCCATGCCTGCTGCAGTACGGCGGGCGCACCGACCCATTACGACAAAGGACCGATCATGAAACGCATCATCAAGCTCTCCGCCATTGCCACGCTGCTCGCCGGTTCGGCCTTCGCAATCGCCCAGAACGGCACCGCACCTGCGGCTGCACCAACTGCCGCACCTGCTGCTACGGCCACCGCCACCGCACCGGCCGCCAAGTCCGGCTACACCGGCCCGTCCGGCGCCCCGCTGATGAGCGTGAAGGACCTGCTGGCCAAGGGCAAGGACGACCAGTACGTGCGCCTGAAAGGCAAGCTGACCAGCCACAAGGGCGACGAGGACTACGAGTTCACCGATGCCAGCGGCAAGATCACGGTTGAGATCGACAGCGACCGCTTCCCGCAGGGCGTCACGGTCGACCACAACACGACCGTCGAATTGACCGGCGAATTCGACAAGGAGATGTTCGGCGAATCGACCCTGGACGTGGAACAGATCAAGGTCGTCGGCAGCTGAAAGCGCCGGGCGTGCCGGTGGCACGCATTGGACGGTGTCTGCGATCGGTCATAATGCGGAGTTGACCGACTACGCATGCATCAGACCGATGAAATTGACTCCAGGCGACATCACACGCGGCTGCGGTAGTACCAACTGCGAGCGCGGCGCCGACTACGTCCGCAAGGGCAATGTGCTCGCCGTGTCCGTGCAGGACGATACCGTGAGCGGCGAGGTGGCCGGCAGCGGCCGCGAAGTCTATCGCCAGTCGATCCGGCTGGTGGCCGCTCCCGGAGGATTGGCGATCCGGGGCAGTTGTACCTGTCCGGTCTCGTACAACTGCAAGCACGTGGCGGCGGTGCTGATGATCGTCCAGGAGCGCTTGTCCGAGCCGGCGCCGCGCGCCGCCATGCCATCGCGCAGCGAGCACTGGCTGCAGCAGGCAGCGGCGGTCCAGGCGCTGGTGCAGGCCGGTTCGAAGCAGCGCACATCGACCACTCCTGCCCAGCGCCTGGTGTTCGTCCTGACCCCGCATCCGGACGACAATTCCCTGCGCCTGCACGCATGCAAGGCGCGCCTGCGCAAGGATGGCAGCATCGGCGGCGCCAACCGGCAGGATGACACTTACCGCCTGCTGGCCGCGCCGCCTTCGTGGCTCGACCCCGACGACGAGCCGCTGGTGCGCCTGTTCGCCGCACTCGCTGCCGGCGAGCGCTACCCCGGCGAAGCACCGCCGGCCGGTCCGATCGCCACCCAGCTGCTGGAGCGCGCCTGCGCCGAGGGGCGCCTGTTCCTGGCCGGCAGCAGCAACGACATCAAACGCGGCGACCTGTATCCGATCGTTCCCGGGCCACGGCGCCAGGCCACGCTGGCCTGGCATGCGGCCGGCCCGGTCTTCGGCGAGGATACCGGCGCGGTGAAGCTGTCCTGGCGCGCCGACGACGGCGGCGCGATCGACTTCGTCCTGCCGACCGAACCGGTCAGCTATGTCGATGCCTGCGAATTCGGCGAACTGGTTTTGCCCGAGGAATATGCGGCGACGCCTCCCGCCGCACTGATCAAGCTGGTCGCACAGGCGCCTCAGCTGGAGGTGCACGAACGCGCAGGCGTGGCGGCGCGCCTGGCCGAGCTGGGCCTGAACGGTATGCTGCCTGCGCCGCAGGTCTTGCCGGTGCAACAGCGCAAGGGCGTGCCGACGCCGTATCTGCACCTGGAGAGCGAAGAAGACTATGGCTTCGGCGCGCAGGAGTGGCGCGACTATGCCCTGCTGTTCTTCGACTACGACGGCCTCTCGACCGAGGACGTCCACGACCCGGTGCTGCGCCGGGTGGTCGACGGCGTGGTCGAAGTGATCGAGCGCGACCTGCAGGCCGAACGCGCCGCGGCCGAACTGCTCGGCGAGCTGGGTTTCGATCCTTCCGACGACTCGCTGTTCGGGGATGGGGCGGACCTGCTGGAGCTGGACAGCCCGGAAGACTGGATCGACTTCATGCGGCGCGACCTGCCGCGCCTGCGCGCCGCCGGCTGGCAGGTCGAGATCGGCGCCGACTTCCGCTTCGATGCGGCCGAACCGGACGGATGGTATGCCGAGCTGGACGAGGAAGGCGAGGGCGCCGGCGCCTGGTTCGCGCTCGAACTGGGGATCCTGGTCGGCGGCCGCCGCCACGCCTTGCTGCCGGTGCTGCTCGAGATGATCCGGCGCGCCCCGCGCCAGTTCGATGCCGCCAGCCTGGCGGCGCGCGACGACGCCGAGGAAATGCTGGTCGAGCTGCCGGACGCGACGCGCGTGATCCTGCCGTGGGGGCGCATCAAGCCGATCCTGTCCACGCTGGGCGAGCTGTATTTCGGCGAGCGTAGCGGCACGGCGCTGCGTTTGCCGGTGGCCGATGCCGCCCGCCTGGCGCAGCTGGAAGCGGCGGCGCAGCTGCAGTGGATGGGGGGCGAACGCCTGCGCGAGCTGGGCCGCAAGCTGAGCCAGTTCGACGGCATCCGCCCGGCGCCGCTGCCGTCCGGCCTGCAGGCCGCGCTGCGTCCCTACCAGCATGCCGGCCTGTCCTGGCTGCAGTTCCTGCGCGAATACGGTTTCGGCGGCATCCTGGCCGACGACATGGGCCTGGGCAAGACGGTCCAGACGCTGGCGCACATCCTGCTCGAGAAGGAAGCAGGGCGGCTGGACGCGCCGGCGCTGGTGGTCGCGCCCACCAGCCTGATGCCGAACTGGCAGGCCGAAGCGGCGCGCTTCGCGCCCGGCCTGCGCGTGCTGCTATTGCACGGCAAGGAGCGCACGGCGCTGTTCGACGGAATCGGCGAAGCCGACCTGGTGCTGACCACCTACGCCTTGCTCGGGCGCGACGAGGAAGCGCTGCGCCGGCACCGCTACCATCTGCTGATCCTGGACGAAGCCCAGTACATCAAGAACAGCCGCACCAAGGCCTCGCAGACAGCGCGCCTGCTCGACGCCCGCCATCGCCTGTGCCTGACCGGCACGCCGGTGCAGAACCACCTGGGCGAACTGTGGTCGCAGTTCCATTTCCTGATGCCGGGCCTGTTGGGCGAGGAAAAGACCTTCAACGCCCACTTCCGCAAGCCGATCGAGAACGGTGCCGACCATGCGCGGCGCGAGCTCCTGATGCGGCGCCTGAAACCGTTCATGCTCCGCCGCACCAAGGACAAGGTGGCGACCGAGTTGCCGCCCAAGACCGAGATCGTGCTGCCGGTCGAACTGGGCGGCGCCCAGCGCGACCTGTACGAGACCGTGCGCGTGGCGATGGACCGCAAGGTGCGCGCCGAGATCGACCGCAAGGGCGCGGCGCGCAGCCATATCGTGATCCTCGACGCCCTGCTCAAGCTGCGCCAGGTGTGCTGCCATCCGCGCCTGCTGGACGCGGACAGCGGCGCCGGCTCGGCCAAGCTCGATACCTTGCTCGAACTGCTCGACACCTTGCGCAGCGAAGGACGCAAGGTGCTGGTGTTCTCGCAGTTCACCAGCATGCTGGCCCTGATCGAAGAACAATTGCGCGAGCGCGGCATCGGTTATGCCCTGCTCACCGGCGACACGCTCGACCGCGCGGCGCCGGTGCAGGCGTTCCAGTCGGGGCAGGTCAGCGTGTTCCTGATCAGCCTGAAGGCCGGCGGGGTGGGACTGAACCTGACCGCGGCCGACACCGTCATTCATTACGATCCGTGGTGGAATCCGGCCAGCGAAAACCAGGCCACCGACCGCGCCTGGCGCATCGGGCAGGAGCAGCCGGTGTTCGTCTACAAGCTGATCGCACGTGGCACGCTGGAAGAAACGATTCAGGAGTTGCAGCGTAGAAAAGGCGAACTGGCAAATGCCATGTTGCAGGAAGAGGGTGAACTGGCGCCGGCCATCAGCGCTGACGAGTTGCAGGCGATTTTCAGCGGCGCTGCGGCAGGGTGATATCGAGAAGACAATATTTATCTTGCGTGCACTGGCTAACGGAAACTCCCTCAATGTCGAGGCAAGATAGAGCCATCAACTAGTGCATCGAAAGGAAAATATCATGGGTAAGTATTTCATCGGTTGGCTCCTGGGTATCCCGGCTGTTGTGTTGGTCATCCTGTACTTCATCTTCGGCTGAGCGGCAGGTGCCGCGCAAACGATAACGCCACCTTCGCGGTGGCGTTTTTATTTGCGGCGCCGGCAATGCCGGAAGGCGGCGGCATGAAGCCGCCGCCCTGATGCTTACTGCGACTTGTCTTGCTGTGCGTTGATCTGCTCGCGCAACTGCTGGGTCGGGACGTGGGTGTAGTCCTTGTTGATCTCGTGCTTGATCAGCTGTTGAACCTGCGTATCCAGGTTCTTGCGCAGCGTGCCCAGGAATTCCGGCGAAGCGGAAATGATCAGCTGGCCGAAGCGGTTTTCGCCATGGGCCTGCTTCAGGTAGTTCGAAATATCCTTGGCAAATTTCTCTGCCTCGTGCTCGGATGGCGTCTGGGCCGGCTGGTACTGGTTGTTCGGTGCACCGGCCTTGCCATTGTGCTGGCCGGCGACGCCTTGCGTGCCGCCGATGTTGTGGCCGGTATTGGCGGCCGAGGTCGGGCTCATTTTGTCGGTGACCAGGTCGAGCTCGCGCAGGTGCGCCGCTGGACTGACCATGTCCTCGACTTCCTGCAACGGTTGCGATGGATCGGACTCGGAAAAGATGCGTGCTCGGCCTGCGTTGGCCACCATGATCCAGGTTGTTTGCATGCTGCCTCCTGTCAGAAATTGATTTCGTAAATGGTCGGGAAGGACACTGTCTTTCGCGACCGCGATAAGCCTGCCATCGCCGGCAAGACGTTCGTCGGCATGCATGAGCAGCACCCGACACAGGCCATGCTCATCCATGCCGTCCGATGCTCCGCATGGCGACATGTTGATGATTCAGTATAGCCCCGGTTCACAAACCCCGGCGCACCGCCGCCGTCGCGTGTGCGCCGGCCTTGCTGCGACCGGATGCCTTCAAAGGCTTATGGACGCGTGCACTGCGGCAGCGCGGCGCGCGTCGCCAGCAGCGATGCACTGTCGTCTTGCAACGCGCTGTTGTCAGTGAACTTGCAGCCGTACTGCGGATCGGCCACCACTGCCGGCGTCAATACGTCGTCGCCTTCCGGCTTCACGCCGTGCTGCTCCGTTCCTCCAAACTTACGCAAAGCTAAACGTCGCTAACCATCCTTAACCGACGCTAGCTTGCTGTTGGATTCCTGCTTCGCAGGGGCCGGTTTCGCCCTGTGCCTGATGCACAGGGCCAGCGCCTTTCCCTCCACAGGCCGACACGGTCGAACTGACCGCCATATTCATCAGGTTGACCGCGGCATTCACATCACGGGTCGTGCTGCGTCCCGCAATCCTGGCACGTCCAGTGGCGTACACCCAGATCGAGTTGTACTAGCAGATAGCCGCAGCACGAACATGTCTTGCTGCTCGGATACCAGCGATTCACCACCACTACTAGTCTCCCGCGTTGCGCCGCCTTGTACGCCAGTTGGCGGCGCAACTCGCCAAAGCCCATGTCGGCGATGGCGCGTGACAGCCTGCGGTTGCCAAGCATGCCCTTGACGTTCAGGTCTTCGATGCCGATGGTATCGAAGTGGCGCGTGATGCTGCTGCTGAGCTTATGAAGGCTGTCGCGCCGGAGGTTGGCAATCCTGGCATGCAGCTTCGCCAGTACGATCTTCGCCCTGGCCCGGTTGCGTGAACCCTTGACCTTGCGCGATAAACCGCGTGACAGGCGCCGCATGCGTTCGAGCAAGGTGCGCAATGCCTTGGGTCCGGTCACCGTTTCACCTGTCGATAGCGTCGCCAGTGTTGTGACGCCGAAGTCCACGCCTACCGCTCCTTGGCTATCGGAATACGGCAGGATCGGATCTGCTGTGTCAACGGTGATGCTGGCATACCAACGATCTGCAATGCGTAAAATTGATGCGGAAACGATGCGCCCCGCAAAACGGAGCGATTCACGCATCCTGACCCATCCCAGCTTCGGAATACGGATACGATTGGCTTCGATGCGAAACTGATCGTTCGTTAATGTGAACCGGTCGTCACGTCCCTTGCGTCGAAAAGTCGGGTAGCGTGCTCGTCCTTCAAAGAAGTTCTGGAATGCTCGGCCCAATTGCATGATCGCCATTTGCGGTGCGTTCTTGCTTACTTCCAGCATCCAAGGGAAGCAATCACGCTTGATCGCATTCAGCTGGCGCCGAAGCGCTCCTTCGTTCGGAGTAGGTAGGCTGGGGTCGGCCTTGCACGCTGCATACCGCCGCCCCCACTCGGCCAGTGCCCAGTTATACGCGAATCGGGCCGTGCCCGCTGCGCGGGCGAGGTAGGTCGCCTGAACATTGTTTGGGACAAGCTGAATGCGATGGGCCAGGAACATGGCAGATACTCGATGGCTTAGTCCATCATGAAGACACGGCTCAAAATGCAGAAGCTGGTCTTTATCAGACTGGGCAAACGGCTCATGGTTCCCGCCGTAATGTAGCCAGATGCGCCTTGCATCCGGTACTGCGTCTTACGATGAACGTTCCGAAGTCATGACTCATGCCCGGCTCGACCATCGAGCGACATGCGCAGGTTCCAAAGGATGGTGGATTCAGCTGGTAGTCGATGGCTTGGCGGCGCGGCGGCAGCGTTCTGAACAGTATTTGACCTGGTCCCAGTCGCGTTCCCACTTCTTGCGCCAGCTGAACGGCAGGCCGCAGTGGGTGCAGATTTTGGATGGCAGTTCGGACTTTTTGCGCATTTTCATGCGATCGATTGTATATGCCGGCCGCGGCAGCCGTGCCATGGCCATGCGGCGCGAACGGTTACACTCGCCCCATCGAAACCGCTGTCGAGGCAAGGATGCGCTATATGGATTTCAGTTCGTGGCAAGGGGCGATGACGACGCTGATCGGTCTGGCCGTATTCACACTGCTCGGCGTGGGCATCCGCATGCTCATGATGCAGACCATCCAGCAACGGCGCGAGCGCATGAACCGCCAAATCAACGAGCGGCTGAAAACCCTGATCGCGGCGTATCGCACGCTGGGCGGATCGTTCACCGGGCGCCTGACGGTCGACCCGACCCACCTGCGCGACGTGCGCGAACGCGCGCAAGAAGCCACCGATGACATGGCGGCCGGCGACGGCATGGCCAGCACCGACCGTTCGCGCCGCATCCGCGATGCGGTCGAGGGCGCGCTGGCGGACATCCTGCTGCTCGGCACCGAAGAGCATTGCCGGCTGGCGGGGCAAGCCGCAGCCGACCTGGCGGCGGGGCGCCCGATCCATACCGCCGAGCTGGTCGTCAGCCTGCGCGGTTTCATCCGCGCCGCGCTCGACCTCGATCCGATGCCGGCCGAGGTCGTCATCCCGGCGCAGGGACCAACGCGCACCCAGGGCGGTGGCGCCGGACGCGGCCGGGGCGAGGGCGCCGCAGGCGGCAACAAGGGCGGTGGCGGCAATGCCGGCGGCAACGCGGATGGGGGCAGCACCGGCATGGGAATGGGAATGGGGATGGGACTTGGTCGCAGGGATGGCGACCACGCGGGGTGAGGTGGCAGCACGAAAAAGTAACGGGCGCCGGCTGGCGCCGGCGCCCGTCAGGCCGGACCACGGCATGCGCCATGGTCCGATCTCCCTGGCTCCATCAGCGCCGGCTTACCAGCCCAGGTCCTTCAGCAGCGGCAGCGTCAGGTCCTTCGGCGGCGATACGCTCAGGGTCAGGTCGTCGCTGATGTTCGGCTCCATCAGCAGGTTCGGCACCGCCGACACGTCCCAGTGCGATACCGACGAGCCGCCGATCAGCGGATTCGGCGTGTACAGCAGCGGGCGGCCGGCCAGGTCGGCGCCGGCCTTGCGGTTCGGATCGATCGCGAACGAAGCGGTGACGGCGCCCGGCTGGGTGCGCGAGCCGTACGCCTTCGCTGCCGCGACCGCGGCCTTGAGCCGCTCGCCGTCTTCCTGGAGAACGCCGACCGAAGGAATGGTCACGGTCGGATCGGCCCCGCCCGGCGCGAACGAGCCGGCCACATTATTGGCCAGCACGACACCGACTGCGCCGGCATTCTGCGCGTTCTTGACCTTCTCGGCGAAAGTGCAGCCGCCACGGTTGATGATCGGCACCTTGCCGCGCACGGCGGCCGCGTTGGCGGCGTCGAAAGGCGAGCAGCCAGGGCCGAGTTCACCGGCCTGGGCGGTGATGGTGGCCAGCACGCCCAGCTTGCCGCTGCGCGGCACCGCCGGGCCGAAGCTCGATGCGGTGTAGGGCGTGGTCGGTACCGCGCCGGCCGGGCTGGTCGCCTTCACCACCGGCAGCGGCGCGAGCGTGATCGCCGCGCCCGCGACCGCGTTCGGGCCGGTCCAGGCCAGCTGCAGCGGATTGATCGCGGACTGGCGGCGCTCGGTTGCCGTCATCTCGAGCCAGCTCTTGCGCGCCGTGTTGTCGTACATGAAGCCTTCCCAGATGCTCGGCAGGCCGGTCGGCGAGTAGGCGGTGGCGCTGGCATTGAGGCGGTAGCCGGTCGAGGTCTGGACGCTGACCACCGAGAAGCCCAGGCCGTGGCCGAGCTCGTGCAGCAGGGTGGCGGCGAAGTTCACCGCGTCGCCGGCATTGCCGTCCAGGCCGAGGTAGAAGCCGCTGCCGGCCAGGCAGTTCGGCTGGCCCAGGTTGATGTTGAACTGGGTCTTGATGTCGACGTTGCCGTAGCCGGTGCCGTCGTCCGGCTGGCCATTGCTCAGGTTTTCGCCGGCCAGCTTGTTGGCCAGCGCTTGCGGGTACCAGGTACCCGGCTTGCCGTTCTCGAAGTCGCGCCAGACGTTCCAGGCGGCGGCGCTGCCCAGGGTGGCCGAGGTGGCGGTGCAGGCCAGGGGCTCCCAGCCGGCCGAAACGACGATCTCGACATCGCTGTCCAGGTTCTTTTCCCAGATGTCGGCGACGTAGCGGTACACGTTCATGCGCTGCTCGCCCAGGGTGGTGCCGGTGTTGCCGCCCACCGGCGCCGCCGGGGTCGGATCGTTGAAGCCGAAGCCAGCCGGGTCGCGGCTCTGGATCTTGATGGCGGCGGCCTCGGCGGCGAGGCAGGTCAGGGCACAGGCGGCGGCAACCAGCGAACGTGCGGTACGCGAGAATTGTTGGGTGCGCATGGTTACTCCGTTTCAACCTTGTTGGTGTGGACGTGGCCGGTCGTAACGGCGGACTGGGCCGCGCCGTGCGAGTCGAAGCATTGGGTCTCGATGCTGCCGTCCGGCTTGCGCACGGCGACCGAGGAGCTTACGAACTCGTCGGTCAGGCGCGCGCCGCGGGCGCCGCTGGCGTGGAATTTCTGCTGGGTCGGCTTGGGCGCAACGCGCGCGCTGCGTTGCGTGCTGGCGGCCTGCGCCTGCAGTGCGGCCTGTTCGGCGGCGGTGGCGTGACGCAGCTTGCCGGTATCGGGGTCTCGCACCACGGTCAGCGATTCGGTCGACTGGATCGGCGCTTCCTGCGCCATCGCGGATTGGCCGGCAAGGCCGAGCAGGATCAGGGCAAGGCCGGCGCTGCGCAGCAGGCGCTGGCCGGATGGTTGTTTCTGGTTCATGACAATCTCCTGGGAAGGAAAGATGCGAACGCCGGTGCACCGGCGCCCGTGCTTGCGAAAACCTGCGCCGGTCTCAAGCGCGGCGGCGGCGTGCCGCCGCCAGGCCCAGTGCGCCCGCAGCCAGCACCAGCAGCGTCGCCGGTTCCGGGACTTCGTTGATCGACAGGCTGTCCACGCCGACGTAGTTGGCGAACTCGTAGGAGCCGGTGTACTGCAGCGCGAAGCGGGCCGTACCCTCGCTCTTGCCGATGTGGGCGACGTAGCGCGTCCAGCCACCGGTTGGCGCGGTGAAGGCCGGTTCCAGCACGAACGAGGTCAGCGCGGTGCTGCCGTTGCTGAAGCCGAACGCGATCTGGTCGCTGAAGCCGTCAGCGTCGGCCGCACGCAGCCAGAACGAAACGGTGGCGCCGAACGCGGTCGAAAATTCGGGCGTAATCAGCCAGCTGCTGATGATGCCACCTTCGCCGGTATTATTGTAGTTGGCCGCGGCGTAGCTTTCCGGCGCGCCTTGCTTGGCGGTGAATTGCGATTGGTCGCCCTGGAACCAGCCTTCGGTGAGGCCGCCAGGCGTGCTGGCATTGGTCAGGACCCAGCCTTTGCTTTCCAGGCTCGCTACGTTGTCGAAACCTTCCTTGACCAGAACACCGGCTTGCGCCGTCCCCACGGCGCTGCAAACGGCTAGTGCGACAAGTGCTTTTTTCATGTGATGCATCCCTCCGAGATTTGGACAAGGGAATGACGCTGGTACGGAAAACGGCAGCGCCACCCCGCGGTTGCGGCAGACCTGGGTCGACCCACGAGATGCTCTAATGCATTTACCGTGCCATCCGGCTAGGTGCTTGATTTCACAAAGAAATATTTCTAAATTAAAAAGAAATCAAGTAAAAATGTAAGTTTATCCGACACTTTTACTACAAATCATTACATTTGCACTGGATTCGTGCAAATATAACAATATTCTATTGCTATTAGATAATTCCGTTGGAAACCATGCACAGTCTCGTTGCATCCCGGTGACCGGAGCAGAAAATATGGCCGTTCAACGTTGGGTCTGGTCGGGCCTGGCGCTCAGCTGCTGCTGGGCCGCGAGGCGCTGCAGCGCGCCGGCGGTCGCAGCATCGATGCCGATCTCGCGCGCCACCGGTTCGGCCGCGCCGAGCGAGCGCGGATCGCGTCCGGTGACGTTGCCGAAGATGGTCAGCGCTTCCAGGTAATAGCCGTGCGCGCTGCCGTGATAGAAGTCGGGCGCCCACAGGTTGATGCGGCCGGCGTCGATGCCGTCGTAGGGATTGGCGTCGGCAGTGCCGGCGGCGATCGCCAGGTTCCACGCTTCGCCGACCGGGATCACGCTGTCGCGGCCCAGGCCATTGGCGGCGGCGGCGGCGTCGTAGCCGCGGCGCAGGTCGAGCGCCATCTTGTCGATCTGCGCCCCGGACCAGGCGCTGCCGGCCTTATAGGTGAGGTCGGCGCGCGACCAGGTCGAGACCAGGCGGATGTCCACCTTCGGATTCTGCTTGCGCAATTCCTGCGCCAGCAGGCCGGTGTACTTGATCAACAGGCCCGGGTCGCCCGGCCTGGCCGCATCGAGCGTGCTGTAGCTTTGCAGCAGCACCACGTCGAATGGCCGCGAGATGGTGGACAGCTTCTGATGGTAGTGCGCGTCGAGACCGGCGCCGCCGATGGTTTCCAGGCTCACGTCGTAGTCCAGGCCGGCCTGCACCGTCATGGCCTTGAACAGCGCCGGCACGCCGCCGATGCCGCTGCCGTTCAGGTCGGTGACAGTGGCGGGGCGGAACGACTGGACCAGCGGCGCGGCGCCGGACGGGCTGCCGAAGGTGAAGCTGTTGCCGATGAACAGGATGCGGGTGGCGCCCGACGGTTCGGAAGCCTGGTCGGTAGGGTGCGAGCAGCCCAGCGCCAGCGCTGCGAACAGGACCGCGCCGCTACGGCGCCAGGCGAAAGGAATAGGCATGAATGTTTTCTTTTCTCGAATAGGGCAACGCAGCGCAATGTTACTTCACCGGCCCCATCTGGTGTCGGCACTTTTTTGCCTGAAGTAACTTGGCCGTTGAAAAACGCATTAGTACAGCACAAACCGCCGCGCGATTGACGTGGCGGGCTTCACCGTGCGCGCCATGCGCGGCGCATGATGGAGTCCGCTGCCCGGAAGCCAATGGCAACGGGTCCACGAATTCAACCCTGCTCATGGAGACCTACATGCGATTCGCTCGAGTCAACGATGCGCCGGCCGACAACGCCACGTGGTGGCTGCCGCGGCTTTTGCTGCTGTCTGCAATGCTGCTGGCCTGCACCGCCACGGCGCAGCAGACGGCTGCCCCCGCCCATGCGGACGGCAGGCACGCCAGTGCACCTGCGAGCTATCGCGTGATCCACCTCGCCCCCGGCGCCATCGCCGCTTACCCCGACATCAACACCGGCGGACAGGTGGCCTTCACGATGGTGGCGGGCGAGCGCACCACGGCCTTCTTTTACGACGGCGCCACGGTGCGCAATATCGGCTCGCTCGGCGGTGCCCACGTGTATGCCAACGACCTCAATGACGCAGGGCAGATCGCCGGCACCTCGCTCGACGCCAACGGCATCGAGAGCGCCTTCGTCTGGAGCATCGCCGGCGGCATGCGCGACATCCACGTCCAGCTGGGCGGCGGCCGCTCGTACGCCCAGGCGATCAACAACCGCGGCGTCGTCACCGGCTCGTTCAACGACTCGGCGCGGCCGTTCCGCTGGAGCCGCGCCGGCGGCATGGAAGACCTGGGCGTCACGCCCGGCCTGCCGGAGCCGTCGTCCGGGATGCTCCTCAATGAGAACGGCATGATCGCGGGCCGGGTCACGCTCGAGGACCGCTATGGCGACTCCTACACCCGCGCCTTCGTCTGGACCCGGGCCGGCGGCCTGGTCGACATCGACACGCTCGGCAGCGTGGAGTCGACCCCGGTCGCGGTCGGCGTGGGCGGCGAAGTGGCGGGTAACCGCATGGCGTCGGCGGACGATGGCGGCGACCGGCCCTTCCTGTGGACGCGCGCCACCGGCATGGTGGACCTCGGCATCGGGCGCGGCAGCACGGCGTGGGTGAATGCGATGACGCCAGGCCTGCACATCGCCGGCGCCATCGGCTACCCCGACGGCCGCCAGCGTGCGATGTCGTGGACGCCGCAGGGCGGCATGCGCGAACTCGGCACGCTGGGCGGCCGGACTTCGGTCGCGCGCGCCGTCAACGCCAGGGGCCAGATCGTCGGCTTCGCCGAAGACAATGCCGGCGCCATGCGCGCCTTCGTCTGGAGCGCCGGCGCCGGGATGCGCGACTTGAACCGGCTGCTGCGCCGCGCCACGCCCGGACTGGTGCTGGAGCATGCGCTGGCGATCAATGACAGCGGCGCGATCGTGGCGAGCGCGAATACCGGGCTGGTGCTGCTGAAGCCGGATTGAAGGTGCCGGTACCGCCTGCACGGTGGCGGTTCCGCGGCCGCTTCGCATGAACTGGCGGCGTGCGGACGGATCATACTCAAACTCGCTCAGCGCGATTGTCCAGTGGTAAGCTAGTCATATTGCCACTTCATGCCTGAAGGGAGTTTTATGAAACCGCTGTTCTCCTCCGACGAGGAAGCGAACGCCGCATCCGCTCCGACTGCGACGCCTGCGCCTGCGCCGGCGTTTCCTCCGCTACTGGATCCTGCCGCCGAGTCGGGCGTGATACAGGGCGTGCTGCCGGCCCTGCGTCCCGAGGCGAACGTGGCGCCGCCGCCGGTGCGTGTCGATATCTCCGGCATCGACGACAAGGCGATCGAAGGACTCGGCGGCAATACCGGCGCCGGCGTGGCCAAGGTCTCGGCCAAGCTGCTCGGCACCGTGCGCGCGTCGGATGCGGACGTGTTCGGCACGCAGCTGAACGAATTGATCGCCACCTCGAAGGGCCTGGACCCGGCCAAGCTGCGTTCCGGCGGCCTGCTGTCGCGCGTGACGAACATGTTCGGCTCGGTCAAGGAGAAGATGCTGTCGCAGTACCAGGTGGTCGAGTCGCGCATGGACACGCTGGTGTCGGAAATGACGCGCCACGCCAACGTGCACCGCGCGCGCATCCAGGACTTCGACGAGATGTACAAGGGCCTGGAAGTCTATTACCAGGGCCTGGACGCCGACGTCAAAAAAGGCGAAGCCTGGGCCGAGAAACTGCGCCAGGCGGTCGCGCAGCAAGCCGCCCCGACCAACGCCTTCGAGGCCCAGCAGGCGACTGAGCTCAAGCGCCGCCTGGAGCGGCTCGAAAAGCGCATCGACGACCTGCGCCGCGCCATGCTGATGGCGACGCAGATGGTGCCGCAGATCCGCCTGTCGCAGGATAACGCCCGCGCGCTGACCGATACCTTCACCGACATCGTCAATGTCTCGATCCCGGCCTGGCGCAACGTGTTCTCGCTGTACCTGCTGCAGCTGGAAGCCAAGCAGAGCGCGGCGGTGGCGAATGCCGCCTACGACGCCACCGACGCGGCGTTCCGCACCCAGGCCGATATGCTGCTGGAAAATACCGAGACCGTGGCGCGTGCCAAGCAGCGCTCGCTGGTGAGCCTGGAAACGGCCCAGCACGTGCAGACCCAGCTGATCACCGCCTTCGACAAGCTCGAGCAGATCTCGAACGAAGGCCAGCAGCGCCGCAAGGACGAACTGCCGAAACTGCAGGAGCTCGAGCGCGAACTGATCGCGCGCTTCTCGCCGGCTGCGGTGTGACCACCGTAGCGAATCCCCCATTTTGACCACGAAAGGAACTCCATGTCGACGACGCTCGAAACCGGCCACCGCATCAATCTCGAGAAAACCGCACCGGGCTTGAAGCGCGTTCGTATCGGCCTCGGGTGGAAGGTCAACGCGCTCGAAGGCCAGGCCTTCGACCTCGATTCGTCGGTCTTCCTGTGCCGCAAGGACGCGAACGACGACCCGGTCATGATCAGCAACGCCCACTTCGTCTACTACAACCACACCACCTCGCCCGACGGCGCGGTGGTGCACTCGGGCGACAACCGTACCGGCGACAGGGATGGCGACGATGAAGTCATCACCGTCGACCTGGCACGGGTGGACGCGGCGGTGATGGAAATGCCGATCGTGGTCACCATCCACGAGGGCGAGGCGCGCAAGCAGAACTTCGGCCGCGTGTCCGGCGCCTACGTCAAGATCTACAACGACGAGACCGGCGAAGAGATCGCGCAGTACAACCTGACCGAGGACTATTCGGACAAGACCGCGCTGCAGTTCGGCTCGCTGTACCGGCGCGATGGCGAATGGCGTTTCCACGCCGTCGGCGCCGGCTTCAAGCTGAACCTGGCGACCTTTATCCGCAAGCTGGGCGGCACGGTCTGAAGATGAACGCAGCCTGGGTGCATCGTGTGCCGATGTGCGGGGCTGCCGGGTAAACGATGACCTACCAGAAGCCCAAGGCATTCGACTTCGGCGACGAGTCAACGCTTCCGGCCGCGCCGGCCGGCGAGCTGGCGGGTGATTCGGCCGCGCCGCAGGCCTTCGACTTCGGCAACGAAGAGGGCGCTGCTGCTGCGCCAGCCACTGCCGGTCCGCCACGGGCGCTGTCATTCGACGACATTCCGGCCGTGCCTGCGTCGTCGAGCCTGACTGCCAAACCCAGGACCAGAGCGCTGTTCGACAGCGAGGACCATCCGGCGGTACGCGACGCCCTGGCCATCGCCCATGCCGACCATCCGGCGCTGTTCGCGCACGCGGAACAGCGCCTGGCAGCCCTGTTCCGGCGCATCCTGCCGCTTAGGCTGTCGCTGGTGACGGAGTGGGCCGAAGAGCCATTGATGGAGCAGGCCGCGCTGCTCCAGCCCATCACCGAGCTGGTGCTGAAATTCACGCAGATCGGCGTGCCCGCGCTGCTCGAATCCGCGCTGGAAAGCACCAGGGCGCCGACCGGCGTGTTCGGCAAGCTGCTGCGCCGCCCGACCTCGCCGGCCTTGTTCCGGCCGGCGCTGACCTCGGCGCGCGAGCAGCTGGTGCAATTGATGGCCGACAGCGAAGTCGCCGTGCGCAACCTGGAAGCGTCGGCGCAGCACCTGGCCCTGCACGGCGCCGTGCTGGCCGTGGTGGCGCAACTGGCCGCCGGTTCGCCGGATGCCGCGCTGCTCGACGCGCTGGTGCAACGCCGCACGCTGATCCAGCAGGCGGTGCGCCAGGCCGAGCTGTCGATCCTGCAGATGGGACAGGCGCGCCAGGAAGCCGCCAGCCTGATCGGGCAGGTGTCGTCGTTCCTGACGGTGACCCTGCCGGCAATTGAGATGGCGCAGGCGCAGCGCGAATGAACCGGCCCGGCTGAACGAGAACGCCACCCGAAGGTGGCGTTGCGCTTGCTGCCGGATGTGTGCTGCGGCTTATTTGCTGTAGCGACGCTTCCTGACCGCATACAGCATGCCCAGGCCACCGAGCAGCATGGCGGCAGTGGCAGGCTCGGGTACCGGCGAAGGCTCGGGGCCGTCGTCCAGATCGGTCACGGTCAGGGTATAGGTGCCGCTGCCCTGAAATTCGGTCAGGTCGAACGTGCCGAGCATGAACATCGGCGAGGATTCGAGTCCGGTGTACAACTGTACGCCATCGGTGAGCAGCAAGGTAATGCCGCCGCCATAAAAATCGTAGATTTCCAGTCCACCGCCCAGATCGCCACTGAAGAAGGTCAGGTCGGCAACATTAAACGCCGAGCCCGGGAAATTCCCTTCGACGTCCATATAGAAGAGGCCGAGCCCGGTCTCGCCAACCAAGGGCACGGCGTTGGAATCCATTTGCCAGCTGGCGCTGTAATCCCCCGAGAGAGTAAATCCATACAAGCCTGCATTGGCCACGCTTGCCGTCAACATCAGCGCAGCCATGGCGGCGGTTCTCACACTTTTCATCAGATTCATCAAACGTTCCTGTCCAAGTGATAGGCCGATGATTCGGCCGTTAATGTACTTCAGCGATTTTCACGAACGATGCAGCAGAATGCACCCGGCGAATGACAGGCCTGGCGGAATGGATGAGTAGCATGAACCATGCCGGATTGAACTTAACTTATGGAATCAACGACTTGTAGTTGATTTGGCGATTAAACTTAATTTTTACGTAAAATATTTCGACAGAACTGGAAGTAAAAACGCCAACCATCATCGGTTGGCGTTTTTAAAAAAAACTGCAAATTGAAGCGGTATCTGAATACCGCTTCCGAATATCGAGCAGGCGGGTATTCTCAGCTCTTTTTCTGGGACGCGATCCAGCGATCGGTGGCCGCTTCCAGCACGTCGAGCGGCACCGCGCCATGCGACAGCACTTCGTTGTGGAAGGCGCGCAGATCAAAATCCTTGCCGAGGGTTTTCTCGGCGCGCGCACGCAGTTCGCGCAGCTTCAGTTCGCCGATCTTGTAGCTCAGCGCCTGGCCCGGGATCGCGATGTAGCGCTCGACTTCCTGCACCGCCGTCACCTCGTCCTGCGGCACGTTGTCCTTGAAGTAGGCGATCGCCTGCTCACGGGTCCACCCCTTCTCGTGCACGCCGGTATCGACCACCAGGCGCACGGCGCGCCAGATTTCCGCGGTCAGGCGGCCAACCCACTGCCAGTTGTCGTCGTACATGCCGATTTCCTGGCCCAGCATTTCGCTGTACAGGCCCCAGCCTTCCGAGAACGCGGTGGTGCCGCCGAAGCGGCGGAACGCCGGCAACCCCGTGGTTTCCTGCGCCAGGCTGCGCTCGAAGTGGTGGCCCGGAATCGCCTCGTGCAGGAAGAAGGCGTTGGTGGTGAAGCGCGTACGGGTTTCCGGTTTATAGGCGTTGAAGTAGAAGATGCCGGGACGCTTGCCGTCGACCGAGCCGCGCTGGTACGAGGCCGGCGCTGCGCTGACTTCGCGGAACGCTTCCACCGGGCGGATCTCGAACGGCGCTTTCGGGACGCGCGCGAACAGCTGGCCGACCTTGGATTCGACCTGCGGACGCAGCGCCTCGTAGGCGGCCAGGATTTCTTCGCGCGACTTGAAGCGCAGCTCGGGCGCGGTATTCAGGTGCTCGAAGAACTGCTTCAGCGTGCCCTGGAAGCCGACGCGCACCTTGGCTTCCTCGAACTGGGCGCGGATGCGCGCCACTTCCGAGAGGCCAATGTCGTGGATCTGGGCCGGCGTCAGGTCGGTAGTGGTCGACTGGCGCGCCAGGAAGGCATACCATTCGTGGCCGCCGGGCAGGGCGCCGATGCCGGCGGTGTCGCGCCCTGCCGGCAGGTAGGTGTCGGTCATGAAGGCCAGCAGCTTGCGGTTGGCCGGCGCCAGCTGCTCGCGCACCAGCTTGCCATACGCGTCAAGCAGGCGCGCCTTGTCGGCGGCGCTGAACGAGGCCGGGAATTTCCTGGTCGGACCCATGTAGGTGCTGGTCGCCAGGTCGTCGCTGCCGACGCTTTCCAGCTGCGGCAGCACGCGCTTGATGAGCGCCTTCGGCATCACCACGCCCTGCTTGATACCGGCGCGCATGTCGACGATCAGGTTGTCGACCGCCGGCGCATAGCCGGCGGCGCGCTTGAGCCAGTTGTCGTAATCCTGCACGGTCTGGAACGGCTGGGTCGACGCGCCCGAACCCAGCTGCGCCATCATCAGGTGCAGGCCCGAGAACTGGTCCACCGGCGCCAGGTGCGACGGGAAGCGCAGGCCGTCGAGCACCTGCTGCAGGCGATAGCGCAGCAGGTCATAGCTGATGCGGTCTTCCGGCGGCAGCGGCGACGGATCGAACTTGGCGGTCTGCGCCAGGTATTTCTCGGCCAGCGCGCGGTTCTGTGCACGGCCTTCGGCCGACGAGGTAACGCCGAAGCGGTCGTTGTAGCGCGCGTCGCCGTTGAAGGTCGCGGCGATCGGATTTTCGCGCAGGTAGTCTTCCCAGTAGTCGGCGTACAACTGGTTCATCTTTTCCGGCGTGGCAGGCGTCTTGACCTGGGCAACGGCGGGGAGGGCGGCGCACAGCAGGGTGCACAAAATCAGGGGCAGGGAGCGGGTCATGTGTTCTCTTGTTATATTCAAGGCGATGCAAGAATAGCATGTCATGAATGGCCTGCCGCGACAGCCCCATCGCATTCCAAGCCGCTATGGCTGCAGCGGCGTCACCGTCACCTGCACCTCGAGCGCCTGGTTGCCGCCACCCAGCACGATGCCGCGCATCGGCGTGACGTCGCTGAAGTCGCGTCCCCAGCCCAGCGTGATGTGTTCATGCGCCACCAGGCAGCGGTTGGTGGGATCGAAGTCGACCCAGCCCAGCACCGGACAGAACACCGAGACCCAGGCATGCGAGGCGTCGGCGCCGACCAGGCGCGGCTCGCCTTCGGGCGGGTGGGTCAGGATGTAGCCGCTCACGTAGCGCGCCGGCAGGCCGAGGCTGCGCAGGCAGCCGATCATCAGCTGGGCGAAGTCCTGGCACACGCCGCGCCGGCCGCGCAGCACCTGTTCCAGCGGGGTCGCGATGTCGGTCGCGGTGGCGTCGAAGGCGAAGTCGCCGAAGATGCGCTGCGCCAGGTCCAGCGCCGCCTCGAGCTGCGGCCGGCCGGGGGTGAAGCTCGGGCGAGCGTACGCTTCCAGTTCCGGGAACGGGGTCACGTGGGGCGACGCGTACAGGTAGCGGCAGGCTTCCAGCGCCGCTGCGCTTCTGTCCGTGCCCATCATGGCGCGCACGCTTTCCCATGGCAGCGACCCGGCCAGCACCTCCAGCCCGGGGCGCGCGTACAGCGCCACCGTCGATTCGGCGTGCACCAGCAGGCTGTCATGCGGCGCGCTGACCGTCACGTGGCGGGTGGCGTTGCCGAAAAAGTCGACGCCGTCGCGGCTGTCGCTGGCGGCCGGGTCGAGCCAGAGCAGATGCGATTCGGTCTGCTGGTGCGTGAACGAGCGCGGCGTCAGGTGCAGGTATTGCTGCGACAGCGTCACCGTGCTGGCGTAGTTGTAGCGCGTCTCGTGCACCACGCGGTAGCGCGCGCAAGGGCGGACGTTGGTCACAGGATCGTTCGTCAGGCTCATGCGGTGCGATCCCTCTGGCGGCCGGTATCGGTATAGCTGAAGAACTGCACGCTGACCTGCTCCGACACGGCGGCGCTGGCCTGGCCGATCCGGTGCAGCAGGCCGCTCAGCAGCGCGTTGCCATGGCTGAGGTCACGGCCTGGGTCGAGCGCGGCCAGTTCGTGGCGCAGCGGCGCCACCAGCGCGCCGCCGCAGGGGCCCTGGGTTTGCGCGATCTTGTTCAGCGTGCTGAGCAACCCGTTCATCTGGAACAGGATCGAGCGTGGATTGGTCTCGTCGAGCAGCAGCAGATCCAGCACCGGCAGCCATTCGGGCCGCGCGCGGTAGCGGGTGCGGTAGGTGAGGGTGCTGTCGGACAGTTCCAGCAGCCAGTCGAGGTCGCCGTTCTGGTCCATGGCCAGCGCGCGCTGCAGCGCCAGGCTCTGGAACTGCAGCCGTTCCAGGCGCCGCCCGAGCGACATGAAATGCCAGCCGAGGTCGCGCGTCATGCCGTCCAGCGCGAACCCGCCCAGGGTCATCTGGGCCGCGACGGCATCGTCGAGGATGGTCATCACGCCCGACTGCGACGGCCGCTCGCCCGGCGCGGCGGCCGGCTGCGCCATCCGGTTCAGCGCGCGCCAGTGGTCGACCGAGAACCGTTCGTGCAGGTGGCCGGCGGTGCGGTGCAGCTGCTGCTGTTGCCGCGCCAGGCCGGGAACGTCGGACGACACCGCCGCCAGCAGCAGCGCCGACTCGATTTCGGCATCGGTGAAGATGGCCGCGCTCTGGTCCTGTGCGGCCGGCTTGGCGCCCGCATCGAGCAGGCCGCACCAGATGCACAGCGCTTCCACGGTCGGCCATTCGGGGCCGCGCTGGTCGAAGCGCACGTTGAACAGGATGTCGAGCGCGACGCGCAGCAGGCGCGCGGTATTTTCGCAGCGCTCCGAATGGCGCCCGAACCACAGCAGATTTTCCGCCACCCGGCTCGACAGGTTGGCGTCTTCGCGCACCAGGTTGCCGGCCGCGATGCCGGGTTGCTGCAGGCGGTGCGGCGCGGGCCGGGCGCGTGCCTGGACCCAGGTGTCCTTGCTGGCGCCGCCCATCTGCATCGACAGCACGCGTGTGTCGGGACCGGTCGCGACCCGGGTCAGGCCGCCCGGCATGACCACGTAGCCGTTCGGGGTGGCGCAGGCGAACACGCGCAGGCCGATGGCGCGCGCCCGCAGTCCCGGGCTAGGACCATCCTGCCACACCGGCGCCTGCGAGCGCCGCACCACTTCCTGGGCCAGGTAGTCGTTCGGCCGGGCGCGCAGGTCGGCGATCAGGGCCGCGCGCGCTGCGGCGTCGAGGTGACGCCCGAACACCGAGGCCTGGCCCAGCTTCGGCACCGTGGGCTTGATCACCATCCGGTCCAGTTCAGCAATAACCGTGTCGAGCGCGGCCGGCTCGCCGCACCACCAGGTGGCGACCGACGGCATCTTCAACGCTTCGCCCAGCAGGCGCTGGCACAAGGCCTGCAGGTAGCCGAACAGGGCGCCCGACTCGAGCAGGCCGGAACCCAGGCTGTTGGCCACCAGCACATTGCCGCGTTGGGCGGCGTGCGTCAGTCCGGGCACGCCCTGCAGCGAGGCGTCCAGTTCCAGCGGGTCGCAGCAGTCGTCGTCGACACGGCGCAGGACCACGTGCACGCGGTGCAGGCCGGCCAGCGTCTTGAGGTACACCACGCCGTCGCGCACGGTCAGGTCGCCGCCTTCGACCAGCGGCAGGCCGAGATGGCGCGCCAGGTAGGCCTGCTCGTAGTGGCTGCCGGTGCGCTCGCCCGGCGTGAGCAGCACGATCAGCGGCATTTCGCCGTCCGGCAGCGGCGCCGGCGCGTCGCCTTCGGCCGCGCAGCGCCGGCCCCAGTGCAGCAGGCTGTCGCGCATGGTGCCGAAGAACGGGCTCAGCGGCTGCACCTTCAGCTGGCGCAGCAGGTCGGGGAAGGTGGGCGCGATGATGGAACGGTTTTCCAGTGCATAGCCGGCGCCGGACGGGGCCTGGGTACGGTCGGCCATCACCCACCAGCGCCCGTCCGGCCCGCGCATCAGGTCGGCCGCATAGAAGTGCAGGGCGACGTCGTCATGGTGGCGCATGCCGTGGCAGGGGCGCAGGAAGCCGGCGTGGCCGTGCACCAGCGCCGGCGGCAGCAGGCCTTCGGCCAGCAGCTCCTGTTTGCCGTAGACGTCGCCCAGGATCCGGTTCAGCAGGGTAGCGCGCTGGACGACCGCCGCCTCGATCCCGCTCCATTCCTCGTGCGGCAGGATCAGCGGCAGCACGTTCAGGTCCCACGGCCGCTGCCTGCCGTCGGCATCGGCCGGCACGTTGTAGCTGACGCCGTTTTCGCGCACCTGGCGCTGCACCATGTCGAGGCGCTGGCGCATCATGCCGGGCGCTTCGTGCTCCAGGCTGGCCAGCAGCGCGCGCCAGTGCGGGCGTGGCGCGCCGCTCGCGTCCAGCAATTCGTCGAAGCCATCCGGTGCGGCAAGATAGGAAGCGAGCAGGGGATCGGGCATCGAGGATGGTGGATTGATCGACGGGAATGAAACGATAGGTGAAACCGGCTGGCAACGCAAATGTGCATCGCTTGGCGCGGCCTGTTCAATGCAAATTTCAATAGTATTTAGGCATCATTCGTACCCGCAATATAATGGGGAATCGTGCAGGAGCGGACCTGGCACGCATTTTGATCGCACCCATGGCACAGGAGGAAACGATGCCAAATTTTTATAATGAAATGTATTCCACTGTGGACAGCGTGCGCCCTCATTACGACGCCTTCGCCCGGTGGCTGGCCCAGCAGCCCCCCGGCCTGATCGAACAGAAGCGGGCCGAAGCCGAACTCACCTTCCAGCGGGTGGGCATCACCTTTGCCGTGTATGGCGACAACGCCGGCAAGGAGCGCCTGATCCCGTTCGACATCATCCCGCGCGTGATCAATGCCGCCGAATGGGCCAAGCTGCAGGCCGGCCTGGTGCAGCGCGTGACCGCGCTGAATCGCTTCCTGCACGACGTCTATCACGAGCAGAACATCCTGAAGGCCGGTGTCATCCCGAGCGAGCAGATCCTGAACAACGCCCAGTACCGGCCCGCCATGCAGGGCGTCAAGGTGCCATCGGACATCTATGCCCACATCGCCGGGGTCGACATCGTGCGCGCCGGCGAGGGCGAGTTCTACGTCCTGGAAGACAACCTGCGGGTGCCGTCGGGCGTCTCGTACATGCTGGAAAACCGCAAGATGATGATGCGCCTGTTCCCGGCGCTGTTCGCCAGCAACCGGGTGGCGCCGGTCGAGCATTATCCCGACCTGCTGCTCGATAACCTGCGCTCGGTGTCGCCCGAGGCCGGCCGCGAGCCGACCGTGGTCGTGCTCACCCCGGGCATGTACAACTCGGCCTACTTCGAACACGCCTTCCTGGCCCAGCAGATGGGCGTGGCGCTGGTGCAGGGGCAAGACCTGTATGTGTCCGATGACACTGTGTACATGCGTACCACGCGCGGACCGCAGCGCGTCGACGTCATCTACCGCCGCATCGACGACGACTACCTCGACCCGCGCGCCTTCCGCCCCGAATCCACGCTCGGCGTGCCGGGCCTGCTGGGGGCGGTGCGCAAGGGCCGGGTCGGCCTGGCGAACGCGATCGGCACCGGCGTCGCCGACGACAAGTCGATCTACCCGTATGTGCCGGACATGATCGAATTCTACCTGGGCGAAAAGCCGATCCTGAACAACGTGCCGACCTACCAGTGCCGGAAGAAGGAAGACCTTGCGTACACGCTGGCTAACCTGCCGCAACTGGTGGTCAAGGAAGTGCACGGCGCCGGCGGCTACGGCATGCTGGTGGGGCCGGCCTCCACGGGTGCCGAAGTCGAAGCCTTCCGCCAGCGCCTGCTGGCCAATCCTGACGGCTACATCGCTCAGCCCACGCTGGCGCTGTCGGCCTGCCCGACTTTCGTGGACGCCGGCATCGCGCCGCGCCACATCGACCTGCGTCCCTTCGTCCTGTCGGGCAAGACCGTTTCGATGGTGCCGGGCGGGCTGACCCGGGTGGCGCTGCAGGAAGGCTCGCTGGTGGTTAATTCGTCGCAGGGCGGCGGCACCAAAGACACCTGGATATTGGAGAACTAGCATGTTGAGCCGTACCGCAGACCATTTGTTCTGGATGGCGCGCTATACCGAGCGCGCCGAGAACACCGCCCGCATGCTCGACGTGCGGGTCCAGTATTCCTTGATGCCGCAGTCCGCCCAGGCCGAGCAGCAGGGCTGGCGCACCATGCTCGGCGTGTCCGAGCTGGTGCAGCAGTTCGACGCCAAGTACGACGCGCTGACGCAGAAGAACGTGATCGACTTCATGGTGCGCGATCCGGACAACCCGTCGTCGATCGTCAGCTGCCTGCGCGCCGCGCGCGAGAATGCGCGCGCCGTGCGCGGCAACCTGTCGACCGAGGTGTGGGAAACCGAGAACACCACCTGGCTGACGCTGCAGCAGCACCTGGCGTCCCGCCTGTATGAAACCAATCCGGGCCAGTTCCTGGAGTGGGTCAAGTACCGCTCGCACATGTCGCGCGGCGTTACGCTGGGGACCATGTTCCAGGACGAGGCGCTCAACTTCATCCGTCTCGGCACCTTCCTGGAGCGGGCCGACAACACGGCGCGCATCCTCGACGTCAAGTTCCGTTTCCTCGATTCCGACACGGTCCAGGCCGGGGCGCAGGGCGAGTTCTATTACCTGGCCGCGTTGCTGCGCTCAGTGTCGGCGTTCGAGGCGTACCGCAAGGTGTACCGCGACGCGATCACGCCGCCGCGCGTGGCCGCGCTGCTGATCCTGCACCAGAAGATGCCGCGTTCGCTGGTGGCGTGCATGGCCGGCGTGGTGGCCAATTTGCGCGACGTGCGCAACGACTTGTCGGGCGAGACCGAGCGCCTGGCCGAGGAACTGTACGCGATGCTGCAGGGGGCGGCGATCGAGGACATCCTGGAGGAAGGGCTGCACCAGTTCATGACGCGCTTCCTGGCGTCGGTGGATGCGCTGGGTAATGGGATCGGGCGCGACTTCCTGATTCCGGTGGCGCCGCCGCTGGAGGAAGAAGCGCCGCTGCAGACCCAGACGCAGTCGCAAACGCAGACAGGGTCGCAGACCCAGACGCAGACGCGTTGAACGATCGGCGCGCCAGTCGATGGCGCGCCGTACTGTGAAGGTCAATTGAGAGCGGCGCGTATTGCGCCGCTTCGCACATTCATGCGTGTCGGCTTAGGTAGCGCTTCTGACCGACAAGGGCGGTTGATCGAGCTGTGCACGCACCACCTTGTGCACGAATCCCAGCTTCTCCAGCACCGGCGTACTGAGCGTGAACGGATACGAATCCGGCATCCCGATGCTGCGGTTCAGGCTATTGAGCACGTAGGTCAGCGCGAACCAGTCGTGCACGGTGTCGTCGAACGCGTCTTCCCGGGTCGGCAAGGTGATGGCGTCCAGCACCGGCTCGTCGGGCTTGCGCGGCTTGAGTTGCAGCCCGCAGGAATGCGCCGTCTCCAGCGTATCGAGCATGTGCAGGTAGTGGGCCCAGGTTTCGGCCCAGTCTTCCCATGGGTGCGAGCTGGCATAGCTGCTGACGAAGCGCGCCGCCCAGTCTTCGGGCGCGCCGTTGGCGTAGTGGCGCTTCAGGCACTCGCCGTAGTCCTGGCGCTCGTCGCCGAACAGGGTTCTGAACTCGCCGATCCATTCGCTGCCGACCACCAGCCGGTCGAAATAATAGTGTCCGCTTTCGTGGCGGAAGTGTCCGAGCAGGGTGCGGTAGCGCTCGTGCATCTGTTCGCGCGTGCGTTCGCGTTCGGCGGGATCGGCTTCGGCGATGTTCAGGGTGATCAGGCCATTGGCGTGGCCGGTCATCACGGCCTGGTCCGAGACGCCGTCTTCCAGGAACTGGAAGGCCAGGCCGGTTTCCGGCTGCGCTTCTTTCGATGCCGGGGTCAGGTTCAGGGTGGCCAATGAGAACAGCAGGCGGCGCTTGGCCGCTTCCAGGCGTGACCACAGGATGCGGTTCTTTTCCGATGTCAGCGCCGGGATGACGACCGTCAGCTGGCACGATTCGCACAGCTCGTGCGGGTCGTCGGCAGGCAGCATCCAGTTGCAGACGTTGTGCTGCACGTAGTTCGCGCATTGTTTGTACAACTTGCCTTCGTCGGACGGGTTCAGGCTGCGCCACAGCCCGTCCGTGGTCTGCTCGAAGCTGTTGATGCTGCGCGTTGCGGGCTGGTAGCCGAGCGTGCTGCCGCAGTTGAAGCACAGGGTGTTCTCGAAGAAGATCTGGTGCGAGCACTTGTCGCAGTGAAAGGTTTTCATGTCAGTGCCGGGTGAGGAACGGTTGAGCGTGTAAATATTGATAATTTATCAGCTAATCCGAACTCGGCGGGCACGTGTCGGACAATGCCTCATATCGTGTGCGAGCCGTTGCGCTTTACCCGGCACTGCTGGAGAAACCCCGGCATGCAGGTGCTGTTAAAATTTGCGCTCATCGTTCAATGTTCACCTGCCGGAGTACGCAAATCCTACGCTTCTTAATCGCTACAGCGATACGGCTGCCAAGACTGACAGCCGCCATTGCATTGCTCATGCTGGCGGCGCTGGCCGGCGCCATGACCTACACCGGCTTCCTCGTCATCGGGGTATTGGCCGAATACCTCGGCACCGGCCGGTTCCTGGCGGGATTGCTGCTGGGCGTTCTGCTTGCAAGATTCCCCTGGGTACGCGAAGGCAAGCTGCGCATCGTCGGTCTGTTGCCCAAGCCCGTTCGCCGGCCGCTCATCACGGGCCTGATGGCACTGAGCTTGCTGCATTTCCTGGCGCAGGGCGAGTATGTTCCTGCGGCGTTCACAGGTTTTGCCACGGTTTTTCTGCTCACTTTCCCATGGTTGCGTCGGACCGTGTTCGATCGTGTGCGATCGTCGGTATTCCAGTTCGCCGGGCGCAAGCCTGATCCTCGCAACGACGATATGGTGATCGATGGCGAATTCCGGGAGCGGAAAGATTGAGGGGGGGAGCTGCGATCTGAACCAACGGCAGGCTCACTTTTTCTCAGGGTCGTGGCCCCAGTTCATCAGCGAATAGCGCCAATCGCTCGATGCCGGATCGCTCTTGGTCGGCCCCTGTGCCATGTGCCGATGGATGTACCCGACCACCTTGCGCATGTGCGCGATGTCGTCCGCATTCAAGTCCTGTACGTGCCGGTGCAACAGTTCGACGATGCGGCGTCCGGACTGGTGCCCGGTCGATTCGGCATTGCCGCTCTTCTGGCCGACACGTTTGGAATCGTCAGTGTCGAGCCACTTCTCCAGTTGGGCCGGCGTCATATTCACCGCCTGCTTGAACTCCGCGACCGCCTCGCGCTTGGCTGCATCCTCATCGCCGGTACCTGCTTGTTTCGACATGCTTACTCCAATGAACATTAAATTGGCATTGTTGTACGGCAAGCGCGTTTCAACGCATGGACGATCGCCACAATCACTTGGCCTGCGCGTCTGATGTCCGGTAGACCATATCTGCTTTTTAAAGTACCACGAACGCTGTTTTTCCTGGCGCACCAGTAATCGCTTGATGCGAAATGAGCCAGAGATAGTCCGTTGAAGCAAAACGTCACGTAAAACGTCACGCAGAGAACAAAAATGCTGACCTGTGAAGGCCGGCCAAGGCAGGGCCGGCGATTGCCCGTCTTTATAACGTGGATTGCTCGGTATGCTTCAGGCCAAATTTTCCCCGACATAGCCAACTACCCGAAATTAGTCCTCAACTTCCGATCAGTTGCCCAGCTGATGAGTGCCCGTACCTGAAACGTCATAACAGTATTGTGTAATGTTGATGTTGTTTCAACAATGCTGATGAGCTATGATGTCTTCGTGCCTATGCGTACGCAGCGGAAGCGCCAGAGCCCAGAGCAGTACGGGAAGGGATTGTAGTTAGTTGCGTCAAATGTGCCTTCGGGCCTTGTAGCAGCGCGCGTCATCATCAAAGTCAACCTGAGGAGCACTCCGGGACAGACCCACGCTACGTAATAGGTGCCCTTTCGTTGGCATTCACAAATCATACTGACTCCATTCTACTGAACGATGTACCGCAGACACCTGCGTCCGTATCGGTCGTCCCCGAAGAATATAGATGAGTGAAATTGTTCTGAGCGCCGTTGATCGGTCCGCATTTGAGCGAGCGCTTGACCGTTGCAAACAACGGACTGCGCAGTATCAGGCAGAGGCAGGCGTTGCAGAGGTAGCGTTTGGTGCTGCAATTCTGTCATGGGTCGGAGGTGTCGGCATGGTCGTTGGAGTTACCTGCGTGCCCACGCTAGTTATCATCGGAGGAGGCGGGCGATTTTCGGTATCTTCGATTACGTGTTGGGGCACAGGTTGATGCGCTGCTCAACAAACCCAGCGGATTCGGTGACTTGCTGCTGGATGGGGGGAGCTGTCGCGGTAGGCGTAGCATTGATAATTGATGGGGCGTGTCGAGTCGTAAACGATGAACGATGAACGAGTATTGTCATCGGCTTCGAGGCTTAGAGAAAGCTTGATTTGTCTGGTTCCTCCAGTCTCCGAAGTAGTTACCGCCACATGGAAAGGCCTGCAAGATCTCATTAAAGAAGCTGTAAGAAGCTCCTTGGTACACGCGAGTAGTGGTGCAATGGCTTTGGCTGATACCGCAATCGTGATTTCCTTCGCTGCCGGTTCGGTAACAGTATGAGGGTCGAGCGGACTTGGCGCAACTGCTTTATCCCTGGGGCTACTATCCGCGCCTTTCTGGCCTGTTGTTGTTTGCACTGCTGCTGGCCTGACTCTCGGGTTGGCGACATGGAAGGGCGTTCAGCATCTTCGAAATCGCGATCATTCTTTTGGGCATACGTCTGACAAGCCGAAAACGCGTCCTCCTTCTGGTGATTAATCAGCAGCTTAATAAATGCAGTTCGATCGAAATTTTCTTGGCTTACGCGCTTACTAGGCATCGATCTAATGCGCCGCAATCTAAGCTCATGTGGACAAACTTTACCGCTGGTCAAATAAATTAGTAAGCGTACGCTTGGTATGTCAGGCGTGCAGCCAAGGCATATGCCATAAGTAATCTTTAGCCCCCTATTTGATTATCGATCTGCCTTGTGGTGCTGTATGATGCATTGAGCATATCCGACTATACTGATCGTAATTAATTTTCAATGTGTTTAATAATGTTAGCCTCTTAATTTAAAATACAGGATAAAAAATGCAAAGAGGAATCATATCCCCAAATCACGACATACTTTATGATAGTCAATCGGAATCGTTTAGGATGACTTCGGATGTCACACCTGAGCGGCTTCGATACTTCGCTCTATATTGGGATAAGGTTGCGCTTATTGACACCAATAATTTTTACGCTGATCTGTGGGGAGATGCCTATCTTTTACAAAAGGCCGGGATTGTTACAACAAAACGCGGGTCATATACTTTTGCCGAATGCGATTATAGTGATAAATATTGGATATTTAACAAGCATTTTGAAGTTTTATCCAAGATTGCGTCAGAATTAATTGAAAAAAACCCGGGGCAGTGGGCTATTGATCAGAATAGCTTTAGAGATATTGTTCCTGCCGGAATGAAGACAGAGTTGCTGACGGTAGATTTTGAGTTAAATCGATGTCTACCAACGCCCAAGCCTGAACTTCCGATGGAAAAACTGCTCGATTTTAAATTGAGAAGAAAAGATGAACTACATGGTCTTCGGCAAACTATCGATGAGCTATATTTGGAGGTAAGTAAATCACAAGATATTCCACGATCCAAAATTCATCAATTAAGTCGTCTAGAGCAGGCAATCAAGGATCTTGATCAGGTTGCAAAGCAGAGTTGGGGAGAGCGAATTCTGGCAAGCAGAAAAGTATCGCTAGATATTGGATTTGGTTCCATCAAAGACGGATTGATTACTGCGGGGCTGATTGGAGCAAGCTTTAATAGTCCTATCATTGGTGGACTGGCCGGGGCCGGGCATACTATGGTCTCAAGCATGAAATTCGAAGTGAGTGCGACACCCCAGCTAAATTCCTCTATAGGTCGTCAATTAGAGCTATCGTACTTGTCTGCGTTAAAGGGTGAGAAAATAATTTAATATCTATGTCCAGAGTAGCGTATGCGAGACACCAACGAGAACATTTGAATCTACTAATCGGTTTGTATAAATCTCGTCTCGATTAGCGACAAAATTTCTATTTAATGACGGGTTCGAGCCGGGAATAGAGCAGGCACAAGGGATACGAGTCGCAGAAACGACAACGCCCACTTCATGAGTGGGCGTTGCGTGAACGATGTTCTTGGTGGCCCGGGGCGGAATCGAACCACCGACACAAGGATTTTCAATCCTCTGCTCTACCAACTGAGCTACCAGGCCAAGAGGCCGCCATTATAGCAGCGTTTGTGGCGAATACAATCCGCCGGCGAGCGATTTCAGGCTTGCGGCGCGATGCGCTTGGCGTGATCGCGCTCGAGCGCCAGGCGCAGGTCGCGCCGGCCCTTGGCTTCCTCGAAGCGGCGCACCTCGTCCGGAGTCGACGGTTCGAGCGGAGGAATCGGTGCCGGCTTCTTGTCGTCGCCGACCGCCACCATCGTAAAGAAGCAGCTGTTCACATGGCGCACCACCTTGCTGCGGATGTCCTCGGCGATCACCTTGATCCCGATCTCCATCGAGCTGCGGCCGGTGTAGTTCACCGCCGCCAGGAAGGTCACCAGTTCGCCGACGTGGATCGGCTGGCGGAAGGTGACCTGGTCGACGCTCATCGTCACCACATAGCGGCCGGCGTAGCGGCTGGCGCAGGCATAGGCGACCTGGTCGAGCAGTTTCAGGATGGTGCCGCCGTGGACGTTGCCGGAAAAGTTGGCGGTGTCGGGCGTCATCAGCACGGTCATGCTGAGCTGGTGGGAGGGCAGGTTCATGCTTGGCTCGTCAAAAGAAGTTATCGTCATCGATGTTGCCTTAGAACGTGCCATACGGCAAGGTCAGCCGTCCGCCTTCCGTGCTTGTACGCTGTCAAAATTGGCATATCAACATGCAAATAAATTCGTAGGCATCGACTTTTTAATCGGCTAGGCTCGGCATATGAACAGCGAATTCCCCCATCCGGGCGGCTCGGTGCAATGGCACCTGGGGCCCGTCATCGACGCTTTGCGCACCTCGCGCGAGACCACCCATAACATCCGCCACCACGGACGCGTGCGCGAACTGCCGTCGCGCGAAGTCGTGCGCCAGGTCGTGGAAGGCGTCTGCGCGGCCCTGTTCCCGACCCATTACGGACGGCCGGACCTGAACGACGAGAGCATCGACTACTTCGTCGCCGACACCCTCAACGTGGCGCTCGACCGCCTGGCCGAACAGATACGCCGTGCGCTGCGGTTCTCGAACGAGTACGAGCAGGCCGAAGACGCCGCGCTGCTCGAACGGGCGCGCGCCATCACGCGCGACTTCGCCGCCAGCCTGCCGGTGATCCGCGCGCTACTGGTGTCGGACGTGCAGGCCGCGCTGGCGGGCGACCCGGCGGCGACCTCGGTGGCCGAGATCATGCTGTGCTATCCGGGCACGATCGCCATCCTGTACCACCGCATCGCGCACTGCCTGCAGCGCCTCGGCGTGCCGTTCCTGGCGCGGGTGGCGGCCGACATCGGCCATTCGCTGACCGGTATCGACATCCACCCGGGGGCTAGAATAGGCGCCAGCTTCTTCATCGACCACGGTACCGGCGTGGTGATCGGCGAGACCGCGATCCTGGGCGAGCGCGTGCGCCTGTACCAGGCGGTGACGCTGGGCGCCAAGCGCTTCCCGGTGGACGAGAGCGGTGCGCTGGTGAAGGGTACGCCGCGCCACCCGATCGTCGAGGATGACGTCGTCATCTATGCCGGCGCCACCATCCTGGGCCGCATCACGGTGGGCGCCGGATCGACCATCGGCGGCAATGTGTGGCTGACCCAGAGCGTACCGCCGGGCAGCAACGTGTCGCAGGCACAGATGCGCAATACCTGAAGCGGCGCGATCGGATCGCGCACTGCGGGCAAGCGGCTGCCGCGTCCGCGCGGCTTTGCTATGATGGCGCGATGGCACTCCTCCTGGTTCCCGGCTACATGCTCGATGAGACGCTGTGGAACGACATGCACGACCGGCTGGCCCCATTCGGGCCGCTGGCGCATGCCGACCTGCGGCACGATTCCACGCTCGAAGCGATGGCGCGCCGCGCCCTGGCATCGGCGCCTCCCACTTTTATCCTGATCGGCTTTTCGCTGGGCGGCTACGTGGCGCGCGAGATCGTGCGCCAGGCGCCCGAGCGCGTGCGCGCGCTGGTCTTGATCGCCACCTCGACCCGTCCCGATTCGCCGGCGCTCAGGCAGAGCAAGGGCGCAGTGGCCAAGGCCGCGCCGTCGGTGTCGTTCTCGGGCCTGAGCCGCACCGCGATCGCCAGTTCGCTGCATCCGCGCGAGCGCAACAACGCAGAGATGATCGAGCGCGTGCGCATGATGGGCGTGCGGCTCGGCGGCGAGACGTTCCGGCGCCAGTCGATGCTCGAGCGCCCGGGCGACTTGCATTTGCTGGATCAGATCCGCTGCCCGACGCTGGTGGTGGCGGCCGGGCATGACCGGCTGCGCAGCCTGGAAGAGTCACAGGAGCTGCATGCGGGGATCGCGGGTTCCGAGTGCGCCGTGGTGGAGGACAGCGGGCACATGATTCCACTCGAGGCGCCGCAGGCGCTGCTCGACGTGGTCGTGCCGTGGATCGAGCGCGTTGGCGGTACCGGCGGCGCGTTGGACGCCTGACGGCGCGCGTCGATTACTTTGCGGCGGCAGTCATGGTCGACGTGCGTGCTGCGCCGAAGACGTCGCACCAGTTGTCGAGGCCACGAATCGCTTCTTCCTTGAGCTTGGCCTCGATCTCGATCCACGGCGCGTTCAGGTACGAGGATGGCATGATCGCGATCAGGTCCGAGTGCTGGCGGTCATTGAAGCTTTCGCGGCCGTTCGAGATGTGCACCACCTGGTGCTCCGGATCGGGCCAGGTGGCGCGTGCCTTGGCCAGCATTTCGGCCACGCTCGGATGCTCGTAGCTGTCCAGCTTTTCGTGCACGATGTGGTGGTGCGCGTCGAACACCATCGGCACGCCGGCGCGCACGCACACCGCGTGGATTTCTTCGGCGCTGTAGGCGTATTCATCATTTTCCAGGCACAGGCGCGAGCGTATCGCTTCCGGCAATTGCTTGATGCGCTCGACCAGCGCGTCTTCGCGGTCGGACTTGCCGCCGTGGATTTCCAGCAGTGCCCACGGCGAGCGCGGCTGGTCGAGCAGGTCCATGATGTCGGCGTGCATCTGCAGAATCTTGATGCTGTTGGCGACCACGCCTTCCGAATCCGAACTGAGCACCACGAACTGGTCGGGGTGCATCACCAGCCGGATGCCGCGTTCGGTGGCGCGCCGTCCCGAGCGGCCCAGCGTTTCCTTGAACTGCTGCAGCACCGCCAGGCCGAACGGCTCGTCCGAAAACGGGAAGATCGAGGATGGCAGGCGGTACAGCGAAATCTTTTCGCGTTCGCAATAGCGCAGGGCAGTGTCCAGGGTCTGGATGTTGTCGCGATAGATGTCTTCCAGCAGACGGCGCTGGCCGTCTTCCGAATGTTCGAGCAGGCGCTTGCGCGTGAGCGCGCGGTAGCGGACGTCCTTGGACGTTGTGATACAGACGAGGCCGAGTCGTGGTTGCATGATCGATGTTCCGCAAAGCTGGTGATTCCAGTCTAGCCCAAGCGGGTTTTTGCAGAGGCACGAAAGGCGCGTCCGTGTGTGGCGACGTTCGGCAGAATGGCCGTTTCACCAGGCGCGGCGCGCGGTCGGCCGGGCGTCGCCGGAATGGCTAGCGCGGCGTGCCGAAGACCTGCGTCCAGTAGATGATGCCGTTCTGACGCTCGGGCGTGACGCCATAGGCGGCGCCCATCTCGGTGAAGCCGCCGTTCATGATGTTGGTGCAGTGGTCGGGGCTGTCGAGCCAGCCCGCCACGGCCTCCTGCGGCGTGCGCTGGCCAAAGGCGATGTTCTCGCCGACGCGGCGCCAGCTGTAGCCGGCGCGCGTGGCGCGCTGCGCTGCGTGGCTGCCATCCTTGGCGCGGTGATCGAAGTAACGCTGCGTGGCCATGTCGCGGCTGTGGGCCAGCGCGGCCTCGCCGAGCGCATCGTTCCAACGCAGCGGCGGCACGGCGGCAAACGCCCGCTCGCCGCACATGCGGGCGCTGGCGCGCGCCACATTGACCTGTTCCAGGATCAGTTGGCCGGCATCGCGCCAGTCGGGGTAGGTGGTCGACGGCAGTGGCGCGGCGGGACGGGCCAGCACGACGGTCCAGGTCGCGCCCTCGTGGTAGCTGCCGACCGCGGAAAAGCGCGGGTTCAGCAAGGCCGAGCAGTATTTTTGCTGCAACACGTCCATCGCGGCCCGCGCATTGTCGGGGCCGGTGACGTAGACCGCCTGCGCGCTCTCGACGGCATAGCCGGCGCGCTCCAGGGCCGATTCGATGAAGGTGCCGGCGCCGATGCGCAGCTGCGCCAGCGCCGGGTGCGTGTCCAGCGCGGCTGCCGGTGCCATCGGCTGGCCGTTGCATGCGCCGGGATTGGCGCGATAGGCGTTGACCAGCGGTGCCAGCAGGTCAGCTGGCGGGGCTGGTTGCTGCTGGGCGTGCGCCGCCGGCAATAGCAGCAGGCTTGCCGCACAGACGTATGCCGCGGGCGCCAGCAGGGCCGTGGCGAAAGGGGGCACACGAAACGTTTTCGGAATGGACGGGCCAGGCATGGATATCGTCGACAGGCAGTGATGCATCGTCGCCACACGAGCGGCGCGATGGTGTATGTAAAGCAAGCGCCAATCAGGAGGCCGGCGCTGCTGTTACCGCTGTCGACGAAGGTGGGGACGGCTGGTGTGATTTCCAGCCCTCATGTTTCCTGAATGCGAGCGGGAGCGCCCGGCTTGCCTATTGCCCGGCCTGCGTCTGCGGCGTGCGCACCAGTTTCGAGACGTCCAGGCCCTGGCTGCCCAAGCGCGCCAGCAGCGCGTCGTAGGCGGCAGGATCGACCTGCGGCGTGCGCGACAGGATCCACAGGAATTCGCGCTTGGGTTCGCTCACGGCCGACAACTGGTATTGCTCGTCCAGGTCGATCACCCAGTAGTCGCCCCATACCATCGGGATAAACGACAGGAACGCCGGGGCGAAGCGCACCTTCAGCTTGGGCGAATTTGCCGCGCCGATCTGGCGCGCCACACCTTCGGCCGCATCGGTCTTCCCGTCGGCGGTGCGGCAGCGGTTGACCACATCGACCCGGCCATCGTCGCGCAAGGTATAGCTGGCACTGGTGTCGCCGACGCATTTCTTCTGGAAATCGTTGGGGAATTTCGCGATCTCGTACCAGGTACCCATATAGCGCGGCACCGACAGCGCGGAGATCGGTTGCAGCGGCTTGGCGGCGTCGGCCCCCAAGGCCGGCCCGCAGCACAGGCCGGCCAGGAGCAGAGCGGACAAGGACTTGGCATTCATCGGAACCTCGTTGGCAGTGGCGGGGTTCCAGCTTAGCGATGACGGCGTTGTCCTGTCGCATGGTTGGTGTAATTTGTCCATGTCTGCGCGTGCCTGCTCATGCCTCGTCGTTTGCCATCAACAGCCTGCATTCCACGCATGATGAGGGCAGCGCAGCATCACAGTGATGACAGTGCGGGGCCGCCCGGCTTGCCGAGCCAGGTATTTGCAAATTGTTTCTCTGCGGCGCTGAGCGCAGTTTTGTCGCCACGCACGCGGTACACCTCCATCAGGCCGCGCAGCGCCCAGCCGTTGCTCGGCGTGCGCGCCAGCGAGTCGCGGAACACTTTTTCGGCCGCGGCGCTCTGGCCCGAGCGCAGCAGGGCGACGCCGAGCGACTGGCGCACCGGGTAATACCAGTAGGGCGGCTCCATATAGGGCAGGGAATCCTGTATCACGATCGCTTCGCGGTAGGCAGCAATGGCGCCGCGCAGGTTGCCTTGGGAATCGGCCAGGCGTGCCCGCGCTACCGCACCTGCGGTGCGCACGATCTCGGGGCCAGGAATCTTCCAGTCGGTGACGGCCTTGAAGTCGGCCGTCTTTTCGATGCGCGCCAGCGCCGCGATCTCGCGGTTGGCGGCATCCGGCATGTTCTTGCGCACGTAGCCGATGGCGCGCGCGTAGTGCCACATCGCCTGCACCAGCACGAAGTCGGGGCCGGGGTCGGGCAGGGCGAGCAGCGTGTCGGCATCGCTGAACTGGACGTGGGCGAAATACGGCGCCGACTTGACCGGCTGCAGCGCGCCGATGGCGCCCAGCAGCTCGGGCGTGATCACCTTGTCGAGCTTGGCCGCGGCGTCGAGCGTGAGACCGCCGTCGCCGCCCATCAGCGCCGACACCAGCACGAAGTGGATGTTGTGCGGATAGTAGGCGCCGCGGTACACCGGGTCGCTGGCGGCGTTGGCGAAGTAGCGTTCGTCGGTCGCCACCGCCTCGACATTGGCGCGCAGCGCTTCGCGGTAATGGCCGAGCCGGTAGTAGATGTGCGAGGGCATGTGCACGATATGGCCGGCGCCCGGGATCTGCTGCGCCAGCACGCGCGCCGCCGGCAGCGCCTTGTCGGGCTGGGCCGAGGCTTCCATCGCGTGGATGTAGTAATGGGCTGCGCCCGGATGGGTGGGGTTGCGCGCCAGCACGCGTTCGAGCGCGGCGATCATCTCGGGCCGCTTGGGCTTGGCGCCGCCGGGGCTCCAGTAGTCCCATGGGGCCAGGTCCATCAGTGCTTCGGCGTATAGCACCTGGATGGTGTCGTGGGTGGGGAAGTCGCGCGCGACCTGGGCCATGGCGTCGGCATAGGCCTGGTCGAGCGCCGCGCGGTCGGCCTTGGGATCGGCGCTGTAGCGGCGCGCCACGGCGCGGATCACGGCCTGTTCTTCGGGCCTGGTGCGCGGCGCCAGGCGTTGCGCTTCGGCGGCGGCGGCCACGGCCGGGGCAACGGCTTCGGGGAACATCGGGGCGTTGATGTTCGGCCCCAGCACTAGCGCTTCGCCCCAGAAGCACATGGCGCAGGACGGATCGATGTCTTGCGCGGCGCGGAAAGCGCGCGCGGCTTCGGCATGGTTGAAGGCGTAGGTCAGGCGCAGGCCCTGGTCGAAATAGGCTTGCGCGCGCGGGTTCCTGGTGGTGATGGGGATGTGCAGCGTGCCGAGGTTGTCGTACAGCGGCGGCGGCTCGGCACGGCCCGGCTTGCCAGGTTGCCTGGCCGGCGCCTGTCCCGGTGTGAACGGGCGGGTTTCGGTCTGGGCCTGGGCCAGCACCAGGTGGCCCAGCAGCGGCGGCACGCCGGGGCGGGCCGGGGCGCAGGTGGCGCCGGCGAACAGGGGATCGAAACCGTTCGTTGCCGTGGCGCGTTCGGGCCGCAGCGCGGGCATGGCGGTCGGCGCCGCGGCCGACAGGACGGCGGCGAAGGCGGCCACGAGTGCCGCAAGGAGGATGGCAACGACAGGGATGGCAAGGCGCGCTTTCATGATGTCTCCCCCAGGCGGCGCAATCGACCGTGCGCCATGCCTGCGTCGTCGTTTGAGTCGCGGCAGGTGCAGGGGTTCTGGTTCGTGGCTTGAGCAGTCGCAAGGCGTTATGCCGAATGAAGTGGGCGACGGGAGGTCATATTTCTAATGACTTCGAGGCGGCATTCCGTGCAGGGCCTGCCGCCTTCGTTATGAGGAGATGCATCATGAGCCAGCCAGTCCAACCAACATCCGCGCCGCAGCCGGGGCGCGACGCTTCCACGCCCGGCCCCGACCTGGCCGCGATCAAGGCGCGCCAGCAGGCCACCTGGGCCAGCGGCGACTTCGCCGTCGTCGGCGTCACCTTGCAGATCGTCGGCGAATCCCTGGCCGAGGCGGCCGACGTACGTGCCGGCGAACGCGTGCTCGACATCGCCGCCGGCAACGGCAACGCCACCCTGGCCGCGGCGCGCCGCTTCGCCAAGGTGGTCTCGACCGACTACGTGCCAGCACTGCTCGAGAAAGGACGGGCGCGCGCCGCCGCCGAAGGCCTGGCGGTCGACTTCCGCGAAGCCGATGCCGAGGCGCTGCCCTTCGCCGACGCCAGCTTCGACCTGGCGCTGTCCACCTTCGGCATCATGTTCGCGCCCGACCATGCGCGCGCCGCGGCCGAGATGCGGCGCGTGGTGCGGCCCGGCGGGCGCATCGGCATGGCGAACTGGACGCCCGATGGCCTGATCGGCCAGCTGTTCCGGGTCGTCAGCCGCCACATGGCGCCGCCGCCGGGGCTGGCGCCGCCGGTACTGTGGGGTGTCGAGGATCACCTGCGGCAGCTGTTCGGGGCGGACATGGCGCATGCCCGCATCGAGCGCAAGATGTTCAAGTTCCGCTATGCGTCGAGCGCGCACTGGCTGCAGGTGTTTCGGGATTACTACGGGCCGCTGAACCGGGCCTTTGCCGCCCTCGACCCCGGGGCGGGCGACGCGCTCGCGGCCGACTTGCTGGGCCTGGTGGAGCAGTTCAATACGGCAGGATCGGGGTCGCTGGTGGCGCCGGGCGAGTATCTGGAGGTGGTACTGACCAGGGAAGAGGCCGGGACGCTGCATTGAGCGTGACGGCAGTGGCGGCCGCGAGCGCGCCTCGATGACGCCGGCATTGCGCCGGCGTCGGTATTACTTTTTCTTATTGCACTTTTGGCGTCGCACGTTGCAGTTACGCCTTGTGATTACGCCTTGCGCACGAACTCGGTCTTCAGGCTCATCGCGCCGAAGCCGTCGATCTTGCAGTCGATATCATGGTCGGCATCGACCAGGCGGATGTTCTTGACCTTGGTGCCCTGCTTGATCACGCCGCCCGAACCCTTCGGCTTGAGGTCCTTGATCACGGTGACGGTATCGCCGTCCTGCAGGATATTGCCGGACGCATCCTTGTAGACCCGCACGGTATCGGCCGCGGCGGCAGCCTGCGCCGGCCACTCGTGCGCGCATTCCGGGCACACATACTGGCCGGCACCGTCTTCATAGGTATAGGCCGATTGGCATTGAGGGCAGGGAGGAAGAGTTTGCATGGGGCACCTTGGAATGCAAAAACGCCACCCGGAGGTGGCGTTTTCGTGAATCTTGGTGGCCCGGGGCGGAATCGAACCACCGACACAAGGATTTTCAATCCTCTGCTCTACCAACTGAGCTACCAGGCCAAGAGAGGCATGATTATAGCCAGCGATTTTCAGTTGCGCAAGTGCTCGTGATCGTTTTCTCGGACCGGGCCGGCAATGCACCGGATGTCGGGCATGATCCGGCCCGCTCGTCGGCATGCAGCGCGCCGGTGTCCCGGGTCTGCCTGGCAGTTTCACGTGCCTCTGCGATTGGCAGACCAAGGCGCTCGGGATTAGGCAGCGCAACATTGGCATATCGCTATAATGCCCCCATGACCACGCCCTCGACCACCACCATCCGGACCGACGTCTGCATCGTCGGCAATGGCGCCATCGCCAAGACTGCCGCGCTCGGCTTCGCCCAGGCCGGCCACAGCGTCACGCTGCTGGCGCCGCCCGCGCGCAAGCCGCAGGACAGCGCGACGGCGTCGGCGGCCGAGCGGCCGTGGGACGTGCGCGTGTACGCGCTCAACCATACGGCGCACGACCTGCTGGCTTCGCTCAAGGTATGGGGCGCGCTCGACCTGGCGCGGGTGGCCGCAGTGGACGCGATGGATGTCAATGGCGACGGTGAGCAAGGCGGCAAGCTCGGCTTCGACGCCTTCGGCGCCCGGGTCGGCACCCTGGCCTGGATCGTCGAGGATTCGAATTTGAACCAGGCGCTGGACGCGGCGCTCAAGTTCGCCCACAACGTGCACCAGGTTACCGGCATCGCCTGCGAACTGAACTGCAGCGACGCTGGTGCAAACGGCGCAAGCGGCGCAACCGGCGCCAGCGTGCGCCTGGAAGACGGCCGGCGCCTGGAATGCGAACTGCTGGTCGGCGCCGACGGCCGCGAATCGTGGGTGCGCGGGCAGTGCGACATCGGCGTCGACTACCGCCAGTACCACCAGCGCGCCATCGTCACCAACTTCGCCTGCGACAAGCCGCACCATGGCGTGGCTTACCAGTGGTTCACCTGCAACGAAGGCATCGTGGCGCTGCTGCCGCTGCCGGGTAACCGGGTATCGCTGGTGTGGTCGGCGCCCGAGACCCTGGCCGATACTCTGATGGACGAGTCGCTGGGCGAGCTGGCGATCCGCCTCGGTGAATTCGCCGACGACAAGCTCGGCACCCTGCGTCCGCTGCAGCCGGAAGCGGTGGCCGCGGTGCCGCTGGCGCTGGTCAAGCCGCACGCCATCGTGGCGCCGCACGTGGCGCTGGTGGGCGACGCCGCCCACGCGGTGCACCCGCTGGCCGGCCACGGCATGAATCTCGGCTTCGGCGATGTGGTCGATTTGCTGCAAGTCGTGCGCGAGCGCGAACAGCGCCGCGCGATCGGCGACGAACGGGTGCTGGCGCGCTATGCGCGCAAGCGCAAGGAAGACGTGCTCATGATGCAGCTGGCCACCGATGGACTGGAGCGCCTGTTCGGCGCCAACCTGGAACCGCTGCGCGTGGTGCGCAATTTCGGATTAAACTTGCTCGATAAAATGCCGGCCCTGAAGCGGCGCCTGATGGCGCACGCGATGGGCAAGGCCTGAATCGAGCCGCCCCGGTCTGACTGGACCGGGCAGCCCTACTGAGGATTTTTCAAGCATGGTCAAACTGAAGCTCGCCGTCTTGCTGGCGACGGCGCTGCTCGCGTCCTGCGTCGATGCGCAGAACACGGTCGAAGCAAACATCAAGAAGGCGCTCGAGCCACGCCTGGGCGGCGCCAAGATCGAGTCGGTCAAGGAAACGCCGTACGGCGGGCTGTACGAAGTGCGGGTCGCGGGCGACATCCTGTACACCGACAAGAAGGGCGAGTACCTGGTCATCGGCCAGGTGTACGACGTGAAAAGCTCGCGCAACCTGACGCGCGAACGCCTGGACGACATCAACAAGATCAAGTTCAGCGACCTGCCGCTCGATCTCGCGCTCAAGCAGGTCAAGGGCAACGGCAAGCGCGTGATCGCGGTGTTCGAGGATCCGAACTGCGGCTACTGCAAGCGCCTGCGCCAGACCACGCTCAAGGAAATCGACAACGTCACCATCTACACCTTCATGTACAACATCCTGTCGGAGGATTCGTTCGTGAAGTCGAAGAACGTGTGGTGCGCGCCGAACCGCAACAAGGCCTGGGACGACTGGATGATCAACGGGAAGGTGCCACCTGCGGCTCCTGCGTCCTGCGAATCCCCGAACGACAAGATCGTGGAACTGGGCCACAAGCTGAACATCACCGGCACCCCGGCGATCTTCTTCACGGACGGCTCGCGCGTGCCGGGCGCGGTCGACCTCAAGTCGCTCGAAGCCAAGCTGTCTTCGCTCGAAGCGAAGTAAGCGCATTTGACGTGAGCGGCGCCGCGCTTCCGATCACCGGGATCCTGCTCGCGGCCGGCCGCGGACGGCGCTTCGATCCGCAGGGCTTACGCAACAAGCTGCTCCAGCCGCTGCCCGGCGGCGACCCGGTGGTGGTCGCCAGTGCCCGCCTGCTGCTGGCGGCGTGCGAGCGCGTGGTGGCGGTGGTGCCACCCGCTGATGGCGGCGTGGCCGAAGCGCTGCGGGGGCTCGGCTGCGAGGTCACGATCTGTCCTGACGCCGATGCCGGCATGGGACTGTCGCTGGCGCATGCGGTTGCATATTCCCTTCATTCTGATCACCCAGCGCCGCAAGGCTGGCTGGTGGCGCTGGGCGACATGCCCTTCGTCGAACCATCGACGCTGCGCCTGCTGGCCGCCGCCGTAGAGCAGGGCGCCGGCATCGCCGCGCCATTGTTCGAAGGCCGGCGCGGCAATCCGGTGGCGTTCGGCGCAGTCCATCGCGACGCACTGCTGGCGCTGGGCGGCGACCAGGGCGCGCGGCGCCTGCTGACCAGCCATCCCGTGACCGCGATCGAGGTCCAGGATCCCGGCATCCTGCGCGACATCGATGCGCCCGCGGACTTGCCGACCTGACCGCCTGCGCGCCCTGCGGCCGGCCCGTTTTGCTGTGCGCGAGGGAATCCGTTTACACTAAGGGCAATTCGGCGCGTCCCGAGAAGACACCAGCACATCATGAAAAAGCCATCGCAGAAAAAGCAGCCCGCAATCCGCTACACCATCGTTCCCAAGGACCTGGCCGGTCACCTGTTCAACGTCACCGTCACGGTGGCCAGCCCCGACTCCGACGGCCAGGAGTTCGCACTGCCGGCCTGGATCCCGGGCAGCTACATGATCCGTGAGTTCGCACGCAACATCGTGCGCATCCGCGCCGAAGCCGCTGACGGCACCGTGCAACTGACCAAGCTGGACAAGCACTCCTGGCGCGCCGCGCCGTGCGCCGGTCCGCTGACGCTGCACTACGAGGTGTACGCCTGGGACCTGTCGGTGCGCGCTGCCCACCTCGACCAGACCCACGGCTTCTTCAACGGCACCAGCGTGTTCCTGCGCGTGGTGGGCCAGGAAGACGTGCTGCATGGCGTCGACATCCAGCGCCCGGCCGATCCTGCAGCCAAGGCCTGGCGCGTGGCCACGGCGATGCCGGAAGCCGGTGCCAAGCGCTACGGCTTCGGCCTGTACGCCGCCGCCAACTACGACGAACTGATCGACCATCCGGTCGAGATGGGCGACTTCGCGCTGGCCAGCTTCACCGCGCACGGCATCGAGCACGACATCGTGATCACCGGCCGCGTGCCGAACCTGGACATGGCGCGCCTGCAGGCCGACCTGAAGGCGATCTGCGAAACCCAGATCGCGTTCTTCGAACCGCAGACCAAACGCGCACCGCTCGAGCGCTACGTGTTCATGACGATGGCGGTGGGCGACGGCTACGGCGGCCTGGAACACCGCGCCTCGACCGCCCTGATCTGCGCGCGCGCCGACCTGCCCAGCACCGCCACCCCGCGCGGCGCCGAGCCGGGCGAAGGCTACCTGCGTTTCCTGGGCCTGTGCAGCCACGAGTACTTCCACACCTGGAACGTCAAGCGCATCAAGCCGGCGGTGTTCGCGCCATATGATCTGCAGACCGAGAACTACACCCCGCTGCTGTGGCTATTTGAAGGCTTCACCAGCTACTACGACGACCTGATGCTCGTGCGCGCCGGGATCATCGGCGAAGCGACCTACTTCAAGCTGCTGGCCAAGACCGTCGGCGGCGTGCTGCGCGGCAGCGGGCGCCTGAAGCAGAGCGTGTCCGATTCCAGCTTCGACGCCTGGAGCAAGTACTACCGTCAGGACGAGAACTCGCCCAACGCGATCATCAGCTACTACACCAAGGGTTCGCTGATCGCGCTGGCGTTCGACCTGACCATCCGCGCCAAGACCGGCGGCGCAAAGTCGCTCGATGACGTGATGCTGGCGCTGTGGACGCGTTATGGGCGCGACTTCTACAACGGCGCGGGCCGCGGCGTGACCGATGCCGAAGTCGAGGCGCTGTTCGATGAAGTCAGCGGCCTGAAACTCAAGTCGCTGTTCGAACGCTGGGTGCGCGGCACCGACGACCTGCCGCTGGCCAAGCTGTTCGCGCCGCTGGGCGTCAAGCTGGCCGAGGAACGCAAAAGCGGCAAGCCGTCGCTCGATGCGGGCATCGGCCGCGACGCGCTCGGCGCCAAGCTGACCCAGGTGCATGAAGGCGGGGCGGCGCACGTGGCCGGCCTGTCGGCGCACGACGTGATCATCGCGATCGACGGTCTGCGCGTGAATGGCAATCCGTCGAATGTCGATACGCTGCTGGCGCGCTATCGCGTGGGCGACACGGTGACCGTGCACGCGTTCCGGCGCGATGAATTGATGGCGTTCGATGTGACGCTGCAGGGTGACCGGGTGCCGGCGATTACCCTGTCGCCGGCGGTGGCGGGGCGCAAGTCGGTGACGATCAAGCGGCCAAGCGCGGTGTAAATTCGGCGGCGCGGTCGATCATGCGTGCGTTGAACGCGTCGGCGGCGTAGCCGCCAACGCGTCCAACCACCGTCCGCACCACCCATCGGCATGCTATCGTTGTGACACCCTGACCACAACGACAAGAGGCCCATGTTGAAGCTCACCCGCATCGCCGCCGCAGCACTGTTCGCATTCGCTTCCACCTCCGCCCTGGCCCAGCAGGCCGCCCCGCTCAAGAACGAGGTCTCGACCCGTGTCGACGCCATGTACCCCTGGCTCGACGGCATCTACAAAGACCTGCACGCCCATCCCGAGATCGCCTTCCAGGAAACCCGCACCGCCGGCAAGCTGGCGGCCGAGATGCGCAAACTCGGCTTCACGGTGACCGAGAAGGTCGGCAAGACAGGGATCGTCGCGGTGCTGAAGAACGGCGCCGGCCCGACGGTCCTGGTGCGCACCGACATGGACGGTCTGCCGATGGAAGAAAAGACCGGCCTGCCGTACGCCAGCCGCGCCCGCGCCACGAGTGAAGGGCGCGACACCTTCGTGACCCACAGCTGCGGCCACGACATCCACATGTCGAGCTGGCTGGGCGCCGCGCGCACGCTGGTCGAACTCAAGTCGCATTGGAAGGGCACCCTGGTGTTCATCGGCCAGCCGGCCGAGGAGATCGTCGCCGGCGCCAGGGCGATGCTGGACGACGGCCTGTTCAAGCGCTTCCCGAAACCGGACTACGCCTTCGCCCTGCATTCGTGGCCGCTGGCATACGGCACGGTGGGCTTCAACGACGGCCCGGTGTCGTCGAATTCGGATTCGCTCGAAATCACCTTCAAGGGCCGCGGCGGTCACGGCTCGGCGCCTGATAAAACCGTCGACCCGATCGCGATCGCGGCGCGCTTCGTGGTGGACGTGCAGACGGTGGTCAGCCGCGAGAAGGATCCGAAGGAATTCGGCGTGGTGACCGTGGGCGCGATCCAGGGCGGCACGGTCGGCAACATCATTCCCGACAGCGTGCAGGTGCGCGGCACCATCCGCTCGTACAGCCCGCAAGTGCGCGCCAGGCTGCTCGAGGGCGTGCGCCGAATAGCGGAAGGGTCGGCCGCGATGGCCGGCGCCCCGAAGCCCGACATGGTGATCGGCGGCGGCGGCCAGGCGATCGTCAACAGCACCGAACTGGTGAACAAGACCGAGGTGGTGTTCAAGGAAGCCTTCGGCGCCGACAAGGCGGTGCGCATGCCGGCGATGACGGCCAGCGAAGACTTTTCGTTGTATGCGAACGAGGGCGTGCCGTCGATGTTCTTCTTTACCGGCGTGTACGATCCGAAGGATGTCGCCGCGGCCGAGCGCGAAGGCGGCAAGCCGATCGCGTTCAATCACTCGCCGTTCTATGCGCCGGTGCCGGAGCCGTCGATCAAGACCAGTGCCAAGGCGATGACGCTCGCCGTATTAAACGTACTCGGTAAATAACCGTAGGGTTGGCGGCTACGCCGCCGACGCGTCGATTGTTAACGGCGCCGATATCGTGCCGGATGATCTCGCTGCTAACTACCACCGGAGCGTCGGCCGCCGCGTCGGCGGCAAAGCCGCCAACCCTACGTAATCAGCCGGCGTTCAGGTAATCGTGATCAGCCGGCCTTCAGGCAATCCGCACAGCGCCCATACAGCGTCAGCTCATGACTCTCGACGCTGAACCCCTTCGGCGCCATGTGCTCGATATCCCCCGGACATGCATGCACGTCGAACACCCGCTGGCAGCTGGTGCACTGGAAGTGGTGATGATGATGCTCGGCCGCGCTGGTCGATTCATAACGCGCGCCTTCGCCCGGCAGGGTGACGATCTTCAGCGCGCCATCGTCCACCAGCGATTTCAGGTTGCGGTACACCGTCGCCATGCCCAGCTGGCTTACCTGCTGGCTGGCGTCCTGCAGGATCTCTTGCGGGGATAATGGACGGCGTGCATGCTCGATCGCATGCAGGATGGCGGATTTTTGGCGTGTATTACGTTGCATAGCCTGAAGAATACCCGAAAGCACCTCATCTCGGCCAATTTGCAGTTGAATCGTTAATGATAATGGACTATCATTAGACATTATCGATAGTGGCTTATCACTATCATCGCATATTGTCCGGTCGCGTGCCGCCGCGGCACCACACGTTCATCCATCTTCGAGGAATACCATGTCTGACTTCACCTGCAAGCGCACGCCGCTGACCCTGGCGTTGATGCTGGCCTTCGGCGCTCCATTGAGCGTCCACGCCCAGACCCAGACCACCTCCAGCCGCGCGGCGTCGGATCCGGACAGCGTGCCGACCGTGGTGGTGTCGGCCAGCGCCCTGGGCGTGGTGCACGACGACATGATCACCCCGGTGACTTCGCTCGGCGGCGGTGAACTGGTGCGCGCCCGTGAATCGACCCTGGGCGAGACCCTGGCCAACCAGCCCGGCATCACCTCGAGCCACTTCGGTGCCGGCGCCAGCCGCCCGGTGATCCGCGGCATGGATGGCCCGCGCGTGAAGATCCTGTCGGACGGCGCCGAAATCCAGGACGCGTCCACCATCAGCCCGGACCACGCCGTCGCTTTTGAGCCGGTCCTGGCCGAACGCATCGAAGTGCTGCGCGGCCCGTCGGCGCTGGCCTATGGCGGCGGCGCGATCGGCGGCGTCGTGAACATCATCGACCGCAAGATCCCGACTGCGATGCCGGAGAAGGGCCTCGAGGGCAGCGCCGAAGTACGCGCCAACTCGGCGGCGCGCGAAAAGACCGGCGCCTTCGAATTCACCACCGCCGCCGGCAGCAACGTGGCGCTGCACCTGGAAGGCGTCAAGCGCGACGCCGACGACTACCGCGTCGGCAAGGACTGGGCCGAAGGCCGCCATGTGAAGGGCAGCTACAAGGAAACCGAGACCGGCACCGTCGGCCTGTCCTGGATCGGCCAGAACGGCTACCTCGGCGCCTCGTTCACCAAGGAGCGCACCGAATACGGCATCCCGGGCCACAGCCACCTGTTCCACGACTGCCACCCGCACGGCGACCACCTGCACTGCGGCGGCCATGAGGAAGAGGAAGAGGGTCACGAAGGTCACGACCATGGCGAAGAGGATCACGACCACGAACACGAACACGACCACGAACATGAAGAAGTGCCGGTCGTGAAACTGGACAGCGAGCGCTGGGACATCCGTGGCGAATATCGCAACCCGGTGGCCGGCATCGAGCGCATGCGCCTGCGCGCCTCGTTCACCGACTACGTCCATGACGAGCTGGAAGAGAACGTGGTCTCGACCTCGTTCCGCAACAAGGGCCACGATGCGCGCCTGGAGTTCGTGCACGCGCCGGTCGCCGGCTGGCACGGCGTGTTCGGCCTGCAGACCACGCGCCGCGACTTCGAAGCCGTGGGCGAGGAAGCCTACGTGCCGCCGACCCTGACCAAGAAGCACGCCGCCTTCCTGACCGAGGAATACAAGATGGGCGACTGGCGTTTCGAGGCCGGCCTGCGCCACGAGTGGCAGGACATCGAAGTCGAGGCTGCGGACCTGCGTGACACCGACGCGCGCGGCACCTCGGCCTCGGTCGGCGCGGTATGGAAGCTGGCGCCGGAATATTCGCTGCGCGCTTCACTGTCACGCAGCCACCGCCTGCCGACCGCCGAAGAGCTATACGCCGACGGCGCGCACCTGGCCACCAGCACCTACGAGATCGGCAACCAGAACCTGGACAAGGAAACGTCGAACAACGTCGATGTCACCTTCCGCAAGTTCGCGGGCGACACCACTTTCTCGCTGAGCGCCTTCCACAACAAGGTCGACAACTACATCTATGCCCGCACGCTGGACAACCACGAAGGCTTCCAGCTGGTGGAATATGCCCAGCGCGACGCCACCTTCACCGGCCTCGAAGGCGAGCTGCGTCAGAAGCTGTCGTCGAACCTGAGCGCGACCCTGTTCGGCGACTACGTGCGCGCCCGTCTGGACAACGCCGCGGGTGAGGGCAACCGCAACCTGCCGCGCATTCCGGCGCACCGCATCGGCGTCAAGCTCGATGGCGAGTGGAACGGGTGGCACGGCATGGTGGAGCTGTACCGCGTCGGCAAGCAGGACAAGGTGGCCGACTACGAAACCGAGACCGCCGGCTACAACATGCTGAACGTCGGCACCCACTACTCGACCCGCATCGGCGGCGTGCCGACCCAGTTCTATGCGCGCCTGAACAACCTGACCGACGAACTGGCCTACAGCCACACCTCGTTCATCAAGAACGCGGCGCCGCTGACCGGCCGCAACCTGACCGCAGGGGTGCGCGTCATCTTCTAAGCGCAGCGCAATCACGCGCACGCTTGCCGTAACCGACGCCGGCGCATGGTGCATGCCATGCGTCGGCGTCGTTTTTGACAAAGGATTCGAACCATGAGGGATAGCAAAGAAGGACGCCGATTCGGCTGGATCCGCTTCGGCGACTACGCCGGCATCGCGGCATCGGCCCTGTGCATGGTGCATTGCCTGGCCACGCCGCTGTTGATGATCGCCTTCCCGATGCTGGGACTGGCGCACGAGCATGATGCTTTCCACAACATGATGCTGGCGGCGATCAGCCTGCCGGTGCTGCTGGCGCTGCTGCCCGGCTACCTGCGCCATCGCGACCGCACGGTGCTGGTGCTGGGCGTGCTGGGCCTGGGCAGCTTCCTGTCGGCGGTATTCATCGTCAGCCCGCTGTACGGCGAAACCGCCGAAGCGGTGGCGGCCGTGAGCAGCGGTGTGCTGCTGCTGGGCGCGCACTTCCGCAACCGGCGTCATTGCAACCGCTGCGTCAAGGCGGCCGAGCAAACCGATACCAAGGGCAGCAAGGGCGTCAGCGCCGCCGGCTGCCGCGGTTAGACGTCTACGCCTGCACGATTGGTTTGAAAAGCTAACGATATAAACTTATCATTAGCTTTTATTAATTGACGTTCTGTCACGGCGGCCGTGCACGGTCCGCACACAGCGGCCTGCGATCTTGTCGTCGCGGCGCTTACAAGGATCCTGCATGACCGACTTTACCTGCCGCCGCACGCCTTTGACCGTTGCCCTGATGCTGGCCTTCGCGCCTGCGACTGTCCTGGCCCAGACTACAGCGGGAGGGATGCCATCCAACGTCGCCACCGTGGTGGTCTCGGCCAGCGGCCTGGGCGTGGCGGGCGACGACATGATCACGCCGGTGACCTCGCTCGGCGGCGCCGAACTGGTGCGCACGCGCGAATCGACCCTGGGTGAAACTCTGGCCAAGCTGCCGGGTATCAGTTCGACCCACTTCGGCGCCGGCGCCAGCCGCCCGATCATCCGCGGCATGGACGGTCCGCGCGTGAAGATCCTGTCCGACGGCGCCGAGATCCAGGACGCCTCCACCATCAGCCCCGACCACGCCGTCGCGTTCGAACCCGTGCTGGCAGAACGCGTCGAAGTGCTGCGCGGCCCGTCGGCGCTGGCCTACGGTGGCGGCGCGGTGGGCGGGGTGGTGAACATCATCGACCGCAAGGTGCCGACCGCGATCCCCGCCAACGGCATCGAAGGCAGCGCCGAGGTGCGCGGCAACACGGCGCTGAAAGAGCGCACCGGCGCCTTCGAGGTGACGGGCGGCAGCGGCAACGTGGCGGTGCATGTGGAAGGCGTCAAGCGCGATTCGGACGATTACCGCGTCGGCAAGGACTGGCAGTATGGCCGACGCGTGCCGGGCAGCTACAAGGAAACCGAGACCGCCAGCGTTGGCGCCTCGTGGGTCGGCCAGGACGGCTACCTCGGCGCGGCGTACACCAAGGAGCGCAGCGAATACGGCATTCCGGGCCACGGCTTTGAAAACGAACTCGGCCAGATCGAGGTGCCGGTGGTGAATCTGGACAGCGAGCGCTGGGACCTGCGCGGCGAATACCGCGCCCCGGCGGCAGGCATCGAGCGCGTGCGCCTGCGCGCCTCGTTCACCGACTACATCCACGACGAGGTCGAGGGCAGCGCGGTCGCCACCACCTTCAAGAGCCGTGCCCACGACGGCCGCCTGGAATTCGTGCACCGTCCGCTGGCCGGCTGGCACGGCCTGTTCGGCGTGCAGACCACGCGCCGCGATTTCTCGGCCATCGGCGCCGAAGCGTATGTGCCGCCGACGCTCACCACCAAGCACGCCGTGTTCGTCACCGAGGAATACAAGCTGCGCGACTGGCGCTTCGAGGCGGCGCTGCGTCACGAGTGGCAGGACGTCGAGGCCGAGGTAGTCGACAAGCCGGATTCCTCGACCCACGGCACCTCGGTGTCGGTCGGCGCGGTGTGGAAGCTGGCGCCGGAATACTCGCTCGGCGCCTCGCTGTCGCACACGCACCGCCTGCCGACCGCCGAAGAACTGTTTGCGGACGGCCCGCACCTGGCCACCAACACCTTCGAGGTCGGCAATCCGGCGCTGGCGCGCGAGACCTCGAACAACCTCGACCTCACGCTGCGCAAGCTGGCCGGGCGCACCACATTCTCGCTCAGCGCCTTCCACAACCGCATCAACGACTACATCTATTCGCAATCGCGCGGCACCTTCGAGGGCCTGCAGCTGATCAACTACGCCCAGCGCGATGCCACCTTCACCGGGCTGGAAGGCGAGATCACCCGCAACCTGTCGCCGGCCCTGAACGCGACCGTGTTCGGCGACTACGTGCGCGCCCGCTTCGACGAAGGCGAGGGCAGTCGTGACATCCCGCGCACGCCCGCGCACCGCATCGGCGTGCGGCTGGAAGGCGAGTGGGCGGCCTGGAACGGTTCGGTGGAACTGGTCCGCGTCGGCAAGCAGGACAAGCTGGCCGACTTCGAGACCGTCACGCCCGGCTACACCATGCTCAATCTCGGCACCCATTACGCCACCCGCATCGGCAACCTCCCGGCCCAGTTCTACGCACGCCTGAACAACGCTACCGACCGCCTGGCCTTCAGCCACACCTCGTTCATCAAGGACGTGGCGCCGCTCACCGGCCGCAATTTCACGGCTGGCCTGCGCGTGCTGTTCTGACGCTGCGCGTCACTGCGCCCCGGCCAGCGACCTGAGCTGGAACCGGTACTGTTCGCCGAACAGGAAGGTCTCGGAAAACGTCATCGCCGCGCCGCGCAGCGTCAAGCCATCCGGGCGCGGCAGCGTTCCGCTGCGACGCAGCGACGCAAGCGCCACTTCGGACGCGCTCGGGTCGCGCGAGCGCTGCACCTGGACATCGGTCAGCCGGCCCTGCTCGTCGACGGTGATGTTGAGCACCACGATCGCCGGCAGCATCGGCGGCAGGCGGCCGTCGAAGATGCGTTCGGGGTTGCGGTGCATGATGTGGCGCGCCACATCCGCCTTGTAGGCGTCGAGCGTGCGCGATGCGGGAGCGGCCGATGTCGGCAGCGGATCGGCCGTCACACTGATCGCGGTCGCCACCGGTGCCGGCGCGGGCGGCGTGCTGCCGCATCCGGACAGCGCCGTGAACACAGCCAGCGCGTAGAGAAGCAGGAAAGTACTGCGGTTGAATGTCTTCATGGGATGCACGACCATCGGGGCAGCGCCAAAAGTAGCGCTACCGTTCGACTGGTCCGTGCATGCCGAGTTCCGGCGGCCGGCGCGCCAAACGCCGGCGTCTTGCGCTTACGCGAACAGGCGTTGCAATTCCTGGCCCGGATTGTCGGCGCGCATGAAGGCTTCGCCGACCAGGAAGGCGTGCACGTCGGCCGCGCGCATGCGCGCCACGTCGCTTGGCGCCAGGATGCCGGACTCGGTCACCACCAGACGGTCTTGCGGAATCCGGTCGAGCAGGCCGAGCGTGGTGTCGAGCGTGACGTCGAAGGTGCGCAGGTTGCGGTTGTTGATGCCGACCAGGCGCGTCTGCAGCTTGAGCGCCGCATCGAGTTCTTCGCCGTCGTGCACCTCGACCAGCACGTCCATACCGAGCTCGCGCGCGCAGGCTTCGAGGTCGGCCATCAGGCCATGGTCGAGCGCGGCGACGATCAGGAGGATCGCGTCCGCCCCCATCGCGCGCGCCTCGTACACCTGGTACAGGTCGACCATGAAGTCCTTGCGCAGCACCGGCAGCGCGCAGGCGGCGCGCGCCTGCACCAGGTATTCGGTCGCACCCTGGAAGAACTGGACGTCGGTCAGCACCGACAGGCAGGCCGCGCCATGTTCGGCGTAGCTGGCGGCGATCGCGGCCGGCTGGAAGTCGGGCCGCAACACGCCTTTCGATGGCGACGCTTTTTTCACTTCGGCGATCACGCCGGCGTGGCCGGCCGCGATTTTCGCGCGCAGGCCGGCTTCGAAGCCGCGGATGGCGCGCCGTGCTTCGGTATCGCTTTCGACGTCGCGGCGCAGGCTGTGCAGGTCGCGATGCTTGCGCGCGGCGGCCACTTCATCGGCCTTCACGGCCAGGATCTTGTTCAGGATGTCGGACATGTTCGCTCTCGATAATGGTTCAGTTGGCAGCGCCCAGCTGGCGCGTGACCTGCACGAACTGCTCCAGCTTGGCGATCGCCGCGCCGGAAGCGATCGCCGCGCGTGCACGCGCCAGGCCGTTCTCGATCGAGGCGGCCACGCCGGCCGCGTACAGCGCGGTGCCGGCGTTCAGGGCCACGATGTCGTGCGCCGGGCCCGGCTCGCCGCGCAGCGCTTCCAGCACTCGGGTCTTGGATTCGGCGCAGTTGGCGACCTTCAGGTTGCGGCTCGAGATCATCGACAGGCCGAAGTCTTCCGGATGGATTTCGTATTCGCGGATCTCGCCATTGACCAGTTCACCAACCAGGGTACCGGCGCCGAGCGAGACTTCGTCCATATTGTCGCGGCCCCAGACCACCAGCGCATGCTGGGCGCCGAGGCGCTGCAGCACGCGCACCTGGATGCCGACCAGGTCGGGGTGGAACACGCCCATCAGGATATTGGGGGCACCGGCCGGATTGGTCAGTGGGCCCAGGATGTTGAAGATGCTGCGCACGCCCAGTTCCTTGCGCACCGGCGCCACGTGCTTCATCGCCGCGTGGTGATTGGGGGCGAACATGAAGCCGATCCCGGTCTGCGCGATCGACTGCGCGATCTGCTCGGGTTTCAGGTCGATGTGGGCGCCGAGCGACTCGATCACGTCGGCGCTGCCGGACGAGGACGAGACGCTGCGCCCGCCGTGCTTGGCCACGCGCGCGCCGGCGGCAGCAGCTACGAACATCGAGGCGCTCGAGATGTTGAAGGTGTTGGCGCCGTCGCCGCCGGTGCCGACGATGTCGAGCAGGTTGGTGGTGTCGGCCATCGGCACCTTGGTCGAGAATTCGCGCATGACCTGGGCGGCGGCGGTGATCTCGCCGATGGTTTCCTTCTTCACGCGCAGGCCCATGGTCAGGGCCGCGACCATGGTCGGCGACATCTCGCCCGACATGATGCTGCGGAACAGTGACAGCATCTCGTCGTGGAAGATCTCGCGGTGTTCGATGCAGCGCAGCAGGGCTTCTTGTGGGGTGATCGGCATGATGGTTCCGTTTCGTCTGGACGTGGTTCGGCACTGCGCCACCGTGGTGGCGCGTGCAGGGGCGCATCAGCGCGTGAGGAAATTCTTGAACAGCGCGTGGCCGTGTTCGGACAGGATCGACTCGGGGTGGAACTGCACCCCTTCGATGTCGTATTCCTTGTGCCGCACGCCCATGATCTCGCCGTCGTCGGTCCACGCCGTCACTTCGAGGCAGGCCGGCAGCGAAGCGCGCTCGATCGCCAGCGAGTGATAACGGATCACGGTGAATGGCGACGGCAGGTCCTTGAACACGCCTTCACCGGTATGCGCGATGGTCGAGGTCTTGCCGTGCATGACCTGCTTGGCGCGGATCACGTTGCCGCCGAACGCTTCGCCGATCGCCTGATGGCCCAGGCATACGCCCAGGATCGGCAGCTTGCCCTTGAATTCGCGCAGGATGTCGAGCGAGATGCCGGCGTCCTTCGGCGCCTTCGGTCCCGGCGAGATGCAGATGCGGTCCGGGTTGATGGCCGCAATTTGCTCCAGCGTGATTTCGTCGTTGCGCACGGTGCGCACTTCTTCACCCAGCTCGCCGAAGTACTGCACGATGTTGTAGGTGAAGGAGTCGTAGTTGTCGATCATCAGCAGCATGTCAGAACTCTCCATCCAGGCCGTCTTGCACTTGCTCGGCCGCGCGCAGCACGGCGCGCGCCTTGTTTTCGGTTTCCTGCCATTCCATCTCGGGGATCGAATCGGCCACGATGCCGGCCGCGGCCTGCACGTACAGGTTGCCGTCCTTGATCACGCCGGTGCGGATCGCGATCGCCACATCCATCTCGCCACCGAACGACAGGTAGCCGCAGGCACCGCCGTAGATGCCGCGCTTCACGGGCTCGAGTTCGTCGATGACTTCCATCGCGCGCACCTTCGGCGCACCGGTCAGGGTGCCGGCCGGGAAGGTGGCGCGCAGCACGTCCAGGTTCGACATGCCTTCCTTGAGCTTGCCCTCGACGTTGGAGACGATGTGCTGCACGTGCGAGTATTTTTCGATGACCATGCGGTCGGTGACCTTGACGCTGCCGGTATCGGCGATGCGGCCGATGTCGTTGCGCGCCAGGTCGATCAGCATCACGTGCTCGGCGATCTCTTTCGGGTCGGCCAGCAGTTCTTCGGCCAGTTCGGCGTCGCGTTCCGGCGTCGCACCGCGCGGGCGGGTGCCGGCGATCGGGCGCAGCGTGACCTTGCGCCCGCCTTCCGGCTGCGGCAGCGTTTCGTTGCGCACCAAAATCTCGGGCGAGGAGCCGACGATCTGCATGTCGCCGAAGTTGTAGTAGTACATGTACGGCGACGGGTTCAGCGAACGCAGCGAGCGATACAGCGACAGCGGCGAATCGACGTACGGCTTGCGAATGCGCTGGCCGATCTGCACCTGCATCAGGTCGCCGGCCATCACGTATTCGTGCGCTTTCGCCACCGCCTTCAGGTAGTCTTCCTTGCTGAAGTCGCGCACCGCTTCGGTACGCACCGAGCTCGATGTCACCGGCGCGTCGACGCTCCGGCGCAGCATCATGCGCAGGTCTTTCAGACGCTGGCGGCCGCGCGAATAGGCTTCCGGCTGCGCCGGGTCGGCGTACACGATCAGGTACAGCTTGCCGGACAGGTTGTCGATCACCGCCAGTTCTTCGGTCACCATCAGCTGGATGTCGGGCAGGCCGAGTTCATCGCGCGGGGCGCTGTCGGCCAGCTTGCGCTCGATGTGACGCACGGTGTCGTAGCCGAAGTAGCCGGCCAGGCCGCCGCAGAAGCGCGGCATGCCCGGGCGCAGGGCGACCTTGAAGCGCGCCTGGAACTGTTCGATGAAGTCGAGCGGATTGCCCTCGTGGGTTTCGATCACTTCGCCGTGCTTGACCACTTCGGTGCGGTTGCCACTGGTGCGCACCAGCGTATGCGCCGGCAGGCCGATGAACGAGTAGCGTCCGAAACGCTCGCCGCCGACCACCGACTCCAGCAGGAAGGTGTTCTTGCCGGTGTGCTGGGACTGGGCCAGCTTGAGGTACAGCGTGAGCGGGGTTTCGAGATCGGCGAAGGCTTCCGCGATCAGCGGGATGCGGTTGTAGCCCTGGTTGGCCAGCGACTTGAATTCGAGTTCGGTCATGCTTTTCTCCGTGCCGCCAAAAAGGGGGAAGGCGGTGGTGTGCTTCAAAAAACCTGCCGGAGCCATATCGCGGATGCGAGCGCCGGCAGCAATCGGGACGGGTTATTCAGCCCAGGATTGCCAGCGTCGCCACAGCCAGGCCTCGAGGGCGCCGGCTTGGTTGACAGTGTGTTTTTTGGTGAAAAACATGTATAGATAACTTGGTGTAAGTTTAGTTTGCCGAAGCGTTGTGCGCGCCGATCAGGCGTGCCGCTTCCAGCAGCGAACCAACTATACCATCGGATTTAATTTCTTGTACAGGGCGTCCGTGGTTGTATCCATACGGGACCGTGAGCACGAAGCAGCCGGCGGCGCGCGCGCTTTCGGCGTCGTTGGACGAGTCGCCGATCGCCACCACGCGTGACGGCGGCAGGTCGAAGGCGGCGCAGGCGCCGAGCATCGGCATCGGGTCCGGCTTCTTCTTCGCGAATGAATCGCCGCCGAACACGCGCTCGAAATACGGCGCCAGGCCTTTCTGCTCAAGGAGCGGCAGCGTGAACGCGACCGGCTTGTTGGTGACGCAGGCCAGGCGCAGGCTAAGCGCGCGCATGGCTTGCAGGCCTTCGATCACGCCGTCATACAGCATGCTGCGCTGGCCGTTGATGGCCAGGTAGTGGCGCTGGTAGCCGGCCATGGCGTCGTCGTAGGCCGCATCGACGCGGGCGGCGTCCCAGTCCAGCAGCAGGGCGTCGCGCACCAGCTTCTCGGAACCCTTGCCGACCAGCGGTTTGATGGTGGCCTGGTCGATCGGACCCAGGCCCAGGTCGGCGCGCATGCCGTTCAGGGCCGCCTCGAAGTCGGGCACCGTGTCGAGCATGGTGCCATCGAGGTCGATGATGACCGCTTGAAGTGCTGCCGCGCCGGGCCGCATTATTTGCCGACCTTGGCCAGCTCGGCGCGCATGGCGTCGATCACGCCCTTGTAGTCAGGCCTGCCGAAGATGGCGGAACCTGCAACGAAGGTGTCGGCGCCGGCGGCGGCGGCGGCGGCGATGTTCTCGACCTTGATGCCGCCATCGACTTCCAGCAGGATGTCGCGGCCCGATTCATCGATCATGCGGCGCGCGATCTCGATCTTCTTCAGCGCTTGCGGGATGAACGACTGGCCGCCGAAGCCCGGATTGACCGACATGATCAGAATCATGTCGATCTTGTCCATCACGTGGTCCAGGTGGTGCATCGGGGTCGACGGATTGAACACCAGGCCGGCCTTGCAGCCGTGGTCGCGGATCAGCTGCAGGGTGCGGTCGATGTGGTCCGACGCTTCCGGGTGGAAGGTGATGATGTTGGCGCCGGCCTTGGCGAAGTCGGGGATGATGCGGTCGACCGGCTTGACCATCAGGTGCACGTCGATCGGCACGTCCACGTGCGGACGGATCGCCTGGCACACCAGCGGGCCGATGGTCAGGTTCGGGACGTAGTGGTTGTCCATCACGTCGAAGTGGATGATGTCGGCGCCGGCGGCGACGACATTGCGGACTTCCTCGCCCAGGCGGGCGAAATCGGCGGACAGGATGCTGGGGGCGATGCGGTAGGTGGTCATGGGACGGCGGCTTGCGTAAAAAGGAATCCGCTATTTTACGCCGGTCGCGACGCTTGCCGCTCACCGGCTGCACCCTTTATCCGCGCCAGTCTGGCGCCGCAGGCGGTATGATTGTCGTTTGCGCCACACGGCGCCAGCCTGGCCGCGCGCCGGGCCCTGTTCACGATCATCCGAGGAAAACCGATGCCTGCCTACGATTTCTCTGTCTCCGTCAAGACGCAATACCTGTCGGAGCAGTCCAATCCCGACCGCAACCAGTTCGTGTTCAGCTACACGATCACGATCCGGAACACGGGCAGCGTCCCCGCGCAGCTGATCTCGCGCCACTGGGTGATCGTCGACGCCAACAACCAGACGCAGGAAGTGCGCGGCCTGGGCGTGGTCGGTCACCAGCCGCTGCTGCAGCCGGGCGAGCAGTTCGAATACTCGAGCGGCACCCAGCTGGCCACCGCCCAGGGCTCGATGCACGGCGAATACTTCTGCGTTGCCGAGGATGGCCACCGCTTCGAAGCCATGATTCCGGAATTCGTGCTGTCGCCGCCGCAGGCGCTGCACTGATCACGACGCGGGACGGTCGTCGTCCCTGCGCGGCGGCGATTGGCCGGTTTTGTCGTCGACGTCCTTGCGCCCGGCGAACATGGTCCACCAGACGATAAACACGAGCAGGAACAGCGCCACGCCGGCTTCCACCATCAAGATCCACATAAGGGCCTCATCCATGAACGCAACCCGGACCAGTGTACCTTCGTTGATCGCGCTCGTCAGCCTGGTGAGCGCTTGTACGACCACGCCGCAGCCGCAGCCGCAGCCCGAGCCGGCCAAGCCGCAGCAGCCGCCGGTCAGGATGCCGCCGCCGGTGGGGCCGGTGGCGGTGCCGCCAGAGCCCGAATCGCCACCACCGGCGCCTGAAACGCCGCCGGCGCCGGTCGCGCCGCTCACGCCGACTACCTTCAGCGCGCTGCCAGGCTGGCAGCAGGACGACGTGCGCCAGGCCTGGCCGGCCTTCATGCAGTCGTGCAGCGTGCTGGCTTCGCGCGCGGCCGAATGGAAAACGCCATGCGCGGCGGCGCGCTCGGTCGCCGCCAGCGATGCCGGCGCCGTGCGCGGCTTCTTCGAAGAGTATTTCGTGCCGCACCAGGTGCGCAACCCGGACGGCAGCGACAATGGCCTGGTCACCGGCTACTACGAAGCCATGCTGTACGGCTCGCGCAAGCGCGGCGGCGCCTACCAGACGCCCCTGTACCGGGTACCGGAAGACCTGATCACCGTCGACCTGGGCAGCATCTACCCCGACCTCAAGGGCCGGCGCCTGCGCGGCCGCCTGCAGGGCAAGACCGTGATCCCGTATCAGAGCCGCGCCGAGATCGACCGCGCGCCGCTGAGCGGCAAGGAGCTGCTGTGGGTGAACGATCCGGTGGAGGCGTTCTTCCTCGAGGTGCAGGGCTCGGGCCGCGTGCAGCTCGATAGCGGCGAGACGGTGCGTGTCGGCTATGCCGACCAGAACGGCCATCCATACAAGGCGATCGGACGCTGGTTCGTGGAACAGGGCATCCTGCCGTCGAATCAGGTGTCGGGGCAGTCGATCCGGTCCTGGATCGCGGCCAATCCGGCGCGCCGCCAGGAGCTCTTCAACGTCAATCCCAGCTATATCTTCTTCCGCGAAGAAAAGGTGAGCGACCCGAACGTGGGGCCGCGCGGCGCGCTGAATGTGCCGTTGACACCGGGCCGCTCGGTGGCGATCGACCGCAGCATCCTGCCGCTGGGCGCGCCGATCTGGCTCTCGACCACGATGCCGAAGGATGGCACCACGCTGCAGCGCCTGGTGATGGGGCAGGACGTGGGCGGCGCGATCCGCGGCGCGGTGCGGGCCGACTTCTTCTTCGGCTTCGGGCCGGAAGCGGTGGAAAATGCAGGGCTCATGAAGCAGTCGGGCGCGCTGTGGGTGCTGCTGCCTAAATAGAGAAGAGCCTCCAGACAGATCATTGTGTGGGTGTGTAAACGGGAGTAGGGTGGCGCTGATTCTTCTTGGTAGTCACTCGGGAATACTCATAGGAGCACTCATGCAAGCACGTTCTCTTCTCGCCCTGGTTCTTGCCGCCGGCATGGTGGCGCCGACGTCCGCGCAAAGATTGTCCGAAGCAAGTGCAGCCGTAGGTTCGCTGATGGTAGCGGTGCCGTTCAGCATTGGCTATATGAGCGGCGCAGCGCTGTCGGAGGCATCCAAGGCCCCGGTCAACCTGTCGCGCAGCTGGAAGGTGGCCAAAGTCCATCCACGCGGCCCGAAGACCGAACTCGAACTGCACTGCGACGAGCAGCAGGTAAAACTGGACATGAGCATCGACAGCCGCGTCGCCCAGGACCAGCAATTGCAGGTCGGCGACCAGCTCGACATCGACGCCATCGGCAAGACCGGCTATGCGGTGCGCAAGGGCCGGGCCACGGTGGCGATCCTGGCCGATCCCGGCACTGGCATCGTGCACTCCAAAGCGCGCAGTTAACATGCGCCGCATCCTGGCTTGCGCCGCCCTGGTCCTGGCAGCGCAGCCGGCCGCAGCCGGCACGCCCTGCGAGGGACGAGCGCCGTCGCCCGAACTGACCCGGATGAGCATGCAGATCGCGGACGCCACCCGCACCGCGCTCGAAGGGGGCGACGACGATGTGGTGCTGATCGCAAGGGCCGGACAGGACCTGTCCAGATACCGCCTGGCCTATTCGCACATCGCGTTCGCCGTGCGCGAGCATCCGGCCGGTGCCTGGTCGGTGGTCCACAAGCTCAATACCTGCGGCACCGCGACGTCCAGCCTGTATGACGAAGGGCTGCTCAACTTCTTTTCGGATTCGCCGTACCGGTATCAGGCCGGCATCTGGCGGCTGGCGCCGGAGGTGCAAACGCGGCTCAAGAAAGCGCTGCTGGGCAAGAAGGCGCGCGACTATCACGAGCCCCAATACAGCCTGGTTGCCTATCCGTTCAGCACCCGCTACCAGAATTCGAACGGCTGGGCGCTCGAGATGCTGGCCTTCGCGCTGGCGCCGGAAGACGAGGCGAATACCCGCGTCACCGCCCAGGAATGGCTGAAGGCGCATGGTTTCCAGCCGACCGAGCTCGATCTGGGAACGCTGACGCGCCTGGGCGCGCGGGTATCGAAGGCCAACGTCAGCTTCGACGATCATCCGTCCGAACTGCGCTGGAAAGGGCGGATCCAGACCGTGACGGTCGATTCGATCGTCACCTGGCTGCGCACGCTGCCCAATGGCTGCCAGGCGATGGGTTGCCCTGAAATGCGGGTCGAGCTGCCGAACCAGTTACGCTAGACCAGGCCGAACCCGCCCAGCACGGCGCCCGCGCCCAGCAGCCACAATAAATGGATGCGGGTACGCCAGATCACCACCGCGCTGGCGATCGACAGCAGCCACAGCTTCGGTCCAGCCGCGCCGCCGCTGCTGGCGAGCAGCCAGGCGGTCGACAGCAGCATCCCGATCACCAGCGGCGCCATGCCCTGCTTGAAGGCGCGCACGCCGCGCAGCTGGCGGTTGCGGTGTCCCCACTGCGCCACCTGGTAAGTGAAGATCGTCGATGGGAACAGGATCCCGACCAGGCATATGAACACGCCGCACACGGCGGCCACGGTGCTGCCAGCGTTGAGTCCCACCTGCCATCCCATCAGGGCGACGAACAGCACGTTGGGGCCGGGCGCGGCCTGGGCCAGGGCGATCGCTTCGTTGAACTGGGTCTGGGTCAGCCAGCCGTGCTGCTCGACCAGATAGCGGTGCATCTCGGCGCTGGTCGACATGGCACCGCCGAGCGACATCAGCGACAGGCCGAGGAAGTGGCCGAACAGCGACAGCCAGTCCTGCAGGCTGAGGACGATCTGGTGCGGGCTCATGAGCGCAACCCGCGCCAGGCCAGCACGCAACCGAGTCCGCCCAGCGCGAACAGCACCGCCGCCAGCGGAACCCGCACCCAGGCCAGCAGCACGAACGACGCCGCCGCGATGGCGACGCCCCAAGCCAGCGGCACCGGGCTTTTGAACAGCGCCACCGCCAGGCGCGCGGCGGTGGCGGCGATCAGGCCGGCCGATACCGCGGCCATGCCGCGCAGGGCGCCGGCCACCGCCGGGTGATGGGCGTACTGCGCATGCAGGGCAGCGAGCAGCAGTACCAGCAGCAGCGGGAAGGTGATCATCCCGGCCACTGCCGTCAGGGCGCCGGCCAGGCCGAAATGGCGCGCGCCGATCATCATGCAAAGGTTGACGGCGTTTGGGCCGGGCATGACTTGCGCGACCGCCCAGTCTTCGACGAACTCTTCGTTGGTGAGCCAACGCTTGCGCTCGACCAGCTCGCGCTGGATCACGGCCAGCACGCCGCCGAAGCCTTGCAGGGCGAGGATGGTGACCGAGAAGAACAGGTCGGCCAATGAGGTCGGGCCGGGACGGGGAGGGGCTGGTTCCTGCAACTCGTTTGAATCGGGGAGGCGCATGTTCATGACACCATTATGGCCGAAGCCGTGCGCGAGAACGAGCCTTGGCGCGACCCCGTATGCATAGGTAGCGCCGAGGCGCGAATCCGCTCAATCGTCCGGCCGGTTTGACGCATACGGAAAGCGCTACAATCGCGGCAGTATCGTCTAACCGTTGAAGGGTGTTTCATGGAATATGCTGACCTGTTGATCGAAACCCACGGCAAGGTCGCCGTGATCCGCCTGAACCGTCCGAAAGCGATGAATGCGCTCAACGACAACATGATGAACGAGCTGGGCGTGGCGTTGCGCGGCTTCGACAAGGATCCGGGCGTCAACGTGATCATCCTGACCGGCAGCGAGAAAGCGTTCGCCGCCGGCGCCGACATCGCGGCCATGGCCAATTACGATTACCGCGAAACCTACGGCAATGACTACATCGGCCGCAACTGGGAACACATCCTGGACATCCGTAAACCAGTGATCGGCGTCGTGTCCGGCTACTGCCTGGGCGGCGGCTGCGAACTGGCCATGATGTGCGACTTCCTGATCGCGGCCGACAACGCCAAATTCGGCCAGCCCGAGATCAAGGTCGGCGTGACCCCGGGCGCCGGCGGTACCCAGCGTCTGCCGCGCGCGATTTCCAAGTCGAAGGCGATGGACATGCTGCTCACCACGCGCATGATCGATGCGCTTGAAGCCGAGCGCACCGGGCTGGTGTCGCGTATTTATCCGGCGGCCGAGGTGATGGAGGAAGCGTTGAAGGTAGCCCAGGGCATCGCCGAGATGCCGGTGTCGGTGGCCATGCAGATCAAGGATTGCGTCAACCAGGCCTACCAGATGCCGCTGAGCGAAGGCGTGCGCTACGAGCGCCGCTACTTCCACGCCGGCTTCGGCACCCCGGCACAGAAAGAGGGCATGGCCGCCTTCCTCGAGAAGCGCAAACCGGAATTCGACGGGCTGTAAGCCGTGGCTGCGTCGCGCAGACTGTGGATGCTGGTGCCGGCGGCGATGCTGGCCGCCGGGTTCACGCTCGCCAGTTGCTCGGCACTGCCGGTGCTGCCGCCACGCGCGGCCAGCACGGCGCTCAGCGATACCGGCGACACCCGGCTGGGCAAGGCGGTGCTGGCGGGGACCATGGCGCATCCGGGCCTGGCCGGCATCCATCCGCTCAGCGACGGCCGCGACGCGTTTGCCGCGCGCGCGATGCTGGCGCAGGCGGCCGAGCGCAGCCTGGACGTCCAGTATTACATCTGGCGCAACGACACCACCGGCATGCTGATGTTCGATGCCCTGAAGGCGGCGGCCGATCGCGGCGTGCGGGTGCGCCTGCTGCTGGACGATAACAATACGGCCGGATTGGATGCGGTGCTGGCGCAGCTGGACGCGCATCCGCAGATCGAGATTCGCCTCTTCAATCCCTTTGCGATCCGCAGCGCGCGCTATCTTGGCTTCGTGACCGACTTCGGGCGACTGAACCGGCGCATGCACAATAAATCGTTCACCGCCGATAACCAGGTGACGATCGTGGGCGGACGCAATATTGGCAACGAGTATTTCGGCGCGGCGGGCGATATCTCGTTTGCCGACCTCGATGTGATCGTGGCCGGTCCGGTGGTGCGCGCGGTGTCGGACGATTTCGACCGCTATTGGAATAGCAGCTCGGCCTATCCGATGGCTGCGATGGTGCCGCATCCCGAAGCGGCGCCCGCGCGACAAACCGATCCGGCGGCTGCTGATTATTTAGATGCGGTCAAGCGGTCCACCTTCATGACGCAGCTGACTGCCGGGACGCTGCCATTCGAATGGGCGCATACGCGACTGGTCAGTGACGATCCGGCCAAGGTGGTGGGCAAAGCACCCAAAGAAGCGAATATCGCGCTCAAGCTCAGGGGGCTGTTGGGTGAGCCGAAACGCAGCCTGGATCTGGTGTCGCCGTACTTTGTGCCGGGCAAGGACGGCGCCGAAGCGGTCGCCGATCTGGCGCGCCAGGGCGTGCGGATTCGGATACTGACCAATTCGCTGGAGGCCACCGACGTCGCGGCGGTCCATGCCGGCTATGCCAAATGGCGCAAGCCTTTGCTCGAAGCGGGCGTCAGCCTATATGAGCTACGCCGCGAATGGACCGATGAGCCGAGCCGCGAGCAGCGGCGGGGCGCGTTTGGCAGTTCGGACGCCAGCCTGCATGCCAAGACCATTGCGGCCGATGGCAATCGCATCTTTGTCGGGTCGTTCAACTTCGATCAGCGTTCGATTCATCTGAATACTGAGATGGGGCTGGTGATCGACAGCGTGGCGCTGGCGGGCCAGCTGACCAGTACGCTCGATAACAGGATGCCGACCCGCGCCTATGAGGTGCGACTCGATGAGAACGGTAAGCTGCACTGGATCGAGCGGCCGAAAGGCAAAGAGGTCCGGCATGACGTCGAGCCGGGAACGACCTGGTGGAAGAGGGCGGCTGTAAGAGGGCTCGCCTGGCTGCCGATCGACTGGCTGTTGTAACGCCAACACAGCAATAAGATGCTCTTGCGAACTCATCAGTGAATACGCTATAGTTCGCCTCCGCTTCGGCAGTGACCGAAAAATGTTAACGTAATCAAGCGGTTACGGGAGCAAGGTTGCCAGAGAAATCTGAGCTGAAGCAACAAGGGAGTTGACGAAGATCGCGAAACACTGCATAATCTCTCTTCTCTGCTGCTGACGAACACAACGATTCGCAACGATGCAGCA
>NZ_DAMAGA010000007.1:0-177580 GCF_031995545.1 Massilia sp.
GGAAAGCGGTGTCGGACCGGGTGTATGCGGATGCGCTGGCGCTGTTCGGCGAACAGGGGGTGGTGGATCTGGTGGGGATCTGCGGGTATTACGCGTTCCTGGCCATGACCATGAATGTTGCGCGCACTGCGGTGCCGGAGGATGGGGCGTGGAGGTTGCCGGAGTGAGGTTGCCGTACGAGCGGCATTGGCTGAACCGGGTCGCGTCAGCCGGACCCGGTCCCCTTACAACGATCGCGGTCAGGCTTTAGGGAACGCCACCACTTCCGCCTGCTGCTCACCCAGACCTGCAATCCCCAGGCGCAGCTTGTCGCCTTTCTTCAGGAAGCGCTGCGGCGAACGCCCCATGCCGACGCCCGGCGGCGTGCCGGTGGTGATGATATCGCCCGGTTCCAGCGTCATGAAGCGCGACACGTAGCTGACGATCTGCGCCACCGTGAAGATCATGTTGGCCGTATTCCCGGTCTGCATGCGCTTGCCGTTCAGCTCCAGATACAGGTCCAGGTCCTGCACGTCGAAAATCTCATCGCGCGTCACCAGGAACGGACCGACCGGACCGAAGGTATCGCAGCCCTTGCCCTTGTCCCACTGCGAACCCAGCTCGAACTGGAACGCACGCTCGGACACGTCGTTGACCACGCAATAGCCGGCCACGAACTTGAGCGCTTCTTCTTCGGTGACGTACTGCGCGCGGGCGCCGATCACCACGCCCAGCTCGACTTCCCAGTCGGTTTTCTTCGAGCCTTTCGGCAGCTGGATCGGATCGTCCGGGCCGTTCAGGGAGCTGATCGCCTTGGTGAAGAACACCGGCTCGCTCGGCACCGCCGCGCCGGTCTCGCGCGCGTGGTCGGCATAGTTCATGCCGACGCCGATGAATTTGCCGATGCCCTTGACCGGCACGCCCAGGCGCGGGTTGCCGCGCACCAGCGGCAGGGTCTTGGCGTCGAGCTTCGACAGCTTGCGCAGTGCCTTGTCGGACAGCTGCGACGCGTCGATGTCGTCGATGATCCCGGACAGGTCGCGCAGGCGGCCCTCTTCGTCGAACAGGCCCGGCTTCTCTTTGCCCGGACGGCCATAGCGCACCAATCTCATTGTGTTTCCCTGGTAGTGAAATCGAAAGGGTCGATGATACCAAGGATGGCGCGCAGGCCGCTGACTAGCGGCTCAGGAGATAGGCGCTGATGTCGCGCGCATCGCGCTCGCTCACGCCCAGCGTCGGCATTGCGTTGCCGGGATCGACGGCCTGCGGATTGCGGATGAAGCGCACCAGGTTGTCCTGGGTATTGGGCACCTTGCCGGCGATGTAGCGGCGCTTGTCCAGGTCGTCCAGCGGCCGCCCGACATAGACCTTGGAGCCGGCCACGCTCGGCACCACGTGGCAGGAGTGGCAGGCGTACTGCGTCAGCGCGATCTTGCCGCGTTCCGGGTCGCCCTGCACGCCGGGCGGCGGCCGGTCGGATCCGCAGCCGGCCAGCGCCAGCGCCGTCAACAACATGGCCAAGTATGGTCGGTTCATGATTGATCTCCCTGGCGGGCCGCATTTGCCGACTCCTGCGCCGACTGCTTCGCCGATTCCTGCACCGCCACCGGCACCGACTGCACGCCGGCGTCGGGCGCCGTCATGCCCTTGAAGTCCTGCGGCGACATGGCCGGCATCGCCGACACGAAGGCCACCACCGCCCAGATGTCGCTGTCACTCAGGTGATATTCCCAGGCCGGCATGCCGCTCATCTTGATGCCGTGGCGCGTGATCCAGTACAGCTCGCGCGTTTCCCAATTGACGTCTGCATCAACCAGCGGTCCCGGCACCGGCTGCATGCTCATGCCGTGCTTCGACGGCGCCGTGCCCGGCCCGCCGTGGCATTGCACGCAGTTGGCGGCATAGACGGTGGCGCCGCGCAGCAGCTGCTCGGGCGCGCCCAGCGCCGGCACCTCGATGTCCTCGGCGTGGTTCTTGATCGAATACTGCAGGCCTTCCTCGAACACGGTATAGATCAGCGGGTAGTGCGATTCGGTCGCGCTGATGTTGTAGAAGCCGCCGCGCAGGACGATCAGGCCGACGATGGCGGCGGTGGCGCCTGCTCCCAGCAGGGTCAGCACCATGGTCTTGACGATAAGTCGTGCGCGATTGGATAGCATGGACTAGGGTGTTCTGTTAAAAAAATGACATCTGATTTCTTGTATTATAAAAGCCACAGCCTTTTTACGATTTATCAAACGTGCGCAACCTTTACTGTCATTACGAGCGTTTTAGACGCGTTTTACGCACAGTTGCGGCGCTGTCTTGCGTTGCGCTCGTCAGCGCCTGTCATCAGAACGACGCCAGCACCGAAACCAGCCGCGTCGCCGGTGGCGATCCGGAGCGCGGCCGCCTGCTGGCCCAGCAATACCAGTGCGCCGCCTGCCATTTCATCCCTAACGTCCAGGGCAGCAATGGCGACGCCGGCCCTTCGCTCGAATACATGGGCCGCCTGAGCTATATCGCTGGCGGCATTCCGAACCAGCCCGACAACATGATCCGCTTCCTGCAAAACCCGCCCGCCGTGAAACCGGGCACCCTGATGCCGTCGCTTGGCATTTCCGAAGAAGAGGCGCGCCATATGGCGGCATACATGTACACGTTGCGCTGAGCGCCGATGCCCATGAACGACATCCAGTCCGTCCTCCACCCAGCCGGCGCCGATGCCGCCATCATTCACCAGTTCTCGTGGGTGCTGTTCGTCGGCGGCACGGTCATTTTCGTCGCCGTGATGGCGCTGCTGGCGCTCGGCATGCGGCGCGGCATGCAGAAAGACACGCGCCCGGTACGCCCGATGTGGTGGATCTTCGGCGGCGGCATCGTCTTTCCAACGGTAGTGCTCACCGCCCTGCTCACCTGGAGCACCTGGCGCAGCATCGACCTGGCGCCGCAGACCTCGCACAAGGCACTGACCATCTCGGTCACCGGCAAGATGTGGTGGTGGGAAGTGCGCTACCGCGATCCCGGCACCGGCCGCGAAATCGTCAGCGCCAACGAGATCGTGATCCCGGTCGGCGAGTCCGTCTACCTGGGCCTGACGTCGTCCGACGTGATCCACAGCCTGTGGGTGCCGTCGCTGGCCGGCAAGCGCGACATGATTCCGGGCCGCGTCACCGGCCTGACCCTGAAAGCGGAAAAGCCCGGCACCTACCGTGGCCAGTGTGCCGAGTACTGCGGCGAGCAGCACGCGCGCATGGCCTTCCACGTGATCGCGCTGCCGCGCGCCGAATACGATGCCTGGCTGGCGCGCCAGGCCGCGCCGGCGCTGGCGGCCGACACCCAGGTACTGCAGCGCGGTAAGACGGCCTTCCTGGAGCAGCGCTGCCAAGCCTGCCACACCATCCGCGGTGTCACTGACGGCGACAACATGCAGCAGCAGATCGCCGACACCTCGCGCCTCGGCCCCGACCTGACCCACGTCGGCAGCCGCCGTTCCATCGGCGCCGGCACCCTGGACAACCACCGCGGCACGCTGGCCGGCTGGATCGCCGACCCGCAAGCCATCAAACCCGGCGTCTTCATGCCGCCGTCGCAAGACCTGGACGGCGAAACCCTGCGCGCACTGGCCACTTACCTCGAGCACCTGAAATGACTACGCGCGACGACGCACTCCCAAGCCCGCTGCCCCGCCCTCCGCTGGAACTGACCCGCCTGGAGGAAGTTTGGGAAACCCCGAGCGGCTGGCGCTTCTTCAAGAGCGTCAACAACACCAATATCGGCCTGCTGTACATCGGCACCGCGATCCTGTTCTTCATCCTGGCCGGCATCCTGGCCCTGATCATGCGGGTGCAGCTGGCGGTGCCGGACAACGACCTGGTGGCGGCCAGCACCTACAACCAGATCTTCACGATGCACGGCACCGTGATGATGTTCCTGTTCGCGATCCCGATCGTGGAAGCGATCGCGGTCTACCTGCTGCCGAACATGCTGGGGGCGCGCGACCTTCCCTTCCCGCGACTCTCGGCCTATGCCTACTGGTGCTACGCCTTCGGCGGCCTGGCCTTCTTCTGCACCCTGTTCTGGGGCCTGGCGCCGGACGGCGGCTGGTTCATGTACCCACCGCTGACCGGCATGAAGTATTCGCCGGGGCTGAACGCCGACTTCTGGCTGCTGGGGATTGGCTTCATCGAGATTTCGGCGATCGCCGGTGCGATCGAACTGATCGTCGGCATCCTGTTCACGCGCGCGCCGGGCATGACCTTGCGCCGCATGCCGGTGTACGCCTGGGCCATGCTGGTGGTGGGCGTGATGATCGTGATCGCCTTCCCGGCCGTGATCGCCGGCACGGCATTGCTCGAGCTTGAGCGCGCCTTCAACATGCCGATCTTCGAGGCCGAACGCGGCGGCGACCCGCTGATCTGGCAGCACCTGTTCTGGTTCTTCGGGCACCCCGAGGTGTACATCATCTTCCTGCCGGCGGCCGGCATGATCTCGACCATGATCCCGACCATCGCCCAGAACCGGCTGGTGGGCCGCAACGTCATCGTGGTGGCGCTGGTGGGCGTGGGCATCTTCAGCTTCGGCCTGTGGGCGCACCACATGTTCACCACTGGCCTGGGCACGCTCGAGATGACGCTGATCTCGGCGGCCAGCATGGCGGTCGCGATCCCGACCGGGATCCAGGTGTTCGCCTGGATCGCCACGCTGTGGAGCGGGCGGGTGACGATGAACGCGCCGACGCTGTTCATGCTCGGCTTCATGTTCATCTTCGTGCTGGGCGGCCTGACCGGGGTGATGGTGGCGGTGGTGCCGTTCGACTGGCAGGTGCACGACACCTATTTCATCGTCGCCCACCTGCACTATGTGCTCATTGGCGGCATGGTGTTCCCGGTGTTCGCCGCGATCTATTACTGGCTGCCGCTCATTAATGGCAACACACTGTCGGAGAAGTGGGCGCGCCCGATCTTCTGGCTGCTGTTCGGCGGCTTCAACATCAGCTTCTTCCCGATGCACATCACCGGCCTGTTCGGCATGCCGCGCCGCGTCTACACCTACTCGCACGAGATGGGGTGGGACTGGCTGAACATGATCTCGACGATCGGTTCGTTCCTGTTCGCGCTCGGCATCCTGGGCATGATCGTCGATGCGGTGCGTACGCTGCGCCGGCCGACCAAGGAAGTCGGCAACCCGTGGAACGCCGCCACGCTGGAATGGCTGCCGTCGGAAGACTACGGCAACCGCAGCATCCCGCGCATCACCAGCGACGATCCGCTGTGGGACCAGCCGACGCTGTCGCAAGAGGTGGCCGATGCGCGCCACTACCTGCCGAACACCGCCACCGGCCGCCGCGAGACCATCGCCACCAGCCCGGTGTCGGCCAAGCCCAGCTACCTGATGATCCTGCCCGGCGACAGCTGGCTGACCGTGCTGGGCGCCTTCGGCACCGCCGGCTTCTTCCTGCTGCTGACCGTCAAGGCGATGGTGCTGGCCTTCATCTGCGGCATCATCGCGATCGGCTCCATCATCGCCTGGCTGTGGCAGTCGGACCGCAGCGTGCCACTGCGTGACGTGGATATCGGCGGCGGCATCACGCTGCCGGTGGGCGCGGTCGGCACCAAGTCGCATTCGTGGTGGGGCACCTTCATCATGCTGGTGGTGATCGGCCTGATTTATTCGTCGTTCGCCTATGTCTACATCCACACCTCGATGCGGCTGCAGATCTGCCCGCCGCCGGGCGCCTCGCTGCCCGATTCGCTATGGACGCTGCTGAACGTCGGCCTGCTGCTGGGCGGCTCGGCGCTGGTGTGGCTGAGCGACCGGGTCAAGCAACATCTCACGCCATGGCTGTTGATCGCAGCGCTGATGTGCACCACGGCCGCCTTCGGGGTCGACGTGCACAGCTGGCGCCTGGTACACCTGGACGGCACCAAGGATGCGTGGAGCGCCTCGATTTCGATCCTGCTCGGCTTCCAGGGCGTGATGCTGTTCGTGCTGCTGCTGGCGGCGCCGTATCTGTGCCTGCGCGCCTGGCGCCGCCTGATCAAGCCCGAGAACCGCGCCACGCGCGACAACATCGCGCTAATCTGGCACTACGTGACGCTGCAGGGCATCGCCGGCGTGGTGGTGGTGCGCGGCCTGCTGCTGGTGATGGAGTAAACACGATGAGCGACCACTTCCTGCGCCGCGCAACCGGCGCCTCGCTGCCCTTCCTGATCTGGGCCGCGCACTTCGGCTTCTGCTACATCGTCGCCGCGGCCCAGTGCACGCCGGGCGGCTGGCGGCCCGAGGGGCCGAATCCGTATCTGCTGGGGGCGGTCACGGTGGCCGCGCTGGCGGCCTGCGTGTGGATCGGGATCGCCGCGCACCGGCGCCTGAAGGCGTCGAGCCGCAAGCAGTTCACCGATTACGTTGCCGGCGTCGGCGCCGTGCTGTCGATCATCGCGATCGTGTGGACCGGGATCCCGGTGCTGCTGGTCAGGGGATGTGCGTAGGGTTGGCAGCTCGGCCGCCGCCCCTACGTCAGCGGGCGTCGGGAACGATGCGCCAGATGACGTTGCCGACATCGTCCGCCACCAGCACCGCACCCTTCTTGTCCACCGCCACCCCGACCGGCCGCCCGTACGCTTCGCCATCCTTGTTGACGAAACCGGTCAGCATCTCGATCGGCTTCCCGCTCGGCATGCCCTCCTTGAAGGGCACGAACACCACGTTGTAGCCCGAATGCGGCCGCCGGTTCCACGAGCCGTGATTACCGACGATAGCACCATGGCGGTACTGGTCCGGCAGCAGCGCACCTTCATAAAACGCCAGGCCGAGCGCGGCGACGTGGGCGCCGAGCGCGTAGTCGGGCACGATCGCCTTGGCAACCAGGTCCGGGCGCGCCGGCTTGGCGCGTTCGTCGACGTGCTGGCCAAAATAGCTGTACGGCCAGCCATAGAAGCCGCCATCCTTCACTGAGGTCAGGTAGTCGGGCACCAGGTCGCTGCCGATCAGGTCACGCTCGTTGACCACGGTCCACAGAGCGCCGCTCTCCGCGTTCCAGGCCAGACCGTTCGGGTTGCGCAGGCCCGACGCGAACACACGGCTTTTGCCGCTGGCGATATCGATCTCCAGGATCGCGGCGCGATTGACCTCGTTCTCGATGCCGTTTTCGGCCACGTTGCTGTTCGAGCCCGTGGTGGCGTACAGCTTGCTGCCGTCCTTGCTGGCGATGATGTTCTTGGTCCAGTGGTGATTCAGGTCGCCGCCCGGCAGCGGCGCCACCTGCTCGCCCTTGACCGTGATCTCGGTGGCGCCTTCCTTGTATGGGAAGCGCAGCACGCCGTCGGTATTGGCCACGTAGAGGCTGTCGCCCACCAGCGCCATGCCGAACGGCGAGTTCAGGTCTTTCACGAACACGCTTTTCAGCTCGGCCACGCCATCGCCGTCGGCGTCGCGCAGCAGCGAGATGCGGTTCGCGCTCGGCACGCCGGTACCGGCGCGCGCCATCACCTTGCCCATCACGTAGCTCTTGATGCCGCTCTTCGCGGGGCGCTTGGGGGCATTGGTCTCGGCCACCAGCACGTCGCCGTTGGGCAGCACGTACAGCCAGCGCGGGTGATCGAGCGCGATGCCGAAGGCGTTCACCGCGAGGCCGGGCGCCGGCGTCGGCATGCCGCCCGACGGCCAGCCCTTGGCCGGTGCGATGTTCACGGTCGGGATCAGCTGCTTGTCCGGCGCCTTGAGGGTCGGCCGCGGGCCGACGTCGTCGCCCTGCTGCAGCGTGGACTGCTCGCTGCAGGCGGCCAGCATGACCAGCGTGGCGCCGATGCACAGGCGCGGCAGTGGAGTGCCCATGGTGTTCCCCCGAGTTTACGAATGGACAATTCTATAAGCCTGGGGAAAACCGCCGCGCCCGTTACGGCAGAGCCGAGCCGGGATCAGGCGCCGCGCGCAGGCAGCACCGCGACACGCTTGCGGCGGCGCGCGAACAGCCACAATCCGGGCAGCTGGATCAGCACCAGCAGCGCGAAGCCGGCGCGGTAGGCCTGGGCCGGCGCGTGGCCCAGCAAGTCCGACGGCCACAGGCCGACCACCAGCCCGAAGCCGGCCTGCACCAGGAAGGCGCCGATGAAGATCAACAGGTTGAGGAACGTCGCGGCGCGCCCGGTCAGCTCGCGTGGCATGGCCTGGGCCACGATCGCGTACTCGATGCCGGTGATCGTGCCCACCAGCGTGAACAGCACCGACAGCACCTGGAAGCTGGGCCGGTAACCGACCACAAACGCCGCCTGCACCAGCACGAAAAAGGTGATGCCGGCGGCCGCCACGTCAAGCGGCGGCATGCCGCGCCGCCCGGCCCATTCGGTGATCATGCCGACCGCGATGGCGCCGAACACCACTGCCGCCATGCCCAGGTACAGCATGTAGGCGACGGCGTCCTCGGAATAACCCGCGACGTCGCTCAGCCAGCGCCCGATCCACAGGCCCTGGATGCCGAAGAACACCGCATGCGGGATCAACACCAGCGAAACCACCGAGCGGAATGCGGGTGCGCGCCAGACCTCGCGCAGCGCCGGCAGCAGCGGGCCGCGGTTGGCGGCCGGGCCGTCGCTCTTCGGGTACAGCAGCGCGATCAGGAGGCCGGTGCAGGCCACCAGCGCCGCCAGCAGCATGAACAGCCCGCGCCAGTCGGTGTATTCGAGCGCCGCGCGCACCGGCATGGTGGCGCTGGCCGCGCCCATGCCGCCAACCGCGATCAGGTAGCCATGCACCGACGGCAGGCGATTCGGCGCGATCCAGGTCGACACCGCCTTCACCGCCGCCATGAAGCAGCCGCCCAGGCCGCAGCCCATCACGGCGCGCGCCAGCAGCAGCTGCATGAAGCCCTCCCCGCGCGCGAACAGCAGCGCACCGAAAGAGGCCAGCAGCAGCATGGTCAGCTGCACCCGGCGCGGGCCGTGGCGGTCGAGCGCGATCCCGACCGGCAGCTGGACCAGGGCGAAGGCGAAGAAGAAGGCGCTGGTGAGCAGCCCCAGCTCGCCGGGCGTGAGCGCCAGCGCGCCCACCAGATGCGAGGCCAGTACCGCGTTCACGTTACGCAGCAGCGAAGACAGATAATGCCCGAGCGCGAACGGCAGGAACACGTAGAAGAACACCGCCACCCCGGACAGGCGCGGCATCGATGGTGCGGCCAGGGCCGGAGCCGGGGTGGCGGCTTGCATGCTCAAGCGGCGTCGGACTGCGCGTCGGACTGCGCGCCGGTCTCTGCACCGGGCCGCTTATCGCCATGCTGCCCGGCCGGCACCAGCGGAATCACGCGCCCGCCCGGACCGCGCAGCGGGCCGCCGCTTTCGACCTCGAAGAAGAAGCGGTCGCGCCCGAACGCGGGTTTGAGGTGATCGAGCCAGGTGGCTTCGGCATCGTACTTCGCGAAGAACGGCCGCCGCACCCACTCGGGATTGCGGGCCTGCAGGAACTGCAGTGCGAACAGCTTTTCGCCGTTGATGGTGACCACGCCGTCGATCACCACCTTGCCGGGGAAGGCGCTCATCGACGGTCCGCGCACGGTGCGCGACAGGCCCGAGACCATCGAATACGCTTCCTGGAAGATCTCGTGGGCGCGCGCCAGCGGCAGCGCGAAGTAGTCGCGCGGGCCAGTGTCGCGCTCGACAAACATATAGTATGGAATCGCGCCCAGGCGCACGCCGGTGGTCCACAGCTCGGCCCAGCTCTTCGGGTCTTCGTTGATGTGGCGGATCAGGGGCCCCTGCATGCGCAGCGTGGCGCCCGTGCCGACGATGCGCTTGACCGCCTGCTGGGCGATCGGGTGTCGCAGTTCGACCGCATGGTTGTAGTGGCCCATGATGGCCAGGTTCTTGCCGGCGTCGACCACCCGCTCGAACAGGCGCAGCAAATCGTCGCTGTCCTTGTCCGACACGAAGCGCTGCGGCCAATACGCCACCGACTTGGTGCCGATGCGGATGTTCTGGATGTGGGCCAGCTCCGGCGCCAGCAGCGGCTCGAGAAATTCGGCCAGCGAGCGGGTATTCATGATCATCGGGTCGCCGCCGGTGAGCAGCACGTCGGTGACCTGGGGCTGGGTCTTGAGGTAGTTGACCAGGTCGGAGCATTCGCGCGCGTCGAACTTCATGTCTTCCATGCCGACGAACTGCGGCCAGCGGAAGCAGAAGGTGCAGTAGGCGTGGCAGGTCTGGCCGGCGCTGGGGAAGAACAGCACGGTTTCCTTGTACTTGTGCTGCAGGCCCTTGAGCGGGGCGTCGTTCACGCGCGGCACGTTGTGCGTCATCTGGCCGGCCGGGTGCGGGTTCATGCGCATGCGGATGCCGTGCACCAGGCGCGCAATCGCCGCCTCGTCCTTCTTGTACAGCACCAGGTCGCGCAGCTGCTCGTATTCCTGGGCCGGGAGCATGTCGCGGTGCGGGAAGGTCAGGCGGTAGATCGGATCGTCGGGCACCCGCTTCCAGTCGATCAGCTCGTCCATGACGTAGGCGTTGGTGCGAAACGGCAGCACGTGGGACACCACCTGCACCGCTTCCTGCAGATCCGGGGTGAGCCAGTCCCATTGGCGCGCGGCGGCGATCGTCTGTCGCGTGTAGGGCTTGAATTTCGAGGGCGTTGGGGCTGCGGTGGTCACAGGTATTCTCCAGATGAAGGATGGCTGATCGGCGGCCAGTTGCCGCGAAGAACCCATGTTATGGACGGCTTTCTGATCAGAATTGCCGCCAATCAATCAGAAGATGCTTGACGCCGGCGTCAGGACAAACCCGGTGCATGCAGCCGGGCGATGATGCGGCGGCGCAACGTTCCGCTGTAGAGCCGGTCGCGCTTGTGCAGGCGCAAGCCGGTACCCGGCCGGCTGGCTACATTAGTGAATGCACTTAGGCAATATTTTCAAAGTTCATTACGCTAAAGGAAGCCAACATGAAGCTGATCGCTACCGTCGCTGCCGTGTGCCTGGCCATGGCCACCAACGCCGCCCAGGCCAACGAGCCGACCGAAAAGGATGCCATCGCCATGGCCGAGCGCGGTGCGGCCCTGATCAAGTCCAAGGGCAAGGACGAGATGATGAAACTCATCAATGCCAAGCACCCGGACTACGTGCAAGGCTCGCTGTACGTCGACCTGCGCGACATCAAGACCGGCATCGTGCTGGCCCACCCCTACAACCCGTCGATCGTCGGCAAGGACCTGACCGACGTGCCCGACGCCAACGGCAAGAAATACCGGCGCGAGATCATCGAGCTGGCCGCGGCCAAGGGCAAGGGCTGGGTGGATTACCAGTACAAGAATCCGACCACCGGCAAGATCGAGCCGAAGACCACCTATATCCTGCGGATCGACGATGTGGTGCTGGAGGCGGGGATCTACAAGAAATAAGGCATATGCCGTCATCGCATCGATGCGGCCAACTTGGGCCCCCGCCGGCGCGGGGGTGGCGATTCAACTGCTAACGCTGGGCGAAACGCTTCGGCAGCGGTCATGTCTATCGGAGTTCTCCCATGCTGAACAAACTGCGGATCGGCCAGAAACTGTTGCTGGCCCCGGGACTGGTGCTGGTCCTGTTGACCATGCTCTCTGCTGCCGCCTGGTACGGCATGGTGCGCCAGAACGCGTCGCTGGAAAACATCGTGCAGGTGCGCGCCGCGCGCCTGCAGGCGGTGGCCGACGTCGCCGGCGAGGCACGCTTCGCCCACGCCAACATCTATCAATTGCTGGCCTGGGTCAACGGCAGCTTCGCCCAGAACCGGCTGGCGGCACTCACCGCCGACATCGGCAGCAAGCACGCCGCCATCGGCACCAAACTCGACGCCCTGGCCAAGGTGGCCGGCAGCGCCGAGCGCGCGCCGATCGAGGCGTCGCTGGGCGCCCTGGCGCGCTACCGCAAGGCGGTCAATGAAACCATCGAGATGGCGTCGGTCGACCAGTCGATCGCCACCAACTCGATGCAGAAGGCCGAGCAGCAGTTCATCGCGCTCGACGCCGAACTGGCGCGCCTGTCGGCGCTCGAAAAGACCCTGAGCGTGAACGCGCACGCGGCCGCCAAGGCCGAATTCCAGACCCTGGGCTGGACCATGGCCGGCCTGGTGCTGCTCTCGATCGGCCTGTCGCTGGCGGTGACGATGCTGGTGCGGCGCGCCATGCTCGGCTCGATCAAGTCGATCGCGCAGACGGTGGCCGAACTGGCCGAAGGCCGGCTCGACGCCGCGCCCAATGGCGCGCTCGGACGCGACGAGATCGCCGACACCGCGCGCGCCCTGGACCACACCATCGCGCGCCTGAACGCGGCGCTGCACAGCGTGATGGATTCGGTGCGCTCGATCGACACCGCGTCACAGGAAATTGCCAGCGGCAACCTCGATCTGTCGACCCGCACCGAGATGCAGGCCGGCTCGCTCGAACAGACCGCCAGCACCATGGAAACCCTGACCACGGCGGTCAAGGACAACGCCGACAACGCGCGCCAGGCATCCACCCTGGCGGCGGAAGCGGCGCAGCTGGCATCGCGCGGTGGCCAGGCGGTGGAGCGCGCGGTGACCACCATGGAATCGATCCAGGCCAGCTCGCGCAAGATCGTCGAGATCATCGGGGTCATCGACGGCATCTCGTTCCAGACCAATATCCTGGCCCTGAACGCGGCGGTGGAAGCGGCGCGCGCCGGCGAACAGGGGCGCGGCTTCGCGGTGGTGGCGTCCGAGGTGCGCACGCTGGCCCAGCGTTCGGCGGCGGCGGCGAAAGAGATCAAGGCCCTGATCGCCGACTCGGTGACCATCATCGAGAGCGGCAACGCCTCGGTGCTGGACGCCGGCGCCAGCATGGGCGACATCGTGTCCTCGGTGCGTCAGGTGAACGACATCATCGGCCGCATCAGCGTCGCCAGCACCGAGCAGGCCGACGGCATCGCCGAAGTCAATCGCGCGGTCGGCCAGATGGACAGCATGACGCAGCAGAACGCGGCGCTGGTCGAACAGGCCGCGGCGGCGGCCGCCAGCCTGCACGAGCAGACCGTCAACCTGGCGCGCGCGGTGGCGATCTTCAAGGTGGCACCGCAGACCGGCGAAGCACCGATCGCGCATTCGCAGGATGAAGACCAGGACGCCGACTTCCACGGCGTGGACGAACGGCGTGCGGCCGGCAGCGCGATGCGCGGCACGCCGGTGCGCGCCCTGCCCGCTGCCCCTATGGCGCACGCACGCCGGCGTGCCTGATGTTAGTGGCGCGCTTGCGCCTTAAGGTTCTTAGCGGAACGGCCGGCTGACGAAGCGCGAGCCGGCCAGTCCGAAGCGCCACGGCACATCGACCGCCTTCGAAATGCCGATGCGCGGTCCGGCCACCACCGGCAAACCTTCCGGCGCCGCCAGCAGCTCGAACGGCGGCGCCGCCAGCGACATCCCGTTGTGCGAGCGCGTCACGCCCAATGCCTGGCACAATTTGCCGGGCCCGGAACACAACAGCCATTCGTCATCCGCATCGCGCCGCGTGCGCATCAGCTCCAGCCCGGCCACCGGCTCCAGCGCCCGGATCAGGACCCCGGCCCCGTGCCCCGCTTCGCGGCACACGAAGTTCAGGCACCAGTGAATCCCATAGGAGCGGTAGACATAGGCATGCGCCGGTGGCCCGAACATCGAGGCGTTGCGCTCGGTCGGCCCGGAATACGCATGCGAGGCCGGATCTTCGCGGTCATAGGCCTCGGTCTCGACGATGCGCCCGCCGACGCCGTCGACCAGCACCGTCACCCCGATCAGTTGCTGCGCCACCAGCTCGGCCGGCGCCATGAAATCGATTCCTGCAATTGTAGAAATAGCCATGCGGCGATTCTAGCGCGGGGCAGCCTGACCCGCCGTCTTGGTGAAACCAACACAACAATTGTCGAAAAATGTAATTGCTTTGCTGCAATGCCAGATCGACTCGGGTATAGTGGCAGCGTCGCCTGCGTTTCCCGTGCGCTGCGCCGGTCCGCGTTTCTCCGGACCGCGTCCACGGGTTCGCGTTCTCTCGTAGCATTTCCACATCGTTCCCATGAATACCGTCGCCGAGCCCATCCAGCAGATCGACCAGGTCGATGCCCTGATCAAATCGATCCGCATTCCGCCACGGCCCAGCCTGCTGGCCGACCTGCAGCGCGAGCTGGCTGCCGAAGATCCGTCGCTGGATGCCATCGGCAAGATCGTGGCGAGCGACGTCGGCATGTCCGGCGCCCTGCTCAAGTTGGCCAACTCGGCCATCTACGGCGGCCGGCGCAAGGCCAAGTCGGTCGAGCAGGCGATCCTGTTCCTCGGAATTAACCAGGTGGCGGCGATGATGACCGGCCTGCTGGCGCGCCAGGCGATTCCCGCCAACAGCGCCGCCCTGGCCAGCTTCTGGGACATCTCGACCCGCCGTGCGCACGCGATGGTGTTCCTGTCGCGCCGCCTGCGCATGGGCGAGCCGGACGTGGCGCACACCTTCGGGCTGTTCTGCGACACCGGCGTGCCGCTGCTGATGGACCGCTTCAAGGACTACGCCACCACCTACGCCGAAGCCTCGCTGGAAGCGGAACTGCCGTTCACCGCGCTCGAAGACCGGCGCCACCAGACCAGCCACTCCGCGATCGGCTGCCTGCTGGCGCGCAACTGGGGCCTGTCGGACCACGTCGGCTGGGCCATCCTGCACCACCACGATTTCGCCATCATCGACGACCCCGCGACCGCGCCCGGCGTGCGCTCGCTGGTGGCGCTGTCGCTGCTGGCCGAGAACGCCATCTGCCGCTACCAGGGCCATGGCGAATCGCTGGAATGGAACAAGGGCGGCGCTGCCGCCTGCGCGTATCTGGGGCTGTCGGGTGAAGAGACGGCCGAGCTGCTGGACGAACTGCTGGAAGCCTTCCACGAAGACTGAGGTGTCATGGCGCCGCCCTGGCGCAATGAGAGCGCACGGTTCCCGAACCTTCGTCCTGAAAAACCGTCTGACTCCGACAGCGGCCGGATGGCCGTCACTTACCGGAGAAGCGCATGAATCGCATACGATTGTCCTGTTGCTGCCTGTGTCTTGCTCCCTGCGTGGCAATGGCGGAGTCGCCCAAGGTATGCGACATCCTGGCCTCCAAGGTATTCGACCAGACCGAGACCAACCGGTCATGGAACAATTTTACGACCATCAAGCAAACCTATTGCGACGAACGGGTGGACACGTATGAGAAGGCCAGGGCGCTGAATGTCAACAGCACTGTTCCCATCGACGGTGTGATGACCGAACTGGGTTTTGGCAACAGCGAGCGCGATTACCGGGACTTCAGGACCAGCCTGTGCAGCGGAAAGGACGAGCTGTATGCGCGCCAGGGATGGCTGTCGCAAAAAGCGTCCACAGCAAGCGGCGCAATTCTCGCGGTGCTGCAGCAATGCGTCAGTCAGCGCCCGTTTTCGATGTATCTGCGGGGTGTCAACAGGGACGACAGATATTTTACCTGGCACATTTCCAACGCCATTCGATCAACGAATCCGACTCAGAGGATCCAGCTCGGCATTCCCGAGCAGGTACTCTGCAAGGATGCGAACGGGATCGTCATCGAGCCTGGCAGGGTGTTCGAGGTCGATCCGAGCGTAAAGACATTTTCCTGTGAGCGCAGGACATGTGGCAGCTTCCAGCTGAGCCTATCGCATACCACCCATGAAATCTTTCCCGCCTCAATCGAAGTGCCCGCCTACAGTGCGCCCGCACCGGCACCGCAACCGGTTCGCAACGTCGCGACGACATCAGCCATCGGCATGAATCGACAATGGTCGATCGACCTGAAGAGTATCAATGCCGGCATCGAGGACAGCGACAGCTGCACGCTGGTGTCTGCCGTAGGACAATGGAGCTGCCATCACGATGACTGGAGCCCTGCCTGCGCGCATTCCTGCGATCCGAATGTACCGGGCGGCGCACCCGCGCTCCAGATCAAAGGTACGGTCGTGCACTCGGGCGCGTATGACAGCGAATACAGCGACAACAATGGCGCCTGCATATATACGTTCGCCTGCACCAGAACGCAGGCCTTGCCGCCAGGGCCGCCTTTGCCGGCCTATTGCAGATCCTGAATGCCTGCACGTGCGTGCCCACGCCGGATGCGGTGCGCGGCGGCTGCGATGCATGTCAACTGCCGCCTTACCTTAGAGCAATGCACCCTGCCTTGGCATCGCATCCAATGGCCCCGGGTCCGTGACCAGCCGGCGCCATACCGCCAGCTTCTGCTCGAAACTCATCGCCATGTGCGCCGGCGAACTCGAAGGCAACACCACGGTGCGGTAACCGGCGGCATCGAACTGCGGCGCGAACTTGCCCGATGCCTGGCCATTGAAGCCAACCGTTTCGAGCAGCGGACACAGTTCGCGCAGGCGCTGGAAGTCGTTCGCGGCCGGCTTGCGGATCGCTGAATCGAGACTACCTTCGCGCTCGCATTCCCCCAGCACATCCCACAGGCCAACGCCATGCGCCAGCAGGCGGGTCAAGCGCTCGGCATACGGCAGTGCCGCCAGGTCTTCGTCGACGACAGCGGAAATCAGGCGCCAGAACCCGTTGCGCGGATGGGCGTAGTACTGCCCGACGGCGAGTGAAGCGGTACCCGGGAAACTACCAAGTACCAGAACGCGGATGGCGGGTGTGATGACGGGCGCCAGGCCTGTCAGGCGGGAACCGGACATGGATGCATCAGTAAGGGGCCGGCAGATGGCGTGCCACCTGCCGCGATGGAAGTCGGGCCTTGCGACGGGGTGCCAGCGGCCGGAAGCGCCCGGGCAAGGAGCGCGAGCGATACCAGCCCGGGCATCTCGCCTGGGGCCACGACCGAACCCGACGAAGTATAGCTCACGTAGCAGGCCCGCCACTTCCGGACCGGCGTCCACGTCCGTCGCATTGTTCCAGGTGAAGAGCGCAAGGAGTCGTACTCGGCGCACTTTCCGCCGGCCGAACTCGGCGCCATGCGGCTCTGCAATCGAGCGCATGCATGCGGTATGCGGCGATGGAAGCACTATTTATCGAATCTGGCGGCAACGCAGGCCGACGGACAACTGCCGCCGGCGTCATCTCGCAGCGCGACGGCGCGCTTTTCCGCTGGCTGCTAAGATGGGCATCGATAGGTAAGATATTAGTAAATACTGCTTTCGTATTTCTTCGCAGAAAGTTCCATTGGAAAGGAATGTCATGTCATTGATTTTGCAGAATCAGATTGCGTTGGTCACCGGCGCCGGCTCGGGCATCGGTCGCGCAGTCGCGCTCGCCTATGCGGCCGCCGGCGCCAAGGTCGTCGTGTCGGACATTAACCAACAGGGTGGCGAAAGCACTACCGCCGCCATCCTGGCCGCAGGCGGCGACGCCATCTTCGTGCGCGCCGATACTTCGCTGGCGAGCGACAACGAGGCGCTGGTTGCCGCTGCGCTCGCACACTACGGTGCGCTGCACATTGCCTGCAACAATGCCGGCATTGGCGCTCCCGCCAGCGATGTCGCCGACTATGACATTGCCACCTGGGACAAGATCATCGGCATCAACCTGTCCGGTGTGTTCTACGGCATGCGCTACCAGTTGCCGGCACTGCTGGCTTCCGGCGGCGGCGCGATCGTCAACATGGCATCGATCCTGGGCCAGGTCGCGTCGGCGCAAAACAGCGCCTATGTCGCTTCCAAACACGGCGTGATCGGACTGACCAAGACCGCCGCGGTCGAATATGCCGGGCGCGGCATTCGCATCAATGCGGCCGGGCCGGGCTTCATCGACACGCCGGCGGTGCAGGCCATGCCCGAGGATGCGCGCGCGCCCCTGATCGGCCTGCATCCGATCGGCCGGCTAGGCACGGCGGAAGAAGTGGCCGAACTGGTCGTGTGGCTCAGTTCAGGCAAGGCGTCGTTCGTGACCGGCGCCTATTATCCGGTCGATGGCGGCTACCTGGCCGTCTGACATCCTCGCGCGCTCTGGCGCGGCCATGGCGTGCTCCTCACGCATAAAAAAGCGGCGGCACGCTCGCGCATGCCGCCGCAAAGGGCAAACAACCCTGCGGAAAAGCCAGATCAGCGCTGCACCAGCGTTGCGTGACCCGGCTGTGCATTGTCCCAGCCGCCGCCCAGGGCGCGGATCAGCGCCACTGTCGTCAGCGCGCGGTCGCCACGCAACTGCACCGCGGTCCGTTCCACCGTCGCCAGATTGCGCTGGGCGTCGAGCAGTTCCAGGTAGCTCGAGCGGCCGGCGTCGTACAGCTTCTGCGCCAGGTCGGCCGAACGCCGCGCCGAGACCAGCGCCGCCTCGATCTGAGCCGACTGGCCGGCCAGCACGCGCAGGCCTGCCAGGCTGTCCTCGACTTCGGCGAACGCCACCAGCACGCTCTGGCGGTAGCTGCCGACCGATTCTTCCAGCGCCGCTTCGCTGCGCAGCACATTGTTGCGATTGCGCCCGCCGTCGATGATCGGCATCGAAGCCAGCGCGCCGATCACCCACGAGCGGCTGCTCCAGCGGAACACGTCCGAGAACGCGCCACCGACACCGCCGCCGTCAGCGCTGATGACCAGCGCCGGGAACATCGCACCGCGCGCCACGCCGATGCGGGCATTCGACGCTTCCATCGCGCGCTGGGCGGCGACGATGTCGGGACGGCGCTCGAGCAGGCTCGAAGGCAGGCCGGCCGGGATCGCCGGCATCGCGGTCGTACCCAGAAGCGGGCTAGGCCCGGCCACGTAGTTGGCTGCCGGTTTGCCCAGCAAGACCGCCAGCGCATGCTCGCTGGTGGCGCGCTGGCGCTGCAGGCCGATGGCTTCGGCGCGCGCCGTGGCCAGTTCGGTTTTGGCACGCGACAGGTCAAATTCGCCGATGTCGCCCAGGTCGAAACGGCGCTGGGTCACGCCCACGCTTTCTTCGCGCAGGCGCACGGTCTGCGCCACGGTGTCCAGCTCCGCGTCCAGCGCGCGCAGCCTGAAGTAGGTCTGCGCCACGTCGGCATGCAGCGCCAGCAGCACCGAGCGGAAGTTGGCTTCGGACGTCGCCGCGTCGCTGCGCGCCGCCGCCACGCCGGCCGCCACCCGGCCGAACAGGTCGACTTCGTAGCTGGCGCTGAGGCGCGCGTTGTAGCTGGTGTGCGCTTCAGTGTTCGTGCCCGGCGCCAGATTCGATTCCAGCGGCGACAAACGGGCGCGCTGGGCGCCGATGCCGATGCCCACCTGCGGGATGCGGTCCGCCTCGGCGATGCCGGCGATTGCGCGCGCCTGGCGCACCCGGCTCGCAGCCACCGCCAGGTTGGCGTTGTTGACGGTCGCCTCTTCGACCAGCGCGGTGAGCGCCGGATCGTTGAAGGCGAGCCACCACTGGCCGCGCGGCTGCTGTTCGGCCGGCTGCGCCGGCTTCCAGCGCGCGCCGTCGATGCCGTCGACGGCGAGCGCCGGCGTCTGCGATTCGCGGAAGGCATCCGGCGTCTCGACATACGGCTGCCTGAATTCAGGCGTGGCGCAGGCGGTGAGCAGCAGCGCCGCCAGTAATGGAGCCACGCCCCGTGCAATCATGTTCATCATCTCAATGCACTCCTTCGGTACCATGCGCCGCCACTGCCGGCGCATGCACGGGTTTTTCGAACCGCTTGGCCAGCGTGCGCAGCAGCACGTAGAACAGCGGCGTCAGGAACAGGCCGAAGAAGGTCACGCCCAGCATCCCCGCGAACACGGCGATGCCGATCGCATGGCGCATCTCGGCGCCGGCGCCGCTCGAGAACACCAGCGGCACCACGCCGGCGATAAAGGCGATCGACGTCATCAGGATCGGACGCAGACGCAGGTGGCTCGCTTCCAGCGCCGCTTCGACCACGGTACGGCCGTGGTGTTCGAGTTCGCGGGCGAATTCCACGATCAGGATCGCGTTCTTCGACGCCAGCCCCACCAGCACGAACAGTGCGATCTGGGTGAACACGTTGTTGTCGCCACCGGTCAGCTTTACGCCGATCAGCGCGCACAGGATCGACATCGGCACGATCAGGATCACTGACAGCGGCAGGGTCCAGCTTTCGTACTGGGCGGCCAGCACCAGGAACACCAGCAGCACGCACAGCGGGAACACATAGATCATGGTGTTACCGGCCAGGATGTCCTGGTAGGTCAGCTCGGTCCACTCGAAGCCGACGCCTTTCGGCAGCGTCTCTTGCGCGATCTTTTCCATGATGGCCTGGGCCTGGCCCGACGACACACCCGGCGCCCCGCCGCCATTCATCTCGGCGGCGACGTAGCCGTTGTAGCGCTGCACGCGGTCCGGACCATAGGTATCGCGCACCCGCATCAGCGACGACAGCGGAATCATTTCGCCGCTGTTGCTGCGCACCTTCAGCTGCTCGATCTGCTCGCGCTGCGAACGGAACGGCGCATCGGCCTGCACCCGCACCTGGTAGGTGCGGCCGAACTGGTTGAAGTCGTTCACGTACATCGAACCCAGATTGATCTGCAAAGTCTGGTTGATGGTTGCCAGCGGCACGCCGAGCTGCTTGGCTTTCACGCGGTCGATGTCGGCGTACAGCTGCGGCACGTTGATCTGGAAGCCCGAGAACACGCCCGCCAGTTCCGGCGTCTGCCAGGCGCGCGCCTGCAGCGCCTGCACGCCCTTGTACAACTCGTCGTAGCCGACGTTGGCGCGGTCTTCGATCATCATCTTGAAGCCGCCGGTGGTGCCGAGGCCATTCACCGGAGGCGGCGATAGCACCAGCACGAAGGCGTCTTCGACGGAACCCATGCGCTTGTTGATTTCGGCGGCGATGCCGTCGGCGCTGGTTTCCTTGGTGGTGCGTTCGCTGAACGGTTTCAGGCCGACGAACACGATGCCGGCGTTCGGCGCATTGGTGAAGCCGTTGATCGACAGGCCCGGGAAGGCGATCGACGATTCCACGCCAGGGATTTCCTTGGCGATCTCGGACATCTTGCGGATCACGGCGTCGGTGCGGTCGAGCGAAGCGGCGTCCGGCAGCTGGGCGAAGCCGATCAGGTAAGCCTTGTCCTGCTGCGGAACGAAGCCCGGCGGCACCGCCTTGAACATGAAGCCCGCAGCCACGGCAAGCAGGAGGTAGACGCCGATGGCGGCGCTCTTGCGGCGCAGCACACCCTTGACGCCTGCTTCGTACTGCAGCGACGAACGCTTGAAGAAGCGGTTGAAGCCCGCGAAGAAGCGGCCGAACACAGTGTCGATCATGCGCGTCAGGCGGTCTTTTGGGGCGCCATGCGGCTGCAGCAGCGCGGCCGACAGCGCCGGCGCCAGGGTCAGCGAAGCGAAGGCCGAGATCACGGTCGAAATCGCGATGGTCAGGGCGAACTGGCGGTAGAACTGGCCGGTCAGGCCCGACACGAAGGCGATCGGCACGAACACCGCGCACAGCACCAGGGCGATGGCGATGATCGGGCCCGAGACTTCCTTCATCGCCTGGATCGTGGCGTCGTGCGGATTGAGGCCGTTCTCGATATTGCGCTCGACGTTTTCCACCACCACGATGGCGTCGTCGACCACGATACCGATCGCCAGCACCAGTCCGAACAGCGACAGCGTGTTGATCGAGAAGCCGAAGGCCAGCATCACGGCGAAGGTACCGACCACCGACACCGGCACCGCGATCAGCGGGATGATCGAAGCGCGCCAGGTCTGCAGGAACAGGATCACCACCAGCGCAACCAGGACGACCGCTTCGAGCAGGGTATGGATTACCGAGTCGATCGACTCGCGCACGAACTGGGTCGGGTCATACACGATCGAGTACGCGACGCCGGTCGGGAAGTCCTTCGACAGCGTTTCCATGGTCGCACGCACGTCGGCGGACAGTTGCAGGTCGTTGGCACCAGGTGCGGCGAAGATCGGGATCGCCACCGCGGATTTGTTGTTCAAGAGCGAACGCAGGGCGTACGAGCTGGAGCCGAGCTCCAGGCGCGCCACGTCTTTCAGCAGCGTGGTGCCGCCGTCGGCGTTGGTCTTCAGGACGATGTTGCCGAATTCCTCGACGCTCTGCAGGCGGCCTTGCGTGTTGACGGTCAGCTGGAAGTCGGCGTCTTTCGACGGACCCTGGCCGATCACGCCGGCCGCGACCTGCACGTTCTGCTCGCGGATGGAATCGACCACGTCGGTCGCGGTCAGGTCGCGCGCGGCGACCTTTTGCGGGTCGAGCCAGATGCGCATCGCGTAGTCGCCCGAGCCGAACAGCTGGACTTCGCCCATCCCCTTGATGCGGGCCAACTGGTCCTTCACGTTCAGCACCGCGTAGTTGCGCAGGTACAGGTCGTTGTAGCGGCCATCGGGCGAATTCAGGTGCACCACCATGGTCAGGTTGGGCGACGACTTCACCGTGGTCACGCCGATTTGGCGCACTTCTTCCGGCAGGCGGGGAAGCGCGCGCTGGACCCGGTTCTGCACCGCGGTCTCGGCCTGCTCGACGTCCGTGCCGATTTTGAAGGTGACGGTCAGCGCCAGTGCGCCGTCCGAGGTGTTTTGCGAGGACATGTACAGCATGTCCTCGACGCCGTTGATCTGCTCTTCGAGCGGCGTGGCCACGGTCTCGGCGATCACCTTGGGATTGGCGCCCGGGTACTGGGCGCGCACCACCACCGACGGCGGCACCACTTCGGGATACTCCGAGATCGGCAGCATGAAGATCGAGATCAGGCCGCCGACGAAGATCAGGACCGACAGCACGGCCGCGAAGATCGGCTTGTCGACAAAGAAACGAGGGAAGTTCATGTGATTACTCCTTGCCTGCCATGGCCAGCTCGGTAGCCTTGGCCGGGGCTGAGGCTGGGGCTGTGGTGGTGGCCACCATCGGCACCGTCTGCGCCGTGATCGGCGCGCCCGGACGCACGCGCTGCAGGCCGTTGACGACGATCTTCTCGCCCGGCTTCAGGCCTTCGCGCACGATGCGCAGGCCTTCGTTGACGGGGCCGAGCTTGACGGCGCGGTATTCGGCGTTGCCTGCCTTGTCGACCACGTACACGAACTTGCGGTCCTGGTCGGTGCCGATGGCGCGGTCGGTGATCAGGATCTGCTGTTGAGGCGCGCCGCCGGCGATCTGCACGCGGGCAAAGAGGCCCGGCGCCAGCAGGCGCTCGCTGTTGGCGAAGGTGGCGCGCATGCGCACGCTGCCGCTGCGGCTGTCCAGTTGGTTGTCGACGAACTCGAGCTTGCCGGTGTGCGGGAAGCCTTCTTCGCCCGCCAGGCCGACTTTCACTTCGACCGGCTGGCCGGCGTGCACGCGGCGGCTCACGCGCAAGTAGGTGTCTTCGTCGCCGTCGAAGCTGGCGTAGATGCGGTCCAGCGACACGACGGAGGTCAGCACCGCGCTGGCGTCGACCAGGTTGCCGAGGGTGATCTCGGCTTTCGAGACGCGGCCGTCGATCGGTGCGGTGACGCGGGTGTAGGCCAGGTTCAGGCGCGCGGCCTCGTGCTGGGCCTGGGCGGCGCGCGCATTGGCGTCCAGTTCCTTCTGGCCGGCGGCGCGTTCGTCGAACTCGCGCTGGGCCACGGCTTTATCGGCCAGCAGGCGCTCGGCGCGCTGCAGTTCCAGGCGCGCCAGGTCGGCCCTGGCACGCGCGGCGGCGGCGGCGGCCTGGGTGCGGTCGGCTTCGGCCTGATACGGGCGCGGATCGATCACGAACAACACGTCGCCCTTCTTGACTTCGGCGCCCGGCTTGAAGTTGACGGCGGTGATATAGCCCGACACGCGCGGGCGGATCTCGACGATCTCAATCGCTTCCAGGCGGCCCGAGAATTCCTGGGTTTCAGTGACTGCCTTCTGCACCACCACCGCGCTCGACACCGGCGGCCCGGCCTGCGCCGCCGCGGGCGCGGCGTTGCTGTTGGCGTCGGAGCAGCCGCTCAAGGCCGCGCCGACAATACCGGCCAGCGCCAGGGCGCCGGCCATCGCTTTCAGTTTGCCCATTCCTCGTTGGTTTTTCATGATGCACCTTTCTTATTAATGACAACGTACTTTGGTAAATCTGCAGACAATAAGAACCCGTCGCGCGTCGCCGGCATGTCGTGCCGGGCGAAACGCGGGCGAATAGAAGCCCCTTCCACGCAGCGGGCGTGGAAAAAATTCAATGATGTGGTGGCGGGATCGCGGCCTGCCGGGTCAATCCGGCGGCGCGCGGCCGGTGCGGCTTATCCCCGGCAACAGCGGCGCATCGAGCGCGTCCGCGGGCCTTGTCGGTGATGGTTCATGGCGACTCTCCTTCTGGTGAGATTCCCGTCGGGCCCAAAGATGCGGGCAAAACGGGGGCCTTGCCGTGCGATCGGCACGGTGTCCTGGTGCTTCGGATGCTGGCCCGGCTGCGGCCGGGCGATGGTTGAGGCTACGCGCTGCGCGTCATGCGCCCTTGCGTTTCTCCAGCCCCGACAGGAAGCTGGTGATTTCGTCCATCGCATGCACCTTGCACGCGCAGACGTTGCGGCCATTCGGGTCTTGCAGGTTCAGGTCGGCCGGCGGCATGCGGCGCACCGTGGTGCAGACTCCCGAATTGATCAACTTCGATCCATATTGTTCCGCTTCGTCGCGCAGCGGATCGTCTTCGGCCGACAGGATCAGGGCCGGCGCCAGGTTCTTCAGCCGGCTTGAATGCAGCGGCGCGGCATACGGGTGCGAGCGATCGGCTGCGTGCGGCAGGTAGCCGCGGTAGGCGGCGGCGCACTCGGTGGCGGCCTTTTCGCGGTCGACACACAACGTCATCTGGCGCATCGAGCCGGTGCTCAGCGCCGGGTCCAGCATCGGCATGATCAGGATCTGGCCGGCCAGCGCCGGGCTGCCGCGGTCGCGGCTCATCAATGCGCACACCGCCGCCAGGTTGGCGCCGGCTTCGATGCCGGACGCCACCAGGTATTTGCCGTTCCAGCCCAGTTTGGTCTTGTTCTTCTTGGCCCAGGCCAGCACCGCGTGCGCGTCTTCGACCGCCGCGGGGAACGGGCTGACGGTCGCCAGCGTATAGGTCGAGGCCAGCACCGCCGGATAATGGTCGCATTCGGCCAGCGAGCGCAGGAAGTCGTCGGCTTTCTGCAGGTCGCCACTGTCGAAGCCGCCGCCGTGGAAGAACACGACCAGCATGTCTTTCTTGGCGGCCGGGCCGGCGGTGTACAGCCTGGCGGCCAGCGCTCCGTTGGCGCCCTCGACCTCGAGGTCGCGCACTTTCACGGCGTCGGATGCGGCTTGTGGCACGGCGCTCATCGTGCGGTTCCCTGTTCCTGCAGCTGGACAATCCGTTCGTCGACGCCGGCGCACTCGCCCGAGCAGCTCATCTGCACCTGCAGCGACAGCGCATGCAGGCCGCGCGCTTCCAGGCTGGCAGGACGCGAATAGGCATCGGTGCAGAGCAGCCCCGCCAGTGCGACGCCGCTCAGGGTGACTGCTACCGTGGTGAAGATTCCGTCCCGCATGCTCATGGTGCTGCTCCAGTTGTCAAAATGTTTGTTGCGATGCACACACTATAGCTTTCAACTACAATCAGATAAATACATCAATTCCGAATTGATTGTTCGGATTGCTGAACAATAACGTTAATTTCATCGAGAATTTGAGATGAACAAACTCCAAGCCATGGAAGTCTTCGTGCACGTGGTCGACTGTGGCAGCTTCACGCGCGCTGGCGAAATGCTGCAATTGCCCAAGGCGACCGTATCGACCCTGGTGCAATCGCTGGAAACTTCGCTCGCATCGAAGCTGCTGCACCGCACCACGCGTCACGTCTCGGTCACCTCGGACGGGGCCGCCTACTATGAACGCTGCATCCGCATCCTGTCCGACGTGCGCGACGCCGAGGAATCGCTGTCGCGCCACCGCTTCAGCCCCAGCGGCAAATTACGGGTGGATACGCCGACCGGGCTGGCATCCGAGATCTTGATTCCCGCCCTGCCCGACTTCTTCGAGCGCTATCCCGACATCACGCTCGAACTGGGCAGCACCGACCGCCCGGTCGACCTGGTCGAGGAAGGCGTCGACTGCGCCGTGCGCGGCGGCGAGCTGATGGATACCGGCCTGATCGCACGGCGCGTGGGCGTGATCAACTTCGTCACCTGCGCCGCGCCGTCGTACGTCGAGCGCTATGGCATGCCGCTGCACCCGAACGATCTCGAGCGTCATCGCTGCGTCAATTACTTCTCGGCCAAGACCGGCAAGGTTAGCCACTGGGATTTCAACCGCGACGGCGAGCGGATCGAAGTGGCGCTGCCGGGCACGCTGGCGCTGAACGATTCGAATTCCTACGTCAAGGCCGGGCTGGCAGGCCTGGGCGTGATCAGCATGACCGATTATCTGCTCAACGAACACCTGGCACTGGGCACCATGGTGCGCCTGTTGCCGGAGTGGCGCAGCGATCCGCTGCCGGTACACGTGGTGTATCCACAAAACCGCCACTTGTCGGCCAAGGTGCGGGTATTCGTCGAATGGGTGGCGGAATTGTTCGCCAATAATCCGCACCTGCGCCTGCAGCCGGCGGATACGGCAGCCCCGGTTCCGCCGTTGCCGGCGGACGCGGCAAGGTTGGCACAACGCGGCTGAGCGGGCGTAGAATCGTCCTGACACAACAAGGACAGGAGACGCCGCCATGGACCACGCCTCGCCGCGCCATCTCGCCGCGCGCCCGATCGATTTCCTGCTGGCGCGCTATGCCGAGAGTCATCGCAATCCGCTGAATGAAACGATTCATGTGGTGTGCATTCCGGCTATCGTGTTCAGTCTGCTGGGGTTGCTGTGGGCGATCCATCCGTTGGTCGCGTTGCTGACGGTGGCGGGTTCTCTGGCGTATTACTTCACCTTGTCGCGGCCGTTCGCGCTGGGGATGGGGGCGATGGGAGCGATCATGCTTGCCTTGCTGTCCTTGATTCCAGACGGGATGGTACTGCCGGCCTCAATCGGGATTTTCGTACTCGCTTGGGTGGGGCAGTTCATCGGGCACCGCATCGAGGGCAAAAAGCCGTCGTTCTTCGAGGACCTGCGCTTTCTGCTGATCGGGCCGCTGTTCGTGCTGAGCTTGCTCTACCGGCGCATGCGCATCGATTGGTAGGGTGGCGGCTATGCCGCCAACCCTACATGTTGCGCGATTGATACAACGTGGTCGCGCGCGGGCGTAAAACATTCCAGATGAGCAATCGCGGCGCTCTATACTCCCGCGATGTCCTCTCCCGTCCTGTTCACCATCGCCTCGCTGATCTGGGGCTCGACCTTCTGGGCCATCACCTTGCAGCTGGGGCACACGCCACCGGCGGTCTCGGTTGCCTACCGCTTCTTCCTCGCCGCCGCCACGCTGTTCGCGATCTGCATCGCGCGCCGCGATTCGCTGCGCCTGCCGTGGCGTACCCATCGCTGGATGGCGCTGCAGGGTTCGCTTACCTTCGGCATCTCCTACATCTGCACCTACGAATCCGAGCAGCACGTGGTGTCCGGCCTGGTCGCGGTGCTGTTCGCGCTGATGGTGTTCTGGACCCCGATCTGGAGCCGCATCTTCTTCGGCACCGCCATCAACCGCCGCACCTGGGCCTGCGGCGTGGTTGCCACCGCCGGCGTGGCGCTGCTGTTCTGGCACTCGATCGGCGACGCCTGGCGCGATCTGCAGAGCGGCGGCAACGGCCACTTCCTGGCCGGCGTGGTGCTGGCGCTGAGCGCCACCCTGGCCAGCTCGGCCGGCAGCATCGTCGTGAACAAGGTCAAGGAACAGTGTTCCAACCTGCCGCTGACGATGGCGTGGTCGATGCTGTGGGGCGCGTCGCTGGTCACCGTGTGGGCGCTGGCCAACGGCGATACCTTCGTGCTGCCGGACAGCGGCACCTACTGGGCCGGCCTGGTCTACCTGTCGATCGCCGGCTCGGTGATCGCCTTCTTCGCCTACTTCACGCTGATCGGCCGCATCGGCGCCAACAAGGCCGTGTACATCGGCGTCATCACGCCGGTGCTGTCGGTGCTGCTGTCGGTGCAGCTCGAAGGCTATCGTCCGGGCCCGATCGAATTCGCGGGCATGGTGCTGTGCCTGGCCAGCGTCGCCTGGGCCCTGCGCGCACCGGCGCCCAAGAGCGTACAATCCGCCACCCTGAACAATGCCATCGAAACGCCATGACTGATTCCGTCTTCTCGATCCGCCCCGCCACGCCTGCGGACGTTGCTCACATCCACGCCATGATCGTCGAGCTGGCCGTGTTCGAAAAGCTGGAGCACATGGTGGTGGCCACCGAAGCCCTGCTGCATGAAGGCCTGTTCAGCGTTCGCCCAAGCTGCGAAGCGATCGTCGGTGAAGAGAACGGTGAAGTCGTGACCTTCGCCCTGTTCTTCCATAACTTCTCGACCTTCCTCACCAAGAAAGGCCTGTACCTGGAAGACCTGTACGTGCGCCAATCGCATCGCGGCAAAGGGTTTGGTACGCAGATGCTGCAGCGCCTGGCGCAGATCGCGCTCGAACGCGGCTGCGGCCGCTTCGAATGGTCGGTGCTGGACTGGAACGAGCCGGCAATCAATTTTTATAAGGCCATGGGCGCGGACGTGATGCCGGACTGGCGCATCTGCCGCGTCACCGGCGACAGCCTCACTGCCCTGGCGGAACGCGGCTGAACAAACCCGTACCCACAAAGAAAAGCCCACGGGCCTTGGCACCGTGGGCAAACCCATTTTGGCAAATGGGGAGGGGAGATGGGAATCACATGAAGCCACTATAGACGTTGATTCTTAACGAACCATTAAGCTTTACATTTGCTTACCGCGTCCATGCTTGCTGCGTGACTTCGGGACCATCATTACCCGGATGGAAAAATACGGATTGAGGACGATCAAGCCGGCAACGTCCTGTTGCGTGGGTGGGACGCCGTATGGGCTCAGCCGCAGTGCGGGGTGCGCACCACGCCGTCATTGACCACGGCGCGGCACGGATTGAAGCCGATCGCATACGCCAGGTCGGCCGGACGCGCGATGTCCCACAGCGCCAAGTCGGCGCGCTTGCCGACTGTCAGTGTGCCGATCTGGTCCTGCAGGCCAAGGGCGCGTGCGCCGTTGATCGTGGCGCCCTGCAATGCCTCCTGCGGCGTCAAGCGCCACAGCGTGCAGGCCATGTTCATCGCCAGCAGCAGGGACGTCATGGGCGAGGTGCCGGGATTGCAGTCGGTGGCTACCGCCATCGCCACGCCGGCTTCGCGCAGGGCGGCCACCGGCGGCGGCGTGCTTTCTCTTAAAAAGTAATAGGCTCCAGGCAGCAGGACCGCGACCGTGCCCGCCTGCGCCATGGCCGCGATCCCTTGCGCGCTCAGGTGTTCGAGGTGGTCGGCCGACAGGCCGCCGAACCGCGCCACCAGTCCCGCCCCACCCTGGTCCGACAGCTGCTCCGCGTGCAGCTTGACCGGCAGGCCGAGCGCGCGCGCCGCCTCGAACACGCGCGCGGTCTGGTCATGAGTAAAACCGATGCGCTCGCAGAACGCGTCCACCGCATCCACCAGGCCCTGCCCGGCCAACGCCGGCAACATGCGTTCGCATACCTCGTCCACGTAATCGTCCGGACGGCCGGCAAACTCCGGCGGCAGTGCGTGCGCGCCGAGGAAGGTGGTGGCGACCCGCATCGGCAGCAGCTCGCCAACGCGGCGCGCCGCGCGCAGCATGCGCTCCTCGGCGTCCAGCGCCAGGCCGTAGCCGGACTTGATCTCGAGCGTGGTCACGCCCTCCGCCAGCAGGGAACGCACGCGCGGCAGGCTGGCTGCGAGCAGCGCATCGACATCGGCCTCGCGCGTGGCGCGCACGGTGGACATGATGCCGCCGCCGGCGCGCGCGATATCCTCGTACGTGGCGCCATTCAGGCGCGCTTCCCATTCGTTGCTGCGGTTGCCGGCGTGGACGATGTGGGTGTGGCAGTCGACCAGTCCCGGCGTCATCCAGGTGCCGCCGCAGTCGTGTTCCCGTGCCGCCGCCGGCGCGTCAAGACGCTGGCCGATCCAGGCGATGCGGCCATCCTTCACCGCCAGCGCGGCGTCCTTACATTCGCCGTAGCCGTTCTCCATCGTGGCCAGGTGCACGTTGGTGAACAGCAGATCCGCTTCAGTCATACATCGCCTCGTCGTCGTCGTCCGAGTGGTAATGGACGTCGACAATATAGATCGTGGCCTGCCACGCTTCCAGCGTCCACACGGTGCCGGGGTCGAGCACCACGGCGTCGTAGCGCACCAGGCCGATGCGCTCGTCGTCGCTGGCCAGCTGCAGGCTGTCGCCTTCGGCCAGGAACAGCACCGTGATCTCGGCGCGCGCGACAAAGGTCGAGTCGCCACTCAGGCGCCGGCGCCCGAACTGGTGGTAGCAGCGTTCGCTGCGCGACATCACATTAAAGTCGGTGGTCGGCCCGCGATTGAGCTTGGCGCTCACCTCGGAGCTGCCGTCGAAGGCCACCACCGGCTCGGCCTCGCTGACCATGGTCGGCTCGCCGTCGATGTGCAGCAGCATGCCGGGGCCGTCGACCAGCGCCAGCGTGCGGTCGACACCGTCGAACTGCGAAAACGCGCCATCCTCGGCGATGGTTGCCAGGCTGACGCGCCAGTCGAAGTCGTCGAAGCTGGCGTCGGGCGGGCCGATCGCGATCTCGATCGTGCTGCCGCCGCCGTTCTTCCACGGCGCCGGGGCCAAGCCTGCAAACGGAATCAGGACACTCATGTGCTCACCTCTGGCTCAACGCAGTTCAACCTTCACGTAATTCCCGGACGGCCTGGCGATAGCGCTGCTCGATCGCATCCTGCGCCACATGGCGCCCGCCCTGCACTACCCAGTGCCCTCCGCACAGCACGTCGCGCACCAGGTTATCGTTCCCGCAAAATACCAGACGTCCCAATACTTCGTCGTCGCGCACACCGTCCAGGTTCGGATGGGTGCCGTCCAGCACGACCAGGTCGGCGCGCTTGCCGGCTTCAAGGGCGCCGACGCGCCGTCCCGCCGCCCGGGCGCCGCCCTGCAGCGCGGCCTGCCACAGATAGTCTCCCACATTGCGCTGCTCGCGGGTCACGGCGACGTTGCGGCGCTGGTGCTGCAGCCGCTGGCCATACTCGAGCCAGCGCAGTTCCTCGACCGGGCTTTGCGACACATGGCTGTCGCTGCCGATGCCAAACGCGCCGCCAGCCGCGATGAAGGGCTCGAGCGGGAACAGGCCGTCGCCCAGGTTGGCTTCGGTGGTCGGGCACAGGCCGGCGACCGCCCCGCTGCCGGCCAGCGCCGTCACCTCGCCATCGTTCAGATGGGTCGCGTGTACCAGGCACCAGCGCGGGTCGAGTGCAATCTCGCCCATCAGGTATTCGACCGGACGGCGGCCAACCGCATCCAGGCATTGCTGTACTTCGGCCTGCTGCTCGGCGATGTGGATGTGCAGCGGACGTTCCTGCGGCAGTCCGTCCTGCAGCGCGCGGATCTGGTCGATCGTGGCGGCGCGCAGCGAATGCGGCGCCGCGCCGACCTCGAGCTGGCCGCCGCGCAGCGTGCCCAGTGCGTCGACGATGCCGAGCACGTCGTCCACGTTCGTGCGAAAGCGTCCCTGCTCCGGTTTCAGCGCCTGCTGGCCGAAGCCGGCATGGCTGTACAGCACCGGCAGCAGCGTCAGGCCGATGCCGGCCGCCTGCCCCGCCGCGGCGACGCGTTCCGCCGTTTCCGCCGGGCGCGCATAACTGCGGCCATCGACGTCGCGCTGCAGGTAGTGGAATTCGCACAGCGAAGTGTAGCCGTGGCGCAGGCATTCGGCGAACAGCTGGGCCGCGATGGCTTCGATCTGGCCCGGCGTGATGCGCGCGGCGAAGCGGTACATCAGGTCGCGCCAGGTCCAGAAGCTGTCTGGCCCATCTCCCGCGCGCTCGGTCAGGCCGCCCAGCGCGCGCTGGAAGGCATGCGAGTGCAGGTTGACCATCCCCGGCAGCACGTAGTCGGCGCGCGCTACTTTCAATGGTGCCTGGGCACCGGCCGCGACCCGGGTCAGGTCGCCGTGGATATCCCATTCGAGCAGCACTTCGCGCCGCCAGCCTTCCGGCAGCAGCGCGTAGCGCGCAAACAGCGCGTTCATCGCGCGCCTCCATGCACCCAATCCAGCGCGGAGCCAATCATGTCGCGCAGCAGCGGCTGCACTTCGGCCGCGACCTCGGGACGATATTCGAACGGCGGCGACTCGTTCATGTACAGGCACTGGCACATCTCGAGCTGGATCGCATGCACATCGTTGGCCGGCTGGCCGTAATGGCGCGTGATGTGGCCACCCTTGAAGCGGCCGTTGAGGGCAAGCCAGAAGCGGTCCTGCGAGCGCGCCACGTTCAGGATCGCGTCTTCCAGTCCCTGCGCGCACGACTTGCCTTCGGCAGTGCCGAAGTTCAGGTCCGGCAGGCGGCCCTCGAAAAAGCGCGGCACCCTTGATGCAATCGAATGCGCTTCCCACAGCACCACCGCGCCATGTTCGGCCTTCAGGCGGTCGAGTTCCGCGCGCAGCTGTTCGTGGTACGGCCGCCAGTACAGCTCCAGGCGGCGCTGGACCTCGGCCTGGTCCGGCTCTTTCCCTTCCTGATACAAGCGCTCGCGCCCGAAGGTATCGACCGGGCACAGGCCGGTGGTGTCCAGGCCCGGATACAGGTTGGTGTTCTCGGGCGGGCGATTCAGGTCGATCAGGTAGCGCGACCAGCGCGCCGAGATGGTCGAGACGCCCATCTCTTCCAGGAAGCCATACAGCTCCGGCAAGTGCCAGTCGGTGTCGGCACGCGCCTGCGCACAGGGCGCCAGCGTCGCCGCCACGTCGTCGGGAATGTCCGTACCCGCATGCGGCATCGATACCAGCATGGGAAGCCTGCCTGCCTTGAACCGGAACGCCATCACGCCTCCTGTCTGAATAATTTAGGGATGCAGCACCGTGAACAGCTCCTTGCACGACGCCGACAGCGCGCCGTCCACCACCAGCCTGCGCGCAGCTTCGATGTCGGGCGCGAAGAAGCGGTCGGCGTCGTACGGCGCCACCTGGGCGCGCAGCTGCGCGTGCACGTGCTCCAGGTGCTGCGAACTTTGCAGCGGGCGGTGGAACTCGATGCCCTGGGCCGCCGCCAGCAGCTCGATGCCGACGATCACCGCCGTATTGTGCGCCATCTGGTCCAGGCGGCGCGCCGCGAAGGTGGCCATGCTGACATGATCCTCCTGGTTGGCGGACGTCGGCAAGCTATCGACACTGGCAGGGTGCGCATGCGACTTGTTTTCTGACGCCAGCGCGGCGGCGGTAACGTGGGCGATCATGAAGCCCGAGTTCAGGCCCGGCTCGCGCACCAAAAAGGCGGGCAGGCCGGAGAGGTTGGCGTCGATCAGCAGCGCGATGCGGCGCTCGGCCAACGCGCCGATCTCCGCGATCGCCAGCGCCAGCGTGTCGGCCGCAAAGGCAACCGGCTCGGCGTGGAAGTTACCGCCCGAGACGATGTCGCCGCCGCCTTCCGCGTCCAGGAACAGCAGCGGGTTGTCGGTGACGGCATTCGCTTCGATCAGCAGCGTGCGGCCGGCGTTGGCGATCAGGTCCATCACCGCGCCCATCACCTGTGGCTGGCAGCGCAGGCTGTACGGATCCTGCACGCGCTCGTCGCCGACCAGGTGCGAGGCGCGGATCGCGCTGCCGGCCACCAGTTCGCGATATATTGCAGCGGCCGCGATCTGGCCCGGCTGGCCGCGCACCGCGTGGATGCGGGCGTCGAACGGCGCGTCGCTGCCGCGCGCGGCGTCGACCGACAGCGAGCCGGTGACCATCGCCGCTTCCAGCAGGCGTTCGGCCATGAACAGGCCGTGCAGCGCCAGTGCGGTCGAGACTTGCGTGCCGTTGATCAGGGCCAGGCCCTCTTTCGCGCCCAGCACCACCGGCTCGATGCCGGCCGCGCGCAGCGCGTCGCCCGCTTCCACCAGTTCGCCATTGTGGCGCACCTGGCCCACGCCCAGCATGGCCAGCGTCATGTGCGCCAGCGGCGCCAGGTCGCCCGAGGCGCCGACCGAACCCTGCGACGGGATCGCCGGCATGATGCCCGCGTTGTACAGGGCGATCAGGGTCTCGACGATCACCGGACGCACGCCGGAGTAGCCGCGTGCCAGGCTGCCGATCTTGGTCAGTACGATCAGGCGCACGATGGCATCCGACAGCAGCGGGCCGGTGCCGACCGCGTGCGACAGGATCAGGTTCTGCTGCAGCGCGGCCAGCTGGTCGTGCGGAATATCGGCCTTGGCCAGGATGCCGAAGCCGGTGTTCACGCCGTAGGCCGGGTCGCCCTTGGCGACGATGGCGTCGACCAGGTTGGCGGAAGCAATGATTGCGGACCATGCTTCGTCGGCCAGGGCCAACGGCGCGTGGGTGGACCAGACGGCGCGCAGATCCTTGAGGGTCAGTTGGCCGGGTTGCAGAGTGATGTTGTTGTTCATGGTGCTTGAAACGTTATTTGATCATAGGGAGATTCAGGCTGTTCTGCTTGGCGGTCTCGATGGCCGTCTCGTAGCCGGCATCGGCGTGACGCATCACGCCCGAGGCGCTGTCGTTGACCAGCACCCGTGCCAGGCGCTTTGCGGCGGCCTCGGTACCATCGGCAACGATCACGACGCCCGAGTGCTGCGAGTAGCCCATGCCGACGCCGCCGCCGTGGTGCAGCGAGACCCAGGTGGCGCCGCCGGCGGTGTTCAGCAAGGCGTTCAGCAGCGGCCAGTCGGACACCGCGTCGGTACCGTCGCGCATCGCTTCGGTCTCGCGGTTCGGGCTCGCCACCGAGCCGGTGTCGAGGTGGTCGCGTCCGATCACGATCGGCGCTTTCAGTTCGCCCGTGCGTACCATCTCGTTGAACGCCAGGCCGGCCAGGTGACGCTCGCCCAGTCCCAGCCAGCAGATGCGCGCCGGCAGGCCCTGGAAGGCGATCCGTTCGCGCGCCATGTCGAGCCAGCGGTGCACGCGCGCGTGGTGCGGGAACAGCTCCTTGATCTTGGCATCCGTTTTATAGATGTCTTCCGGGTCGCCCGACAGCGCCACCCAGCGGAACGGGCCGCGGCCTTCGCAGAACTGCGGGCGGATATAGGCCGGGACGAAGCCGGGGAAGTCGAAGGCATCCTGCACGCCTTCGTCCTTGGCCACTTGGCGGATGTTGTTGCCGTAGTCGACGGCGTAGCAACCCAGTGCCTTGAAGTCGAGGATGGCCTGCACGTGGACGGCGCACGATGCCGCCGCTTCCTTTTTCAGTCGCGCGTGCTGGGCCGGGTCCTGCTGCGCCGCCTTCCACTGTTCGACCGTCCAGCCGGCGGGCAGGTAGCCGTTGATCAGGTCGTGGGCCGAGGTCTGGTCGGTGACCAGGTCGGGCTTGATGCCGCCAGCTTTAGCGCGGCGCACCAGTTCCGGCAGCACTTCGGCGGCGTTGCCGAGCAGGCCGATCGAAATCGCCTCTTTTTTCTCGACGTGCTGCGCGATCATGGCCAGCGCCTCGTCGATATCACGCGCTTGCTTGTCCAGGTAGCGCGTGCGCAGGCGAAAATCGATGCTGCTTTGCTGGCATTCGACGGTCAGCGATACGGCGCCGGCGAAGGTTGCCGCCAGCGGCTGGGCGCCGCCCATGCCGCCCAGGCCCGCGGTCAGGATCCAGCGGCCCGCCATGTCGCCGCCGAAGTGCTGGCGCCCTGCTTCGGCAAAGGTTTCATAGGTACCCTGCACGATGCCTTGCGTGCCGATGTAGATCCAGCTGCCGGCCGTCATCTGGCCGTACATGAACAGGCCCTTGCGATCGAGTTCGTTGAAGTGTTCCCAGTCGGCCCACTTCGGCACCAGGTTCGAGTTCGCCAGCAGCACGCGCGGCGCGTCGGCGTGGGTCTGGAACACGCCCACCGGTTTGCCGGACTGGATCAGGAGGGTCTGGTCGTCTTCCAGCGCGCGCAGCGAGGCCAGGATCTGGTCGTAGCATTCCCAGTTGCGCGCGGCGCGGCCGATGCCGCCATAGACCACCAGGCGCTGCGGGTTTTCCGCGACCTCGGCGTCGAGATTATTCTGCAGCATGCGGTAGGCGGCTTCGGTAAGCCAGCTTTTGCAGGCGAGCTCGGTGCCGCGCGGAGCGCGGATGGTGCGCGATGGATCGAAGCGGGGGTCTTCCAGGCGGGACGTGTCGGTCATGGCGGCTCCTTGGTCAAGGACGGCGCGTGCATGGGCGCACACGCCACGTTGCGACGAGTCTAGGTTGTCTATACAACCAAGTCAATCCATTTTGTCAGCGCCGCGAGGCCCGGCGCGCCCCGCTACCGCATCACTTCCTGAACACCTGCTTGCCCGCCACCCAGGTCTCCAGCACGCCGGTCTTGTGAATGTCATAGGTCGGCATGCGGAACAGATCCTGATCGATCACGATGAAGTCAGCTTGCTTGCCCGGCTCCAGCGAACCGAGCGTGGTTTCCTGGTGCCCGGCATACGCGGCATCGAGCGTGAAGCAGCGAAACGCTTCTTTTAGCGACATCGCCTGGTTCGCATACCAGCCGGCCACCGGCTGCCCCTGCGCGTCCTGGCGCGTGACGGCGGCGTGCAGGCCGAAGAACGGATTCGGCGACTCCACCGGGAAGTCCGACCCGCAAGCGATACGCGAACCCTGGTGCAGGAAGCTGCGCCACGCGTACGCGCCCTTGATGCGCTCGGGGCCGACGCGGGTCTCGGCCATGTTCTTGTCCGAGGTCGCGTGGGTCGGCTGCATCGACGGGATGATGTCGAGCGTTTTAAAACGCGGGATGTCGGTCGGCTGCACCACCTGCGCGTGCTCGATGCGGTGGCGCTGCCCCGCCGTGCCGGTGGCTTTCACTTCTTTCTGGTACAGGTCGAGGATCTGCTTGTTGCCGGCGTCGCCGATCGCGTGCACGTTGACCTGGTAGCCCTTGCGCATCGCCTTGGCCATCATCTTGTCCATGTCCGCGCTCTTGTGGAACAGCAGGCCGTGCGAGTGCGGATCGTCGCTGTACGGCTTGATCAGCGCCGCGCCGCGGCTGCCCAGCGCGCCGTCCGAATACAGCTTCACCGCGCGCAGCGCATACATGCCGTTGCCGTAGTCCTTCAGCGGGCCCTTGCTTGAGAGCTGGTCGAAGTCCTGGTCGGTGCCGGCGATCATGCCGTACACGCGGGCGGTCAGCTTGCCGCCATCGGCATAGGCGCGGTAGATCTTGTCCTGGGCGACGTCGACGCCGGCGTCGTGCACGCTGGTGATGCCGACGCGTGCCATCTCCGCCAGCGCGTGGTTCAGGATGACGCGGCCTTCGGCCTCGGTCTGCTGCGGCAGCACCTTGGTCATCAGTTCCTGCGCGGCGTCGACCAGCACGCCGGTGGCGTCGCCATTCGCGTCGCGCACGATCTTGCCGCCGGCCGGATCCGGGGTCGAGCGGGTGATGCCGGCCAGCGCCAGCGCGCGGCTGTTGGCCCAGCCGGCGTGGCTGTCGACGCGATCGAGCCATACCGGGCGATCGCTGACGACGGCGTCGAGTTCCTTGGCGGTCGGGAAGCGGCCCAGCTTCCAGTTTTCCTGGTTCCAGCCGCGGCCGCGGATCCAGGCATGATCGCTATTCGCCTTGGCGTAGTCGCCGATCGATTTCAGCGCGCCTTGCAGCGACGTCGAATGGAACAGGTCGAGCTGCGTCAGTTGCTGGCCCAGGCCGAACACGTGGCCGTGGGCGTCGATCAGGCCGGGCAGCAGCGTGCGGCCCTTGAGGTCGATGCGTTTGGCGTTCGGCGCCCCCTTGATCACATCGGCGCTGGCGCCGACCGCGATGATGCGGCCCTTGTCGTCGAAAGCGATGGCGCTGAACTGGACCAGGTCCCCCTTGGCGTTCAGGGTGTAGCCGTTGGCGTTGTCGACGACCGTGCCGGCATGGGCCGAGACCGATCCAAGAGCGCCGATGACGGCAAGGGCCAACAATGAGGATTTCAGGGGGTTGTGGCGCGCACGCATGCTGTTCTTTTCTCCGTGTTGTAGGGTCCCGCGCTTCGTGGGCGCGGCAGGGAGCCAGTGTATAGAACTTTGCATGACGGGCATAGCGCCGGCGGCCGCTTCAATCGGACGTCGATTGCTCCTTTTCGCGGTCGAGCAAGGCGCGCTTGCGCTCGATGCCCCAGCGGTAGCCGGACAGCGCACCGCCGGTGCGCACCACGCGGTGGCAGGGAATCGCCACCGCGACCGGATTGGCGGCGCAGGCCCCTGCCACGGCGCGCGCTCCGCCCGCCAGGCCAAGACGCTCGGCCAGTTCGGCGTAGCTGACCGTCTGCCCTGCCGGGATCGCCCTCAGCACCTGCCACACGCGCTGCTGGAAGGCGGTGCCGCGCACGTCGAGCGGCAGCTCCAGGCCCAGGCGCGGCGCTTCGACCAGCGCGATCACCTGCGCCACCGTCTGCTCGAACGCGGGCTCGGCGCCCACCAGTTCGGCGTGCGGGAAGCGCGCCTGCAGGTCGTCCAGCAGCGGCTCCGGCTGGTCGCCGATCAGGATCGCGCAGATGCCGCGTTCGGTGGCCGCGACCAGGATCGCGCCCAGCGAGCATTGAGCAAGCGCGAAGCGGATCGTCTCGCCACGCCCGCCCGCGCGATAGCGGGCCGGCGCCATGCCCAGCACCTCTTGCGAGGCTGCGTAGAAGCGCCCGCTGGAACCGAAGCCGGCTTCGTAGATCGCGTCGGTCACCGAAACGCCATCGCGCAAGCCGTCGCGCACCAGACTGGCGCGCCGGGCGGCGGCGTAGGCCTTGGGCGTGATGCCGGTGTGCGCCTTGAACACGCGATGGAAGTGGAAGCGGCTCATGCCGGCGGCCTGCGCCAGCTGGTCCAGGTCTGGTTCCTCGGGCGACTGTTCGATCAGGCGACAGGCGCGCGCCACTGCCTCGGCCTGGCGCTCGGCCAGCGGCGGCTGGGTCGGCGCGCAGCGCAGGCAGGGGCGAAAGCCCGCTGCCTCGGCCTGTTCGCACGATGCGTGAAAGCCCACGTTAGCGCGCCGCGCCGGGCGCGATGGGCACGACGGCCGACAATAGACGCCGGTGCTGAGTACCGAGTAATAGAAGTGGCCATCCGCGGCCGGGTCGCGCTGCTGCACGGCGTGCCAACGCGCCTCGTCGCTATCGAAAGATCGGGTGGTCGTGCTCATGATGCTGCTCCTTGCAGGTCGATGGTGCGATTCTGGTCCCATCCACGCAGCCATGCACTCCGGGTCTTGCTATCGAATCCACGGTGCTAGAATTCAGGCGACTCGCGGACTGTTCGTCCCCGTCAGCACCGGCACTTCGGAGATTAGTTTGGAAGCACAGAGCGCGCAAGACCGACCGCAAGACAAGTCCCCCATCTTCCAGCAGATCAAGGATTACCTGCTCGGCGAAATCGCATCCGGGCGCTGGAAGGAAGGCGACGTGGTGCCGTCCGAGCAAGCCTTGGTGCGTCAGTTCGGCGTCTCGCGCATGACCGTCAACCGCGCCGTGCGCGAACTCACCGCGGAGCAGGTGCTGGTGCGGCGCCAGGGATCCGGCACCTACGTGGCGCCGCAGAAGTACCAGGCCACGCTGGTCGAGATCCGCAACATCGCCGACGAGATCCGCGCGCGCGGCAAGCTGCACGCCAGCCGCGTGGTGCTGCTGCGCGCCGAACCTGCTGACGAAGCGCTGGCCGCCGAATTCATGCTCGAGCCGGGTGCCACGCTGTTCCACTCTCTGATCGTGCATTGCGAGAACGACACCCCGATCCAGCTCGAGGACCGCTGGGTCGACCCGGCCTGTGCCCCGGCCTACCTGGAGCAGGACTTCACCAGCATCACCCCCAACGAACACCTGACGTCGGTGGCCCCGCTGCAGGGCGCGGCCTACACCATCGAAGCCCAGCCCGCGCCACCGGACGCGGCGCAGCTGCTCGGCATCGACGCCAGCCTGCCCTGCCTGGTGCTGCACCGGCGCACCACCTCGGCCGGCAGGGTGGCCTCGGTGGTCACGATGTGGCATCCAGGCCACCTGGCGCGCTTTACCGGCACCGTGTAAAGATTTATTCGCGGCCCAAGCGCCCCGCCGCGCCCGTTTGCCGCCATAATGGCCGTCGATTCCACCTGCCCGACCGAACGCCATGCCCGCTTCCGCTGCCGCCTCCCGCCCCGCTCCCTTGCGCGTGCTGGTGCTCGACGACGACCAGCTCCTGCTGGACGTCATGCGCGAAATGCTGGCTGCGTGCGGCCCATTCGACATCGTCACCGAGACCGAGGCGCGCCAGGCCCTGCTGCGCCTGGACGAGAACATGCCCGACGTCCTGATCTGTGACCTGATGATGCCGGAGATGGACGGCATCGAATTCCTCACTGCCGCCGCGGCGCATGGTTACCACGGCAAGGTGATCCTGCTGTCGGCGGCCGAAGACGGGATGCGCAATGCCGCCGGCGACCTGGCGCGCGCGCTCGGATTGCAGGTGGCAGGAACGTTCCGCAAGCCACTGTTGCCTGAGCAATTGCGAGAGGCGCTGGGATGTTGAGATTTTGTACAAAGCCGTGAACACGGTTTAGAAAAATGGGGTATTATTCGCCTCATTCCCCGCCTGACACCCTCTAGCCGTCCTTCCAATATTGAATTTTGCACACAGTGCCTCCACCATTGTGTAGCAGCAATATTGAGCAAGCAGATTCAAACGGCAGCCGGCCGAGACGTTCCTAGTAGTTGGTCTCCAGGCGTTAAGATAACGATTTCTACCTCACACTGAGGAAACCATGAGCGAAAACATCAAACACATCAGCGATGCAACCTTCGAAGCCGACGTGCTCAAATCCGAGCTGCCGGTGCTGGTCGATTTCTGGGCCGAGTGGTGCGGTCCTTGCAAGATGATTGCCCCGATCCTGGAAGAAGTAGCCAAGGAATACGCCGGCAAAGTGACCATCGCCAAGGTGGACGTCGATGCCAACCAGGCCGTGCCGGCCCAGTTCGGTATCCGTGGCATCCCGACCCTGATCCTGTTCAAGAACGGTGAAGCCGCTGCCCAGAAAGTTGGCGCAATGGCCAAGGGTCAGTTGACCGCTTTCCTCGACAGCAACATCTAAACAATACTTATAAGATAAGCGGCGACGGCGCGCCCGCGCTGTCGCCATGTATGGCCGGGAGCCACGCTCCCGCCTTGATCAACCCACGCTGTTCCCTCCCCTACCTTTTTTACCCGTCACGGGTCACCCACACACATGCATTTATCTGAACTGAAGGCGATGCACGTTTCCGCGCTGCTGGAAATGGCAATCGGCCTCGACATCGACAACGCGGCACGCCTGCGCAAACAGGAACTGATGTTCGCGATCCTGAAAAAGCGCGCGAAAGGCGGCGAGCAGATTTTCGGCGACGGCGCCCTGGAAGTGCTGCCGGACGGTTTCGGTTTCCTGCGCTCGCCTGACGCGAGCTACATGGCTTCGACCGACGACATCTATATCTCGCCGTCGCAGATCCGCCGGTTCAACTTGCATACGGGTGACTCGATCGAAGGCGAAGTGCGTACGCCGAAGGACGGCGAGCGTTACTTTGCGCTGGTCAAGGTCGACAAGGTCAACGGCGAATCGCCGGAAGCCTCGAAGCACCGCATCCTGTTCGAGAACCTGACCCCGCTGCACCCGAACGAGCCGCTGCGCCTGGAGCGCGACATGAACGGCGCCGAGAACATCACCGGCCGCATCGTCGACCTGATCTCGCCGATCGGCAAGGGCCAGCGCGGCCTGCTGGTGGCGTCGCCTAAGTCGGGCAAGTCGGTCATGCTGCAGCACATCGCGCACGCCATCACCGCAAACCACCCCGACGTGACCCTGATCGTCCTGCTGATCGACGAACGCCCTGAAGAAGTGACCGAGATGCAGCGTTCGGTGCGCGGCGAAGTGGTCGCCTCGACCTTCGATGAACCGGCCACCCGCCACGTGCAGGTCGCCGAGATGGTGCTGGAAAAAGCCAAGCGCCTGGTCGAAATGAAGAAGGACGTGGTCATCCTGCTGGACTCGATCACCCGCCTGGCACGCGCCTACAACACCGTGATCCCGGCCTCGGGCAAGGTGCTGACCGGCGGTGTCGACGCCAATGCGCTGCAGCGTCCGAAGCGCTTCTTCGGCGCCGCCCGTAACGTCGAAGAAGGCGGCTCGCTGACCATCGTCGCGACCGCGCTGATCGAAACCGGCTCGCGCATGGACGACGTGATCTACGAAGAATTCAAGGGCACCGGCAACATGGAAGTACACCTCGAGCGCCGTCTGGCCGAAAAGCGCGTCTATCCGGCGATCAACCTGAACAAGTCGGGTACCCGCCGCGAAGAACTGCTGATCAAGCCGGACCAGCTGCAGAAGATCTGGATCCTGCGCAAGTTGCTGTACTCGATGGACGAGATCGAAGCGATGGAGTTCATCCTCGACAAGATGCGCGCGACCAAGAACAATGTCGAGTTCTTCGACATGATGCGCCGCGGCGGCTAAGCCCCGACGCAGCGTTCGCGCAATAGGCGGCCTTCGGGCCGCTTTTTCATTGTGGCACCGTCGTTGCATCCCCTTTCGGATCACCGTATAATCTCCGGTTCAGTCCACCCCTGGCAAGTGAGCGGCAATCGGGTCAAGAAGCAAGGCGACCGACGAAGTGCTGTTTGGCTACCAACATTAGAAAGGCAACACCATGAAAAACGAAATCCATCCAGATTACCGTGAAGTCGTCTTCCACGACCTGTCGTGCGACTTCAAGTTCGTGACCCGTTCGACCATCGCTACCCGCGAAACGATCAACCACGAAGGCAAAGATTACCCGCTGATCAAGATCGAAGTCTCGGCTGAATCGCACCCGTTCTACACCGGCAAGCACAAGATCGTCGACACCGCCGGTCGCGTCGAGAAGTTCCGTCAGAAGTTCGGTTCGGTCGGCTCGAAGACCTCGGTCGCCAACGGCTGATCACTGCCGCAAGCATCCCGGAGCCCCTTGCGGGTTTCCTGAAAAGAAGCCGGTTCGCCGGCTTCTTTTTTTTCGCAGCTATACTACGCGGCTATACTACGCGCTCAATTTTTCCATCAGACTTATCGATGAAACCAGTCCGCCTTTCCGCCGCCGCCACCCTGGCGCTGCCCCGCTGGGCCCTGCTCGCCCTGGGCATGCTGTACATCCTGCCCGGCGTCATCGGGCGCGACCTGTGGAAGGAAGACGCGGGCAGCTTCGGCATCATGTGGACCATGGCGCATGGCACCCTGGATGACTGGCTGTACCCCAACATCGCCGGCCTGGCGAATGTCGACGAAGGCCCTCTCGCCTTCTGGCTGGGCGCCATCTGCATCAAGCTGTTCGGCTGGATCCTGGGCGATGTGCTGGCCGCGCGCGTCTCGACGGTCGCCATCTTCGCGCTGGGCACGATGTCGCTGTGGTACACCGCCTTCCACCTGGGCCGGCGCGCCGAGGCGCAGCCGCTGCGCCTGGCCTTCGGCGGCCAGCCGGAACCGAACGACTACGGCCGTACCCTGGGCGACACCGCGGTCCTGATCTACCTCGGGAGCCTTGGCCTGCTGCTGCAAAGCCACCTGACCCTGCCCGCCACGCTGCAAGGCGCGCTGCTGGCCTACTTTTTGTACCGCGCGGTGCGCTACGTCGAGCACGCCGGCAACCGCAATGCGGTGCTGGTCGGCCTGTCGCTCGGCGCGCTGACGCTGACCCAGGGCTTCCTGCCGCCGCTGGTGCTGGTGCTGGCCCTGTTCGCCTGCACCCGTTTCCTGGCGCTGCCGGCGCCGGCCGCGCTGCGCCACATGGGCATCGCCCTGGGCGTGGCCTTCGGCCTGACCCTGGTCTGGATCCTGCTGGCGCTGCTGGTGCAGCCGTATGGCCTGACGCCGATCGCCGACTGGCTCACCTGGAACGCCGAGCAGATCGGCTTGCCGGGCTGGACCGCCATCAAGACCTTCTTCCGCATCGGCGTCTGGTTCTTCTGGCCGGCCTGGCCGTTCGCGCTGTGGGCGATCTGGGCCTGGCGCCGCCAGCAGCAGATGCTGCACATCGTGCTGCCGGTGTTCTTCTTCCTGGCGCTGACGCTGCAACTGCTGGCCGATCCGATTCCGGAAAACAGCGACTTCCTCAAGATGCTGCCGCCGCTGGCCCTGATGGCCGCGTTCGGCTTGCCGACCATGAAGCGCGGCGCCATCAACGCCATCGACTGGTTCTCGGTGATGGTCCTGACCATGCTGGGCGCCATCATCTGGCTGTTCTGGATCGCCAAGCTCACTGGCTGGCCGGCTCAGCTGGCACACAACGCTCTGAAGCTGGTGCCGGGCTTCACGCCCGAGATCGGCATCGTCGCCTTCACCGTGGCGGCCGCCACCAGCGTGGGCTGGATCATGCTGGTGCACTGGCGCCTGTCGCGCCAGCCGGCGGTGCTGTGGCGCGCGGTGGTGCTGTCGTCGGGCGGCCTGATCCTGCTGTGGGTGCTGTTGATGACGCTGTTCCTGCCAGACCTGAACTACGGCAAGAGCTACGCCGGCGTGGCGCAGCAGATCGCGGCGCGCTTGCCGGCCGACACCAACTGCCTGGCGACCAACGTCGGCCCCGCCCAGCGCGCCTCGCTGGCCTTCTATGGCCGCCTGCCGTTCGTTACCCTCGCCGGCGGCAATTGCGACTACGTGCTGCTGCAGGACAGCGTACGCAGCAAGAAAGAGCGCGCCCTGCTGCGCGCCTACGGCGTGCGCGATGCCACGCCGCTGTGGGAAGGCCGGCGCGCCTCGGACCGCGACGAGCGTTTCCGCCTGTTCCGCCGCGTGCGCTGACACTACTTTCCAGCCCTGCCTCGACAAGCCGCCTTTGTGCGGCTTGTCTGTTTTTGGCGCCAGCAAAAGATGTCAAATTCACACGTGCGCGGCTTGTGATGCCGTTGTGAGAACCTATCTTCAACGAATGCGTTTGAGCAGACGCAATCCGGGCTGGAGCGTGGTGGTCACAATATTCAGGTTGCCGACACCTCATCCCGGACTTGCCGCATCAGCGCCGCAAGGAGATCACCATGAAAAGCGTGACGTTTTCAGAAATTGTACGCATTCAACAGAAGCCAGGCTTCCTGCGCCAGGTACAAACCTGGCGCCAGTCGCTGCCCTGGGCACTGACACTGCTGGCCGGCCTGCCGCTGCTGGTGGCCGTGCTGCACCTGATCGATCCCGACACCCCGCTTACTTACATCGTGCTGCCGGCCTTGGTCGGCGCCGTGCTGCCGGTGTGCATGCTGGGTCCGGGCCGGTTCGAGATGCGCACCCGCTTCGACGCCCACTACATGCTCAACACGCTCGACGAAGCGCTGGGCGGCCTGGGCTACCGGCGCAGCATTGGCGACAATGCCAGCATCCGTTACTTCCGCCCGCGGCCCTGGCTGCGCGGCCAGGAAGGCGCGATTACGGTGGCGGTGCAGCCGCACGCGCTCGAGGTGGTTGGCCCGGTGGGCAGCCTGCGCTTGCTGCAGCACCGGATTGCCTGCTGAAACCAGCGGCACTTGTGGCCGCAGTATCGGTCGCCACATTGGCCGTATTACCGGCCCCAGTGCCGCATCGCCTTACACACTGGTCAGTTGTGCGCAGCATGTGCTAAGATGCGCCCCTGCTATTGGGCCTCTGTGGCGGAATTGGTAGACGCACTTGACTCAAAATCAAGCGCCGTAAGGCGTGCCGGTTCGATTCCGGCCGGAGGCACCATCCATTAGCACCAACATTGACCCGCATGCTGTTCGGCATCGCGGGTTTTTTGTTGCCTCTGCGCTCAAGCAAATCCACATCGCGCCGTTATACTCTCCATAAATCAGTAAAAACGATAAGCCATATTTATTTATGTCATAGCGTTTTCTTATCGCATTCAGCATAAAAATGGCTATCAAGCGCTTAGCCGTTCACTATGAAAACTCTATGTTTTCAATGTGATACGACCATCAGGCAGTAATGTGACGCAACAAAACAACACATTTCAGCCACTCATTCCCAAGAACAACACCACTTTCAATTCGGAAAATGCGATACTCGCGGTCCAGCTCGCTTTTTGGTGCCTCACGTCAACTTTTCTAACCCATGCTGCCGATCTTTAACGTTCCTACCGATCCTTCCATGCTCAGCTATGGAATATACGAACCACGCCTGGTCGTGCTGTCGGTGCTGGTGGCGATCTTCGCCTCCTGGATGGGACTGCAGATCACTGGCCGCGCCAGCGCCAACCAGGCGCACCGCGCGATCGTGCTCGGCACTGGCAGCCTGGCGCTCGGCGCCGGCGTTTGGACCATGCACTTCATCGGCATGCTGGCCTTTAACCTGTGCACGCCGGTGCACTACGAGCACTGGACCACGATCCTGTCCAGCCTGCCTAGCATCGGCGCTTCGTTCGTGGCACTGAACCTGATCTCACGTCCGCAGATCGGCGGCAAGGAACTGCTGGTCGGTGGCGTGCTGGTCGGCGCCGGCATCGGCGCCATGCACTATGCCGGCATGCACGGCATGCGCATGGCGCTGTCGCTGCACTACGATCCTGTGATGTTCGCGCTGTCGATCGTGGTCGCGGTGGTGCTGGCCACGCTTGCGCTGTGGGTACGCTCGGGCCTGTCGCGCTTCAAGTCGGTGTCGGAGTCGCGCCGTCTCCTGATCGCCGCGGTGGTGATGGGCTGCGCCATCGCCGGCATGCATTACACCGGCATGGCCGCCGCGCGCTTCGTCGGCGACGTCGATCCGGTCGATGCTGGCGCCACCAACAGCGACTTCCTGGCGCTGGCCATGAGCGTGACGATCGTGGTGCTGTGCCTGAGCGTGGTGGCGGTCAACGGCCTGCTGCGCTACCGCCAGATGTACCTCGACCTGTCGCGCAGCGAAGCCTGGATGCGCGCCCTGCTCACCACCACCGTCGAAGGCGTGATCACCGTGGGCCGCGACGGCATCATCACCGAATTCAACACCTCGGCCGAGCGCATCTTCGGCTGGACCCGCGCCGAGATCGTCGGCCGCAGCATCACCCTGCTGCTCAACGAGCACGACCGCAACAACAAGAAGGGCCTGATGCACGTGCTGGAAAGCGGTACGCTGGAGGGCTTCCGCACCACTACCGAGACCACCGGCCTGCGCAAGGACGGCAGCCTGGTGCCGGTGCGCGGCTCGATGGGCCATGCGCGCTACGGCGAGCAGGATCTGTTCGTCTGCTTCGTCACCGACATCAGCGAACAGCGCGCCATGGAAGTGGCGCTGCGCGCCAGCGAGCAGCAGTTCCGCTCGCTGATCGGCAATATTCCCGGCATCTCCTACCGCAGCATGCTCAGCGGCGACTGGCCGATGGTGTTCATGAGCGACGCCGTGGAGCGCGTCACCGGCTACCCGGCGGCCGACTTCCTGGGCCAGCCGCCCAAGCGCGTGTTCGGCGCCCTGATCCACGCCGAAGACCGCATGCGCGTGACCAGCGAAGCCGGCGCCGCGCTGCGCGAAAACCGCCCCTACCTGGTCGAATACCGCGTGCTGCACGCCGACGGCGGGGTACGCTGGATGTGGGAAAACGGCGCTGCCGTGCGCAACGAGCAGGGCGAGGTGGCGTGGCTGGACGGCGTCATCTTCGACATCACCGAGCGGCGCCAGATGGAAGAAGCGCTGCGCGCGGCCAAGGAAACCGCCGAGCAGGCGGCGGCGGCGCGCGCCACGTTCGTGGCCAATATGAGCCACGAGATCCGCACCCCGATGAACTCGATTCTGGGCTTCACCGACGTGCTCCTCGACGGCAAGCTGGACGCCGAGCAGCGCCGCCACCTGGACACCATCCGCAACGCCGGCCGCGCCCTGCTGCGCCTCTTGAACGAAATCCTCGACACCGCCAAGCTCGAAAAAGGCGCGGTGGAACTGGAACAGAACGACTACAACCTGCTGTCGCTGATCGACGAACTGTCCTCGACCCTGGCGGCGAATGCGCGCGCCAAGGGCCTGCACCTGGACATTCAATACGACCCGGCGCTGCCGACCGGCCTGCGCGGCGACGAGCTGCGCATGCGCCAGGTGCTGACCAACCTGCTCGACAACGCGATCAAGTTCACCGCCAGCGGCGGCGTCACCTTGAGAATCGGCGCCGAAGGCGACCAGCTGTGCATCGCGGTGAGCGACACCGGCATCGGCATCGCGCCCGAGCGCCTGGCCGCAATCTTCGATCCGTTCACCCAGGCCGACGCCTCGATGACCCGCCGCTTCGGCGGCACGGGCCTGGGCACCACGATCAGCAAGCAGCTGGTCGAACTGATGGGCGGCCGAATCTGGGCCGAGAGCGAGCTGGGATGCGGCACCACCTTCCACGTGCGCGTGCCGCTGGTGCTGGCGCGCTTCGCCCAGCAGGCGCCGCGCGTGCGCAGCGCCACCGTGCTGCCGCCATTGAACGTGCTGGTGGCCGACGACGTGCCGCAGAACCTGGAACTGATGCAGCTCCTGATGCAGCGCCGCGGCCACACCATGACCGCGGTGCGCGACGGCGCCGCCGTGGTGGAACTGGCCACCAGCGGCGACTTCGACGTGGTGCTGATGGACTTCCAGATGCCGACCATGGACGGCCTGGAAGCGACGCGCGCCATTCGTGAACATGAAGCGCGCAATCATCGTCCGCGCCTGCCGATCATCGCGATGACCGCCAGCGTGCTGGCCGCGCACCGCGCCGCCAGCACCGAGGCCGGCATGGACGGTTTCGCCAGCAAGCCGGTCGACTGGTTCGCGTTGTCGCACGAGATCGCGCGGGTGCTTGGCCTGCCTACCGGCAGCGCCGCCGCCGCCGCCATCCCGAATGGTCCGCGCGAAGTGCTGAACCGGCGCGCCGGCCTGCACCGCTGGAGCGGACGCGAAGACGCGTATGCCGAAGCGCTGGCCCACTTCAGCCGCCAGTACGCGGAGCTGGGCACCACCATGCTGCTGCACGCGGCGGCCGGCGAGCACCAGCAGCTGCGCATGCTGGCGCACAAGGTGCGCGGCGCCGCCGCCAACATCGGCCTGGAGGTGCTGTCCGACGCGCTGGCCGCGCTGGAGCAGGCCACCGACGCCGTGCCGACCGACGAACGCAAGACCGCCGCCGCCCTGGTCAACGCCAGCAACGCGCTCGATGCCGCGCTGGCCGCCCTGCACGACGCCGCCCCGGCGTCGCCCGCCGACACGGTCAATGCGGCGGCCAAGGTCGACCTGGCACGCGCGCGCCGCGCGGGCAACGTGCTGCTGCAGGCGCTGCAGCGCGGCGCCCTCAACGACGGCGCCATGGCCAGCCTGGCCGCGGCGCTGGCGGCGCACCCGAGCGCAGCGCGCGTGGCCCAGGTGCAGTCGGCGATCGCCGACTTCGACTTCGACCTCGCCCTCAAGCACCTCGACACCGTATTGTCGGTGCTGGGCAGCGACACCACCGAACCACTGCAAGACGAACTTCACGAAGCTTCCGCATGAACCAACCGAATACCCGGCCGCTGATCCTGGCGGTCGACGACGAAGCCACCAACCTGCAACTGCTGCGCCAGATCCTGCAGGACCACTACCGCCTGCTGTTCGCCAAGGACGGCGCACGCGCGCTCGAACTGGCGCGCCAGGAGCAGCCCGACCTGGTGCTGCTCGACGTGATGATGCCGGGGATGTCGGGCTACGAGGTGTGTGCGGCGCTGAAGGCCAATCCGGCCACCGCCTCGGTGCCGGTGATTTTCGTCACCGCCCTGACCGAAACTGATGACGAGGTCGAAGGCTTCGAAGCCGGCGCGGTCGACTACATCACCAAGCCGGTCAGCCCGCCGGTGGTACGCGCGCGCGTGCGCACCCACCTCTCGCTGGTGCGCATGGAAGAACTGCGCGCCAGCCGCCTCGAGATCGTGCAGCGCCTGGGCCTGGCGGCCGAGTACAAGGACAATGAGACCGGCCTGCACGTGATCCGCATGAGCCACTTCTCGCGCATCCTCGGCATCGCCGCCGGCATGACCGAGCTTGAAGCCGACGACCTACTGCACGCGGCGCCGATGCACGACGTCGGCAAGATCGGCATCCCCGACCGCATCCTGCAGAAACCCGGCCCGCTCGATGCCGACGAATGGAAGATCATGCAGAGCCACGTGACGATCGGCGCCGAGATCATCGGCGAGCACGCCGGCGGCATGCTGGCGCTGGCGCGCAGCATCGCGCTGACGCACCACGAAAAGTACGACGGCAGCGGCTACCCGCATGGCTTGAAGGGGGATCAGATTCCGCTGGTGGGACGCATCACGGCGATCGCCGACGTGTTCGATGCCCTGACCTCGGAGCGGCCGTACAAGAAGGCGTGGAGCGAGGACGAGGCGCTGAACTTCCTGCACGAGCAGAAGGGGCGCCATTTCGATCCGCAGCTGGTGGATCTGTTTGCCAAGCAGATGCCGGCGATTCGCGAGATCAGGTTGCGCTGGGCGGAGACGGCGCAGGCGCAGGTGGAACCGGCGCAGGCGGCGGCGTGAGCGCGTCCGCCGCCCGGCATCATTACAACTGGACCGGTTCCTCGGTTCCCACCGCCAGCGGCGCCTTGCGCGCCACCAGCTCCCGATACAGCTCGGTGTAATTGCGCGCCATCGTCTCGGCCGTGAACAGCTCTTCGAAGCGCTGCTCGGCGCGCCGGCCCATGGTACGTGCCAGCTCCGGGTTGTCCCACAGCGTGCGCATCGCGGCGCGCAGCGCCACCGGGTCGGACGGCGGCACCACCAGGCCGGTCTCGCCGTCGACGTTGACGTAGGTGGTGCCGGTGCCGATCTCGCTCGAGATCATCGGTTTGCCGTACATCGCCCCTTCCAGCAGCGACATGCCGAACGCCTCCGAACGCAGGTGCGACGGGAACGACACCGCGTAGCACAGCGTCAGGAGCGCCGCCTTGTCCTGCTCGTCGAGCGCGCCGACGAACATCACGTTCTTGAGGCCCAGGCGCGCGGCCTGTTCCTTCAGCTCATGTTCGGTCGGGCCGGCGCCGACGATCACGATCGGATAATCGGTGCCCGCCGCCGCCTCGAGCAGGATGTGCAGGCCCTTGTAGTAGCGCAGCACGCCCACGAACAGGAAGAATTTAGGACCGACGCGCGCGCGCCAGTGCGCCAGGCGGTCGGGTTCCGGCTTGGCGTAGGTGGCCTTGTCCAGGCCGTACGGGATGATGCGGGTCTTGTCGCGGTAGCGCCCCAGTACCGGCGACGAGGCCATGTAGTTGGGCGAGCTGGCCACGATCGAGTCGACGCTGCCCAGGAAGCGGTGCTTGAGCGGCTGGTACAGGCGCAGCAGATTACGCTGGCGCACGATGTCGGAGTGGTAGGTGACCACGCTCGGCTTGTCGATGCGCGCCACGAAGTGTGCCACGTCCATGAACGGCCACGGGAAATGGTAGTGCACCACGTCGGCTTCGCGCGCCAGACGCGCCAGCGCGCCGAAGGCCTGCAGCGAGACCGCGTTCGAGGCGATCTCGAAATTGAGCGGCACGCGGTGCACCATGTGGCCCTCGAATTCGAGCGGCGCCAGGTTCTGCTGGCGCGACAGCGCCAGCACGCTGTTGGTCACGCCCAGGCGCCCGGTACCGACGCACAGCTGGCGGATCACCTGCTCGATGCCGCCGAAGGAATCGGGGTGATACGTCTTGGAGAAATGAAGGACACGCATAATTGAACTAGCTTACTGCGAAAGGACGGCATGGGCCGTGGCAGGCCCAGGGTGCGCGAGACGGATGCTGCTCACGCCTGGTACATCCAGCGCAGGGTGTCGAACAACGGCGTCGGTTCCAGGTCGCCGATCACGGCACTCAGTTTGTCGTTGCTGCCGGTGAGCTGCAGCACGTCGTTGGCACGCACGAAGGCCGGATTGACCTGCACGTCGATGCGGTAGCCGGCGATTTCTCCCATCATGTCGATCAGGTTGGCCAGCGAATGCGAGCGCCCCGAACAGACATTGAAGGCTTCGCCGGCGGGCGCCGCCGCCAGCAGGCGGCGGTAGCTGCGCGCGACCATGCGCACGTCGGAAAAATCGCGTGCGATGGCCAGGTTGCCCAGTTCGATGCGCGCTTCGTTGCGGCGGAAGTGCGACACGATCTTGGGCAGCAAAAAATTCTCGGCCTGACCCACGCCGGTGTAGTTAAACGGACGCACGATCGTGATCGGCAGCCGGTCCATCCACAGGCGCGCCATGTATTCCATGGCCAGCTTGCTGACCGCGTAATCGTTGGCCGGCGCCGCCGGGACGTTTTCGTCGATCACGGCCACGCTGGCATTGCCGTAGATATTCGCCGACGAGGCCAGGAGCACGCTGGTGGGACGGTGCTTGCCAGCACTCAGGGCCTCGAGCAGATTGCGGGTACCGGCCACGTTGACGCGGTAGATCGCTTCGACGTTGGCGTGACCGACGAAGGCGATGCCGGCCAGGTGCGCCACCACGTCCGGCTGGACCTGGTCGACCACGGCGGCCACGGCCTCGCGGTCGCACAGGTCCATCGCGAACATGTCGGGACCGAGTTCGTCGCCCGGCATCGCGGTGCCGAACACGCGGTAGCCGGCGGCGGTCAGTTCTTGCGCCAGGTAGTGGCCGGTGAAGCCGCGCAGGCCGGTGATCAGGGCGCGCCGGCCCTCGCCTTCCCGTCCCGTTTGATGCACCCCGTCGAGCGCCTGGGCGGGAATCTGCTCCGTGGCCATGCGCGTCATGTCAGAACGAGAAGCCCAGTTCGTTGCGACGCAGGTCGGCGTCGACCATCATCTGGCACAGCTCTTCGAGCGTGGTCTTCGGCTCCCAGCCCAGCTCGCGCTTGGCTTTCTCGGGGTCGCCGATCAACAGGTCGACTTCGGCCGGACGATAGAACTTGGGCGAGACGCGCACCAGCTGCTTGCCGGTACGGGCGCAGTGGCCGACTTCGTTCTCGGCGTTGCCGCTCCACTCGACCGCCACGTTGGCGCCCTTGAACGCCATGGTGACGAAGTCGCGCACGGTCTCGGTGCGGTTGGTCGCCAGCACGTAGGTGTCAGGGTTGGCGGCCTGCAGGATGCGCCACATGCCTTCGACGTATTCCTTGGCATAGCCCCAGTCGCGCTTGGCGTCCAGGTTGCCCAGTTCGAGCACGTCGAGCTTGTTCAGGACGATCTTGGCGACCGAATCGGTGATCTTGCGGGTGACGAACTCGCGGCCGCGCAGCGGCGACTCGTGGTTGAACAGGATGCCCGAGGAACCGAAGATGTCATACGACTCGCGGTAATTGATGGTCATCCAGTGCGCATACAGCTTGGCCACGCCGTACGGGCTGCGCGGGTAGAACGGGGTGTCTTCTTTCTGCGGGACGGCCTGCACCTTGCCGAACATTTCCGAGGTCGACGCCTGGTAGAAGCGGATCTTCGGATTGACGATGCGGATCGCTTCGAGCAGGTTGACGGCGCCCAGGCCGGTGATCGAGGCGGTGGCCAGCGGCTGGTCGAACGAGACGCCGACGAAGCTTTGCGCCGCCAGGTTGTAGACCTCATCCGGACGTGCGTTCTCGATCAGGCGCAGGCTCGATGCCAGGTCGGTCAGGTCGTATTCGACCAGCGACAGGTTCGCATGTGCGGCGATGCCGAGTTCTTCGATGCGCCAGAAATTGACCGAGCTGGAACGGCGGTAGGTGCCGGTGACGTGGTAGCCTTTTTCCAGGAGCAGTTGGGCCAGATAGGCGCCATCCTGGCCGGTAATGCCGGTAATGAGGGCTCTTTTTGTATGCATGTTCTTGGATCGTTGGTGGTGGTCCTGCAGGCGCCACCCATTAGAAAGACAAGTAGAAGACTGGCCGGGATTGTAACAGACGGGGCTGGCTCGGCCTTTGCACATTAGAAACTTCGTGCAATAAATGCAACAACCATCTGATCATTATGACCGCAAAATGACTTGATGCGGCGTCCGCTTACGGTTTGTTACCAGTGTCCTTGTGCGACGACAAATGGCGACTGTTGATGACAAATACGCCTGACGCAGCGCAAGTTCGCTACCTCAGGCATATCGGACACAGCGTCTCAAAAACGGGGCTTGCGCCCCGTTCCTGACAGGCAGACATCCAGTTTGCGGCTTAGCGCTGCGACACCGCGTCGACCACCGCCAGCGCGGTCATGTTGACGATGCGGCGCACCGTCGCCGACGGCGTCAGGATATGCACCGGACGCGCGCAGCCGAGCAGCACCGGGCCGATCGCGATGCCGTTGCCGGCCGCCGTCTTGAGCAGGTTGTACGAGATGTTGGCGGCGTCGATGTTCGGCAGCACCAGCAGGTTGGCGTCGCCGGTCAGGGTCGATTCCGGCATGATCTTGGCGCGGTTCTTGGCGTCCAACGCGGCGTCGCCGTGCATCTCGCCGTCGATTTCCAGGTCCGGCTTCTTCTGCTGCACCAGGGCCAGGGCCGCACGCATTTTCAGCGCCGACTCGGTGTTAGCGGTGCCGAAGTTGGAGTGCGACAGCAGCGCCGCGCGCGGCACGATGCCGAAGCGTTCCATCTCTTCGGCCGCCATGATCGTGATCTCGGCCAATTGCTCGGCAGTCGGATTCTCGTTGACGTGGGTGTCGACCATGGCCAGCTGGCGTTCCGGCGTGATGATGAAGTTCATCGCCGCGTAGACATTGCTGCCGGCGCGCTTGCCCAGCACCTGCTCGATGTACTCGAGGTGCACCTGGGTGGTGCCGTAGGTGCCGCAGATCATGCCGTCGGCTTCGCCCTTGTGGATCATCATGGCGCCGATCAGCGTGTGGCGACGGCGCATGGCCAGCTTGGCCAGGTCTTCGGTGATACCCTTGCGCATCACCATGCGGTGATAGCTCTGCCAGTAATCGCGGTAGCGCTCGTCGAAGTCCGGGTTGATGACGTCGAAGTGCTTGCCGAGCTTCAGGCGCAGGCCGAACTTCTCGATGCGCTGCTCCAGCACCGCCGGACGGCCGACCAGGATCGGACGCGCCAGGTTTTCGTCGACCACCACCTGCACCGCGCGCAGCACGCGCTCTTCTTCGCCTTCGGCATAGACGATGCGCTTGAGTTCGCTCGGGGCGCTCTTGGCCACCGAGAACAGCGGCTTCATGAAGGTGCCGCTGCGGTACACGAACTGCTGCAGACTTTCGGCGTAGGCGGCCAGGTCCTCGATCGGACGGGAGGCGACGCCGCCGTCCATCGCCGCCTTGGCCACGGCCGGCGCGATATGGGTCAGCAGGCGCGGATCGAACGGCATCGGGATCAGGTATTCCGGACCGAACGACAGGTTCGAGATGCCGTAGGCCGAGGCCACGATGTCAGACTGCTCGGCGTGGGCCAGGTCGGCGATCGCGTGCACCACGGCGATTTCCATTTCGCGCGTGATGGTGGTCGCGCCACAATCGAGGGCGCCGCGGAACATGTACGGGAAGCACAGCACGTTGTTGACCTGGTTCGGGTAGTCCGAACGGCCGGTGGCGATGATGGCATCGCTGCGCACCGCCTTCACGTCTTCCGGCAGGATTTCCGGGGTCGGGTTGGCCAGCGCCAGGATCAGCGGATTCGGGGCCATCGAGGCCACCATGTCCTGCTTCAGGACGCCGCCGGCCGACAGGCCGAGGAAGATGTCGGCGCCGGGGATGACTTCGGCCAGCGAGCGGTGCGGCGTGTCCTGCGCGAAGCGTTCCTTGTCCGGGTCCATCAGTTCGACGCGGCCCTTGTAGACCACGCCGGCCAGGTCGGTCACGAAAATGTTTTCGATCGGGAAGCCGAGGTCGACGATCAGGTCGAGGCAGGCCAGTGCGGCCGCGCCGGCACCCGAGACCACGAGTTTGCACTCCTTGAGGCTCTTGCCCACGACCTTCAGGCCATTCAGGATGGCGGCGCCGACAATGATCGCGGTGCCGTGCTGGTCGTCGTGGAAGACCGGGATCTTCATCCGTTCGCGCAGCTTGCGCTCGATGTAGAAGCACTCCGGCGCCTTGATGTCTTCCAGGTTCACACCGCCGAAGGTCGGCTCGAGCGAGGCGATGATGTCGACCAGTTTATCGGGATCGGTTTCGTTGATCTCGATGTCGAACACGTCGATGGCGGCGAACTTCTTGAACAGCACGCCCTTGCCTTCCATCACCGGCTTGGATGCCAGTGGGCCGATATTGCCCAGGCCCAGCACGGCGGTGCCGTTGGAGATCACGGCGACCAGGTTGCCGCGCGCGGTGTACTTGAACGAATTGGCCGGGTCCTTGACGATCTCTTCGCAAGGGGCGGCCACGCCCGGCGAGTAGGCCAGTGCGAGGTCGCGCTGGTTCAGCAGACCCTTGGTCGGCGTGACGGCGATCTTGCCGGGCCGGGGGAACTGGTGATATTCGAGCGCTGCTTGACGCAGTTGCTGACGCAATTCTTCTTTTTTGTCAGATGACGAATCCATGCTGGGCAGCCTTCCTGTTGCAAACGGGTCTACGATTCTATCAGACAGGAAGTTGTCAAAGCCTACGTATTTTTACTCGATTTATGTGCACTTGCAGCAATTGTTCGCCTGTCAATCCAAGGCGTTTATCCAGCCTGGCTGACAAGGTACAATCGTCGCCCATGCTCTCCGAATTCGACCTCATCAAGCGTTATTTCAAGCGCGACCGTCCCGGACGGGCGGTGTTGGGCATTGGCGACGACTGCGCCCTGCTCCAGCCCACCCCCGGCCGCCAGCTCGCGATTTCTTCCGACATGCTGGTCGAAGGCCGCCATTTCTTCGCCGGCGCCGACCCGCGCATGCTGGGGCACAAGGCACTGGCGGTGAATCTGTCCGACCTGGCGGCGATGGGCGCGCGGCCGGTCGCTTTCACGTTATCGCTGGCGCTGCCGGGCGCCGATCCGGCCTGGCTGGAAGGCTTTGCGCAGGGACTGTTCGCGCTGGCCGATGCGCATGGCTGCGAGCTGATCGGCGGCGACACCACCAAGGGACCGCTGAATATCTGCATCACCGTGTTCGGCGAACTGGCGCCGGGACACGCGTTGCGGCGCGACGCGGCGCAGGCCGGCGACGACATCTGGATTTCGGGGACGCTGGGCGACGCGCGCCTGGCGCTGGCCGGCTACCTGAACGAGATTGCACTGGAACCGCAAGCGCTCGAGCAGGCCGGCCTGCGCATGCACCTGCCGACGCCGCGCGTGGCGCTCGGGCTGGCGCTCGGGCTGGCACCATCGAGTGCGCCGATTGCCCATGCGGCGCTCGATATCTCGGATGGGCTGACCGGAGACCTCGGGCATATCCTGGCCGCGTCCGGGGTCGGCGCCACCTTGAACGTCGATGCGCTGCCGGCGGGCCCGGTGCTGGCGCGCCAGGGGCGCGACCTGCGGCGCCGCTTCACCGCGGCCGGCGGCGACGATTACGAACTGTGCTTCACCGCGCCGGCCGGTGCGCGCGCTGCCGTCATCGACGCCGGGCGCCAGTCCGACACGCAGGTGACACGCGTCGGGACGATCGATGCGCAGGCCGGATTGCGGCTGGTCGATGCGGATGGCAAGCCGCTTGAGTTAGGCCTGGCCGGGTGGGATCACTTCGCGGCCGGATAAGACGCGCTTCCCCTTACGCCACCTGCGCCTCATCCCCTTCGCGCGGCACCTTGCGGTCATCGTACGGCCCGTGCTCCATCCAGTAATGCCTGAACGCCAGCCGCACATTGTCGCGCAGTTCCTGGTCGTTCCACGGCTTGGTATAGAAGCGGTAGATCGCCCCGCGGTTGACCGAATCGAGCACCGCGTCGAGCGCGGTGTCGCCGGACAGGATGATGCGCATGGTCTCGGGATACATCTCCTTGACCTTGCTGAGGAATTCGGTGCCGCTCATCACCGGCATGCGCTGGTCGCACAGGATCACCTGCACCCGGTACAGCGCCAGGTAGTCGAAGGCGGCGTCGGTGGTCTGCGCCGTCAGCACGCGGTAGCCGTCGCGCCGGAACAGGCGGTGCAGCGACGCCAGCGTGGAGGGGTCGTCGTCCACGATCAGCAGCGTCTGCACCCGGTCGTCGACTTCCGGCGCGCGGTCGGGCTGGGCGCGGTTGGCCAGCACCATCTCGGCCAGCTGGTCGGCCGGCAGCGCGCGCGAGAAGTGGAAGCCCTGGATCTCGTCGCAGCGGTGGCGCCGCAGGTAGGCCATCTGGGCGCGCGACTCCACGCCCTCGGCCACCACCTGCATGTGCAGGCTGTGCGCCATGCTGATGATGGCCAGCGCGATCGCGGCGTCGTCGGGATTGGTGACGATGTCGCGCACGAAGGCGATGTCGATCTTCAGCTTGTCGATCGGGAAGCGCTTGAGGTAGGCCAGGCTCGAATAGCCGGTGCCGAAATCGTCGATGCCGACCCGCAGGCCGAGCGCCTTCAGGCGCGTCAGCACCTCGGTGGTGTGCTCGGCGTTGGACATCAGCGCGCTTTCGGTCAGCTCCAGTTCCAGCAGGCCGGACTCGATCTCGTGCCGGGCCAGGGCTGAACGCACTACCCCCTCCAGGTCGCCCTCGACGAACTGGCGGCTCGAGACGTTCACCGCCACCCGCATGTCGCGCACCCCGGCCGCGCTCCAGGCCGCGATCTGGCGGCAGGCTTCATCGATGATCCATTCGCCGACCCGCACCACCAGTCCGGTCTCTTCCATCACCGGCACGAATTCGGCCGGGTACACCAGGCCATAGCCGGGCCGGTGCCAGCGCAGCAGCGCCTCGGCGCCGGCGATGCGGCCGGTGTTCAGTTCCAGCTTGGGCTGGTAGTGCAGCACGAACTGATTGTCTTCCAGGGCGCTCCTCAGCGCCAGCTCGAGGTCGAGGCGCGCCAGCACCTGCACGTTCATGCCGGCGGTGAAGAAGCGGTAGCCGTCGCGTCCCGCTTCCTTGGCGCGCACCATCGCGGTGTCGGCGTACTTGACCAGCGCGCCCGGCTCGGTCGTATCGTCCGGGTACATGGCGATGCCGATGCTGGCCGTCAGCGCGGCCTGCTGGCCGTGCAGGTCGAACGGCAGGCGCAGCGTGTCGCGCACGTCGTTGGCCATGTTCACCGCTTCCTGCTGGTCGCGCGGCATGGTCAGGATCAGCGCGAACTCGTCGCCGCCCAGGCGCCCGACCGAGTCGCGGGTGCCGGCGCAGCGCGCCAGGCGCGTGCTGAACTGGCCCAGCAGCTCGTCGCCGAGCGCGGTGCCGAGCGTGTCGTTGATCACCTTGAAGCGGTCGAGCGTGATGCACAGCACCGCCACGCGCCAGTTCTTGTCCTGGGCCAGCTCGATGGTGTCGCGCAGGTGTTCGAAGAACAGCGTGCGGTTGGGCAGGCCGGTCAGGGCGTCGTAGCTGGCCGCGTGGCGCAGCCGTTCCTGGGCCTGCAGCCGTTCGGTGGTGTCGCGCGCCACCGCGATCAGCATGCGATGCGCATTGCCCTCTGCATCCTGCTCCTGCAGCTTCCAGCTGATCTCGACCGGCACCGAGCCTTCGCCGCCGGCGCGCATCAATTCGGTTTCGACGATGTCGGCTTCCGGTTCGGCGCCGGCCTTTTCCTTCGCGGCCGCCGCGCCCAGGTGGCGTTCCAGCTGCGAGCGCGTGGCCAGGCCCAGCGCCACCGGGTCGATGCGCAGCAGCGCGTCGCGCGAAAAGCCCAGCATGCGGCAGGCGCCTTCCGAGACGTCGACCATCGCCATGCTGGCGATGTCGATCAGGAACAGCGCGTCCGGCGTGGCATCCATCGCCGCGCGGAAGCGTTCCAGTTCGGCGGTGCGCTCGCGCACTTCGTGTTCGAGCTGGTTGCCGCGGTCGCGCGATTCGCGGTGCAGCAGGCGCACTTCGAGCAGGTTGCGGATGCGCGTCATCACCTCTACCGTGTCGAACGGCTTGCCGATGAAGTCGCGCGCGCCGGCTTCCAGCGCGGCCAGCTTCTTGTCCGGCTCCGCCGTTACCACCAGCACCGGCAGCCACGAGTCGCTTTCGAGGGGTTTCAGCGCTTCCATCACGTCGAAGCCGTCCATGCCCGGCATGTGCAGGTCGAGGATGATCAGGTCGAAGCGGTGCTTCAGGTGCAGCGCCACCACCTGGCGCGGGTCATGGGTAGCAAGGACGTTTTCGTAGCCGGTGGTCTTGAGCAGGTATTCGAGCAGCTGCACGTTGACCGGCTCGTCGTCGACGACCAGGATCTTCGCGCGCCGGATTTCTTGCAGGGTGATCATCAAGCCTTCCTCTCGCCCGGCGCGCCCAGGGCAGCCGATGCCTCGGGAGTGCGGCGCTGCGCCAGGATACTGTTGATCGCTTCGGTAAACTTGTCGATGTCGATCGGTTTGGTCAGGTAACGGTAGAAGCCCGCCGCCAGGCCGCGTTCGACGTCGCGCGGCATGGCGTTGGCGGTGAGCGCCACCACTGGAATGGCGGCGGTCTCGGGATCGCTGCGCAGCTGCTTGAGCACCTCGAAGCCGCTCATGCCGGGCAGGTTCAGGTCCATCAGGATCACTTCGGGCCGGTGCGCGCGCGCCAGCTGCAGGCCGAGGTGGCCGTCGGGCGCCGAGATCAGGCGCAGGTCGCGCCGGAACGCCACGATCTCTTCCACCAGGCGCAGGTTGGCCGGGTTGTCCTCGACGTACAGCAGCAGGTGCGGCAATTGCGGCGCGTCCTGGTCATCCGCGCCGGCAGCGGCGGCGGGCGCCTGCGCCAGCGAGGCCGTGGCCGCCTCCAGCACCGCCATGCCCGTGTTCAGCGCCGACTTGAGCGGCGCGGTGCTGGCCAATTCGATCCAGAACACGCTGCCCACGCCCGGGCTGCTGGTGACGCCGATCTCGCCGCCCATCAGTTCCACCAGGCGCTTGGTCACCACCAGGCCGATGCCGGTACCTTCCTGGGCGCCGCCTTCCTGGCCCAGGCGGTTGAAGGGCTGGAACAGGCCGGCCAGCTGCTCCGGGTTCAGGCCCTGGCCGGTGTCCTGCACCGACAGGCGCAGGCGCGACGGCGTCGGATGCTCGCAGGTGACCACCACGGCGCCCTCGTCGCGGTTGTACTTGACCGCGTTCGACAGCAGATTGAGCATCACCTGCTTCAGGCGCGTGCGGTCGGCCATCACCACCGCGCCATCGACATCCGGGAACAGCACCCGCACCTTGCGGGTGGCGGCGATCGGTTCGATCATGGTGCGGCATTCCATCAGTGCGTCGCTCAGCGCCACCGGTTCCATCGACAGCGTGATGGTGCCCGACTCCACCTTGGCCAGGTCGAGGATCTCGTTGATCAGGGTAAGCAGGTGGCGCCCCGACTTCAGGATGTGGTTGGCGAATTCCTTCTTCTGCTCCAGCGTCGAGGGCAGCACGTCGGATGTCAGGATCTGGGCGAAGCCGAGGATCGCGTTGAGCGGCGTGCGCAGCTCGTGGCTCATCGACGACAGGAAGGCCGACTTGGCCTGGTTGGCGCTGCGCGCTTCTTCGTTGGCGTTGGCCAGTTCGGCGTTGGCCAGCGCCAGCTGCAGGGTGCGCTCGTCGACGCGGTGTTCGAGCTGCTCGTTCAGGCGCATCACTTCCTGCTGGGCGCGGGTCCGTTCGTGGGCTTCGCGCACGGTGGTGCTGTGCGACTCTTCCAGTTCGCGCGTGCGGCCTTCGATCTCGGTCAGCATGGCGTTGAACGAATCGGCCAGCTCGGCCGCTTCGTCGTCGCCGATGCGCGGTGCGCGGCGCGAATAGTCGCGCGTGTCGACCACTTCGCGTGCGATTTCCGTGATCGCCACGATCGGCGTCGTCAATACGCTGCCGAAGCGCCGCGTCAATAGATAAGCCACGGCCATCGCCAGGGCGGTGACGCCGGCGGCGATGACCAGGTAGTCGAAGGTGCGCTGCAGCAGGCCGCTGTGGGCGCGCAGCACCACGGTGCCGACCGTGTCGCCATTTTCGACGATGGCCTGGCGCAGCACCAGTTCGCCGGCGGCTTTCTCGGCCACGGCGGCGTCCAGGTTCAGTGCCAGCGGATGGGTTGCGCCAGGATCTTCGTCACCGGAGTCGGGGGTGGTGTCGGCAACGTACGAGGCGAAGCGGCGCCCGCGTGCGTCGTAGATGGCGGCCGCGTGCACCGAGGGGCTGGTGCGCAGCAGCGCCAGGTTCTCGTTGGCCAGGCGCGGGTCGTCGAAGCTCAGCGCGGCCGAGGTCATGTGGCCGACCAGTTCAGCCTGGGTCGCCAGGTCATTCACCATTGACCGGTGATAGCTGCGCAGGTCATACACGACGATGATCGCGATCGAGACCAGCAGCGACACGAAAGTGGTGGTCATCACCACCTTGACCAGCTTGGTGCGGATGGAGCGCTGGGGTGTCATGCGGCCTCCGGGCGCCGTGCGGCAAGGCATGCGCACTGACACGGGCGCACGCGCGCGCGGCGCAGGCCGGGACCTGCCGGGTGATGGGCTGCTGGACTCACGGCCATGCTCGCCGTATCCGTTCACGCGCGATTCGTTCGTGCGGCATCTCGGTTCATTGATGAGTAGATTAAGGCCTGCCCGGGCGCGCCCGGTGGACGTCCCAGCATAGCAGCACGCTCGTGCGGCATGTCGCACGGAACATTTTTTTCCAAGGCCGGGCGGCTGGCACTGTAAACGTTCTCCTGGCGTTTGAATAGCCAATTTTGAAACTGTTACAAGCCGTGGCCATGGTGCGAATGATTGCGCCAATCGGTGCGTGCGCTGCTGCCCGGCGCGCTGATCACGCGCTAGAATGAATCATGCGCGGACAAGCCCGCCCGCCAGCGCGGCGATCAGACGCAACAGCCAAGTACTAGCTAAGTACCAAGTAATCAACAGGAGACTTCACGTGACCAACGACATCATCGAACTCGTTACCAAAGTAGGCGAAGCCATGGAAGCCAAGCGCTGGATGCTCTCCACCGCCGAGTCCTGCACCGGCGGCGCCATCGCCTACTCGATCACCGAAGTCCCGGGCTCGGGCGACTGGTTCGACTGCGGCTTCGTCACCTATACCAATACCGCCAAGGCCGACATGCTGGACGTGCCGAGCGCCGTGATCGCCCAGTTCGGTGCGGTGAGCGAAGAAGTGGCGGCCGCCATGGCTTCGGGTGCGGTGGCCAACAGCAGCGCCGACATCGCCGTCTCGACCACCGGCATCGCCGGCCCCACCGGTGCGGTGCCGGGCAAGCCGATCGGCACCGTGTGCTTCGGCTGGGCGCGCGGCGACCAGGTCCATACCGAACGCCTGGTGTTCCAGGGCGACCGCCACGCGGTGCGCGAGCAGGCCGTGGCCCATGCGCTGAAGGGCGTGCTGCGCTTTTGCGAATAAAGGTTGACGCAAGGCTGGCGCCGCTGCCAGCCGCTGGCCTGAGCCTGGGCCTGGTCCTGGGTCTGGCCGCCGTCGCTGCACAGGCCGCGCCTGCCGCGGGCGGCGCGGTGCACACCATCTACGCGGCCGGCGACATCGCGCGCTGCAAGCATCCCGACCCGCGCTGGTCGGGCGCGGCGGCCACCGCCGGCCTGGTCGAGTGGGCCCTGCGCGCCGACCGCCACGCCACCGTATTGACGCTGGGCGACCACACCTATCCCAACGGTACCGCGCGCGAATTCGCCGACTGCTACGGTCCCACCTGGGGCCGCTTTCGCGAGCGCACCTGGCCGACGCCGGGCAACCACGAATACAACACCCCGGGCGCCCGCCCCTACTTCGATTACTTCGGCGCACGCGCCGGCCGCGGCTACTACAGCCTGCGCCTGGGCGGCTGGCACCTGATTTCGCTCAACAGCAATCTGAAAGGCGCGGAGCACACTGCCCAGCTGGCGTGGCTGCGACAGGAACTTGGCAAGGATCCGGTGCGCTGCACGCTGGCCTTCTGGCACCATCCGCTGTACACCTCGGGCGGCCACCTGGGCCCGGGGCGGATGGCGGACGCCTGGGAGCTGCTGCATCGGGCCGGCGCCGAGCTGGTGCTGTCCGGCCACGACCACGACTACGAGCGCTTCGCGCCGCAGGACGCGCATGGCAGGCTCGACCGCGAGCGCGGCCTGCGCCAGTTCGCGGTCGGCACCGGCGGCGCCTACGCCACGCCTTTCCTGCGTATCCGCGATAATAGCGAGGTGCGCGAAGCGAGCTTCGACGGCGTGCTGCGCCTGCGGCTGCTGGACGGCGGCTACGAATGGGAATTCCTGGCCGCCGAGCCGGAGCGGATTCCCGCCGGCGCCAGGCTCGATCGAGGAAGCGGCAGCTGTCATTGACAGACTAGCATTGATATCGCAGCGCGCGCTGCCATCTACGGTGTCCAGCCCGCACCCCTGAATTTTTGGAGAAACATTGAAGATCCCTACCCTGATGGTCCCGCTGATGCTGGCCGGTGCGCCAGCCGATGCGCCGGCCCAGGACGTTCCACCGGCTCCGGCCACGGCGCCAGTACCCGCCATCGCTTTCGACAAGTTCGTGCTGCCCAACGGCCTGCAGGTGATCCTGGTCGAGGACAAGCGGCTGCCGATCGTGGCGGTCAACCTGTGGTACCACGTCGGCCCGGCCAACGAGGCGCCGGGCCTGACCGGCTTCGCCCACCTGTTCGAGCACATGATGTTCGCGCAGACCCGCCATATCCCGCGCGGCATGGCCGACCGCCTGCTGGAAGGCGCGGGCGCCACCGACAGCAACGGCGGCACCGGCTACGACAGCACCAGCTACTACGACACCGTGCCCTCGAACCAGCTCGAACTGGCGCTGTGGGTGCACGCCGACCGCATGGGCTACCTGCTCGACGTGCTCGACCAGCAGGCCTTGACGGTGCAGCAGGACGTGGTGCGCAACGAGCGACGCCAGACCGTCGAGGGCGAACCCTACGGCATCGTCGAGGAAGCGCTGGCGCAGGCGCTGTTCCCCAAGGGCCATCCCTACCACGCCTCGATCATCGGCTCGCATGCCGACATCCAGGGTGCCAAGCTGAGCGACGTGCGCGACTTCTTCGCCCGCTACTACGGCCCCAACAACGCCAGCCTGGTGCTGGCCGGCGACATCGACAAGAAGAAGGCGCGCGAGCTGGTGACGCGCTATTTCGGCAGTTTGAAACGCGGGGCCGATGTGACGCGCCCGAATGTCACCACGCCGCCGATCACGGCCGAACGCCGCATCACGGTGCGCGACCGGGTCGAGCTGCCGCGCGTGTTCATGGGCTGGCTCACCCCTTCCGCCTACCAGCCCGGCGACGCCGAGCTGCTGGTGGCGGCCTACATCCTGGGCGGCGGCAAGGCCGGCCGCCTGTACAAATCGCTGGTCTACGAGCGCCAGATCGCGCAGGACGTCGATGCCGGCCAGACCTCGCTCGGCTTGAGTTCGACCTTCGTGATCGACGCCACCGCGCGCGCTGGCCACACCCCGCAAGAGCTGGAAGCCGCGATCGACGCCGAACTGGCCCAGCTGGCCGAGCACGGCCCGACGCCGCGCGAAGTCGAGCGTGCCCGCAACAGCCTCGAGACCGCGCTGCTGGCCTCGCTCGAAAAGCTGGGCGGCGACGGCCTGGCCGAGCAGCTCAATCACTACAACCTGTACACCGGCGACCCGGGCTACCTGCCGAAAGACCTGGCGCGCCTGCGCCGGGTCGACGCCGCCGCGGTCCAGCGCGCGGTGCGCAGCTGGCTGCGCAAGGATGCGCGCGTGGTGGTGACCGGCGTGCCGGGCAAGCCGAAGTTCGACGATCCGGCACTGCCGAAGAAGAGCGGCGCCAGGGCAGACAAGGCCTCGGCGCTTGCAACCGGCGCCGACGTCCCATTGAACAAGGCCGAAGCCTGGCGCGCCACGCCACCGAAAGCCGGCCCTGCGCCGCGCTTCAAGGCGCCGCGCGGCGACAGCTTCACGCTGGCCAACGGCCTGCGCGTGATCCACCATCACAATCCGGCCCTGCCGCTGGTATCGAGCCAGCTGGTGGTGCGTAGCGGCGGCGCCGCCAACCCGGAGCGCCTGCCCGGCCTGGCCGGCTTCACGGCGCAGATGCTGGAAGAAGGCACCGCCACGCGCAGCGCGCCGCAGATCGCCGACGAGATCGCGCAGCTGGGCGCCTTCCTGGACGCCGGCAGCAGCGACGACGTCTCCACCGTGTCGCTCTTGGCGCTGCGCGCGACCTTCGAGCGCGCGCTCGACGTGATGGCCGACATCGTGCAGCACCCGGCATTCCCGATCGCCGAGATCGAGCGCCAGCGCGCCGACCGCCTCGGCTCATTGATGCAGCAGCGCGACGACCCGGAGACGGTGGCGGCGCTGGCGGCGGCGGGTGCGCTGTTCGGCGCCGGCCACCCGAAGGGCTACGGCCAGCTCGGCCTGGAGCCGGCAATCCGCAACACCACGCGCGACGACATCGCCGCGTTCTGGAAGCGCCACTACGTGCCGTCGAACGCGGCGCTGGTGGTCACCGGCGACATCACGCGCGCCGAACTCGAGACGCTGACGCGGAAGTATTTCGGCGCCTGGCCGGCGGCCGAGGCGCCAGGCGGCACCACGGGCGCGGCGCGTCCGACGGGCGCGCGCCTGGTGCTGGTCGATCAAGCCGACAGCGGCCAGACCGCACTGCAGATTGCCAGCATGGGCCCGCCGCGCAACACGCCCGACTTCCCGGCGCTGCAGGTCATGAACGGCGTGCTGGGCGGGATGTTCTCTAGCCGCCTGAACAACAACCTGCGCGAGACCAAAGGTTACACCTACGGCATCTATTCGCGCTTCGACTACGACCGCACCCCGGCGCCGTTCTCGATCGAGGCCAGCGTGCAGCAGGACGTCACCGGCGCCTCGGTACGCGAGATCTTCAAGGAGATCGCGGCCTTGCGCGAGCACCCGCTGCCGCCCGACGAACTGGCCGCCGCGCGCGACGCCCAGCTGCTGTCGCTGCCGGGCCAGTTCGAGACCAACGCCGACGTCGGCGCCAGCCTCACCGAGCTGTTCGTGTACGACCTGGCGCCGGATTACTACGACATGCTGGCGCAGCGCCTGGCCGAGGTCGATGCCGGCGCCGTGCAGAAGGCCGCACGCCAATGGCTCGATCCCGACAAGATGATCGTGGTGGCGGTCGGCGACCGGCGCCGCATCCTGCCGCAGCTGCAGTCGCTCGGCCTGGGCAAGGCGGAAATTCGCGACGACGACGGGCAGGCCAAGTAGGGTTGGCGGCTATGCCGCCGACCCTACGGATTCGCTGCTGCCGCCTGCCGGATCGGCGTGTACTGCACCGACACCAGCTTCCACTCCTTGCCCTGCTTCGCCGCGACGAACACCGAGCGCAGCGAGAAGGTGCGGCTCTGGCCACCGGCCATCATCGAATACGACACCCTGGCGATCGTCACCGCGCTGTCTCCCAGCACGCGCGTCGACAGCTCGTCGACGCCAATCGCCGGACGCGGCTTGTCGTCCTTCTTCACGTAAAACGACAGCATCTTTTCGCGTGGATCGACTTCTCCCAGCGGCGAAATCTCGACGTAGTTGTCGGCCGTGAGCGACTTCAAGGTGGCCGGGTCGAAGCCGCTCTGGGCTGCCGTGAAGCGCTGCACCAGCGTCTCGACCTCCTGGCTGGCCGGCGCGGCCTGCACTGCCGATGCCGCCAGAGCGCCGAGCAAGATCGCGGAACGTACGGTCTTGGTGAAGGGAATCTGCATCATGTGAGTTCCTTTTGACAGTTGGTCTCCCGCCGCCTGTGCGGCGAGGTTATCGCGAACGATCATAACAACCGCTGTGGTTGTTGCCCATAAAAAACGAATGCATACGTGTTGCGGCCCACCGACGTTTCATCTAACATGTGAACAGCTATTCACATGTTAGTTATGACCCACACCCACGACCACCTGCATCCGGCGCAGCCGATCGCCACCCCGCCCGAGGAAGCGATCGGCCAGCTGGCCGACCTGTTCCACCTGCTGGGCGACGCCACCCGCCTGCGCATCGTGCTGGCCTGCCTGGCGCAGCCGACCGCGGTGGGCGACATCGCCGCCACCCTGTCGCTGTCCAGTTCGCTGGTCAGCCACCACCTGCGCCTGTTGCGCGCCGCCCGCATCGTCAAGGCCGAGCGCCAGGGCAAGCAGGTGTTCTATTCCGCTGCCGACGCCCACATCAGCAGCCTGCTTTCCACCATGTTCGAGCACATCGCCGAACCCGCCAACGGGATGGACGCATGAATCACCCAGACAAGCACAATCACGCGCACGATCACAAGCACGACCATGGCCACGATCACGGCCATAGCCATGGCTTCGGCCATCACCACCATCACCACGTGCCCTCGCCCGACGGCAACGGCCGCGCCTTCGCGCTGGCGATCGGCCTCAACCTGGCGTTCGTCATCATCGAATTCGCCTACGGTTTCATCGCCCACTCCACCGCGCTGATGGCCGACGCCGGCCACAACCTGTCCGACGTGCTGGGCCTGGTGCTGGCCTGGGGCGCCGCCATGCTGGCCAAGAGCGCGCCCAAGGGCCGCTACACCTACGGCCTGCGCGGCTCGTCGATCCTGGCGGCGCTGGGCAACGGCCTGCTGTTGATGGTGGCCTGCGGCGCGATCGCCTGGGAAGCGGTGCAGCGCTTTAATCAACCGGCGCCGGTGATGGGCGCCACGGTGGCGATCGTGGCCGGCATCGGCGTGCTGATCAACGGCTTCTCGGCCTGGCTGTTCCTGGCCGGCAGCAAGGGCGACCTGAACATCCGCGGCGCCTACCTGCACATGGCGGCCGACGCCGCGCTGTCGCTGGGCGTGGTGATCTCGGGACTGGCGATCATGGCCACCGGCTGGAGCTGGATCGACCCGGCGGTGAGCCTGGTGATCGTGGTGGTGATCGTGCTCGGTACCTGGTCGCTGCTGCGCGAGTCGGTGCAGCTGTCGATGGCGGCGGTGCCGCCCGGCGTGGATGCGGACGCGGTGCGCGCTTACCTGTGCGCGCAGCCGGGCGTGAGCGAGGTGCACGACCTGCACATCTGGGCCATGAGCACGACCGAGAACGCGCTCACGGCGCACGTGGTGATGCCGGACGGGTATCCGGGCGACGCGGCGCTCGATGCGATGACGGCGCGCTTACGCGAGGATTTCTCGATCCATCACTGCACGCTGCAGGTGGAACAGGGGACCACGCATCACCACTGTGCGCTGCAGGGGCACGAGCACGCACATGCGCATTGAAGTCCGCTGCACGGATGCGTCCGTGCAGCAGGCTTATCCCGCCAGCCCCGCATACAAGGCCGTGCTCAGATAGCGCTCGCCGAACGACGGAATGATCGTCACGATCAGCTTGCCCGCATTCTCGGGCCGGCGTGCCACCTGGATCGCGGCCCATAGCGCCGCTCCCGACGAAATCCCGACCAGCAGTCCCTCCTCGCGCGCCGCCGCGCGCGCGGTCTCGAACGCGTCCTCGTTCTTCACCGCGATCACTTCGTCGTAGGCCGCGGTATCGAGCACCTGCGGCACGAAGCCGGCGCCGATGCCCTGGATCGGATGCGGACCCTTCACGCCTTTGGACAGCATCGGCGACGCTTCCGGCTCCACGGCGATCGCCCGGAAGCCGGGCCGGCGCGGCCTGATAACGTCGCTGACACCGGTGATGGTGCCGCCGGTGCCGACGCCGGCCACCAGGATGTCGATCTTGCCGTCGGTGTCGCGCCAGATTTCCTCGGCCGTGGTGCGGCGGTGCACCTCGGGGTTGGCGGGATTGTTGAACTGCTGCGGCATGAAGCAGCGCGGGTCGCCGGCCACGATCTCTTCGGCGCGCCGGATCGCGCCCAGCATGCCTTCGGCGCCCGGCGTGAGCACCAGTTCTGCGCCGTAGGCGCGCAGCAGCATGCGCCGCTCGTTGCTCATGGTGTCGGGCATCACCAGCCGGCAGCGGTAGCCACGTGCGGCGCACACCATCGCCAGTGCGATGCCGGTGTTGCCGCTGGTGGGTTCGACGATGATGGTATCCGGCGTGACAAGACCGGCCGCCTCGGCGGCCTCGATCATGGCCAGGCCGATGCGGTCCTTGACGCTGTGCGCCGGGTTGTGGAATTCGAGCTTGCCGACCAGGTCGGCGCCGCTGCCGCTAGCCAGCCTGCGGATCCGCACCAGCGGGGTATTGCCAATCAATTCAGTGACATCGTTCGCGATACGCACATCGGCCTCCCGCAGACTTGTTACCCGCGTCAAGTCGCCTGACGCGATGAATGATTTCGACGTTATTTCACGTCCAGCAGTTCCACGTCGAAGATGAGATCGGAATCCGGCGGGATCGCGCCGCCGCCCGCGCCGCGCTTGCCGTAGGCCAGGGCGCTGGGGATGATCAGGGTGCGCTTGCCGCCGGCCTTCATGCCGGCCACGCCCTGCTCCCAGCCCTTGATCACGCGTCCGGCGCCGAGCTGGAATTCGATCGGCGTGCGGCCGGCGTCGAGCGAAGAATCGAATTTGCGGCCGCGCTGCTTGGGCGCCAGCGGCTTGTGGAACCAGCCGGTGTAGTTGACCTTGACCTTGCTGCCGGCCGATGCTTCCGCACCCTTGCCCACTACCCGGTCGATGATCTCGACCTGCGGCGCAGGCGCTTCCGGCGCTGCCTGCGGGACCGGCGTGGCCGGCTGCGGTTCCGCCGGCGGCACCGCGGTTGGCGCGGCGGGCGGCGTGGCCTGCTGCTGCGCTTCCGGCGGCGGCTGGATCGGCGGCTTGCTCGGGTCCTGCGCGCCTTCCTGCTGCGCCTGAACGCCCGCTGCCGCCAGCAGCAGGACGATGAATGCGGATCGACGAATCATGTGGTCTCTTCCATCAAAAGGCCGCGACCGACACGATCACGGCTGAACCTATGATAGCAAGGCCGCTTCGCCTTGCCCAGCTTGCACGGCGGCGGCCGGGACCGGTTCAGCGGCCGCTTCGTCCGCCTCGGCCATCGCCGCTGCGGCCAGCTTGCGCAGCACCTGGCCGGCGGCCACCATGCCGAAGGTGGTGGTGACCACCATGCTCGAACCGAAGCCGGCGCAATTCAGGCCGGTAATGCTGTTCGGGTCGACCGCGCAGGCGTCGCCGCTGTCCGGATAGCGCAGCGGCTCCATCGAGAACACGGCATCGATGTGGTATTTCTGCTTCTCGCCACGCGCGAAGCCATATTGCGCGCGCAGGATCTTGCGCACCTTCTTGAGCAGCGGTTCCTGCTCGGTGCGCGCCAGGTCGCGCAACTCGACCTTGGTCGGATCCGTCTGGCCACCGGCGCCGCCCACCACCACCAGCGGCATCGCATTGGCGTGGCACCAGGCGATCAGCGCCGCCTTCGGCTTGACGCTGTCGATGGCGTCAACCACGTAGTCGAAACCTTTATTCGCGACCAGAGTCGTGATGTTGTCGGGATCGATGAAATCCTCGACCAGGTCTACCCGGCAGAACGGATTGATGCCGGCGATGCGCTGCTTGAGGGCTTCGATCTTGGGCATGCCGACGGTCGAGCTCAAGGCCTGGATCTGGCGGTTGATGTTCGATTCGGCCACGTTGTCGAGGTCGATCAGGGTCAGGCGGCCGACCGCGCTGCGCGCCAGCGCCTCGACCACCCACGAGCCGACGCCGCCGACGCCGATCACGCAAACGTGCGCCCCGCGGAAACGTTCCAGCGCACGCTCGCCATACAGGCGCGCGATGCCGCCGAAGCGACGCGCGAAGTCGACTTCTTCTTCCAGTGCTGCCGAAAAAATAGAGGTGTTGATCGTGTTCATCCCAGCATTGTAGCGGACCGCTCTTGCGCAACTGCACTAAAATAGCTCTTAGTCAATCAAAAATCTCTGTCTCCTATTCTTGTGTGTCACTAATACGCCAATGACCTCTCTTTTGCCCGACACCGCTCCCGATTTCAGCCAGCCGATCGCCGTCCTCAAGCACTGCCACGGCCGCATCCGCAAGCAGCTGGCCACTCTTGAAAAGCTGCTGGCCCACCTGCCCGGGCACGGCGCCGACGAACAGGCGCGCCAGGCCGCAAGCGCGGTGCTGCGCTACTTCGACAAGGCCGCCCATCTGCACCACGACGACGAGGAGCAGGACCTGATCCCGATGCTGCACGCCGTGGCGCAAGGCGAGGACGCCGCCACCCTGCAGGCGCTGGCGCCGACCATCCTGCAGGACCACAAGGACATGGACGCCATGTGGCAAGACCTGCACGAGCAGCTGACCGCGATCGCCGAAGGCACCGGCACTGCGCTCAATGCCGCCACCGTGGCGCGCTTCGTGGCCAGCTACACGGCGCACATGGAGCGCGAGGAAGGCACGATGGCGCCGATGGCGATGCGTCTGTTCTCGCCCGAGCAGATGGCGCGCCTGGGCCAGTCGATGCAGCTGCGGCGCGGCCTGGTCGATGCGAACGCGCCGCTGTCGCCCAAACTCGGCCAGGCGGTCGCCGACCTGCGCAAGGACTACGGCCAGGCCACGCTGGACGAAGCCGACGTGCTGGACGACCCGATCGCGCAGTTCACCGCCTGGTTCGAGCAGGCGCTGAAGGCCGAGGTCAACGAACCGAACGCGATGACGCTGGCCACCGTGGCGGCGGGTGGCCGTCCGAGTTCGCGCATCGTGCTGGTCAAGCAGTTCGACGCGCGTGGTTTCACCTGGTACACGAATTACGACAGCAAGAAGTCCCGGGATTTGAGCGACAACAGCTACGCCGCATTGCTCTTCTTCTGGAGCGAACTTGAGCGTCAGGTGCGCATCGAAGGACGTGTGGAGCGCACTGCGCCCGAGGAAAGCGACCGTTATTTCCGTAGCCGTCCGCTCAAGAGCCGGCTGTCCGCGATCGCCTCGCAGCAGAGCGCTCCCATCGCCAGCCGTGCCCAGCTCGAAGCCAATTATGAAACGGTGGCGCAAAGGGCCGGCGAGGACCCGGCGCGCCCGGACAACTGGGGCGGCTTCCGCCTGGTCCCCGAGCGCATCGAATTCTGGCAGGGACGGCGTTCGCGCTTCCACGACCGCATCGTGTACGAGCGGCAGGAAGACGGCAGCTGGACCCGCCAGCGCTTGCAACCGTAGGCCGGCGGCGCTGTCCCTGACACGCCGGCCTTCCGCGACCGTGGGAGGGTGGACGTGTTGGACCAGATCAAGCTGCCGGTATCGACCGGCGGCGCGCTCGAGCAGCTGACGCTGCCGCTGCGCATCGAGCTATGGAACGGCGAGCACGCCGACCTCTCGCCCGACCCGCCGCGCGTGACCATCCGCATCCCGGGCCCGGGCGCGCTGCGCTACCTGCGCTCCCCTTCCCTGTACAGCCTGGGACGCGCCTACGTCGAAGGCGCGATCGACGTCATCGGGCGCGCGGCCGACATCATCGACGTCGGCAACGCGCTCGCGGCCTGGGGCGCGGCCAACGCGGCGCGGCCGGGCGGCCCCTTGAAAAGTCTGGCCCGGCTGCTGCATCTGAGCCCCGCGCCAGAAAAGCCCGCACGCCCGACAACCCCGCATACCCGCGAGCGCGACCGCGACGCGGTGCGCTACCACTACGACGTCTCCAACGCCTTCTACGCCGCCTGGCTCGATCCCGGCATGGTGTACTCCTGCGCCTATTTCGAACGCGGCGACGAAGACCTGGCCACCGCGCAGACGCGCAAGATCGACCATATCCTCAAAAAGATCGACCTGCGCCCCGGCCAGACCCTGCTCGACGTCGGCTGCGGCTGGGGCGCGCTGGTGCTGCGCGCGGCCGGCCGCTTCGGCGCGCGCTGCGTCGGCGTCACCCTGTCCGAGAACCAGGCCACGCTGGCGCGCGAGCGGGTGGAACGCGCCGGCCTGCAGGACCGGATCGAGATCCGCCTGCAGGACTACCGCGACATCGAAGGCCGGTTCGAGCGCATCACCAGCGTCGGCATGTTCGAGCACGTCGGCGTGCGCCACCTGAAGGATTATTTCGGGCGCCTGGAACGGCTGCTGGCGCCGGGCGGCATCGTTATGAACCACGGCATCACCAACACCGATCCGCGCAACGGCGCCACGCCCTACGGCGGCGGCCGGTTCATCGACGAATACGTGTTTCCGCACGGCGAGCTGGCGCACCTGGGGACGGTGATCAAGGCGATGCAGGAAGGCGGCCTCGAAGTGCGCGACGTGGAAAACCTGCGCCGCCACTACGCGCGCACCTGCGCCATCTGGACCGAGAATTTCGAGCGCAACGCCGACCTGCTGCGCACGCTGACCGACAAGCGCCGCTTTCGCATCTGGCAGGTCTATCTGGCCGGCTGCGCCTATGCGTTTGCCCACGACCGCATCAGCCTGTACCAGATCGTGTGCGGCAAGGCTGGGAGCGACCCGGCGCAGATGCCGTGGTCGCGTTTGTACATGTATGCGTGAGCGGCGTTACGCTTTCAGGCGATCCGCGAACGTCTTGCGGAACTTGGTCACCTTCGGCGCCACCACGAACGCGCAATACCCCTGCAGCGGATGCTGCGCGAAGTAATTCTGGTGATACTCCTCGGCCTTGTACCAGGTATCTTCAGGCAGGATCTGGGTAACGATCGGCGCGTCCCACACCAGGCGCATTTCTTCCATCACCTTGCGCGCGGTCGTTTCCTGCTCGGGCGAGGTGGTGAAGATGGCCGAGCGGTATTGCGGGCCGACGTCGTTGCCCTGGCGGTCTTGCGTGGTCGGATCGTGGATGGTGAAGAAGATCTCCAGGATCTCGCGGTACCCGATGACCGACGGATCGAATTCCAGCCGCACCACTTCCACGTGGCCGGTGGTGCCGCTGCACACCTGCTCGTAGGTCGGATTGTCCACCTGGCCGCCCATGTAGCCGGATTCCACCTTGGTCACGCCGCGCGCTTCCAGGTACACCGCTTCCACGCACCAGAAACATCCGCCACCCAGGATGGCGACTTCCCTTGTTTGCTCACTCATGAGATTCACCTTGGTATTAGTCTGTTTGGATAAGCCTTAATGTAGCGCAAAGCGACTGTTCATGCAGTGCGGCAGCCAACCGGCGGTTCCAAACAGCGCGCGTGAACAGGCCCCCGCCGCCCGTGGCGGCACGGATTCGCTTGTCAATGGCATAATGAGCGCCAACATTCAGGACACCGATGAATACACGCTCTCCCCGCGCCACCACGCGCGGCTTCGATACGACCCATTTCCGCCATGCGCTGTCGCAGTTCGCGACCGGCGTGACGGTCATTACCACGCGCCTGGCCGACGGCAGTTTCCGCGGCCTCACCGCCAGCTCGTTCAACTCGGTCTCGCTCGACCCGCCGCTGGTGCTGTGGAGCCTGGGCGCCGGTGCCAACAGCCTGCCGGTGTTCAGCGGCAACTCGCACTACGTGATCAACGTGCTGTCGGCCGGCCAGGAAGAGCTCGCCATGCGCTTTTCGCGCCGTAGCGAGAACCCGTTCGCCGACGTCGAGTTCGAACTGTCGCGCACCGGCCTGCCGATCCTGAAAGGCGTGTCGGCCTGGTTCGAGTGCCACAACCGCAGCCGCTACCCGGAAGGCGACCACGTCATCTTCGTCGGTGAAGTCGAGCAATGCCAGGTCCATCCCCAGCCGGCCCTGATCTTCCACGGCGGCAAGTTCGCCAGCACGCCGCAGCGCTGACTGTCGCCGGGCGCGACAGGTCAAAAATGAAAATGCCTGTCGCAGTTTCAAAAGATGCAGGAAGTGCGCGTTTCTATAATGGTGCAGCCGCCATGCCGGCGTACGCCAAAACATAGAGACAGGATTCCCGATGAGCCTTCCAGATTCGCCTCGCAAGCCTTCCCGCGCCCAGTTCCACTGGGATGATCCGCTGCTGCTGAACAGCCAGCTGACCGACGACGAGCGCATGGTACGCGATGCCGCCGCCGCCTACTGCCAGGACAAGCTGCGGCCGCGCATCCTGGAAGCGTTCCGCCACGAAGCGATGGACACCTCGATCTTCCGCGAGATGGGCGAACTGGGACTGCTCGGCCCGACCATCCCGGAACAGTACGGCGGCCCGGCCCTGAACTATGTCGCCTACGGCCTGATCGCGCGCGAAGTCGAACGTGTCGATTCCGGTTACCGCTCGATGATGAGCGTGCAATCGTCGCTGGTGATGGTACCGATCTACGAATTCGGCAATGAAGAGACGCGCCAGAAATATCTGCCGAAGCTGGCCACCGGCGAATGGATCGGCTGCTTCGGCCTGACCGAACCGAACCACGGCTCCGACCCGGCCTCGATGGTCACGCGCGCACGCAAGGTCGACGGCGGCTACGCGCTCACCGGCTCGAAAATGTGGATCACCAATTCTCCGGTGGCCGACGTGTTCGTGGTCTGGGCCAAGGATGACGAAGGCGCGATCCGCGGCTTCGTGCTGGAAAAAGGCTGGAAGGGCCTGAGCGCACCGGCAATCCACGGCAAGTTCGGCCTGCGCTCGTCGGTCACCGGCGAGATCGTGATGGACAATGTGTTCTGCCCGGAAGAAAACGCCTTCCCCGAAGTGCGCGGCCTGAAAGGCCCGTTCACCTGCCTGAACTCGGCGCGCTACGGCATCGCCTGGGGTGCGCTCGGTGCGGCCGAAGACTGCTGGCATACCGCGCGCCAGTACACGATCGACCGCCAGCAGTTCGGTAAACCCTTGGCCGCGAACCAGCTGGTGCAGAAGAAGCTGGCCGACATGCAGTCCGAGATCACCCTCGGCCTGCAGGGCTGCCTGCGACTGGGCCGCATGAAGGACGAAGGCACGGCGGCGGTCGAGATCACCTCGATCATGAAGCGCAATTCGTGCGGCAAGGCACTCGACATCGCCCGCACCGCGCGCGATATGCTGGGCGGTAACGGCATCTCGGACGAATTCGGCATCATCCGCCACATGGTCAATCTCGAGGTGGTCAACACCTATGAAGGCACGCACGACATCCACGCCCTGATCCTGGGCCGCGCCCAGACCGGCATCGCCGCGTTCTGACCCGTCCTGCCGCGCCGCCTCTCCCGGCGGCGCGGTGTCATCAAGACGTCCTCACACTTCCCACTGCAGCTTGAAGGTCAGCGACCGACTGCGCTCGTCCACCAGCGGCAGCTTGTCGTCGACCACGCCGAACGACACGATGCGTCCGTGGCGCCACTGGTAGCGGTACAGCAGCGAGCGGTGGATCTGGCGATCGTTCCAGGCCGGCAGCTGGGTCACGCCATCGTCGCGCCGCGCGGCCCAGGTATTCTGCGCCAGCAGGCGGACCGAATCGCGCGGACTGAAATGCAGCAGCGCCAGCCAGCGCCAGGCGGTGTCGGAAAACGCCGGTTGCCCCAGCGTGCCGCGCACCCAGGCCCGATACACGTGATGGTCCAGTTCCAGCGCCCAGCCCCGCCGCAGCGGAAAGCGCAGGCCGACGTCCAGCGTCGCATTCCCGCCCGGCCCGACGCGGTCGGCATCGACGTCCAGCTGGCGCCCGAGCGATACCTCGGCCGCGACCCGCGAAATCCACGGCGCCGGCGTCGTTTCCAGCCCAACGTGCAATGCCGGCACGGCGTGCAGCGCGCCGCCGGGCCGGCCGCGCTGGCGGTCGAAGCCGAGCTGGGCCCACAACCCGGTCTGCAGTGGCGCCGCCATCCAGAAGCCGGGGCGCAGCTTGCTGTCGATGATTTCTCCGCCCGGCTGGCCGCTGACGCTGTCGGCCAGGGTGCGGGTCTGGTGCAGTCCCAGGTGCGCCTCGAGTTCATACAGCTGCAAGGGCCCGAGCGTGCGCCCGCCCAGGATACGGTTCAGTTCGGCGCTGGCCTTGACGATGCCGGCCTGCGGCACGAAGCCGTTGTCGTTGACGAAACCGGGCCCCACTGCCTCGACGACGAACTCGTTCCACCAGCGTTCCGAACTGTGGATGAACTTGCCCGACAGGTAGCTGCCCGAGCGCCGCGCCTGGCGCATCTGGCGCCCGTCCGCGTCGAAGCCGGCGTCGGTGCGCGAATGCATCGCCACCAGCGTGGCCTGGCGCTGCCCGCCGTCCGCGCCTTCGCCGCGCCACTGGGCATCGGCCCCGAGCACGTCGTTGCTGCCGAAGGCATGGTAGTCGCGCTGCGAAGCGAAGCCGCCGAGCAGCCAACCGTCACCGTGCCAGCGCCCGCGCCACAGGCTGGCCACGGTACGCCGCGGCTGCAGGTATTCCAGCGTCGCGTATGGCTGGCCGCGCAGCACCAGGCCGCCCGGCTCGTCGCGCAGGCTCATGGCGGTCGAGTCGGCATGGGCGGCGCGCCATGTGGCGCGCAGACCGTATTCGGGATCGTTGATCGTGCGCGAATAAAACGCCGCCAGCGGCAGGCCCAGCACGTCGGCGCTCTCCAGGAAAAAGCCGCGCTTCTCGGGCAGACTGAAGGCGATGTTGCCGGCCCCCTGCGACACCGGCTCGTCGATCTCGACCTGCGAGTAATCGGGATTCAAGGTGGCGTTGAAGACCCAGTCGGCGCGCGGGCGGGCGTTGATCTCCAGGCCCAGAGCGGCCTGCCGGCCGCGCGTGCGCTCGCCCGGGAGGCTGGCGCGTTCGCGCCGCACCGTCAGCTCCGGGCGCAACTCCAGGAAGGCGCGGTCGCGCACCGCCGCCACCGTGGCTTCCATGTCCTCGACTTCCTGCAGGAAGCTCAAATGACTCAGCGCATCGATGCGAAACGGCGCCGATACCAGCAAGGCGCCGTCGGCATGCGGGATGCTGCGCTCGACCATCATCTGCCAGTTGCGTCCGCCCATGTAAGGAAAACGCAGGTTCGACAGCGGCCAGCGCACTTCCATGCTGTAGCCGTCGGGCAGCAGGCGCACCGCGGTCTCGATCGGGAAGTCGGGCCCGAGGTCGGTTTCGTCGTCCTCGGCGCGGTGCATGCCGTCGGTCACCACGCCGGAGGTGTTGATGCGCACGAACTGGGCGCTGCGTCCATGGCCGACCGGGTCGATCCAGATGCCGATGAAATCCTGGTCGAGGCCGACCTTGTCGCGCCGCGCCAGTGTGCCGCGCAGCAGGCCAGGCTGCGGATCGCGCGCGCGGATGCCGAACACCAGCGCGTCATCGTCGACCACCAGGCGCACCTCGGTCGCAAGTCCGACGGGCAGGTGGGCACCGTCGCGCGGGGCATGCTTGTGAAAGGCGGTGAACGCCGGCGCCCGCTGCCAGACGGCATCGTCCAGCATGCCGTCGATGCGCGGCGCCGCATTGGGGTCAATGCGCAGCGCGCGTAAGCCGCTGCGGCCAGCCGGATCGGTCTGTGACGCGAATGCTTGCGCCGCGGCGCATAGCAGGCCGATCAGGAGAATGCTGTGGAGCAGGATGGGAATTGTTGCCACGTGGCGTGAGAGATCATGGCGCGGCGGCCGGAAGCGGGAAGTCTAGCATGCAAGGTTACTAAAAGAACATTGCCAGCACATTCCATGCTGCATGAATAGATACTGCAATTGTCACGCCTTGCAGAATGAAGGACACCTTCCGTGGTATGGCGATCTCATCTGAACATATTGCATGTCATTTGATCTATCGCATACCAGACATGCACTACTTTTGCGCTACCATCGTAAACACCACGTCTGATTGGCAGACCCAGTCGTAATAGACGCCCATTCGCCAGCGAGGCATGATGAGCCCAACGTTGCCCGTACTGGATCCATCCGCACCTGAACAGGGCAGCGCCATGTCGCTTGACCTGCTGCTGCGCAACCTGCCCGGCGCCGCCTACCGCTGCCTCAACGATGGCGAATGGAGCATGCTGTTCCTGAGCGACGGCATCGAGCAGCTGACCGGCTATTCGCCCGCCGCGTTCACCGCGCGACCCGGCCTGTCGTTCGCCAGCCTGATCCTGCCCGACGACCGCGCTCAGGTGGAACAGGCGGTCGCCGAGGCGCTGGCGCAGGAGCAGGCTTTCCACGTCACCTACCGCATCCGCACCGCCGGCGGCGACGTGCGCTGGATATGTGAACAGGGCGCCCTCAACCCGGCCAACGATGGGCAGGGCATGCTGGAAGGCTTCATGTCCGACTTCACGCTGCCCAAGCAGGCCGACCAGCTGGTGATGGAGCAGGCATCGTATCTGCAGCGCGCGCGCGACGCCATCATCGCGCTCGACATGGATTCGCGCATCCATTACTGGAACCGCGGCGCCGAGCGCCTGTATGGCTGGAGCGCGTCGGAAGCGCACGGCAAGCGCTTCTGCGACCTGTTGTGCGACAAGCCCGAGTTGTACCACCTGGCCTTCGCGCACACGGTCGCCGACGGCGAGTGGGTGGGCGAACTGGATCACGTGCGGCGCGATGGCAGCACGCTCGACGTCGATACCCGCTGGACCCTGCTGCCGCCGGACGAAGGGCTCGAAGCTTCCCAGAAGATCCTGGTGATCGGCACTGACATCAGCGAGCGCAAGATCAACGAAGCCAGGATTTTCCGCCTGGCGTTCTTCGATTCGCTGACCGAACTGCCGAACCGCGCCAACCTGCTCGACCACCTGCGCCGCGCCCTGCTCGGCAGCGCGCGCACGCGCAAGTGCGGGGCGCTGATGTTCTGCGACCTCGACAACTTCAAGTACCTCAACGACAGCCAGGGCCACGCCGCCGGCGACCTGCTGCTGCAGGCGGTGGCGCGCCGGCTCGAACACTGCGTGCGCGAATCGGACATGGTGGCGCGCCTGGGCGGCGACGAATTCGTGATCCTGCTGCAGCCGGTGGAAGACACGCGCGAACTGGCGGCGCTGCAGGCCGAAACGGTGGCGCGCAAAGTACTGGCCGCCATGGCGGCGCCGTTCCAGCTGGCCGACCTCGGCTACACGCTGTCGGTCAGCGTGGGCGTGGTGACGCTGTGCGGCACGGTCGACACCGTCGAATCGACGCTGCGCCAGGCCGACGCCGCGATGTACCAGGCCAAGGCGTCGGGGCGCAACACCTTCCGCTTCCACGACCCGGCGGTACAGGCCGCGTGGTCGGCCCGCGCCCAGCTCGAGGGCGGCCTGCGGCGCGCGCTGCAGCACGACGAATTCGAGCTGCATTACCAGCCGCAGCTGGACCGGTCCGGCCACGTGCTCGGGGCCGAGGCGCTGCTGCGCTGGCGCCTGCCCAACGGCAAGCTGCTGTATCCGGCCGAGTTCATCCGTGCGGCCGAGGAAAGCGGCATGATCATCGACATCGGCCGCTGGGTGCTGCGCACCGCCTGCGCCGAGCTGGCGCGCTGGCAGCGCGTGAAGGAGACGGCTGGCCTGACGCTGTCGGTGAACGTCAGCGCGCGCCAGTTTACCGAACCGGATTTCGTCGCCATGCTGCACCAGATCTTCGAGCACAGCGGGGTCGAGCCGTCGGGATTGAAACTGGAACTGACCGAAAGCCTGGTGGTATCGGACTTTTCGCAAACGGCGCACACCATGGCCACCCTGAAGCGGCGCGGCCTGAGTTTTTCGCTGGACGACTTCGGCACCGGCTATTCATCGCTGGCCTACCTGCGCAAGCTGCCGCTGGACCAGCTCAAGATCGACCACTCCTTCATGCGCGACGTGCTGACCGACCAGAACGACGCCTCGATCGTGCGCTCGATCATCGCGCTGGGGGACAGCCTGGGGCTGCAGGTGATCGCGGAAGGGGTCGAGACGCCGGGGCAGCGCCAGTTTTTATCCGATGCCGGGTGCTATATCTACCAGGGCTACCTGTACCAGCGCGCGCTCAGCTCCGAGCATTTCACGCAGTACGCACGCGGCCTGCATTGACGCCACGAACGCCGGCGCGCAATAAAAAGCCCGCCGAAGCGGGCTCCATGTGCGGCGAACTGTGGCTCAGAACTTGTAGCCGACAGCCAGCACCACCGCCACCGGATCGAGCTTCATGAACTGGGTCTGGCCAGTCGAGAAGTTGACGTCGGTGCGCAGGCGCGTCTTGTTGACGGTGACGTCGGCGAACCACTTCTCGGTGAAGTTCATCGCGATACCCACTTGCGCGGTGTAGGTGAACTTGTTGTCGATGCTGAAGGTGGTCGGCACGCCGCTGCCCGGGTTGGTGATCGCGGTCATCCTGGCCGAACCGCGTTCCTTCATGAAGTAGGCGTAAGTGGCGCCGATGCCGATGAATGGACGGAAGGCCGCGGTCGGCTGGAAGAAGCGGTATTGCAGGAACACGGTCGGCGGCAGCGCCTCGACGGTGCCCAGCACGCCGGTGCCTTCGATCGCGCCGGCGCCGAAGATCTTGTGCTTGTACGGGGTGCCCAGCGCCACTTCGGTCGAGATATTGTCGGTGATGCCGTAGGCGAAGATCAGCACCGGCTGCATGTCGTTGCCGACCGCGGCCTTGGTGCCCGGCAGTGCCGGCGCGCTGATGTCGCCGCTTTCCACTTTCGGGGTCAGCTGGTTGACGCCGATCTTGGCGGTCAGCTGGCCGGCCGACTGCGCCGCGGCGCCGTTCGCGAAGGCCAGCGCGGCAGCCACACCCAGCAGCTTGATCATGCTGTTGAAACGTACTTTCATGTTTTCTCCTGATTCGTGTGTAAGGGCCCGCTCACCGGAGCAGGCCCGCCGCTGCTTACAGCCAGCCCTTGATTGCCATGTCCTTCAGGACATAACGCGCGATGAGGTCGTACTCGAACGGCGTCGGGTGGGTCTCGTCGGCAAACATGTAGCGGCTCACGTCACCTGCAACCGTGTTGTTGGCGGTGCAGATCAGGGAGGTCGTACCCAGCGCATTCGGTCCGCAGGCCGGGGTGCTGGTGTTGGTCAGGCCATACGGGCCAGGGTTTTTCACCTGGTCGTTGCTGACGGTGTACAGGTCGGTGTACAGGACGCGCGCATCGTCCGCACCCAGGCTGGTCTTGAGCTGGGTATTGAAGGCGGAGATCATGGCGGCGGCCAGCTGCTGGATCGCTACCGGGCGCGACTTGGCGGCCGGAGTGCTGGCGACGTCAGGCAGGTTACCGACGATCACGTACTTCGCGCCCTTGGCCAGCAGTTCGCTCTTGATCAGGCCAGCCAGCTGGGCGCCGGCGGTACCCATCTCGGTGACCATGCGGGTCGCGTTGTTGGTGGCATAAGCAGTTGCGGCGGCGGTGCCGGCGGCAGTGCCTTCGGCTTGCGCGGCGGCCACGATCGGACCGTACACGGCCGGCTGGGCGACCGCCTGGTTGCCAGGCTGGCGTGCGGCGGCGCCGACGGCGGCCTGCACCACGCTCTGGTCGGTCTTGCCCGGACGCGCGTTTTCGGTGGCGATCGCCACGCCGATGGCCTGCGCGGCGGCGCGCGGATCGGTCGCGCCGGCTGCCAGGCGGGTCGCCAGCGCGGTGCCGAAGGCCTGGGCGCCGGCGGTGTTGCCGACCTGGGTCAGCGAACCGAGCTGGAACAGGATGTCGCCGCCACCGGCCACCACGGTCACCAGCTCGGTGCCGGTGAACTTGCCATTGGCCTTGGCCAGATGGTTGGCGATCTGGGTGACCAGCGGGACGGTCGTTTCGCCGATCGGCGAACCGGCCTGGGCATTGCCTGGGCCGATGGGATTGATCACGCGCGCGCCGCCTTGGGCGTAGTTGTAGCAATTGGCGTAGGTAACGATCGGCACCGAGAAGCCGAGCGACGCATCGCCCTGCAGACCGGTCTGGGCGGCGCACGGGGCCGGCAGGTTCAGCTGGGCAGCCATGAATTCGAGCCAGTTCTTGCCGGTCAGATCGACGTTCTTGGCGGTGCTGTCGCCATTGATGGTGAACTTGCCGCCGCCGGCCGCCTTGACCGCGCCGACCGCGTAGGTGCCGACGTCGGACAGGCTGTCGCCGAACGACACCTGGTTGCTGAACGTGATCTTGTTGGTCTGGTTGCCGCCTTTCGGGCTGGTGCCGCCGCCGCAGGCGGTCAGCACAGCCGCGGTCAACACCGCCAGCGCGAGTTTGGTATGACGCATTGTGTCTCCTGAGTGAATTATTTTGAAACGAACGCCCGTGCTATTCGCATCCTGATTAATATGCCAGTCTTCAATCCGCTTGTCTAACGAAATCCGTTGCGGAAATCCTCGTTGCTCGCCACACCTATCAGAATCGATGGGCCATCAGTGGGAAGCGATTATAGCGCTGCATTTGATGCTCGAAAGAATGATTTTGTAACGCACAAATGTAACTACGGGGCGTCTTGCGCCCCGTCAGTTCATTATTTGATGATTAGCAAATAACAGTCTGCTTGTTGAGCAGACCGTGGACGATTCCTGTCGATCCATGGGCAGCCCGGCGCAGCCGGTCGTTGACGCCCAGCCACGCGCCATCCTGCGGCGGGGCTTCGACCAGGATCACGTCGGCGCCCTGCCCGTCCATCGCGCGCAGCGCGGCGTACAGCGCGTGGGCGAAACCGTCCGGTGTGGCCGGCAGGCGCTGGGCCGCGTGGGTCGGCGGCAGATCGGTGTAATGGATCAGCGCCACCTTGCGGCCAGCGCCGGCCAGGGCGGCCAGGGTGTCCAGCAGCGCCGCACGCTCCTGCATCGCCACCGGCGTATGCGGTGCGTAGTGCGACTCCAGCGTACCCGAGGCGCGCGGCGCGGCGGCGTCGGGCGCTGCCGGCAGGCGGTCGATCACGGCGGCGATCGCTTCGGCCGAGATATGGCCAGGACGTAAAAGAACCGGGCCATGCGTATCCAGGCGCGACAGGTCGACGATGGTCGATTCGATGCCGACCTGGGCCGCACCGCCGTCCAGCACCATGGCCACGCTGCCGTCCGCGCCGAATTCATCCTGCACGTGCTGGGCAAGGGTCGGGCTGACGTGGCCGAATTTGTTGGCCGACGGTGCCGCGACGCCACCCTTGCCACCTTTGAAGGCGCGCAGCAGCGCCAGCGCCACCGGGTGCGACGGGCTGCGCAGGCCGACCGTGTCCTGACCGCCGCTCACCGCATCGGGAATATTCGCGGCGCGCTTCAGGATCATGGTCAGCGGGCCCGGCCAGAAGGCGTCGGCCAGCGCATGCGCTTCCTGCGGAATATCGCAGGCCCAGTAATCGAGCGGCGCTTCCGGCGCCAGGTGCACGATCACCGGATGGTCTTGCGGGCGGCCCTTGGCGGCGTAGATGGCGGCCACCGCTGCCGGGTTTTCGGCGTCGGCGCCCAGGCCATACACGGTCTCGGTCGGGAAGGCGACCAGCTGGCCGGCTTCCAGCGCGCGCGCCGCCTCGTCAATCTGCTGGCTCATTTACGGCTCGATCCCGAGGATGGCGCAGGCGGTGTTCAGGCTGTCCTGTGCTTGCTGCAGCGTCGGCGCGACGAAGGTCACGTGGCCCATCTTGCGACCGCGGCGCGGATCGTTCTTGCCGTACAGGTGCAGGTTGGCGCCGGGCAGCGCCAATACCCCATCCCAGGCCGGTTCGCGCACGGTGTCGCCGTCGAACCAGACGTCGCCCAGGATGTTCAGCATGACGGCGGGCGAATGCTGGCGCACGTCGCCCAGCGGCAGGCGCGCCATCGCGCGCACCTGCTGCGCGAACTGGCTGGTGATGCAGGCGTCGATGGTGTAGTGGCCGCTGTTGTGCGGACGCGGCGCCATCTCGTTGACCACCAGGGTGCCGTCTTCGAGCACGAAGAATTCGATGCACAGCACGCCGACGTAGCCCAACTGGGCGACGATGGCGCGCGCCGCATCCTGCGCCTGTCTGGCGCAGGCATTGGACACGTTCGGGCCCGGCACGGTGGTGGTGAACAGGATGCCGTCGCGATGCACGTTCTCGGCGATCGGATACACCACCGAGGCACCGTCGGCGCCACGCGCGGTCAGCACCGAGACTTCATAGGCCAGCGGCAGCATTTTTTCCAGCAGGCAGGTCACGCCTTCCATGCTGTCGAAGGCGGCGCGCACGTCGTCACGCGAACGCACGCGCACCTGGCCCTTGCCGTCGTAGCCCATGCGCACGGTTTTCAGGATGCCCGGCAGCAGGTCGTCGCCGATGGCGTCGATGTCGGCATGCGAAGCGATGGTCTTGTGCGGGGCCGGCAGCACGTTCGAAGTTGGCGCGCAGTCGACGAAGAACTTCTTTTCGAGGATGCGGTCTTGCGCGATCTGCACGCACAGGCTCGACGGCGCGACGAAGCTGCTTGCTGCGAGCTGCGCCAGGCTGTCGGCCGGGACGTTCTCGAATTCGGTGGTAACGGCCGCGCACAGCGCCGCCAGGTCGGTCAAGGCGGCGCCATTGTCGTACGCACCTTCGACGGTACGGTCGGCAACCTGCCCTGCCGGGCAATCGGCGCTCGGCTCGAGCACGGCGACCTTGTAGCCCATGGCCTGGGCGGCGTGGGCGAACATGCGGCCGAGCTGGCCGCCGCCCATCACGCCGAGCCAGGTCGACGGATCGGCAGATGGGAGAAACGGTTGATTCATCTGTTTAAACCGGGAGAGTCATTGCCTGGGCGGCGGCGGTCTGGTCGCGGCGGAACTGCTCCAGCTTGTCGGCCAGCGCATCGTCGTTTGCGGCGATGATCGCCACCGCGGTCAGGGCCGCGTTGGCGGCGCCGGCTTCGCCGATGGCGAAGGTCGACACCGGCACGCCCTTCGGCATCTGCACGATCGACAGCAGCGAATCCTCGCCGCGCAGGTATTTCGACGGTACCGGCACGCCCAGCACCGGCACGATGGTCTTGGCGGCCACCATGCCCGGCAGGTGGGCCGCGCCGCCGGCGCCGGCAATGATGGCGCGCAGGCCGCGCGAACGGGCCTGCTCTGCATAGGTGAACATCTCGTCCGGCATGCGGTGCGCCGAAATCACTTGCGCTTCGAACGGCACGCCGAACTGTTTCAGGATCGCAACGGCATTCTGCATCACGTCCCAGTCCGACGACGAGCCCATGATGACGCCAACCAATGGCTTTGCTTGTTCGGTCATCGGTTACGCCTTCAGCTTTTCGCCGGTCAGGCGTTCAATGGCTTCGAAGTACTTGGCCTGGGTTTTTTCGATGACGTCCTGCGGCAGGGCCGGGGCCGGCGCGGTCTTGTTCCAGTCGGTCAGGGTTTCCAGGTAGTCGCGCACGAACTGCTTGTCGTACGACGGCGGCGACATGCCCGGCGCGTACGAGTCGGCCGGCCAGAAGCGCGACGAGTCGGCGGTCAGCACTTCGTCCATCAGGTGCAGCACGCCGTTTTCGTCGAGGCCGAATTCGAACTTGGTGTCGGCGATGATGATGCCTTTGGTTGCCGCATATTCGGCGGCGGTGGTGTACAGCTGGATGCTGATGTCGCGCATCTTGGCGGCCAGCTCGGCGCCGATCTTTTCTTCCATCTGGGCGAACGAGATGTTTTCGTCGTGCTCGCCGATGTCGGCCTTGGCGGCCGGGGTGAACAGCGGCTCAGGGAGCTTGTCGGCCTGGCGCAGGCCGCTTGGCAGCTGAATGCCGCAGATGGCGCCGCTTTGCTGATAGTCCTTCCAGCCGGAACCGATGATGTAGCCGCGCACCACGGCTTCGACCAGGATCGGCTTCAGGCGCTTGGCCACGACCGCGCGGCCGCGCACCTGCTCTACCTCGTTCTGGGCGACCACGCTTTCCGGCGCCACGCCGGTCAGGTGGTTCGGCACGATGTGGCCGAGCTTCTCGAACCAGAAATCGCTCATCTGGTTCAGTACCATGCCCTTGCCCGGGATCGGCTCGTTCATGACCACGTCGAAGGCCGACAGGCGGTCGGTGGTGACGATCAGGATCTTGTCGTCGCCGACAGCATAGTTATCGCGCACTTTGCCATGACCGAGCAGTGGCAGGGACTGAATGGAGGATTGGTAGAGGCTGTTCATAGATGGGCTATCAGGAAAGCGGAACCGGCGCAAAAGTGCGCCGGTTGGGAAAGTCAGGCTTAGCAAGCCTGGTCAATGCGATATTTTACGTCAATTCCGTCCCGCTCCCGCCATTTCCACGATGGTGGAATGGCGGGAATGGACGCGGCGCGACGTTACTGGACGATCTGCGCCAGTTCGCCGGCCTTGTAACGCTCGGCCATCTTTTCCAGCGGAATCGGCTTGATCTTGCTGGCCTGGCCGGCGCAGCCGAAGGCTTCGAAACGCGCCTTGCACACTGCCATTGCCGCTTCGCGCGCCGGCTTCAGGTAGTCGCGCGGGTCGAACTTCGACGGGTTCTGGAACAGGTACTGGCGGATCGCGGCCGTCATCGCCAGGCGGATGTCGGTGTCGATGTTGATCTTGCGGACGCCGTGCTTGATGCCTTCCTGGATCTCTTCGACCGGCACGCCATACGTCTCTTTCATGTCCCCGCCGAATTCGCGGATGATTGCCAGCAGTTCCTGCGGCACCGACGACGAACCGTGCATCACCAGGTGGGTGTTCGGGATGCGCGCGTGGATTTCCTTGATGCGGTCGATCGCCAGGATGTCGCCGGTTGGTTTACGCGTGAATTTATACGCGCCGTGCGAGGTGCCGATGGCGATGGCCAGCGCGTCGCACCCGGTGCGCTTGACGAAGTCGGCCGCCTGGTCGACGTCGGTCAGCAGCTGCTCGCGGGTCATCGCGCCTTCGGCGCCGTGGCCGTCTTCCTTGTCGCCCTGCATGGTCTCGAGCGAACCCAGCACGCCCAGCTCGGCTTCGACGGTGACGCCGATCGCGTGCGCGAACTTGACCACTTCTTTCGAGACTTCGACGTTGTATTCGTAGCTGGCCACGCTCTTGCCGTCGGCTTCGAGCGAACCGTCCATCATCACCGAGGAAAAGCCCGAGCGGATCGCAGCCATGCAGACCGCCGGCGACTGGCCGTGGTCCTGGTGCATGACGACCGGGATGTGCGGATAGGCTTCGACGGCGGCGTCGATCAGGTGACGCAGGAATGCTTCGCCGGCGTACTTGCGCGCGCCGGCCGAGGCTTGCATGATCACCGGGCTGTTGGCAGCGTCGGCGGCGGCCATGATGGCCTGCACCTGCTCCAGGTTGTTGACGTTAAATGCGGGCAAGCCGTAGCCGTTTTCGGCGGCGTGGTCCAGCAATTGACGCAGTGATACGAGTGCCATGGTTTACTCCAAACAATAAAGAAACTTGTCCGGGAGCCGCGACAACCGGGCGCTGCGTGGCGGGCCAGGCCTCACCGCCACGCAGATAAAGCGCCTCGATCCAGTCGCGATCTTCCCTTAATCGAATTCGCCAACGCGCACGATCTTGAGCGCATTGGTGCCGCCGGCCTGGCCCATCGGGGAACCCCAGGTCACGACGATCAGGTCACCTTTACGGACGACACCTTCGTTCATCAGGAGTTCCTCTGCTTTGCGCAGCACGGCGTGGCTGCCGCCTTCCTGCGACAGGTGGAATGCTCGCACGTTCCGGTACAGCGACGCCTTGCGCTGCGTCGGTTGCAGCGGGGTCAGGGCGAAGATCGGGGTGTCGATGCTGTGACGGCTCATCCACAGTGCGGTCGAGCCCGATTCGGTCAGCGCCACGATCGCCTTCACGCGCAGGTGGTGCGCGGTGAACAAGGTGCCGTAGGCAATCGACTGGTCGATGCGGGTGAACTGCACGTTGAGGAAGTCGGCGTCCAGCTTGTTGTACTCGGACTGCTCGGCTTCGACGCAGATCGCGGCCATCATCTCGACGGTCTCGATCGGGTACTTGCCCGATGCGGTCTCGGCCGAGGTCATCACGGCGTCGGTGCCGTCCAGCACGGCATTGGCCACGTCCGACACTTCGGCGCGGGTCGGCACGGCGTTGACGATCATCGACTCCATCATCTGGGTCGCGGTGATGGTCAGCTTGTTCGAGGCGCGTGCCATGCGGATCATGCGCTTCTGCAGCGCCGGCACCGCGGCGTTGCCGACTTCGACCGCCAGGTCGCCACGCGCGACCATGATGCCGTCCGAGGCGTCCAGGATTTCCTGCAGCAGCGGAATCGCTTCGGCGCGCTCGATCTTGGCGATCATCATCGGCTTGTGGCCGTACGGCTCGCCGGCGATATTCGCCAACTGGCGCGCCATTTCCATGTCGGTGGCGTTTTTCGGGAACGAGATCGCCAGGTAGTCGGCCTGGAAGCTCATCGCGGTCTTGATGTCTTCCATGTCCTTCGAGGTCAGCGCCGGCGCGGTCAGGCCGCCGCCCTGGCGGTTGATGCCCTTGTTGTTCGACAGTTCGCCGCCGACCTTGACCGTGGTGCAGATCTCGTGACCGACCACGCGCTCGACCACCAGCACGATCAGGCCGTCGTTGAGCAGCAGCTTGTCGCCCGGCTTGACGTCGCGCGGCAGCGCCTTGTAGTCGAGGCCGACGCGTTCCTGGTTACCCAGTTCGCCGTTGTCGCCCCACTTGGCATCCAGGATGAAGCGGTCGCCCTTGTTCAGGAAGATCTTGCCTTCTTCAAACTTGCCGACGCGGATCTTCGGACCCTGCATGTCGGCCATGATCGCCACTTCCCGGCCGCATTCCGCAGCAGCACGGCGCACCAGGTCCGCGCGGTCGATATGGTCCTGCGCCTTGCCGTGCGAGAAATTCAGGCGGACGACGTCGACGCCGGCGCGGATCATTTTGACGAGGGTATCGAAGTCGGTCGATGCTGGGCCGATGGTTGCGACGATCTTGGTGCCACGGTACATGGAAGGTCCTTGTATTAAAAACAAAGCGCAGCAGGGCTGCGCTAGGGTCTCGTTGATTACTGCACGCTGCGTTGCAGCAGGATGTCGACCGCCGGCAGGGTCTTACCTTCCAGGAATTCCAGGAAGGCACCGCCACCGGTCGAAATGTAGCCGATCTGGTCGGCAATCTTATATTTTGCGATCGCGGCCAGGGTGTCGCCGCCGCCGGCGATCGAGAAGCCCTGGGATTGCGCGATGGCCAGTGCCAGGGTTTCCGTGCCCTTGGCGAACTGGTCGAATTCGAATACGCCTACCGGCCCGTTCCAGACGATGGTGCCGGCCTTGGCGACCTGCTCGGCCAGCATGGCGGCAGTCTTCGGGCCGATGTCGAGGATCATGTCATCGTCGGAAACGTCGGAAACGTCCTTGACGGTGGCCGCAGCGCTCGGGCTGAACTCCTTGGCGCACACCACGTCGACCGGGATCGGGACTTGCGCGCCGCGCGCGTTCATCTTCTCGAGGATGGCCTTGGCTTCGTCGACCAGGTCGTTCTCGACCAGCGACTTGCCGATGTTCAGGCCGACGGCCTTCATGAAGGTATTGGCGATGCCGCCGCCGACGATCAGGTTGTCCACCTTGTCGGCCAGGCTCTGCAGGATGGTCAGCTTGGACGAGACCTTGGAGCCGGCGACGATCGCCAGCAGCGGACGCTGCGGCTGGCCGAGGGCTTTACCGAGGGCATCCAGCTCGGCCGCGAGCAGCGGACCGGCGGCCACGATCGGCGCGAACTTGGCGATGCCGTGGGTGGTCGCTTCGGCGCGGTGCGCGGTGCCGAACGCGTCATTCACATACACGTCGCACAGCTTGGCCATTTTCTGGGCCAGCTCGTCGCTGTTCTTCTTTTCGCCCTTGTTGACGCGGCAGTTTTCCAGCAGCACGACCGAGCCTGGCGCGACGTCCACGCCATCGACCCAGTTCTGCTTCAGTTCGACCTGTTGGCCGAGCAGTTCCGACAGGCGCTTGGCGACCGGCGCCAGGCTGTCTTCGGGCTTGAATTCGCCTTCGGTCGGACGACCGAGGTGGGAGGTCACCATCACCGCCGCGCCTGCCTTGACGGCGGCCTGGATCGCCGGCACCGAAGCGCGGATGCGCGTGTCTTCGGTGATGTTGCCGGCGTCATCTTGCGGGACGTTCAGGTCAGCGCGGATAAAGACGCGCTTGCCCTGCAGGGCGTTCTGGTCGATCAGGTCTTGCAAACGGGTGAAACGGAGAGCGTCCATTGGTCAGCGTGGCAATAGTGAAAAAACGTCATTGTACATTAGCCCGGCGCGCCAAAAACGTGCAGTACGCGCAACAGCGTAAAGACAACCATACCGAATATGATGGTCAAAAGCATGTGCCTGCGCCACACATAAAACGCGAAGGCGGCGATGCCCGCCAGCAGCTTTGGATTGGCCAGCGTGAACTGGGTTTCGCCTTGCGCATCGATCAAGAGATCGGGCCCGATGATGGCCGCCAGCGCGCATGCCGGCGCATAGCGCAGCATCTCTTGCACCCGTGGCGGAATCGACACGCGGTGGCCGATCAGCCAGAACGAGCTGCGGGTGGCGGCGGTGGCCACGCACAGCACGCCGATCACGACCCAGATCTCCCAGTCAGTCATGGTCCACCTTGCGTTTTTCGCGCGGTTTGAGGATGGTTTCCTCGATCACCATCGCCGTGACCATGCCGACCACCACCGCCACCAGCAGGCCCAGCTTGTACGGCAGGTCGTAGGCCAGCACCGAGATCGCGCCTGCCACCAGCACTCCGCACAGGGCGGCATTATTGATGATCAATGGCACCGTGATGCACAGGATCGCCAGCGTGCCGGCAAAGCCCAGGCCCCATTCGGCGGGAATCGCGCTACCGAGGAAGATGCCGATCAGGGAACCGGTCTGCCAGGCGAACCAGTTCGGGAACATCAATCCCTTCAGGTACGACAGCTTGCCGGCGATCGGCTCCAGCGTCGGATAGCGCTGCAGAAATAGCGCTACGGTCAGGTCTCCCGAGATATAGCCTAGATAAAAGCGCTGGCGCCAGGGCAGGTGCGCGAAGTGCGGCCCCAGCAATGCGGAAAAGATCACGAAACGCAGGTTGACCACCAGCGCGGTAGCGAAGATGACCCAGATCGGCGCCTGGGCCGCGATCAGCGGCAGCGAGGCCAGCTGGGCCGAGCCGGCGAATACCAATAAGGTCATGCCGAGCGCCTGCGGCACCGACAGGCCACTCTTGACCATGGCGATGCCGACCACCATGCCCCAGGCGGCGATGCCGAACAGGGTCGGCAGGCCGGTCTTGAAACCGGCACGCCAGGCTTCGCGGTTGGGCGCGTCGACTGCGCCCAGTGCCTGCCTGTTCACCCGCTCGTCTGCGTTCATGTCACCTGCGTTCATGTGGCATTCCTGCAACGTCCAGCAGCGCTGACAGCAGGTACGACCATGATGGCGGAGTGGGAACTGACGGGCATGAAACGCATGGTTAAGTGGGCGCCGGGCCGGGGGCGCTGGCTTGGACGCGGGCTGCGCCAAGGAGTATATGTTCAGCGCATTATTTTACGGTCATTTCGACAATAGAGCGAATCCGTTAAAATCCAGTCTTTGCCCAACTAGCCTGACGGAGACAATCAGATGAACCAAAAGACGATGCCTGTGGTGGAACTCGAGGCCAAAGACCTGCCGGCGTACTGCCCGAACCCGGCAATGCCGCTGTGGTCCTCGCACCCGCGCGTCTTCCTCGATTTCGATCACCACGGCGACGCCAAGTGCCCGTACTGCGGCACCCAGTACCGCCTGGCACCGGGCACCGTGCTCAAGCACCACTGATATCTGGCGGCGCCTTTGGGCGCCGTTTTATCGCATGCTCTACCGCGCGCCGACGTGGCTGCCAGGCGGCCACCTGCAGACCATCTACCCGGCCACCTGCATTGCCAAACCGCCGGTCGCTTTCCGGCGCGAGCGCTGGCATAGCGTCGACGGCGACTTCATCGATGTCGATTTCGTGGACGGCCAGCCCGGCAAACCGCTGGTGGTGCTGTTCCACGGTCTGGAGGGATCTTCCGACAGCCATTACGCACGCTCGCTGATGGCGGCCCTGCAGGCACGCGGCTGGAGTGGCGCGGTGCCGCATTTCCGCGGCTGCTCGGGCGAAGCCAATCTGGCCCCGCGTTTTTATCACTCGGGCGACGCCGCCGAAGTCGACTGGATCGTGCGTGCGCTGCGCGCGCGCCATCAGGGCACGCTGTATGCAGCCGGCGTCTCGCTCGGCGGCAACGCCCTGCTGCGCTGGCTGGGCGAATCCGGCCACGGCGCGGAGATTGTCGACGCCGCCTGCGCCATCTCGGCCCCGCTCGACCTGGCGCGCGGCGGCGAAGCGCTCTCTTCCGGCTTCAACATGCTGTACACGCGCATGTTCCTGCAAACCCTGAAACCGAAGTGCCTGGCCAAGCTGGAGCAGTTTCCCGGCCTGTTCGACCGCGCCGCCCTGCTGCAGGCACGCGACCTGTACGCCTTCGACAACGTGGTCACCGCACCGCTGCACGGCTACCGCAACACCGACGACTACTGGCACCGCGCCAGCGCGCGCCATGTGCTGGACGCGATCACGGTGCCGACGCTGGTGCTCAATGCGCGCAACGATCCGTTCTTGCCGGGCGCGCACTTGCCGACCGGTGCGTCGAAGGCGGTGACGCTCGAATATCCGGATGAAGGGGGCCACGTCGGTTTCCCGGTCGGGCCGCTGCCGGGCCGGATCCACTGGCTGCCGCGGCGTATCCTGACGTTCTTCGACGAGGTCGCCGGCGCCGCGCCGCATAGCCGCGCGCCGGACGTGACCGAACTGTGCGAAGCTGACTGACACCATGGACGATATCGTAAAACAGGCAATGGCCAAGTGGCCGAACGTGCCGCATTGCTACGGCTGGCTGGCACTGGACGCGCGCGGCGGCTGGCGCATGCGCGACGAAGCGGCCCAGCGCGCGGGTGCGGCGGGCGACCGTTTGAACAATCCGGCGCTGGTCGGCTTCATCAACCGCAACTACGGGCACGACGAGCGCGGCAACTGGTATTTCCAGAACGGGCCGCAGCGCGTGTACGTGAACCTGGAAGCGACGCCGTTCATCGCGCGTACCGATCCGCAGCAGGGACTGGTGCTGCAGACCGGGCAGGCGCTGACAGATATCGAGCGGGTATTCCTGAGCGATGCCGGCGCGGTGCTGTTCCAGGCCGGCGATTCGGTGGCGCAGCTGGACGATCGCGACGTGGCGCAGGTGCTGGGCAAGCTGGAACTGGATGGCCAGGCCGCGTCGGACGAGGCCGTGATGGCCTGGCTGGAAAGTGGTGTCGGCAAACTGACGCTGCCGTGGAACGGTAAACGCTTCGACGTCGAACGCATTGAGGCAGCAGACCTGCCGCAGCGCTTCAACTTCAACCAGCTACCGACCCCATAGGGTTGGCATCCTGCACCGATCACCGATCCTTCTCGTCTTCCTTCTCCTGCTTCTGCCGCGCCTGCAGTTCGCGCTCGCGCGCATCGATCACCGCCTGGTCATAGAACGACACATCGCCGGCCTTCCTCGCCAGATCGAGCTGCGCCACGGCCGCCGGCAACGCCCCGGCCAGCACGTACGACTCGGCCAGCGACATGTGCTGCAGCGCGATCTTGCCCTGCTTGGCATAGGTCTTGGCCAGCAGATCGTGCAGCTTGGCTTCTTCGCGATACTGCTGGCTCTGCTCGCGCAGGAAGCGCGCGGCATCGTCGAACTTGTTGTTGAGGATCAGCGCCTCGGCATACTGGTGCGCGATCGCGCGCGACAGCGGATAGCGCTGGCGCGCCGCCTCGGCCTCCTGCAAGGCCTGCGCCTGCACCGCCGCCGGCTGCGCCGTCGCCATCTTGATCTCGATCGACAGCCCGGCGAACATGGCCGCGCCATCGCCGACGGTCGACGCCGTCGAGAACACGCCTTCCTTCGGCTTGACCGTTTCGCGCGCCTTGTCGAGCCAGCTCTGGGCGCCGGCCAGGTCGCCGCCCTTCAGCGCCAGGTAGGCCAGGCCATACTGCGCCCCGGCCTGCTGCTGGCGGTGGGTTTCCTTGAGCTGGGTCTCGAACGCCGTGCGCGTATCGCGCCGGCCCTGCTCGCCCTGGTCCTGCAGCACGCGGATGCGCGCCCGCACCAGGTGGAAGTCGAGGCTGTCGACGCGCTGCTTCTTCGGCATCTCGCGGATACGCGCCTGCATGTCGGTGATCCGTTCCTGGGTCAGTGGGTGGCTGCTCAGGTTGCTCAAGCCGGCCGGCAGTTCGCCGTACAGTTTGCTGGCCGTCTGCAGGCGGCGGAAGAAGGCCACGATGCCGGTGGTGTCGTAGCCGCCCGCCTCCATGATCTGGAAGCCGACCCGGTCGGCCTCGCGTTCGGCATCGCGGCTGAAGCTCAGCTGGCGGTGGATCGCCAGCCCCTGTCCGCCCATCAGCACGCCCATGGCCGCGTCCGACCCGCCCTTGGCGGCCAGCGCCGCCAGGATCAGCGAGGCCAGCGGCAGCAGCACGTCCTGGCGCTGCTGGCCGAGCATGCGCGCGATGTGGCGCTGCGATACGTGGCCGATCTCGTGCGCGATCACGCTGGCCAGTTCGGATTCGGACTGGGCCGCAATGATCAGCCCCGAGTGCGACCCGATGAAGCCGCCGGGCAGCGCGAACGCGTTCAGTTGCGGATCGCGCACCGCGAAGAAGGTGAAGTCGGCATTCGTTTCGCCGCGCGCGCCGGGCGCGGCGCTGACCAGGCCGTTGCCGAAATTGTTCAGGTATTCGGCGATCGGCTCGTCGTCGAGGTAGTCGCGGTCGCGCCGGATGTCGCGCATGATCTCTTCGCCGAGTTTACGCTCGACCACCGGCGACAGGTCGGCGCGTGCGGTGTCGCCGAGCGTCGGCAGGCTCGTATGGTCGGGCCGCTTGAGGGTCTGGGCAGAGGTGGAATCGGGAGAAACAACGGCGAAGGCGGCCGCCGTGCACAGGGCGACGACGGACAATGCAGGGCGCCAGCGGCGCGCGGATGCGGGGCGGACGACGGATTTCACGGTGCTATGATAACCGCATCCGCGCGCAGATTGCTGCTGCCGCCTTATTTTGTTACCTCATCATATCGACTTTGCAATGACCAATCCAACCCCGACCGCTGATCATCTGACCCACTTCGACGCCACCGGCCAGGCCCACATGGTCGACGTCGGCGCCAAGCAGGACACCCACCGCATCGCGGTGGCGGCCGGCACCATCCGCATGAAACCGGAAACCCTGGCCCTGATTACCTCGGGTAGCGCCAAGAAGGGCGACGTGATCGGCATCGCGCGCATCGCCGCGATCATGGCCTCGAAACGGACCAGCGACCTGGTGCCGCTGTGCCATCCGCTGCCGATCACGCGCGTGGCGGTGGACTTCGAGATCGACGAGGCGGCCAGCAGCGTGCATTGCCGCGCGCAGGTGGAGACGATCGGCAAGACCGGGGTCGAGATGGAAGCGCTGACCGCGGTGCAGGTGGGATTGTTGACCGTGTACGACATGTGCAAGGCGGTCGATCGCGGGATGGTGATGACGAATGTACGGGTGATGGAAAAGCATGGTGGCAAGAGTGGCGACTGGACTGCCGACATCGATGCTTGACCCGGCAGCGCTGCCCTGCACACGGCTATAGACAATCTTATAAGCGGGCCTATACTTGTGGTGCGATGCACAACCGTGCCTCGCTTCCCCACTAGAACTTGCCTTGAAGAGGATGTGCCATGACCACGACCGCTTATCCGCAGTTCACGCCCGCTCCATTCCAGATGAACACCCGTCCCTACCAGGACGCGGTATCGAAAATCGCCAACGTCTACGCCGACTCGATGCGCGCCAACGTCGAGCAGCTCTGGATCAGCTCGTCGCAAATCATCGTGCAGGAAACGGTCAAGGCCTTCATGGCGGCGACCCAATCCTGTATGGAGGCGCTGGCGAAAAACGCGGCTTCGGTGCAGCAGCAATCGTTCGGCCGCATCATCACCGCCAACCAGAAAGCTTTTGAAATCATGGGCCAGGCGGCGACAGACACGATGTTGTCCGGCATGAAGCCGATCCAGTAAGGCCTTGCTCGCGCTGCGCCGGGTTCCGGCGTAGCACGCGTATGGCTAACGATGCCGTCACGAACGCGAATACCCGACGAACGCTTGCATAAACAATACCCAGGCAGCCCAGTAAACATTATCGATAGTGACATTAAGATACATCTGATTCGCCACCAACTGCTATCATGCCGGGTTTTTATCTGCGGCAACATTGCCGCGTTTGCCTCACCCGATATGAACAGCGTACAGGCCCACGAGCTCAAGCCTCAGGAGTACGAGTTCGAGACGCTGAACATGCAGGTCGGCGTCCGCTTGCAACTCATCACCCATCGCCGCCTCAAGCCGGTCCAGCATTTCTCGACCCTGATCGGCTACGTCAGGGATGACTACCTGATCCTCAAGCTGCCGTTCGAGGACGGCGCGCCGATCGGCCTCACCGAAGGCGAGCGGGTCACGGTGCGGGTGTTTTCGGGGGTGAATGTGTGCTCGTTCGCGTGCACGGTGCAGCGCGTGTTCGGGCGGCCCCTGTTCTATGTTCACCTGTCGTTCCCGACCTCGATCCAGGGCACCAGCCTGCGCGGCGCGATGCGGGTCCGGGCAGATTTGCCGGTGCGGGTGACCGGACTGAAGGATGGCGCCGTGCCGATGGATTGCCTGCTGGCGAACGTGTCGGTGACAGGTGCGCGCATCGATTCGCCGCAGCCGCTGCCGCAGGACGAAGACGTGGTCGAGCTGCAGTTCGCGCTGGCCGCGCCGCCGTCGCTCCAGGAAACGCGGGTGCGCACCCGGGCCACGATCAGGAACCTGGCGGTGGCGCGGCCGGCGGCCGGCCAGACCGAGATGTACAGCTACGGCGTGCAGTTCACGAACCTGGATCCGGTGCACTACACGCTGCTGCAGAACATGACCTACGAGGCGCTGCTGGCCGACCGCGGCAAGATCGTCTAGCAGCACATCATCCAGTGGCGAAACTTGGCACGCTCCCCTTCAGCGCCAGTCGGCCGGCAGCGGCAGGTTGTCAGCCAGCGCCAGCTGTTCCATCGCGTCTTCCAGCATCATGCGCGCGCGGCCCGAGGCCAGCGCCAGCTGCGCGTGCAGGGCGGCGTCTTCCGGATTGCGCGATGCGCATTGCTGGCTGTAGCGCTCGAAACTTCCCACCATCAGCAGCAGCTCGGACAGGTGGCGCGGGCATTCGCAGGTGACCTGGGTACCGGCCGCCGTGATCCGCGCCAGGTCTTCTTCGCCGAAGCGCGGCGCCATCACGGTCGGCACGGCGATCGCCTGCAGCGGCGGACGATGGCCGTCCAGCGCCGACTGGCACAGCAGCGCCAGCTCGGCCAGGTCGGCCGGGATGCGCGCCACCAGGCAGCCCTGCGCGCGCAGCGCGCGGATGGTGGCGCTCGGCGAGAAGCGGTACAGCACCACGGTGGCGGCGACGCCGGTGACCTGGCGCGCGGCGACGATCGGCGCCACTGCCGTCTCGTCGAGCTCGGACATTTCGACCACCAGCACGTCGGCGCCGGCGTCGGACGGCAGCCGAACCGCCTGCTCGAGCGCGTCGCAATGGCCGCGCACGTCCAGGCCGAAAGCACCCTGCCCCATGGCGGCGATGCGGCGCGACAGCACGGCGCCGACCAGCAGCACCCGTACCGGCGCTTCGGCCACGGCGCGCGCCTGGCCATCCAGACCCAGCATCGATTGCAATTGCTCGCGGCTGAGGCCGGCCAGCACGCCGATCGAGTGGCCCTGATCGACCAGCTGCTTGAGCAGGCCGAGGCGCGCGACCTGCTCGGCCGAGTACAGGCGCTGGCCGCGTTCCGAACGCTGCGCGTCCGACAGGCTGTAGCGGCGTTCCCAGACGCGCAGCGTTTCGACCGGCAGGCCAGCCAGGCGCGCAGCCGCGCCGGTGCGGTACATGATCCGCTCTTGTCCCTTGTTAGATGCTTCCATCATTACGTGTCCCGAGTGTGAACCTTGAATATCAGACGATATAGTGTCATACATCTGACATTGCTGCATTTCTATTGGTAAATGTGCAAGCGCTATGCAGCGTGGCTGGAGGCAGCAGAAAAGATGGTCTTCAGTCACATTCCATGTCACATGGTAAATTGATGGTCTTCGTGCGCCGCATCCTGCGCGCACCGACATCATCAAGAGGGTGGAATGAAATTTCGTTTGCTGACGATGGCGGCGGCCCTGGCCGCTGTTGCTACGACCGCCACTGCTGCCCCGCGTGGCTTTACAGTGGAAGACCTGGTCAATATGGAGCGGGTCGGCAGCCCGGCAGTGTCGCCGGACGGCACGCGCGTGGTGTACACCGTGCGCAGCACCGACATGGACACGAACCGCGGCCATACCGAACTGTGGATGGTCGACCTGCGCGCCGCCAAGCCGGCGCCGAAGCGCCTGACGAGCCATGCGTCGAGCAGCACCGACCCTGAATGGTCGGCTCTAGGGGACGCCGTGTACTTCCTGTCGACCCGCTCGGGTTCGTCGCAGGTGTGGCGCATCCCTGCCACCGGTGGCGAGCCGGGCAAGGTGACCGACCTGCCGCTGGACGTGGACAGCTACCGCGTGGCGCCGACGGGCGACCGCATTGCCTTCAGCACCTCGGTGTTCCGCGATTGCGCCGACCTGGCCTGCACCAAGACCCGCGCCGATGCGAAGGCCAAGGAAAAGGCCACCGGTAAAGTGTACGACCGCCTGTTCGTGCGTCACTGGGACACCTGGAACGATCACCGCAACAACGTGCTGTTCTCGGCGCCGCTCGATGCCAGCGGCAAGATCAGCGCCGCACCGGTCAGCCTGTCCGGCTCGCTCGACGGCGATGCACCGTCGAAGCCGTTCGGCGACCGCGAAGAGTACCGCTTCAGCCCGGACGGCAAGACCGTCGTGTTCTCGCTGCGCGTGGCCGGCAAGACCGAAGCCTGGTCGACCAACTTCGACCTGTACAGCGTGCCGGCCCAGGGCGGCGCCGCGCCGCGCAACCTGACCGCGGATAACCCGGCCTGGGATACCAAGGGCGTGTTCTCGCCGGACGGGCGCACCCTGGCCTACCTGGCGATGGCGCGTCCGGGCTTCGAAGCCGACCGTTACCAGATCATGCTGATGGATGTCGCCAGCGGCGAGAAGCGCAAGCTGGCGGCCGACTGGGATCGTTCGGCCGGCAACCTGCAATGGCGCGCGGACGGCAAGGCGCTGATCGTCGATGCCGAAGACATCGGCCAGCACCGCCTGTTCTCGATCGACGTCGCCAGCGGCAAGGTGGCGGCCCTGACCGGCCCCGGCGCGGTCGGCGGCTACGACCTGCGCGGCGACACACTGGCCTATACCCAGGCCAGCCTGACCTCTGGCGCGCAGCTGTTCTCGATGAAGCTCGGCGCCAGGCCGCAGCAGCTGACCAATGTGAATGCCGAGCTGCTGAAGGACGTGCGTTTCGGTGAGCCGGAACAGTTCTCGTTCGCCGGCGCCAATGGCGAGACCGTGTACGGCTACGTGATGAAGCCGTGGAATGCGCAGCCGGGCCAGAAGTATCCGGTCGCCTTCATTGTCCACGGCGGCCCGCAGGGCAGCTTCGGCAACAGCTGGAGCTACCGCTGGAATCCGCAGACCTACGCCGGCGCCGGCTATGCGGCGGTGTTCATCGACTTCCACGGCTCGACCGGCTACGGCCAGAAGTTCACCGATGCGATCAGCAACGACTGGGGCGGCAAGCCGCTCGAGGATTTGCAGAAGGGTTACGACGCAGCGGTGAAGAAATTCCCATGGCTGGACCGCTCGCGCGACTGCGCACTGGGCGCGTCGTATGGCGGCTACATGATGAACTGGATCCAGGGTAACTGGCCGGACGAGTTCAAGTGCATCGTCAACCATGACGGCGTGTTCGATACCCGCGGCATGGCGTACTCGACCGAAGAACAATGGTTCACCGACTGGGAAAGCGGCGGCCCGTACTTCAAGGTGCCGGAGAACCACGAGCGCTTCAATCCGGTGCTGCACGTGAACAAGTGGAAGACCCCGATGCTGGTAATCCAGGGCGACCTCGACTTCCGCATCCCGACCGCGCAGGCGCTGGGCACGTTCACCGCGCTGCAGCGCAAGGGCATCGACAGCAAGCTGCTGGTGTTCCCGGATGAAAATCACTGGGTGCTGAAGCCGGCGAATTCGCTGCAGTGGCATCACACCGTGATCGACTGGATGGATGGGTATCTGAAGCGTTGATAACGCCGCGGCTGGCGCAGGGATCGTCCGATATCGCCTGCGCCAGCCAATATAGCCTGGACCTCGACGCCGTCACTGCGCAGCCGGCGCCACACTGTTCTTCTCGAACACCCTCTTCACCGCATCATTGTCGGTGATACTCGACGCATCGATCTCCCACGTCAGGCTGGTCTGGTTCATGGTCGGCGTGAACACGACCGTCTTGTCCTCGGTTCCCTTGCCGATATTCGCCAGCGTCAGCGTGATCGCGCCGGCATCGGCCACCGCGACATTCTTGACCTCGGCAGTGGCCGTGAATGCGGTCGGGAACGCGTCTTCGCTGGCTTCCTGATTACAGTTGACCAGGTCGCCATTTTCCTGCCCGCACAGCGCCACCGCCGTCTTGTACGGACTGAGCGCGACCATCGCGTTGGCGGCGCGCGCCTTGGAGGTGTATTCGGTGTAAGCGGGGATCGCGACCGATGCCAGGATGGCGACGATGGCGACCACGATCATCAGTTCGATCAGGGTGAAGCCATGCTGGATGCGGCGGTAGTGCGGTGTCATCAGGGTCATTTTTATCTCTCCAGTGGGCAAATGAAAATCGTGAGCCGTGGGCAGCGACGAGGCCGGCGCGCACGGCGTACCAATGTCGGACGAGGCTGATTTTAGGGAGAGCGACCGGATGAATCCTGTGCCACCACAAGTGCGCACGGAAGCGGGAACGACGGACGAAAAAAACGGGGAGCCGAAGCTCCCCGTTTTATGTGACGGTCAAGAGACCATCAAATTACAGCATGGCCTTCAGCAGACGCGCCATTTCCGACGGGTTCTTGGTGACGGTGATGCCGCAGGCTTCCATGATTTCCAGCTTGGCTTGCGCGGTGTCGGCGCCGCCCGAGATCAGCGCGCCGGCGTGGCCCATGCGCTTGCCTGGAGGCGCGGTGACGCCGGCGATGAAGCCGACCACCGGCTTCTTCATGTTGTCCTTGATCCAGTAAGCCGCGTTGGCTTCGTCCGGGCCACCGATTTCGCCGATCATGATGACCGCGTCGGTATCAGGATCGTCGTTGAACATCTTCATCACGTCGATGTGCTTCAGACCGTTGATCGGGTCGCCGCCGATGCCGACTGCCGACGATTGGCCCAGGCCCAGTGCGGTCAGCTGACCGACTGCTTCATAGGTCAGGGTGCCCGAACGCGACACGACGCCGATACGGCCCTTCTTGTGGATGTGGCCCGGCATGATGCCGATCTTGATTTCGTCAGGGGTGATCAGGCCTGGGCAGTTCGGGCCCAGCAGCAGGGTCTTCGAGCCGGCTTTGGCCATGCGGTCCTTGATTTCCATCATGTCGCGGACAGGGATGCCCTCGGTGATGCAAATTGCCAGGTCCAGTTCGGCTTCGACGGCTTCCCAGATCGCAGCGGCAGCGCCTGCTGGCGGGACATAGATCACCGACACGTTGGCGCCGGTTTCTTTTTTCGCTTCCGAGACGTTGGCGAAAATCGGGATGCCTTCGAAATCTTCGCCGGCTTTCTTCGGGTTCACGCCTGCAACGAAGGCTTCCTTGCCGTTCGCGTAGTCGCGGCACATGCGGGTGTGGAACTGACCGGTCTTGCCGGTGATGCCCTGGGTGACAACTTTGGTATCTTTGTTGATCAGAATCGACATTTTTATTTCCTTAGCGAATTAGGCAGCTTTACCAGCGGCAGCGGCAACGACCTGCTTCGCTGCGTCTTCCATCGTGTCTGCGGCGATGATCGGCAGACCCGAGTCAGCCAGCATCTTCTTGCCCAGGTCTTCGTTGGTGCCCTTCATGCGCACGACCAGCGGCACTTGCAGCGACACGGCCTTCGATGCGGTGATCACGCCTTCGGCGATCACGTCGCAACGCATGATGCCGCCGAAGATGTTGACCAGGATGGCCTTCAGTTCCGGGTTCTTCAGCATGATCTTGAAGGCTTCGGTCACTTTCTCGGCCGTGGCGCCACCGCCGACGTCGAGGAAGTTGGCCGGCTCACCGCCGAACAGCTTGATGGTGTCCATGGTAGCCATGGCCAGGCCGGCGCCGTTCACCAGGCAGCCGATGTTGCCGTCGAGCGAAATGTAGGCCAGGTCGAACTTCGATGCTTCGACTTCGGCTGGATCTTCTTCGTCCAGGTCGCGGTAGGCGACGATTTCAGGGTGACGGAACAGCGCGTTGGCGTCGAAGTTGAACTTCGCGTCCAGGGCGATGACCTTGCCCGAACCGGTCAGGATCAGCGGGTTGATTTCGGCCAGCGATGCGTCGGTTTCCCAGTAGGCTTTGTACAGGCCTTGCAGGTTGGCGCGGGCGTCGGCGATCGATTCTGCCGGCACGCCGATCTTGGCGGCGACGTCGTCAGCCTGCGAGTCAAGCAGGCCGACCTTCGGGTCGATCACGACGTTGTGGATTTTTTCCGGGTTGCTGTGCGCGACTTCTTCGATGTCCATGCCGCCTTCCGACGACGCCATCAGCACGACTTTCTGGGTGATGCGGTCGGTAACCAGCGAAACGTACAGTTCTTTCTTGATGTCCGCGCCTTCTTCGATCATCAGGCGGCGCACTTTCTGGCCTTCAGGGCTGGTCTGGTGGGTCACCAGCTGCATGCCCATGATCTGGTCAGCGTATTCCTTGACCTGCTCGAGCGACTTGGCAACTTTCACGCCACCGCCCTTGCCGCGGCCACCAGCGTGGATCTGGGCCTTGACCACCCAAACCGGACCGCCCAGTTGTTCAGCGGCCTTGACGGCCTCTTCCACCGACATGCACGGAATGCCGCGCGGAACCGTCACTCCAAACTTTCGGAGGATTTCTTTGCCCTGATACTCATGGATTTTCATGCTGGCTTCCCTTCTTCTATTACTAATGAATTAGAAATACGGTTGAACTACAAAAAAAACAACGAATGCTAACCCGACACGGCTTTGATCGACCAGCGAGGATAGTATTTGGCCACGGCGGGGCCGTCGCTGCGCAGGGCGTGGCAACGGTCGAGCTCGAAGGGCCGGTCCGACGATGTCAAGCTGGCGCCGCCAGGGGCATCAACGTTATCGTCGGCGAAGGCTTGCAGCGCTGCGGTAGGCAGCACCTGGGCCAATTCGGTCAGGTGGGTGCAGCCGAGGACGCCGGTGAGGCGGTCTTTCAGGTGCAACCGGAAATGGTTCACGAGCGAGAGCCCGATCAGTTTCTTGTAGGCGGGAGCGATCGTATCGCAGAAGCCCGGATACGGGACGGCATCGGATGCGGCTTCGGCATCGACGATGTTCAGGTCGCGGTCAATCGTGACGCGCAGCTTCAGGTCATGCACCGGAACGCCGCCAGGACGCTCGCCCGAAGGGAGCGTGATGTCACGCGTCTTGACGTCGCGGATATTGGCATCGAGATCCCACAAGCCATCGTCGCGCGCATAGGCGTCGACGGTGATGGCGCGCGTATGCCGCAGCGAGCGCGATACGGGAGGAGACAAAGGCATAAAAACCAGTGCCGTCGGAACGGCGGTTAGTGGTGCAGCCGGTGTGCTAAATGCACGTTGCCGCAGCTTCTACGGCAACAACCGCTCATGCGGCGCTGCTTAAACCATGAAAGTTTAGCACAGCGTACAGGCTGTTGTACCGTCGGAAGGGCCATTTAGAGGGAAGACTGCAAGGGTGGAAGGGTTTATGGCAGAGCGTGGCAGGCAGCCTCGAATGCACTATCTATTCTATTTCTCAAAAGAATATCTGTCATTCATGATGCATATGGCAATGCCGTATGACATGGCTTGCTGACGCTGCATCTGCAACTACAAAAGCAAACGCCAGCGTGCAGCGCCATCGCCCGTTGAGGAATATGCGAGCGCATATCGGGGATGACGCTCCACGCTAGCGTCTGTGCAGTTATAAGGTACTGCGTGTTGAATCTGAGTGCGACAAACTTGGGCCCCCGCCTGCGCGGGGGTGACGGTTTTACAGATAACAATCATCGTTACCTGTACCACTGTTATTGCTACATACAGCGCTGCCAGCGCTAATGGCAACGCTGTGATCAGCGCTCACGGCAGTGATAACGGTAGAGCTGTAGTTACTCCCCTGCGGCGTCATACCGCTGCCACGAGCGCTTATTCAAACTCGTCGTCGTCCGGATTGCCCTGCATCGCAACCCGCGCGGCGCGCTGCGAGAAGCCGCGCTGCAGCAGGAAGCGCATCTGCTTGGCGCGCGCTGCCGCGTCTTCGGCGACAGTGCCGAACTTGCGGCGCCAGACTTCGACCGCACGCGCGGTTTCGCTGTCGGACAAATCGGCCTTGATGTCGCTCAGCGCATCGCCGGTGACGCCATGGCTTTGCAGCTCGGCCACGACGCGGCTGTTGCCGTAACGCGCCGCCTTCCTGTTGACCAGGGATTCGGCGAACCGTTCTTGCGACAGCCAGTTGTTCTTTTCGAGGAAATCCAGAAGAGCGTCGACGTCGTCGCCCTCTTCCGCATACTTGGACAGCTTGCGCCGCAACTCGAACCGGCTATGCTCGCGCTGCGACAGGTAGCGCAAGGCACGCCCTTTCAGGCTGAGTACGGGTTGGCGCATAAGAAATGGTATGAATCAACGTGGCGCAGGGTGGACGGCATGCTTCCGCCATCCACCCTGCACCAGCGGACTTACTCGCCGACCGCTTGCAGCTTCGGCTTGTCGTCGCCACCGGCGGCGACCAGCGGCAGTTCGCGCACGCCCAGGGCAGCGCGCACCTTGTTCTCGATTTCACGCGCCAGGGCCGGGCGATCCTTCAGGAACTGGCGGGCGTTGTCCTTGCCCTGGCCGATACGTTCGCCGTTGTAGCTGTACCAGGAACCCGACTTCTCGACGATCTTGTTGTCGGCGCCCAGATCCAGGATTTCGCCTTCGCGCGAGGTGCCTTCTCCGTACAGGATGTCGAAGTGGGCCTCCTTGAACGGTGGCGCGATCTTGTTCTTGACGACCTTGACCTTGGTTTCGTTACCGATCACCTCGTCGCCCGACTTGATCGAACCGGTACGGCGGATGTCCATACGCACCGAGGCGTAGAACTTCAGCGCGTTACCGCCGGTGGTGGTCTCCGGGCTGCCGAACATGACGCCGATCTTCATGCGGATCTGGTTGATGAAGATGACCAGCGTGTTGGTGCGGTTGATCGAACCGGTGAGCTTGCGCAGCGCCTGGGACATCAGGCGGGCTTGCAGGCCCGGCAGCGAGTCGCCCATGTCGCCTTCGATCTCGGCGCGCGGGGTCAGTGCCGCCACCGAGTCGATGACCACCAGGTCGACCGAACCCGAACGCACCAGGGCGTCGGTGATTTCGAGCGCCTGTTCGCCGGTATCCGGCTGCGAAATCAGCAGGTCGCCCAGGTTGATGCCCAGCTTTTGCGCATAGGTCACGTCGAGCGCGTGCTCGGCGTCGATGAAGGCGCAGGTGCCGCCCAGCTTTTGCATCTGGGCGATGGTCTGCAGCGTCAAGGTGGTTTTACCCGACGATTCCGGACCGTAGATTTCAACGATACGGCCGCGCGGCAGGCCACCGACGCCAAGCGCGATGTCCAGGCCCAGCGAGCCGGTGGAGACAGTCTGGACTTCTTCGACCGGCGCACTGGTGTCCATGCGCATGACCGAACCCTTGCCAAACTGCTTTTCGATTTGCGCCAGGGCGGCTGCCAGCGCTTTGCCTTTTTCGGAGGCGTTCAATGCGGATTTTTTATCGTCCATGGTGTACTTTCAATCGTGGAGCAGTGAAGGTATGGGCGCGGGTGCGCACTTCAAGGGCACTACTGTATAAAAATCCAGTGGTTTTGGCAAGCACAAATACGTGATCGAAATCACAACATCACGTCAAAACTCGCATTGTTGCGACAAATCAAACACAATAAGGACTCGACCATGTCTAACGTCCCAAATAAGGTGTTCCCATGCGTATTCTGCTTGCCGAAGATGATAGCGTACTTGCCGACGGCCTGACGCGTTCCCTGCGCCAGTCCGGCTATGCGATCGACTGCGTCAAGAACGGCCAGGACGCCGACACCGCGCTCTCGACCCAGGAGTTCGATCTCCTGATATTGGACCTCGGATTGCCGAAAATGTCCGGCCTCGAAGTGCTGCGCCGCCTGCGCGCGCGCGCCTCGCTGCTGCCGGTGCTGATCCTCACCGCCGCCGACTCAGTCGAGCAGCGCGTCGAAGGCCTCGACCTGGGCGCCGACGACTATATGGCGAAACCCTTTGCCCTGTCCGAACTCGAGGCGCGGGTGCGCGCCCTGACCCGGCGCGGCGCCGGCGGCGGCCCGGCCGTGGTGCGCCACGGCCCGCTGGTGTACGACCAGGTCGGCCGCAGCGCCTACATCAACGAACAGATGCTGGATCTGTCGGCGCGCGAACTCGGCCTGCTCGAAGTGCTGCTGGCGCGTAGCGGACGCCTGGTCTCGAAAGAGCAGCTGGTCGACCACCTGTGCGAATGGGGCGAGGAAGTGTCGAACAATGCGATCGAGGTCTACGTGCACCGCCTGCGCAAGAAGATCGAGGTCGGCGGCGTGCGCATCGCCACCGTGCGCGGCCTCGGCTACTGCCTCGAGAAATTCCCTGACGCGACCAGCCGTCCCGCCGCACCAGCCGCTTCTGCCAACGCGGCCGCCGCCGGCAAGTGAACGAACGCGACGCCGGCCTCGTGCCAGCCGCTGGCGCCATGGATGGCGGCGCGTCAACGCCTCTGTACGTCCCGCCCAACCCCGAGCCGGACGAAAACATCCGCCACTCGCTGTTCGGTGAAATCCTCGACTGGATGCTGGCCCCGCTGTTGCTGCTGTGGCCGATGAGCATCGCCATCACTTACCTGGTGGCCAAGTCGATCGCCAACCAGCCCTTCGACGATGCGCTGGAAGACCGGGTCACGGTGCTGGGCCAGCAGATCCGCTCGGTGGACGGCCGCGCCGCCGGCCAGCTGGCGCCGGCCGCGCGCGACATCCTGCGCGCCGACGACGTCGACAGCGTCTACTTTCTGCTGGCCGGCCCCGACGGCGCCATCCTGGACGGCGACCGCGACCTGCCGCGCCCGAAGATGATGGATGGCGGCGACGAGCGCGCCCGCAGCGGCGCGGTCGAGTTCCGCAACGACAGCATCCACGGCGTGCCGATCCGGGTCGCCTACACCTACGTCAACCTCGACCCGCTGCACGAGCGCAACCTCAACCCGCCCGAAGCGCCGCCGCTGGCGCTGGTGCAGGTGGCGGAAACGCTCGACAAGCGCGCCCACCTCGCCAACGAAATCATCAAGGGCGTGATCCTGCCCCAGTTCATCATCCTGCCGGTGATCCTGGGCCTGGTCTGGTTTGCCTTGTCGCGCGGGCTGTCGCCGCTGGCCGAGCTGCAGCAGCGCATCCGCGCCCGGCCGCAGGACGACCTGTCGCCGATCGACCCGCGCCAGGTGCCGGAAGAGATCTCGCCGCTGGTCGGCTCCTTCAACGACATGCTCGAACGCCTGGGCGAAACGGTGGAGATGCAGAAGCGCTTCATCGCCGACGCCGCGCACCAGATGAAGACCCCGCTGGCCGGCATGCGCATGCAGTCCGAACTGGCGCTGCGCCAGGTCGATCCGCTCGAAATCCACCGCTCGCTCGAGCAGTTGGCCAAGAGTTCGGAGTCGGCCACGCGCCTGGTGAACCAGCTGCTGGCGCTGGCGCGCGCCGAGAACCAGCCGCAGGCCGGGCTGGCGTTCGACGCGATCGACTTGCCGCGGCTGGCGCGCGAGACGGTGCAGGACTGGGTGCAGGCCTCGTTCGCCAGCCGCATCGACCTCGGCTTCGAGCCGCCGGAACCGATCGAGGCGCCGATCCTGATCGCCGGCCAGCCGCTGATGCTGCGCGAGATGCTGTCGAACCTGATCGACAATGCGCTGCGCTACACCCCGAGCGAAGGCAGCGTCACGGTGCGCGTGCGGCGCGACGGCGAGCACGCCCTGCTGGAAATCGAAGACACCGGCCCCGGCATCGCCGCGCCCGAACGCGAGCGCGTGTTCGAGCGCTTCTACCGCATCCTGGGCAGCAATACCCAGGGCAGCGGCCTGGGGCTGGCGATCGTGCGCGAGATCGCGCACCAGCATGGCGCCGAGATCGACATCTTCAACAATCCGCGCAGCCCTTCGCGGCGCTTTCCGGGCACCTTGTTCCGGCTGACCTTCCCGCCTCCTGTCCGTGATTCCGATGACGCCGACTGACCGTTCTTCCGCACCGCCCTCGCTCGACGAGCGCCAACGGCTGCTGGCCGCGCGCGCCGCGCACTGGCAGCGCACCCGGCGCATGACGCTGACCCTGCTGGCGCTGTGGCTGGTCACCGGCTTCGGTACCGTGTTCTTCGCGCGCGAGCTGTCGCGCTTCGAGCTGTTCGGCTGGCCGCTGTCGTTCTACATGGCGGCGCAGGGCGCGTCGCTGGTGTCGCTGGCCATCATCGGCGTCTACGCCTGGCGCATGCGCCGGCTGGAACGCGAGTATGAGAGCGCATACGGGCAGGAGCGGCAGCATCCATGAGCACGAAAACGAGCTACTTCGGCAAACTGTCGCGCTACTACCTCTGGTACACCGGCTGCTTCGCCCTGTTCCTGCTGGCGCTGGCGATCCTGGAGCAGGAGGGCATGCCGCGCCTGTGGATCGGCCACCTGTTCATGTTCGCCACCATCGCGCTGTACGCCACCATCGGCGTCATCTGCCGCACCTCGAACGTCACCGAATACTATGTCGCCGGACGCCGGGTACCGGCCCTGTTCAACGGCATGGCCACCGCGGCCGACTGGATCTCGGCCGCCAGCTTCATCAGCCTGGCGGGCGGCCTGTACCTGCAGGGCTTCGACAGCCTGGCCTTCATCATGGGCTGGACCGGCGGCTTCGTGCTGGTGGCGCTGCTGATCGCACCCTATCTGCGCAAATTTGCGCAGTACACCATCCCCGACTTCCTGGCGGCGCGCTACGGTGGCGGCGCGGGAGGACGCGGCGCGCTGGTGCGCGGCATGGCGGTCGGCGCCACCATCCTGGTCTCGTTCACCTACGTGGTGGCGCAGATCTACGCGGTCGGCCTGATCGCCTCGCGCTTCACCGGCGTCGACTTCTCGGTCGGGATCTTCCTCGGCCTGGCCAGCATCCTGGTGTGCTCGTTCCTGGGCGGGATGCGCGCCATCACCTGGACCCAGGTGGCGCAGTACATCATTCTGCTGGTGGCGTTCCTGATCCCGACCATGTGGCTGTCGGCCAAGCACGCCGACAATCCGATCCCGCAGGTGGCCTACGGTTCGCTGCTGCCGAAGCTGACCGAGCGCGAAGCGCAGCTGGCCAGGGATCCGCGCGAAGAACAGGTGCGCGCCGAGTTCCGCCGCCGCGCCGCAGAATACGCGGCGCGCGTGGATGCCCTGCCCGAATCGTGGGAAGCCGGCAAGATCGAGGCCCAGCGCCAACTGGCGGCGGCGCGCGCGCGCAACGCCTCGCTCACCGAGGTACGCCAGGCCGAGCGCGCACTGGCCACCTATCCGAATTCGGTGGATGACGCACGCACGCTGTGGCTCGAGCGGCGCGATGCCAACCTGGCGCGTGCCCGGCCGCCCGAGCCGCACGCGACGCCCTTCCCCGGTCCCACGCAGGAAGCCTCGGACGCGCGCCGCAACAACTTTCTGGCGGTGGTGTTCTGCCTGATGTTCGGCACCGCCGCCCTGCCCCACATCCTGATGCGCGCCTACACCACGCCCTCGGTGCACGAGACGCGGGTGTCGGTGTTCTGGACCCTGTTCTTCATCCTGCTGGTGTACCTGACGATTCCGGCGCTGGCGGTGCTGGTCAAGTACGACCTGTACACCTCGCTGATCGGCAGCGACTTCACCTCGCTGCCGACCTGGATCTCGTACTGGGCTAACGTCGACAAGGCCAATCCTCTGGTGAGCGTGGCCGACATCAACGGCGACGGCATCGTGCAGCTGGCCGAGTTCGCGATCGATGCCGACGTGCTGGTGCTGGCCGCGCCCGAGATCGGCGGCCTGCCCTACGTGATCTCGGGGCTGGTGGCGGCCGGCGGCCTGGCGGCGGCGCTGTCCACTGCCGACGGCCTGCTGCTGGCGATCTCCAACGCGCTGTCGCACGACGTGTACTACAAGATCGTGCAGCCCAATGCGTCCACGCAGAAGCGGGTGACGATCTCAAAGCTGCTGTTGCTGGCAGTGGCCTTCATCGCGGCCTATGCGGCGTCGCAGAAGCCGGCCGACATCCTGTCTCTGGTGGCAGCGGCGTTCTCGCTGGCCGGTTCGACCTTGTTCCCGGTGCTGGTGCTGGGCGTGTTCTGGAAGCGCGCCAACCACCAGGGCGCGCTCGCCGGCATGGTGGTGGGCTTTGCCGTGTGCCTGTTCTACATGCTGCGCGCCAGTCCCGGCCTGGGCGGCAGCGCGGCGGACACCTGGTTCGGCATCCTGCCGATGGCGGCCGGGGTGTTCGGGGTGCCGGCCGGGCTGCTGACGGTGGTCGTGGTCAGCCTCTTGAGCGCGCCGCCGCCGCGCACGGGCGACGCCATGGTCGATTACATCCGCGCGCCCGAATGAAAGCTTGAACAGCCCAGGTGAATATTGGAGAGTATCCGGCGTCAATACGGCTGCTATGCTCTTTCCCCTCGATACGATGGGAAATACCATGATGTCCTTGCTGTTCCGGTGCTGCGCCGCCTTGTCGTTCCTGCTGCTGGCCCTGGTGGCCGCTGCGCCACCATCGGCGGCGGCCGGCGCCGCGACTGCGGCGCTGCCGCCGATCGAGGCCTTCTTCGCCGATCCGCAGCTGAGCGGCGCCGTGCTGTCGCCCAACGGCCGCTTCCTGGCGGCGATCTCGGGCGCGCCCGAGCGGCGCGACATGCTGGCCGTGATCGACCTGCAGACCAAGGCGACCAAGCTGATCGGCTACGAGCGGGTCGACGTGGACGACTTCCAGTGGGTCAACGACGAGCGCCTGGTGTTCGACGTCATCGACAAGCGGCTCGGCCCGGGCCACACCAACGTGGCCGGCGGCCTGTACGGCGTCGACCGCGACGGCGCCAACCTGCGCCAGCTGGTAGCGCGGCGCGAAGAGATCATCGAGACCTCGCTCAACAATTCCACGGCCTCGCGCCGGCTGCCCTGGCATACCTTCATGCTCGGCCAGCGCGGGGCTCAGGATTCGGACTGGATCTACGTGCGCAGCCTCGATTTTGACAGCCGCGGCGAAGTGCGCCACGTCGACCTGCTGCACCTGAACACGCGCACCGGCGCCAACCGCCTGGTGCCGCGCCCGAACGGCATCGTCGAGAGCTGGATGCTCGACAATGCCGGCCAGCCGCGCCTGGCGCTGGCGTCGGAAGACGGCAAGACGACGGTCCACTACCGCGACCCGGCCAGTTCGCAGTGGCGCGTGATCGCCACCTTCGATTCGTATGCCGGCGACGACAAGGCATTTTCGCCGCTCGGCTTCGGCGACGACGGCGCCCTGTACGTCAGCAAGTACAACGGCAAGGACACGGCCTCGCTGTACATCTTCGACTTCGCCACCGGCAAAGTCCGGCCGCAGCCGGTGGTCACCGCCGACGGCTACGACTTCGAAGGCGCCCTGGTCAGCCGCAACGGCAAGCTGCTCGGCGTGCGGGTGCTGACCGATGCCTACGACAGCGTCTGGTTCGATCCCGGCATGAAAGCGCTGCAAGCCAGGATCGACGCGCTGCTGCCCGGCACCGTCAACCTGCTGTCGGTGGCCTCCAAAGCCGATACGCCATGGGTGCTGGTGCACGCCTATTCCGACCGCGAGCCGCTCAGCTACATCCTGTTCGACACCGACAGCGGCAAGCTGACCCGGATCGGCGACACCTATCCCGACATCGATCCGGCGCGCATGGGGCGCCAGGATGACGTCAAGTATGCGGCGCGCGACGGGCGCGCCATCCCGGCGCTGCTGACCGTGCCTCCCGGCGGCGGCAAGAACCTGCCGCTGGTGGTACTGGTGCACGGCGGACCGTACGTGCGCGGCAGCACCTGGGGCTGGGATTCCGATTCGCAGTTCCTGGCCTCGCGCGGCTATGCGGTGCTGGAGCCCTCCTACCGCGGCACCACCGGCTTCGGCGAGACCCACTTCCGCGCCGGCTGGAAGCAGTGGGGACTGGCGATGCAGGACGACATCGCCGACGGCGCGCGCTGGGCCATCGCCCAGGGCATCGCCGACCCGAAACGCATCTGCATCGCCGGCGCCAGCTACGGCGGCTACGCCACCCTGATGGGCCTGGTGCGCGACCACGACCTGTACCAGTGCGGCGTCAACTGGCTCGGCGTCAGCGACATCAACCTGATGTACACCGGCTCCTGGCGCCTGGCGTCCGACCTGGGCAAGGAGTGGAAGAAATACGGCATGCCGCTCCTGATCGGCGACCAGGTCAAGGACGCGGCCCAGCTCAAGGCGACGTCGCCAATCGAACAGGCGGCCCGCATCAAGCGTCCGCTCCTGATGGCCTACGGCGGTGCCGACCGCCGGGTGCCGCTGTACCACGGCACCAAACTGCGCGACGCGGTGGGGCGCACCAACCGCCAGGTCGAGTGGATCGAGTACGAGGAAGAAGCGCACGGCTGGTCGCTGCCGAAGAACCGGGTCGATTTCTGGAGGCGGGTCGAGAAATTCCTGGACCGGCATATCGGCAAGGACGCCGCAAAGACAGCGCCATGAACCGCTTGCGCCATGCGCTGTGCACCATCGCCGCCGTGCTGTCGGCCGGCGCGGTACCCGCTATCGCAAGCGCCGCCGACACCGCTTCTGCCCGCGCGCCGATCGAACAATTCTTCGCCAATCCGCAATTCGCGCGTGCCGCGCTATCGCCCGACGGCCGCTTCCTGGCCGCGATTTCGGGCGCGCCCGGGCGGCGCGACGTGCTGGCGGTGCTGGACCTGCAGAGCAAGGCGCTGAAGATCGTGGCCGGCTATTCCAACGTCGACGTGCTGGCCTTCGAATGGGTCAGCGCCGGGCGCCTGCTGTTTTCGGTCAGCGACAAGCAGGTCGGCCCGGACGGCGCCTACCTGGCCGGCGGCCTGTATGCGGTGGACCGCGACGGCGCCGACCTGCGCCAGCTGGCGGCGCAGAACGGCAACAGCGGCGCCCCGGTCATCGGCAGCCGCCTGCAGAGCCAGCGCCTGCTGCCCTGGTATGCCGGCCTGCTGGGCCAGCGCGGCGCCCAGGATTCGGATTGGGCTTACGTGGAACTGCCGGACATCGGCAGCGCCGGCACGCTGCAGGCGGTCGACCTGCTGCACCTGAACACGCGCACCGGCCAGACGCGCAAGGTAGCGCGGCCCGGCCCGGTCTACCGCTGGCTGCTCGACGATGCCGGCGAACCGCGCCTGGCGCTGGCGGCGCAGGACGGCGTCACCAGGGTGCATTACCGCGATCCCGCCAATGGCCAATGGCGCGTCGTCGCCAGCTTCGATTCCTACACCGGCGGGCCGCAGGCGTTCGAGCCGCTCGGCTTCGGCAGCGACGGCGTGCTGTATGTCGGCAAGAACGACGGCCGCGACACCACCGCCCTGCACACCTTCGACTTCGCCAGCGGCAAGGTCAATCCGCAGCCGCTGATCGTCACCGACGGCTACGACTTCGACGGCGTGCCGGTCGGCCATCGCAGCAAGCTGCTCGGCTTCACACTGCTGACCGACGCTTACAGCAGCGTCTGGTTTGACAAGGACATGGCGGCTCTGCAAAAGAAAATCGACGCCCTGCTGCCGGGTACCAACAACCTGTTGTCGGTGGCCGGCCGCAGCGACGCGCCGTGGGTGCTGGTGCGCGCCTACTCCGACCGCCAGCCCTCGACCTGGCTGGTGTACCACGTCGCCAGCGGCGCCCTGAGCCGGGCCGGCGGTGCCCATCCCGCCATCGATCCGGCGCGCATGGGTCGCCAGCAGCCGGTAAAGTACAAGGCGCGTGACGGCCGCGAAATCCCGGGGTTGCTGACGCTGCCCGCGGGCGGCGGCAAGGGCTTGCCGCTGGTGGTGCTGGTGCATGGCGGCCCCTACGTGCGCGGCAGCAGCTGGGGCTGGGATGCCGAATCGCAGTTCCTCGCGTCGCGCGGCTATGCGGTGCTGGAGCCGGCCTTCAGGGGCAGCACCGGCTTCGGCCGCGCCCACTTCGAGGCCGGCTGGAAGCAGTGGGGCCTGGCAATGCAGGACGACATCGCCGACGGCGCGCGCTGGGCCATCGCCCAGGGCCATTCCGACCCCAAGCGCATCTGCATCATGGGCGCCAGCTACGGCGGCTATGCCACGCTGATGGGGCTGGTGCGCGATCCCGACCTGTACCGCTGCGGCGTCAACTGGGTGGGCGTGTCCGACATCAACCTGCTCTACAGCGGGCACTGGAGCTTCGAATCCGATCTCGGTGCGGCGTGGAAGAAATATGGCATGCCGACCCTGGTGGGCGACCCGCTCAAGGACGCGGCGCAGCTGAAGGCCACCTCACCGATCGATCAGGCGGCGCGCATCACCCAGCCGCTGCTGCTGGCCTATGGCGGAGCCGACCTGCGGGTGCCGATCGTGCACGGCACGCGCCTGCGCGACGCGGTCATGCGCACCAACAGGCAGGTGGAGTGGGTCGAGTATCCGCGCGAAGGACATGGCTGGTCGCTGCCGCAGAACCGGATCGATTTCTGGGGTCGGGTGGAGAAGTTTCTGGACCGGCACATCGGCAGGGATGCCGCACGCTGAGGCAAACCGCACGCTGAGGCAAACAACAACGGGCGCCCTCGGCGCCCGTTGTTCATCCAGCCATCGCCGGTTTATTCGACCACGGTCTGCGCCTGGCCTTCGGCACGGGCACGGATCTCGCCGATGCGATACACGGTCTCGCCCGCCGCCTGCAGCTGGGCGAACGCCGCATCCGCATTCTCTTTCGACACGATCACGGTCATGCCGATACCGCAGTTGAACACGCGGTGCATCTCGGCATCGGCCACGCCGCCGTGCTGCTGCAGCCACTGGAACAGCGGCGGCATGGTCCACGAGGAACCGTCCAGCACCGCGGTCAGATTGTCGGCCAGCACGCGCGGGATGTTTTCGACCAGGCCGCCGCCGGTGATGTGCACCAGGCCCTTCACTTCCATCGACTGCATCAGCGCCAGCAGCGGCTTGACGTACAGGCGGGTCGGCGCCATCAGCACGTCGGCCAGCTTGCGGCCGTGGAAGTCGGCTTCCAGGTCGGGATTGGCGACGCTAATGATCTTGCGCACCAGCGAGTAGCCGTTCGAGTGGATGCCCGACGACGCCAGGCCCAGCACCACGTCGCCAGGAACGATCTTGCTGCCGTCGATGATCTGCGACTTCTCGACCGCGCCGACCGCGAAGCCGGCCAGGTCGTATTCGCCGTCCGGGTACATGCCCGGCATTTCGGCGGTTTCGCCGCCCAGCAGCGCGCAGCCCGATTCTTCGCAACCCTTGGCGATGCCCGAGACCACGGCGGTGGCGGTGGCCACGTCCAGCTTGCCGCAAGCAAAGTAATCGAGGAAGAACAGCGGCTCGGCGCCCTGCACCAGGATGTCGTTGACGCTCATCGCCACCAGGTCGATGCCGACCGTGTCATGGCGGTTCAGCTCGAACGCCAGTTTCAGCTTGGTGCCGACGCCATCGGTGCCCGATACCAGGACCGGTTCCTTGAACTTCTTGCTGATCTCGAACAGACCGCCGAAGCCGCCGATGCCGCCCAGCACGCCTTCGCGCATGGTGCGCTTGGCCATTGGCTTGATTGCTTCGACCAGAGCGTCGCCGGCATCGATATCGACACCTGCATCGCGGTAGGAGAGAGAAACATTAGATGGTTGGTTCATGGTATTTGGCAGCGGAGGCGGTAAAATAGGAGGCGACCGGCGAAACTGGTCAATCCACTATTTTAGCAAAACGGTTCCCCACTTAACCCGTTTAACGAATATAACAACTAACTGCATGCCAATTTTCCGCACGTTCGGCATGATCCGAGTGACGCCATGAAACAGCTGGTGCTCGATTTAGGCGCCGAGCCGGCGCAGAGCCTCGACACCTTCCAGGTGGGCGAGAATGCCGAACTGGCGCACCTGATGCACCTGTTCGCCGAACGCGCGTCGCGCGAGCATTTCGCCTACTTGTGGGGCGACACCGGCGCCGGCAAGACCCACCTGCTGCAGGCGCTGGCCGCCAGCCCGGCCTCGCGCTACATCGCCTTCGACGCGCCCAAGGCCGACTTCGTGCACACGCCCGCAATCACCCTGTACCTGCTCGACGACTGCCACCTGCTGAGCAAACAGCGCCAGATCGACGCCTTCGCCCTGTTCAACCAGATCCGCGAGCACGGCGCCTACATGGTCTGCACCGGCCCGGTGCCACCGGCGCTGCTGCAGGTGCGCGAAGACCTGCGCACGCGCATGGGCTGGGGCCTGGTGTACCAGATCAAGGGCCTGTCGGACGACGAAAAGATCGCTGCCCTGACGCACGCCGCCGAGGCGCGCGGTTTGACGCTGTCGGCGAGCGTGTTACCCTATTTGTTGTCTCATTTCAAACGCGACATGCGTTCCCTGTCGACCATGCTGGACGCGCTGGACCAGTATTCGCTCGAAACCCAGCGCCCGGTCACGCTGCCTTTGCTGCGCGACCTGCTGCTGCAAGAGAACCTGCCGCTCGAACCCAAAGAATGAAAAACCTTGCCCTGTTTGACCTCGACCACACGCTGCTGCCGATCGATTCGGACCATGAATGGGGCGAATTCCTGGCGCGCGTCGGGGCGGTCGACGGGGACGCCTACCGCTCCCGCAACGACGCCTTCTTCGCCCAGTACAACGCCGGCGTGCTCGACCCGGTCGAGTACCTCGAGTTCGCGCTCGGCACCCTGGCGGGTTTTCCGCGCGCGCGGCTCGAAGCGCTCCACGCGCAATACATGCGCGAAGTGATCGAGCCCGCGATCCAGCCGCAAGCCCTGAAGCTGGTGCGCGAGCACCAGGAAGCCGGCGACCTGGTGGCGATCATCACCGCCACCAACCACTACATCACCGCCCCGATCGCGGCCGCCTTCGGCGTCGAGCACCACATCGCGGCGATGCCGGAGTTCGACGCCGACGGCAACCTGACCGGGCGCCTGGCTGGTACGCCGACCTCCGGTCCGGGCAAGATCGTGCACATGCACGCCTGGCTCGAACGTCTCGGACAGCCGTTCGAGAGCTTCGCGCGCAGCCACTTCTACAGCGATTCGCACAACGACATTCCGCTGCTTTCGATCGTGTCCCACCCGGTCGCCACCAATCCGAGCAAAGCGCTCGCAAGCCATGCGGCGCTGCAGGGCTGGCCAACCATCCGTTTATTCAATGATTAAAAAATTCATCCGCAAGATCCTGGGTGTGAAAGACCAGCAAGACGCGACCGACCCAAGCGAGCCGACCATCCTCGGCCCCGAGGAACACGGCATCGATCCGAAAAACGTGTCGTCGAACGCGATCCGCGTCACGCAGACGCTGCAGGAAGCCGGCTTCAAGGCCTTCGTGGTCGGCGGCGCCGTGCGCGACCTGCTGCTGGGCGTGAAGCCGAAAGACTTCGACATCGCCACCGATGCCACGCCCGAGCAGGTGAAAAAACTGTTCCGGCGCGCCTTCATCATCGGCCGCCGTTTCCAGATCGTGCACGTGATGTTCGGCCAGGACCTGCTGGAGGTGACCACCTTCCGCGGCAACGGCAGCGACAACGCGCCGAAGGACGAGCATGGCCGCGTCCTGCGCGACAACAACTTCGGTCCGCAGCACGAAGACGCCGCGCGGCGCGACTTCACCATCAACGCCATGTACTACGATCCGGCCACGCAATCGGTGCTCGATTACCACGGCGGCATGGAAGACATCCGCGCCAAGCTGCTGCGCATCATCGGCATGCCGGAAGCGCGCTACCGCGAAGACCCGGTGCGCATGCTGCGCGTGGTGCGCTTCGCCGCGAAGCTGGGCTTCACCATCGAACCGACCACGCGCGCACCGATTCCGGTCATGGCCCCCTTGATCGACAACGTGCCGGCGGCGCGCGTGTTCGACGAGATGCTGAAACTCCTGCTGTCGGGCCACGCGCTGGCCTGCCTGAAGGAGCTGCGTTCGGCCGGCCTGCACCACGGCCTGCTGCCACTGCTGGACGTGGTGCTGGAGCAGCCGATCGGCATGAAGTTCGTGACCCTGGCGCTGGAGTCGACCGACAACCGGGTGAAAGCCGGCAAGGGCGTCTCGCCGGGCTTCCTGTTCGCCTCGCTCCTGTGGCACCAGGTGCTGGAAAAGTGGACCGCCTATCGCGCGGCGGGCGAGTCGCCGATCCCGGCCCTGCACCTGGCGGCCGACGCCGTGCTGGAAACCCAGACCGAAAACCTGGCGCTGCAGCGCCGTATCGCCACCGACATGCGCGACATCTGGGCCATGCAGCCGCGCTTCGAGCGCCGTGCCGGCCGCGCGCCGTACAAGCTGCTGGAGCATCCGCGCTTCCGCGCCGGCTACGACTTCCTGCTGCTGCGCTGCGCCTCCGGCGAACTGCCGGCCGAAATCGGCGAATGGTGGACCGAGTTCTACGCGGCCGAAGGCGGCGAACGCGAACGCCTGGTGGCGGTGGCGAACACGCGCGAGCGCGAAGGCGGCGCCAGTGGCGGCGCGCCCAAGAAGCGCCGGCCGCGCCGTGGTCCGCGCAAGAACACTGGCGAAGGTGGTGAAGGCGGCGCGCCCGCCCCAGCCGCCGCCGGCGACGAATGATCGCCTACGTCGGCGTCGGCGCCAATCTGGGCGACGCCCGCGCCAACGTGCTCGATGCGCTGGCACGGCTGGCGGCCTTGCCCGGCGGCGCGCTGCTGCACACGTCCGGCCTGTATCGCACGGCGCCGATCGACTCCAGCGGTGACCATTACATCAACGCCGTGGCCTGCCTCGAGACCAGCCTTGACGCGCACGCGCTCCTGGGGGCGCTGCAGGAGATCGAACAGGCCCACGGCCGCGAGCGGCCCTACCGCAACGCGCCGCGCACGCTCGACCTCGACCTGCTGCTGTATGGCGACGAAGTGATCGATACCCCGACCTTGAGCGTGCCGCACCCGCGCATGCACGAACGCGCCTTCGTGCTGGTGCCGCTGTACGAGATCGCGCCCGATGCCGTCATCCCCGGCCTCGGCCTGGCGCGCGACTTCGGGCCGCAGGTCGCGGATCAATCCATCTACAGGATCGATTGAGCATGAATCTACCTGTCTGGGCCCAGACCGCGGGCTTGCTGGTCATGTCCAACATCTTCATGACCTTCGCCTGGTACGGCCACCTGAAGGGCTTGCAGAACCGCGCCTGGTATGTCGCGGCCCTGATCAGCTGGGGCATCGCGCTGTTCGAGTACCTGCTGCAGGTGCCGGCCAACCGCATCGGCCACACCCAGTTCTCGCTGGCGCAACTCAAGATCATGCAGGAGGCGATCACGCTCAGCGTGTTCGTGCCGTTCGCGATGTTCTACATGAACGAGCCGTTCAAGCTCGATTACGTGTGGGCCGCGCTGTGCCTGGTCGGCGCGGTGTACTTCATCTTCCGTTCCTAGACCGTGTTTGGCCGGGCGCCTGCAGGTTCGCGGGCGCCGCATTACACTACGCGGTCTGAACGTTCTGTTTTTCCAAAGGATTCATTGTATGAGCGGATATTTGCAGGGTAACGACATGGCCGGCGCTCCCGCCGCCGCACCCTCCCCCGCACCGGCGGCCAAGCCGGTCCCCAAGGCCGTGACCGTGCCTTCGCTGCTCGCCATGCGCGCGGCCGGCAACAAGATCGCGATGCTGACCTGCTACGACGCCAGCTTCGCCTCGCTGATGGACCGCTGCGGCGTCGAGATCCTCCTGATCGGCGATTCGCTGGGCATGGTCTGCTCGGGTTTCGACTCGACCCTGCCGGTGACCGTGGCCGACATGGTCTACCACACCGCCGCCGTCGCGCGCGGTAATAAAAACGCGCTGGTGCTGGCCGACATGCCGTTCGGCAGTTACGGCAACCCGCAGCAGGCCTACGACAGCGCGGTGCAGCTGATGCGCGCCGGCGCCCAGATGGTCAAGATCGAGGGCGGCGCCTGGCTGGCCGACACCGTGCGCCTGCTGGTCGAACGCGGCATCCCCGTGTGCGCCCACATCGGCCTGACCCCGCAGTTCGTGCACCAGCTGGGCGGCTTCAAGGTGCAGGGCAAGACCGGCGAAGGCGCCGACCGCCTGAAGAACGACGCGCTGGCGCTGCAGGCTGCCGGCGCCGCGGTGGTGCTGCTGGAAGCGGTGCCGGCGGCGCTGGGCAAGGAAGTCACCGACATCCTCGACGTGCCGACCATCGGCATCGGCGCCGGCCCCGATTGCTCGGGCCAGGTGCTGGTGATGCACGACCTGCTGGGCGTGTTCCCGGGCCGCAAGGCGCGCTTCGTGAAGAACTTCATGGACGGCCAGACCAGCATCGACGCCGCTGTTTCCTCCTACGTGGCGGCGGTAAAGGACGGCAGCTTCCCGGCGCCGGAGCACTGCTTCTAAGCCATGAGCGCGCAGCCGGAGACGTCGCCGCTGTCACGTCTCTTCCTGGCCCTGTGGCCGGAACCAGGCGTGCGTCACCAGCTGCGCGAAGCGCGCGACCTGTGGCAGTGGCCGCGCGGCGCCGGGCCGGTGCATGCCGACAAGCTGCATGTGACCCTGCATTTCCTGGGCAGCGTGCCGACGGCACGCCTGCCCGAGCTGCTCGATGGCTTCAGCGTGCCGTTCGAGCCATTCCGGCTCCATCTCGGCAAGCCAGTCCTGTGGCCGCAAGGGATCGCGGTGCTCGAGCCACTATCCGAACCGCCTGAATTGCTGGCCCTGCATGCGCGCTTGCGCGATGCGCTACTCGCACTCGGCCTGCAGCCGGAAGCGCGCACCTACCGTCCGCACGTGACGATGGCGCGCCGCGCCGCCGGCGCCACCTTTCCAGAAACTGCCCCCGCAATCGCATGGGACGTCGCCGGCTACGCACTGGTCGAATCCAGGACCGGCGACGGCGGCAGCTATACTGTCCTGCACGAATACCGGTAGCGTTGGCGGCTGCGCCGCCGACGCGGTGATCGTTACCAGATGCTGTTCGCGCACGGGCCGATTACCGCCGGTTGAACGCGTCGGCGGCGCAGCCGCCAACCCTACCGCTTTAAACCCGCACACCTACCGCGATCTCCAGTTCCGACAACCGGCGTCACCAGGGCATACGTCGCATTGCGATCGTCGGAAGATTCGACGACACATATCCAGCCAAACGATCCGCAAGAAATGCAGGGATCGATTCCGGTGACGTTACTTCGAACCCGATCTGACCGTAGAACTTTACAAGATGATCGTATGGCAGGCAGTACGCCATGCCTGTGTCGAGATAAGGCAGACAATGGCCGAGCAAGGCGCGGCCCACGCCTTTCCTTTGGGCGTCAGGGTCCACCTGCATACATCGAAGTACGAGCACACCTCTTTCCTTGCAGAGGCGCACAACTCCCAGTAGTCGACCATTGAACCGGGCGGCAAGCGCTACGTCAGCTGGGGATACACCGCCACCATATCCTACGGTCTCATAGAACGCCCGAATTTCAGCCAGGCCGCAGGCGTCGACAACATCCACCTCGATCATTGCCATCCGCTCTCGCTTTGCTATCTGTTCATCAGTTTTCGACGACTTTCCGGATGAACCAGGACTCACGACATCGCCGGCGCCGGCGGCGCCGGTTCATCCGGCAGCGGAATGAATTCGGCATCGTCGGCATCGGGCAGCTTCATGCGCCCGGCCTTCCAGTCGGCTGCCGCCTGCCCCAGCCGGTCCTTGGACGACGAGACGAAATTCCAGTACAGGTAACGCTCGCCGACCGGCTCGCCGCCCAGCACCATCACCGTCGCCCGTTCCAGCGCCCGCACGCGCGATGCGGCCGCGCCCAGCACCAGCATGCGGCCGCTCTCGTGGCGCATGCCATCGATCTCGACTGCGCCGGTGGCGATGTACAGCGCGCGCTCGGCATAATCGTTCGGAATCTCGGCAGTCGATCCGGGCGCCATGTCGAGGTGGGCGTAGAACAGCGGCGAATGGGTCGCGGCGCCGGCCGTGAGGCCGTAGGCGCTGCCGGCGATCAGCTGTCCGGCCACGCCCGCGTCAGTCCATTGCGGCAGGTCGGCGCCGGCGTGGTGCGAGAAGGCGGGATCGATTTCTTCTTTTCCATCGGGTAGCGCGACCCAGGCCTGGATGCCGTGCAGGCGGTCACCGTGCGCGCGCGCGTGCTCGAAGCGCTCGCTGTGCGTGATGCCGCGGCCGGCCGTCATCCAGTTGACTTCCTGCGGTCGGATCGGCTGTTCATAACCCAGGCTGTCGCGGTGCATGATCTCGCCCGAGAACAGATAGGTCACGGTCGACAGGCCGATATGCGGATGCGGACGCACGTCGACGCTGCGCTCGATCCCGGCCGGCAGGTCGACCGGCCCGATGTGGTCGAAGAAGATGAAGGGGCCGACCATGCGCCGTTTGGCAAACGGCAGCACGCGGCCGACTTCGAAGCCGCCGCCGAGTTTGCGGCGGCGCTGTTCGATGATCATGTCAATCATGGTGTTCTCCTTCAGGTTGTCGGACAGTCATGCGCACTATGTTACGTGGTTTCGCTACCTTCACTTGCGCGTCAAAATCCGCGCATTGAGCGCAATCACCAGGCCCGCCAGCGACAGCATCCCGAGCGCCATCGTCACGCTGGAATGCATCGCCACCCAGCCCAGTACCGGCGGCGCCAGCAGCAGGCCGCCATAGCCCAGCGTGGCCACCGCCGCCACCCCGGCGCCGGGGCTCATGCCCGGAATGCGCCCGCCGGCGCCGATCAGGAGCGGTACCACGTTCGCCGCGCCCAGTCCGATCAGCGCGAAACCGCACGCCGACAAGGCGAAGTGGGTGCTGGTCACCGCCAGCGCCAGGCCGGCGAACATGGCCAGGCCGCCGATCGCCATCACGCGCACCGCGCCGAAGCGCACGATCATGCGGTCGCCGGCGAAGCGGCAGGCCGCCATCGCGATAGAGAACGCTGAAAAACCCAGCGCCGCCGACGCTTCCGAGGCGCCGGTGCGTTCGCGCATCAACAGCGCGCTCCAGTCGACCAGCGCCCCTTCGATCGCGAAGCACAGCAGCGCCAGCAGGCCTAGGCTGATCGCCGCCCCGCGCGGCAGCGCGAAGTGGCTGGCGCCGTCGGCATGGGGTGCGAACGCCATCACGCGCGGCGCCACCAGGATCAGCATCACGGCACTGGCGATGGCCATCGCCAGCGCGCCCTGTCCGTGCCCCAGGCCTTGCCCGATCAGCACCCCGCCGATGCCGGCGCCGAACAGGCCGCCCAGGCTGAAGAAGCCGTGGAACGACGACATGGTCGGCAGTCCGCGCGCGGTTTCGACCTCGCTGGCATTGGCGTTCATGGCCACGTCCAGCGCCCCGTTGCTCACGCCGAACAGGAAGGCCGCGCCGAACAGCAGCGGCAGGCTGGGCACGGCCATGATCACGCCCAGCATCAGCGCGAACGCGAAGCCCGAGATCAACACCATGCGCCGCGTGCCCCAGCGCCCGGTCAGCCCGCCCATCAGCGGCATCGCCAGCAGCGCGCCGGCGGCGATGGTCAAGAGCACCATGCTCAGCATCCCGGTGGTGATGCCCATGCGCGCCTGCACCGTCGGCACGTGCGCCGCCCACAGGCCGATGCCGACGCCGTTGAGCAGGAAGACGGTGGAGATGGCCCAGCGGCCGGCGTCGACGGTGCGGGTAGTGGCGGTGGCGGCATGCTGCATGCGAAGGTCCTTGGATGCGGGAACGGGCGCTTGATTAGGCGGACAGAACTGGTTTGCTACTCTACCCAAGCGATGCAAAGCAGACAAGCATACCGATAATTTATATGGGAACAACAGCTTGGGATTAATCCATGCAAAGTTGATCCTACCGCCGGGTTCTGCCTTTATAATCGCGGATTTTCCGCCCGCGACTTTCCGTCCATTAATTACCTGGCCCCGGAGCACACCCCATGAACACCACCTTGATTACTTTCGTCGCGCTCTACCTGCTCGGTACGCTCGCTCTCGGGATGTGGGCCGGCACGCGGATCAAGAACACCAGCGACTTCGCCGTCGCCGGTCGCAGCCTGCCGCTGGTCATGGTGATCACCACCACCTTCGCCACCTGGTTCGGCGCCGAGACCGTGATGGGCATCCCGGCCAAGTTCGTGCAGGGCGGCCTGAATGCGGTGATCGAGGATCCGTTCGGGGCCGGCATGTGCCTGATCCTGGTCGGCATGTTCTTCGCGGCGAAACTGTATAAACTGAATTTGCTGACCATTGGCGACTACTACCGCCAGCGCTACGGCAAAGGCATCGAGATCTTCTGCTCGGTGGCGATCATCTTCAGCTACCTGGGCTGGGTCGCGGCCCAGATCACCGCGCTGGGACTGGTGTTCTCGGTGCTGACCGGCGGCGCCATGGCGCCGGCCACCGGCATGATCGTCGGCACCCTGACGGTGCTGATCTACGTGGTGGTGGGCGGCTTCCTGGCCGTCGCGGTGACCGACTTCATCCAGATGATCGTGCTGGTGGTGGGCATGAGCGTGATCGCCTACTTCGCGGCCGACCTGGCCGGCGGCGCCGACAACGTGCTGGCGATGGCGCAGCAGGCCGATTTGTGGCGCCTGTGGCCAGAGCCGAGCTTCACCGACATCATGTTCTTCATCGGCGCGGCCGTGACCATGATGTTCGGCTCGATCCCGCAGCAGGATGTGTTCCAGCGCGTGATGTCGGCCAAGGACGCGCCGACCGCGCGCACCGGCGCCATCATCGGCGGCGCCAGCTACATCCTGTTCGCGTTTGTCCCGATGTTCATCGTCGCGGCGGCGGTGGTGGTGATGGGCAGCCAGGCGATGGAGCTGGCCCAGAACGACTACCAGCGCCTGCTGCCGACGTTCGTCATGACCAAGATGCCGCTGGTGATGCAGATCCTGTTCTTCGGCGCGCTGCTGTCCGCCATCAAGAGCACCTCGTCGGCGACGCTGCTGGCGCCGTCGACCAGTTTTGTCGAGAACATCCTCAAGAACTTCAAGCCGGGCATGAGCGACCGGCAGCAGCTGCTGGCGATGCGGATCACCATCGTGGTGTTCGCGGCGCTGGTGCTGACGTATGCGATCGCGATGGAAGGTACCTCGATCTATGAGCTGGTGTCGGGGGCGTATCAGGTGCCGCTGGTGGGGGCGTTCATTCCGCTGGTGATGGGGCTGTACTGGAAGCGTGCGACCACGCAGGGGGCGGTGCTGTCGATTGCGGCCGGCTTGACTACCTGGATCCTGTTCATGGAAGGCGTGACTGGCTGGGGCGACCACTTCCCGGGGCAGCTGGCAGGCTTGATTGCGGCGTTTGTCGGGATGGTGCTTGGATCGCTGGCGCCGCAGGTGGTGGCCAATAGCGGTGCGGGGCATCAGGTGGTCCAGGCCTGATTCCTGGCTGTTCAGGGGCTGGTTGGACTTGGGTCCCCGCCTGCGCGGGGATGACATGCAAAGGCAGCGGACTTCGAATTCCTCCGCAGTCAGCTACCTTTGAGTCGTCATTCCCGCGAAGGCGGGAACCCAAGTTTGGGTGAGCAGCCGATAATGTAATCGCTCACCACACCTCAAACGTGCAGCAGCAAATGCTCACGCTCCCACGGGCTGATTACCCGCATGAATTCCTGGTGCTCCAGGTCCTTCACCGCCGTGTACACATCGATGAAACGCTCGCCAAGGATATCGCGCAGGCGGTCTTCGCGGCGCAGCTGCGTGATCGCTTCGGATAGGCCCTGCGGCAGCTCGACCGGCATGTCGTAGGCGCTGCCCTCCACCATCGGCGACGGATCGATCTGCTCGGTCATGCCCAGATAACCGCAGGCCAGCGTGATCGCCAGCGCCAGATACGGATTGGCATCGGCCCCGATCACGCGGTTCTCCACGCGCCGGTCCTGCGAACCCGACACCGGCACGCGAAAGCCCACGGTGCGGTTGTCGATGCCCCACTGCAGGTTGATCGGCGCCGCGGTGTGGCGCACGATGCGGCGGTACGAATTCACGTACGGCGCCACGATCGCCATCGCCGACGGCATGTAGCGCTGCAGGCCGCCGATGTAGTGGTGGAACAGCGGCGACGGTGAACCGTCGTCGTTGCTGAAGATGTTCTTGCCGCTCTCGGCATCGACCACGCTCTGGTGCACGTGCATCGCCGATCCCGGTTCGTCGGCCATCGGCTTGGCCATGAAGGTGGCGTACATGTCGTGCTTGAGCGCCGCTTCGCGCAGGGTGCGCTTGAAGTAGAACACCTTGTCGGCCAGGCCCAGCGGCTCGCCGTGCTGGAAGTTGATTTCCATCTGGCCGGCGCCGATCTCGTGGATCAGGGTGTCGACGTCCAGGTTCATCAGCTCGCAGTAATCGTAGATGTCCTCGAACAGCGGATCGAATTCGTTGACCGCGTCGATGCTGTACACCTGGCGGCTGGTCTCGGCGCGGCCGCTGCGGCCGATCGGCGCGGCCAGCGGCAGGTCGGGGTCGATGTTCTTGGCAGTCAGATAAAACTCGAGCTCGGGCGCCACCAGCGGCTTCCAGCCGCGCTGGGCGTACAGCTTGAGCACCCGGCGCAGCACGCTGCGCGGCGCGAAATCGACCAGGCGGCCGTCGGCGTAGTAGCAGTCGTGGATGACTTGCGCGGTGGGGTCGACCGCCCACGGCACCATGGTGATGGTGGTCGGGTCGGCCTTGAGGATCATGTCGCGGTCGATGCTCGAGATCGCGCGCTCGTAGGCGTCGTCGCGCTCGGGCGTGTTGCCGGTGACGGTCATGCCCAGCACCACCTCGGGCAGGCGCATGCCGCGGTCTTCGGTGAACTTCACGCGCGGCAGGATCTTGCCGCGCGCGACCCCGGTCAAGTCGGGGATCAGGCATTCGATTTCGGTGACCCGCTTTGCGTCGAGCCACTCTTCCATGTCGGTGTAACTGAAGTTGTTGCGGATTGCCATAGTTGTCTCACTGTCGTTGATCGAAGGCGCGCAGAGCGATGCACAGGACGGCGCGCCGGATGCGTGTGGCAGGAGAGCCTGTTCTCAAGAAGGTCATGCGCCGCTCCGGCGCTGTTCGCGGTAGGCGCGGCAAGCGTCGCCGAACGCGCGGAACATCTTCATCGAATACGGGTTGTGCTGGATGCGCCATTCGGGATGCCACTGCACCGCCAGCGTGAAGCCGGGCGAGGTCGATACGGTGAATGCTTCGACCAGGCCGTCTTCGGCCTGTGCTTCGACCGTCAGGCCGGGCGCCAGTTCGTTGACGCCTTGACCGTGCAGCGAATTGACCGGGATTTCCTTCACCCCCAGGATCGATTCCAGCATGCCGCCCGGGCACAGGGTGACGTTGTGGGCGTCGCCGTATTGCTCGTCCATGCCCAGCTCGGGATTCTCGCGATGGTCGAACTTGCCCTGCACCGTCTGCACCGCCTGGTGCAGGCTGCCGCCGAGCGCCACGTTCATCTCCTGGAAGCCGCGGCAGATCGCAATGATCGGCACGCCGCGCCGCACCGCTTCGCGGATCAGCGGCAAGGTGGTCTGGTCGCGCCACGGGTCTTGCGGCAGCGATGGGTCCAGTACCTCTTCGGAGTAGTAACTTGGGTGCACGTTCGAGGCCGAGCCGGTCAGCATGATGCCGTCGATGGTCCCGAAGATCGTCTCCAGGTCGAGCGACTCGCCGAACGACGGCAGGATCAAGGAGGTGCAGTCGGCGCCGAGGGTGACGGCGTCGACGTACTTGTGCTGGGCGGCGTGATACGGGTGTTCGCCGAAATCACGGGTGCAGGCGGGAACGATGACGATTGGGCGCATGGGCAGTGTCCTTCCGATGAGGCGCCAGGACCCCTCATGCGAACAGTGCCAGGTCCCGGCGCGATGGCCGTTAATCCAGACCGAACCCGGCGCACGGACACTGTCGGTGGCGCGCGCCGCTCCTGCCGGTCTGCTTTTACAAATGCGATTCCATGTCAAAATTTTAACGGAACCCGCAAGAAGTGCCCACACGACTGGCCGCCACCGTGAAATTTCCTCTCTTCAAGTACATTTCAGTGAAATAAAATTTCACAGCATAAATTATTTACTTAACCCGGCCAGCGCTGCTTCCAGCACGGTGTCGCGCCCATTCCGCACGTCCAGCACGCTCGGCGCCGCCGCCACGTTCGGCGCGATGCCCTTGCCGACCCAGCGCCTGCCGTCGGCATAGGTATCGGCCTTGGTGCAGATGCGCGCGATGCCGCCGCCGGGCAGCGCCACCTTGAGCGGCTGGCCGGTGCTGCCGCCGGTAGCGCCGCCGACCAGGATGCCGCGCCGCATGGCGTCGAACGCCATCGCGAAGTCTTCGGCCGCCGAATAGGTGGCGCCTGAGATCAGCACCGCCACCGGCTTGCCGAAGCGGTGCGCCGGATCGGGCAGGCGCTCTTCGCCGGCCTTCTCGAAATCGGGCATCGGGCGCTGCCATGCGCGGTAGGTCGGCAGGTACTGGCGAGTGGCCCATTTGCCGGGCTGGAACGGCTTGTCGGCTAGGGTCTGCAGCACGCGGTAGCCGACGCCCGAGTTGCCGCCGCTGTTGGCGCGCAGGTCGATCACCAGCGCCGAGGCATTCTGGATACGATCGAACGCGGCCAGGAAGGCCTCCGCCGCGCTGTCGTCGCGGAAGCTGTTCAGGGCCACGTAGGCGACGTTCCCGGGCAGCATGCGCAACTCGAATGGTTCTGGCTGGCCGCGCGCCGCCACGAAACGTTCCCAGCTCACGCGTGGTGCCGCGGCGTCGAAGGTGTTGCCGGCGGCGTCGCGCAGGGTCAGGCGCGGTGGCGCCTCCTTGAGCGAACCCATCAGGAATTCGAGGCCGTAGATGCGGTTGTCGAGGTCTTGCGGGGTCGATGCGCTAACGGTCGGCGCCAGCACGCGTCCGGCATAAGCGCGCGCCGGCTCGCCATCGACCGCCACGATTTCCACACCCGGCGCGAAGCCCTTGGCCACCAGCGCCGGATCGAACACCTGGCGCAGCAGCACCCGGTCTTCCACCAGCCAGGTGGTGAACAGCGGCCGCGCCGACATGGCGTCGTCCAGCTGCTGCGGCGGATAGACGTTGGTGTGGCCGTCCTGCAGCTTGGCGCACAGTTCGGCCAGCACGCGGTAGTAGTCGGCGGTGCTGGCGGTGGCGCGCACTTTAGGCAGGTATTCCAGGTACAGGCGGTCCCAGTCGAGCGACTTGAGCTTGTCGACGTAGACGAAGTTGTACTTCACCTCGGACCAGAATTTGGAGAGGCCGGCGATCTTCTCGTCTTCGCTCAGGTTGTCGCGGTAGGGCGTGGCCAGGGCGGGCGAATCGAACAGGCGGGCGTCGAATTCGCGCTCCTTGCCGGCGTCCTGCGCGGATGCGCCGGTGCTGATTGCGGCCAGCGCGGCGGCCAGTACGGCCCGGGAGATGAAGCGGTGTGCCATGTGAAATCTCCTCTCTTTATTGGAATGATTTCATTCTAGGCAGACGCGCGGATACGGCCGGGCAATCTGCGACAGACCGGCGTTTTCTCGGTACAGGCCGCGTGGTGGGTTCCTGGCCCACCGCGCACGCGCCGACGCGAAAAGGTCTACCATGGACGTCCAACCCCTTCTCACCTACCTCACAGACAAGGAGTCCCATGCCTGAGCTGAAAGACCCGTCCCTGCTGCGCCAGCAGGCCTATATCGACGGCGCCTGGATCGACGCCGACAATGGCGAGACCATCGCCGTCCTTAACCCCGCCACCGGCGAGCAGCTGGCCACGGTGCCGCACATGGGTGCAGGCGAGACCCGCCGCGCGATCGAAGCCGCGAACGCCGCCTGGCCGGCCTGGCGCAAGAAGACCGCCAAGGAACGCGCCGCCATTCTGCGTCGTTGGTCCGACCTGATGCTGGAGAACGCCGACGACCTGGCGCTGCTGATGACGCTCGAGCAGGGCAAGCCGCTCAAGGAATCGAAAGGCGAGATCACTTATGCCGCCTCGTTCTTCGAATGGTTCGCCGAGGAAGCCAAGCGCATCGCCGGCGAGACGCTGGCGTCCCCTTGGGCCAACAGCCGCATCGTGGTGACCAAGGAGCCGATCGGCGTATGCGCCGCGATCACGCCGTGGAACTTCCCGGCCGCGATGATCACGCGTAAAGTCGCCCCGGCGCTGGCCGCCGGCTGCCCGATCGTGCTCAAACCCGCCGAACTGACGCCGCTGTCGGCACTGGCCCTGGCCGTGCTGGCCGAACGCGCCGGCGTGCCGAAGGGCGTGTTCAGCGTGGTGATCGGCGACGCCAAGGCGATCGGCGGCGAGATGACCTCCAACCCGACGGTGCGCAAACTGAGCTTCACCGGCTCGACGCCGGTGGGCCGCCTGCTGATGGAGCAGTCGGCGCCGACGGTCAAGAAGCTGTCGCTGGAACTGGGCGGGAATGCCTCGTTCATCGTGTTCGACGATGCCGACATCGATGCCGCGGTCGAAGGCGCGATCGCCTCCAAATACCGCAATGCCGGCCAGACCTGCGTCTGCGCGAATCGCCTGTACGTGCAGGACGGCGTGTACGACGAGTTCGCGCGCAAGCTGGCTGCTGCAGTGGGCAAGCTGAAGGTCGGCAACGGCATCGAAGACGGCGTGACCCAGGGGCCGCTGATCGAAGAGAAGGCGGTCGTGAAAGTCGAGCAGCACATCGAGGACGCGCTGGGCAAAGGCGCCAAGGTGCTGGTGGGCGGCAAGCGTCACGCGCTGGGACACAGCTTCTTCGAGCCGACCGTGCTGCTTGATGTCACCACCGATATGGTGGTGGCGCGCGAAGAGACCTTCGGGCCGCTGGCGCCGCTGTTCCGGTTCAAGACCGAGGAAGAAGTGATCAAGCTCGCCAACGATACCGAATTCGGGCTGGCGTCGTACTTCTATGCGCGCGATATCGGGCGCGTGTGGCGCGTGGCCGAGGCGATCGAGACCGGAATGGTGGGGGTGAATACCGGGCTGATTTCGACCGAGGTGGCGCCGTTTGGCGGGGTCAAGCAGTCGGGGTTGGGACGCGAAGGATCGAGCTACGGGATGGACGATTATCTGGTCGTGAAGTACATCTGCATGGGTGGGATTTGAGCGTTAGCCCAAACCTGGCCAGCGTGAAGAGAAACGAACGTAACCTTTCACCTCCTCCCTAAAGACCGTCATTCCCGCGAAGGCGGGAACCCAAGTTTGCTCGCAACCCAATAGCAGTTGAAGCAGATGGTACGCAACGAACTTGGGTCCCCGCCTTCGCGGGGATGACGGCTCATAGGGTGCGGGCCATAATGCACGCCGCGTGACAGCCTACTTCTTGTACTCGTAGTACTTGCGCGCATCGCCGCGCACCAGCTCCGCCGGATACTTGGCGCGGTTGAGCACCATCTTCTCCTCCACCGCCGCGAACAGATCGACATCGAGCTTGTCGGCCAGCCGCACCAGATACACCAGCACATCGGCCATCTCGTGCCTCACCTCGACCAGCTTGTCGGCCCCGAGCTCATCAAGCCGGCCCGACTGCAGCCACTGGAAATGCTCCAGCAGCTCCGCCGCCTCGACCGTCAAGGCCGAGGCCAGGTTCTTGGGCGTATGGAACTGGTCCCAGTCGCGTTCGTCCACGAATGCGCGGACGATCCCGCGCAAGCGGTCCAGGTCACTGGCCACGGCGTTCCTCGCGCACCTGGCCGTTCTCCAGGTAGCCATTGAGCACGCGATCGAGCTTCGGCGCGATCTCGTCGAAGCTGCTGACCGTGATCCCCAGGTCGCGCAGCAGGCCGTCGTGCACGCCGTACACCCAGCTGTGGATGGTCAGCGGCTGGCCGCGTTCCCAGGCGTCGCGCACGATGGTGGTCTGGGCGGTGTTGATCACCTGCTCGGCCACGTTCAGTTCGACCAGGCGGTTGGTGGCGGCGCGGCCGCTGACGTTGCCGAGGTACTGGCCGCGCTTTTCGCGCACGTCGCGCACGTGGCCGAGCCAGTTGTCGGCCAGGCCGACGCGGATGTCGGTCAGCGCCGCGTGCACGCCCGAGCAGCCGTAGTGGCCGCAGATGATGATGTGCTTGACCTTCAGCACGTCGATCGCGAACTGCAGCACGCTCAGGCAGTTCAGGTCGGAGTGCACGACCACGTTGGCGATATTGCGGTGGACGAACAGTTCGCCCGGCGCCATGCCGAGCAGCTCGTTGGCCGGCACGCGGCTGTCGGAGCAGCCGATCCACAGGTATTCCGGGGCCTGTTGTTCGGACAGGGCCTTGAAGAAGTTCGGGTCTTCCGAGACCATCGAGGCGGCCCAGTTACGGTTACGCTCGAACAGGTCTTCCGCACTGAGTCCCTTGGTCTTGTTCTGGTCCATTGTGATTCCTTGTATTGTGATGTTGCCGTCCGCAGGGGGACGTTGCCCTGCCCGTTCTGATGCGGGCATGAAGGCGCCAAAGCGTGAAAAATCTCCGGGAAAGACCACAAGTGTACCAGCGTTCGGAGGTACAGTCCGGCGCCGCTGTCGGTACACCGGGCCACCACCACCACCCGCCCTGCATACGCACCCCGGGCGACAGGCGTAAAAAAACCGCCGACGGCGCATGCCGGTCGGCGGTTTTCGTGATGCGGCTTATTCGAAGAAGTCCTTGACCTTGTCCATCCAGCCCTTGCTCTGCGGGCTGTGCTTGCCGCCGCCTTCGTTGGTCAGGCGGTCGAATTCGCGCAGCAGGTCCTTCTGCTTGTCGGTCAGCTTGACCGGGGTCTCGACCGCCACGTGGCAGAACAGGTCGCCCACGTAGCCCGAACGCACGCCCTTGATGCCCTTGCCTTTCAGACGGAAGGTCTTGCCGGTCTGGGTGCCTTCGGGCACCGTGAACGACACCTTGCCGGTGAGGGTCGGCACTTCGATCTCGCCGCCCAATGCAGCCTTGCTGAACGAGATCGGCATTTCGCAATGCAGGTCGTCGCCTTCGCGCTGGAACACCGCGTGCGGCTTGATGTGGATCTCCACATACAGGTCGCCCGGCGGCCCGCCGTTGGTGCCCGGTTCGCCGTTGCCCGACGAGCGGATGCGCATGCCGTTGTCGATACCCGCCGGGATCTTCACTTCCAGCGTCTTGTTGCGCTTGATGCGTCCGGCGCCGCCGCAGGCCGCGCACGGTTCCGGGATGATCTTGCCGCTGCCGTGGCACTTGGGGCAGGTCTGCTGGATGCTGAAGAAGCCCTGCTGCATGCGCACCTGGCCGTGGCCGGCGCAGGTGGTGCAAGTCACTGGCTGGGTGCCCGGCTTGGCGCCGCTGCCGTGGCAGGTGTCGCACTTGTCCCAGCTCGGCACGCGGATGGTGGTGTCGAAGCCGTGCGCCGCCTGCTCCAGCGTGATCTCGAGGTTGTAGCGCAGGTCGGCGCCGCGGTAGACCTGGGGTCCGCCACCGCCGCGTCCACCGCGGCCGCCGCCGAAGATGTCGCCGAAGATGTCGCCGAACGCGTCGCCGAAGCCGCCCGCGCCGCCGCCGAAGCCGCCGCCCATGCCGCTGTTCGGATCGACGCCGGCGTGACCGTAGCGGTCATACGCCTCGCGCTTCTCCGGATTGGTCAGCATCTCGTAGGCTTCCTTGACCTCCTTGAACTTCTCTTCCGCTTCCTTGTTGTCCGGATTGCGGTCAGGGTGGTACTTCATCGCGAGCTTGCGATACGCCTTCTTGATCTCGTCTTCCGACGCACCCTTCGCGACCCCGAGGATCTCGTAAAAATCACGCTTTGCCATTGGCGGCACCTTGCTGTTGTCTGCTAACGAATCTGTTCACACCAAAAAAACCGAGCCGATGGACCGGTGAAGGTATCGGCTCGGCCCATGCGCGGGAGAGGTATCTCCCCGCGCCCGGAGACGCTTACTTGGCGTCCTTCACTTCCTTGAAGTCGGCGTCGACCACGTCGTCGTCCTGCTTGGCCGATTGCTCGCCCGCGCCTGGACCACCTGCCGCGCCCGCTGCACCGGCGCCGCCGGCCTGCTGCGCCTGCATGTCGGCGTACATCTTTTCACCCAGCTTCTGGGCAGCTTCCGACAGGGCCGCGGTCTTGGCGTCGATGTCCGACTTGTCGCCCGACTTGATCGCGCCTTCCAGGTCGACGATCGCCGCTTCGATCTTCTCTTTCTCGCCGGCTTCCAGCTTGTCGCCGTACTCGCCCAGCGACTTGCGGGTCGAGTGCACCAGAGCGTCGCCCTGGTTGCGCGCTTCGGCCAGTTCCTTGACCTTCTTGTCTTCTTCCGCGTTCAGCTCGGCGTCCTTCACCATCTTCTGGATTTCTTCTTCCGACAGGCCCGAGTTGGCCTTGATGGTGATCTTGTTTTCCTTGCCGGTGGCCTTGTCTTTCGCGCCGACGTGCAGGATGCCGTTGGCGTCGATGTCGAAGGTCACTTCGATCTGCGGGGTGCCGCGTGCTGCCGGCGGGATGCCTTCCAGGTTGAATTCGCCCAGGCCCTTGTTACCGGCCGCGATTTCACGCTCGCCCTGGTACACCTTGATGGTGACGGCCGGCTGGTTGTCGTCGGCGGTCGAGAACACCTGCGAGAACTTGGTCGGGATCGTGGTGTTCTTGTGGATCATCTTGGTCATCACGCCGCCCAGGGTTTCGATACCCAGCGACAGCGGGGTCACGTCCAGCAGCAGCAGGTCCTTGCGCTCGCCCGACAGGACCGAACCTTGAATGGCGGCGCCGACGGCGACGGCTTCGTCAGGGTTGACGTCCTTGCGTGCATCCTTGCCGAAGAATTCCTTCACTTTCTCTTGCACCTTCGGCATGCGGGTCATGCCGCCGACCAGGATGATGTCGTCGATGTCGCTGACCTTGACGCCGGCATCCTTGATCGCGATGCGGCATGGCTCGATGGTCTTGAGGATCAGTTCCTCGACCAGCGATTCCAGCTTGGCGCGGGTCATCTTCAGGTTCAAGTGGACCGGTGCGCCGTTCGCCATGGCGATGTACGGCTCGTTGATTTCGGTCTGCTGCGACGACGACAGTTCGATCTTGGCGCGCTCGGCCGATGCCTTGATGCGCTGCAGGGCGATCGCGTCCTTCGACAGGTCGAGGCCGTTGATCTTCTTGAATTCGTCGATGATGTAGTCGATCACGCGCTGGTCGAAGTCTTCGCCGCCCAGGAAGGTGTCGCCGTTGGTCGACAGCACTTCGAACTGCTTTTCGCCATCGACGTCGGCGATTTCGATGATCGAGACGTCGAACGTGCCGCCGCCCAGGTCATACACGGCGATCTTGCGGTCGCCCTTGTCGGTCTTGTCCAGGCCGAATGCCAGCGCAGCCGCGGTCGGCTCGTTGATGATGCGCTTGACGTCCAGACCGGCGATGCGGCCGGCGTCCTTGGTCGCCTGGCGCTGCGAGTCGTTGAAGTAAGCCGGCACGGTGATCACGGCTTCGGTGACTTCTTCGCCCAGGTAGTCTTCGGCGGTCTTCTTCATCTTGCGCAGCACTTCAGCCGAGATCTGCTGGGCGGCCAGTTTCTTGTCGCGCACGCCGACCCAGGCGTCGCCGTTGTCGGCCTTGACGATCTGGTACGGCATCAGCGAAATGTCTTTTTGCACTTCTTTTTCGTCGAACTTACGGCCGATCAGGCGCTTGACGGCGAACAGGGTGTTCTTCGGGTTGGTCACGGCCTGGCGCTTGGCCGGCGCGCCGACCAGGATCTCGCCATCTTCCTGGTAAGCGATGATCGACGGCGTGGTACGCGCGCCTTCGGCGTTCTCGATCACCTTCGGGGTACCGTTTTCCATGATGGCGACGCAGGAGTTGGTGGTGCCCAGGTCGATACCGATGATTTTGCCCATGATGTGTTCCTTTTAGTATTTGTAGATTTCTGATGGATTCAATATTGGGAAGCCGGAGCGCGGTTTCAAGTGCGGTTCAGTTAAATCACGCACCGATGCACGCGGCGTCCGGCTTTCGTCCTGCTTATTTCGCTTATTTCGGTGCAGCGGCGGTCACGATGGCCGGACGCAGCAGGCGGTCGGCGATCATGTAGCCCTTCTGCAGCACGGTCACCACGGTATTGGCTTCCTGCTCCGCCGGCACCACGGCCACGGCCTGGTGCTTGTTCGGGTCGAGCTTGTCGCCGGCTTGCGGCATCACTTCGACCAGGCGGTTCTTCTCGAACGCGGCAGTCAATTGCTTGAGCGTCATCTCGACGCCTTCCTTGATCGACTCCACGGTCGGCGCTTCGACTTTGAGCGCCATTTCCAGGCTGTCGCGCACCGGCACCATCGCTTCGGCGAAGCTTTCGATGGCGAACTTGTGGGCCTTGCTGACGTCTTCCTGGGCGCGGCGGCGGATGTTTTCCGCGTCGGCCTTGGCGCGCATGAAGGCGTCGTGCATTTCGGCCAGCTTGGCTTCGGTGGCGCTCAGCTGTTCTTCGAGGCCGGGTTCGGCGGCAGCAGCCTGCGGGGCGGCTTGCGGAGCAGCGTCAGCAGCGGTGTCAGCGGCCGGTTGCACGCCTTCCTGCTGGTTGATCACCTCTTCGTTTTTTTGGTCTTGCATCGAAAATACTCCTGGAATCAAGGACTTGGCTGAGTTGGAAACGTATCCTGACTGATACACAGCGCCCCAGATGGGGCGATCTCCTACAATTTCAAGGGGAATTGCAAGAAAGCCATAAGCAGTGGGGATGGCCTGCCAACCCTGCATTGACAGCAGGGTATTTTAGCAGGTTGTCAACGAGCAAGGACCGCGCTACGGCGCGGCCGCAGCTTCATGTCGGATTCAGGCGCCCAGGCGCGCGGCGTTGGCGGCGCCAACCTCGGCATCGCGGCGGCGCGCCTCGACCTGGGCCGGGGTCAGGATGGTCGGCCAGCCGATCAGGTGCTGTTCGGCGATCTCGGCCATGCCGACGATCCAGCTTGGGGAAGCGTTCAGGCAAGGGATGTAGTGGAATTCCTTGCCGCCGGCGGTCTCGAAATCGTGGCGCACTTCCATCGAGATCTCTTCCAGCGTTTCCAGGCAGTCGCTGGTGAAACCCGGGCAGATCACGTCGATGCGTTCGACGCCGGCGCGCGCCAGTTCCTGCACCGTCGGCGCGGTGTACGGCTGCAGCCATTCGGCCTTGCCGAAGCGCGACTGGAAGGTGACCAGGTAGTCGTCCGGGCTCAGACCCAGGGCTTGCGCCAGCAGGCGGCCGGTCTTCTGGCATTCGCAGAAATACGGGTCGCCCAGCTCCAGCGTGCGCTTGGGCGTGCCGTGGAAGCTCATCACCAGCTTCTGGCCGCGGCCGTGTGCGTCCCAGTGCGCCTGCACATTGGCGCGCAGCGCTTCGATGTAGGCTTCGTGGTCGTGGTAGTGCTTCACCAGGCGCAGTTCGGGAATGTTGCGCACGTGCTTGTAGTGGCCGAACACGGCGTCCCAGATCGAGGCGGTGGTGGTGCCGGAATACTGCGGATACGCGGGCAGGATGGCGATGCGGTCGACGCCCTCTTCCTTCAGCCGGTCGAGCACGTCGGGCAGCGCCGGCGAGCCGTAGCGCATGGCCATCGCCACCTGCACGTCCTGGTGGCCGCGCTCGGCCAGCATCGCCTGCAGTTTGACCGCCTGCTGCGCCGTGAACACTTTCAGGGGCGAGCCTTCGCGAGTCCAGATAGTGCGGTACTTGGCGGCCGACTGGCCGGAGCGGAACGGCAGGATGAACAGGTTCAGGATGAACCACCAGATGCGCGCCGGGATCTCGACCACGCGCGGGTCGGACAGGAACTGCTTCAGATAGGTGCGCACCTTGGCGCGGGTCGGTTCGTCGGGGGTGCCGAGGTTGACCAGCACGATCGCGCTGCGCGAGACGGCGCCGTGGGTGTGGGGCGGTTCTTTACGAAATGGCATGAAGGCTTATGGACGCTGACGGGACCTCACATTATATGTGGGGCCTGCGCCGCATGCAGGCGCCATCCGGCCTGCATGCCGCCTGTGGCGCACCGGGCGTGGCGGCCCAGCCACGGCGCGCGCGGTCAAACCCCGGTCAGGTGCTCACGTGCAGGCGCACGTCGATGTTGTTGCGGGTGGCGTTCGAGTACGGGCAGACGATGTGGGCCTTGTCCACCAGTTCCTGCAGCTGGGCCTGGTCCATGCCCGGGGCCTTGACGGTGAGGTCGACCTCGATCGCGAAGCCGGTCGGCACCTGGCCGATGCCGACGTCGCCGGTGACGCTCAGGTCTTGCGGCAGCGCCACCTTGGCCTGGCCGGCGACGAACTTCAGGGCGCCGATGAAGCAGGCCGAGTAGCCGGCTGCGAACAGCTGTTCCGGATTGGTGCCTGCACCGCCGCCACCGCCCAGCTCCTTGGGGGTCAACAGTTTCAGGTCAAGTACGCCGTCGGAACTTTTCGAGGTGCCTTCACGGCCGCCCTGCGAGGTGGCCTGGGCGCGGTACAGTACTTTGTCGATGCTCATTCGGATGTCCTTTCTGTGGAATTGTCGGGGATCGGTGCCGTGTTGAACGGCAGATCGATGATGACTTTGCCACAGAATCCGGAACAATGGATGACGCTTGCGTGACAATCGATGCTGCGATATCGATCTGCCGCTGCGCCCACGATGATCTGCTACTTTCGCACGTCATCCCCGCGAAGGCGGGGACCTAATGCCCATGCACAGTGAGAACGCACGCGTTAGTGGATGTGCGAGCAAACTTGGGTCCCCGCCTTCGCGGGGATGACGTTCGAAAGTAGTAGGTTGAAGGTTATGTCAGCGGTCTGCGGAGGTCCGGAAGTTCTTGGAAATGCCAACAGCTTCCTCCAGATCCAGGAACTTCTTCAGGACGCCAACAGCTCCCGCGCATGCTTGCGCGTCGTCTCGGTGATCTCGATCCCGCCCAGCATGCGCGCCACTTCCTCCACCCGCGCCCGGCTGTCGAGCACGTCGATACGCGACACGGTGCGCCCTTCGCCGGTGGTGCCCTTGGCTACCTGGAAGTGCTGGTTGGCCTGGCTCGCCACCTGCGGCAAGTGGGTCACGCACAGCACCTGGCGCTGCTGGCCCAGGCGCTTGAGCAGGCGCCCCACCACCTCGGCCACGCCGCCGCCGATACCGGTATCGACCTCGTCGAAGATCAGGGTCGGCACCGTGGTCGCGTTCGAGGTGATCACGGAAATGGCAAGCGAGATACGCGCCAGTTCGCCGCCCGACGCCACCTTGGCCAGCGGCCGCGGCGCCACGCCGGCGTGGCCGGCCACCAAAAACTCCACTTGCTCGAGCCCGTGTGCGCCCGGCTCGCCACCGACCAGCGCGATGGCGAAACTGCCGCCGCTCATGCTCAGTTCCTGCATCGCCGCCGTCACCTGCGTGCCCAGTTCGGCCGCCGCCTTGGTGCGGCGCACCGACAGCTTGGCGGCCACGTCCATGTAGGCGGCCTTGGCCTTGTCTTCCTGCTTGCGCAGGCCGTCGATGTCGGTGGCGTCGGCCAGCTGGCGCAGCTTGGCGGAAAGCGCCGCGTGCTCGTCGGGCAGTTCCTCGGGCGTGACGCGGTACTTGCGCGCGGCGCTGTGCAGCGCTTCCATGCGCGCGTCGACCACCCGCAGGCGCTCCGGATCGAGCTCGACCTTGTCGATGTAGTTGTTCAGCTCGGACACCGCTTCCTGCAGCTGGATCCGTGCCGGCTCCATGCAGTCGAGCACGCCCTGCAGCTGGATGTCGATGTCGACCAGCTTACCCAGCTTGGCATTCAGCGAGGACAGCTGGGACAGGATCGGATGCTCGGATTCCGAGATCGCCGCCAACGCTTCCTGCGCGCCCTCGAGCAGGCTGGCAGCATGCGACAGGCGGCTGTGCTCGTTGCTGATCTCGACCCATTCGCCGGCCTTCGGCGCCAGCTTGTCGAGTTCGCTGACCTGCCACTCCAGACGCTCGCGCTCGATCAGCACGTTCTTGGCATTGGTCTCGTATTCCTCGCGCTGGCGCACCAGCGCGCGCCAGCTGCGCCAGGCATTCGACACCTGCTGGGCCTCGGCGCGCGCGGACGCGTCGCGCACCGCGATCTGGTTGTCGAGCAGCGCGCGCTGGGCGTCGGGTTTGAGCAGCGACTGGTGCGCGTGCTGGCCGTGGATGTCGACCAGCATGTCGCCCAGCTCGCGCAACTGCGCCGCGGTGGCGGCCACGCCGTTGATGTAGGCCTTGGAGCGGCCGGCGTTGTCGATCACGCGGCGCAGCAGCGCGCCGCCTTCCTCAAGCTTGAATTCATGCTCGTCCAGCCAGCGCGCCGCCGCATCGGTGAGTGCGAAGTCGGCCGTGATGTCGGCCTTGGCCGCGCCCTCGCGCACCATGCTGGCATCGCCGCGCCCGCCCAGCGCCAGTTGCAGCGCATCGATCAGGATCGACTTGCCGGCGCCGGTCTCGCCTGTGAACACCGAAAAGCCGTTCGAGAACTCCAGTTCGATGGTGTCGACGATGACGAAGTCGCGGATGGTAAGTGTGCGCAGCATGAAAAATCGGGTCTCCGGGTTATCGGTCTTGGTGCGATTCGTGGCAACTGAGGTTGGCGGCTGGGCGGTGCGGGTGATTACTTGAGCTTGCCGTCGCCGGTCGGGTATTCGTTCCAGTGCAGCTTCTGGCGCAGCGTGTGGTAGTAGCTCCAGTCGAGCGGATGCAGGAAGGTGATGGTGTGCGGCGAACGCGAGATCACGATGCGGTCGCCCAGCTGCAGGCTGGTAAACGTCTGCATGTCGAAGTTGACGCTGATGTCGCGCCCGCTGACCAGCTCGACCACGATCTCGCTGGTGTCGGGCACCACGATCGGCCGGTTCGACAGTGCGTGCGGCGCGATCGGCACCAGCACCGTGCCGCCCAGGCTCGGATGCAGCAGCGGGCCGCCGGCCGACAGCGCGTACGCGGTGGAGCCGGTGGGCGTGGAGACAATCAGGCCGTCCGAACGCTGGTTATACATGAACTGGCCGTCCACGGTCAGCTTGAGTTCGACCATGCCGGCGCCGGTGCCGCGCGCCACTACCACGTCGTTGACGGCCACGCTGCAGAAGATCTGCTCGCCGCCGCGCATCACGCGCGCTTCGAGCAGGGTGCGCTCTTCGGCGCGCGAGCGGCCCTGCAGGATTTCGCCCAGCGCCGGCAACATATTGTCGAGCGGGATGTCGGTGATGAAGCCGAGCCGGCCCTGGTTGATGCCGATCAGGGCAATATCGTATTCAGCCAATTGGCGCGCGATGCCGAGCATGGTGCCGTCGCCGCCGACCACGATCGCGATCTTGGCCTGCTGGCCGATCTCGGCCACGGTCATCGATTCCAGGCCGCCCAGCTGCAGGTGCGCCGCGGTGTCCTGCTCGAACACCACGCGGTAGCCGCTTTGCTCCAGGAAGGCCTGGATGCGGCTCACCGGCTCTTCGACGCCGGCGGTATTCTGCCGCACCACGAGCGCGATGATCTGTTGCATCCCGGTCGAGGCAATCGAAGCGGTCGAAGTGGGCGCGGCAGGCGAAGCGGGCATAACGGTCTCGGCGGTTGAGGTTGAACGACACGCTGGAGATTAACCGATAATCCCTGCGGCTGCCATCACGGCGCTCTGCAATTACTGTATGGATGAACAGTATACTTGGCGCTGGCCTCTCCCTGCAAGTTCAGCCCAGCAGTGCCTGCGCGGTGGCAATGGCGAGCGCCAACGCCAGGCTAACGAAATGCAGCACCATTAAAACCATCCAGCGCGCTGCCGTCGCCAGGCGGCTGCCGCCATACACGCGGCGCATGGCAATGGGCAGGTAGAACACCAGCCATAGCAGCAATACGAGGCGCACGAAATCCCAGCTGGCGGGCGTCAGAATCATCACGCTCATCATCAGGAACGCGAAGGCATTGCTGTGCAGCGCAAACAGGAAGTGCTCGCCGTAGCGGCGCCCACTGCCCAGGTAGAGGCCCTTCAGGTACAACGCAAACACCGGCATCAGGGCGAAGATCGCATACGGAGAGTAAGCGAAGAAGGCGCGCGTGATCGCGTCCTTCTGCTGCTGGCGCGGCAGCGCGAAGAAGCGCGCCGTCTTCTCGCCCAGGGCGGGATTGAGCGATGCGGTCCAGGCCACCGTCTTTTTCTCGAAGCTGCTGAGCTCAGCGTCGAGCAGCTCCTGGCCGGCACGGGTGTCGTCGGCATCGCTGGCGGCGACGATTGCCGGGCGGGCATGTGGTTCACCGAAATCGATCACTTGTACGCCACTGAGCTTGACCAGCGCAAAGAAGATGATGCTGAAGGTCAGGTACAGGCGCAGCGGCTCGAGGTAGCGCACGCGCCGGCCCTCGATGTATTCGCGCGACAGGAAGCCCGGCTTGAAGATCAGTTTGCCCAGCGACTTCCACAGCTTGCCTTCCAGCGCCACGTAATGGGCGATGAACTCGTGCAGGAATTCGCGCGCGCTCGGCACGTGCAGGTGGGTGGCCTGGCCGCAGTGCTGGCAATAATTGCCGGCGGTGGCGGCGCCGCAGTTCAGGCAGGCGGTCGAGGCGTGCTGGTACGAATGCGAGTGGGACAGGGTCTCGGAAGTCACGGCGGTCAATTCGTCAAGACAGTCAAGCTGACATGGTAACCATGTAATTGCAAAAAAGCATCACAAATAGTCACCATTCAATTGCGCGACTGTTTCATTCGCACACGGTTAGGATGAAACCAACTGAAACACACGAGGAGCGCAACATGGTGACCGAAACCAAAGACCGGTTCGTGAATACCAAGGAACCGATGAGCGACGACGGCGTCAAACGACAACCGCATGAACGCGACGAATCGCCGGACGCGCAAGACCAGGCGCCGCGCGGCATCATCAACCAGGCGGCCAAGGATCTGGAGCAGGGGCTGGTGGACACCGAAGCGCGCGGCACGCCGGGCATCTCGCAAGCTGTCAACCCGAATCCGGAAGCGGCCGGCCAGGCCAAGCCGCAGCCCGACCGCAATCAGGCAATGCGCGATCACGACTCGGTCGATTCCGAGCCGGGTCAAAACCGATAACGAAAGGAATACGCATGACGATCAAACGTAACGGCAGCGCCGTCTGGAGCGGCGGCATCAAGGACGGCAAAGGCCAGGTCTCGACCGGCAGCGGCGCGCTGAAGGACCAGCCCTACGGCTTCAACACCCGCTTCGAAGATGCGCCCGGCACCAATCCGGAAGAACTGATCGGCGCGGCACACGCCGGCTGCTTCACGATGGCCCTGTCCGGCCAGCTGGGCCAGGCCGGCCTGACCGCGGACGAGCTGCGCACCACGGCCACGGTGTCGATGGAAAAGGTCGAGGGCGGCTTCTCGATCACCGCCATCCACCTCGATCTGGTGGCAAAGATCCCGGGCGCCAGCCAGGAAGCCTTCGACAAGGCGGCCACCACGGCCAAGGAAAACTGCCCGGTGTCGAAACTGCTGAACGCAAAGATCACGCTCGACGCCAAGCTGGAGAGCTGAGCGTTGCGATGGACGCTGCGTCGCTACGGGCATCCTGCCCGTGGTGGCGTGCATCCGCCGCGTCCGGCAAGGTTTGCGCCGAAGGCATAAAATGGCGCTTTCCGAAACACCAATAGGACAACCCAGATGCGCATCCTGCATACCATGTTGAGGGTCGGCGACCTGCAACGTTCCATCGACTTCTACACCAAAGTGCTGGGCATGAAACTGCTGCGCACCAGCGAGAACACCGAATACAAATACAGCCTGGCCTTCCTCGGCTACGGCAGCAACCCGGACCACGCCGAGCTCGAGCTGACCTACAACTGGGGCACCGACAGCTACGACATGGGCACCGCCTACGGCCACATCGCGCTGTCGACCGAAGACATCTACGCCACCTGCGAGCAAGTGCGCGCGGCCGGCGGCAACATCTCGCGCGAACCGGGCCCGGTCAAGGGCGGCACCACCGTGATCGCCTTCATCACCGATCCGGACGGCTACAAGGTCGAGCTGATCGAGCGTGCCGACCAGGCCGGTGGCGGTGGACTGAGCAACTAATCCGCGTCACGCCAGGACTGCCTGCACATCTACCCACCGGTTTGCAAGCAGCGCTTCTTCATCAAGAAAGTTGCCTTCCCCCAGCAAGGATCGCAACGCACTGCTACAATCCCCTCGCCTATCCAACAGGCAACCACAATGTAATTACGTCTTCGGGGCGGGGTGCGATTCCCCACCGGCGGTATGACTGGCAACGGTCGAGCCCGCGAGCGCCTGCTCGGTATGAGCAGGGTCAGCAGACCTGGTGAGATGCCAGGGCCGACGGTATAGTCCGGATGAAAGAAGATGTGCGCTGTCCTTGTGCCCAGTCACGGCCGCTGAGTTATCGCTTAGCTGCCGCATGGGTGCATGGTGTTCGCTTGCCCTGATGCGTTTTTCGCCTTTACTTTGCGAGGAGCGTTTCACATGTTAGTCCCTACCTTTACCCTTCACAGCAACGACCTGGAAGGCCGCATCGCCGCCGCTCTGACTGCCATGCGTGCCGGTGTGCCGGTCATCCTGCTCGACGATTTCGACCGCGAGAACGAAGCCGACCTGATCGTCGCCGCCGAAAAGCTGAGCGTCGAAACCATGGCCCTGATGATCCGCGAATGCAGCGGCATCGTCTGCCTGTGCCTGTCCGACGACAAGGTGCGCGCACTGGAACTGCCGCCGATGGCGCCCGAGAACGGCAGCCGCTACGGCACCCCGTTCACGGTGTCGATCGAGGCCCGTCACGGCGTCACCACCGGCGTGTCGGCCGCGGACCGCGTCTCGACCATCCAGGCCGCGATCGCGCGCAACGCCCAGCCGCACGATCTGGTGCGTCCGGGCCACGTGTTCCCGCTGCGCGCCACCCCGGGCGGCGTGCTGGCGCGTGCCGGCCACACCGAAGGCTCGGTCGACCTGGCCAAGCTGGCCGGCCTGCAGCCGGCGGCGGTGCTGTGCGAGCTGATGAATCCGGACGGCACCATGATGCGCGGCGAACAGATCGAGCAGTTCGCCGAAGAGCGTGGCTTCCCGATCCTGACCATCGCCGAACTGATCCAGTGGCGCCGCGCCCGCGCCTTGTAAGCGTCGACACGGAAACGTAAAAGGCCCGGAACCAGCAGCGCTGGCTCCGGGCCTTTTATCATTCCGGGCAATGTGCGCCCGGAACGAATCCTTACTCCGCCAGCAGGCTATTCACCGGCATCAAATCGGCTTCGCGCAGCGAGCCGGCCGCCGCCTTCAGGCGCAGGCCGTTGAGAATGGTGTCGTAGCGCGCACGCGCCAGGTCGGTGCGGGTCTGGAACAGCTGGCGCTGCGCGTTCAGCACGTCGATATTGATACGCACGCCGACCTGGTAGCCGAGCTTGTTCGATTCGAGTGCCGACTGGCTCGACACTTCGGCCGCTTCCAGCGCCTTGACCCGGGCCAGGCCGCTGCTCACGCCGAGGAAGGCCTGGCGCGCCTGCAGCGCCGAGTTGCGGCGGGTGGCTTCGAGGTCGTTGCGGGCGCGGTCTTCGAGCGCGATCGCTTCGCGCACCCGGCTGGTAACGGCGTAGCCGCTGAAGATCGGCACGCTCCACTGCAGGCCGACTGCGTTGTTCTTGGTCACGCCCGAACCGGTGCTCTGGCCGTTCACGTCGCGGCGGCTGGAGCTGGCCACGAAGTCGAGCGTCGGATGGTGGCCGGCGCGGTTGCGCGAGATGTCGCGCCGCGCGAATTCCACCTGCAGTTCGCCGACGGTGACGCCATAGTTCTGGGCCTCGGCCGACGACACCCACGGATCGACGTTCGCCGGCTGCGGCACCGCCAGCGTGGTGCCGGCTTTCAGCGAGGCCAGGTTGGTGGGGGCAGTACCGATGATCGCCTGCAGCGCATTGCGCTTGTTGTCCAGATCATTGACGGCGGCGAATTCCTGGGCCAGCGTCAGGTCATACTGGGCCTGGGCTTCATGGGTATCGGTGATGGTTTGGGTGCCGACCTCGAAGTTGCGCTTGGCCGACGCGAGCTGCTCGGTGGTGGCGTCCTTCTGGGCGCGGATCGATTCCAGCGCATCCTGGGCCGCCAGCACGTCGAAATAGGCTTGCGCCACGCGCGTGATCAGGTCTTGCTGGGCTTGCGCAAACTGGGCTTCGGCGATCGCCTGCTGCAGCTTGCTCTGCTGGTAAGTCTGCCAGCGGTCCCAGCGGTACAGCGGCTGCTGCAGCGCCAGCGTGTATTCGTTGGTGCGCAGGTTCGAGCCGCTGGCGCCGATCACGCCCAGCTGGCCGTTCGGCAGCGGGCTGGTGGCGCCCAGGTTCCATGGATCGAAGTCGTTGTCGTTCTTGGTGATCGCCCCGCTGATGCCCACGGTGGGGAGCAAGCCCGCACGCCCCTGTACGATCCGCTCGCGGCCGGCGGCCAGCGAAGCGCGCGCGCTCGCATAGGTCGCGTCGTTGGCCAATGCCTGCTGGTACACCTGGATCAGGTCGGCAGCGCTGGCGTTGAGCGAGAAGCACGCGCTGGCGAGCAGCGCGGCGATAAGGGGTTTCTGCATTGCTTTCTCCACAGGAGTCATCAAGAGTTAAGGATCAGGTCAATACTTCGGCATCGAAGGATCGACTTGTACTGCCCAGGCGTGTACCCCGCCCGTTAGATTGGTGACGTTGCTGAATCCATTTCGCTCGAGGAAGGCAGCGACCTGCATGCTGCGCGCCCCGTGGTGGCAGATGCACACGATCTCGCGCTCGTCGTCGATCTCGCTCACACGGACCGGGATCAGGTGCATCGGGATCAGGGTCGAGCCTGCGATATGGCAGGTCTCGAACTCCCAGCCTTCGCGCACGTCGAGCAGCAGCGGCTGCTCGCGTGCCGGGTCGGCCAGCCAGGCGGCCAGCTCGGGAGCGGTCATCTGTTGCATCGACGGCTCCCCTTGATCAGAAGGTGAAGCGCGACGGGGTCTGGGCACCCGTCAGCGGCTTGGCAATGGTCTCGAACACCTTGACCGCGTCGTGCGCCGTTTCCGAAGTGCGCTTGACCAGCTGGCAGGTCATGGCCGGGGCTTCGCCCAGGATCGCCACCATGCGGCCGCCCACTTTCAATTGCTTGACCAGCGCTTCCGGCAGCACCGGCAGCGCGCCCGAGACCACGATCACGTCGTACGTGCCCTGGCCCCAGCCCTGGGCGCCATTGCCTTCTTCCACGGTCACGTTGGTGACGCCGGCCTTGGACAGGTTGGCGCGCGCCAGGGCGGCGGTTTCCGGCAGGATCTCGACCGAGGTCACGTGACGTGCGCCATGAGCCAGCAGCGCGGCCATATAGCCCGAACCGGTGCCGATCTCGAGCACGTCTTCGTTTTTCTTCACCGCGATTTCCTGGACGATGCGCGCTTCGACCTTCGGATTGAACATCGCCTCGCCGCCCGGCAGCGGGATCTCGACGTCCGCGAACGCCAGGTTTTCATAGGCTTGCGGCACGAACTGCTCGCGCTTGACCACGTGCAGCAGGTCGAGCACGTCGTGGTCCAGCACGTTCCAAGGGCGGATTTGCTGTTCGATCATGTTGAAGCGGGCTTGTTCGATATTCATTTGCATTCTCGGTGGAAAAATAAATAATCCGATATTTTATCGTTGAACGGCCTCGGGTTTAAATAGTTAGCCTGGAACTCATTCAAATTTGTGTAGTCTTATAAATACGGCGGCGAGTTCCACCGTGTCAGCCTGTGGAGAAGAAGGCTCTGGCCCTACAACATTGAAGGGTGAAACCAGCTTCGATGAAGCAGGAATTCAACGGTAAAGCTGATTGTGAATAGTTTTACGTAAGTTTGAAGGAACAGAAGCACATCTTAACGATGCGCATCCGAGCCGGAGGGAAATTGCGACAGTCTGCAATTTGGAGGGGATGAACGCCGGAATTCGGCGTCTGGCGCGATTCGGTGCTGGAAAGAACGGTATCGCGCCCTATTTTTGGGCAGGCAGTAAGCCGTGCAGGGTGATGTCGAGGAAGGCTTCGAGAAAGGCTTCCGGCTGCAGTTCGCACCGTTCGCAGGGCGCGATGGTGTGCTTCCAGGTCGACAGCATCAGGGTCGGCGCAATCAATACCTGGGTCGCCTGCGGGATGTCGAGGGCGCGGAATTCGCCGCGCCGTACGCCGCGCTCGAGCAGGTTCGAGATCATGCGGGTACCGCGGTTCATGACTTCTTCCTGGTAGAAGCGGGCCAGTTCGGGGAAGTTGTCGGCTTCGGCCAGGATCAGCTTGCTGATGCCGGAAGCCTTGGTCGCGCCCAGGCGGCGCCACCAGGCCAGAATCAGTTCGCGCAGCAGGTCGGCGCTGTGGCCTTCGTATTCGGCGACCGAAGTCTCGGCCTCACCCAGCACCGGGACGATGCTCTGGCGCACCACGGCCTTGAACAGGTCTTCCTTGTTGGCGTAATACAGGTACAGGGTGCCCTTCGACACCCCGGCGCGGCGCGCCACGTCCTCCAGGCGGGTGGCGGCAAAGCCGCGCTCGACAAACAGGTCGATTGCGGCAGCCAGCAATTCCTGGGGACGCGCCTGTTTGCGCCGCTCCCAGCGTGGCTTGCTGTCGAGTTGGCAGTCCATCTTCCCGCCCAGAAATTATCTAAGGAACAACCAATATAGACTGGGTGTCATTGCCCAGTCAAGCGACCGTTGTGCAAACGAAACTGCGTACGATGTCACAAAAGTATGTATCGCTCCGGTATGCCATTATGCGCTACCGGGACCATAAATACGCCCGTCGGCACACGAGCGGTACAGGCTGCCCTCGGGATTGCGCGGCGGACCGTCGGCCTGCTGGCGCGGCACCTGCATCACCGACACCCGGTCGGCCAGCCCCGGCAGCAGCTTCTCGACCGCGGTATCGATGCCCGCCATCAGGCCGACGCGCACGGTGCGCATCGGTACCGTCGCCGCGTGCAGGATGGCGGACGCGACCTGGTGCGGATCGATCTGCGGCGACGGCAGTTTCGGTTCGCGCTCCATGTAGTTGCGCGCATGCTGCGGCAGCGGCGTATCGACCGCGGTCGGCTCGATCAGCGTGATCGACACCGGCGCCTGGTCGAGCTGCTCGACCTCGATGCGCAGCGCGTCGGTAAAACCTTTGACCGCATGCTTGCTGGCCGAATACATGCCCTGCAGCGGAATCGCCAGTTCCGACGCTTCGCTGCCGACATTGATCAAGGCCCCGCCCTGGCGCTTGAGATGCGGCAGCGCCACCAGGCTGCCGTGCACCATGCCCCAGAAATTGACGTCGAACAGGCGCCGGCTGTCCGCTTCCGACACTTCGTCCAGCCGTCCGTAGATGGTGCTGCCGGCATTGTTGACCCAGCTGTCGATGCGGCCGAAGCGGTTCACTGCAGCCTGGGCGATGGCCTCGACGTCGGCGCGCTGCGAGACGTCGGCCACCACGCCGATCACCTGCGCGCCATTCGCATGCAGACCGCTCACCACCGCATCGAGCACATCCCCGCCGCGTGCGGCCAGTACCAGACAGGCGCCCTGGCGCGCCGCATCGTGGGCGGTGGCCAGCCCGATCCCGCTGGTGGCGCCGGTGATCACCAGCACCTGGCGGTTCAGGGGTTTGAGCGGACTGGACATGGGGCCTCCGTGGAATGCATCGTCATGGCCACAACTTAGCAGGATCGGGGGCGGCGAAGCGCCCGCCTTATTCAGGGTGGATCGAACCGGGACGCAGCTTGTATACTGTCGCCGCCCTCGCCCATCCACGCCATGACCTCCACCACCGACTCCTTCGACTGCCGCGCGCAATGCGGCGCCTGCTGCACCGCGCCTTCGATCACCAGTCCGATTCCCGGCATGCCGAACGGTAAGCCGGCGGGCGTGCGCTGCGTGCAGCTGGGCGACGACGAGCGTTGCCGCATCTTCGGCAAGCCGGAGCGGCCGGCGTTTTGCGGCGGCTTGCAGCCGTCGCGCGAGATGTGTGGGGAGACCCGCGAACAGGCGATCCGCTGGCTGGATGCGCTGGAGCGGGCGACCGCGCCGGCCTGACTGCTTAGAACCTATCCCGGTAGGTAAGAGTCGTTCCTGCCGCGCCTGGCAAGCGTGCGCTGCGTTGCTCGTCGTTGCGTGGCTGGCCACGCGGCCTCCTCGCGCCTTGCTCACGCTTGCCATGCATCGGCATGAACTTCCTCCCACCTACCGGGATAGGTTCTTAAAGCGCCGGCTTGCCGCGCTTTTGCTGCACCCGCTGGAACAGTCCGCCCAGCGTCAGCCCGTCGTGCCAGACCTCGTCCAGCAGCAGGCCGTAGCGTTCGCGCAGCGCACGCGCCAGCGGTTCGACGTCCGAGACTTCGGGCATCCAGCGCGCCGGCCGCGCGGCGCGCACCACGCCCAGCACCTGGTCGTCGGGACGCAGGTGCACCCGGTCGCAGTCGCGGCAGGCAAAGGCGGCGCCGCACAGCGACAGGAATTCGCGGATGTCTTTACGGGAAGCGGATGGGAATGTACTGCGCCAGGCCCGGCCCTGGAAGGGACGGTAACGCAAGGAATTGGGCAATTGCCAATCATGAAATGCCAGCCATGCAAGCGCGGCAAGGATGAGAACCAAAATAAGACTCATGAGTTGAGTGTAGCACGCGTTTTGGCGCGTGGCGCACAACTCGACACACCGAATTCGGCACCCCATCCCTGAATACTGTTCAGTTGGCCCGCCGGCCCCGACCCGGCTCATGGTAAGCTTCACGCCCGCGCAGTTACTCCACAGATCGCTTCCACATAACAAGATTTCATGGACATTCTTCTCGCCATCAAGGCGATCATCATGGGCCTGGTCGAGGGCTTCACCGAATTCCTGCCGATCTCGTCGACCGGTCACCTGATCCTCGCCGGCAGCCTGCTCGACTTTACCGGCACCAAGGCAACTGTATTCAAGATCGTGATCCAGCTCGGCGCCGTGCTGGCGGTGGTGTGGGAATACCGCGAACGCGTGATCCGCATGCTCACCGGCCTCACCTCCGATCCTGTGCAGCAACGTTTTGCGCGCAATGTGGCGGTGGCCTTCGTGCCGGCGGCGCTGGCCGGCGTGCTGTTCAGCGCCACGATCACCGAAGTCCTGTTCCATCCGATTCCGGTGGCGATCGCGCTGGTGGTCGGCGGCGTCATCATCCTGTGGGCCGAGCGCCGCCAGCGCCTGAACCCGAGCCTGGCGCGGGTACAGACGGCCGAGGAAATGACCCTGCTCGACGCCCTGAAGGTCGGCTTCGCCCAGTGCTTCGCCCTGATCCCGGGCACCAGCCGTTCGGGCTCGACCATCATCGGCGGCATGCTGTTCGGCCTGTCGCGCAAGGCGGCCACCGAATTCTCGTTTTTCCTGGCGATGCCCACGATGCTGGGCGCCACGGTATACTCCGTCTACAAGGAACGCGAGCTGCTGTCGCTCGACGACGTGCCGCTGTTCGGCCTTGGCTTCGTGTCCGCCTTCATCGCCGGCTTCCTGTGCGTGCGCTGGCTGCTGCGTTACATCAGTTCGCACGACTTCACGATCTTTGCCTGGTACCGTATCGTATTCGGTATCCTGGTGCTCGTGACCGGCCATTTCGGCCTGGTCCTCTGGAAAGAATGATCCGGGCGCCCTACCCCCATTAGAATTGCAAGTATGAATCCCGATCTTGGCGCCGACCTCGGCGCCCGCGCCCTCCATGTGCTCGAGACCGTCTTCGGCTATCCCGCCTTCCGCGGGCAGCAGGGCGAGATCGTCGAGCACGTGGCCAGTGGCGGCGATGCCCTGGTCCTGATGCCGACCGGCGGCGGCAAGTCGCTGTGCTACCAGATCCCGGCCCTGCTGCGCGATGGCGTCGGCGTGGTGGTGTCGCCCCTGATCGCGCTGATGCAGGACCAGGTCGATGCGCTGGAAGAAGTCGGCGTGCGCGCCGCCTTCCTGAACTCGACCCAGAGCTTCGAAGAAACCCTGCGCATCGAACGCCTGGTGCGCAGCGGAGAAATCGATCTGGTGTACGTGGCGCCCGAACGCCTGATGACGCCGCGCTGCCTGGAACTGTTCGAGGCTTCGCGCATCTCGCTGTTCGCGATCGACGAAGCGCACTGCGTGTCGCAATGGGGCCACGACTTCCGTCCCGAATACATCCGCCTGTCGATCCTGCACGAGCGCTTTCCGAACGTGCCGCGCATCGCGCTCACTGCCACCGCCGACCAGCAGACCCGGGCCGAGATCGCGCACCGCCTGCAGCTGGAAGACGCGCGCCAGTTCGTGTCGTCATTCGACCGACCCAACATCCGCTATTCGATCGTCGAGAAGACCACCGGCCGCAAGCAGCTGATCGATTTCATCAGCGCCGAGCACGCCCAGGATTCCGGCATCGTGTATTGCCTGTCGCGCAAGAAGGTCGAGGAAACCGCCGACTTCCTGAACGAAAACGGCATCCGCGCCCTGGCCTATCACGCCGGCATGGAGCACACGGTGCGCGCCGCCAACCAGGCGCGCTTCCTGCGCGAAGAGAACATCGTGATGGTCGCCACCATCGCCTTCGGCATGGGCATCGACAAGCCGGACGTGCGTTTCGTCTGCCACCTTGACCTGCCCAAGAGCATCGAGGGTTATTACCAGGAGACGGGGCGCGCCGGCCGCGATGGCGCGCCGGCCAGCGCCTGGATGGCCTACGGCTTGCAGGACGTGGTGCTGCAACGGCGCATGATCGACGAATCCGACGCCGACGACGGCTTCAAGCGCGTGCTGTCGATGAAGCTCGATGCCATGCTGGGGCTGTGCGAAACATTGTCTTGCCGGCGCATGCGCCTGCTCGACTACTTCGGCGAGCGCTCCGGCCCCTGCGGCAATTGCGATACCTGCCTGATCCCGCCGGTCAGCTTCGACGGCACGGTGCCGATCCAGAAGCTGCTCTCGACCGTGTACCGGGTCGACCAGCGCTTTGCCGCCGGCCACGTGATCGACGTGCTGCGCGGCGCCCAGACCGAGCGCATCAGTCAGTGGCACCACGACAAGCTGACGGTGTACGGCGTCGGCGCCGACCGCAGCGAACAGGAGTGGCGTGCCATCGTGCGCCAGGCCATTGCCCTGGGCCTGTTGACGGTCGACCATGATGCCTTCAGCTCGCTCAAGCTGACCGATGGCGCGCGGCCGGTGCTCAAGGGCGAGCAGAAGATTCAGTTGCGCCAGTACCAGAAACCGGTCAAGCCGAAGCGCCAGAGCACCTCGCGCTCGAACTACGAAGAGACCGAACTGTCGCGCTCCGAGCAGGCCATCTTCGACCGCCTGCGCTCGTGGCGCATGGGCACCGCGCGCGAGCATGGCGTGCCGGCCTACGTCGTGTTCCAGGATGCGACCTTGCGCGAGATCGCCAAGGTCAAGCCGACCTCGATCGACGCCCTGCGCGGCGTGTCGGGCGTGGGCGAGAAGAAGCTGGTGTCGTACGGCGACGAGATCGTGGCGCTGATCGGCGAGATGATGTAATTCGCCCGGCCGGCAGCTTTACTCGCGGAACAGGTGAGTAAAGCTGCGGCTGACCGGCAGCACTTCACTGCTGCCGCGCAGCAGCACCTGCATGCGTTCGGCGTCGATGCGCTCGGCGGCGCGGATCGCGGTCACGTTCACCAGCGTGCCGCGGTGGATCTGCCAGAAGCGCTCGGCATCGAGCCCGGCGGTGAGTTCCTTCAAGGGAATGCGCACCAGCGCCTCGGAACCTTCCAGCACCACCCGCGTGTACTTGCTGTCGGCCTGGAAGAACAGCACCTCGTCGACGTCGATCAGGCGGATCTGCTTGCCGACCGTCGCCTTCAGCCATTTCAGTTTCTCGCGTTTCGGTTGCGCTTCGGCCAGCCGGCGCACCACCGCGCCGACATCGCTTGGCGTACTGTCCAGCTTGTCGCGCAGGCGCGCCAGCGCCTTGTCCAGGCGGCCCGGCTGCAGGGGTTTGAGCAGATAGTCGACCGCGCCGGCGTCGAAGGCGTCGACCGCATACTGGTCATACGCCGTGACGAACACCACGTGGGCCTGGCGCCCGATGCGCGCCGCCACTTCCAGCCCCGACATGCCGGGCATGCGGATGTCGAGGAACACCACCTGCGGCGCGTGTTCCAGGAAGGCATCCCAGGCATCGATGCCGTTCTCCGCCACCGCGACCACCTGCGCCTCGGGCCAGGCCGACTGCAGCATACCGAGCAGGCGCTCGCGCATCAGCGGTTCGTCTTCGGCCACCAGTATATTTACTGTCATTGCCGTTCCTTCGATGGGATCACGATCTCGGCCAGCAGGCCCGGTTCGGCTTCGCTGAGCATCAGGCCGGCCGACTCGCCATACGCCAGGCGCAGGCGGTGGCGTACGTTTTCCAGACCGGTGCCGTTGCCGGGCGTGTCGCTCATGCCGACGCCGCTGTCGCGCACCCGGACCCGCACCCTGTCTTCGTCCTGATGCACCGTGACCGCGATCTCGCCGCCGCGCAGCGACGGCTCGATGCCGTGCTTGATCGCGTTTTCGGCCAGGGTCAGCACGATCATGCTGGGCACTTGCGTGGCGGCCAATTCCGGCGGCAAATCGATGCTGAAGCGCAGGCGTTGGCCCAGACGAATCTGCATCACGCGCAGGTAGGACTCGACCAGGCGCAACTCGGTATCGAGCGGCACTTGCTCGCAGCGCATGTCGCTGGTGCTGGCGCGCAGGAAGTCGATCAGGTGCGCCGTGAGTTCGGCCGCGCGCGGCGCGCCCTGCTCCGCCAGCTGCTGCACCGCGCCCAGGGTATTGAACAGGAAGTGCGGCTCGATCTGGGCGCGCAGCAGGCGCAACTGCGTTTCGCTCAGCTCGCGTGCCAGGCGCGCCTGTTCCGCTTCCTGCGCCAGCTGGACGGCCAGTAGCGCGTAATGGCGGTTGCGCACCATCGTCAGGGCGACGCCGGGCAACGCCACCAGCACCAGGACGCCGATGGTGACCCCGACCACGGTCTTCGGCAGGTTCTGCATGAACTGGTACCAGGAGCTGCCGCTGGCCACCATGCTGACGGTCGACCCGTACACGCCGCCGACCACGCCGAGAATGAGCAGCATGTAGACGACCTCGCGCTTGACGCGCGCGATCCTGGCCTGGCTGAACCAGATCCCGACCATGGCGAACACGACCGTGAACCCGGTGGTATTGGCGACGAAGATCCCGGACAGCAGCGACAGGTCGGGACGGTAGGCGAGCTTGAACAGGATGCCGACCACCGAGAAGGCGAGAAACAGCTTGCCGATCACCAGCGCCAGCTTGCGGCCGCGGTAGACGCTGCAGATCCGGTACAGCTCCTGGCGTTCGATCGGCGAGAGTTCGGCGGTGGCGGTGGCCATCCTGCGCCGGAAACCGGGCGGCGTATACGCCGCCGCAGCCGGATCGCGCAGCACGGCCAGCAATTCTTCATCCCATTCGCGATACCAGTTTGCCAACCGCTGCCACATGGCGCCCTCCTCCTTACCCGTTAATGTATAGCAACGAGTTCAGTGTAGGAACAACAGGCGGGGGAAAACAGCGGCGGGCGACGAACGACGAAGGCGGGGGCGCGAACGACGGAACGCCGCGCCCACCCAGGATGACTTATTTGCGGGTGAAGACCAGGTCCCACACCCCGTGGCCGAGCTTGATGCCGCGGTTCTCGAACTTGGTCAGCGGACGGTAGGCCGGCTGCGGCGCGTAGCCGTCGGCGGTGTTGGCCAACTCCGGCTCGGCGCTCAAGACTTCCAGCATCTGCACCGCGTAGTCTTCCCAGTCGGTGGCCAGGTGCAGGTAGCCGCCCGGCGCCAGTTTCTGGCACAGCAGCTTCACGAAAGCCGGCTGGATCAGGCGGCGCTTGTTATGGCGCGCCTTATGCCACGGGTCCGGGAAGAACACGTGCACGCCGGCCAGGGTGGCGTCGCCGATCATGTGGTTCAGCACTTCGAACACATCGTGCTGGATCAGGCGCAGGTTCTGGATGTCCTGCTCGCCGATCTGCTTGAGCAGACTGCCCACGCCCGGAGTGTGCACTTCGACACCCAGGAAATCCTTCTCGGGCATCAGGCGCGCGATATGGGCGGTGGTGTCGCCCATGCCGAAGCCGATCTCCAGGATCACCGGCGCCTGGCGGCCGAAGGCCTGGGCCAGGTCGAGCGGCTCCTTCTTGTACTCGACCAGGAACTTGTCGCCGAACTCTTCGAAAGCGCGCGCCTGCCCGGTCGACAGCCGCCCCGCACGGGTGACGAAACTGCGGATGCGGTGTTCGGTGGGATCGTACAGCATCGACCGCGCCGGGCCGTTGGTGGGCTTTTCAGAAGACATGGGGAAGTTAGGATATGCAGAAAAAAACGGCTGTCATTATAGCCTAGCCGCAGGCCCGGCAGACCATGCGGCCGCACCTGGCGCGGCCGTGCGAAGTCTCCTGGCGGAATCGGCCATAATCGTCGTTTTCCCAGTCCGCCGGAGCCGCCCGCCATGCATTCGACGAAACACCCGATCGCCATCGACGACAACGTCGCTACCCTGCACCTGAATTCCTTCCATTACGGCGAGCCGGACAGCGGCAAGAAGGTCTACATCCAGGCGGCGATCCACGCCGACGAAGTGCCGGCGATGCTGGTGGCGCACGTGCTGCGCGGCGAACTCGAGCGGCTCGAATCGGAGGGCAAGATCAAGGGCGAGATCGTGCTGGTGCCGGCCGCCAATCCGCTCGGCCTGTCGCAGGTGCTGCACGGCGCGCCGTTCGGCCGCTACGACCTGTCGACCGGCACCAACTTCAACCGCGCCTACCGCCATGTGGCCGACGAACTCAAACAGACGCTGGCCGGCCGCCTCGGCACGGACGCCAGCGCCAACGTGGCGCTGATCCGCGCCGAGGCGCGGCGCGCCGTCTCGGAATGGGAACCGCAGGACAATGCCGCCACGCTCAAGAAGGCCCTGCTGACGCTGGCGATCGACGCCGACATCGTGCTCGACCTGCACTGCGACAACGAAGCCGTGCTGCACATGTACACCGGCACCCCGCTGACCGAAGCGGTGCAGCCGCTGGCCGACCTGATGGGCGCACGTGTGCTGCTGGTGGCCAAGGAATCGGGCGGCGAAGCCTTCGACGAAGCCTGCAGCCGGGTGTGGTGGGATCTGCAGGACCATTTTACGGATGCGAACATTCCGCCGTCCTGCATCGCCGTCACGGTCGAGCTGCGCGGCGAGAACGACGTGCGCTACGACTATGCGCAGCAGGACACCGACGCCATCCTGCAATACCTGGCGCGCGCCGGCGTGCTCGACATCGAACAGCGCCCGCTGCCGGCGGCCCAGTGCAAGCCGCTGCCGCTGGACGCGGTCGAACCGCTGGTGGCGCCGCATGCCGGCGTGCTGGTGTTTCATAAAAAGCTGGGCGAACAGGTGGCGGCGGGAGAACCGATCGCCGATATCGTCAATCCGGTCAGCGGCCAGGTGACGCCGGTGGCGGCCACCCGTCCCGGCCTGCTGTTCGCCAGCACCGCGCACCGCCATCTGCTGCGCGGAATGCATGTGTGCAAAGTGGCGGGTGCGGACTCGTTCAGGTCGGGCAATCTGCTGTCGAGCTAAGCGCGTTCCTTGCGGCTTACCGACAGGCTGGCAGCGATCGCCGTCGCCGCGAATGCAAGCGGCAGCCAGGCGTGCCCGACACCCAGCTCCATCAAGGTCGCCGCGGTCACAAGACACCACGCCAGCGGGATCAGCCACAGGATCGGGTGCGCGCGCAGTGCCAGCAGCACGCCGAGGGTTGTCACCGCGGTGGGATCGGGCACGATGCCGGCGACTTCCATCCGGCTCCAGCCGTGTCCGCCGGCCAGCGCCAGTAACGGGTAGGCCAGCAGACCGGCGCCGGCGATCGATAGTCCGAACTTCCTGCGCATCGGCGCCACCGCCAGCGCACGCGGACGCACGGCCGCGCCCCACAACAGCAGCGCCTGCAGCGCGAACGCGGCCGCGAAATACGGCGCGCCGGTGTTGATGTCGGCATAGCGCTGCAGGTGATAGGCCCAGCCGACCCAAGCCCAGCCGGCGCCGAGTAACAGGTACGCGGCGCGCTGTTGCCGAAGGCCGGGCCGCGCGATGCAGCCGAGCACGGCGATGCCGGCGGCCAGCGCCACCAGCTGCGCCGGCCACACCTCGCGGTTGGTCAGCTCGATCAGGCGCCAGTAGCTGCGCGCCGAAAACATCAGCAAGTCGCTCAGCCGGTAGGTCCACCACTCGCTCATGCCAGCCTTTCGGCGTCCTGGGCAATGCGCTTGCGCAGCGCCTCGTCCGGCAGGCGACCGCTGCCGGCCAGCAGGTTCTCGCGCACGTGCGCCACGTTCGAGGTGGCGGGAATGGCGCAGGTGATTGCCGGATGCGACACGATGAACTTCAGCAGCGCCTGGGCCCAGCTGGTGCAGCCGATCTCGGCAGCCCAGCCCGGCAGCGGTTTGCCGGCCAGCGCCTGGGTCAGATCGCCCTGGCGGAACGGCCGGTTGACGATCACGCCGATGCGCCGCTCGCGCGCCAGCGGCAGGATGCGCTGCTCGACGTCGCGGTCGAGCGCGTTGTACGACACCTGTACGAAGTCGATCGGCTGCGCCGCCATGATCTTTTCGATCTCGCCATGGCGCCGGCCTTCAGAGGTGGTGATGCCGACATAGCGCAGCCGCCCTTCCCGCTTCATCGCCAGTAGCTGCGGCAGGTGTTCTTCCCACGACAGCAGGTTATGCACCTGCAGCAGGTCGAAGCGCGGCACGCGCCACAGGCGGCGCGAGGTCTCGATCTGGCCCGGCCCGCTCGCACCGCCGCCGATCCAGACCTTGTCGGCCGAGAACAGCCGCGCCGGCTTGATGGTTTGCAGCGCCTGCCCGATCACGTCCTGGGCCGAGCCGTACATCGGCGACGAATCGATCAGGCGTCCGCCGCCGGCGAAGAACTGGCGCATCACCTCGGCGCACTCGGCGCGCGCCTGCAGGTCGCGCCCGACATTGAAGGTGATCCAGCTGCCCAGGCCAATGACGGGAATCGCCTCGCCCGAAGAGGGAATGGGACGCGTGATCAAGGGTGGCGGCGCGGCATGCAGCGGCGGCAGCAGCAGACTGCCCGCTACGCCGGCAAGGGACTTCAGCAAGCGGCGGCGGCGAAGAGAATCCGGAAACATGCTGTTCCTTGCTTGGCTGGTCATGGAATGGCAGCTTAGCGCGCACCAGCAAGGCATGGCGCCGCTCAGCGCTGTCAATACCTATGCTAAATCACGATTTATATCAAGCGTAGCCATCCTCTAAACCAGAAAGCCACAACCGGATTGCGTACTGGAAATTTATACTCTACGCTACCGGACTTAACTGACAATCGATATTGTATGAGCTACGCCGCGGTCCTCCACTCGCTCTTCCTGCCCCTGCGCAGGATCTTCCCGTCTGCCCACGCCTGGCACTACGACGACGTGGCCGGTACCCGTACCTGCAGGATCTGCAGCCAGCATGAAGAGCTCGAAACCGATATCGTCATCAGCAACTGGACCGTGCTGAGAGAAGGAAACAAGGACGCGCATACGCGCTGAGTTGGGCGCGAAGACGGCGCTCGCCGCAGGTGCATGAGGGATTACGTGCCGGCGCTTGCCGAGTGACTGGAGCGGGTGAAGGGAATCGAACCCTCGTCTTAAGCTTGGGAAGCTTCGGCTCTACCATTGAGCTACACCCGCGTGTGCCAGCATTCTACGCGTCTTTGCAAAGGTTTGACAAATTCCCAAGCCTGAGCCGGTGCAAGGCGTCCACTGCCTGCACGCCATGCGCTCTGGCGCTTCAATCCGGCTGTTCGACCCGGTAGCCCTTGGCCGCCAGCTGGGCAATGATGCCCTTCGGATCCAGGATGTCCTTCATCGACAGCATGGCGAACGTCGATGGGTTGGCGTCCAGCGCCTTTTCTGCCGACGCGATCCACTTGGCATGGGCGCGCGCCATCATGTTCCTGAATTCCGGTTCGGCATCGAACGCGGCGCTGTTCATCAGGGCGCCGAAGCAGGCTTCTTCGCGCGACGCGAAGTCCAGTTTGCGTATCTCGTCGAGGTCGCCCTTGGCCCAGGCGTTGGCGCGCGCGCTGGCCGCCGCGATGTCGCTTTCCAGCGTCGCCATCGTCTGTGCCAGGCAGGCCGCATCGCCGATGGTCGATTTCTTGAAGTTTTTCAGTACCGCGCGCGCATTGTCCATCGGCAGCTCGAAGGTGGACGAGGTCTGCTTGAGCTTGTTCTGCTTGACCAGCTCGAGCGTTCGCTTGGCCACCACGTCGTTGCCTACCAGCCCCGCCTGCTGACGGGCGGCGCGCGTCAGCACTTCCGCGGCGAAGATCGGGCGCTCGCGCTCGACGTCGTCGTTGTCGGGCAGGTACTTGGCCTTGAGCTCGGTCCAGCGCGCGTAGTCCGTGGCCGGCATGACGTCGCGCAGCCCGGCGCCGTCGGGATTCTTGCGCATGCCGATCATGGATGGCAGCAGCGTGATCGACCTGAAGAAGCCGGGCCTGGCCGAAGCCTGCGGCGGCTGCAAGTATTCCTGCGAATTGCGGATCACGGTTTCCACCTGCGTCGAGCGCCACTGGATGTCCTTCGGCAGCGGCCCATAGGTGCCGAACACCCACAACACGTGCTCGCCTTTGGACACCTTCCACATGCCCGGGCCGGGGCGCTGGGCGACGACGCGGATCCGTTCTGGGACTGTTTCGAGGGCATCGGTCGCCGCATCGGCGCCGGTTGACTGCGACTGGCCGGCGCTCGGGTCAGCGTTCGGATCAGTGCCCGATTGCGCCGCGACGGAAGTGGAGAGCAGGCACAGGCAAAGTGCCGGTACGACGAGTTTGCGCATGAAGACATCCTGTGGTTGAAGTGGCCAAAGCTTAAGACGATTATGAACGCAAGAGCGCGGCAGTAACAGGATGTTGCAAATCAATTAGTGTTGCATATTATGCATATTTTATGCGTATGTCATTCGGCCGGCGGCTCTGCAACGTCGGAACGATCGAGCAGTTCCTGCGCCATGCGCAAGCCTTTGACCATGACGGAAAACGCTTCCTGCTTGGTCGCTTCGTCCGGCACCCGCAGCACGTACGAGGGGTGGTAGATCGTGACCACCCAGCTGTCGCCATGGCGCACCGGGCGGCCGATCTTGTCCTTGAGCGTGACGCTGCCGGTTTGCAGCACGGATTTGAGCGCGGTCGCGCCCATCGCCACGATTACCTTTGGCTTACGGGTAGCGATCTCTTTCTCGAGCCAGTAGTGGCAGGCCTCGATCTCTTTCTGCGCCGGGGTCTTGTGCAGGCGCCGCTTGCCGCGTGGTTCCCACTTGAAGTGCTTGACCGCGTTGGTGATGTAGACGCCCTTGCGCTCGACGCCAGCCTGCTCGAATACGCGGTCGAGCAGCTTGCCGGCCGGGCCGACGAAGGGCTGGCCGGCCAGGTCTTCCTGGTCGCCCGGCTGCTCACCGACGATCATGATCTTTGAATGCCTTGGCCCTTCGCCGCCGACCGCCTGGGTGGCGTGCTGCCACAGCTCGCAGCGCCGGCATTCGTCGAGTTTCGATGGTTGCTCGCGCTCGGGCTGGGCTTTCTCGGCCGAGATCGGGATGGTGGTGCCGCTGCGCCGTCCGACCGCGGCGACCTGTCCGATCTTGCGCGCGCCCAAGCCGGCCTGGCTGACCATCGACGGCACCAGCGCGCCTTCGGGCAGGTTCTTCCAGAAGCGCGACGGGATGTGGCTGTTCATCACCTGGGTATTCAGGCGCGCCGGGTTGAAGATGCTGCGGTAATAGGTCAGCCACAGCGCTTCGCCGGCATCGTCCAGGTCGGCCGCGCTCGACATCAGGGGGCCGGTATTGTGCAGGGTCTGTCCATCCCACAGCACGCTGGCGTCGGGTGTCGCGATCATCCAGCTGACCTTGCCCATGCGGGCGACGAAATGTTCGGCCACCTGCGGCAGCACGTCGTGGCCCGGCTCGAACCAGGCCACGAACTGCGGTGCACCGGCCTCGATCGGCCGTTCGCGAAATCGGATGTAGGCATGCATGTCGTGTACCTCGCGCCGCACCGCCTTGACCATACCGTGCAGCCGCTGGCCATCCGGATCGGCCGGCGATTGGACGTCATGCTCGCCCTGCTGCCAACGCCAGATGACGCGGTACAGGAAAGCCCAGCGGTCGTGGTCGCGGTAGCAGGCGGCGGTCTGCAGCATCTCCATCAGCGAGCGCGGAATCTGCGGCCGCGGCGCCGTTGGGTTGGCAGGCTCCTGGCTACCGGCTGGTGCCGGCGTGGACAGGAGGTCATGGTCTGGATGCGCGGTCTGATTATGCACAGCGGACTCGGAAGCCGGCGCACCCGAGAACAGGTCGGCCCCGGGCGCGCCCCAGGTCACCTCTTCGGGCGGCACGCCGGCGCGCAGCAATTCGCGCGCCACCGCGCGCCATTCGGCGAAATCCGATACCAGCAATGGCCGGCCGGCGCGTGCATCGGCAGCGGCCGTGGCAGCGTACGCGGCGATGCTGGCTGGCGCGCTGCCTGCCACCGTGCCTGCGGCGCCGCGATCGGATCTCATGCCGCCTGCAATTCCGGCCACAGGTTCATCTGCTGCGGCGCATCGGCCATGTGCTTGCGCAGCAGTTCGGAACTGGCCCCTCCCTGCGCCGGCTTGTAGTCGGCGGTGACGACGAACGGCGCCAGCTTCTTGAGGCTGCAGCGCAGGCGCGACAGGTCTTCCCAGCGGATGCGGCGCAGGCGGCGCAGGTCGACCAGGCGCTTGGCGTTGCGGATGCCGATGCCGGGGATTCTTGGAATCAGGGACGCATCCACCCGGTTCAGGTCCATCGGGAAATGCTCGCGATTCGCCAGCGCCCAGGCCAGCTTGGGATCGACATCCAGCGCCAGGTTGCCGGTCGTGGGCATCAGCTCGCCCGCCGTGAAGCCATAGCCGCGCAGCAAAAAGTCGGCCTGGTACAGGCGGTGCTCGCGCAGCAGCGGCGGCGGCGCCAGCGGCACGCTCTTCGGGCTCTGCGGAATCGGGCTGAAGGCCGAGTAGTACACGCGCTTGAGTTTATAGCTGCCATACAGCGTCTCGGCGGTATTCAGGATGGTGTGGTCGTCGCTGGCATCGGCGCCGACGATCATCTGCGTGCTCTGGCCGGCCGGCGCGAAGCTCGGCGCCTTCGGTTCCTCGGCCTTTTCGTCGAGCTTGCGGCGGATCGAGCCCATTGCAAGCTTGATGGTGTGCACGTTCTTTTCCGGCGCCAGGCGGGTCACGCTGTCGTGGGTCGGCAGCTCGATGTTCACCGACAGGCGGTCGGCCCAGCGCCCGGCTTCCTCGATCAGTTTGGGATCGGCGTCCGGAATGGTCTTGAGGTGGATGTAGCCGCGGAACTGGTGCACTTCGCGCAGCGTACGCGCCACCGCCACCAGCTGCTCCATGGTGTAGTCGGCCGACTGGATGATGCCCGAGCTCAGGAACAGGCCGTCGATGTAGTTGCGCAGGTAGAAGTCTTGCGTCAGCTTGACCACTTCCTCGACCGCGAAACGGGCGCGCGGCACGTTCGAGCTGCGCCGGTTGATGCAGTACTGGCAATCGTAGATGCAGAAATTGGTCAGCAGGATCTTGAGCAGCGAGACGCAGCGGCCATCGGGCGTGTAGCTGTGGCAGATGCCCATGCCAGTGGTCGCGCCCAGGCCATCCTTGCCCTCGGAGCCACGCTTGGGCGCGCCGCTGCTGGCGCAAGAGGCGTCATACTTGGCCGCGTCGGCCAGGATTTCGAGCTTGTCGGTAAGTTCCATTGCGCTGGCGTGACTGTATGGACATACAGTATAGCCTGGCGTGCGCAGGTATTCAGTGTGAATACGCACCGAACCGCCGTGCCGACGGTTCAAATGTGGGACGTCAAAGGTGGTGTTGGTTTATTGAACCAACCGCGACTTTCTGAGGATATGGCGCGCATGGGCAGGCACAAGCCGGCCCATGCGAAACAGGCCGAACAGGCGATCAGCGCAACCGCTTCCCGTCCGCATCCACCACGCTTACTTCGCCCCAGCCCAGCGAGCGCACCCCGGCCTCGATCCGGCGCAGGTCGCCGATCACCACCCATACCACCTCATCCGGCCGCACGAATTTGGCCGCCGCCGCGCCCAGCTGCTGCTCGGACAAGCCGCGCACGCCCGCCGCATAGCGGTTCCAGTAATCGTCCGCCAGCCTCAGGTTGACGCTCGACAGCCCCGCCCCTTCCAGCGCATCGAGGGTCGCGAAGCGGCCCGGCAGGCGCGACGTCATATTGCGCATGATGCTCTGGTACTCGGTGTCGACCAGCGGACGTTCGCCCGCCACCCCGCGTACCTCTTTCGCCACTTCGCGCATCGCTTCCACCGTCTTGTCGGTCTGTACCGGCGCCAGCACGTAGAACGGGCGTTGGCCGCGCACTTCCGGCAGACGCGCGCTGGTTCCGTAGCTCCAGTGCTTGTCCAGGCGCAGGTTGCGGTTCAGGCGCGAGGTGGCGATACCGCCGAAGTTCTGCATCACCGGCTCCATGGCCAGGTCTTCCGGCTGTCCGTACACCTGCGACAGGTGGGCCGCGACGATCGTCGATTGCGGCGCATCCGGCTTGTCGATCAGGATCACGCGCTTGCCGACGGTCGCAGGCACAGTTGCCATCTGCTTGGCCGGTGCGCTGCCGCCCTGCCAGCGCCCAAAAGCCGCTTCCAGCGCCGGCAGCAGCTTGTCCATGGTGGTGTCGCCGGCGACCACGATGGTACTGCTGGCCGGACGGAACCAGGCCGCGTGCCACGCCGCCAGGTCCTCGCGTGCCACGCCCTGCACCGTCGCCTCGTAACCGGAGGCCGGCTTGCCATACGCATGCTGCTGGCCGTACAGCAGGCCGGGCATCAGGCGCAGCGCCAGACTGTTCGGCTGCGCCTTCTCCTGCCCGATCTGGGCCAGGCGGCGGCCCTTCTGCAGCGCGAACTGGTCCTGCGCGAAGGCGGGATTCAGCGCGGCGTCGGCCATCACGTTAAGCGACGGCGCCAGGTTGGCGCTGGTCGCCTGCAGGCGCACCAGCGACAGGTCGGGCGTCGTGCTGGTGGACAGGCGCGCGCCCAGGTTTTCCAGCGCGTCGGACAAGGCGAACGCATCGCGCGTCTTGCTGCCCTTGTCGAGCAGGTCGAGCGCGAGCGAGGCGGTACCGGCTTTGTCGGCGCTGTCGGAAGCGGCGCCGGCATCGACGGCGAGGGCCACGTTGACGATCGGCGCCGAGTGGCGTTCGAGCAGCACCACCTTGACGCCATTCTTCAACTGCGCGCGCTGCAGCGCCGGGAACTTCACGTCGGGCGCCTCGCCCAATGCCGGCAGCTGCTTGCGGTCGATGGTCGACGCGCTGGCGGCCAGTTTCGGCGCCGGGCGCACCGTCATCGTGTAATGGTGGCCACGCAGCCAGCGCTTGCCGGCGTCCTGCACCTGCGCCGGCGTCGAGTTGGCGAACAGCTCCAGTCGATCCAGGTAGGCGTCTGGTTTACCGCCGTAGGTCATGCTTTCGGCCAGCACGTCCGAGCGGCCGCCGAAGCCGCCCAGACGTTCCAGGCTGCGCGAGAAGTCGGCCAGCTCGCGCGTTTTCACGCGCGCCAGCTCGGCCGGCGTCGGGCCCTTGGCCAGCAGCTCGGCCAGCACGCGCTCGATCTCGCGCTCGACCGCGAGCGGATCGGCGCCCGGCTTCAGGGTGACGACGATGTCGAAGGTGCCGCCCAGTTCACGGTCGTTGACGTAGGCCGAGACGGCGGTGGCCAGCCCCTTCTCGTACACCAGACTGCGGTCGAGACGTGCGCTCTTGGAACCGGCCAGCACGCCGGCCAGCAGATTGAGGCGCTGGCTGTCGGCATCGCGCCAGCCGGCCACGTGCCAGCTGCGGTAGATGCGCACCTGCGGCACGTGGTCTTCCATCTCGTCGCGGATGTCGCGTTCCAGTTCGGGAATCCAGGTCTCAAGACGCGGCAGCGGCGGGCCAGGAGGAATCGCGCCGAAGTACTTGTTGACCAGCTCATAGGCGCGTTCCGGCGTGATGTCGCCGGCCAGCGAGATCACCGCGTTGTTCGGGCCGTAATAGGTGCGGTACCACTCCTTGATGTCGTCCAGCGACGCCGCCGCCAGGTCTTCCATGCTGCCGATGGTCGACCACGAGTACGGGTGCGAGTACGGGAACATCTTGGCCGCCACTTCCAGGCGCACGCGCCCGTAGGGCTGGTTCTCGCCCTGGCGCTTCTCGTTCTGCACCACGCCGCGTTCGCGCTCCAGCATCTCCTTCGAGATGTAGTTGCCGAGGAAGCCCATGCGGTCCGACTCCAGGAACAGCGTGCGCTCCAGCGCCGATGCCGGCACGTCCTCGAAGAAGTTGGTGCGGTCGGTGTTGGTGGTGCCGTTGCGGTTGTTGGCGCCCAGGTCGTCCATCGCTTCGCGGAACCCGTGCGGGTAGTTCTCGGAACCGTTGAAGAAGAAGTGCTCGAACAGGTGGGCGAAGCCGGTCTTGCCGCGCTTCTCGTTGCGCGAGCCGACGTGGTACCACATGTTCACGCCCACCACCGGCACGCTGTGGTCGGTGTGCACCAGCAGCGTCAGGCCGTTGGGCAGGACGAACTTCTTGTGGTCGATGGCGTAGGCCTTGCGGTCGAAGGCGAACGGTTTGGCGCTTGGTGCGGCGTGCGCCGGAATGGCCGCGGCGAAGGCCAGGCCGAGCATGATGGGAAGGAGATGTTTTTTCATTGTCGTGGGGTGGCGGGTCTCGCCCTCACCCTACAACAAACGCTTCGCCTGCGCCAGTAGCTGCGGCTCCATCCGGGCTGTGATTCTCTCCAGATAACCGGCCGCATGGCCGACGCCCGAGCCGCCGGCGCGGTGCAGCCACGCATACGCCTCGACCAGGTCGCGCTGCGCGCCCTGCCCGGCTGCATACATCACGCCGAGGTTGAACTGGGCCCGCGCGTGATTCTGGCGCGCCGCGCACAGGTACCAGAAATGCGCCGCCTCGTAATCGCGCTCGACGCCCTTGCCGCAGTCGTAGCGCAGGCCCAACTCGAACTGCGCCAGCGCGTGGCCCTGCTCGGCCGCCTTATGGAACCAGTCGGCCGCTTCGCTTGGGGAGCCGGCATCCAGGCGGTCGACCAGCGCGCCCACCATGTACTGGGCCGGCGCATACCCCTGCGCCGCCGCGCGCCGGAACCAGGCCAGTGCCTGCCCGCCGTCCGGCGCCACGCCGATGCCGCTGTCGTAGCGCAGGCCGAGGTCGAACTGGGCGCGCAGATGCCCCTGCTCGGCCGCCTGGCGGTACCAGGCCGTGGCCTGCGACTGGTCCTGGCCCACGCCGTTGCCGGCGTCGAGCAGCTGGCCCAGGTGATACTGCGCGGCCGGCAGGCCCTGTTCGGCGGCGCGCCGGTACCACACCGCCGCCTGCGCCGCGTCGCGCTCGACGCCCTGGCCGTGCTCGTGGCGCATGCCCAGGCTGTCCTGGGCGCCGGCATGGCCCTGCCCGGCCGCGCGCCGGTACCAGGTCAGGGCGAGCGTTTCATCGCGCGCCACGCCGTGGCCCGCGTCGTACATCAACGCCAGGTTGAACTGCGAACTGGCGTGATTCTGTTCGGCCGCGCGCCCGTACCACAGCACCGCCTGGGCGCCGTCATGCGGTACATCCTGCCCCTTGTCGTAGCGCAGGGCGAGATTGAACTGGGCCGGCGCGTGGCCCTGCTGCGCGGCCTTGCGCAGCCATTCCAGCGCCCGCGCCGGGTCACGTTGCACGCCTTGCCCGCTGTCGTAGCGCAGCGCCAGGTTGAACTGCGAGCGCGCGTAGCCCTGGTCGGCGGCGCGCCGGTACCAGCCGAGCGCGGCATCCTGGTCGCGCGCCACGCCCTTGCCGGTGTCGAGCATCATGCCCAGGTTATGCTGCGCGCCCGGCTCGCCCTGCAGCGCGGCCTGGGTGAACCAGTGCAGCGCGCGCGCCAGGTCGACGGACACGCCCTGGCCCTTGGCGTACAGCCAGCCCAGATTGTACTGGGCCGGTGCAAATCCCTGGGTCGCAGCGCGCTCGTACCAGTGGGCGGCCTGCGCCGGATCTGGCGCCATGCCCTGCCCTTTCTGGAGCGTCACCCCCAGGTTGTACTGGGCTTGCGCCATGCCGCGCTCGGCCAGCGTTTTCAGGTGCGCAAGATCGGCCGCGTATGAAGCTGAATGCGGGGCCGGATAGGCCGCGTGCAGCGCCGCGTCGCCGGTGTCGGGTGGAAGGTCGAGCATCGCCTGTGCCTGCGCTTACGCCTGCGCCGCGCGCCAGTTCAGGCCCGGCTGGGTGCGCAGCGCAACCATGAAGTCGGGCAGCGCGATCGGGCGGTAGAACAGGTAGCCCTGCATCGTCAGGCAGCCGTTGGCGGTGAGGTAGCGCGCCTGTTCCTCGGTCTCGACGCCTTCGGCGATCAGGTTCAGGCCCAGCCCGCGCGCGATCGAGATGATCGCCAGGATCACCGGATAGTGGCCGTTCTCTTCGTGGATCTCCTTCACGAACGACTGGTCGATCTTGACAGTGTGGATCGGGAAGCGGTGCAGGTACGACAGCGACGAGTAGCCGGTGCCGAAGTCGTCGATCGCGATCGACACCCCGAGCTGGCACAGTTTGTTCAACTGCTCGATCGCGTACTGCGGGTTGCGGATGCAGATGTTCTCGGTGATCTCGACTTCGACCTGGTTCGGCGCGATGCCATAGCGGGTCAGCGCGCTGCGCATCTTCTCGAAGAAGTCGCCGCGGTCGAGGTATTGCGGCGACAGGTTGAGCGACAGCCGCACTTCGCCGCCGCCGGCCGCGGTCCACTTCAGCATGTCGCGGCACAGGGCGCCGATCATCCAGTCCGAGATCGGCAGCATCAGGCCGTTCTCTTCGGCGAACGGCAGGAATTCGCCGGCCGACAACAGGCCGCGGGTCGGATGGTTCCAGCGCATCAGCGCCTCGGCGCCGACGATGCGGCCACTGAGCGCGTCGATCTGCGGCTGGTAATACATCTCCAGTTCGTCGTGCTCGAGCGCGCGGCGCAGCGCTTGCTCCAGCGCGATCTTCTGGTGCGACACTTCCAGCATCGAGTCGTGATAGAAGCTGTGGCCGTTCTTGCCCAGCGCCTTGACCTGGTACATGGCGATGTCGGCGTGGCGCAGCAGTTCGTCGATCGATTCGCCGTCCTTGGGATAGATGGCGATGCCGATCGAGGCCGAGATATGCACTTCGTGGCCATCGAGATCGAACGGTTCCTGCAGCACTTCCAGGAATTTATCGGCCACCATGCGCGCGTCGTCGCGGTCGCGCAGCTCGGGCAGCACGATGGTGAATTCGTCGCCGCCCTGGCGCGCCAGCGTGTCGCCCTTGCGCAGGCATTCCTTGAGGCGCCCCGCGGCCTGCTGCAGCAGCTCGTCGCCCTTGACGTGGCCGAGCGTGTCGTTGACCAGCTTGAAGCGATCGAGGTCGATGAACATCACCGCGAGTTCGGTCTGCTTGCGCTTGGCCTGGATCACCGCCAAGCCAAGACGGTCCTTGAACAGGATCCGGTTCGGCAGGTCGGTCAGGATGTCGTGGAAGGCCTGGTAGGAGATGACTTCCTCGGCGCGCTTGCGGTCGGTGATGTCGCGCGCCACGCCGTAGGTGCCGAAGAACTCCAGCTTCTTCACTTCCTGGTCCGGCACGTGCATGCCGATCGCGTTCAGCGAGATCGTCATCAGGGTCGTGTTGAAGGTACGGTCGCTGTTGCCGTGGCCATTCCTGCACTTCAGGCGCAGTTCGACGTTGCGCGAAGCGCGTTCGTCGACCCGGCGCTCGTTGAACACGTAGCGTGCGCGCTCGGTGTCTTCCTCGTGCACCACGATCGAGTAGTGCTGGCCGATCAGTTCTTCGCGCGTGTAGCCGAGCAATTGGTACGCTCTGTCGTTCACGAACGTGAAGCGGCCTTCGTGATTGAGCGTATAGATGATGTCCGGCGACGAGTCGACCAGGTAGCGGTACATCTTCTCGGAATTCTCGAGCTGGCGCGCGATGCGTGCGTTTTCTTCGGCCAGGCGGCGGCGCTGCAGCGCGTTGCTGACGGTGCTGAGCAGCTCTTCGCGGCCGTAGGGTTTGCGCAGGTAGCTGTAGGCACCGCGCTTGAGGGCGCCGATGGCGGCATCGATCCCGACTTCGCCGCTCATCACGATCACGTCGGCGTCGATATTGCGCTCGTTGATGAAGTCCATGATCTGGTGGCCGCCGATGTCGGGCAGGCGCAGGTCGAGCAGGACCAGGTCGAAGCGTTGATGCGACAGGTGATCGATGGCGTCGGTACCGGATGGCGCGGTCGTGAGGCGGTAGCCGCGACCTTGCAGCAGTTCGTACAGCGACGACAGCAGGCGCGGCTCGTCGTCGACCAGCAGCAGGCGTGGCTGCGGATCAGCCTGGGCCTCGGGATGCGGGGAATACGGAGCGGGTTCGCCGGAGAACAGATCGGCGGCGCGGTGAACGGGTTGCGCGGGCATGGTGAAGTCGGACGGAATTCAGGCGGAGCCGAGCGCGCGCGCAGGCAGCGCGAGCGCCGTGCCTGCGCCGGACCACGCCGGCAAGAGGATTTCGAAGGCGGTGCCGACATGCGAGCTGCGGCAGTCGATGTGGCCGCCCAGCTTCTTGACCAGGCCGTGGACGATGGACAGGCCGATACCGCGCGGTACATTGTCTCCTGCGCTTTCCTTGGTGCTGCGCACCGGCGCGAACAGATTGGCCAGCACCTCGCGCGACAGGCCGGGACCGTTGTCGCTGACGACCAGCTCCAGGTACAGCCGGCGCTCGCGGTTGACGTGGCCGCGGTTGACGATCTCGATGCGATTGCCGCTGCCGCCATGTTGGCCGAACGCTTCGACGGCATTCTTGACCAGGTTGACCAGGATCTGCTTGAGCACATCGGGGTCGCCCTCGATGGCATTGTCACCCGCGTTGTCGCCGGCCATGCGCGCCTCGATCGCGATCGAGGACGGCACGAAGCTGCTGGCGCGGAACAGGCGCAGCACCTCGTCGACCACCTTGGCGGCATCGGTGGGGCGCGGACCGAGCAGCCGGTCTTCGTCCTGTGCGCCGTTCCGGGCCAGGGTGCCGATCAGCTGGCCGACCCGGTCGATCTCTTCGTTCAGGATCGACAGTTCGCCGCCCACCGGTTCCTGGCGCGCCAGCTTGCTGTCCAGCACGCTCAGGTAATTCTTGATGATCGACAGCGGGTTGTTCACCTCGTGCACCACGCGGCGCGAGGCTTCGCGGAATTCCTCGGCCACGCTGGCCAGCTGGCGCCGCGCCTGGCCGCGTTCGGCCAGCAGGGTCTCGAGCGCGCCGGCGGCCTGGGCGCCGAAGGCCTGCATGAAGCGTTCGCGTCGCTGGCAATGCGGCAGCTGCCAGGCAGCCACGCCGCCGATCAGGACCCCGAGGCAGCGCGCGCCGCTCACCAGCGGCACCACCACCATGCACTCGCTGCCCAGCATGCGCAGCAGCTGTTCTTCGGCCAGGCCGAGCGGCTGGCGCTCGCGCTGCACGAAGGCCGGCCGCCGTTCCAGCGCGCTTTGCGCCACCGGGCCGCCCCTGGTCAAGGACACGGTAAAGTCGGCGATACGCTGCACGCCGGGCGTCGCCGCGCCGGCCAGCGCCTGGCCGGTCGGATTCTCCAGCAACACCACCGCGCTCTCGAAATCGAACAGGATGCGCGCGGTGCGCGTCATCGCTTCGATCAGGCCCGTTTCTCCCTGCTGGCGCGCCAGGCTCTGGCCGACTTCGGACACCAGCACCATATTGCGCATCTCTTCGTTCAGGCGCTGCTGCACCGGATCGGCCGGCGGCGGCGCCCAGGCCGGCGGGGTCGGGATGTCGTCGGCGCCGGCCAGCTCGATGCCCAGGTGGGCGGCGGCGCGCTCGATCTGGCGCGCGGCGCCGTCCAGCATCTGCTCGGTGCGTCCCGGATCGATGCCGCACAGCGCGCAGGCCTCGGCCACCTGGGCCGCATCGCCCGCGTGCGCCGCCAGCACATGCGCCAGGCGCACGATGCGGATCAATGGATGGCTGGCTTCCAGCCGGTCGCCCGGCTCGTGGTGGTACAGCACCGCGTCGGCCATGAACGAATCCAGGCGCCAGCGCTCGATCAGCCAGGCGCCGGCTTCGGTGTGGGTGATCTGCAGCGTGCGCTGCTCGACTGCGCACAGGTCTTCGTCGTCGCGCGCGGTGAAGTTGAAACCGTATTCCTTGGGCGCGGCGGCCAGCAGCGCCAGGCGGCCGACGTTGTGCAGCAGGCCTGCCAAATAGGCTTCTTCAGGATGCGGATAGTCGAGGATGCGCGCCGCGTCGCGCGCGATCACCGCCGCGCTCAGCGCATTTTTCCAGAAGGCGCGCAGGTCGACGCTGCCGGCATGGGGAAAGCTGTTGAAGGTCTGGAACACCGAATCGCTGATCACCAGCGTCTTGATCATGTCGGTGCCGAGCGCCATCAAGGACTGCTCGAGGTTGGCACTGCGCGTGGTGCGGTGGTAGGCGGAGCTGTTGGCGACTGCCAGCAGCTTGGCGGTCATGCCGGCGTCCTTGGCGATCAGGGCGGCGAGTTCCGGCATGCCGAGGTCGTCGGCCTGCAGGTGCTCGATCAGCTTGACCAGGATCTGCGGCATGGCCGGCAGACGGGCAATCAGGAGGCGATTGCGGATGTCCTGGTCGGATTGGTGCATGTTGTCAAACACGGCCGCCACTTGTCGAAGGTATTTGATTGGTGGCCGGCCCCGCGGCTTGCCACAACGTCGTGCGCCTCATTTCCCGGAACAGGCGCGCGTTGTGCCATCTGCTCCCGATGCAAAAAACGTAACGTAGCATATATACATTTCTGATCTGGAACAATAGTTACACTGGAAACTCTTGCAGAGTAATTGCTCTAATGCTAAATGCCGCATTGTACAGCAACTTGTGGTAATGGTTAAATTTTACCCAAGAGACTTGTCTCAATTGCAATTACGCAATTTTACCTGCAATGCATGAAATTGCCTATTTCATGTGCTCATGGCACGTGCTGTCCGCTGGCGCGCAGCTTGCGCCGGTGGCGGCGCGCGGTGACCCAGCACAGCAGCGACAGCAGCACGAAGCCGGCCTGACCCAGGGACAGCGCCAGCACCGAATGCGACAGCGCCGGTGCCACCGCGCCCGCCACGATCGCTCCCAGCAGGGTCGAGACGAACGACTGGCACGAGGCCACGGTGCCGCGGATGTGCGGGAACAAATCGAGCGCCAGCAGCGTCGCGCCGGGCGCGATCAGCGAACTGCCGAAGGTGAAGAAGAACATCGGCGCCACGCTCCACGGCAGCGCCGGCGGCAGGAATACGTGATACGTCACGTTGAACGTCACCGCGCCGAGCATGAAGAAGAAACCCATGCGGATCTGGCGCGCGAAGTCCATGGTCCCGGCCAGGCGGTTGGCCATCAGCGAACCGAGGAAGATGCCGCTCACGGTCGGCACGAACAGCCAGGCGAACTGCGACGGGCCCAGGCCCAGGCTTTCGGGCAGCATCACCGGGGCGGCCGCGATATACAGGAACAGGCCGGCGAAGTTCAGCGCCGTCACGCCGGCCTTCATGTGGAACAGGAAGGAGCTGAAGATGGCGCCGTAGCTCTGCGCCAGGAAGCGCGGGTTGAACGGCTGGCGTTTCGGCAGCGGCACCGTCTCGGGCAGGTGCTTCCAGCAGAACCATCCCAGCAGCAGGGTATAGATGCACAGCGCGATGAAAATGGTGCGCCAGTCGAACAGGGTCACGATCCAGCCGCCCACCACCGGCGCGATGGCCGGCGCGATCGAGAAGATCATGGTCACCATCGACAGCAGGCGCGCCGCCGCGGTGTCGGAATACAGATCGCGGATGATGGCGCGCCCCACCACCACGCCGGCGCCGGCCGACACCCCCTGCATGATGCGGAACACCCACAGGTAGTGCACCGACGATGCCGCGGCGCAGCCGAAGGTGCCGATCGCGAACACCACCAGCGCCACCAGGATCACATTGCGCCGCCCGAAGGCGTCCGACAGCGCGCCGTGCCACAGCACCATGCCGGCGAAGGCCAGCATGTAGGCGGTCAGCGTTTGCTGCACCTCGAGCGGGGTGGCGTGGAGTTCGGCCTGGATCTGCGGGAAGGCCGGCAGGTAGGCGTCGATCGAGAACGGCCCCAGCATCGACAGGGCCGCCAGCAGCGTGGCCAGGCCGCCGGCCGAGAGCATCGCGATCTTGTGCGGCGTGGGAAGCGGCACCGGAGTGACCGGGTCCTTGGGCAGATCGGATGGTTCGGTTGGCGGCAGCATGGGTGTGGTGGTGAGTCCTGTTTTAGTCCTGCTTGGGTTTTGCCGGGGTTGCACCTTCGCGGCGGTTGAAACCGGCCACCATGTCGAAGCGGAACAGGCGGCATTCGAGCGCCCCGTTGAAGAACGGGGTCTTGCGCGACTCCTTCAGGCGCAGCAGCTTGGGCAAGCCCAGGTCGGCGGTGAACAGGTAAGCGGTCCAGCCGGCGAAGCGCTGCTTGAGCGTGGTGCTGAAGGCGGAATAGAAGCCGCTCGCCATGTCGTCCTGCGGGATGGTGCTGTCGCCGCGCACGCCAATCCGCTCGCCGTACGGCGGGTTGGTCAGCAGGATGCCGGGTTGTTCGGTCGGTGCCACCACGTGCTGGGCTTCGATCTGCTTGAGCGGCACGTCGAACAGAATGCCGGCCACCTTCAGGTTATGGCGCGTCATGGCGACCATGTCGCCCGAGATGTCCGAACCGAAGATGGTCGGCTGCTCCGGCAGCGGGTTCGGCTTGATGGCCGACTTCATCGCGGCCCAGGCCTGGCGGTCGTGGTCGCGGAACTGTTCAAACGCGAACTTGCGGCGCGCGCCGGGCGGAATGCCCTGCACCATCTGGGCCGCTTCGACCAGGATCGTGCCCGAGCCGCACATCGGATCGAACAGCGGCACGCCCGGCTTCCAGCCCGACACGCGCAGCAAGCCCGCGGCCAGGTTCTCGCGCAGCGGCGCGTCGCCGGTCTCTTCGCGCCAGCCGCGCTTGAACAGCGCCTCGCCCGAGGTGTCCAGGTAGATGATGACGTTGCGCTGGTCGAGGAAGCCGACGATGCGCATGTCCGGCTCGCGCGTGTCGACCGACGGACGTTTGTTGAACTGGTCGCGGAAGCGGTCGCAGACGGCGTCCTTGATTTTCAGCGTGGTGAATTCGAGGCTCTTGAGCGGCGACTTGACGGCAGTGACGTCGACGCGGATGGTGTGGTCCGGGCCGAACCAGTCTTCCCAGGGCTGTTCCAGCACCAGGTCGTAGATGTCGTTTTCGTTGCTGTAGCTGCGCTGGCCCATGCGCATCAGCACACGGGAAGCGATGCGCGAATGCAGGTTGACCAGCCAGGCGTCTTCCAGCGCGCCCGAGCAGTGCACGCCGCCCGGGACTTGGTTGTGCACCTTGAAGGTGGTACTCAGCTGGGCGATTTCGCCCAGTTCTTCGGCCAATGCCGCTTCCATGCCGCGCGGGCATGGGCAAAAATAGGATGCCATTGGAGGGGTACCTTTTGTCCGTTGATGAAACTGTAAAGCTATGGAGATAACGCGTCAGCCGGAGAATCGGCTGACCGTAGAACGTCGATTATTACTGTATTGCTTAGAACGGCTTGACCACCACCAGCACCACGATCGCCAGCAGCAATACCACCGGCACTTCGTTGAACCAGCGATACCAGGTGTGGCTGCGCGTATTGACGCCGCGTTCGAATTTCTTGAGGATGCCGCCGCACATATGATGGTAGCCGATGGTCACCAGCACCAGCGCGAGCTTGGCGTGCAGCCAGCCACCCTTGATGCCGAAGCCCATCCACAGGTACAGGCCGAGCAGCACCGCCGGCACCGAGATGAACATCGAGAAGCGGTACAGGCGGCGCGCCATGCCCAGCAGGCGGGCGGTCGCTTCCGGGTTGGTTTCCTGGGCCAGGTTGACGAAGATGCGCGGCAGGTAGAACAGGCCGGCGAACCACGAGGCGATGAAGACGATGTGCAGGGCTTTGGTCCAGAGATACAGCATGGAGGTCCTTTGTTGGAG
>NZ_DAMAGA010000008.1:0-149244 GCF_031995545.1 Massilia sp.
AGTTTTCACGCACACCACAAAATTCATTGTATGTGGCTGCGGAACGAACTTGGGTCCCCGCCTTCGCGGGGATGACGTTTTATGGCTAACTAAATAGATCGAGCTACTTGCGGCTCGACGCCAGCCGCAGGTGCGACGCCGGATGCCGCCGCCGTTCGCGTGTCGGCTGGCGTTCGCGCGCCGCGTCGTCCACCGTCCCTTTATCGTCGCCGCTGCGCCGCATCGGCTGCAGCTGCGGCGTCCCCTCTTCCAGCCTGAACCCCGCCATCGTGCGCGACAGGGTCAACGCCTGCATCTGCAGCGTGCGCGCCGCATTGGCCGCTTCTTCCACCAGCGTGCAGTTCTGCCGCGTCACCTGATCCATCCGGACGATCGCCCCGCTCACCTCCTGCAGGTTCGAAGCCTGGCCCTGGCTGGTGGAGCCGATGCGGCTAACGATGTCCTCCACTTCGCGCACCGAACTGGCGATGCGTTCCATGCTGCTGCCGGCCTGCACCGCCCACGCCGCGCCGCCGTCCATCTCGGCTACCGACTGCGCCACCAGCGTGCGGATCTCTCGCGCCGATGCCGCCACGCGCCGCGCCAGCGCGCGCACTTCGGCCGCTACCGCGGCGATGCCCGCGCCGTCATCCGCTTCGGTGCGCGCGCGCGATGCGTCGAGCGCCGCGTTCAAGGCCAGCGTGCCGGTCTCGCTGGCCACCGCGTCGAGCTGGTCGACGATGTCGGCCACCCGCTGCGCGCTGCGCTTGCCCGATTCCAGCGTCGCGACCAAGCGCTCGACCACGTCGCCGCCCTGGTGCGCGACGTCGGCGGCGCTCACCGCCAGCCGGTTGGCAGCGCGCGCGTCGCCCTCGGTAAGACTCACGGTGGCGGACAGCACCTGCATCGAGCCGGCGGCGCCGGCCAGCGATCCGGCGCGGTACACGGCGCGGCTGCCCAGGCTCAGGCTGCCGAGCTTGATGTCGCGCGAGGCGGCGCCGATCTGGCGCGCCGCTTCGACGATGGTGCGCAGGGTGCCGTTCAGGTTGCGGATGCTGGCGTCGAGCAGGCGCGACGAGTCGGCGATCTCGTCGCCGCCGTAGTCGCGTTCGCGCACCGTCAGGTCGCCGCTGGCCAGGTCGCTGGCAGCGCTGGTGATGCCGCGGATCTCGTCCAGCAGGTAGCGCCGCACGGCGAAGGTGATCGCCAGCGACAGGCCGATCGCCAGCAGCAGCACCGCCGGCATCAGCACCGAGATCATGCGAAAGTCGGATTTGGCGCTGCTTGACGCGTCACGCGAGAGCGACTCTTCGAGCGCTGCCAGGTCGTTCAGGCGCTGCGCCACCAGCGAGAACGCGCCTTCGGCCTTGAGCATGGCGTTGGCGCCGATCGAGCCGTCCAGCGGCGCCATCTCGATCACTTCGCGCACGGCGCGCGCATAGCGCCGGTGCGCCACCGCGGCCTGCTCGACGTGACGATCTTCGGCCGCGCTGGCGGTGGCCTGCGCCAGCGCGTCGAGGCCGGCGGCGATGCGCTTGTGCTGGGCCAGGATGTCCTGGCGCAGCGGCTCGGTGCGCGCCACCGGGAAGCTGCCACCCATCCAGCTCAGCAGACGGTAGATATCGGCGTGCGCCTTCTGCGATTGCGCCGCCAGGCTGCTGGCCGCGCGCATGCTGGCGGCGCGTTGGCCGACGATGGTTTCCAGCGAGGCGTTCTGGCGCAGCATGGCGTAATAGGCGGCGCACGACAGCACCACCAGCAGCAGCAGGACGGCGCCCGGGGCGAGCAGCAATTTGGGACCGATACGGAGGCGGGCCAGCATGGCTCAGCTCACACGATCAGGCATGTGGCGGGCCGAGGAAGCGGAGCGGCGTCCGCGGGAGAAGGGGGATCTGGGCATGTCGTTCTCCGGTAGGGGTGCATGGAAGCGGTTGCCATGCACCTGACGACGTTACCGCATTGATCATGGGAATTATTTGCTCAGGCGCAAATCGTCCCGTCCCGGCACCGTCCGCTCGACCCGACTGTCGGGCAGCGGCTACACTAGCGCCATGAGCTTTCCCGCCCTCCTGGCGCGGCACCGGCGCCTGCTGGCGATCGGCCTGCTGTCGCTGCTGCTGCACCTGCTGGCGCTCGCCTGGATCGAGCGCCGCCTGGCCCTGCCGCCGCCGACCGCCGGCGGCGCGGCGCTGGCCGTGCGGCTGGCGCCGGTGGCCGCACCGACAGCACCGGCGCCAGCCGACCCGGCGCCGGCGCCGCCGGCCACACCGCCCGAGGAAGCACTGCCGGTTGCCCCGGCCCCGGCGCAGGCCAGCGCAGCGCCGGCCGCGCCACAGGAAATCCTGCCCGACGTGGCGCCCGACGCCCTGCCCGGCCAGGGAGGTGTCAGTTTCCGCTTTCGCATGCCGGCGCGCTACCGCGTGATGCCGCCCCCGCCGGTACGCCTGACTTATACCGTCACGCGCGGCGCGGCGAATGAGGGGAATGCAGAACTGACCTGGCGCAGCGACGGCAACCGCTACCAGTTACAGATGGATGGGATTTTGGGACAACGCAGCAGCACCGGCGCCATCGACGATGCCGGCGTCGCCCCCGAGCAGGCGGTCGAGGCCTTCGGCGCCGGCTCGGTCACCACCCGCTTCGACCGCAGCGCCGGCACCGTGCAGGCCGGACTCGATGCGCAGGCCGACCGGCTGGCCGAGGGCAGCCAGGACGGCGCGTCGCTGCTGGCGCAGCTGGCCGGCATGGGCCTGGCCGATCCGAGCCAGATGCGCGAGGTGCTGGAATTCTGGGTCGCCGGTCCGGGCGGCGCGCGCATCGAGCGCTATCGGGTGCTGGGACCGGAACGGATCGCGACCGGCGCCGGCGAGATGGAGGCGGTGCGTCTGGTACGAATGAGTGACAGCGGCGAGCGCCGGCTGGAGATCTGGCTGGCGCCCGGCCACGACTGGATGCCGGTGCAGCTGCGCGTCACCGAACCGGATGGTACGGCGCGCACGCAGACGCTGGCCCGGATCGAGCCAGCGCCGTAGACGGGCTTACCCCAGCTTGGCCGCGTGCTCGCGGGTCGCGTGGAAGGTCAGCTTCGGCCAGCGTTCCTGGGTCAGGCGCAGGTTGACGCCCGAGGTGGCCAGGAAGGCCATGTTCCCGGCCGCGTCAATGGCGACCTGGTGGCCGAGCTGGTTCTCGAAGTCGACCAGCGACTTCTTGTCCTCGCTCGAGATCCAGCGCGCGCTGCTGATGCTGCTGCTCTCGAACACCGCGTCCACGCCGTACTCATTGAGCAGGCGGCTGGCCACGACCTCGAACTGCAGCACGCCGACCGCGCCCAGGATCAGGTCCGAACCCAGCACCGGCTTGAACACCTGCACCGCGCCCTCTTCGCCCAGCTGCTGCAGGCCCTTGTGCAACTGCTTGACCTTGAGCGGGTTACGGATGCGCACCGTGCGGAACAGGTCGGGCGCGAAGTACGGGATGCCGGTGAAGGTCAGCATCTCGCCTTCCGAGAAGCTGTCGCCGATCTGCATATTGCCGTGGTTCGGCAGGCCGATGATGTCGCCGGCGTACGCTTCCTCGACCTGTTCGCGGCTCGAGGCCATGAAGGTCACCACCGAGGAGAGCTTCACGTCGCGCCCCAGACGCAGGTGCTTGACCTTCATGCCCTTCTCGAAGCGTCCCGAGCACACGCGCAGGAAGGCGATACGGTCGCGGTGGGCCGGGTCCATATTGGCCTGGATTTTAAAGACGAAGCCCGAGAACTTCGGTTCCACCGGTTCGACCGCGCGCACGGTGGCGTCGCGTTCGCGCGGCGCCGGGGCCCAGTCGACCAGCGCCGACAGGATCTCGCGCACGCCGAAGTTGTTGATCGCCGAGCCGAAGAACACCGGGGTCTGCACGCCCGACAGGAAGCGCTCGATGTCGAACACGTGCGAGGCGCCGTGCACCAGTTCCACTTCCATCTTCAGCTGTTCGATCTCGAGCGGGAACATCTCGGCCAGCTTCGGGTTGTCGATGCCCTTGACGATCTCGAAGGCGCCGTCCGCCTTTTCCTCGCCGGCCTTGAACAGCATGATCTCGTCCTTCAGCAGGTGGTACACCCCGCGGAAGTTCTTGCCCATGCCGATCGGCCAGGTCACCGGCGCGCATTCGATCTTGAGCACCGATTCGACTTCGTCCAGCAGTTCGAGCGGATCGCGGGTTTCGCGGTCCATCTTGTTCATGAAGGTGACGATCGGCGTATCGCGCATGCGGCACACGTCGAGCAGCTTGATGGTCTGTTCCTCGACGCCCTTGGCGGCGTCGATCACCATCAGCGCCGAGTCGACCGCGGTCAGCACGCGGTAGGTGTCTTCCGAGAAGTCCTGGTGGCCCGGGGTGTCGAGCAGGTTGATCACGTGCTCGCGGAACTCGAACTGCATCACCGAGGACGCGACCGAGATGCCGCGCTGCTTCTCGATGTCCATCCAGTCCGAGGTCGCATGGCGGCCGCTCTTGCGGCCCTTGACGGTACCGGCCAGCTGGATCGCGCCCGAGAACAGCAGCAGCTTTTCGGTCAGCGTGGTTTTACCCGCGTCGGGGTGGGAGATGATGCCGAAGGTGCGGCGGCGCCCCACTTCGCGCGCGATTGCGCCGGTCTGGCGCGACGCGCTTGCGTCGGTGGTTGCGTCAGTCATCGCTTCGGCGGCGTCCACGCCGTTCTCGGCGTTGTCCGCGCCGTCGGCGTTCAAGATATCGGTGTCGTTGGCCATGTTCGAGCCCAGTAGTCGGGCCGCGTCACGGCCCGTGAAAGGAAACCCGGGATTTTAACGTTTCCGCACCGCCCCGTGTAAATTAGTCGCTCAATCACGAACGCGGCGCCAGCCGGCGCGGTGCGCACCGCTGCTGATCGACGGCGCCAGGTCTTTCGGGATCATCTTGCCCTTGGCGTCGGTGACGATCACCTTCAGTTCGCCGTCCGGGGTGCGCACCTCGGAGGTACCCACCGCCGCGTTGCCCGACAGCGGTTCGCCGACGATGCCGTTGAGCGCCGCGCAGACGTTGAACTGGTAGATGTTGCTGGTGCCGCCCACCGAGCACTCGGTCGACGAGGTCGGCAAGTTGGTCACCACGCTCAGCGTACCGGCCACCACCTTCGGATCGATGTTGACGCGCTCGCCCTTGTTGAGGCTGAAGTCGACGAACCAGCCATTATGCTTGGCCCAGTCCAGCGTGTCGCCCGACAGGACGAAGGCCGAGTCGGCGTCGTTGGCGTCTTCGCGCGCCAGCGTTTTCTGCAGCATCGCCGGCTCCTTGCGCCAGGCGCCGGAGGCGATGGTGTCGCCGGTGTCCTTCAGCACGTAGATGCTCTGCAGCGCCGGATTGGGCACGTCTTCCAGGTCGAGCAGGCGCCCGCTGCCGAATACCACCATGCGCTTGGCGGCCGGTTCGGTGATGCCTTCCGACGCGCCGACGCGGCAGGTCGTCACTTCGGGGCGGGTCGTGATCGGCTGGCCGGTGCCGGCATCGGCCATCAGCTTGACGCGCGGGCTGCCGGGGGTCGTGAAGTCGAAGCGCCACATCTTGCCGGTATTGTCGCCGCCATACACATAGGTGACTTTCGGATCGTTGCGCGGATCCGGCGTGATGGCGGTGATCTTGGCCAGGCCGGACGGTGTGGCGGTGCTGCCGACGCCGGTCGAGATGCGGTACTTGACCTTGCCGGTGGCGACATCGACCACCAGCAGCCAGCCGGCGCCGGTGCCGCTGTTGACGCCATCGCTGCCCGGAATGTTGTTGTAGCCCGAGGTCAGGAACACCACCCAGCTCTCCTTGCCGCCGGCTTCCTCGATGGTGCCGAACTGCGGATTGCCGAAGGTGTAGCCGAGTTCCGGCTCCAGGTTGTCGCCGCTGCACACGGCCGGGTCGGCGCACAGTTCCCACAGCGCCCTGGGCGCGTCGGGATCGGTCACGTCCAGCGCGTAGTAGCCGCGCCCGCCGCGATTCAGGCCGCCCACCAGCACCGAACGCCAATTGTCGCCGATCTTCACGTCGGCCACCTCGGGCGAGCCGTCCACCGTGTACTGGTGGCTGCCGCCGTAGGTGGTGCTGGCCTGCAGATGCAGCTTCTTCATCGTCATGCGCGGCACGTAGGCCCACAGTTCCGCGCCGGTGGTGGCGTGGAAGGCATGCAGCATGCCGTCGTTGGCGCCGATGTACACGGTCGGCTCGCGCCCGGTGTTGGCGGCGCGGTAGTCGGCATAGCCGTCGCGGTCGTAGTTCTTGCGCGGGTCGCGCACATAGGCCGGCTTGGACGAAGCGATATCGCCCAGCACGATCGGCAGCGCGCCGTCGGCGCCGCTGTCGGCGGCATCGGTAAAGCTGTAGGCGCGCAGCAGCGTGTCGTCGGCGTACTGCTGCTGGCCGCGCAGCCAGTTGACGATGGTGGCGCCGCGATTGACGATGGCGCGGTTGGCGTCCGACAGGTTGGCGCACTGCGGCAGCGCGCCGCACTTGTTTTCGAACCAGCTCTTTTCCACCGTGCCGGTGAAGTTGGCGAAGGTGAAGGCTTCCAGCGCGCGCGTGCCCGGGTCCATCATCAGGATGCGGCGGTCGTCGCTGCTGGCATCGACGCGCGCGCCGAGCAGGCTGGAGGTGTTCCAGACTTCGTCGTCGCTGACCGCGCCGGTGCTCAGGTCGATCTTGCGCTTGGACAGGCGCCCGTTCCAGCGCACCGTGGTGAAGGTGGCGGCGAAGATGTCGTTGTCGACCGCCGAGATGTTCGGGGTCGAGGTCGCGGCGGCGGCGGCGGCGCCGACCTGCACTTCGATATTGCTCAGGGCCGAGCGCAGGCCCTCGATCACCTGCAGCGGGTCGGAGGCCGAGAAGTACTTGCCGTGGCCGTTGATGGCGGCGTGCCACAGGTCGTCGACGCGCGACTGCAGCGCCAGCGAACCGCTGTTCTGGCCGGTGGACGGATCGGGCCAGGTCCAGCGCCCGTCGCTGCTCCACGGGCAGCCCGAGGTGGCGCCGGTGATCACCTTGTAGAAGTCGCCGCCCTGCCTGGGCGCGGTGTCGTAGTTCGGCTCGTAGGTCATGATGCCGTCCACGCCCAGGCCGAGGGCGTAGGTCTTCATGTGCAGGCGCGTGTTCTCGCCGTCGGCAGCCGGCACCACGCCCGGCTTGTCCCAGTTTTCCAGGGTCGGACGCAGCGAATTCTGGCGCGAGACGATCTCGCTCGAGCCGCCGTTGTACCAGTACAGCGCGATGTCGGCCAGCGACGGCACGCTTTGCCCGCGCGGATCGACGCAGCCCTTGGAGCGCAGGCAGAAGCGCGCCGCGTCCTCGCGCTGGTCGTTGTTGCCCACGCCGGTCGGCGCATCGCCGTTCCAGTAGCCGTCGGTGGTGATGAAGGTGAAGTTCTGCTGGCACGGGTACTTCACCGCTTCCTGGCCCTTGGGCTTGTCGTAGGGCTCGCGGTTGGCGTACATCTTGCCGATCGCGTCCAGGGCAAGGCGCACCGGCGTGGCGCCGCTGGTGGTCATGTCGTACAGCGACGTGTACCAGTCAGTGCGGTCCTGGCCGCTGAACGGCAGCGGCTTGTTGATGGTGCCCTGCTTCTTGGCCGCCTCGGACAGCGACACCAGGCCGACGTTGTACTTGTCGGTGACCGGCTCGAATGCCTGGCCGACGGCGGTCTTCATCATCTGGTTGCGGCTTTTGTAGTAGGCGTACCAGTTGGCGAAGTTGGTCATCTCTTCGTCGTAGGTGCAGGTCTCGCCGCGGCAGTCGGTGCGCGCCGGGTCGCGCGGATAGGCGCGGCGCGAGGACACGATATTGGTGCGCACGAAAATCGAGGCGCCCAGGCCGCTGGTGGCGGTCGGCACCACGTCGCTGACCGCTTCCTTCACGGTCCAGCTCAGGCGCACGTTGCGACCCGAACCGTTGTTGGTCAGGTCGCCCAGCGCGATGTCGCGCCCGGCCGCGTTGGAAGCGGTGTCGATCAGGCACAGGGTGTTGTTGCCCTGGGCCTCGCACAGCGGCGACGAATTGCGGGTGCCGCCGGAATACGCGGTGATGGTGCCGCGGGTGCCGATCGCGTCGCGGATCGCGGTCACCACGTTGCTCGAGGAAATGCCCTTGCCGAGGGTCAGCTGGCGGGTCAGGAGCTGGACGCCGCCCAGGGTCACGCCTTTCAGGATCTGGTTGCTGCCCGAATTGGTGGTGCCATTGATGGTGAGCAGCGCAGTGGCGCCGGTGCCGGACGACACCATCAGGTTGTCGCCGGCGCGGCTGTTGTCGGTGACCGGCGAGCAGGTGCTGATCGACTTGTCGCCAGCGCCCTCCGGACAGGCGATCGGGATCACCGCCAGCTGGTTGGTACCGCCAAGGGTGATGCCGTAGCTCGAGCAAGCCGGCACGCTGGTATGGCGCGGCGTGGTGACGCAGGCGGTGAAGGGATTGGCCAGGCCGGTCTGTGCCACGATCGATGCCGCCAGCGCGCTGGCCAGCACGGCGCGCTTGTCGCTGCTGTCGCTGCCATTGGCGGCGTCCACCGCATTCCTGGTGATGACCTGGGTGCCGGACAGGCCGACCGCGGTCACGCTGTTGATGCGCAGCGCGTTGTCGCCGCTGGAGGCGCCGATGGTGATGGTGCCCCACCACGGCGCGTTCTGGTTCTCGCCCGAGAAGCGTGGGTATTTGTAGTTGCCGACGAACTTGGCCTGGCACTTGGTCAGCTTGTTGGAATCGCAGAAGCGCACCCGCGCCGGCACCGGATAACCGTCCGGCGCGTCGCCGTTGACGGCGGTGGCGGTGCAGTTGGTCATGGTGTTGTCGGTGCAGTACTCGGCGACGTTGATACTGTAATAGTAGGGCGCGCCGTCGGTCCAGGCCGGTTTGTAGCGGCTGTTGGTCGGATAGGTGTAGCCGGTGGTGTTGAGCTGGCAGTTCTCGGTGTTGCGGTCGCACCAGGCCAGGTCGGGAAAACCCGTGACCAGGTTGGTGGTGCTGTACTTGCTGCTGCCCAGCAGGTCTTCGTTGTTGACGCCGAAGCCGTCGTTCGGCACCTGGCTCCACTGGCGCGTGTTCGCGCTCGTCATCTCGTTGTACGAGGTGCCGTTGGCGCGCACCGGCGGGCGGTAGCGCGTCTTCGGGTTGTAGTACTGGCGGTTGAAGTCGCTGCTGGCGAACGGCGGGTCGCCGATGGTGCAGCCGCGGGTGCCGTCGCCGATGGTAGTGCCGGCGCGGCAGGTGTCGGGATTGGCGACGTAGTCGGGGGTGTAGGTGAAGTTCATCGACCCCGAGTTATCGTACAGCAGCATCAGGTTCGGCTTGACCGCCCCGCTGCCGCTGATGTTCAGCAGCGGCAGGGTCGAGATGGCGGTCGGATCGGCCTTGGCCGGTGTGGCAACCATGGCTGCCAGCAGCGACAGCACGGTCGCGAGGAAGGGAATCAGGCGTTGTGTCGAAAAGCGATGCATGCGCATTCCAGGTTCGTTCGTCTGTAGCGTTGGTGGTCGGCTGGCGTCAGACGCCGAGCATGACCACCATCTGGTTGACCACGTTGCCGCCGCGCGCGCCGGCGATGCGGGCAGTGATCACGTAATGCAGTTGCGGGCTGCCGGCGAAGCTTGGCGCGTCCGACGCCAGGCTCTGGCCGACCGGCACCGGGTTGCCCAGGTCGGCGCTGACCTCCGCAGTCTGGACGCACTGGTTGTCGCCGTCGTCGTAGCGCAGGCGCTGGGTGCACATGCGGTGGATCACGTACTCGACGCTGGTACCGCCCGGCCCCGGGATCACGACCTTGTTTTGCCAGAAGGTCGCGTCGCGCGGGCTGGCGCCGGGATTCATGATGGCGGTGTAGCCGGCCGCGTCGTCGTCGTCGATCAGGGCCGCCTTGTCATCCAGCGCCTTGGCCTTGAGCCACTGGAAGCCAGTGTGCAGGCCAAGGTCGGCGGCGCGGCTGAGCGAGGCGTCATAGGCCATGTTCGACACCGCCAGCGTGGTCGAATTGGTCGAGCGCAGCAGGTAGATGCTGGTCACCAGCATCACCAGCAGCATGATCAGCATCACCGGCAGCGCGATGCCGGCCTGGCGCGAAGGAACGGCGTGCTGCTTCATTCAGGCCTCCAGCCGGCGTTGCGCAGCGGGACGATGGATTCGAACACGCGGTAGCGGTAGCACTTCCAGCCGTCCGGATCGGCCTGCGTACCCAGCTTGACCTCGACTTCTTGCGGCTCGACGCCGTCGGGCTGTTCCTTGGCGAACAGCGGCGCTATTTCCGCGGTGGCGCTGCAATTGCCGTCGGCGCCGGGACGCTCGGGATGACGCGAGCGCGCCACCAGCGCTACGCGCAGCGCCACCACACGGCCGTAGTCGCCGGCACTGCCGGTCACGCCGTCGCCGTCGGCGTCGATCATGGTCGACGACCATTCACCCACTTCGGTACCCTGCCCCGGCAGGAAGGCCTGGCCGGCGCGGGTGTCGAAGCCGTACTGCGCCTTGAGCAGGACGATGTTGTCGGCCACCGGCTGCGGATTGGCGCCGGCGCCGTCCATGTCGGTCGAGCGCAGGCGCAGGTAGCTGCCGTCGCTCGACCAGGTGTGGAAGGCCAGGCGCGCGCCCTGGCCCAGGTTGAAGATGCGCGCCGTATTGCCCTGGTACAGGACGCCCAGCGCGCCGCTGTTGAAGCGCAGGCCGCTGCCGCCGATGCGCACGTACTGCGCGGCCGCGCCGCCCGGATGGGTTTCGGGGTCGGTCGCCAGCTGGGCCAGCGCGCAGTCGCCGCCACGCTGCTCGGGCGCGACCACGATCACGTCACCGAGACGAAAGCCGTACGGACGGCGGTCGACATTGAGCGTGGTGCCGCCGACGTAGTTGCCGGTCAGGCGCAGGGTGGCGGTGCCGCCGGCGGCGCTGCCGGCGTACAGGGTGATGCGGTCCGAGGCGTTGGCACCGCCCGGCTCGATCACGGCCGGGGCCAGCGGTTGCACGTTGGCCGCGCCGCGCTTGACCGTCGCCAGCTGGTAGCCGCCGGTGTCGGTGAAGCGCGTGTTGCAGCCGACCAGCAGGTTGTCGTTGAGGCCATAGCCGGCCTGTTCGATGTCGCCGCTGATCGAGAACATGGCCAGCATCCCGTTCTGCATCGAGTCCGAGCCGCCCAGGGCCGCGTCCTTGTTGCGCTGGTTGTCGGTCATGATGCGGGTCGCGAACAGCACCGCCAGCAGGCCGATCACGACGCTGACCATCAGCTCGACCAGCGAGAAGCCGGCATGGCGGCGGCGATGAGAGATCAGGTTCTTCATTCCGATTGCGACAGGTAGGACGTGATGTCGTGGCGGTTGCGCGCGCCGCTATTCGTGCGCTTCCAGCGGATCGAGATCGCGACTTCGGTACGGGTGGTGCCGGGCGCCGGCGTCACGGTGACCACGATGATGGAGCCGGGCAGACGGTCTTCGACCGCTTCGTACCACGGCGCCAGGCGCGTGCCCGGGCGCGCGTTTTCGGCCACCGCATAGTCGCCCAGGTGGGCCAGGTCGGTATTCATCACGCCCAGCAGCTCGTTGGCGGCGATGGTGGCTTCGGCGCGTAGGCCGGCTTCGGACAGCGCCGCCACCGAACGCGCCTGCAGCGCCAGGGTGCCGACCAGGCCGATCCCGAGCAGGACCACGGCCAGCAGCGCTTCGAGCAGGGCCACACCGCGCTGGGTGCGCCGGCGGAGTTTAGCGATCGCGCTCAGGTTCATTCCGGGCACCGGTTGGAGCCGGCAACGGCATTCGGATCGCAGGTCACGGCCACGCCGGCCAGGGTCAGCACCACCCTCGACGGTCTGAAGGCGCCGCTTTGCCCGGTCGGCGCGGCCAGGCCGACGCGGGTGATGCGCTGGGCGCGGGTGGTATCGACCCAGCCCAGCGGCGTGAAGTAGACGCTATTGCCGGCGCCGGGGCCGAGCGTCACCGCCAGCCTGGTCGCTGGCGGCAGGGTGGCGCCGCTGCGCCGGATCGAGCGGAACGCCGCCGGTACGCCTGCGGCGTCCTTGGGACCGGCGGTCTCGGTCGACCAGTCGCCATCGTTGAGGCAGGGAGTGTCGGTGGTGCGCAGGCAGATGTCGACGCGCCAGTCGGGCTGGCCGCCGGCGTTGGCGATGAACACCAGGCGGCTCTGGCTGTTGTTGGACAATGCCTGCAGGCGCGCGGTGGTGAAGCCTTCGGCGTAGAAACCGGCGGCGCCGGCAGCCTTGGTAGCGCTGAGCCAATCGGTCATGCGCGGCATGCCGAACGACAGCAGGAGCGCCATGATGACCAGCGCCACCATCGCTTCGACGATGGTGAAGCCGGCCATCGCGCGGCCTGCGTTTATCCTTACTGGGTGCACGTGCCCGCCTTGCGGTCGACCCAGCAGTCGGAACGCTTGGTCCAGCCGTCCGGGGCGCCGGTGGTGGCGCGGCGGCCGGCTTCGTCGAGGGTGTAGACGAAGCTGGCGGCGGCCGCGCGGCCGGTGGCGACCAGGGTGTAGCCGGTTTCGTCGGCGTCCTTGAGCTCATAAGTGAAATTGGTGGTCGAAGCCGGCACCTTGTCGAAACCGGCGTAGGTATGGCCGGTCGAGCCGCTGGACCAGTATTGCTCCAGCTGTGGCTGGGTCGCGGCGAGCGCGCTGTGCGCTTCGGCCAGGCGGGTGCGCAGCACGTAGCTGCTGTAGGAAGGCAAGGCGACGGCGGTCAGGATGCCGACGATCGCCACCGCGAGCATGAGTTCGATGAGTGTGAAACCGGACTGACGCTGCTGCATGGGATTCTCCTGGAGGGCGATATTGCCGATAAATGTTTCCACCAGGCATAATAATCGAGGAAGCTGTCAATTCCCTGAAGAAATCCTGACAAATTCCTGACTGCAGCAGATATACGACATTGTTTGGTTACAGGCAGATATCATGTCTTGGCGAAATGGCTAGACAGTTGGCGGAAAGGTTACGTATATCCTGGCGCCACCGTCGTCGGCGTCGCCCACCACTACTTTTGCGCCGTGTGCTGATGCGATATCCCTGACGATCGCCAGCCCGAGGCCGCTGCCGTCCGTCTTGTCGTTCAGCCTTACGAAGCGCTCGAACACGGCGGCGCGGCGCGCGGCCGGAATGCCGGGGCCGGAATCCTCGACCGTGAACCGGGTCTGCTGCCCTTCCCGCCCACAGCCGACGGTGACCCGGCCGCCCGTCGGTGTGTAGCGGATCGCGTTGTCGACCAGGTTGTCGATCAGGTCGCGCAGCCCGAAGGCGTCGCCGGACACTGGCGCCGGGTCCAGCTCGAAGCCGATGTCGATGTCCTTGCGCGCCGCCTTCTCGACGAAGAACTGCACCGATTCGCCCACCAGCACCGCCAGGTCGAGGGGTGCCGGGGCGGCGGTCGGCTGCCCTTCCCGTGCGCGCGCCAGCGCCAGCAGCTGGTTGACCTGGCGGATCATGCGCTCGTTGGACAGGCCCATCATCTCCAGCGCGCGCCGGGTGTCGGGGTCGGCGGCGTGGCGCTGGCCCAGCCATTCGAGCTGCAGCTGCATCCCGGCCAATGGGGTACGGAGCTGATGCGCCATATCAGCCAGGAAATCGCGCTGGGCGCGGCTGCCGGCCTCGACTTTGTCGAGCAGCTCGTTGAAGCCGGTGACCACCGGCGCGATCTCGTACGGCACCTGCTCGGCCGGCAGCGGCGCCAGGTCGTTCGGGCCGCGCGCGGCCAGCTCGGCGCGGATGCGGGCCAGCGGTCTCAGGCCGTTACTGACCGACAGCCAGACCACGCCGACCAGCGTGATCGTGACCAGTGCAACCAGCACGGTAAGCGAACGCACGATGGCGGCACGCACTTCGAGCCGCTGGCGCAGCGGGCGCGCCACGCCCAACCGGCGCGGGCCGTCGGGTGTCGCTATCTCGCGTGCGACGACCCGCACCGGTTCGCCATCGATCTCGGCGTCATACGCGGCACGTCCCGGATGCAGCGGTGGGAAACCGGCGGCGCCGGCCAGATGGGCACCTTGCGCATCGCGCAGCGCGAACCAGATGGGGTCCCTGGCGCCAGTGTCGGCGGCGGGTATGGGCAGTTGCGGCGCGGCACCGCCGGCCAGCCGTGCGGCCAATGTGTCAGCGCTGTCGAACAGCCCCTGGTCGAATGCGACCTGGGCCGGCGTCCAGGCCAGCCCGACCACCAGCGCGGCCAGCACCAGGTTGACCAGCAGGATCGGCCCCAGCAGCCACTTGAGCAGTTGCAGCCTGATGCTGCTCATTCGCTGCTCATCCGCCGGCGGGACCCGCTTCGGCTTCCAGCAGGTAGCCAAAGCCGCGGATGGTGCGGATTGCCACCCCGGCGCCGTCGATCTTGAGGCGCAGGCGCGACACGTAGACTTCCACCGCGTTTGGCGTGACGTCGTCGCCCCAGGGCAGGATGGCGTCGATGATCTGCTGTTTGGACACCACCCGGCCAGCGTGCTGCAGCAAGTATTCGAGCACGCCCCACTCGCGCACCGACAGCTCCAGCGGGCGTTCTCCGACACGGGCACGGCGGGTAGCGCTATCCAGACTGACGCCGCCGAGTGCAAGGACGGTCGAAGGCGGCGCATGACGGCGCGCGAGGGCGCGGATGCGCGCCACCAGTTCGGCGGTGGCGAAGGGCTTGACCAGGTAATCGTCGGCACCGGTTTCCAGGCCGCGCACCCGGTCTTCGACGGCGTCGCGCGCGGTCAACAGCAGCACCGGGGTGGCGCTGCCACGGGCGCGCAGGCGGCGCACCACCTCGAAGCCGTCGATGCCGGGCAGCCCGATGTCGAGCACGGCGACCTCGGGGCCACTTCCCTGCAGGGCGCTGTCCGCGGTCAGGCCGTCGCGTACCAGGATGACGTGCATGCCCTGCGCCTGCAACGCGCGCGACAGGCCATCGGCCAGTACCGGATCGTCTTCAACCAAGAGGAGTTGCAAGGCCATGTTGTAGTTCGCCCTTCGTTTCATTCCTACACGACGGCGAATTATGGGGCATTTTTGTTGTCAAACCTAACAAATACGATGCCTGACAGGGCCAAAAACGGAGTTTTGTCCAGTAGGACTGGACTGACAAAACATCATGCAACGAGCCTACACGGGTGCAACCGCTAATCTTATGTGCGCCAACAGACGGTAGCTTTAAAGTACACACATCGCGATGAGGCAACAAAAGACCTCACAGATCGCCCCGCAATATATCGAACGACAGACATAAGAGGACATAAGATGAACAACACTCAATTTGGCGGCATGACCCAAAAAGCAAAAAACCAGATCCCTGCCACGAGTGAGGCAATGAAGTCCACGTCGCGTCCGGTTGTCAGCTACAGTGGTACCCAGCAGAACGAACTGCTGGCCGCGCTTCCCCGTCTGGACCTGGAAGACATGTTCGACCACCTGGAACTGGTCCCGATGCCGTTCGGTAAAGAGTTGTTCGAGTATGGCAGCAAATTGGAATACGTGTATTTTCCAACCACCGCAATCGTGTCGCTGCTGTATGTGATGGAAGATGGCGCCACCACCGAGATCGCCGTGGTCGGCCACGAAGGCGCAGTCGGCGTGTCGCTGTTCATGGGCGAACGCGCCACCTGCAGCGCCGTCGTGCAGAGCGCCGGTTACGGCTACCGCCTGAAAACCCAATACCTGCGTGACGCCTTCAACCGCGGCGGCGCCCTGCCGCAACTGCTGATGCGTTACACCAACGCCCTGTTCGCCCAGATGGCCCAGAACGCCGTCGGCGGCCGCCACAGTTCGATCGAACAGAAACTGTGCCGCTGGCTGCTGGACCGCCTGGACCGCTCGGCAAGCAACGAGCTGAAAGTGACCCAGGAACTGATCTCGATCATGCTGGGTGTGCGCCGCGAAAGCATCACCGCCGCCGCCGGCAAGCTGCAAGACGAAGGCCTGATCCAGTACCGCCGCGGCAACATCACCGTGCTGGACCGTGCTGGTTTGGAAGAGTACGCAGGCGAATGCTACAAGGTCGCCAAGTCGGAATACGACCGCCTGCTCATGGATGTGGCGCGTTGATCGCTGACTGAGTGTCCGACCGAGTTTCCTGAAAAGCCGATTCACCTGAATCGGCTTTTTCATTCAGGGACAGTGCCGGCGCGGATGGGGACGCAATGACGGGCGAATCCCTCAGCAAAGCGGCAGGCACGGCGGGGTTGAGCCCCGCCTCTTCATTTCCACCAGGCGCTGTCAACGGCAACGTGGCGCGCACGCAAGTTCCCACTCCATTCACGCCCGGCTCGACTACCAGAGTGCCACCAAGCAGCAAGGCGCGTTCGCGCATGCCCAATAAACCGTGCGATTTGGATGTCTTCATCGCGTCCGGCGCGATGCCGATGCCGTCGTCGGTGATTTCCAGGCCCCAGCCCTCCGGCTCGCGCGTCAGATTGACGATCACGGTGCGCGCCTTGGCATACTTGGCGATATTGTTCAGCGCTTCCTGTGTGATGCGGAACAGTGCGATCGCCTGCATCGGGCCGGCGTCGTCGGCTCCAGCCGCGATCAGCGGGTCGACATCGAGCGCGGTCACGCGCGCGTAATCCGCGCAATAGCTTTGCAGCGCAGCCGACAGGCCCATATTATCGAGCAGGCTCGGACGCAGGTTCTCGATGATGCGGCGTTTCAGCTGCACCGTATCGACCAGGGTGCGACGGGCGCGGCCCAGCACCGCGGCCAGTTCGGGATGGGTTGCGCGCAATTGTTCGCTCACCGTGGTCATGTCCATGCCGATCGCGGTCAGGTTGGCGCCCATCTCGTCGTGCAGCTCGCGTGCCAAGCGCGATTTTTCGTCTTCCTGCACCCGGATCAGATGGCGCGACAGCACCGACAGCTGCGCGGTGCGCTCGGCAACGATGCATTCCAGGTCGTCATTGCTCTGCTGCAGAGCGCGCTGGGCCTGCAGGCGCGCGCCGAAGGCACGCTTGACCAGGTTATAGAACAGCAGCAGTACGGCAATGGCAGCAGCATTGATGCTCAGGCCGAACAGCACCGCATGGCGGTATTGCTGGTAAAACGCGGCAGTGCGGGCAGCCAGCAGTTCGTTCTGTTCGCGCGTCATGATCACCACCTGCAGACGGATCTCGTCCATCTGAGCGCGGTCGTCCGGCGAGGCAGCAATCGCCACGATGTCCGACAGGCCGCCCTCACGGAACACCTCGAGCTGCTGGTGCATCAGGCTCAGCTTCTTCTCGATCAGGGCACGCAATTGCGTCAGGTTTTTGGTCTGCGAGGGATTATCGGCCAGCAGCACGCCAAGCTGGCGCAGCTGGTTGTCGAACTGCTGCGGCGCTTCGCGCAGGGGCCCCAGATAAACTTCGGAATTCGACAAGAAATAGCCGCGCAGGCTGCTCTCGGCATCGGTGACCAGCAGGTTCAGGTATTGCAGCTCATCCGACACCTGGGCGGTACGGGTCTGCAGCGCATTGGCCGAGCGCAGGTCGTCGAGGTTACGCAGCAGGAATACGCCATTCACGACCAGCAGGATCGCACAGGCCAGGCACAACAGGGACTTATGGAGGGGGAGATTGCGGACCGGCTTGTCGGCCGGGGCGGTTGAAAAGTACATCCGAACTTCCTTTCGCGCAACGTACGCCGTCCTTCATTATAGATGTATGGACGAATTGTTGCACCGCGAAATTCCCTCATGTAACTAACTGTTGCAATTGGGCTGCAAGTCGGATGGGAAAGCTGTTGATGTCGTGTGGAAGCGGCATGCACAAAAGAAAACGCGCGCCGGAGCGCGCGTTGCATGCAGCGAATCGCCGGATCAATCCAGCAGATTGTTCTTCATCGCGTAATAGGTCAGATCGGAGTTCGACTGCAGACCCATTTTTTCCATGATGCGGGTGCGGTAGGTCGAAACGGTCTTGATCGACAGCGACAAGGCGTTGCCGATATCGGACACGGTGGCGCCCTTGGCCAGGCGCAGGAACACCTGGAACTCGCGGTCGGACAGCTCGGTGTGCAGCGCCGTGTTCGGATCGCGGTCGAAGCTTTGCGCCAGCAGTTCGCCGACGGTCGACGAGACATAGCGGCGGCCCTGGAACACAGTGCGCACGGCGGTCTTGAGCTCGTCCGCTTCGCATTCCTTGTTCAGGTAGCCGTTGGCGCCCATCTTGAACAGGTTGAGCGCATACTGCTGCGCCGGGTAGCCCGACAGGATCAGCACCGGCAGATTCGGCTGGCCCTGGCGGATGGTGCGCAGGATGTCGATGCCGCTCTGGTCGGGCATCGCAATGTCGAGCAGCAGCACGTCGCAGATTTCGCGGCGCGCGATGTCGAGGGCCTCGCGGCCGGTGGCGCCTTCGGCCACGACTTCAAAGTCGCCCGACGACGAGAAAATCTGCTTGAATCCTGCTCGAACTATCTGGTGATCGTCACAAATGGCAACGCGTATCATTGTCTTCCCTTAAATTTTCCTTGCGCAGGAAAGTGCCGGGTCCGATCTGCCCGGCTTGGCGTTGATTTCAGCACAAGCGCGGGTGACATTCTAACATTACCGGGCCAGCCTTCAACAGCAGCACGAATGCTTGAGCAGAACCACGGGTCAAAAGCGTTCACTTCTCTGGCCGCGCCCATGGCGGCGCTGCCTGCAAGACCATCCGGCGCCGATGCCTACCGGCGCCGACGCCGAGTATCTCAGCCTGGCCGCGGACCGTTCTTGAGCAGGTCGAGGATGTCGAGCAGTTCGGCGCGCAGCTTGTCGCTGTCAATTGCCGGGGCCGGTTCGGGCAGCTCGGGCGCCTCGGCATCGACCGCATTGGCGCGGCCGTCGAGGCGGTTGCGGGCGCCGCTGATGGTGAAGCCCTGCTCGTACAACAGCTCGCGGATGCGCCGGATCAGCAATACTTCGTGGTGCTGGTAATAGCGGCGGTTACCACGACGTTTGACCGGCTTAAGCTGGGTAAATTCCTGCTCCCAATAGCGCAGCACATGAGGCTTGACGCCGCACAATTCACTCACTTCCCCGATGGTGAAATAACGCTTGGCCGGAATCGGCGGCAGCGTGGTCAGTTCGTTCTTGTTTGGTCGGTCATTCATCGCTTAGTCAGGCTGCGTGCGCCAGCGGGTCCGGCGTCGACGCTGCCGGATTGGCCTCCTCCACCATGCCCTTGAGCTTCTGGCTGGCGTGGAAGGTCACGACGCGGCGCGCCGTGATGGGAATCTCTTCCCCGGTTTTTGGATTGCGACCCGGCCGCTGCGGCTTGTCGCGCAACTGGAAGTTGCCGAAACCGGACAGCTTGACCGCTTCGCCCCGTTCGAGCGCATTGCGGATCTCGTCGAAAAAGGTTTCGACCATGTCCTTGGCTTCGCGCTTGTTCAGGCCGACCTGCTCGAACAGCAGCTCGGCCAGCTCGGCTTTGGTCAAGGTCGGCAATGCCTGTTCCGCTTCTTTCCGCACCCGCGCCACCTGCATCGCGCGGTCCAGGTCGGCGACCAGCGCCTCCTGGAAAACGGCCGAATCGACGTCGTTGTTGTTAATTTTGAAGCCCTGCCTTCAAGTCAAACGAGGTTTTGGATGAATTGGCGAACAAGCATGGTGCTCCCTCGCCCTTCTTTCTTATGCGCGCAGCTTTGCGTTCAGCTTCGTCTGTGCAGCACCGGCGAGCGCTGCCATGATGGCATCGACCGCATCGTCCTGCAGCGTCGATTGAGTATCTTGCAAGCTAAAGCGGAAAGCAAGGCTTTTTTCATCCGTCTCCAGGCCCTTGCCGCGATATTCATCAAACAAAACAACGGCTTGCACGATCTTTCCTTGCGGATTGTTCGCGAGTTCAGCCTGGAATGCATCGATCACGGACTGGGCCGGCACGTCCTGCTTGACCACCAGCGCCAGGTCGCGCGTAGCGCCCGGGAACTTGGAAATCTCGGTGTACGCTGGCACGCCGCGCTGGCGCAGCGCTTCGGCATCGACCTCGAACAGCACCGGCGCCTGCGGCAGGTCGTACTTCTGCAGCCAGCGCGGATGCAGTTCGCCGACCACGCCGATCTGGACGCCGTCCAGCTCGACGGTGGCGCAGCGGCCCGGATGCAGCGCCGGGTGCTCGGCCTTGGCAAAGCGCAGCTGGCGCGGTGCGAACAGTGCTTCCAGGTCGGCCTTGACGTCGAAGAAGTCGACCGCGCGGGTCGGCAGGTCCCACTGCTCGTCGAACGCCGGGCCGTAGGCGATCGCGGCCACGCGCTTCGGCTGCTCGTAGCCGGCCACGCTCAGCGCGCCGTCCTGGACCTCGGCATTGCGCTTGAACACGGCGCCGATCTCGAAGGCGCGCACGCGGCCCGCCTTGCGGTTGAGGTTGTAGCGCACGTTGGCGACCAGGCTGCCGATCAGCGACGAGCGCATCACGCTCAGCTGGCTGGCGATCGGGTTCTGCAGGCGGATCGGTTCGGCATTCGCCGCGAAGTCCTGCTCCCAGACGCTTTCCACGAAGCTCATGTTGACCACTTCCTGGTAACCCAGGTCGGCCAGCTGATGGCGGATCGCGAACAGCGAGCGGGTGTTTTCCGGCTCGATCAGCATCGCGCTCGGCGCGACCGGCGGGTTGGCTGGAATGTTCTCGAAGCCATACACGCGTGCCACTTCTTCGATCAGGTCTTCCTCGATCTCGATATCGAAGCGGTACGACGGCGCCGTCACCAGGAACCTGCCCTCTTCCTGGGTGAATTCCAGGCCCAGGCGGGTGAAGATGTCGGCCACCACGGCGTCGTCGATCGGCACACCGATCACTTTTGCGGCGCGCGCGGTGCGCAGCGCCACCGGAGCGCGCTGCGGCAGATTGACGATCTGGTCGTCGACCGGACCGACTTTGGTATCGACAGTGCCGCAGATCTCGACGATCAGCGCGGTGATGCGCTCGATATGGTCGGGAATGGTCGCGTAGTCGACGCCACGCTCGAAGCGGTGCGCCGCATCGGTCGAGAAGTTGTAGCGGCGGGCACGGCCCTGGATCGCGTTCGGCCACCAGAACGCCGCTTCCAGGTAGATGTCGGTGGTATCCAGCGTCACCGCGGTCGAGTCGCCACCCATGATGCCGGCCAGCGATTCGATTTGTGCTTCGTCGGCGATCACGCCAACCCACTCGTCGACGTCGACGGTATTGCCGTTGAGGAGCTTGAGCGATTCGCCCTTCTTGCCCCAGCGCACATCCAGGCTGCCGTGGATCTTGCTGAGATCGAACACGTGCGACGGACGGCCAACCTCCAGCATCACATAGTTCGAGATGTCGACCAGGGCCGACACCGAGCGCTGGCCGCTGCGCTCCAGGCGGCGCTTCATCCACTCAGGCGTCGCGGCGCGCGCGTTCAGGCCGCGGATCACGCGGCCGGCGAAACGGCCGCACAGGTCCGGTGCCGACACCTTGGCCGGCAGGATTTCGTCGCTGGTCACCGGAACCACGCGCGACGGCGCCAGATTCAGGGGCGAGCCGGTCAGGGCCGACACTTCGCGCGCCACGCCCAGCACCGACAGGCAGTCCGCCTTGTTCGGGGTCAGCTTGATGGTGAACTTCAGGTCGTTCAGGGCCAGGTAGTCGCGGATGTTCTGACCGACCGGCGCGTCTTCCGGCAGTTCCATCAGGCCGTTGCTCTCTTCCGAGATCTTCAGCTCCTTGGCGGAGCACATCATGCCCTGCGACTCGACGCCGCGCAGCTTGCCGACCTTGATTTCGAAGGGTTTGCCGTCCGCGCCCGGCGGCAGCACCGCGCCGGCCTTGGCGCAGATCGCCTTCATGCCGGCGCGCACGTTCGGCGCGCCGCACACGATGTTCAATAAAGTGCCGGTGCCGACGTCGACCTGGCACACGTTCAGGCGGTCGGCGTTCGGGTGTTTCGCCACTTCCTTGACTTCGGCCACCACCACGTTCGAGAACGGCGGAGCGACCGCTTCCACTTCTTCCACTTCCAGGCCCGACATCGTCAGGAGGTGCGACAGCTCGTCCGAATTCATCTTCGGATCGACCATGGAACGGAGCCAGTTTTCGGAGAATTGCATATTCGTTTGCCTCAGCTTCGGGTATTTAGTTGAACTGCTTCAGGAAGCGCAGATCGCCTTCGTAGAACAGGCGCAGGTCGTTGATTCCATAACGCAGCATCGTCAGGCGCTCGAGGCCGGAGCCAAACGCGAAGCCGATGAACTTTTCCGGGTCCAGCCCGAAGTTACGTACGACCGTCGGGTGCACCTGGCCGGCGCCCGACACTTCCAGCCAGCGGCCTTTCAGAGGGCCGCTGCCGAAGGCGATGTCGATCTCGGCCGACGGTTCGGTGAACGGGAAGTACGAGGGACGGAAGCGTACCTGCAGGTCGTCGGTCTCGAAGAAGGCCTTGACGAAGTTCAGGTACACGCCCTTGAGGTCGGCGAAGCTGATGTTTTCGCCGATCCACAGGCCTTCGACCTGGTGGAACATCGGCGAGTGGGTGGCGTCGCTGTCGACGCGGTAGGTGCGGCCCGGCGCGATCACCTTGATCGGCGGCGTGTGGGTGCGCGCGTAGCGCACCTGCATCGGGCTGGTGTGGGTACGCAGCAGCAAGGGCTTGCCCTGGCTGTCGTTGCCCTCGATATAGAAGGTGTCCTGCATCGAACGCGCCGGGTGGTTCTCGGGGCTGTTCAGTGCAGTGAAGTTGGTCCAGTCGGTTTCGATCTCGGGGCCGTCGGCCACGTCGAAGCCGATCGAACGGAAGATCTGCTCGACGCGTTCCCAGGTGCGCATCACCGGGTGGATGCCGCCCTTCGAGCGGCCACGGCCCGGGAGGGTGACGTCGATCGCTTCGCTGTTCAGGCGTGCCTGCAGCTGGGCGTCGGCCAGCGCATCGCGGCGCGCGGTCAAGGCCTGTTCGATTTTTTCTTTGGCGGCATTGATCAGGGCGCCCTGCGCCTTGCGCGCATCCGGGTCGAGCTTGCCCAGGCCCTTCATCAGGTCGGTCACCTGGCCGGTCTTGCCCAGGTATTTGGCTTTCGCATTTTCGAGCGCGGCGGCATCCACGGCGGCGACGAAGTCAGCCTGGGCCGCGACGACGAGTTCTTCCAGCGAGTTCATGCTTGTTGTTTTCCTGTTTTTCGTTGGCGGGAGCGCCAGAATCAAAAACGGGGCACAGGTATGACCCTTGCCCCGTTTCTTTTGCGCCGCATTGCTGCGGCACTATCTTGCCAGCAAACTGCTAGTAATTAAGCAGCCAGCTTTGCCTTGACGGCGCTGACGATAGCGGCGAATGCCGGCTTGTCATGCACAGCCATGTCGGCCAGGACTTTACGGTCCAGTTCAATCGCGGACTTCTTCAGGCCGTTCATGAAGGCGCTGTAGGTCATGCCGTGCGAACGCGAAGCCGCGTTGATACGGGTGATCCACAGTGCGCGGAAGACGCGCTTCTTGTTGCGGCGATCGCGGTAGGCGTACTGGCCAGCGCGCATGACTGCTTGCTTGGCAATACGGTATACCTTGCTGCGGCGACCACGGTAACCTTTTGCAAGGTCAAGGACTTTCTTGTGACGGGCACGTGCAGTAACCCCACGTTTTACTCGAGGCATATTCGCTCCTTAGTGTGAGATTAAGCAGATGGCATCATACGCAGGACGCTGGTCACGTCCGACGCATTGATGTTACGGGTGCCGCGCAGCTGGCGCTTGTTCTTGGTGGTCTTCTTGGTCAGGATGTGACGCTTGAACGCCATACCCGATTTGACGGTACCGCCCGGACGCACGCGAAAACGTTTCTTCGCGCTGCTTTTGGTTTTCATTTTTGGCATAGTCATCTGTCCTCGCGGACAGCCTCTATGGGACAGGATTGCAGGTGGCAGCGACGCTGCTCTTAAATGCCTACTTTCACTTGTCTTGCAGCAGAAGCTAGTCTGCTACAACCTGTTCATGCAAACAGGAATCGCGGATTGTAGCACAGGTTTGGAGGAAATGGATGTCGCAGGCACCGCGCCGCAACAGCCACCCACAGGCGCCGCACAGACGAGCGAAGGCCGGGCCGCCGCGCACGCTTTCGCATGCGCAACGGACCCGGCCTCTGCAATCTGACGACGCGAAGAATTACTTCTTCTTCTTCGGCGCGACCACCATGATCATCTGGCGACCTTCGAGTTTCGGGAATTGCTCGATCTGGCCATATGGCTCCAGATCGCCGCGCAGCCGCTCGAGCATGCGCATGCCGATGTCCTGGTGCGCCATTTCGCGGCCGCGGAAGCGCAGCGTGATCTTGGTCTTGTCGCCCTCTTCCAGGAACTTGATGAGGTTGCGCAGCTTGATGCTGTAGTCGCCTTCATCGGTACCCGGACGGAACTTGATCTCCTTGACCTGGATGATCTTCTGCTTGAGCTTGGCTTCGTGCGCCTTCTTCTGCTCCGAATACTTGAACTTGCCGTAGTCCATCAGGCGGCAGACCGGCGGGACCGCGTTGGGCGCGATCTCGACCAGGTCGACGTTCTTTTCTTCAGCCAGACGAAACGCTTCGGCCAGGGTCACAATGCCCAGCGGCTCGTTGTCCACACCGTTCAAACGCATTTCCGGGTGGGTGATTTCGCCATTGATGCGGTTCTGCTTGTCAGTAGCTATGTCTATTCCTTTGAGAGTATTGAGTTCGGCCGGGATTATTTCGTCTTGGCGGCAACTTCACCCACCAGACGCTCCACGAGCTCGTCGACTGGCATCACGCCCAGGTCGACATTGCCGCGGGCACGCACGGCCACAGTATTGGCATCCCGTTCTTTATCCCCAACAACGAGGATGTACGGCAGTTTTTGGACGGAATGTTCACGTATTTTATAGGTGATCTTCTCGTTCCGCAAATCAGCGTGAACGCGCAGGCCTGCCGCGCGCAGCTTGGCTTCGACCTGCTTCACATAATCTGCTTGCGCATCCGAAATATTCAAGACCGCGACCTGCACCGGAGCCAGCCACAGCGGCAGCGCGCCGGCGTAGTTCTCGATCAGGATACCGATGAAGCGCTCCATCGAACCGACGATCGCGCGGTGCAGCATCACCGGCACTTTGCGGGTATTGTCTTCTGCGACATATTCGGCGCCGAGGCGGCCCGGCATCGAGAAGTCGACCTGCATGGTGCCGACCTGCCATGGACGGCCCAGGCTGTCCTTCAGGTGGTACTCGATCTTCGGACCATAGAAGGCGCCCTCGCCCGGCAGCTCGGTCCATTCCACGCCGCAGCCGCGCAGCGCCGAACGCAGCGCGTCTTCGGCCTGGTCCCAGACTTCGTCGGAACCGATGCGGTTGTCCGGACGCAGCGCGATCTTGACGTCGATGTTGCCAAAGCCGAAATCGTCGTACACCTTCATCGCCTGGGCGTGGAAGGCCACCACTTCCGGCGCAATCTGCTCTTCGGTGCAGAACACGTGACCATCGTCCTGGGTGAAGCCGCGCACGCGCATCAGGCCGTGCAGCGCGCCCGACGATTCGTTGCGGTGGCACTGGCCGAATTCGCCGTAGCGCAGCGGCAGGTCGCGGTACGACTTCATGCCGGCGTTATAGATCTGCACGTGGCCCGGGCAGTTCATCGGCTTCAGTGCGTACGAACGATTCTCGGAATCGGTCGTGAACATATTGTCGCGATAATTATCCCAGTGACCGGTCTTCTGCCACAGGGTGACGTCCAGGATCTGCGGCGCCTTGACTTCGTTGTAGCCGGTGTCCTGGTAGGTCTTGCGCATGTACTGCTCGACCTGTTGCCAGACAGTCCAGCCCTTCGGATGCCAGAAGATCAGGCCCGGCGCTTCTTCCTGGAAGTGGAACAGGTCGAGTGCCTTGCCCAATTTGCGGTGGTCGCGCTTCTCGGCTTCTTCCAGCATGTGCAGGTACTGTTCCTGGTCTTCCTTCCTGGTCCAGGCGGTGCCATACACACGCTGCAGCATTTCGTTCTTGCTGTCGCCGCGCCAGTAGGCGCCGGCCAGCTTCATCAGCTTGAAGACCTTGATCTTGCCGGTCGACGGCACGTGCGGGCCGCGGCACAGGTCGGTGAAGCCGCCTTCGCTGTACAGCGACACGTCTTCATTGGCGGGAATCGAGGCGATGATCTCGGCCTTGTAGTCTTCGCCGATCGACTTGAAATAGGCCACGGCTTCGTCGCGCGGCAGCACCTTGCGGGTGACCGGCTCGTCCTTCTTGGCCAGCTCGACCATTTTCTTTTCGATCGCCTTCAGGTCGTCCGGGGTGAACGGACGCTTGTACGAGAAGTCGTAGTAGAAACCGTTTTCGATCACCGGGCCGATGGTGACCTGGGCTTCCGGGAACAGTTCCTTGACCGCGTACGCCAGCAGGTGGGCAGTCGAATGGCGGATCACGTCCAGGCCTTCGGGATCCTTGTCGGTGACGATTGCCAGGTCGGCATCGCTGTCGATCAGGAACGAGGTGTCGACCACCTTGCCATTGACCTTGCCGGCCAGGGCGGCTTTCGCCAGGCTCGGGGCGATGCTCTGAGCCACCTGAGCCACCGTCACGGGGCCGTCAAACTGGCGGCTGGAACCATCTGGAAGTCGGACGTTCAACATACTGCTCTCCAATCGTGGCGCATCGCGCACTGAATAAAATGATAATGAAAAAACAAAGGACGAAAAAAAACGCGGCACTAGCCGCGTTTTCAGTTGTGTCGAGCAAAAGCACACCCCATCGCGTCTAGCGATTCCCCCACAACCAGGTTGTAGTTCGCGGTGTCATAACCGTAGATGCCTTTCTCGCTCTTGCTTGTAAAACTAAATTCTGGTGGGCGGTGCAGAATTCGAATCTGCGACCCCTTGGATGTCGACCAAGTATTCTAACCAGCTGAACTAACCGCCCGATGCCGCCATTATAAGGAGCGCATGACGATACCGCAACCCTCGCACGAAAATAGTTGCCGGCAGGCGCTACCGGACACCCGGATGCCCGTCGCAGCCGGATGCTTTACACTTCGATCTTCACATAGTTACTAGCGCGACAGTAATGACTTCACAGCCGATCGACCCCTCCCACCTGCACGCCCACCTGGACGGCGACGCCAGTCACGCGCACTCGATCGAGGCGCGCAGCCAGTCGGCGCTGGCCACGGCGCTGGTGCTGACGCTGCTGTTCGCGGTGGTCGAAGTGGTCACCGGTTTCATCTCGAATTCGCTGGCCCTGATCTCGGACGCCGGCCACATGGTCACCGACGCCGCAGCCCTCGGCCTGGCGCTGCTGGCGCAACTCATCGCCAAGCGCCCGCCGTCGGCACGTCACTCGTTCGGCTTTGTCCGCGCCGAGGCGCTGGCGGCGTTCGTCAACAGCCTGGCGATGCTGGGCCTGGTCGGCTGGATCGCTTACGAGGCGGTGCAGCGCCTGCTGCATCCGGAACCGGTGCAAGGCGGCATCGTGCTGGTGGTGGCGGCGCTGGGCGCGAGCATCAACCTGCTGGTGGCCTGGATCCTGTCGCGCAACAATGACAGCATCAATACCCGCGCCGCCCTGGTCAACGTCATGGGCGATTTGCTGGGATCGGTCGCCGCGATCGCCGCCGGCGCCATCATCTATTTCACCGGCTGGCTGCGCGCCGATCCGATCCTGTCCATCTTCGTCTCGCTGCTGATCCTGCGCGCCACGATCGGCATCCTGCGCGAGTCGTACCACTTCCTGATGGAAGGCGTGCCGCACGCCATCGACTACGTGCAGGTGGGCGCCGACATGGCCGCGGTCGATAATGTACTGGCGGTGCACGACCTGCACGTGTGGGACATGTCGCCCGGTCACCCGGCACTGATCGGCCACGTCGAGATCCGCAGCCTGGAGCAGTGGCCGGCGGTGCTGGACGACCTGCGCGCCATGCTGCGCGCGCGCCACGGCATCGACCACGTCACCCTGCAGCCGGAAGCTGCCGGCGGCAAGTCGCTGTAAGTTGCTTTGTAAGTTCGCTCTTACCCGGCGCCTGCGCGCACGCCGATAGGCTGCTCGTCCGCGGCTCGCGATAATCGGGCCATGGACACCCACCACACTGTATTCGATACCCTGATCGTCGGCGGCGGCCCCGGCGGCCTGAGCGCGGCGATCTACCTACGCCGCTTCACCCGCAACGTGGCCCTGGTCGACAAAGGCAACAGCCGCCTGGGCTGGATCCCGGTCTCGCACAACTACCCCGGCTTCCCGGACGGGATCAACGGCAAGCTGCTGCTCGACCAGCTACGCTGCCAGCTGGGGCGCTATGGCGGGCACGTGATCCCGGGCGAAATCACCAACCTCCGCATCGAGGACGGCCTGTTCGTGGGCGACTGCGTCAGCCCCGAGGGCGACCTGACCACGATGCGCGCCCACACCGTGCTGCTGGCCACCGGCGTGGCCGACGCCGGCATGCCGGTCGAGCGCTGGGACGAAGCGGTGGCCAGCGGCGCGGTGCGCCTGTGCCCGGTATGCGACGGCTTCGACGTGATCGACAAGCGCATCGCGGTGGCCACCTCCGAAGTCAATCCGGTCGGGCATGCCCTGTTCATGCGCACCTTCAGCACCGACGTGCTGCTGTTCGAGCGCGCCGACGAATCGGCGGTCAACGAGGATGAAGCGCGCCAGCTGGCCGCTGCCAACGTGCGTCATATTTCCTCGCCGCTGGCCGGGGTCACGCTCACCGACGACCTGAAACCGGTGCTGCACACGCGCGACGGCGAAGACTACCAGTGCGACGTGTTCTATCCGATGCTGGGCCAGACGGCGCGCTCGAACCTGGCGGCGCTGCTGGGCGCCGAGACCGCCGAATGCGACACCCTGGTGGTGGACGACCATTGCCGCACCTCGGTGCCGGGCCTGTATGCGATCGGCGACGTCACGCGCGGGCTGAACCAGATCGCGGTGGCCACCGGCCAGGCGGCGATCGCGGCCACCACCATCCACAACACCCTGCCGTGGGCGTTGCGGACCGGCGCGACGGCACCAGCCTGATACCGTTGGTATTGCTTAGACGCGTATTGCTTAAACACAAAGGAACTTCAGCAAGCCAGTGCTACGGTGACGGATGCGCCTGACCCGCTTCCCGCCACCGTGCCCATGCTGAAGATCCTGACGTTTTCGACTCTGTACCCCAACGCTGTCGCGCCGCATCACGGCATCTTCACCGAGACCGGCCTGCTGCAGCAGTTGCGCTCGTTTCCGGTGCAGGCGCGGGTGGTGGCGCCGGTGCCCTGGTTTCCGTCGCGCGCCGCCGTGTTCGGACGCTATGCGCACTACGCCGCGGTGCCGCGCGCGGAACTGCGCGCGGGCGTCGAGGTGCTGCATCCGCGCTACGTGAACCTGCCGCAGGTCGGCATGCACCTGGCGCCCCTGGCGCTGGCACGCGCCGCGCGGCCTGCCATCGCGCGCCTGCGCGCAGGCGGCTTCGATTTCGACCTGATCGACGCCCATTACTTCTATCCCGACGGCGTGGCCGCCGCCCTGCTCGGCCGCGCGCTCGGCAAGCCGGTGGTGATCACCGCCCTGGGCAGCGACATCAACCTCCTGCCGCGCTACCGCTGGCCGCGCCGGCAGATCCGCTGGGCCGCGAGCCGCAGCCCGGCCATGATCAGCGTGTGCCAGGCGCTGCGCGCCGAGATGGTGCGGCTCGGCCTGCCGGGCGAACGCATCCATGCGCTGCGCAACGGCGTCGACCTCGCGCTGTTCTATCCCGAGCCGCGCGCGCCAGCCCGCGCCGCGCTGGGCCTGGACGGCTACACCCTGATCTCGGTCGGCCACCTGGTCGAGAACAAGGGCCACGACAAGGCGATCCGCGCACTGGCGGCGCTGCCCGATGCGCGCCTGCTGGTCGTCGGGGGCGGACCGGAACGGGGGCGGCTGGAAGCACTGGCGCGCACCTTGGGAGTGGCACAGCGGGTACGCTTCGCCGGCGTGCTGCGCCAGGATCAGCTGCGTAGCTGGTATTCGGCGGCGGACGCGCTGGTGCTGGCGTCGAGCCGCGAAGGCTGGGCCAACGTGCTGCTCGAAGCCATGGCCTGCGGCACGCCGGCGCTGGCCAGCGACGTCGGCGGCACGGCCGAAGTGCTCACCTGCCGCGCCGCCGGCCTGCTGCTGCCCGAAAATTCGGCCTCCGGCATCGTGCGCGCGGTGGCGGCATTGCGCGCCGATCCGCCGCCACGCGGCGCCACCCGCGCCCACGCCGAACGCCACGCCTGGCTCGACACCGTGCGTGCCAGATTCGACCTGTTCGCCCGCATCGCCGGGCTCCCTTCTTCCTGCGCCGCGCCATGTACTCTCAAGACCAACTGCTCGACCTGACCCTGCGCTACAACACGCAAGGCTTCGTGCATCTGCACGGCCTGCTGTCCGCTCCGGTGCTGGAGCGGGCGCGCCAGGCGTTCGACGCCAAGGCCGGGCGCCACGATGCGGCGCTGCGCGCGGCCCGGGCCAAGGGCGCGCGCTTCCACGACCTGCCGGCGATCCTCGACGCCGATCCGGTATTCGTCGACCTGGTCGACCAGCCGCCGCTGCTGGCGCTGCTGCGCGCCACGGTCGGCGAAGACCTGGCGCTGAACGACACCAATGCGCGGCTGTTCTTTCCCGGGCCGACCTTCACCAGTCCCTATCACTCGGACATCGCGCCCCTGGCCGGGATCGATCCGGCGCACTGCCCGGGTTTCCTGGCCAAGGTCCACTTCTACCTGGAAGACCTGGCGCCGGACCAGGGCTGCCTGTCGTTCATCCCGGGCAGCCAGCACCTGCCGGCGCTGCATGTCGACGCGCACCGGCCGACGCTGGCCGCATCCAGCGCGGTGACGCGGGTGGTGCCGCGCGCGGGCGACGCGATCCTGTTCAACACCCACGTGCTGCACATGGCCGAAGCGAACCTGACGCAACGGGTGCGCAAATCGCTGATCTATACCTACGGGCACTTCTGGATGAAAGCCTACCCGAGCGCGATGCCGGCGAATGCGGCCTGCTACCGGGGCAATGCGCAGCGCGAGCAGCTGTTCAACGTGGCGCAGCCGGGGGTCGGCCACTTCAACCGGCGGCTCGACCGGCTGGCGCCGGAGACGCGCGGCACACGCCTGCGGCAACTGTGCGAGCGCTTCGTGCACCGCGTGCTGCCGGTGGACAGCCTGCCGCCGCGTGCCTGACGTCAGCGCTGGCCCGACGCCAGCGCGATACGCCGCCGCACCTGTTCCAGCGCGGCCGTATCGCCGCTCGCTTCCAGGCGCTGCGCCTGCACCCCGAGCCAGGCCAGCAAGGGCCGGCGCCAGCCCTGATCGGACGCCGTATCCGACGCCACCACGATGCCCTCGGGCGTCATGCGCCCGGCCTTGAACAGCGCCCCCGCCGCGACCAGGCGCGAGAGCGGATCGGCAATCTCCCTGAACGCGCCGCTGCCGACCACCGCGCGGTGCTGCTCGGGCAGCAGCGTCGCATCCAGCCCTTCCCAGCGTCCGGCCAGGTAGGCGGCATAGGCGCGCTGCGCCGGCGTCGCATCCGGCGCCAGCGCCGCATACGCTGGGCAATCCTCGAACACCAGGCTGGCCGCCTGCGCCGCGCAGCGCACCAGCTCGATCTGGATCACCCGGTCGGCGCGCCCCGTCGCCGAGGTTTCGCTACGCGCTTCGCGAAACTCCGCTTCGGCGGCCGCCGAATGGCCCTTCAGATAATCGTCGGTGGCAGCATCGAGCGCGCCCTTGGCATTGGCCTGCCAGTCGGGCGGCAATGGCTTCGAAGCGCAGGCGGCGAGCAGCGCCACGCCGAGGAAAGGAAGCATTCTCATGGCAGCTTGATCTCCTGCGGCGTGCGTGCAAACGGCCACTTGCGGTTGATTTCCTCGACCAGCCGGTTCACCTTGCGCAGGCTGGCGTCGACTTCGCCGCGCAGCGCGCTCAGGTCTTCGGTGGCTTCGCGCGTGTTGGCACCGACCGCCTGGGCCTCGACCAGCACCGCATCGACCTTTTTCAGCGTGTTGCTGGCGTCCTTCAGCACCACGTCCAGCTGGCGGATCGCGGCTTGCGTGTCGTCCATCACGCCGGCCTTGCCGAACACGCGCTGGTCGGCCTTGCCCAGCAGGGCATTGACCCGGTCCAGCGCCTCCATCAGCTTCTGCGCCTCGGCGTCGCCGCCCAGTGCCCCGCCCAGCACCCCATAGCGGCCCGACATGCGGCCAGTGACCGCCGACAGGTTGGCCAGGCTGGCGTTGATGTCGGATTCGGACGCAGTCATGGTCTCCAGGTTCTCCAGCAGTGCGCGCGCGGTGGCGACGATGCGCGGAATCTCGGCGGTGGCGTCGCCGCGCAGCACGGTGCGGGTGGAGTTCGGCGGCAGCGGCGGATCGGTCAGCACGCCGGTATAGGCGCGCAGCCGGGTCTCGCCGACGATGCTCGACTCCAGCGTGAACACGCTCGAGGTGCGCAGCCACTTGGCATCCTTGCTCTGGACGTCGACCGCGATGTTCACCTTGGCGTCGTCGCCCAGCTCGACCTGGGCCACGCGCCCGATCGGAAAGCCGGCGAAGGTCATGTCCATGCCCGGGATCACCCCCGAGGAATCGTCGGCCACCAAGGTCAGGCGCTGGGTCGGCTCGAACACGCCGCGCGCGTACATCACGTACAGCACGAAGGCAGCCACCAGCACGCCGATCAGCACCAGCAGGATCGCGGCTTTTACTTCCACGTGCTTCGGTTCTTCAGGCAGCGGTTCGGTCATGGGGTTGTTGATTTTGTCGTCCATGCGGTCAGATGTATTTCAGGGTCAGCGAAGCGGCTTCGATCACGATCAGCACGAACAGCAGGCGCAGCGCGCCGGGCTGCACGGTCGACGCGAGGCGGCGCGGGTAGCGCTGCAATTCGAGGATGGCGGCGGTCGGGATCAGGGCCACGGCCAGGCCGAACAACACGGTCTTGATCACGAAGCCGGCCGTCACGGTGGGCGCGAACACGCGGCCGACGGTGCGGGTATAGTCTTGCAGGCCCCAGATCGACAGCCCGTACACGTTCACGTAGGCCAACACCAGCACCACGATCGAGGTCACCATCGCCAGGCTCAGGACCGCGATGGCGTTGGCGATCAGCTGCGGCACCAGGTCGCGCCGCAGCCGGCGCAGTGCTTCATTGCTCGCCGCGATAGGGGACAACCCGGCGCGTGCCAGGCCCAGCGCCGAAGCATCGAAGGCCATGCCGGCGCGCAGCGCCACGAACAGCGCCGCCGACAGGGGAATCAGTTCCAGCACCAGCACCCGCACCACCATCTCCAGCGCGAACTGCGACAGGCCATAGCTCTTGGCCGTCACCAGCACGATGCGGATGATCACCAGGCTGACCAGGCTCGAAGCCAGTGCGAACCAGGGCAGCACCTGCCAGGTGCTGGTGTGGATGTGATGCGCCGTGGCGCGGAAGCTGTCGCGGCGCCAGGTGGAGGGCGACAGCGCGGTCACTACCGCGATCGCCCCAAGATGGATCATGTACCACCAGCTGCGCACGTAACGCGTCAGGGTGGCGAGCCACAGGTCGGGATCGGCGATGGGGGTGGTCGTGCGGGGCATGGGGTGAATGATACTTTGTCGACGGATGAGTTGGCGCGTTCGTGACAAATGATTACGTTCTGGGGGTTTAGTTGCGGGTGAGAGCAGGCGTTGTTGGCGGCGGTGCGAACTTCGGTCCCCGCCTTCGCGGGGATGACGGTCTTTAGGGAGATGGTCGAAGTTGACGAAGCTGGCAGTTCCACCACTACAGACCAACGTCATCCCCGGGCTAGGCGCCCCCCTTGGCGGGGACCCAAGTCCGTCGCGGACCACTACCGTCACCGTGCACCAATAACGCATCCGCCCACCTACTGCCTTCGCGCCTCCATCACCCCGGACACCTCCATGATCCCCGCCAGCGCCTTCTGTACCTGCGCAGTGGCCCCGATCTCCGCCGTGAACACCATTTTCGCCTGTCCTTTCGCGCTCTGGGTATTCACCCCGATCACATTGATCTTCTCGCGCATGAACACGTCGGAGATATCGCGCAGCAGCCCTTGCCGGTCCTGCGACAGGATGAACAGGTCGACCGGATACACGGTCTCGGAGCCGGCCGTGCCCCATTCGGTCTGGATCACGCGCTCGGGCGACTTGGTCTGCATCTCGGCGAAGTTCTTGCAGCTGAGGCGGTGGATCGATACCCCCTTGCCGCGCGTGACGAAACCGATGATCGGGTCCGGCGGCGCCGGCTTGCAGCACTTGGCCAGCACCGTCATCAGGCCTTCGGTACCGAGCACCAGCACGCCCGACTTGGCGCCCTGCTCCACGCTCGACGCGCGGCTCTTGTTGACCACCGCCGTGTCTTCGATCGGCGGTGCTTCGCCCGGCTCGTGCAGCGCCGCTTCCACGTGGCGCAGGCTGAACTTGTCCTTGCCGACTTCGATGAACAGCTCGTCGACCTTGGCGAAGCCCAGCTTGTGCGCCAGCGCTTCCAGGTTGACCGAGGTCTTGCCTTCGCGCTGGAGCGACTTTTCGACCAGCGCCCGGCCCTGGGCCAGGGTCTCGGCCGTCTCCAGCGCATGGAACCACGCGCGGATCTTGGAGCGCGTGCGGCTCGACACCGTATAACCGGGACTGAGCCAGTCGCGCGACGGTCCCTGGCTGCCAGCGCCGCCCTTGGCGGTGATGATCTCGCAGGTCTGGCCATTTTTGAGCTGGGTGTTCAGCGGCACCATGGTGCCGTCGATCTTGGCGCCGCGGCAGCGGTGTCCCACTTCGCTATGCAGGTGGTAGGCGAAGTCGATCGGCGTCGCGCCCACCGGCAGCTCCAGCACCCGCGCCTGCGGCGTCAGCACGAAGATGCGGTCGTCCAGCGTCGCTGCCTTGAGCTTCTCGACCCATTCGCGCTGCAGGTCCTCCTGGCCCGCCACCACGTCGGCCACGTCGCTCTTCCACGCCAGCAGCTGGCGCAGCCAGGCGATGCGCTCGTCGTACTTCTGGCTCTTGAAGTTGGACCCGCCCTCTTCCTTGTAGCGCCAGTGCGCCGCAATGCCGTACTCGGCGAAGTTGTGCATCTCCTGGGTGCGGATCTGCACTTCCAGCGGCCGCCCGTCCTCGGCCGTCACCACCGTGTGCAGCGACTGGTAGCCGTTCGGCTTGGGACGCGAGATGTAGTCGTCGAACTCCTTTGGAATCGGGGTCCAGATGTTGTGCACCACACCCAGCACCGTGTAGCAGGTCTTCACGTCCGCCACGATCACGCGGAAGGCGCGCACGTCGTACAGCGAACTGAAATCGAGCTCCTTGCCGCGCATCTTGTTCCAGATGCTGTAGATGTGCTTCGGCCGCCCCGACACCTCGGCGCGGATGCCGGCCGCCGACAGTTCGCTTTGCAGGCGCTCGATCGACGAAGCCACGAAGCTTTCGCGCAGCATGCGCTTTTCTTCCAGCATCTTGGCGATGCGCTTGTAGGTGTCCGGCTCGATGAAGCGGAACGCCAGGTCTTCCAGCTCCCACTTCAATTGCCAGATCCCGAGCCGGTTCGCCAGCGGCGCATAGAAGTCGAGCACCTCGCGTCCATAGGCGCGCGTGACGTCGTCGAAGCGCTTCTGCTCGGCGAAGTAGCGCAGGCCGGCCGCGCACGAGGCCAGACGCATCAGCACCACGCGCATGTCGGACGCCATCGCCAGCAGCATCTTGCGCAGCGTTTCGTTCTGGGCCGCGGCCTGCTGGGCGGCGTTTTTACCGCTGCCCACCGGGGCCTGGGCCGCGGTCAGGTCACGCAGCCGGATCAGCTGCAGCACGCCCTGCACCAGTGTCGCCACTTCCGGCCCGAAGCGCTCCTCGACGCGCGCCAGCGCGCCCGGCTCCATGATCGCCAGCTCGAACAGCAGGCCCGCGATGCGGGTCTCGGCATCGGTGTTCAGGTACGACAGGGTGCCGGCCACGCCGAGCGAGAACTCGAACGCGCTCTGGCCCGAGCCGGCGATGCGCTCGCCATACGCCTCACCGGCGTAGTCGAGCGCCTCGTGGATGCGGGCGCAATCCTCCGGGCTGAGGCCCTGCACCAGCTGTGTCTTGGCGTCGCCCAGCAGCGCGGTCGATACCATCGCTTAACGCAGCGCCGCGGTGACGCACACTTCCACCAGCCAGTCGGGATTGGCCAGTCTGGCTTCGACGGTGGCGCGCGGCGGGGTGTGGCCCTGGGCGACCCACTCGTCCCATACCGCATTCATGCCGGCGAAGTTGGACAGGTCGGAAAGGAAGATCTGGCACATCAGGATGCAGGTCTTGTCGCTGCCGGCCTCGGTCAGCAGGCGGTCGACGTGGCCCAGCACTTCGCGCATCTGGCCTTCGATGTCCTGGCTCGCGTCTTCGGCGATCTGGCCGGCCAGGTAGATGGTGCCGTTGTGGATGGCGACTTCGGACATGCGCTTGCCGACGTGCAGACGTTTGATTTCCATGTTCTCTTCTTCTTTCTTGTCAGTTCAGTTCAATTCAATAAGAATTCGCGCGCGACGGCGATCTGCCGTTCGTGCACGAAGGTCGGCGCGTGACCGACGCCCGCGATCTCGACCAGATGCGGATGCGGCCCGCGCGCCGCCATTTGCTGGGCGGTCTCGCGCGACAGCAGGTCGGAGAATTCTCCGCGCACCAGCAGCGTCGGGCAGCGGATCGCATCGTAGGCCGCCCACAGCGCGCTTTCGTCCTGGTCGGCGCGCTCGGGCGTGGTGGCCTGGAACGGCTGCGCCAGGCCGAGGTCGTAGTGGCGTACCCACTGGCCATCGTCGCCTTTGCGCAGCACGTCGCCGGCCAGCTTGGTCCATTCGTCGTCGCTGTGCGGCCCGAACGAGGCCGACACCGCCTTCACGTAGGCGGCCCCGGCCTCGAAGCTGGGAAAGCGCACGTCCTGGCCGATGTATTCGCCGATGCGCGCCATCGCCGCGCGATCCAGCACCGGACCGATATCGTTGAGCACCAGCTTGCTGATCGGGCTGTCGTCCAGAGATGCCAGCACCATGCCGATCAGGCCGCCCATCGAGGTGCCGAACCAGTGCACGGTCTCGGTCTCGCCCGGCGCCGTGACGCGCGCGACCAGGGTCACCATGTCGTTCACGTATTGCGGCACCGTGTAATAGGCCGGGTCGCGCAGCCGGCCCGAGCGGCCGCGCCCGACCACGTCCGGGCATACCACGCGATAGTCCTGGCACAAAGCGCGCGCCAGATGGTCGAAATCATCACCGACGCGGGTCACGCCATGCACGCACACCAGCACCTTCGGATTGCCCGGATCGCCCCATTCCTTGTAGGCGACGCGGTGCAGGCCGGCAGGCGAGCTGCACTGGACGCTGTGGTATCTGGGTTCAACCATCATGGCTCCGTCATGCGAATCATGTCAACCCGAGGCCAGGATGACCTCGGGCTGCCCGTCCATATGCACCACGGCGCGGGCGTGTCGATTAGAATTCTACCAAGACTGAGGCAGTTCCCCGACCACCAACACACTAGAGGACACCATGCAATCGAGCAACGCACGACTTCTTAGCGGTAAAACGGCACTCGTCACCGGTTCCACCTCGGGCATCGGCCTTGGCATGGCGCGCGCGCTGGCCGGGCAAGGCGCCAACATCGTGTTCAACGGCTTCGGCGACGCCCAGCAGATCGAAAAGCTGTACACCGACACCGGCAGCGAGTTCGGCGTACAGACCGCCTACCACAACGCCGACATGTCCAAGCCGGACGAGATCGCCGCCATGATGGCGTACGCGGCCGAGAAGTTCGGCGGCGTCGACATCCTGGTCAACAACGCCGGCATCCAGCACGTAGCGGCGGTCGAGGACTTCCCGCCCGAGCGCTGGGACGCGATCATCGCCATCAACCTCAGCTCGGCCTTCCACACCACGCGCCTGGCGCTGCCGGGCATGAAGCAGAAGGGTTGGGGCCGCATCATCAACCTGGCCTCGGTGCATGGGCTGGTCGGGTCGGCGCAGAAGTCGGCCTACGTCGCGGCCAAGCACGGGCTGGTCGGCTTCACCAAGGTCACGGCGCTGGAAACGGCCCAGACCGGGATCACCTGCAACGCGATCTGCCCGGGCTGGGTGCTCACGCCACTGGTGCAGAAGCAGGTCGACGACCGCGCGGCGCGTGAAGGGCTGGATAATGACGCGGCGCGCAAGGCGCTGCTGATGGAAAAGCAGCCGTCGGGCGAGTTCGTCACGCCCGATGAACTGGGGGCGCTGGCGGTGTTCTTCTGCAGCCCGGCGGCGGACCAGGTGCGCGGTGTGGCGTGGAATATGGATGGAGGCTGGGCCGCACAATAAGCATGCTTGTACCCGGTCCCGCCGCGCCCGGCACGGCTGCGGGACCGCGTGCGCACTGGTGGTTTTCCACAATCCCATACTGCACTGCAGCATGCGGAAATCCACAATAGCCCGCTTGCAGCGATTGGGCCACCATGACACTACCACCAACCTCGTTGAAGAGTTGTCATGAAAAAGCCTTTCTATAAAATCCTGTATGTCCAGGTGCTGTTCGCCATCGTTCTCGGCGTACTGCTCGGGGTGTTCTACCCCGAACTGGGCACCGCGATGAAGCCATTGGGAGACGGCTTCATCAAACTGATCAAGATGATCATCGCCCCCGTGATCTTCTGTACCGTCGTCGCCGGCATCGCCGGGATGCAGGACATGAAGAAGATCGGCCGCGTCGGCGGCAAGGCGCTGCTGTATTTCGAAGTCGTCTCGACCTTCGCCCTGGCCATCGGCCTGGTCGTGGCCAACCTGGCCAAGCCGGGCGCCGGCTTCAACGTCGATCCGGCCCACCTCGACACCAGCGCGATCGCCCAGTACACCAAGCAGGCGCACGGCCAGAGCACGGTCGACTTCCTGATGCACATCATCCCGAACACCTTCGTGGATGCCTTCGCCACCGGTAACATCCTGCAGGTGCTGCTGGTCGCCATCCTGTTCGGCTTCGCGCTGTCGATGATGGGCGAACGCGGCCGTCCGGTGACCAAGTTCATCGACGACATCTCGCACGTGATCTTCGGCATCGTCAACATCATCATGAAGGTCGCTCCGCTGGGCGCGTTCGGCGCCATGGCCTTCACCATCGGCAAATACGGCATCGCTTCGCTGCTGCCGCTGGCCAAGCTGATGGGTTCGTTCTACCTGACCTGCGCGCTGTTCGTGTTCGTCGTGCTGGGCCTGATCGCCAAGTTCACCGGCTTCTCGATCTTCAAGTTCATCAAGTACATCAAGGAAGAACTGCTGATCGTGCTGGGCACCTCGTCGTCGGAAAGCGCCCTGCCGAACCTGATGCGCAAGCTGGAACGCCTGGGCTGCTCCAAGCCAGTCGTCGGCCTGGTGGTCCCGACCGGCTACTCGTTCAACCTGGACGGCACCAACATCTACATGACGATGGCGGCGCTGTTCGTTGCGCAGGCAACCAACACCGACCTGACCCTGACCCAGGAACTGACCATCCTGCTGGTGGCGATGCTGACCTCGAAGGGCGCATCGGGCATCACCGGCGCCGGCTTCATCACCCTGGCCGCGACCCTGGCCGTGGTGCCGACGATTCCGGTGGCCGGCATGGCGCTGATCCTGGGCATCGACCGCTTCATGAGCGAAGCGCGCGCCCTGACCAACTTCGTCGGCAACGGTGTCGCCACCGTGGTCGTGTCGAAGTGGGAAAAGGAACTCGACAGCCAGCGCATGGACGACGTCCTGAATGGCCGCATCGAAGTGACCGATGACAAAGGCCTGGTGCCGGTGAAAGAAGCGGCTTGATCGCTTCCAGCACTTTCCTCAAAAAACCGTGCCCGCGTGGCACGGTTTTTTTTCGCCCTGACGCGGCTTATGCGCAGCGCATGAAGTGCAGGACTTTTGTAGACAAGTTGATCTAGACAAGATACTCTAGGTCTATCCAGACTATACGAGGCCCGTCATGCCGCGCTCCCCCGACTCTCCCAAGCCGACCCCGGCCGAACTCGACCTGCTGCAAGTGTTGTGGCCACTGAGCTCGGCCACCGCCAAGCAGGTGCACGAAGCGATGCTGGAAACGCGGCCCGACGTCACCTACGCCACCGTGCTGCGCCTGATGCAGGTCATGCACGGCAAGGGCTTGCTGCTGCGCGACGAAAGCGAGCGGTCGCACGTCTACACGCCGGCCTACGAGCGCGACGCCCTGCAAAGCAACCTGCTGCAGGACCTGATGCAGCGCGCCTTCTCCGGCTCGGCCAAGGCGCTGGTGCTGGCGGCCTTGAAAAGCGGCATCTCCAAGAAGGAACGCGCCGAGATCGAACAGCTGCTGCGCGAGGACAAGGAGTGACCGGCGCCGGCTTCGTCGAAGCGGTCGGCTGGACGCTGCTCAATTTCACCTGGCAAGGGGCGCTGATCGCCTGTGAGACCGCGCTCCACCTGGTGCTGCTGCGTAACGCCAGCCCGCAATCACGTTATGCAGTCGCCTGTACCGGCCTGCTGCTGTGCCTGCTGTGGCCGCTCGCCTCGCTGTGGATGCGCCTGAGCGGCGGCAGCGCCGCGGATGGCGGCGTCGCGCTGATGCTGGTCGGTGCCGGCGCCGGCTCGCCTGCCGACCTCGGCTGGAGCGGCGTGCTCGGCATGAACCTGGCGTGGATCGTCGGCGCCTGGGCGCTGTGCGCGCTGTTGCTGGCACTGCGCATGGTCGCGGGTCTGCTGTGGGTGAAACGGGCGGCGGCACATGAAGCGCGCGATCCGGCCTGGCAGGTGCGTCTCGACCGCCTGGCGGCCCAGTTCGGGCTCAGGCGGCAAGTACGCCTGCGCATCGTCGCCAACCTCTCCAGCCCGGTGACGGCCGGCTGGTGGCGCCCGGTGGTGCTGGTGCCGGCATCGCTGGTCACGACCATGCCCGCACACCTGCTGGAAGCGCTGCTGGCGCATGAGCTGGCCCACATCCGGCGCCATGACTACCTGGTCAACCTGATCCAGAACGCGATCGAGGCGCTGCTGTTCTACCACCCGGCAGTCTGGTGGCTCTCGCGCCGCATCCGCGCCGAGCGCGAACTGATCGCCGACCAACTCGCGGCCGGACAACTGGGCGAACCGCGGCGCCTGGCCCTGGCCCTTTCTGAACTGGAAAAACTCCAGTTTTCAACCACCCGACTGGCCCAGGCGGCCAATGGAGGAGATCTGATGTCACGCATTAAGCAACTGGTACGTCCCGAGTCGCAATCGCTCAACTGGAAGGCGGCGCTTCCGGTCATCGGCTTCGCCCTGGCCGCCCTGGCCGGCTGCGCCCAGCAGCAGCCGGCCAAAGTCCAGCAAGACGCCACCGCCATGAACATGGGGCCGATGAAGATCCACGCCAAGGTCATCGAGACCGACGCGGTGGCCGACTTCAATTCCTGCCCGCGGCCGGTGTACCCGGCGGTGGCCCTGCAAAACAAGGTCGAAGGCACGGTGTCGCTCGGCTTCCTGATCGGCGCCAACGGCCGCGTGCTCGATACCACGCTGCGCGAGTCGAGCGGCGACGCTTCGCTCGACCAGGCGGCGCGCATCGCCCTGGCCAAGTGCAGCTTCAAGCCGGCGACCGTGAACGGCACGCCGATCGACCGCTGGACCGACGTCAAATACGTGTGGGCAGCGCACTGATGGCACACGGGAATGGCGGCGCCGGCGTTTTCGCCGGCGCCGCCGTCAGATAGTTCGATGCGGTATCCTATGCGGACGCTACCATCGCGTCGGCCCCGGCGCTCGCCGGTGTCGAATGAACTTCGCCGCTCCCAGCGGCGATCACCGCTGGAGAATCGATGTCACGCTTCATCACCCTGGCTTTGTCGCGCGCCGCTGCGCGCGGCTGGACGGCCGCTCTTTCCATCTGCGCGATCACGGTCAGCGGCTGCGCGCAGACGCCCCACTCGGCCAGCACGGTTGCGCCCCCGGTCCTGCGCACCGCGCTCATTCCCGCCAGCTGCAGCAAGCCGGTCTATCCGCCGCAGGCGCTGGCGCGCAAGATCGAAGGCACGTCCATCATCCAGTTCCTGCTCAGCGCGCAAGGCAAGGTGCTCGAATCGCGGGTGCAGAAGTCGAGCGGCGACGCCTCGCTGGACGAGGCGGTGCGCAGCGCCATGTCGGCGTGCCGGTTCACGCCGCCGATGCACCAGGGCGAACCGGTCCAGGCCTGGACTTCCCTGGAATACGTCTGGAAAGCCGACTGAGCGCACGTCGAAGCAGGCACGGCCATAAAAAAAGCGCCGGATCGCCGGCGCTTTTTCATGCGGATTTGCGTCGATCAGACCGCTGACGTATCCAGCTCGCAGCCGGTTGCAGCCACGACCTGTTCGCGCGTCACGCCCGGCGCCAGCTCCACCAGCTTCAGGCCGCCTTCGACGACGTCGATCACGCCCAGGTCGGTAATGATGCGATCGACCACGCCGACGCCGGTCAGCGGCAGGTCGCACTTCTTGAGGATCTTGTGGCTGGTCGAACCGTCCTTGGCCGTGGCCACGTGCTCCATCACCACCACCACACGCTTGACGCCGGCGACCAGGTCCATCGCGCCGCCCATGCCCTTTACCATCTTGCCGGGGATCATCCAGTTGGCCAGGTCGCCTTGTTCCGACACCTGCATCGCGCCCAGGATGGCGAGGTTGATCTTGCCGCCGCGGATCATGCCGAAGGAATCGGCCGAGCTGAAATAGGCCGAGCCCGGCAGCGCGGTAACGGTCTGCTTGCCGGCGTTGATCAGGTCGGCGTCGATCTCTTCTTCGGTCGGGAACGGGCCGATGCCGAGCAGCCCGTTCTCGGATTGCAGGAACACCTCGACGTCGTTGGGGACGTAGTTCGCCACCAGGGTCGGCAGGCCGATCCCCAGGTTCACGTAGAAGCCGTCCTGCAGCTCCCTGGCCGCGCGCGCGGCCATTTCATCACGAGTCCATGCCATGTCTTGTCTCCGAATGTGTTCTCAGTTAGCAGTACGGACCGTACGCTGCTCGATGCGTTTTTCCGGCGTCGGGTTGTGCACGATGCGGTGCACGAAGATGCTGGGCGTGTGCACCTGGTCGGGATCGATCTCGCCGATCTCGACCAGCTTCTCGACTTCGACGATGCAGACCTTGCCGGCCATGGCCACGTTCGGATTGAAGTTGCGTGCGGTCTTGCGGAACACCAGGTTGCCGGCGCGGTCGGCCATGTACGCCTTGACCAGCGACACGTCGGGGGTCAGCGCGCGCTCCATCACGTAGTGCTCGCCGTCGAACTCGCGCGTTTCCTTGCCTTCGGCGACCACCGTGCCGTAGCCGGTCTTGGTGAAGAAGGCCGGGATGCCGGCGCCGCCGGCGCGCAGCTTCTCGGCCAGCGTGCCCTGCGGCGTGAATTCGAGTTCCAGCTCGCCGGCCAGGAACTGGCGCGCGAACTCCTTGTTCTCACCCACGTAGGACGAGATCATCTTCTTGATCTGGCGCGTTTCCAGCAGCTGGCCAAGGCCGAAGCCGTCCACGCCGGCGTTGTTGGAAATGGCGGTCAGGTTCTTGACGCCCGAATCGCGCAGCGCAGCGATCAGGGCCTCGGGGATGCCGCACAGGCCGAAGCCGCCCACGGCGATGGTCTGGCCGTCCTGCACGATACCGGCCAGGGCCGATTGCGCGTCTGGATATACTTTATTCATACCCGTCCCTTTTATAAATGAAGCGTTAGCTCTTCTGCAATACCGAGTAAACTCTCAGCATAGAATACGAACAACCCGAGCACAATACCGTAGAACTACGGCCCGTCCCAACGGGCGCGCCCTCCATGAACACAGCTGTCGATCTGCCTCAGATGAATTTACCGCGCGATATCGCCAACGGCGCCGACATCGACTACGAAATGATTTTCCAGCACGCGCCGGTCGGCATGTGCGTCTCGCGCGACCGCGTAATCCAGACCTGCAACGGCGCGCTGGCGGCCATGTTCGGCTACCCGCCGGCACGGCTGCACGGGCAGTCGTTCAGCGTACTGTACCCCACCATGGATGAGTTCCTGCGCACGGGCGACCGCATCATCCCGATCATGAACGCCAAAGGCCGCTACTCGGACGAGCGCATCATGCGCCGCGCCAACAGCGAGCTGTTCTGGTGCCACGTGACCGGACGCGCGCTCGACCCGAACGAGCCGCTCGGTGCAGGCGTGTGGACCTTCGAGGATGTGAGCGAAAAGCGCCCGGTGACGGCGGAACTGACGCCGCGCGAGCGCGAGATCGCGGCGCTGCTGGTCGAGGGCAAGACCAGCAAGGTGATCGCGCGCGATGCGGGCCTGAGTCCGCGCACGGTGGAGATGCATCGGGCCAGCCTGATGCGCAAGTTCTCGGCATCGACCTCGTCGGAGCTGGTCAACAAGCTGGTCGGAAACCGCTGATCAGGCAGCGCTGTTCATGCGGACAGGATCGTGTCCGCACGTTCTTGCGCATGCGGCGATACCAGAAATCGCATTTCATGCAATACCCATTGTCACAATCAGCGGTTTGTGCAAAGATCGGCTACGCCTGACTTCAACGCACCCGACAGAGGACGCCATGGATCAGATGGACGCAGTCGACGTTTCCTATCTCGCCTACATCAAGCCGGTCCGGGGCGCGGTATGCGGCCCGCACGGCTCGCGCCTGCTCTATTACCGCAACACGCACCCGAGCGTGACCCTGACGATCACGATCGACAACTGGTGGCTGTACGAAGGCCGGGTCGCGCGCGAGCCGCGCAAGACGGTCACGCTGGCGCCGAACCTGCACGCCCATCCGCACGTGGTCGATCCGAACGACGTGCTCATGGGCTGCCCGATCCCGGGTCCGACGCTGCAGCAATTTCACTGGGACGTGCTGTCGGCCGTACCGGCCTGAATCGGCCTGAACTGGCACCGTCAGCGGTAGAGCGGCCAGGCCTGGTCGCGCATCCGTTCCAGCAAGCGCTGCAGGTCGAGGTCGAGCCGCCGGTCGTCGAGCACCGGTGCGATGTCGTCTTCCAGCACCGCCATCATCACGGCCAGTGCCGGCGGCAAGGCGCGCTGCGGATCGACGCGGCAACGCAGCCATGCACCCTGACGCACCGCGATCAAGAGCGCCGCCGCCACCTGCTCCGTGAGTTCGAGCACGCGCAGGCAGTCGCGCGCGGCGATGGTGCCCATGCTGACCTTGTCCTGGTTGTGGCACTCGGTCGAGCGCGAGAACACCGAGGCCGGCATGGTCAGCTTGAGCGCTTCCGCCGTCCACGCCGACACGCTGATCTGCAGCGCCTTCAGGCCGTGGCTGATCGCGGCGCGCTCGCCTTGCATGGCGGACAGGTTGGGCGGCAAGCCGTTGCTGTAGCGGGTGTCGACCAGCAGCGCCAGCTGGCGGTCCAGCAGGTCGGCCAGGTTGGCCACCGCGTTCTTCATGCCGTCCATCGCGAACGCAATGTGGCCGCCGTAGAAATGGCCGCCGTGCAGCACGCGCTCGCCGTCGGCATCGATGATCGGGTTGTCGTTGGCGCTGTTGAGCTCATTCTCGATCTGGGTGCGGAAAAACGGCAGCGCATCGGCCAGCACGCCGATCACGTGCGGCGCGCAGCGGATCGAATAGCGGTCCTGCAGACGCCGGCCGTTGCGTTCGACCTGTTCCGTGCTGCCCAGGTCGTGGCGCAACCAGGCCGCCACGTCCTGCATGCCGGCGTGCGGCTTGACCGCGAACAGCGTGGCGTCGAAATGGTGGGCGTTGCCGTCCAGCGCGAACGAGGCCAGCGCCGTGATGCGGGTGGCCAGGCGCGCCAGGTACTCGGCGCGGTCCCACGCAAGGCAGGCCAGCCCGGTCATCACGGCGGTACCGTTCATGATCGCCAGCCCTTCCTTTGGACGCAGGCGCAGTGGCGCGATGCCGGCCTCGGCCAGGGCCTGGGCTGCGGGCAAGTGCGCGCCGTCGCGCCACACCTCGCGCTCGCCGCACAGCACCGCCGCCAGATACGACAGCGGCGTCAGGTCACCGCTGGCGCCGACCGAACCTTCGCTCGGGATCAGCGGCAGCAGGCCGGCGTCGAACAGGCGCACGATCTGCTCCAGCAAGCCGACGCTGACGCCCGAGTAACCCTTGCACAGCGAGGCCAGGCGCGCCGCCATCACCGCGCGCGTCTGCTCCGGGGCTAGAAACGCGCCGAGGCCGCAGCCGTGGTAGGTATACAGCTGGCGCGGCAGTTCGGGCATCAGCTCGGGCGGCACGGCCACGGTGCATGAGTCGCCGTAGCCGGTGGTCACGCCATAGATGACGCCATCCTCGCGCAGCAGGCGGTCGAGGAAGTCGGCGCCGCGCGCGATGGCGACGCGAAACGCCAGGTCGCTCGATAACGCCGGCCGCGCGACGCCGCGCGCGATGGCGACGACGTCGTCCAGGCTCAGGCGTTCGCGGTCGAAACGGACGGTGCGGAGGTTGTGCGTGCCGGCGGCCGCACTCATTGCGCCGCTGCCGCCGGCAGCGCCGCGCGCAGCGAATCCGGCAGCGGCGCCGACTTGCCGATCTTGAAGTCGACCCACACCACCTTGGCCGTGCCTTCGGCGTGCACCGCGCCCGCTTCGCCATCGGCGCCGACCAGGCGGATCTCGTGCGACACCTCGACGCTCGAGCGGCCCGGCGGCGAGACGAAGGTGCGCACCTCGATGTCGCCCGGATAGGTCAGCTGCCGGATGAAGTTCATCGAGGCACTGACGATCACCGGCCCCTGCCCGTCCGGGTTGAGCAGGCCGCCGACCTGCTCCAGCCAGGCGATGCGGGCCGACTCGATGTAGCGGAAATAATTGGTGTTGTTGACGTGGCCCATGGCGTCCATGTCGCCCCAGCGGATCGACATGCGCATGGTGTGCACGAGTTGTGGAACCTGGTTCGGTGCTGCGTTTGCTGCGGACTGCTCACTGCTCATTGCTTGTCTCTGTTCTTGAAATTATTGCGCCGTCATGCCGTCGTCGGCGGTGATGATGGCGCCGTTGATGAAATGGGCTTCTTCCGCCGCCAGCAGCAGGAGCAGCCCGTCGAGGTCTTCCGGCTTGCCGGGGCGCTTCCTCGGCAACATCTCGATCAGCTTGCGGCCCGGTTCGGTGTCGAAATAATCCTCGTTGGAATCGGTGGCGATGTAGCCGGGGCAGATGGCGTTCACGTTGATGCCGTACTTGCCCCACTCCACCGCCATCGCCTTGGTCATCTGCACCACGCCGGCCTTGCTCATGCAGTACACGCCGATCTGGGGCAGCACGCGCAGGCCCGCCACCGAGGCGATGTTGACGATGCGGTGCTGCTTGCGCGGGTCGCCCTTGGCGCGCGCGATCATGCGCTTGGCGGTCTGCTGCGCCATGAAGAATGCGCCGCGCAGATTGGTGTCCATGATATAGCTGTAGTCGTCCTCGCCGACGTCGAGCAGGCGCTGGGTGGTCGACACGCCGGAATTGTTGACCAGGATGTCGATCGGTCCGGCCTCGGTCTCGGCGTGCGCGATCGCCGCCTTGATGCTGCTCAGGTCGGTGACGTCGAGGCGCACCACGTGCGCCGCGCCGCCATCGGCTTCGATCTCGGCGCGCAGTTCCTTGAGGCGCTCGGTGCGGCGCGAGGCCAGCACCACCTGGGCGCCGGCGCCGGCCAGGGCCTTGGCGAAACGTGCGCCGAGGCCGCTCGATGCGCCGGTGACCATTGCAATCTTTCCTTCGAAATTGACTTCAATCCCCACGTCCGGCTCCCCGACGCCTGTGTGCGTCACGCATTTGCGAAAGCATAATGATCCCACAAATGTCGGGCATTAGATTGCCGCATCTAATATTGCACTTACAATGGCGCGAAAGTTGCATTCGGCAGCAAAAACCCGCACACTCGTGCTAATTTTTTTCAGCCCTCTATTTACGTCAGAAAAACACCATGACCGAGACCACGAATCTTCTAGAACAATATGGCCCGCGCGAGGCGATGGAGTATGACGTCGTCGTCGTTGGCGGCGGTCCTGCCGGCCTGTCGGCCGCGATCCGGCTGAAGCAGCTGGCGGCCGAGCAAAACCGCGAAGTGTCGGTCTGCGTGCTGGAAAAAGGCGGCGAGCTGGGCGCGCACATCCTGTCTGGCGCCGTGATGGACCCGCGCGCGATCACCGAGCTGTTCCCGGACTGGAAGGAAAAAGGCGCACCGCTGAACACGCCCGTCACTGAAGACCGTGTGCTGTTCCTGACCGAGACCAAGTCGTATGCGACCCCGAACTTCGCGGTGCCGAAGGCGCTGACCAACCACGGCAACTACATCGTGTCGCTGGCGAACGTAGTGCGCTGGCTCGGCCAGCAGGCCGAGGCGCTGGGCGTCGAGATCTTCCCCGGCTTCCCGGCCGCCGAGGTGCTGTACAACGAAGATGGTTCCGTCAAAGGCGTCGCCACCGGCAATATGGGCGTCAAGCGCGACGGCGAACCGGGTCCGGACTTCCAGCTCGGCATGGAGCTGCACGCCAAGTACACCTTCTTCGCCGAAGGCGCGCGCGGCCACCTGGGCCGCCAGCTGATGGCGAAATACGATCTGCAAAAAGATTGCGATCCGCAGACCTACGGCATCGGCATCAAGGAACTGTGGGAAATCGATCCGGCCAAGCACCAGCCGGGCCTGGTGATCCACACCGCCGGCTGGCCGCTCGACAACGACGTGTACGGCGGCTCGTTCCTGTACCACCTGGAAAACAACCAGGTCGCGGTCGGTTACGTGGTCGGCCTGTCGTACCAGAACCCCTATCTGTCGCCATACGAAGAATTCCAGCGCTACAAAACCCACCCGGCGATCCGCGGCTTCTTCGAAGGCGGCAAGCGCATCTCGTACGGTGCCCGCGCGATTGCTTCGGGCGGCCTGCAATCGCTGCCGAAGACCGTATTCCCGGGCGGCTGCCTGATCGGCTGCGATGCCGGCTTCCTGAATACGTCCCGCATCAAGGGCAGCCATGGTGCGATCAAGACCGGCATGCTGGCGGCCGAAGCGGCGTTCGCTGCGCTGGGCGCCGGCCGCCAGGGCGACGAACTGACGGCGTATCCAGAAGCTTTCAAGAACTCGTGGCTGCACGAAGAGCTGTACATCGCGCGCAACTTCAAGCCGTGGATGAGCAAGGGTCTCGTACTCGGCACGATCATGACCGGCATCGACCAGATCGTTTTCCGCGGCAAGGCGCCATGGACGCTGCACCACAAGCACGCCGACCACGAATGTCTGAAGCCGGCGTCGCACTTCAAGCCGATCGTGTATCCGAAGCCGGACGGCAAACTGACCTTCGACAAGCTGTCGTCGGTGTTCATCTCGAACACGAACCACAGTGAAGACCAACCGGTGCACCTGACCTTGAAGAACCCGAGCGTGCCGGTTGAGGTCAACCTGGCCAAGTTCGCCGGTCCCGAGCAGCGCTACTGTCCGGCCGGGGTGTATGAGTACGTGAAGACCGACGAGGGTCGCGACCGCCTGCAGATCAACGCCCAGAACTGCGTGCACTGCAAGACCTGCGACATCAAGGACCCGACCCAGAACATCGTCTGGGTGACGCCGGAAGGCGGCGGCGGGCCGAATTACCCGAATATGTAAGGCTGAACGCCGGCGAACTCGCCGGCGTTTTTACTGTTGGCTTTGTCCGAAACCTCCTACAGCGCATCCTCCAATTATCCGATTGGCATAGCCGCTGACAGGCGTAGCATGGGTCTCCTCGACATTCAGTGCAAGGAGACCAGCATGAGTGAAAACAAGGGCCATAGCGACAAAAATCCGAGCTACCCCGAGTTGGACGACATGGGTTCTGCAGCCAGCCGCGCCGGAGATAATGCCGGCAATCTGCAAAACGCTGGGCAGCAGGACATTGGAAACCAGCAGAGCGGAAAACTTCAAGGCAGTAATCAAAGCAGCAAGCAGCAAGGCAATCTGCAGCAAGGCAGCAAGCAGCAAGGTGGTAAGCAAGCAGACATTGGTAGCCAGCAGAACATCGGCAACCAGCAACAGGGCCTGCAAGGCGGCCAGCAGCAAGGCCAGAAGCAGGGACAACAGCAGAACCAGCAGCACGGCGGCCAGCACGCATCCGGAGGCACTCCGGCGTTGGACAACCTGAACAGCAAGCAAGGCAGCCGCCAGTCCGGCCAGGATGCACAACAGACCGACTGGGACAATCTGCAGGACAAGCACCGCTGACGCAGCACGGTCACGGCAGCACGATCCAGGGCGCGGTCCTCTTACGAGGCCGCGCCGTTTTCATTTTCAGGTCCGCAGCTGCAGCCAGACCCCTCAGGCAGTCAATGCTTGCGCTGTCTCGCGATCCGGCGCCGGCGCTGCATGGGACGCGATCAGTTCCAGCACGTGCGCCAGCTGGACCGGCTTGTTGAGGTGATGCGCGATGCCCGCCGCCTTCGATGCCGCGCGCGACGCTTCGTCGCTCCAGCCGGTCAGCGCCACCAGCAGCGTCTGCGCGCCGAGTGTGCCGGCGGCGCGCGCACGCTGCGCCACGTCGTAGCCCGACATGTCCGGCAGGCCGACGTCGAGCAGCACCACGTCCGGCCGCCCGGCCGCGATCGCGCGCAGGGCGCCGGCACCGTCATAGGCGGTCAGGACGCGGTAGCCCTCCATGTCGAGCAGCGCCTGCATCATCTGCACCGAATCGACGTTGTCGTCGACCACCAGCACGGTCGCCGCCGCCAGCGGCGCGCCGCCCGGCTCCTCGGCTGCCGGCTCGTTCACCGGCAGATCCTGCGCCAGGGGCAGCACGATCTGGAAGCGCGCGCCGGTGCCGGGACCATCGCTGTGGGCGTCGATGCGTCCGCCGTGCTGGGTCACCAGGTGGCGCGTCAGCGCCAGGCCGATGCCCAGGCCGCTGTTGCCGTTCATGCCGCTGGCATGTTCCTGGGCGAACATGCCGAACAGCTTGGGCAGCATCGCCGGCGCGATGCCGCGCCCGCTGTCGCTGACGGTGACCACCACCGTCTTGGCGTCCGGCAGCGTCACCGTCAGCTCGATGCGGCCGCCGTCCGGCGTGAACTTGATGGCGTTATTGAGCAGGTTCGAGACGCACTGCGCGATGCGCACCGCGTCCACGCACACCGGCACCGGCGTGGCCGGCAGGCTGGCGCTGAACGCGTGGCCGGCGGCCTCGATCAGCGGCTGGCAGGTTTCCAGCGCGCCGTCGATCACCTGGCGCAGGTCGACATGGGCCAGGCGCAGGGTCAGTTTGCTCGACTGGATGCGCGACACGTCGAGCAGGTCGTCCACCAGGCGCGTCAGTTGTCCGCTCTGGCGCGCGATGATGGCGGCGGCGCGCCGCACCTTGTCGTCTTCCGGTTCGACGGCGGCGATCAATTGCGCCGCCGAACGGATCGGCGCCAGCGGGTTGCGCAGTTCGTGCGCCAGCATGGCCAGGAACACGTCCTTCTGGCGGTCGGCTTCGCGCAGCTCGGCTTCGCGCGCCAGCAAATCCTGTTCGCTGCGGCGCAGCTTTTCGCTGGTGATGCGCAGCCGGCTCAGTGCCGAATTCATCAGCTCGATGACGATGCAGTCCACCACCAGGATCCCGGCGAAGAACACCAGCGCGATCAGGTCGCTGCGCGGCATGGCGCTCAAGGCCACCGGCGGCCCCATGAAGAAGGCCCAGGCCGCCCCCGTGCTCAGCACCGCCACCACCAGCCCCGGCCCCAGGCCGACCAGCCAGGTGGTGATCAGGACTGCCGGGAAGAACGAGAGAAAGGGAAAGCCGCGCGCCGGCAGCACGTCCACCAGCAGGAAACGCGCCGCCAGCGCGATGGCGAACAAGGCGATGGCGGTGACGTACCGGACAGGCTGGCGCGCGGCGGCCTGACGCCAGGCGTCGCGCAGGGAAGAAAGCTTCATGGAGCAGGAAAGAGTGAGTGTGGAGACCGTGGACGGAGAGAAAAGGCGTTCAGATTGCCGGTCAATCCGCGACTCTACACTAAAAGTACTTGCCTGATAACACGATTGCTATTTCACAACGCCGGCGCCGGCGTCAATACCGGTTCAGCGCAGCGCGATGCGTTTCTGTTCGCGCGCCGAACGGTATACGGCCTCGATGATGCGGATGTCGCGCAAGCCCTCTTCGCCGGCCACGATCGGTTCGCGGTTCTGCAGCACGCACTGCGACATGTGGTCGAGCTGGCCCGCCCATTGAGTCGCGTCCGGGCCCGGCTTCGGCGTGACCAGGGTCTCGTCGCTGCGGTTCTTGCCGACCCATAGCTTGTGGCCGCTGTAGCCGGTGGCCGGTTCCATTTCGATGCGGCCCTTGTCGCCCATCAGCAGCAGGTGGTTCTGGTTGGCGCTGTACATCGACATGCACGAGCCGATCACGCCGGACGGGAATTCGAGCTGGAACTCGATCATGTCTTCCACTTCGCGGAAGCGCGGATCGTTCTTGTCGGTGGTTTCCTTGGCATACACGGCAATCGGCTCCTCGCCCACCATGTAGCGCGCCGCCTGCAGTGCATAGATGCCGATGTCCATCATCGAGCCGCCGCCCGACATCGCCTTCTTGAGGCGCCAGTTGTCCGGACCGCCACCCGCGGTGAAGCCGTGCTCGGAGCGGAAATAGCGCAGCTTGCCGATCTCGCCCGAGCGCGCGCGGCGCATCGCTTCCAGGTTGTGCGGCTCGAAGTGGCTGCGGTAGCCAATCATCAGTTTCTTGCCGGCCTTGCGGCAGGCGGCGATCATCTGCTCGCATTCCTTCGAGGTCAGCGCCATCGGCTTTTCGCACAGCACGTGCTTGCCGGCAGCGGCCGAACGCTCGGTGTACTCCAGGTGCATCGAGACCGGCAGGCAGATGTAGACGATGTCGACGTCCGGGTTGTCGCGGATGCTGTCGAAGTTCTGGTAGTTATAGATGCCGCGTTCCGGCACGCCATATTCCGCCGCCACCTTTTTCGCCTTGGCGGGATCGCCGCTGACCAGCGCCACCAGTTTGCTGTGCTGGCAGTTCTTGAACTGCGGGATGATCACACCCAGGCCGTAGCCGCCGAGGCCGACGATGGCATAGCCCAGCTTGCGTCCCGGCTGCTGGGCCCAGGCCGGCATGCCCATCGCGCCGGTTGCCAGCGCGCCTCCCGCGGCCAGCATCAGGCCGCGCCGATTCAGATCGATCATCACCATCTCCTTGTTGTCGGTATTCGTTGTCGGTACTCGCCCTGCCCGGCTGCGAACGCAGCAATGCGCAATGGGGTCCTTGATAAGGATACAATTGTTCCGATTGAAATGGTAGCGATAACATCACGTATGCTCCACCTTCGTCCCGCGCGACTTCACCCTGAAAGAACCAGCCGATGACCGTTTTCATGAACCGCTTCCCTCTCCCATCCGCCCGCAGCCTGTTTGCAGCGGCCGTGATGGCCACGCTCGGCCATGGCACCGCCGTCGCTGCCACGCCGTTGCCGCCAGCCTGCGGCAAGGCGCCGTCGGGCGAGTCGACCGCCCAGCGCATCGCCGCCGTGACGCCCAGCCGCAGCGAGCCCGGCCTGTACGAAGGCCCGGTATGGATCAAGGATGCGCTGTACTTCTCGGACTTCAGCTTCAGCCAGGGATTCCCGTCGCGCGTGCGCAAGCTGGCGCTCGACGGCACGGTGACGACCGCGATCGAGGATGCCGGCAGCAACGGCCTGGCGGTAGACAAGGATGGCAAGCTGATCGCCGCCACCCACAAATACAAAGCGCTGTCGCGCTATGACCTGGCCGGAGGGCGCACCGCCGTTGCCGAACGTTACCGCGACAATGTGTTCAATTCGCCGAACGATATCGCCATCGCGCAAGATGGCACGATCTATTTCACCGACCCGGATTTCCAGAAAGCGGCCGCACCCGGCGGCCAGCCGGTGACCGGTATCTATCGGGTGGGTACGGACGGCAGCGTGACGCTGGTCGACGGCAGCCGCCGCAACCCGAACGGGATCGCGCTGTCGCTCGACGGTGCGCAGCTGTACGTGGTCGCCGGCGACGGCGCGATCCGCAGCTATGACGTCAAGGGCAAGATGCCGCAGGCCGGACGCGAGCTGGTCAAGGGTATCGAGAACGGCGACGGCATGACCCTCGATTGCCACGGCAACCTGTACCAGACCGAGCACGGCGCCAAACGGGTGCGCGTGTTCTCGCCGCAGGGACGCGAGCTGGCGACGATCCGGGTCGATGCGAATGTCACCAACGTCGCCTTCGGCGGCAAGGATGGCAAGACGCTGTACATCACGGGCGCCGGCGCCGTGTGGCAGACGCGGCTGGACGTGAGCGGCCTGCCCTACTAGAAAGGGCTGCTTACCAGGCGCGGCGGCCGTGGCTGCCGAAGTTGTGGCCGCTGACCAGGGTGGTGCTCTGCACCAGCGTCGACAGGCCCAGGATCAGTTGCACCAGCCGGTCGTCCGGCAGCACCCAGATCTGGCCGCGCGGCTGTTCGGCGCCGGTGGCGGCCATGATCAGTGGCGCGATCCAGGCCGCGTCCTGATCGACGTCGAGGATCACGGCGTCCTGCGTCGTCTGCATGTGGATGTTGCCGCCCTCGCTCAGGGTGAAGCAGATGCCGACACCGGTTTCCTGCGGCTTGAACGCATCCACCATCGCGGCGTTGTGTTCGTCGATCCAGAGTTCGACGTCCTGCGGCGTCTCGAGCGGGGTCCAGGGGCGGGGTTTGAAGCGAGGTGGCTGGTCGGGCGATGGATTCATGTGCTGCATGTGTGAGTAGACGGGCAGTATCTTACGGGATTTTGCGCCGATGCGGCGGCGCTATTTCCGGCTGCTTGCCTGTGTCAGAATGCTCGACGACAATAACAACGGAGCCCGATGTGAAGATCATCCTTGCTGCGGCGCTGCTGGCGCTGGCCGGCGCCGCCAACGCCGCCGTGCCCAACGCTGCGCTTGCCGCGCAGGCCTACGTCCTCGACAACACCGAAGTACGCGATATCCGCGCCACCGAACTCAGGCGTGACTACCAGGTCTACGTCGCCCTGCCCGACTCTTACCGCGACGGCAAGCGTTCCTACCCGGTGGTGTTCGTGTCCGACGCCAGCTACGCGTTCCCGGTGGTGCGCAACATCGCCCAGCGCCTGCATCGCCACGCCGGCATGGAAGAAGCGATCGTGGTCGGCCTGTCGTACGCCAAGGGCGACACCGGCGTCTACAGCCGCCGGCGCGACTACACGCCGACGACGCCGCACAAGCACGACTACCGCAGCGACATGCCGGGCCGTCCGCTCGCGTTCGGCGAGGCTGCGGGCTACGGCCGTTTCGTGTCGAATGAAGTCTTTCCGCTGATCGCCAAACACTACCGCGCCGACATGCGGCGCAAGATCTTCGTCGGCCACTCCTACGGCAGCCTGCTCGGCCTGCAGATGATGCTGGATGCGCCGCGCAGCTTCGAGCACTATATCCTCGGCAGCCCGTCGCTGTGGTTCGACGCCGGCGTCATGTTCGAGCGCGAGCGCGCCTACGGCAGCAGGCACAAGGACTTGCCGGCCAGTGTGTTCTTCGGCATCGGCGGCCTGGAAACCCTGCTACCCGGCAAGAAGCGCTCGCGCGCCGAGGAAGACGCCGACATGGTGGCCGACCTGCGCGAATTCGATGCCGCCTTGAAGAGCCACCGCTACCCGCAGCTGCGCACGCGCCTGAAAGTGTTCGCCGATGAAGACCATGCCAGCGTGCTGCCGTTCGTGGTCACGCACGGCTTGCGCGCCTATCTGGCGACGAAACGATGATTCAAGGCAGGTCGAGGTTCAGCAGGCGCACTTCGACCTGGCCGTCTTCGATCAGGAGTTCGCCCACCGATATCGGCAGCTTGAAGCGGCGCCGTCCGGCGCTGCCCGGATTCACGTACAGCACGCCGTCGCGCTCGCTGCAGGAAGGCTTGTGCGAATGGCCGGCGATCACCACGCGCACGCCTTCGGCAGCCGGGTCGATCGCCAGTTCCTTGAGGTCGTGGATGATGTGGATGGCGACGCCGTCGAGCGTCAGGGTAACGGCTTCGGGCAGGGCCTGCGCCCAGTGGCCGTGGTCATTATTGCCGCGCACGGCCGTGAGCGGCGCCAGCGTGGCCAGTTGTTCGAGCGTGGCCGGGTCGACGATGTCGCCGGCGTGGATGATGTGGGCGCTGCCGCGCAGGTAGTCGAACGCCTGCGGCCGCAGCAGCCCGTGGGTGTCGGAAATCAAGCCGACCCGCATTCCTTATTTGCTCGCTTCAGGTGCGCTTGCTGCTGGCCATCTTGGCCGTGGTGTACACCGAGTACAGCGCCGCGATACCGACCAGCACGTAGACCACGCGCGTCAGCGCGCTGCCCGGGCCGAACAGCGTGGCGACCATGTCGACGTTGAACAGGCCGACCATGCCCCAGTTGAGGCCACCGATGATCAGGAGCGCCATCGCAATATAGTCCATGGCGGACATGGCGGAGCGTTGGTGCGAACGGACGGCCACCCGGCGATCGGGCATGGTGCGGCGGTCCATGGTTGGTGCGTTGATTGTTGCCATCACAGCCTCCTTGGTAAGAGTTGGATCGCCGGGACGCGGCGCCCCGGCCCTTGCAACAATACTAGCAAAAGTAATCCGACACGCTCGCACGGATTGTGCGAACGCCTGTCAAGCTATCAACCCTTCCAGGTACGCTCCAGGCCCGTATCCGCATGGATCCAGCCGCCGCGCGGACCCGAGCGGTAATAGTAGCCGACGCCGCCGCCGCGGAAGCTGCGGATCAGGCCGCCAAGCACTTCCTCGTTCAGGTTGGCCAGGCGAATATCGGCCGCCTTGCCGACCATGTGCAGCGACTTGCGCGCGGCCGGGATGCCGGCTTCCTGCAGGCGCTTGTTCGAGGCCGGGGTGCGGTAGCCGGACAGGATCTCGACCGGCTGGTTCAGGCCGTAGCGCGCGATGAAGGCCTGGGTGCTCCACAGCATCTCGAGCAGCTTGGGATCGATCGGCGCGGTCTCGCGGCCGTTGACGTCGCGCAGCAGGTGGCACAGTTGCTGGTAGGCCGACTCGATCACTTCGCCGTCCTTCCAGTACAGCAGGGTCGCTTTTTCGTTGCTTTGCGGCCGGGTGACGGTCAGCGTGCGCGGCTTGATCCAGAAGTCCAGATCCAGCGCTTGCGAATCGAACAGGTCGGGTGGCGGCTGCAGCTCGGTGGCGGCGCCGATCAGGGGCGTGCCGAGTGCGCCGAGGGCGGCCAGGCGGGCGCCCTGATGAAGGAAATCTCTGCGTGAAGCCATGGGGTTGCGGGTCCGGTTTATGCGATGCTCATCATTGCGATGGCGCTTACTATAGCTTATCGGAACGACACACGACAGCCGGTGTGTGTGCACCGCGACAACCTCAGTCACCGCAGTTGCAGAAACGCTTGCTGGCCTTGGGATCGCATACGCCGTCGAGGCGTTTCCACAACAGGTCGCATTCGAGGCCGAAGCAGGCCTTGTCCTTGCCCGCATTCATGAAACCGTGGCGCTCGAAGAAGGTGCTGGCGCCGGACGGGCTGTGCAGGCTGAGCTTGCCGATATTCCAGGCGCGCGCCTGTTCTTCCAGCGCGCTGAGCAATGCTCGGCCGACGCCGCAGCGCAGCGCTTCCGGCAGCACGTAGCACAGCGCCACCTTGCCGGCCTGGGTCAGCAGGGCCATGCCGACCATCCGCCCTTCGCTTTCGGCGACCAGGGCGTAGTTGATCGGGGACGAAAACCAGGCCAGCACCGTGGCCGGGGTCTTGTTGCCGAGCCAGGCATCAAGCACGGCAGGCTGATCGCGATGCTCGTCGCGGCAACCTTCCTCGATGGAGCGCCGCAGCAAGGCGCAGGCAGCCGGCGCGTCGTCGGGAAGCGCCCTGCGGATCTCAATACGCGTGGACATTACATCTCTACTCGAACAATACAGGGTGGACAACGGTGTCGACATTTTTTAGGGGGTGTCGCATGGCCTCGACTATACACCGAAAGCGCCCCGGCCCGCTCGGCAGCGCCCCAAGCGCGTGCTCTGAATAAGGATATGACGAAAGTATTGTTCCGTTTATTTCTGAAATTTAGGAACATGCAAACTGTCATCACTCTTCGAGATAAGCGAGAACACCATGCGCAACTCCCCTCACAGCTCCCTGCGCCGCGCGCTGCTGGTCCTGGCCATGGCCGCCGGCAGCACCCTGTCGGTGCAGGCCGCGGCCCAGACCGAACTGCTGAACGTGTCGTACGACGTGGCGCGCGAGCTGTACAAGGACGTGAACCCCGCCTTTATCGCCGCCTATAAAGCGCAAACCGGCCAGACCGTGACCGTCAAGCAGTCGCACGGCGGCTCGAGCAAGCAGGCGCGCGCGGTGGCCGACGGCCTGGAAGCGTCGGTGGTAACCATGAACCAGGCCAACGACATCGACATGCTGGCCGACCGCGGCCTGGTGGCAAAGGACTGGGCCAAGAAGTTCCCGAACAATGCGGCGCCCTACTACTCGACCATGGTGTTCCTGGTGCGCAAGGGTAATCCGAAGCAGGTACGCGACTGGCAAGACCTGGCGCGCCAGGGCGTGCAGGTGATCATTCCGAATCCGAAGACCGCCGGCAATGGCCGCTACACCTACCTGGCCGCCTGGGGCTCGGTGATCAAGAAAGGCGGCAACGAAGCGCAGGCGCGCGAGCTGGTCGGCAAGATCTTCAAGAACGTGCCGATCCTGGACGGCGGCGGCCGCGCGGCTACCACCACCTTCACCCAGCGCCAGATCGGCGACGTGCTGGTGACCTTTGAAAACGAAGTGAGCATGGTGCGTGCCGAATTCGGCAACGATTTCGAAGTCGTGTATCCGGCCACGTCGATCCTGGCCGAATCGCCGCTTGCCGTGGTGGATAAGGTGGTCGATCGCCGCAATCTGCGCAAGCCTGCCACCGCATATCTGAATTATCTGTATTCGCCGGCCGGCCAGGAATTCGGCGCCAAGCATTTCATGCGCGTGCGTAATGAAACCGTGATGAAGAAGTACGCGGCCAATTACAAACCGATCAGCCTGTTCACCGTGGACGAGGTATTCGGCGGCTGGCGCGCGGCACAGAAACGCCACTTCGACGATGGCGGCGAATTCGACAAGATCTATCAGGCCAAATAAATGTTGAACAGCTAAATGCTTGATCGATAAGCACTGTATATATAAACAGCCCCGCCATCTGCGGGGCTGTTTTTATTCATGGGGTAGCTCATCCATTATCGCGGAGCCGAAACCATTGGGCTTACTCATTAATTATTTCATTCGATAAATTCATTCCGCCAAGCTGTCACATTCCCGTAAAAAATTCTTCTGCTTTTAGGTAATTTTCTTGTGCGCCATAGACATGCACAGCTTATAGATGCTATCTTCCAATTCTCTGTAGTTGCTCTACAGATAGATGTTGAAAGCGCCGCCCGGCGCCCGTGACGCTCAACCTCCACCGAATTCCAGACCGCCAAATGATCAAGAAATTGTTCGCCACCGCGCTGATGTCGTTCTCGGCCGCTGCATTCGCAGTGCCGTTCGGCTCCCAGTCGGTGCTCGTAGTAGACGATGAGACCGGCAAGGTACTCATCGAAAAGAATGCCGACACCGTGGTGCCGATCGCCTCGCTGACCAAGCTGATGACGGCAATGGTCGTGCTCGACGCCAAGCTCGACATGGACGAGCAGATCGAGATCGACCGCAGCGACGTCGACACCGTCAAGTTCAGCAGCTCGCGCGTGCCGGTCGGCGCCAGCATCGCGCGCCGCGACGTGCTGCACCTGGCCCTGATGTCTTCGGACAACCGCGCCGCTGCCGCGCTGGCCCGCACCTACCCGGGCGGCAAGGAAGGCTTCAAGGCCGCCGTGCGCCGCAAGATCCACGCGCTGGGCATGACCCAGACCTCGATCGAAGAACCGACCGGCCTGTCGCCGCACAACCGCTCGACCGCGGTCGACCTGGTCAAGATGGCCACCGCCTCGACCAAGTATCCCGAGATCGTGCGCATGACCACCGAAACCCGCGACATCATCGACATCAACGGCCGCGGCGTCGAATACCGCAACACCAACCGCCTGGTCGGCGCCAAGGGCTGGGACGTCGGCCTGTCGAAGACCGGTTTCACCAACGAAGCGGGCCGCTGCCTGATCATGAACATCAAGGCCGCCGGCAAGAACGCGACCCTGGTGCTGCTCAACGCCGGCGCCTCGTCGGCGCGCATCATGGATGCGCTCAATATCCGCCGCTTCATCGCCGGTGACGAACCGGTCGCCCGCGTGGCGCGCGCCGCCACCGGTGGCTCGCTGATCAAGGCCAGTGCCGGCCGTTCGAAGTCCAAGGCCAGTGCACGCGCCAAGGCGGGAGCCAAGGCCAAGGCGGTCAGCAAGCGCAAGCAGGCGAAGGTCAAGACGACGCGCAAGCGCCGCGACTAAAGCACACCGCGTTTCAACGCGAGGGGCCTGTCAGGGCCCTTTTTGTTTTGTGGGCGTCCGACGATTGCGGCTCGCGCAAGCATTTGGGATCGAAATTCACGCGGCCGACGTCGCCCGCGGCCCAGGTGCGCAGCTCGCGCAAGAAGCCGCGGGTTCCGATCACCGGCATCGATGATCCATATCGCCTGCCGCCCGTGGCGCCCTTGCGATCACGCCAGCCGTCGATGGCACCATCGGTAGCGGAATCGTCGTCGAAGGTATAGCGCAGTATGGAGCCATCGTCCATGTGCAGCTCGACGGCGTTGCGCAGGGAGGCGCGGGAGAAGCCGCTCGATGAACTGTGGAGCAGATGGCGCTCCATGATATCCACCAGCGCGGCCTGGCGGTCGGGGCGGAACGACGTACCGAAGCGGCATGCGAACGTCTCCAGCCTGGCGTAGGTCAGCGGCATCGAGAAGCGCAATCCGGGCGGTGTCAGCAGCACCGTCACACGCGTAACTCGCGCCGCATCGGGCACGGGCGGCTCCGGCCAGCTGGCGCTTGCCGCGTGGACGAACCCGACACCGAGCAGACCGCCGACCAGCCATTGCACCGTCTTCATGGCATTCTCCTATCCGATCAGTTCCCGCAATCCACTGGTGCGGTGTGTGCGGCGCGCGATTGCGTCGAACAGCACGTCGCCGGCCGGCGTCACCAGCGTGAACATCTGGCTGGCGCGCGTGATGCCGGTGTAGACCAGCTCGCGCGTCAGGATCGCATTGCGCTCGCGCGGCAGCGCCAGCACGGTGTGGCGGAACTCCGAACCCTGCGACTTGTGCACGGTCATCGCGAACGCCGTCTCCACATTGCGCAGGCGCGTGGCCAGCACGCTGCGCACCTTGTCGCCTTCCAGGAAGTAGACGCGCAGCGCACCGGCACGCGCCGGATCGGGCAGCGTGACGCCGATGTCGCCGTTGAACACCGAGGTGGCGTAGTCGTTGCGGGTCACCATCACCGGCCGCCCCACGTACCACTCGCCGCTGCGGCGCAGCAGGCGCACCGACTCCAGGCGCTTTTCGATCGCCTCGTTCAGCCCCGCCACGCCCCACTCGCCGTCGCGCACCGCGCACAGGATGCGGAAGGCTTCGAAGCGCTGCAGCACACCGCGCACCCACTCCTCGTGGTCGCCCTGCTCGCCTGCGTGCAGATGCTCGAGATACGGCGCGTAGCCGTTCTGCGCCAGCTGCAGCAACTGGGCCTGCTGCGCATGCTCGATCCAGCGCACGCTGTCCTCGCCCGCGCGCAGCACCGCCTCGGAGCGCTCGGCATCGCCATCGTTCACGGCCAGCGCCAGCTGCCCTATAGGCCCCCCGAAGCGGCGGCTGTGGCGCAGCATCACGGTCTGCTGCGCCAGCGGACCGCCGGCGCCGCCATATCTTTCCGGAATCGTTTCGCCGCTAGCCGCCGCCACATAGGCCAGCGTGTCGGCGTCGTAGTTGCCGTCGTGCGCGTCGTGGCACAGGTCACCCAGCACCGCGCCCGCCTCCACCGACGCCAGCTGGTCCTTGTCGCCCAGCAGGATCAGCGTCGCACCGGGCGGCAGCGCATCGAGCAGGCTGGCCATCATTTCCAGGTGCACCATCGAGGCTTCATCGACGATCAGCACGTCGACGTCGAGCGGATTGCCGCGGTGGTGGGCGAAAGCGCGGCTGTCGGGCCGCGCGCCCAGCAGGCTGTGAAGCGTGCGCGCCGCGCCCATGCGGCCGGTCAACTCGCGCAGCGGCAGCCGGTCACCGACGCGCTCGGCCAGGTCGCCCAGCGCCTTGTCGATCGACTGCTTCAGGCGCGCGGCCGCCTTGCCGGTGGGCGCGGCCAGTGCCACGCGCTGGCGCCCAGCTTCCGGTGCGGTCGCGAACAGCAGCGCCAGCAGGCGCGCCACGGTGTAGGTCTTGCCGGTGCCGGGGCCGCCGGTGATGATCGCCACCGCGCCGCGCAAAGCGATGGCGCAGGCCAGCTTTTGCCAGTCCGGTGCTTGCATATCTGCTTGCGGTGGGAAGAGGGTATCGAGCCAGCCGCGCACCGCCGCCACATCCACCGGCAGCGCGGCTTCGGCACGTTCGCGCACGGCGCGCGCCACCTGCGTCTCGTCGCGCCAGTAGCGGCGCAGGTACAGGCGCTCGCCGTCCAGCACCAGCGGCTGGTCGTAGTCAAACGATTCGCGGTCCCACACCTGCTCGCAGCCGGCCAGCAACGTCTGCCAGCCCTTGACGCCTTTCGGCAGCGGTGCGGCGGTGGCGGCCAGCGCGCGCCACTGCTCGTCGCTCCAGCCCAGCAAGGGTGCCAGGCCCGGGCCGGGATCGGCCAGGTCGGCCAGCTGGATGCAGCTGTGGCCATGGCCTTCCAGCTCGGACAGCACGGCCGCGGCCAGCACCAGCGGCGGCGGCGCGCTGCCCAATGAGGCGATGAAGCGCGCGAACGCATTCGACAGGCGGCGCAGTTCGCCGGCCTCGGTCAGGGCGCCGATTTCGTCCCACAAAGCGGCAATGTTCGCACTAGTCTTGGCCATCGTCGTTGTCCAGCAGTCGTTCCAGTTGATCCAGCAGTTCCATGTCCGGCGCCAGCACGCAGCAGCCGTGCGTCTCGGTGTTCGCGATCCCGCGCAGGAACAGGAACAGCGCCCCGCCCAGCTGGTACTCGGGTTCGTAGGCGTCGCCCAGGCGCGCGCGCAGCAGGCGGTGCAGCGCCAGCATGTAGATCGTGCCCTGGATGTCGTAGCGGTGGCCGGCCATGCCGGCGTCCATCGCCAGGCGCGTGTAAGCGTCGTCGCCGGTGCCCAGCGCATTCGACTTGTAGTCCAGCACCCAGTAGCGGCCGTCGACCTCGAACACCAAGTCGGCGAAGCCCTTCAGCATGCCGTGCAGCGTCTTCTCGGGCAGCGTCGGCCGCTCGATCGCGCCCAGCAGGTGGGTGCGGCATAATTCATCGAGCTTGGGCAGCTTGAGGCGCTCGCTTGGGAACCAGAATTCCATCTCGGGCAGCACGCCGCGCAGGCCGTTCAGGGCCAGGCCGAGCGGCGGCAGCGGCGTCTCGACGATCGCGTGCAGCCAGGCCAGCGCATCGTCCATGCGATGGCCCCAGCCGGCGCGCTCGATGCGCTGTGCCAGGCGAGGTTCGCAGGTCGGATCCTGCAGGCAGTCGAAGCCTTCGCGCGCCAGCCATTCGAGCTGCTCGTGCAGGAAGTTGCCCGGCACCGAACCGCGCGGGAAGCGGTGCCATGGCGCGTCCTCGATGCGCGGCGGTGTCACCACCTGCGGGGCTTCCTCCATCAGCGTCTGCTCCTGCGCCCGCATCGGCGCCGGCGGCGCCACCGCATGGCGGGTCAGCGACGTGAACGAGCCCACCGCCCAGTCGCGCTCGAAGTCGGCATGATAGCTCGGCGCATCCAGCAGGTCGGGACGCGCATCGTGGCGTGCCAGTAATGTGACGCCTTCGGGCGGATCGAGTTCATGCAGCGCGATCCCTTCGACACCGCCACGCAGGCGCTCGAAGTGGTCGCGCAGCGCGTCGGCGGCGATGGCGCCGCCCCCGCCCAGCAGATAGCCGAGCGCCGACTCGTGCAGCCGGTTTTCTCCCTTGCGCCCGGCCGCCACCGCCGCCGCGCCCAGCCACAGAAAGTGGCGCGCGCGCGTCAGCGCCACGTACAGCAGGCGCAGGTCTTCCTCGATGCGGGCGCGATCGACCGCGTCGAGTGCGTCGTCGGACAGCGCCAGATCCAGGTGGCGTTCGCCCTCCAGGTCCACATACTCGAAGAAGGCGCGGTTGCGGCGGTCGGTGCGGCGCGCGGTGACCGCGAACGGCAGGTACACCAGCGGATACTCCAGGCCTTTCGACTTGTGCACCGTGACCACCTTCACCAGTTCGGCGTCGCTCTCCAGGCGCAGCACGCGCTCGTCGCCGCCCGAGCCGAGGCCCTCGATCTGTTCAGCGAACCAGCGCGTCAGCGCCTGCTCGCCTTCCAGCTGGGCGCTGGCTTCCTGCAGCAGTTCGGCCAGGTGCAGCAGATTGGTCAGGCGCCGCTCGCCGCCCGGCTCGCGCAGCAGGCGCGCGGGCAGGCCGAGCTGGTGGATGAAGCTGCGCAGCATGGCCAGCACGCCGCGCCGCTGCCAGATGCCGTGCAGCGTTTTGAGCATCTCGACGCGCGCTTCCCATGCCAGCTCGTCGTGCGAAAAGCGCGCCAGTTCGGCCAGGCCCAGGCCTGCGGTGCGGGTGGCGAAGGCCGCGCGTGCCAGCGCGCCGTCGAGCGGATTGGCGACCGCGTACAGCCAGCGCAGCACGTCGGCCGCTTCTTCGCTTTCGACCACCGAATCCTTGTCCGACAGGTAGACGCTCGGGACCTTGCGCCGCGCCAGCGCGCGGCGGATGGCGGCGGCTTCGCGCCGGTCGCGCACCAGGACCGCGATATCGGCCGGCATCAGGCGCGTGAACCGCTCCTGCCCGTCGTCGTCCTCTTCCTTGAAGCCCACGCGCTCGTCGTTCAGCATCTGCACAATGTGCTCGGCGCAGTGCTGGGCGAAGAAGTCGCGGTAATCGTCGGCCTTCAAGTCGTCGCGGCAGGTGGTGCAGACCGCCAGCGCCTGCAGCTCGCCGTCGACGCCGACCAATTGCTTGCTGTGGCCCTTGGCATCGACCGCGTCGAACGGCAAGGGATTATCGTCACCGCGGCGGAAACGGAATGCGCCGGCGCTGTAGCCGCTGCCGTTGGCCTCCGTCTCGGCGTGCAGGAACAGCTGGTTGACCGCTTCCACCAGCGCCGCCGTCGAGCGGTAGTTGGTGCCGAGCTGGTAGTGGCGGCCGGTGGTGGCGCGGCGTGCCGACAAATAGCTGTGGATGTCGGCACCGCGGAAGCCGTAGATCGACTGCTTGGGGTCGCCGATCAGGAACAGGCCTTGTTGCGGATCGTTGTCGGCCACACGGTACAGCAGGTCGAAGATGCGGTACTGGTCGGGCGAGGTGTCCTGGAATTCATCGACCATCGCCACTGGGTACTGTTCGACGATGCGCTGGCGCAGCGCGGCGCCGTTCTCGCCTTCCAGCGCAGCTTTCAGGCGCTCGAGCATGTCGGCGAAGCCGAACTGGCGGTTGCGGCGCTTCAGTTCCTGCATGCGCGCGCCGATATGGCCGGCGGCATGACGCAGCAGCGCGTGCGCGATCGGATCGATTGCCCCCAAGGCTTCCTGCAGTGCGGCGGTGGCATCGAAATGCTCCGGCACCTCGGTCGAGAAATTCTTGCTGAATGCGTCCTCGATGCCGCCCGGGGTCAGGCGGCGCCAGGCGGTGTCGTTCAGGTCCGGCATGTGCAGGTCCGGGTTAGCGGCCCAGGCGCGCAGCGCGTCGAACCACTTGACCAGCGAATCGGGCCGCATCTTGGTGCCGTTGAAGCACTTCGGGTCGCGCCCGCGATGCTCGGCGATCCAGCGCTCCATCGCATCGGCGCGTTCGCTCCAGCCCTGCTTCAGGCGGCCCAGCTCTTCGCGCTGGGCGCGCGTCATGCGCGCCACCAGCTGCCCCAGCGGCTCGTGCGGCACCTCGCCAAGCAACGGAGCGCGATGCACCAGGTCGCGCACGCCGCGCTTCATCGCCTCGACGTCGCTCCAGGTGCCCAGCACCGCGTCCAGTGCATCGGCGCCGAGCGGGTACACGTGCTGGCGCCAGTAGTCGTGCGCCGCGTCCTCGAACAGCAATCGCTCGTCGCTGACCAGCTCCTCGTCGAACAGGCTGCCGCTATCGAACGCGTGCTCGCGCAGCATGCGCTGGCACCAGGCGTCGATGGTGAAGATCGCCGCTTCGTCCATCGTTTCGGCGGCCAGCATCAGGCGGTGCGCGGCGATGCTTCTTTCGCTTCCTTCGGCGTAGGATTCGGCCAATTTCTCCAGGTAGGCGTCGTCCAGTTCCAGCTCGCCGCGGAAGTAGGCGGCAGCCTGCACCAACCGCTCGCGCACGCGGTTGGCCAGTTCGCGCGTGGCGGCGCGGGTGAAGGTCATCACCAGGATCTCGGACGGCAGCAGCGGGCGCACGAAAGCGTCATCGCCGCCATGGCCCAGCACCAGGCGCACGTACAGCGCGGCGATGGTCCAGGTCTTGCCGGTGCCGGCCGAGGCTTCGATCAGGCGCGAGCCGTGCAGGGGAAGAACGAGTGGGTCGAGCTTCTGGCTCATGCTTACACTTCCGAAAGAGGCGTGACCGTCAGCGCGCCGTCCATCCAGCGCGCCAGCGGTCCATACAGTTCGTCGGCCAGTTCGGGCCAGCCGCCGGCGGCGCGCAGGGCGTCGAAGTCGGGCCACAGGCGTGCCAGGCACAAGTCCTCGACCTCGCCCGACATTTCAAAGCCGCCGTCATACACCGCACGTGGATCGCCTTCCGCCAGCTGCGCCAGCGCGGTGCGGCAAGCCACCGGCAGCGGGCTGTCCAGGTTCGCGCGCCACAGGCGGGCCAGGTCGCGCAGCACCGCCAGCGAATCGGCTTGCTCCAGCGGTTTCATCTCCACCACCGCGTCGCGCGCCACCAGGTAGCCGGTCACCGGCGTGCCGGCGGCGCTGCTCGCCAATTGGCGCAGCCAGGGACCGATCAACTTGTCGCCGCGCGGCTTGCCGCCGCGATCCAGCACGCGCGAGGACAGCTGCATCAGCCACGCGGTCTGTCCTTCTTCGCTGCTGCGCAATCGATCGATCCAGTCGTCGAGCGGCAGGCCATCCAGCTCCAGCGCCACCGACAGCTTGGCCGCCGGCTGCGGGAAGCGCGCGCCCAGGCGCAGCCACTCGGTGCGCACCGGCGCCAGCGCATTGACCAGCTGTTCCTGCCACATGCGGCCCACCAGGCCGATCGGCAGCACGCCTTCGCGCGCCAGGCGCCCTGCCCGTTCGGCCAGCGTGGTGCGCACTTCCTCGATCGGTTCCGGCTCGCCGCTATCATCCAGCAGGTGGTCTTCGATCTGGTAGCGTTCCAGCGCGTTGAGCGCGAACGGCTCTTCGTCCTCGCCCACCTGCACTGCATCAGCAAACACCACGCCCAGGCGGCGGCGGAAGAAGTAGCGCGCCGGCTGACGCAGGAAGCTGGCCAGTTCGCCCAGCTTCAGCACAAAGTCCGGCTCCAGCTCGTGCCGCGGCAGGTCGTCGGCGGCCGCGTCTTCCTCGGCGCCGTGGGCCAAGCGCCATTCGCCGGCATAGGTCAGCAGGCCGCCGCGCTGGAAGTAGCGGCGGCTGAACGGCTGCAGCGCGTGCTCGGTCGTGCGCTCGTCCAGATCGAGATCCCAGCCGGCCGCCAGATAGTCGCGCAGCTGCGCCACCAGTACCGACGGCGGCTGCTCGCTGTTGTCGCGCACATTGCGTCCCACCCAGCTGACGTAGAACTTGTCGCGCGCGGCCAGCAGCGCTTCCAGCATCAGGTAGCGGTCGTCGTCGCGGCGCGAGCGGTCGCCCGGACGTGCCATGCCGGGCAGCGCCAGCAGGTCGAAGTCGGAGTGGCGCGCGCGGCGCGGGAAGTCGCCGTCGTTCATGCCCAGCAGGCACACCACGCGGAACGGCACCGCGCGCATCGGCATCAGGGTGCAGAAGGTCACGCCGCCGGACACGAACTGGTGGTTCAGGGTCGGCTGGTCGAGCTCATTCAGCCAGGCTTCGCGCAGCACCGCGAGCGGCATCGGCTCGTCGAAGCCGGCCGCGTCACAGGTCTCGAGCCAGCACTGCAGGCCTTCGCTCAGGCTGGCCAGGGTCAGGCGGTCGGCTTCATCGCTGGCGGCGTAGAAGCACGACAGCATCTCGCGCGCCGCTTCGCCCCATTCGGCGGGACGGCGCGGCTGGTCCAGCGCGGCGCGCCAGTTGAGCAGGCAGTCGACCAGCTGCGCCAGTGATCCCGCCAGCGCCGCATCCAGGCCGCCGACTTCCGCGTACGGCTCGATCTCGCCGAAGCTGGCGCCGGCGCCGCTGGCGTAGCCGAGCAGCATGCGGCGCACGCCGAAGATCCAGGCATTCTGCTCGCCCGCCATGCCGAGTCCCAGGCCGGCGCGGTGCTCGCGGTCCAGGCCCCAGCGCACGCCGGCGCCTTCGATCCAGCGGCCCAGGATCGGCAGGTCTTCGTCAGAGAGGCCGAAACGCTGCGCCACCGCCGGCACATCCAGCAGGTCGCGCACCTCGCTCTGGCGGCAGCGCTGCTGCGGCAGGCGCAGCAGCCATTCGAGCGACACCAGCAGCGGATTGACGCTGCGGTCGCGCACGTCGCCGATCTCGAACGGGATGTGCCGATCGTCGCCGCGCCGGTGCTGGTCGAATACCGCGTGAATCGCCGGCGAGAAGGTGTCGATGTCGGGCACCATCACCACCACGTCGCGCGGACGCAGCGTGGGGTCGCCCGCGAACCAGGACAGCAGCTGGTCGTGCAGCACCTCGACTTCGCGCTGCACGCTGTGCGTCACGTGGAATTCGATCGAGCGGTCATCCGGCATCGGCGGCACGTGCGGGTGCTCGGACAGCGGCACCAGGTCGCGCACCGCGGCCTGGGCCTGGGCCAGCAAGGTGGCGCCGTCATCGTCCGCGAACAGGTCGACCCGCAGGTGCGGACCGTCGCCGGCTTCGCTTGCGTCCTGGTTGTCGAATTCGTCCAGCATGCGCACGAAGTCGCGGCCCTGGCGTCCCCAGCTCGCCAGCAGCGGGTGGCTGTGCGCGTGCAGTTCTTCGATCGGGATCGCACCCAGGTCGGCGCCCTCGCGCAGCGGCTGGCGGCGGCGTGCGGCTTTCAGCAGTTCGCGGCCCTCGATGATGTCGCCCCAGTAGAAGCGGCACGGGTTCGGTACCGCGAACAGCACCTGGGTGTGGCGCGCCAGCGCGGCGATCGCCTGCAAGGTCTGGTATGGCAGGGTCGACATCCCGAACAGCACCACGCGCCGCGGCAGGCGGCTGGCGGGCGGAAAGTCCTGCTCGACCGCCGACAGGAACTGGGCGTGGATGGTGGCGCGCCCGCTCCAGCGCTGCTCCGGCGGCAGGCTCTCGTGGATCGCGCGCCACAGGCAGGCCTGCCAGCGCTGCTCGGGCGCCAGCGGCACCGCGTCGCCGCCGGCGCGGCGCAGCTGGTCGCGGCCTTCGGCCCAGTCCTGGAGCCAGTCGGCGCGGTAGACCTGGTACTGGTCGTACAGATCGGCCACGCGCTCGGCCAGCTGCAGGCGGCGCTCGGCGTCGCCACCGGCCAGGAAGCGCGCCAGCGGCTCGTAGCCGTCCTGCTGCAGCAGGGTCGGCAACAGGCGCATCAGGCGCCAGGTCAGCGGATCCTTGTCGAACGGCGCGCGCGTCGGCACCCGTTCGCGTCCCAGCATGCCGCGATAGGCTTCCCACATGAAGCGCGCCGGCAGCGCCACGCGGGTGGCGGCGCAGACGCCGAGTTCCTCGGCCAGCGCGATCTTGAGCCACTCGGCCACGCCGTTAGACTGGACCAGGAACACTTCTTCTTCCAGCGGCGCCAGCGGATGGTTGCGCAGCCAGTCGAACACGGCGCTGCGCAGCAGCTCCATCTGGTTACCGTGGAGGATCAGCAGGCCGGGGGAGATAGAGGAAGACATGCGAATGGAAGTGCGGAGTGGATGCGGAAAGGTTGCCGTCGAACCGGGGGCACAGGATACCGCGTTTGGGGGCGCGGCGATAGCGTAGCCCATCCGTTCGGGATGGGTTTACGCTACCCTTTCGCGGTCAGGCTGGCGCGGAGATCTCCAATGATTCGCAGGCAAGCCGGCGACAGGATCGATCAGCGCGGCCGGTGCATCTGGAACAGCTGTTCCGGCCCGATCGAGAAATAGTCGGCCGGGCCACCGCCGCGCAGGATGTGACCGGCGGCCGCGGTGTCGTAGACGCCGTCCTTCAATGTCTCCTGCGCGATGTGCACACCGACCACTTCGCCCAGCACCAGCCAGGTCGGCACCGTTTCACCGTCGGTGCGCTGCAGCTGGACGATCTGGGTGACCTTGCACTCGAACGCCACCGGGCTTTCGGCCACGCGCGGCGCTTTGACCAGGCGGCTCGGCACGGCGGTCAGTCCGGCCAGCGCGAACTCGTCCACCTCCGGCGCCACCGCCGCACAGCTGGCGTTCATCGCCTCCGCCAGCGGCCGGGTCGCCAGGTTCCAGACGAATTCACCGGTATCCTGGACGTTGCGCAGCGTGTCCTTGGCGCCGATGCTGGCGAAGCCGACGATCGGCGGGATGTAGTTGAAGGCGTTGAAGAAGCTGTACGGCGCCAGGTTGCGCACGCCGTCCTGGCTCAACGACGAGATCCAGCCGATCGGGCGCGGACCGACGATCGCATTGAAGGGATCATGGGGCAGCCCATGGCCGTTGCGGGGTTCGTAGAAATGGATCGACATGGGATGGATGTGCGTGGCATGGCCGCGGCGGACGCCGCGGGACGATGGGGCGACAGTCAGGACCGGTTCAATTTGTCGATGACGCTCGCCACCTTGGTGGTAATGACGTCGACCGCCGGACCGTTGGCGCCGTGCGGCAGGATGACGTCGGCATGGCGCCTGGTCGGCTCGATGAACTGCTTGTGCATCGGGCGCACCGTGTCCATGTACTGTTTGACGATGCTGTCGACCGAGCGCGCGCGCTCGGCCAGATCGCGCTGCAGGCGGCGGATGAAGCGCACGTCCGGCGCGGTGTCGACGAAGATCTTCAGCGACATCATGTTGCGCAGGTCCGGATCGTGCAGGGCGAACAGGCCTTCGATCACGATCACCGGGGCCGGCTTGACGGTGATGGTTTCGCTGGAACGGTTGCTGATCGTGAAGTCGTACACCGGCATCTCGATCGTCTCGCCGTTGCGCAGCGCCTGGACGTGCTGCACCAGCAGCGGCCAGTCGAACGCGTTCGGGTGATCGTAGTTCTGCTTGCGGCGCATTTCCGGGGTCAGATCGGTCTGATCGCGGTAGTAGTCGTCCTGCATGACGACCGAGACCACATCGGAGCCGAACGACGCAAGCACTTGCTGGGAAACCGTTGACTTGCCGCTGCCGCTGCCGCCGGCGACACCAATGACAAATGGAGGGGAGGAAATCTGATTCATCCCCGAATGATACCGGAGTGGCGGGCAACCTGACAGGGGCCGTTGAACGTGAAGAGTCTGCCAATATTATCAAATTTGCACCAATAATAGCTATTGGCAACTGTAGCAGCACAGCTCATTCTCTCGTCGGGGTCAGACCCGAAAAGTAGACACGAGCTGAACAGCTGTCAGGCGAAAACGTTGTGAACCGGGGCAAGGCGCTCACACAGAGACTCGCCAGTTCCCCACCGTTCTACCCTCCTGGCTCTAACGTCGAGTCCGTGTCAACTTTTCGGATCTGACCCCGTTAGTTGTTAGTTGCCCTGGATTTTCTCGCTAGCGGCCGTCGCTGGCACGGCACCCGAACTGTGCCGACACCTCGCGCTCGATGCGCAGCAGCAGCGCACGCAATCGTGCCACCAGGGCACGTGCCTGCGCCGTGCCGGCGACAGCGACAGCCGCGCCGCCGCTTGACGCCATGCGCCCCGGCTGCGCTTCCAGGTCTTCACACACCTCACCGAACGTCAACGCCCCGACCGCGCGCGCCGCGGATTTGAGCTGGTGCGCCAGGCTGGCCGTGTGGGTCAGGTCGCCGCCCGCCAGCGCGTTCTCGATCCCGGCCAGGTTCTCGCGCGCCGTTTCCAGGAACAGGTAGGCGTACTTGCGCATGCGGTCGGTGTCGCCGTTGGCGGTCGCCGCCAGCCGCGCCAGATCGAGCACATCGCTGCCTCCGGTCACCACCGGGGCCGCGCCGGCACTCGAACCAGCAACGGGCGCCATCGCCACATCCGGCACCGGCGCCGTGGTCCGCCCTAGGCAACGCGCGATGGTCGCCGCCAGCAACTCCGGCACCACCGGCTTGGCCAAAAATTCGTTCATCCCCGCCGCCAGGCAGCGCGCGCGGTCGACGACGCCGGCGTTGGCCGTCATCGCCACCACCAGCGTGTCCTTCAGCGCCGGATCGGCGCGGATGCGGCGCGTCGCTTCCAGCCCGTCCATCACCGGCATCTGCACATCCATCAGCACGCAGTCGAAGCGCGCCCGCTCCATCGCCGCCAGTGCCTGGGCGCCGTCGCCGGCCACCGTCACTTTAGCGCCGGCCTGCTCCAGCAGCTCGCGCGCCACCTGCTGGTTGAACGGATTGTCCTCGACCAGCAGCACCGCGCATTCGTCCAGCCGCGCGATCGCCGGCGCCGGCGCCGCACCCAGGCCGACCATCGCGGCGCGGTCTTCCAGCGACAGGCGCGCGGTGAACCAGAAGGTGCTGCCGGTGCCCGGATCGCTGGTGACGCCGACCTCGCCGCCCATCAACTCGGCCAGCTGGCGGCTGATCGCCAGCCCCAGGCCGGTGCCGCCGTGGCGGCGCGTGGCCGAGGGGTCGGCCTGCTGGAACGGGGTAAACAGCTGCGGCAGCGCGTCGGGAGCGATGCCGATGCCGCGGTCCTGCACCTCGAAGCGCACCAGCACCTCGGGACCGAAGGCGCGTGCCAGGTTGGCGCGCAGCTTGATGCGGCCGCGCTCCGAGAACTTGACGGCGTTGCCGGCGAAGTTGATCAAGACCTGCTCCAGGCGCAGCACGTCGCCGCACAGGGGCCGCATCAGTTCGGGCGCGATCTCGACGTCGAAGCCCAGGCCCTTGGCCGCCGCCGCCGCGCCCAGCTGGACTTCGACGTTGCGCATCAGGGCGTCGAGCATGAAGGTCTCGCGGCGCAATTCCAGCATGCCGGCCTCGATCTTGGAAAAATCGAGGATGTCGTTGATGATGCCCAGCAGGTGCTGGCCCGAGTGATAGATCTTTTCCAGATAATCGCGCTGGCGCGGATCGGGGGCGGCATTGAGCGCCAGGTGGGTCATGCCGATGATGCTGTTCATCGGCGTGCGGATCTCGTGACTCATGTTGGACAGGAAGTCGCTCTTGGCCTTGCTGGCGGCGTCGGCGCGCGCTTTCAGCCGGTGCAGCTCGGTGATGTCGGTCGAGACGCACAGCACCGCCGGATCTTCGCCAATCTGCAGCGGCACGCGCACGCTCCACAGCTGACGCGTGCCGTGGTCGCCGGGGCGCTGGCCCTGCTCGAACTGCACCGCGCTGCGTCCGCCGCCTTCCAGCACCGCGCGGTCGTGCTCCCAGGCCGCGTCGGCCAGCGCCGGCGCCACCACGTCATGGTCGTGCAGCCCGGTCACTTCGGCCGCCGGGCGTCCGATCGCCGCCGCGCCCTTGGCGTTCAGGTAGCGGATGCGGCGCGCGTCGTCCTTCAGATAGACCTCGGCGTCCAGGTTGTCGAGCACCGTGTCGAGCAGCAGGCGTTGCTGGTCGGCGGCACGGCGCGAGCGGTACTGGGCGAAGAACAGCACGTACACCAGCAGCGTCGCGCCGCCGCCGGCGACGAACGCGCCCCATGGCAGGTAGCGCGAGAACCCGGTCAGCATCGCCTGCTTCGGCGCCGAGATGTGCGCCTTCCACTGGCTGCCGGCGAAGTTCACGCCCAGTACCGTGATGAAGTGGGTGTCCGGATCGGGCCCGGCGCCGCGCACGTCGGCGCCGTCCAGCAGGCGGTCGCCGGCAACCGGCGCCGCACCCGGCCCCGGCGCATGCGGCAGGTTGGAGCCATACAGGCTCAGACGCAGCGGCCGGCCGTCAGGGGAGCCGAGCGCGCCGCGCACCAGTTCCTGCACCGAGAACGCGACGCCGACCGTGCCCACGTAGGCCGCACGGCGCGCTTCGACGCTCGGCGGCAGGCCGCCGCCGCGGTACACCGGCAGGCGCATGCCAATCGCGATGTGCGGCGTCGGGTGCTGCAGGTACATCGGCTGGCCCGAGGCGCTCATGCCGCCGCTGTCGCGCGCACGTGCCAGCGTGGTGGCCACCGCCGGGTTGGCGGCCATGTCGATCCCCAGGCGCCGGTTGGGCGGGTCGCGCGGGAACTCGAAGCTGACCACTTCGTAATAGGCGCGCCGTCCTGGCGGCTTGACCGCGAAATCGGGGCTTTCGCTGGCGCGCATGGCGGCCACGAAGCCTTCCAGTGCGTGCTCCGGCACATGGCTGGCGAAGTTGACGCCCTCGATCGCCGGGTAATCGCGGGCGATGTCGAGCGCGGCCACATAACGCTGGAAGGCCTCGCGATCCGGCGGGCCATCGGCGCGACCGGCCGCGTGCAGCGCCACCACGCCGCGCACCGCGCGACCGTACGAAGCGATCGCGCTGTCGAGCCGTTCCTGGATGCTGCGCGCTTCGTTGTCGAAGCGCAGCCGGGCATCGTCCTCGATGCTGCGCGCGCTGACCGCGAACAGCAGCAGCCCGACCGCCAGCGACAGCAGCACGCCGCCGGCCAGTATCACAACAGTACGTCCGAGACGCTGGAGACCGGATCGGAGCCGGCCGCCGATGAGCGCAGTGGTTCGCTTCATGCTGTCCCTCGCGGACGATGCCCGCTTCCTAAAATTGTTAGTATGGCGGCGCGCCATACGGGCGCGCAATGATTGAACATATTGACGAGGACAGCATGCAACAGGACACCCAGCCGCAACCCGCGCAGCACCAGCCGCACGACCATGACGATCCCTACCTGTGGCTGGAAGAGGTCGACGGCGAACGCGCGCGTGCCTGGGTGGCCGAGCGCAATGCCGCTGCCGAGGCCGAGCTGGAAGGCCGCCCGGGCTTCGCGCCGCTGCGCACGCGCCTGAAGGCGATCCTCGACTCGAGCGAAAAGATTCCCTACGTCGGCGTGCACGATGGCCTGTGCTACAACTTCTGGCGCGATGCCAACCATGCGCGCGGCATCTGGCGCCGCACCACGCTCGAGCAGTACCGTCAGCCGGCGCCGCAATGGGAAACGGTGCTCGATCTCGATGCGCTGGCGCGCGACGAGGACGAGAACTGGGTCTGGGCCGGCGTCGCCTGGCTCGAGCCGCACGGCGCACGCTGCCTGGTGTCGCTGTCGCGCGGAGGCGGCGACGCGCACGTGGTGCGCGAATTCGACCTGTCCGCGTGCGCCTTCGTGGCCGACGGTTTCACGCTGCCGGAAGCGAAAAGCGACGTGTCCTGGATCGACCGCGACACCCTGTACGTCGGCACCGACTTCGGCCCCGGCAGCCTGACCGAATCGGGCTACCCGCGCATCGTCAAGGAGTGGCGCCGCGGCACGCCGCTGGAGCAGGCCATCACCGTGTACGAAGCGGCGCCTGATGACCTGGCCGCCTCCGGCCATCAGGACAACACGCCCGGCTGGGAACGCGCCTTCATCCAGCGCCAGATCGACTTCTATACCAGCGAACTGTTCCTGCGCCGCGGCGAGCAACTGATCAAGATCGACAAGCCGCAGGACGCCAACGCGTTCGCCTTGCGCGACCAGATCGTGATCGAACTGCGCTCCGACTGGGACATTGGCGGCCGCACCTATCCGCAAGCCGCGCTGCTGGCCACCGGCTTCGATGCCTTCCTGGATGGCGGGCGCGACTTTGAGGTGCTGTTCGCGCCGACCGCTGCCACCTCGCTCGACGGCGTCTCGGTCACCAAGACCGCTCTGCTGCTGACGGTGCTCGACAACGTCAAGAACCGCGTGGTGGAGCTGCAACGCACCAACGGCCAGGCGTGGCAACGGCGCGACGTCGACGTGCCGGCCTTCGGTGCGCTGGGCGTGGCGGCGCTCGACTCCGACAATTCGGACGACTATTTCCTGACCGTCACCGACTTCCTGCATCCGACCACGCTGTACCTGATGACGGCCGGCGGCGACACCCGCACGCCACTGAAGTCGATGCCGGCCTTTTTCGACGCGGCGCCGTACGACGTGGCCCAGCACACCGCCGTCTCGGGCGACGGCACGCCGGTGCCCTACTTCGTGGTCACGCGCCGCGGCCAGGGTCCGGGGGAACCGAATCCCACCCTGCTGTACGGCTACGGCGGCTTCGAGGTCTCGCTGAAGCCCTTCTACAGCGGCATGACCGGCGCCGCCTGGCTCGACCAGGGCGGCACCTATGTATTGGCCAACATCCGCGGCGGCGGCGAGTTCGGCCCGCGCTGGCACCAGGCCGCGCTGCGCCAGCATCGCCAGCGCGCGTTCGATGACTTCATCGCGGTGGGCGAAGACCTGGTCAGGCGCGGCGTCACCACGCCGGACAAGCTCGGCATCATGGGCGGCAGCAATGGCGGCCTGCTGGTGGGCGCGGCGCTGACCCAGCGTCCCGACCTGTTCGGCGCCGTGGTGTGCCAGGTACCGCTGCTCGACATGCGGCGCTACCACGAGCTGCTGGCCGGCGCGTCCTGGATGGGAGAGTACGGCGACCCGGATGATCCGGCCGACTGGGAATACCTGGCGCGCTATTCGCCGTACCACAACGTGCGCCCGGGCGAACGGTATCCGCTCGTGTTGTTCACCACCTCGACCCGCGACGACCGAGTGCATCCGGGCCACGCGCGCAAGATGGCGGCGCGCATGCTGGACCAGGGCCACGACGTGCTGTACTGGGAAAACACCGAAGGCGGCCACGCCGGCGCGGCCGACAACGAGCAGACCGCGCGCATGTGGGCGCTGACCTATACCTTCCTGATCGAGCAACTGGGCGCGCAAACGGATCGTTCTCCGGTTCAAAAGGTCAACTAAGAGGCCAGTAATCGCGGCGCATACAACGCGTCCCAGGTCGGTTCAATCTCGACATACAGCGCCACCGCGCGCTCGATGCCGACCTGCTGCGGCGCGCCGATACGGGTGATCACCACCCCGGCACGGCGCAGCATGCGCTCGATCGCCACCGTGGTCACGGTGACGTAGCGCTGCAGCCCCTGCTCATGAGCGTGGCGGATCACCGCCTCGATCGATTCCATCGTCATGTCCGAAAAGCCGAAGCCGGCCGCGCCTTCGGTTTCCAGCGCAAAGCGCGACAGTTCCCATATCTGCGGATCGCTTGGCGCTTCCTGGCCGTCGAGCAGCTGCGGGAACGAATCCTTCAGCATGTACGGCCCTTCGGTCGGCAGCAATCTCCAGCAGCCGCGCAGGGTCTCGCCCTCGCGCATCTGCATGTAGCGCGGCTCGAGCGCGTCGTAGCCGTCGATCTCCATGCCGGACAGCACCGGCACTTCCCACCCCAGGCGCCCACGGAACACCTTGGCGCGCAGGGTATGCATTTCGCACAGTTCGTTCGATTTGAAGGCGCCACGCGGCGCGATCCGGATTTGCATGCTCATTTGTCAGCCCCCTCGTGTGCTATCGCAATGTGATGAACCGTCAGGTGAAGAGAAAATGCAGTGCGCATCAATTTTTTATGCAAGTTGGGTAGAACGGTAACTATCAGGTCTGATAGGTGTTGAGTCATGTCGGCGGTGCAATACTTTTGTCCATCAACCCGATTTAACTTTCCGCCCCGCTTGTTCACCACGAAAGGAACTACCATGGCAAACGATCTGATGTGCGACGCACTGGCTGCCGAACTGCAAGCCCACCAGGGCATCCCGGGCGCCGGTCCGATCCGCCTGGCCCCGCACGAGCTGCGCCGCCTGCGCATCGGCAAACGCGAAAGCCAGGAAAAATTCTGGGGCCGCTTCGGCGTCACCCAATCGAGCGGCAGCCGCTTCGAAACCGGCCTTGCCATCCCTGCTCCCGTGTCGATCCTGTTGCGCATGTACATGAACGGCAAGCTCAACGATGGTGATCTTCAGGGATAAGCATCCCCAGGGCGATCGCCTTGACCACCGCCTGCTGGCGGGTGTTCACGTCAAATTTTTGACGGACATTCGCCAGGTGAAAATTGACGGTGGCCTCGGAACAGCTGGTAATCCGGGCGATCTCCCATGACGACTTGCCGGCCATGACCCATTGCAGCACTTCGAGCTCGCGCTTGGTCAGGCGCGGCAGGCCGGCGCGCTGAGCGTCGATCTGGTGTTGCGGCACGTGGGGCCGATGGTGTTCCTGGTGCTGAGTGTGCTGGGCGTGCTGTGTCTGCTGGTACTGTTGATGTTGCTGGTGTTTCTGGAGCGGTTGCGGCGTTTCGTGGCGCAACAGCTCTTCGCGGAAACGGGCCGAGGACGCCAGCGCATAATCGCGCACCAGCGTCAGAGTAGGCAGCGCGGCGGCGGCGGCGCGGCGCGCCTCGGCATCGGGACGGGCATCCGAGGCGAAACTGAGCACCCCGAACTCGCCCTGCGGGCCGTGCACCGGCAGCGTCACTCCGCTGCGCAGGCCATGCATGCGCGCTTCTTCGTACAGCGCCTGCTGGTCTTCGGAGGCGAAAGTGCCCGGCTCCCATACCAGCGGCAGGCTGCTCGACAGCGCGTGCGACACGGTCGGGTCGACATAGGCGAAGCCGTTGCGGTCGTAGCGGTTGCGCCAGCTTTCCGAATAATTGCTGCGCAAGAAAGCCGATTCGAACGGCGCATTGCGCGACGCCACCACCCCGTACAGCACCCGATCGAAACCCAGACCGCGCGCGAGCGTGTACAAGGAGTCACTCCATTCGGAAGTGTCCTTGGCCTGCATCAGCTCGAGTAATAGAGCGGTATCAATCATGGGGGCGGAATTTTGGTCAACACCTGTATGCTAGTTGCTTCGACCCCCTCCAAAATTCACGGAAATTAACAATCGGCCACGAAAATTGCACCCGTTTTGCATGTTGTCGTGCATAAACAACAAGCCAAATCGCAATCGTGCGCCGTGACCAGGTAATTTCTACTACCCTGCGCACGAATAAATTTCATATTTGCAATTATTTGTAACCGAGAGTAGCCTCGCTCTTCACTTCACCACCCCACCGAAACAAGGATCACAGTCGATGAACACCATGACCGACATGGGCGAACAGTTGGACGTCAAATTGCTGCTCACCACATTGATGGCATTGAAAAAAGGCGATTTCTCGGTGCGCATGCCATCCGACTGGACCGGCGTGTCGGGCAAGATCGCCGACACCCTGAACGACATCATCGAGACCAAGCAGAAGATGGTGGAGACGGTGACCGAAGTGTCGCGCGTGGTGGGCCGCGAAGGCCACCTGACCCAGCGCGCCGACCTGCCGGGCGTGGTGGGCGGCTGGAGCACCATGATCAGTTCCGTCAACACCCTGATCGACGACCTGGTGCGCCCGACCACCGAGATGGCGCGCGTGATCGGCGCGGTGGCGAAAGGCGACCTGTCGCAGACCATGGCGCTCGAAGTCGACGGCCATCCGCTCAAAGGTCAATACTTGCGCGCGGCGATGACCGCGAACACGATGGTGGAGCAGCTGTCTTCGTTCTCGTCCGAAGTCACGCGCGTGGCGCGCGAGGTCGGCACCGAGGGTAAACTCGGTGGCCAGGCGCAGGTGAAGGGCGTTGCCGGCACCTGGAAGGACTTGACCGACTCGGTGAACTCGATGGCGGGCAACCTGACCTCGCAGGTGCGTAACATCGCGGAAGTGACCACGGCGGTGGCGAACGGCGACTTGTCGAAGAAGATCACGGTCGACGTGCGCGGCGAGATCCTGCAACTGAAGGACACCATCAACGTGATGGTGGACCAGCTGCGCTCCTTCGCATCGGAAGTGACGCGCGTGGCGCGCGAGGTGGGTACCGAAGGTAAGCTCGGCGGCCAGGCCTACGTGCCGGGTGTTGCCGGCACCTGGAAGGACTTGACCGACAACGTCAACTTCATGGCATCCAATCTGACGGGTCAGGTGCGTAACATCGCGGCGGTGACCACCGCGGTGGCGAACGGCGACCTGTCCAAGAAGATCACGGTGGACGTGAAGGGCGAGATCCTGGAACTGAAGAACACCATCAACGTGATGGTGGACCAGCTGTCCTCGTTCGCATCCGAAGTGACCCGTGTGGCGCGCGAGGTGGGGACCGAGGGCAAGCTCGGTGGCCAGGCGATGGTGAAAGGCGTGGCCGGCACCTGGAAGGACTTGACCGACTCGGTGAACTCGATGGCGGGTAACCTCACGGGCCAGGTGCGAAACATCGCGGACGTGACCACCGCGGTGGCGAACGGCGACCTCTCCAAGAAGATCACGGTCGACGTGAAGGGCGAGATCCTGGAACTGAAAAACACCATCAACGTGATGGTCGACCAGCTGAACTCCTTCGCGTCGGAAGTCACGCGCGTGGCGCGCGAAGTCGGTACCGAAGGTAAACTCGGTGGCCAGGCCAACGTGCCGGGCGTGGCCGGCACCTGGAAAGACCTGACCGACGGCGTGAACTCGATGGCGGGCAACCTGACTGCGCAGGTGCGTAACATCGCGGAAGTGACCACCGCAGTTGCGAACGGCGACCTGTCGAAGAAAATCACGGTGGACGTCAAGGGCGAGATCCAGGAACTGAAGAACACGATCAACGTGATGGTCGACCAGCTGTCCTCGTTCGCGTCGGAAGTCACGCGCGTGGCACGCGAGGTCGGTACCGAAGGTAAACTCGGCGGCCAGGCTTACGTGCCGGGCGTCGGCGGCACCTGGAAGGACTTGACCGACAACGTCAACTTCATGGCATCCAACCTGACCGGCCAGGTGCGTAACATCGCGGCGGTGACCACCGCCGTGGCGCGCGGCGACCTGTCGAAGAAGATCACCGTGGACGTGAAGGGCGAGATCCTGGAACTGAAGGACACCATCAACGTGATGGTGGACCAGCTGTCCTCGTTCGCATCCGAAGTCACGCGCGTGGCGCGCGAAGTGGGCACCGAGGGCAAGCTGGGTGGCCAGGCCAACGTGTCCGGCGTGGCCGGCACCTGGAAGGACTTGACCGAGAACGTGAACCAGCTGGCGGCGAACCTGACCAACCAGATGCGCGCGATCGGTGAAGTGGCGACCGCGGTGACGCGTGGTGACCTCTCGCGTTCGATCCAGGTGGAAGCGCGCGGCGAGGTGTCCTACCTGAAGGACAACATCAACGAGATGATCCGCAACCTGAAGGAAACCACGCAGAAGAACGCGCAGCAGGACTGGCTCAAGACCAACCTTGCCCGCTTCACGCGACTGCTGCAGGGCCAGCGCGACCTGCAGGCGGTGACCAAACTGATTCTGTCCGAGCTGGCGCCGCTGGTGTCGGCCCACCACGGCGTGTTCTACATGATGGATTCGCAGGAGTCCGACGCGCGCCTGCGCATGATCGCTTCGTACGGCTACCGCTCCAGCCGCAAGCTGCCGACCTCGTTCCTGCCGGGTGAAGGCCTGGTGGGACAGTGCGCGCTGGAGAAGACCCGCATCTGGCTGACCGACGTACCGCGCGACTACATCGTGGTGTCGTCGGGCCTGGGCTCGGCGCCGCCGAACAATATCGTGGTGCTGCCGATCCTGTTCGAGCAGCAGGTCAAGGCCGTCATCGAGATCGCCTCGCTCGACCGCTTCACCGAAACCCACCTCTCCTTCCTTGACCAGCTGATGGAATCGATCGGCGTGGTGCTGAACACGATTGAAGCGAACAGCCGTACCGAGTCGCTGCTGACCCAGTCGCAATCGCTGGCGCAGGAACTGCAGCAGACCAACCAGGAGCTGGGCGAGAAGGCGCGCCTGCTGTCCGAACAAAACATCGAGGTGGAGCGCAAGAACCGCGAGGTGGAGCAGGCCAAGCTGGCGCTGGAAGAAAAGGCGACCCAGCTGGCGCTGTCGTCCAAGTACAAGTCCGAGTTCCTGGCGAATATGTCGCACGAACTGAGGACGCCATTGAATTCGCTGCTGATCCTGGCGCAGCAGCTGTCGGATAACCCCGAGGGCAACCTGTCGGGCAAGCAGGTCGAATTCGCCAAGACCATCCACGGCTCCGGTTCCGACCTGCTCACGCTCATTAACGACATTCTCGACCTGTCGAAGATCGAGTCGGGCACCGTCACGCTGGACGTGTCGGAATACCGCTTCTCGAACCTGCGCAACTACGTCGACCGCACCTTCCGCCACATGGCCGAAGCCAAGCATCTGGGCTTCCAGGTTGACCTGGCCGAGAACCTTCCTACTGCTGTGATGACCGACACCACGCGCTTGCAGCAAGTGCTGAAAAACCTGCTGTCGAACGCCTTCAAGTTCACCAGTCACGGCCAGGTGTCGCTCTCCATCAGCCTGGTGAACAGCGGCTGGACCGCCGACCACCCGAACCTGGTGCATGCGGACGCGGTGCTGGCGTTCTCGGTGCACGACACCGGCGTCGGCATCCCGGCCGACAAGCTGCAGCTGATCTTCGAGGCCTTCCAGCAGGCCGACGGCTCGACCGCGCGCAAATATGGCGGCACGGGCCTGGGCCTGTCGATCTCGCGCGAACTGGCGCGCCTGCTGGGTGGAGAGATCCGCGTCGAATCGACCGTGAATGTCGGTTCCATCTTCACCCTGTACCTGCCGTATAACCGCGCCGGTTTCATCAACTACGAGCAGGCACGCCAGCCGCAACCGGCGCGCCTGGCGCCGCCGCAGAACGCCCCTGCCCCGCTGGTGCCGGTGCTGCAGGAGCAGCGCGAAGTGGCTACCTTCGAACTCACCGACGCCAGCGGCGCGGTGGTCGAATATGCCAGCGTGCTGGACGACCGCGGCCTGGTGACGCCGGGCGACCCGTCGGTGCTGATCGTCGAGGACGACGAGCGCTTCGCCAAGGTGCTGCTCGACTTCGCGCGCGAGAAAAACTTCAAGGCGATCGTGACCCAGCGCGGCGACTCGACCTTGTCGCTGGCGCGCGATTACCTGCCGTCGGCGATCCTGCTCGACATCGACCTGCCGGACATCGACGGCTTCACGGTGCTCGATCGCCTCAAGCGCGACCCGAGCACCCGGCACATCCCGGTGCACGTGATGTCGTCACTGCGCGAGCGCGAACGCGCGCTGCGCCAGGGCGCGATCTCGTACATTAACAAGCCGGTGGCGCGCGAACAGCTGCAGGAAGAGTTCAAGCGCATCCAGAAGTTCCTGATGGGCGGCAAGCGCAGCCTGCTGGTGGTCGACGACGACCTGGCTCAGCGCGAGTCGATCGTGTCCCTGATCGGCAATAACGACATCCATATCGTCACCGTCGAAGACGGCAACAGCGCGCTCGAAGCACTGAACTCGTCGCACTTCGACTGCATGGTGCTGGACCTGACGCTGCCGGACATCTCGGGCTTCGACCTCCTGGACCAGATCGGCGCCAACGAGCGCCTGCGCGACCTGCCGATCGTGATCTACACGGCGCAGGAACTCAATCGCAAGGAAGTCACGAAGCTCAAGCGCTACGCCAAGACCATCGTGATCAAGGATGCGCGCTCGCCCGAGCGCCTGCTGGACGAAACGGCGCTGTTCCTGCACCGCTCGCAGGCCAGCCTGCCGGAAACCCAGCGCAGGATGCTGGAGGAGATTCACGCGCTCGACGGCGGCCTGGCCGGGCGTAAAGTGCTCATCGTCGACGACGACCTGCGCAACATCTTCGCCTTGTCCACGCTGCTGGAACGCCAGCAGATGCAGGTGCTGTTCGCCGAGAACGGCCGCGACGGCATCGAGGTGCTGGAAAAGGATCCGACCATCGAGATCGTCCTGATGGACATCATGATGCCGGAGATGGATGGCTACGACACCATGCGCGCGATCCGCCGCATCCCGAAATTCCGCTCGCTGCCGATCATCACCCTGACCGCGAAAGCGATGAAGGGCGACCGCGACAAGTGCATCGCCGCCGGCGCCTCGGACTACATCACCAAGCCGGTCGACGTGGCGCAGCTGCTGTCGATGATGCGCGTCTGGCTGCACTGAGGGAAGCGGTGACGGTCCGATGAACGCATTCACTGGAGCGCTGCCGGCCGGAGCTCCGGCCGCCGGATTTCGCCCCGACCCGGCGCTGGAAGAGCTCGAGATCGATCTGCTGCTCGAAGCCCTGTACGGGCGCTACGGGCTGGATTACCGCAGCCACGACCGCGCCCTGCTGCGCCGCCGGCTGCAGGAGGTGGTGGCACGGCGCGAGCTGGCCACCCTGTCGCGCTTGCAGGAGCAGGTGCTGCACCAGCCCGGCGCCGCGCTCGACGTGACGCGCGCGCTGGCGGTGCCGGCGGCCAGGCTGTTCGACCGCCCCGAATGGGCGCGCCGTCAGCGCACGGCATTGAGTGATTCGCTGCGGCCGACCGCACTGCCCAAGGTCTGGCTGCCCGAGGCGGCCGGCGTGGGCGAGGCGTGGACGCTGGCGATCCTGCTGGCCGAGGAAAAGCTGTATGGGCGCACCGAGGTGTTCGCGACACTGGCCAGCGATGAACTGCTGGCCGAGGTGCGCGAGGCCACGCTGCCGGCGGCGCAGTTGCAGGAAGCGCAGCAGGATTACGAGGCCAGCGGCGGCGGCGGACGGCTGGCCGATTACTTCGAGGTCAGCGATGGGCGTGCCCGTTTGCTGCCGCGCTTGCGCGAGCGGATCACCTGGCTGCAGTATTGCCTGGTGACGGATGGGTCGTTCAACGAGTTCCATGCGATCCTGTGCTGCCGCGCGCTACCGGATTTCGGGCCGGTGCTGCGCCAGCGGGTGCTGCGGCTGTTCCGTGACAGCCTGGCCTTGTTTGGCGTGATCGGGCTGGATCGTGAGCTGGACGGTACCGATGCGGCTGCGAGTGATTATCAGCCGCTGTTCGACGACGGCGCCTGGTACAAGCGCATCCGGTAGGGTTGGCCTGGGCGGCCCCGCGCTTTGCCGCCGACGCGTTCAACCGGCTTTCGATTTGCCGCGCGGCCTGCCAACGTAGGTTGAACGCGTCGGCGGCGGAGCCGCCAACCCTACGAAGCGACGCTGCTTGATGCTGTCAGTTGCCGCGCCATCCAGTCATCGATCTCGCGCGCCACGCCCGGCCGCAGATGCAGCCCTAATTTGGTCCGGCGCCACAACACATCGGCGCTGCTGACCGCCCACTCCTGCTCCACCAGATAGCGCAGCTCGGCCTCGTACAAGCCCGGCGTCACCTCCGCGCCCAGATCGTCGAGCGATGAACACCCTTCCAATACCCGTTCGACCCGGGTGCCGTACGCCCGCGCATAACGCAACGCCAACGGCGCCGGCAGCCACTCATGCCGCCGCCGCAGCGCCGTCACCCAGCGATCGAACTGCAGCACCCCACGCGCATCTGGCGTGGGGCCGAACAAGTCGCCACCGGGCAGCACGGCGTTCGCGGTCCAGGCAGGCGACGATCGCCCTAATAAAGGCGCCAGCCAGTTCACGGCTTCCTCGGCCAGCTTGCGGTAGGTCGTGATCTTGCCCCCGAACACCGACAGCAGTGGCGGCCCTGCGGTATCTCGTTCAAGAAAATAATCGCGCGACGCATCCGCCGCCCTGCCCCGCGTCCCCTTGGCCACGGCATCTTCCAGCAGCGGCCGCACGCCGGAATAACTCCACACCACGTCGCGCGATGTGATCTGGCGCCGGAAGTAGCGGTTCGCCAGCGCGCACAGGTAATCGGTCTCGCCATCCGCGATGGTGGGCGCATCCGGGTCACCCTCGAACTCGACATCGGTAGTGCCGATCAGCGTGAACGAACCTTCATATGGCATCGCGAATACCACGCGCCCGTCGGGATGCTGGAACAGATAGGCGCACGAATGATCGAACAGGCGCGGCACGACGATGTGGCTGCCTTTGACCAGGCGCAGCGTGTGGCGTGGAGGATTGACCGCACCACTCGCCTGCCGGGCGAAGCGCGCCGCCCAAGGTCCGGTGGCATTCACCAGTGCCCGCGCCCGTACCTGCAGCTGCGCCGACGTAACATCGCCACGGGGCAAGTGCGCCTCCCAGTGATCCGCACGCCGCGCCACGCTCTCGCAACGCGTGCGCGGCAACACCAGCGCCCCGCGCTCGCGCGCATCGACGGCATTGAGCACCACCAGCCGGGCGTCGTCGACCCAGCCGTCGGAATAGGCAAACGCGCGCGTGAACTCGGGCTGCAGCGGCAGGCCGGCGCGGTGCCCGGCCAGATCGAACGCTTCGGACGCCGGCAGGAAGGCGCGCGGCGCCAGCCGGTCATACAGGAACAGACCGGCGCGGATCAGCCAGGCGGAGCGCTGGCCGGCATCATGCGGCATCACGAAACGCAGCGGCCGCATGATGTGCGGCGCGCTCTTGAGCAAAATTTCGCGCTCGCCCAGCGCCTTGCGCACCAGGCCGAATTCGCGCTGCTCCAGATAGCGCAGGCCGCCGTGGATCAGCTTGCTGGAGGCGGACGAGGTATGGCTGCCCAGATCGTCCTTGTCGCACAACACCACGCGCAGGCCGCGCCCGGCGGCGTCGCGCGCGATGCCGGCGCCGTTGATGCCGCCGCCGACCACCAGCAGGTCGCAGTCGACCTGCCCATCGCCGATCCAGTCTGCATCGTCGCCCGGTTCCATCTTGCCCATGATCGCCTCCCCTCGCGCACGGCTTGCCGCCATCCGGACCAGTGTAGGCAGGCGTCTCGCGCGCCAGGTTTGCCTGCATCAATTATGCGGAGAATGCGCGGCCCGGTGTGTAAAATCGCCACATGCACAATCCGTCCAACCCGGCGCCCGTTCCTGCATTGGGGGCGCCCGATCCACGTACCCGCGCCTGGGTGCGCATGCCGTCCGGGCGCCGTCTCGACCTGCTCGATCCTACACCGTTCGACTGGGACGACGCCGACCTGGCGCTCGGCCTGGCCCGCACTTACCGCTGGGGCGGCCACTCGGCGTGGCCGCTGCCGCTGTCGGTGGCCCAGCATTCGATCAGCGTGATGCTGCTGCGGCGCGCCGCGGCGCCCCACATCTCGCCGCTGGAGGATTTGCGCGAACTGCTGCACGATGCCGAGGAAGGCCTGCTCGGCTTCGACGCGATCTCGGTGATCAAACCCTTCCTGGGCGAAGCGTTTCGCGCGCTGACCAAGCGGCTGGAACACATGGTCTTTCTGCGCTATGGCCTGCCGGCCTGGAACGCCAAGTCGCACGCGGCGCACAAGCGCGCCGACCGCTTGGCAGCCGCCAGCGAAGCCGTGCACGTGGCCGGCTGGTCGCGCGAGGAAGTGCGGCGCACGCTCAAGATCCGGGCCGAGGTGCTGGGCGAGGATCCGCTGGCGCGCCATTACGGCTGCACGCCGTGGGAACCGTGGCCGCCGGGGGTGGCGTGCGAACGGTTCCTGGCGGAGCTGACCCGCCTAAAACAGGCGGTGGCGGCGTCCTGAAGCGAAGACGCCGCCCGCTCATTCAGGCCGGTGCGCTCAGTTCCTTCTGCAGGTGGCGCTCCAGCCCTTCGAGCGACTTGCCATGGGTCTCTGGCACCAGTGTCGCCACGAACAGCAGCGATGCGATATTGATCGCCGCGAACACGAAGAAGGTCGCACTGCCCAGCTGCGACAGCGCGATCGGGAACAGCAGCGCCACCAGCGCATTGAACACCCACTGGCACGCCACCGCGGTGCCGGTCAGGACGCCGCGCACGTGCATCGGGAACAGTTCCGACATCAGGAGCCAGTACACGGGCGCGATCAACATCTGCATGCACAGCAGGAAGCACAGGATGCAGCCCAGCGCGGCGTAGCTGCGCAGCAAGCCTTCCGGCATCCACAGCAGGACGGCGCCGAGCGCGGCCTGGGTGGCGATCACGCCCGACAGGCCGGTCATCAGCATCGGCCGGCGGCCGTGACGGCCGATCAGCCAGATGCCGATCATGGTCGCGATCACCGACACCACGCCGTTGCCGATGGTGGCGGTCAGCGCCGCGTTGGTGCCGAGGCCGGTCGAAGTCAGGATGATTGGCGTGAAGTACATGAAGGCGTTGATGCCGGTGAACTGGGCCATGAAACCGAGGCCGATCCCGATCCACAGCAGCTTGCGGATCCATGGCGTACCGAACACGGCCGACCAGCCGGCCTGCTCGTGCTCGATGGCATTGAGCTTGTTCATCTCGGCCATCTCGAGCTCGATCTGCTTGTCGCTCGATCGGATCTGCTCCAGCACGGCGCGCGCTTCCTTCATGCGGTTCTTGCTGGCCAGCCAGCGCGGTGACGCCGGTACCATCAGCATGCCGATGCCGAGAAGGATCGCCGGCACCGCCGAAATGGCGAGCATGTAGCGCCACACCGAGGGCGAATCGGAGAAGTACGCCAGCAGCGCATTAAGCACGTAGGCGGCCAGTTGTCCGCTGACGATCATCAGCTCGTTCTGGCTGACCAGGCGTGCACGCCGGCTCGGCCCCGCCATCTCGGCGATGAACACCGGCACCGTGGACGAGGCGCCGCCGACCGCCATGCCCAGGATGAAGCGCATCGCCACCATCACCGCCACCGAAGGCGCCAACACCGAACCGAGCACACCGACCAGGAACACCAGCGACAGGCCGAGCAAGGTGGTGCGCCGGCCATAGCGGTCGGACAGGGTGCCGGCCATCAGCGAACCGAGCGCGGCGCCGAATACCAGCGACGAGGTAACGATGCCTTCGGTGACCGGGTTCAGGCCAAGGCCGCCACTGGCTTGCGGAAGGCTCATGAACGGCAGTGCGCCGGAGATCACGCCGGTATCGTAGCCAAAAGCCAGCGCGCCCATGGTGGCGGCAATCGCGACCTTGAAGACGAAGCGGCTTTCCTTGGTGTCGGGTGGTGCTGCGGGTGGCGTGGAGACAGTAGATGAGTCTGATAGATCGGGGACTGCTGAAGACATGGATACCACTCTTTCTTTGAAATGGACGACGCGGACATGGCAGCGCGGCAAGCGCCTCCACCCCCGTGCCATTGCAAACACGACGGCATACGTTCTGCCGCCGGCGACGAAGCCGGTTCGAAATACTTAACGAAGGATAACGAAAATGGTCAAAGATGAATGTTCGATAGCTTACATATTAGTAAGTTTCGTCTCATCAGTCGGAAAGTGACATGCTCCGGAGCGTTGCCAAAGATTGCGTTTCAATGGGCGCGAACAAGCGTGCTGGGGTGCCAGAAACCGGCATGCAAAAAGCTTGATTTGGATCAATTGCCCGGCACTAAGTGGCTGATTTTGTTCAGCCTTTTGGTCTATCCACAAGAAATGTGGATAACTGTGTGGACAAGCGGCTCTTGACAAGCCGCAAGCGCAGTAGGGATGCGGGTTTCAACAAAATGCCCGTTCGACGGGCAAAAAATCTTCCCTTATAAATCAATGGCTTGCACATGCACTTCAAAAGTGCAGCAGGAATATGTGCGGTAAATTCCTACAAAAGCGGGGCACGGGGGATAAGTCGTCAACTTGGCGCCAACTGTCGTCATTTCCACGCGTTCCTGGCACGCTCGCGCACCAGCATGCGTACGCTGTCCGGCATCGGGGTGCGGTTCTCGCGCCGGTCGGCATCGAGCCAGGCACATTCCTCGAAATGCTTGAGCATGGCGGGCGTGATGAAGCGCGTGCGCGCCGCATACATGTGACGGTCGCCCATCTGCGCCTGCTGCTTCACGAAGAAGCGGTTCGGCACCACCAGGTGCAGGTTGTCGCGTGCGCGGGTCATCGCCACGTACAGCAGACGCCGCTCTTCCTCGATGTCGTCCTGGTTGCCGGTGGACATATCTGACGGGATGCAGCCGTCGACCACATTCAGCACATGCACCGACTTCCACTCCTGGCCCTTGGCCGAGTGGATGGTGGACAGGATCACGTAATCTTCGTCCAGCAGCGGCGCGCCGGCGCGGTCGCCCGTCGCTTCCGGCGGGTCGAGCGTGATCTCGGCCAGGAAGCTTTCGCGGCTGCCATGGCCGGCGGACAGCGCCAGCAATTGCGCCAGGTCGGCCGCGCGCACTTGTGCATCATCGTGCTTGCGCTCCAGGTGCGGCCGATACCAGTCGATCGCCAGCTCCAGGTCCATCGGCCAGCGCAGACCGGGCGTGCGCAGGCGCCGGTACAGCGCGCAGAACGCCGACCAGTCCTCGCCGCCGCGCAGCTTCGCTCCGGCCGCTTCCAGTGCGCTTGCCGCATCAACGCTCTCCCCTACCGCGTCGAGCAGGCGGGTGGCGCTGGCCGGGCCGATCCCCGGCAGCAGCTGCAGCACCCGGAAGCCCGCGATGCGCCCGCTCGGATTCTGGGCGAAACGCAGCAGCGCCAGCACGTCCTTGATGTGCGAGGCCTCCAGGAATTTCAATCCGCCGAATTTCACGAACGGGATGTTGCGGCGCATGAGCTCCAGCTCCAGTGCCGCACTGTGGCTGGCGGCGCGAAACAGCACCGCTTGGCTGGTGAGCGCCATGCCGGCTTCGCGCTGCTCGAGGATGCGGTTGCAGACCCAGCGCGCCTGTTCGGCTTCGTCGGGAATCAACACCAGCTGCGGTTTAATGCTGGACGCCTTGTCGGTCCACAGCGTCTTGGCGTGGCGCTCCAGCGCCCCCGCGATCACGGCGTTGGACGCATCCAGGATCGGCTGGGTCGAGCGGTAGTTGCGCTCCAGCGTGACCAGGCGCGCCGGCTGCGAGAACTGCTTCGGGAAGTCGAGGATGTTGCGCACCGTGGCGCCGCGAAAACCGTAGATCGACTGGGCATCGTCGCCGACCACCATCACGCCCTGGCCGTCGGGCTTCATGCCGGTCAGGATCGATGCCTGCAGGCGATTAGTGTCCTGGTATTCGTCCACCAGCACGTGGTCGAACAGCGCGCCCAGCTCGCGCCCGAGCACCGGGTCGGCCGCCATCTCGGCCCAGAACAGCAGCAGGTCGTCGTAGTCGAGCACGTTCTGCTCCTGCTTGGCGTCGACGTAGGCGCCGAACAGGGTCTTCAGCTGCGCCTCCCATTCGCTGCACCAGGGGAAGGTCGATTGCAGCACGGCGTCGAGCGGGTCGCGGCTGTTGACCACGCGCGAGTAGATCGCCAGGCAGGTGCCTTTCAGCGGAAAGCGCTTCTCGGTACCGGTCAGCCCGATCTCGTGTCGCACCAGGCCCATCAGGTCTTCGGAGTCGCCACGGTCGTGGATGGTGAACGCCTCGTCCAGGCCGATACGGCCGGCGAATTCGCGCAGCAGGCGCGCTCCGATGCTGTGGAAGGTGCCGGCCCAGGGCAGCGACACCGGTGCCGTCGAGCCTCCGCGCCCCAGCAGGCGCTGCAGCACGGCGCTGGCGCGGTGCCCCATCTCATTGGCGGCGCGGCGCGAAAAGGTCAACAGCAGGATGCGCTGCGGATCGGCGCCGGACTGGATCAGGCGTGCCACCCGGTGCGCCAGCGTGTTGGTCTTGCCGGAACCGGCACCGGCCACCACCAGCAGCGGACGCGGCGCGGCGACGCCGATGTCGTGCTCGACCGCCGCACGCTGCTCGGCATTAAGAGAAGCGAACGGGTCTTCAGTGGCGGGCGGGGTGGCGACAGCGGACATGATGCAAGAAAGCTTGAAACTGAGCTGGAAATGCCATACTGTACATTTATCCAGTACGGACGAGCAAGCAAAAAGTGGAGAGACTGACGCCGGATGTCATGGACGCGTGTGCGGTGACATCAGCCATGACTTGAACACTCGAGCCTAACTCCCGGATAAATAAAAAGTTTTCCGGATATCCACAAAGTCTGTGAATAAGTATGTGGAAAAGCGGGGGCTTGACACGCTGGATGCGGCCATCCGTGCGGGTTTCAACAATATGCCTAATGGGAAGGCAATCTCGGCAGCCTCGAAAATCAAGGGTTTACGTTGACTGCGCGATGTTGGGCCTAGTATGCACCGCAAATAACTTTGGAGCAATCTTTGTGCATAAGGGGAAGCGCGGGCTACTTACGTATGGCAAGAATTGAAGCTGGTGTCAGCCCATCGTGCGCCGCCGCTGCGGCTCCAGCAGCACGCGCTCGATGACCTGCGGCCGGATCGCGTTCGACTTCAGGTATTCGAGCGCGGTCATGATGCCGCTCTCCCCCAGCAACTCAGGCTGCTGGTGACGATGTCGCGCTGATGCGCGTCGCAGCGCAGCTCGACCGTGCCTCCCTGCGACGACGCGGCAACCGGCTGGCTGATTTGCTCGGGACGATACGGGCTCATTGGCTGCTCCAGTGGGTTGATCGTTGCCGCACCAGGAGTATTGACGATCGCCCGACGATGTCAATATCAAACCCATATCAATACGTGGATCACGATTTTGTGCATCTCGACCGTTTCCGCACCTGCACGGCCCAGCGTTGCGCCACGCCGCTGCCGACCTGCCTACAATCGGTTCCAGACCAACCGAGGAGACTGCGCAATGAGCATCCAACCCGAACACGATCTGAATCCCGGCGACGAAGCCGAACCCGGTACGCCCGGCGCCGGCGAAGATGTCTGCGACGCCTGCGCCGGCAGCGGCACGCTGGCCGACGGCAAATCCTGCCCGATGTGCGGCGGCAGCGGCCGCGTGATGCGCGGCATCGGCGGCGGCTGATCTGCGACCGGGCCGCTGTGCGCGGCGCCCGCGGCTGGCAGGATGCGCCGCGAGGCGTCATACTTGCGTCATTCACAACAAGACCTGACCACCATGCCCGACATCCTGAACGAGCACGCCTGCTTCGGCGGCGTCCAGCGCTTCTACCAGCACGACTCGAACGCCATCGGCCTGCCGATGCGTTTCTCGGTCTACCTGCCGCCCCAGGCGAAGCAGCAGCAATCGGGTGAACAGCGCCTGCCGGTGCTGTTCTACCTGGCCGGCCTGACCTGCACCGAAGAGACCTTCATGATCAAGGCCGGCGCCCAGCGCGTGGCCGCCGAACTGGGCGTGATCCTGGTTGCACCCGACACCAGCCCGCGCGGCGCCAACGTCCCGGGCGAAGCCGAGAGCTGGGACTTCGGCGTCGGCGCCGGCTTCTACCTCGACGCCACCCAGGAACCGTGGGCGCGCCACTACCGCATGCACAGCTACCTGCTGGAACTGCGCGAACTGGTACTGGCCACGCTGCCGGCCGATCCGCAGCGGGTCGGCATCTTCGGCCACTCGATGGGCGGCCATGGCGCGCTGGTGATGGCGCTGCGCCATCCGGACCTGTTCCGCTCGGTGTCGGCGTTCGCGCCGATCGCCGCACCCAGCCAGTGCCCGTGGGGCAAGAAAGCCTTCGGCGGTTACCTCGGCGCGGATGAATCGACCTGGCAGGCCTATGATGCCAGCGCCCTGATGGCACGCCACGACCGCGCGCCCTTCCCCGGCGGCATCCTGATCGACCAGGGCCTGGGCGACAAGTTCCTGGCCGAGCAGCTGCTGCCGGAAGCGTTCGAAGCCGCCTGCGCGTCGGCCGGCCAGCCGCTCGAGCTGCGCCGCCACGACGGTTACGACCACGGTTATTACTTCATCTCGACCTTCGTCGAAGACCACCTGCGCTTCCACCACCGCCAGCTCGGCTGACGCGACGGCGGCCCGCCGCGCGCCCGCCCTCTTCAACGCATCGGCCCTTGCGCGGCCGATGCGCCGCACCTCTCCCATCCCTCTCCCCGGTTTCTCCCTCTGTATTGCTACGACGCGCGTGCGATTTCCGCGCGGCAAACGGACGCCGGAACGACGCCAGCCTGTGTATGCTGATCTTGACGGCCACGGCCTGCCGCGAGGCTGCGCCATGGCCTGCGCGTCGATTTTTTAACGGGCATTGGCAACACATGGGAGCGACCGAACCGTTCGACGACCGGCCCCACGCCGGCAGGCTGCTGGCACAGGCGCTGCGGCATTACGCAGGTGAACCGGGCCTGCTGGTGCTGGCACTGCCGCGCGGCGGGGTGCCGGTGGCGTTTCCGGTGGCGCAGGCGCTGCATGCCGAACTCGACCTGATGCTGGTGCGCAAGCTCGGCCTGCCGCACCAGCCCGAGTTCGCGATGGGCGCGATCGGCAGCGGCGGCGTGCGCGTGCTGCAGCCCGGCGTGCCGGGTTTGATGGGCGTCACGCAGCAGGAAGTCGACACCGTTACTGCGGCCGAGGAAGCCGAACTGGCGCGGCGCGAACGGCGCTACCGCGGCGAACGCGCACCGTTGCAGCTGCAGGGGCGCAGCGTGATCCTGGTCGACGACGGCATCGCGACCGGCGCCAGCATGCGGGTCGCGATCGCGGTGGCGCGTGCCGGCCGCCCGGTGCGGCTGGTGGTGGCGGCGCCGGTGGCGGCACCGGGCACGGTACGTGCGCTGCGGGACGACGTGGATGAAGTGGTCAGCCTGGCCACGCCGGCGCGCTTTCGCGCCGTCGGCCAGTGGTACCGCAGGTTCGACCAGACGGACGACGGGCAAGTGCAGGATCTGCTGCAACAGGCCTGGGCCGGCGCCGCAACGGCCGGCCACAGGCACCCAGACTAATCGCGGCCGGTGCATGCCGGCCAATCACAGCAATCAAACGATAAGGAGCGGACATGGACCAATCGAACGATCAAGCAAAGAATGTGGGTAAACAAGCCGGCGGGTGGGTCTGCGCGGCAGTGGCAGGCGCCCTGCTGATGTACGCGTTCGACCCGTCGCGCGGCGCCGCCCGCCGTGCCCGCGCACGCGGCGCGCTGCGCGATGCCGGCCAGCGCACCGGCGAACAGCTGGAACACGCCTGGCACGGCGCCGAAGCGCGCTTCGACACGGCGCGCGTGCGCGCCTCGCACGCCTATGCGCGCGCCGGCGAACGCCTGGCCGATGCCGCCCACAAGGCGGGCGACCGCCTCTCGAGCGCCTCGTCGCAGACGCGCGACCGCCTGGAGCACGCACGCGACCGCGTCGCCGATGCGTCCTACAAGGCGCGCGACCGCTTCGCCGACGCTTCCCATCATGCGCGCGATCGCGTGGCCGACGCTTCCCATCATGCCCGTGACCGTGTCGCCGACGCCTCGTACGAAGCGCGCGAGCGCGCCGCCCACGCCGCCGGCTATGCGGCCGACAAGGCGCGCGAGCATTCGGCGCGCGCATCGCACAAGGCCCATTACCGCGCCCACGAAGCACAGGAACGCGCGAGCGAACTGGCGGCGAATGTTACCGAGACCGCACGCGAGCGCGTCGGTAATGCCTACGACCGTGCAGCCGACAGCGCCAACGACCTCTATCACCGCGCCGACAGCGCCGCGCGCAGCCAGGCCCACGCCGTCGGCGACCAGTTGCGCGAATGGGGCGGCCACCTGTCGCACCTGTTCGGTTCGCGCAGCCCGACCCTGACCAATTCGGCCCTGCTGGGCACTGGCGCACTGAGCGTGGTCGGCCTGGTGCGCCGCTCGCCGGTCGCCGCCCTGCTCGGCCTGGGCGCGCTGGCGGTGCTGCTGCGCAGCGATCGTGGCCGCCACCTGGTCGACTCGTTGCGCGCGCGCGGCGCCGGCAGCGCCAGCCAGGTCGAGGTCGAGAACACGATCCACATCGACGCTTCGCCGAAAGAGGTGTACGACGCCTGGGCCGACGTCGAGAACTTCCCGCGCTTCATGTCGCACGTGACCGAAGTGCGCGACCTCGGCCACCGCCGTTCGCACTGGGCCGTGCGTGGCCCGGGCGGCCTGGAATACGCGTGGAACGCGGTGATGACCGAGCAATCGCGCCCGGACCGCCTGTCGTGGCGCAGCGAGCCGGGTTCCGAGATCGAGCAGGAAGGCACGGTCAGTTTCGAGCCATCCCGCGGCGGCACGCTGGTGACCGTGCGCATGCGCTACGCGCCGCCGGCCGGTGTGCTTGGTCACGGCATCGCGCGCATGCTGGGCGCCGATCCGCAGCGCCAGATGGACGACGACCTGGCGCGCATGAAGTCCTTCATCGAGCGCGGCGGCTCGCAGTACGCGGCGCAGCAACCAGCGCCCGACCACAGCTACCTGCACTGACGCCATGGCCATCTTCGGCAACCGGGACGCCGTCAGGGGTGCCGCCAATGAGGGCGACACCGCCCTCGAGGCGGTGCGCCTGGCGGCGCGTCCGCTTGACGGCGGGCCGGGCGACTACGACGCCCTGCTCGACCTGGTCGGCAACGCGCGCTTCGTGCTGCTGGGCGAAGCCACCCACGGCACCCACGAGTTCTACGAGGAGCGCGCGCGCATCACCAAGCGCCTGATCGAAGAGAAAGGCTTCACCGCGGTGGCGGTCGAAGCCGACTGGCCCGACGCCTGGCGCGTGAACCGCTACGTGCGCGGCGAAAGCCAGGATGCCGACGGCCGCGCCGCACTGAGCGGCTTCGAACGCTTCCCATCCTGGATGTGGCGCAACACGGCGGTGCTGGAGTTCGTCGAGTGGCTACGCGAACGTAATGCCACGGCGGCCGGCACCGGCGCCAACCGGGCCGGCTTCTATGGCCTCGATCTGTACAGCATGTTCACCTCGATCCACGAAGTGGTGCGCTACCTGGAAGAGGTCGATCCCAACGCCGCGCAAGAGGCACGCAAGGTGTACTCGTGTTTCGACCACTATGACCGCGACAGCCAGCAGTACGGCTACGCCACCAGCTTCGGCATGTCGCCCTCCTGCGAACAGGGCGTGCTCGACATGCTGCGCGAGCTGCAGGGGCGCGCCCTCGACTACATGCAGCTCAGTGCTTCCGAGTCCGGCGAGAATTCGCCGGATGCCTTCTTCTACGCCCAGCAGAACGCGCGCCTGGTGAAGAACGCCGAGCAGTATTACCGCACCATGTTCAAGGGCCGCATCTCGTCCTGGAACCTGCGCGACAGCCACATGGCCGAAACGCTGGACGCGGTGGCGCGCCACCTGTCGCAGGACGGCAAGCCGGCGCGCATCGTGGTGTGGGAGCACAACTCGCACATCGGCGACGCGCGCGCCACCGAGATCGGACGCCAGGGCGAATGGACGGTAGGCGAGCTGGCACGCAAGGCCTACGGTGCGGATGCCTGCCTGATCGGCTTCACCACCTACGATGGCCGGGTCACCGCCGCTTCCGCATGGGACGGCGATGCCGAGCACAAGCACGTGCGCCCGGCGCTGGCCGGCAGCTACGAACGGCTGCTGCACGACACCGGCATCGAACGCTTCTTCCTGCCGCTGCGCGAACCGGGCCCGGTGCGCGACGCGCTGATGGAAGAGCGCCTGGAGCGCGCCATCGGCGTGTTGTACCTGCCGCGCAGCGAGCGCCAGAGCCACTACTTCCACGCTCAGCTGCCGCGCCAGTTCGACGCGGTGATCCACATCGACCGCACACGGGCGGTGGAGCCGCTCGATCCGACCAGCGGATGGCATTCCGGCGAACCGCCGGAGACCTATCCGGAAGGGCTGTAACGCTACTCGGTCAACGACACGCGCCATGACCGGCTCACCGTCCGGTCACGCCGCTTCTTCGTACACCGCATAACCGTCGCGGCCGCGCCCTTTGGCCGCATACAGCGCGCTGTCGGCCGCCGCCAATAATCCTTCCTGATCCTGCCCCGGGCGCGACAGCGCGATACCGACGCTGGCCGACACCTGCAGCTTGCCGGCGCCGGTCACGAACGGCGCGCGCATCGCGTCGACGATCTTGGCGCCGACCCGCTCGGCCTCGTCGCGCCCGCCGATCTCTTCCAGGATCACCACGAACTCGTCACCCGACAGCCGCGCCGGGGTGTCGGTGGCGCGCACGCCGGCGGCCAGGCGCGTGGCGAATTCGCGCAGCACTTCGTCGCCCACGCCGTGGCCATGGCTGTCGTTGATGCGCTTGAAGTGGTCGACGTCGAGGTAGGCCAGCGCCAGCGGCTTGCCACTGCGGTGCGCGCGGCCCAGGGCCTCGTCCAGCGTCTCGTTGAAGCTGCGCCGGTTGGCCAGTCCGGTGAGCGTGTCCACCCGCGCCAGGCGCGTGAGCTGCTCCTCGACTTCCTTGACGTGGGTGGTGTCGTGCTTGAGCGCGTACACCCCGGCCACGCTGCCGTCGGCGCGCAGGTCGGGAATGAACACGCCCTGCAGGTGGATGCGGCGGCCGTCGATGCGGATCTGCAGTTCGCAGGTGGCGTCGTGCCCCGCATAGGCGCGGTCCAGGCAGTCGCGCGTCTGGCCGGCCGCTTCGACGCCGAGCAGGCCGGCGATCGACATCCCGTCCAGCCGCTGCGGCGAGATGCCGAACCAGCGCTCGAAGGTGGCGTTACCGAAGCGGAAGCGCCGCTCCCCGTCGAGATAGGCGATCAGCACCGGCAGGTTATCGGTGATCATGCGCAGGCGTTTTTCGCTGGCCGCGCGCGACTCCTCGGCGCTTTCGCGTTCGGCCATCAGGGCGTGGAAGGCGCGTCCCAGTTCGCCGATCTCGTCCTGGCGGTCGTCGTGCAGCACCGCGATGCCGGCGCCGTCGTGGCGCACCGCCGCCACCCGCTCGCGCAGCGCCTGCAGCGGCGCCAGCAGGCGCACCATCAGCACCCAGGCCAGCACCCCGGCCGCCAGCGCCAGCCCGAGTGCGCTGTAGATCGCGTTGTGGCGCATGTGCGCCAGCGGCGCGAACGCTTCCTCGGACGGATAGCGCGCGCCCAGTATCCAGCCGGTCGAGGCCAGCCGGCGGTAGGCGAAGATCGCATTGCGGCCGTCGCGCGCACGGGTCTCGACCCAGCCCTCGAACCCTTTCAGGGCACGCTCGGTGCCGGCGTTCTGGCCGCCCGCACTGCCCGCCGGCCGCAGCACGCGGCGCTTGTCGGGATGGTCGATCATGATGCCGTCGGCGGTCATCAGGAACAGGTAGCCGGTGCCGCCAGGTTTCAGGGCGCCGAGCTGGCGCAGGAAGCCGGTCTCGCGCAGGTCGAGGCTGGCCGTGAGCACGCCCAGCAGGCGCGCGTCGGCATCCACGATCGGGGTGCTGACGATCACCACCTGGCGTCCCGAGACGCGGCTGACCACCGGCTGCGACATCATGCTGCGCCGGGTCGCCACCACTTCTTCGAAGTAGTCGCTGCCGCGCGCGTCGAGCGGACGCTCCTGGCCGAACGAGCGCATCGACATCAGCTGGCGCCCCTGCGCGTCGAGCACCAGCAGGTTCAGGAACTCGGGCCGCCACAGCGGCGCCTGCCGGTCGAGATGGCGCCGCAGCTGCTCCGGATCATTCATCGCGTCGCGCGGCAGGCCGGCGGCCAGGCCTTCCAGCTCGCGCAGGCGCGCCTCGATGCGGTCGTCCATGAACGACGCGGCGCTCGACAGCAGCGTGTATTGCTGGTCGCCGATCACGCGCTCCATGCCGCGCTCGGCCACGCTCAGCGTCGACAGCGTGACCAGCAGCGTGGCCACGAACACCAGCACCGACGCCACCGCCGCCAGGCGCACTTTCAGATTCGCCGGTAGCAGGCGCAGGCCATCGATGGACATAAGGGTCGGGGTGTCTGTCATGAAGCGACAAAGTATTACATACTCGACGGTTCCGACTCGCACGCACGGTTCGCTGGGCGAACCGGCCGCCACCGGCGCCCAACGTGAGAGTGTCAACACCGCAACAAGCCGAGCTGGACCAGGCAACGGCATGCTGTCTATAAGGCAAAATTTCCGCTAGGATTGGACCTTTATTCTGTTTGCCCAAGGACCGCCATGAGCACAATCACACTGAACGTCAACGGCAAGGCGCAGGCCGTCGACGTCGAACCGGACACGCCGCTGCTGTGGGCCCTGCGCGATACGCTGGGCCTGGTCGGCACCAAGTACGGCTGCGGCCTGGGCCAGTGCGGCGCCTGCACCGTCCACCTCGACGGCGTCGCCACCCGCTCCTGCGTGCTGCCGGTCTCTAGCATCGGCAAGCAGAAGATCACCACCATCGAAGGTCTCGACCCGAAAGGCCGCCATCCGCTGCAGCAAGCCTGGCAGGAACTCGACGTGCCGCAATGCGGCTACTGCCAGTCGGGCCAGATCATGAGTGCCTGCGCCCTGCTCAAGCAGCATCCGAAGCCGAGCGATGCCCAGATCGACGAAGCCATGGCCGGCAACCTGTGCCGCTGTGCGACCTATATGCGGATCCGCAAGGGCATCCACCGCGCGGCGGAGATCGCGTCCACCGGCACCGGCAGCGCGAAAGGCAAGGCATGATGCACGCACCCGTCTCCCCTGCCCGCCGGCGCTTCCTGCGCAACAGCGCCACCGGCGGCGCGCTCCTGATCGGCATGTCGGCCGGTGGCGCGCTGGCTGCGGTCGGTACCGCCGCTCAAGGTGACTTCACGCCCAACGCCTTCATCCGCATCGCGCGCGACGGCTCGGTGACCCTGACCTCGAAGCAGCCCGAGATCGGCCAGGGCATCAAGACCTCGCTGCCGATGGTGATTGCCGAAGAACTCGACGTCGACTGGAAGAGCGTACGCATCGTCCAGGGCGACCTGAATCCGACCGCCTATGATGGACAAGGCGCCGGCGGCTCGACCTCGACCCCGAACAACTACGAGAACTTCCGCCGCCTCGGCGCCGCCGCGCGCGCCATGCTGGTGCAGGCGGCAGCGCAAGGCTGGAACGTGGCGCCGGGCGAATGCACGACCGCAGGCGGCGCCGTGCTGCACGCGGCCAGCAAGCGCCGCATCGGCTACGGTGCGTTGGTGGAACGCGCCGCCAGGCTGCCGGTGCCGGACGCCGCCGGCGTCAAACTGAAAGACCCGGCCGACTTCAAGCTGCTGGGCACCCGCATCGGCGGCGTCGACAACGGCGCTATCGTGGTCGGCAAGCCGCTGTTCGGCATCGACGTGCAGGTGCCGGGCATGCTGCATGCCGCGTATGCCAAGTGCCCGGTATTCGGCGGCAAACCGCTGAAGGCCAATCTGGACGCGGTGCGCGCCCTGCCCGGCGTCAAGGACGCCTTCATCATCGAAGGCAGCGCCAACCTGAACGGCCTGCGGCCGGGCGTGGCGATCGTCGCCACCTCGACCTGGGCCGCGATCCGCGCCCGCCGCGCGCTGGAAGTGGAATGGGACGAAGGGATTGGCGCCAGCCACAGCTGGGCCGGATTCACGGCGCAGGCGCAAGCCGCGGCGAAGCAAGCCGGCGCCAGCGTGATGCGCGAGGACGGCGACGTCGGCCGGGCGCTGGCAGGCGCCGCCAAGACGGTGGAGGCGGCCTACAGCTACCCGTTCATCTCGCACGCCAGCATGGAGCCGCAGAACTGCACCGCCTGGTTCAAGCCGGACGGTGCGCTGGAACTGTGGGCGCCGACCCAGAACCCGGGCGCCGGCCAGGCGCTGGTGACGAGCACCTTCGGCATCCCGAAGGAGCGCATCACGCTGCACATCATCCGCAGCGGCGGCGGCTTCGGCCGGCGCCTGAGCTCGGACTTCATCGTCGAAGCGGTCGCCATCGCCCAGCGCGTGAAGGCGCCGGTGAAGCTGACCTGGACCCGCGAGGACGACCTGCAGCACGACCACTTCCGCCCCGGCGGCTTCCACTTCCTGCGCGCCGGCGTCGATGCGCAGGGCAAGGCCGTGGCCTGGCACAACCACTTCGTCACCTTCGCCAACCGCGTCGAGCGCGACGGCCAGTCGGTACTGCAGCCGGGCAGCGGCGGCAACCTGTCGGGTGACGAATTCCCGGGCCGCTGGCTGGCCAACTGCAAGCTGGAACAGACCGCGCTCGAATGCCGGGTGCCGATGGGCCCGTGGCGCGCGCCGGGCAGCTGCGTGTTCTCCTGGGTGTTCCACAGCTTCATCGACGAACTGGCGCACGCCGCCGGGCGCGACCCGCTCGCGTTCCGCCTGGAACTGCTGGGCGACAAGGACGTGATGCCCGGCACCGGCGAACGCGGCCAGCCGTACGCGGTGGCGCGCATGCGCGCGGTGCTGCAGACGGCGGCCGAGAAAGCGGGCTGGGGCAAGAAGACCTTCCCACGCGGCCAGGGCCAGGGCATCGCCTTCCACTTCAGCCATCGCGGCTACGTGGCGCAGGTGGCCGAGGTGACGGTGTCGAAGGACGGCAAGGTCAAGGTCGACCGGGTGGTGGTGGCGACGGACATCGGACCGCAGATCGTCAACCTGTCCGGCGCCGAGAACCAGGTCGAGGGCTCGGTGATCGACGGCATGTCGACCTTGATGTTCCCGGCGCTGAATATCGAGAACGGGCGCATCGTGCAGAGCAACTTCCACGATTACCCGCTGCTGCGCATCGGCGACGCACCGGGCCGGATCGAGATGCACTTCGTGAAGTCGGATCATCCGGTGACCGGCCTGGGCGAACCGGCGCTGCCGCCGCTGGCGCCGGCGGTGTGCAATGCGATCTTCGCGGCGACGGGCAAGCGCGTGCGCGAGCTGCCGCTGAGTAAGACCGATCTGAGCTGGAGCTGAGCCGCAACCTGTTATGGCTGTGGCTACCTCAAACGACTAACTGGCATGGTTACCCGTCAATGCGCGCCGACGCCGCCGACGATGTTCTTGTCGTTGGCGCCGTGGCGCTCCAAGATCGCCAGCGCCTGCTGCGCCTGATTCGCATCGAGCGCCAGCACCTTGAGGATCAGCGCGCCATGATGGTCGCCCTCGGGACGATACACGTCGTTGTAGTCGGTACCGCCCTTGGCATTCGGATTGTCGCCGACGGTGAAATTGGATTGGCCCGGCCCTGCCTCGTCCCCGATCGGCGACAGCTGGACACTGTCGGCGCCAAGGCCGGCGGCCAGCAGCTCGGTGCGCAGGCGCTCGGCCATGGCGAAGTCGTGGATCACGCGTACGATTGGTTCATTCATGATGAGTTCTCCCTGGTTCACATTGAGGCCAAGGTAGCAGAATCGCCACACCCGCGGCGCTCGCACGGACACGAGCCTGGCTCCGGACGCGGCCGGTCCGGCGGCCGCAAGCCCTGCCTGCCTCCTCCTCAAACAGGCGCGGCGAGCAGTTCGCGCGCGATGATCATCAGCTGCACTTCGCTCGCGCCTTCGTGGATGCGCAGGGCGCGCACGTCGCGGTACAGCCGTTCCACCGTAGATCCGCGCTGCACCCCGCGCGCGCCGAACAGCTGCAGCGCGGCGTCGATCACGCGCTGTGCGCTTTCGGTGGCGGCCAGCTTGGCCATCGCCGCGGCCTGCGTCACCCTGCCGCCGGCGTCGCGCAGCCAGGCCGCGCGGTAGGTGAGCAGCGCGGCGGCGTCGATGTCGAGCGCCATCTGCGCCAGTTTCGCCTGGGTCAGCTGGAAGTCGGCCAGCTTGCGGCCGAACATCGGCCGCGCTGTCGCATGCGCCAGCGCTTCGGCCAGTGCGCGCCGTGCGAGGCCCAGCGCGGCGGCGGCAACCGAGGTGTGGAACACGTCGAGCGTGGCCATCGCCACCTTGAAGCCCTGCCCCTCCTCGCCCAGCAGGCAGCCGGCCGGCACGCGGCAATCCTTGAGGCGCAGGCGCGCCATCGGGTGCGGCGCCATGGTGTGGATGCGCTCGGCGATCTCGAGGCCCGGCGTGGCGGCGTCGAGGATGAAGGCCGAGATGCCGTCGGACGGCCTTTGGCCGCCGCGCCGCGCGCGTCCCGTGCCTGCGCCTGCCCCTGCCCCTGCCCCTGCCCCTGCCCCGCTATGCGCGAACAGGATATAAAAGTCGGCGATGCCGCCGTTCGAGACCCAGGTCTTGTCGCCGTCCAGCACCCAGTCGTCGCCGTCGCGCCGCGCGCCGCAGCGCAGCGCCGCCACGTCGGATCCGGCGTGCGGCTCGGACAGCGCGAAGGCGGCGATCGCCTGGCCGCATGCCACCTGCGGCAGCCAGGCGCGCTTTTGCGCTTCGCTGCCGAACAGCGAGATGGCGCCGCTGCCCAGGCCCTGCATCGCGAACGCGAAGTCGGCCAGCGCGGCGTGGCGCGCCAGCGTCTCGCGCACCAGGCACAGGGCGCGGGTGTCGATCGCCTGGCCGGCGCCGCCGTAGGTGACGCCGGCCACCGCATGGCGCAGCCAGTCGTCGCGCCCCAGGCGCTTGACCAGTGCGCGGCAAATGGCGTCGACATCGTCGCCGTGGTCGCCGGCGTGGGCGTCGCCCAGATTGGCAGCAGCCCAGCAATCGAGGGCGCGCGCCAGTTCCGCGTGGTGCGGGTCGAAGAACGGCCAGTCCAGATAGTCGTGTTCCATCATTCCCCCGATTCTTCCGTCGCCCCGGTCGCGGTCGTCGTGCACAATTATCTTACCTACGCAACCAGTCGCAGTGTCAAGTAATCATGCACAAAATCGGGTGAACGTGAGGGGCGCGCACGACATGTACTCAACCCGAGTAAATGTATAAATTTTTAGTACAATCCAGAAACTTTGCCGTATTTGCCGTATTGACCCGCGCTCACCGATGCAGGATGGCTGTCGAGCCCGGCCCGTAACCGTCATGGAACCGACCAGATGAACATTTCCGACCGGATCGCAAGTTCACGTCCCCTTGCCACCACCGCCATGCACGGCCGTGCCGAAGCGCTGAGGAATGCCGGCGAGCGCGTGATAGACCTGTCGATCGCGATCTCGCACTTCCCGGCGCCGGGCGTGGTGCTGGACGCGGTGGGTACGGCGCTGGCGCACGGACGGACCATGCCGTACACCGAGGTCGGCGGCGCCGTGCGGGTGCGCGAAGCGCTGTGCGCCAAGCTGCGCCTGGAGAACGGCATCGAGGCATCCAGCGACGAAATCATCGTCACCAACGGCTGCAAGCAAGCCTATTACGAAGCGCTGTACGCGCTGACCGATCCGGGCGACACGGTTGCCGTGTTCCGCCCCTACTGGCCGGCCTACCTGGCCACCGCCGGCCTGCTCGGCCTGAAGGTGGCGCTGGCCGACCTGCCCGAGACCCTGACCCCGGCCACGCTGGCGGCTTTCGGCAAGGTCAAGGCGCTGGTGCTGAACAATCCGCACAACCCGAGCGGCAAGGTGTTCACGCGCCAGGAACTGGAACATATCCTCGACTGGGCGGCCGCCGGCGGCACTCACCTGATCGTCGACGAAAGCTACGAGCACCTGGTGTTCGAGGGCGAACACATCAGCCTGGCCGCGCTGTGCCAGGGCCAACGCGATTGGCGCGACATCGGCATCGTCACCCTGTTCTCGGCGTCGCAAAGCTACGCCATGATGGGCTGGCGCATCGGCTTCGCGCTCGCCCCACGCAACATCGTCGGCGCGATGCAGACCCTGCAAGGGCCGATCACGGCGGCGGCGCCGCACCTGTCGCAGGTGGCGGCCGCGGCGGCGTTCGCCAGCGGCGCGCCGCACGCGATGATGGCCGACTACCGGCTGCGGCGCGACCTGGTGCTGCGCCACCTGGCCGAGGTGCCGTGGATCGCGCTGCGCGCGCCCGCCTCCGGCCCCTACCTGTGGGGCGACGTGCGCGCGCTGACGCTGGACACGGTCGGCTTCGCCGAGCGCCTGATCGAACAGGAACGGGTGGCCCTGATGCCGGGCGATGCGCTGGGGGTGCCGGGCTTCATCCGCATCGGCTACATCGCCGACGACCAAGCCACGCTGCTCGAAGGCGTGCGCCGCATCGTCGGCTTCGGCGAACGCCTGCGCGCGGCCACGCCATGAGCAAGCTCCTGTCCCGCCTGCGCCTGAACAGCCTGCGCAGCCGCCTGATGCTGCTGGTGCTGCTGGCGATCACGCCGATCGCGGTGGTCACCGTGCTGGGCGGCCTGCGCGAACGCGAGGCCGCGATCCGCGCCTCGGAAGACAACCTGAAACGCCTGACCGCGCTGGCCGCGGCCAACGAGGCGCAATCGATCGACCGCGCGCGCCAGATCCTGGTCGACCTGGTCGGCGTGCCCGACCTGATGGGCGACACCGCCGGCTGCAACGCGCTGCTGGCCGACTTCTTGGACCGCAACGAAGGCTTCGTCAACTTCGGCCTGATCCAGCCCGACGGCGAAGTCAGTTGCAGCGCGGTGCCGATGCTGCACCCGGTCAACCTGGGCGACCGCAGCCACTTCAAGCGCGCGGTCGCCGAGCGCCGCTTCATCGCCAGCGACTATGTGTTCGGGCGCGTGATCCGCAAGCACACCATCAACCTCACCTATCCCGTGATCGACCGCAACGGCCAGGTGGCGGCGGTGGTGTTCGCGGCGATGGACCTGGCCAGCCTCGACACCTTCGTGAACGACATCAGCATGCCGCCCGGCTCGATCCTGGAGACGGCCGACGCCTCGGGCAACCTGATCTCCCGCCGGCCCGACCCGGAGCGCTGGTTCGGCAAGCGCATCTCGCCGGCGCTGCTGGCGGCGCTGCGCAGCCAGAGCGGCGCGCCGGGTGCGCAAAATGCCCAGCACGGGCGCGCGGTGGTGGTGATGGGCGAAGACGGCGTCGAACGCCTGCACGCCTTTGCCCGCGTCGGCGCGCCGACGCTGACCGAGTACACGGTGACGATCGGCGTGCCGACCGCCACCATCACCCAGGTCGCGCGCGACGCCCAGCTGATGTCGCTGCTGGGCCTGGGCGCGACCACGCTGCTGGCGCTGCTGGCGGCCTGGCTCGCCGGCGACAAGCTGATCGTGCGCCGGGTGCGCAACCTGACCTCGGTGGCGCGCCGCATCGCCGCCGGCGACCTGCAGGCGCGTACTGGCAACCACGTCGGCAGCCGGACCGGGAACGGCGGCGCGCGCGAGGAAATCGGCCAGCTGGCCGTGGCGCTGGACGAGATGGCGGAAAACCTGCAGACCAAGGAAACCGCGCGCAGCCTGGCCGAGCGCGAACTGCGCGCGGCCGACCAGCGCAAGGACGAATTCCTGGCGATGCTGGCGCACGAGCTGCGCAACCCGCTGGCGCCGATCAGCACCGGCGCCCACCTGCTCAAGCTGCTGCATTCGGATAACGCCCAGATCACCCAGACCTGCGCCATCATCGCGCGCCAGGTCGAGCACATGACCAGCCTGGTGGACGACCTGCTGGACGTCTCGCGCGTGACGCGCGGCCTGGTGTCGCTGTCGACCCAGGTGCTCGACCTGCGCAACGTGGTGGGCGACGCGGCCGAGCAGATCCGGCCCCTGATCACGGCGCGCCGCCACAAGGTGGTGCTAGATCTGCCGAACGGAGCGGTGCCGGTGCGGGGCGATCACAAGCGCCTGGTGCAGGTGGTCGCCAACCTGCTCGGCAACGCCACCAAGTACACGCCCGAAGGCGGCCACATCACGCTGCGCCTGAAGGAAGACGGGCGCGACTGGCTGCTGGAAGTGAGCGACGACGGCATCGGCATGGAGCCGGGCCTGGTGACGCGCGTGTTCGACCTGTTCACCCAGGCCGAACGCACGCCCGACCGCTCGCAGGGCGGCCTCGGCCTGGGTCTGGCGCTGGCCAAGAGCCTGGTCGAGCTGCACGGCGGCAGCGTCTCGGCCGCCAGCGCCGGCCTGGGACGCGGCAGCACCTTCACCGTACGTCTGCCGCGCCACACGCCGGACAGCGCGGCGCCGGGCAGCGCCCAGGCGTTCGCCGCCGCCGTGGCCGGCCAGTCGGGCCTGGTGGCCGGCGCTGTCCCCGCCGCCAGCGCCCTGCGCATCCTGGTGGTGGACGACAACCTGGACGCCGCGCATACGCTCAACCTGTTCCTGAGCGCGGCCGGCCATGAAGTCGAGATCGCCTACTGCGCGGCCGATGCGATCGAGATCGCCAAGGTCTTCGCGCCCCAGGTCTGCCTGCTCGACATCGGCTTGCCCGATATCGACGGCAACGAGCTGGCGCGGCGCCTGCGCCGCCTGCCCCAGACCAGCAACGCCTTGCTGATCGCCGCCACCGGCTACGGCCGCACGCAGGACCGCGATGCCGCCAGCCAGGCCGGATTCGACCATTACATGGTCAAGCCCGTCAATACGGTCCAACTCAACGACTTGCTGGCTCAGGCCGCCGCGTGAACCGGGTTTGTGGCGGTGCCGATGGGCGCCGCCACCATCCCCAGTTTCAGCAGCACAACATTCCGGTAAATAGTGCGTGACAAAGGGTAGCGCGCCTGCCTAGAATTTTGCTACTAAGAAAAATTATGCGCCGTGGAGAAACTTTCTGTGGACATGCAGAACAGGACCCCACTTATGGACCCGGTTGACGAAATCGCGCAATGGCGCGTGCGGGTGTTCTCTACCCTGCTTCCGATCGTGCTCGGCCTCGGCACGATCGCGGCCATTCCCAGCATCGGCCTGATGCTGTATCGCGGCAAATGGCAGGTCGCCGTGATGGACGTGATCGCCCTGGCCTGGATCTTCGCCATCTGGCGCATGGAGCGCGTGCGCTACACCCCGCGCGTGCTGAATTTCATTGCCGTGCTTTTCCTGATCGCCATCGGCCTGATGCTGGCGGTGGGGCCGGTCGGCCTGAACTACCTGATGGCGCCGCCCCTGATGGCGGTGATCCTGCTCGGCACCGGTCCGGGCCTGGCTTGCCTGGCGCTGAGCGCGCTGTTCATCGTGGCGGTCGGCGCCAGCGGCTCCGGCGCCCTGTATATCCACGGACTGGACGGCACGCCGTTCGTTACCTCGGTGGTCATCGCCATCAACTTCAGCTGCGTCGGCGCTCTGGTCACGCTCACCGCCGGCACCATGCTCAAGGGCCTGTCGCACTCGCTGCGCGAAGCGCGCACCGCCGCCGCCTCGCTCGAGGACGGCCAGGAACGCCTGCGCAGCGTGAATGCCGAGCTGCGCCTGACTTCGGAGGCCGTGGCGCGCCTGAATGACATGGTGCTGATCGCGCGCATGGTCGATACCCCGGATGCCGAACAGCCGATCATCTTCGCCAACGACGCCTTCCTGCGCCATACCGGCTACCGCCGCGACGAGGTGGTGGGCAGCAGCGTGCGCATGCTGGCCGGCTCCGAGACCGACCGCGCCACCATCGGCCGCATCGTACAGGCGGTGCGGCGCAAGGAAGCGGTGAGCGCCGAACTGATCAACTACACGCGCGCCGGCACCCCGTTCTGGATGCAGCTCGAGATGGTGCCGTTCGCCGGCGAGACCGGCTCAATCACGCACTGGGTGATGGTCGGGCGCGACGTCACCGAGCGCCGCAACTCGGCCGAGGCGATCCACCGCCTGGCCTTCTACGACGTGCTCACCGGCCTGCCCAACCGGCGCCTGCTGATGGACCGCCTGGCCAGCCTGGTGACGGCGGCCCAGGACGGCGCGGCGCGCGGCGCGGTACTGTACGTCGACCTCGACGACTTCAAGACCATCAACGACGCCCGTGGCCACGCCATCGGCGACGTGCTGCTGCGCGAAGCGGCCGGCCGCCTGGCGGCCGTGGTCGGGAACGACGGCGTGGTGGCGCGCCTGGGCGGCGACGAATTCGTGGTACTGCTGGACGACCTGGGTGCGGACGCTGCGGCGGACAATCGGGCAGACGAGCCGGCGCGCGACGACGCACCGGCGCAGGCGCTGGCGACCGCCGAACGGATCCGCGCCGCGCTGGCCGAACGCATGGACATCGAGGGCCAGCGCTACTACGCTTCGGCCAGCGTCGGCGTGGCGCTGTCCACCGGCGGCGCCCAGACCGTGCACGACCTGCTGCGCGAAGCCGATACCGCGATGTACCACGCCAAAGCGCTGGGCCGCAACGGCGTGGCGCTGTTCGAGCCGGGCATGCTGGTCGAGGCCGAGCGTAAACTGACCCTCGAGCGCGACCTGGCCAACGCGCTGGAACACGGCGAGCTGGCACTGCACCTGCAGCTGCAGCTCGATCACGCCGGCGCCCCGCGCGGCGCCGAGCTGCTGCTGCGCTGGCGCCGCAAGGACGGGAGCATGGTGCCGCCCGACGTCTTCATCCCGGTCGCCGAATCGAGCGGCCTGATCGTGGCGCTGGGCGAATGGGTGCTGCGCCAGGCCTGCCTGGCCTGGCACACCTTGTCCGCCGCCGGCCATGCGCTGCCGCTGTCGGTCAACGTCAGCCCGGTGCAGTTCCGCCAGCCCGATTTTGTGGCGCGCGTGGCCGCCATCCTGGAAGACACCAAGGCCCCGGCCGACCAGCTGATCCTGGAAGTAACCGAAGGCGTGATGGTCGAGCGCATGGAAGAGACCATCGCGCGCATGGGCGAACTGGCGGCGCTGGGCCTGCGCATCTCGGTCGACGATTTCGGTACCGGTTACTCGAGCCTGGCCTACCTGACCCGGATGCCGCTCTACGAACTCAAGATCGACAAGAGCTTCATCCGCAACACCCCGCACGACCGCGACGCCACCGCCATCGTGCAGTCGATCCTGGCGATGGCCGGCCACCTCGGCCTGCGCGTGGTGGCCGAAGGCGTCGAGACGCCGGACCAGGCCCAGTACCTGGCGGCGCACAGCAATGCCTGCATGCAGGGCTACCTGTTCCATCGGCCGATGGCGCTGGAATCGGTGCTGGCGTTGTTCGCGCATTTGCCGGCGGTGGCGCCGGATGCGCAGGCGGCCACGCCGGCGCTGCTGCCACAGGAACCCGCACCGGCCTGAGGCCGGTCCGAAGCGCACGACCGCGCAGCCGGGCAGGCCGGAAACGCGCCAGAGCGCAGCCGGCCGTGACAATCAGCCTACTTCGGCCCGCCGAACGCGTACACGATCGGGCTGCCGGATTCTCCCTGCAGCAACTGGTAGTTGTCGATGGTCAGCGCATCGCCGCCTTCCGTGAACACCAGCGTGGCACCGCCCCGGCTCACGAACTGGGCCGGACTGGAAGCGAGGATTTCCACCGGCTCGTAACCCTTGATCGCAACATAGAACCGGCCCACCCGGCGGCTGAAGCGCACCGTTTCGCCATTGTCGAGCGTATAGGCATACTCGTAGTCGGCGAACTCGCGCGGCTCGACATGAAAGCGGCGCGTGGTGACGACCACGCTCTGCACGGAATCCGGCGCCTCGGCGGCGACGCTCGCCGGCGCTTGCTGCTGGATATATGCGAACGACGGGGAAGACAACGCCATGGAGGCGGCCAGGATCGATCCAGCGATTTTCATGCAAGTCTCCGGTGAGTTACAAAAAAATAACTGAACAAATTGTAATACCAAAAGAACGCGACCGCTCGGGACGAAACAACTTTTGGTAACCGCCTCACTCTTCCGGGTAGCGGGAGCCTGGCGCGAGGTAGAGCGGGCCGTCGCCGCATTCCGATAAGGTGTCCAGCGGATTGACCAACGGGCAAAGCTTCATCGAAAGACATCCGCAGCCAATGCACCCGCTCAGGCGATCGCGCAGCAACCCGAGGCGTGCGATACGCTCGTCCAGTTCGCCCTGCCAGCTGCTTGCCATCTTGTCCCAGTCGCGCGGTGTCGGCGTCCGGCCATCCGGTAACGCATCCAGGGCTTTGGCGATCTCGGACAAAGGCAGGCCGACGCGCTGCGCCGCCTTGATGACGCTGACCCGGCGCAGCATGTCGCGTGAATAACGGCGTTGATTCCCGTGCGTGCGGCTACTGCGGATCAATCCTTTGACCTCGTAGAAATGCAATGTCGAGACGGCGACGCCGCTACGCTTGGCCATGTCCCCGACGCTCAACCCTGCAGACCGGGCCGGATCCTCATCCTCCATCTCTTTCTTCACCATGCTTGACCTTAAGTTAAGTTGAGATTTTATTATAAGCGGGCAGTTCCACATGATCCCGACCAGAGGAGAATTTCAATGACACAGCCTGTGACAGCCCACCCGGCCAGCCCGGTCGAATACCATAACCCTGCCGGCCTGTACGATCCCGTTCCGAACGGTTACTCGCATATGGCGACGGTGACCGGCTCGACGCGGGTATTGCTGATATCCGGCCAGGGAGGGGAAAACGCGCATGGTGAACTGGCGCCCGATTTTCGTTCTCAAGTGCGCCGCGCCCTGCGCAATCTGATGATCGCCTTGACGGCAGCCGACATGACATGCAGGAACGTCGCGCGATTGACCGCGCTGGTGGTCGACCACGACGAGGACAAGCTGACGGTGTTCGGCGAAGAGATGGCACTGGTCTTCCAGCCGGGCGCAATGCCGGCATGCACCTTGATCCCGGTACCGCGGCTGGCGCTGGACGGCATGCTGTTCGAGCTGGAAGGAACGGCGTACGCCTAGAGCAATGGTCGACGCTCCGACATCCGGTTCCCGCATGAATTTATTGAAAACGGATCCCAAAGCATGAATCCACTTATCCTACGCCTGGAAACGATGCTGGAGGCAGGCAGCGACAATTTACTGCTGCGCTTCGGCCTGGGCAAGGCCTATGCGGACGTGCAGCAGTACGATCGAGCCATCGCTCACCTTGAACGCGCCGTGTTACACGATGCGATGCATTCCGGCGCATGGTTCTGGCTCGGACGCGCCCAATACGCGCTTGGCAGGTTCGATGAGGCAGAAACTACGCTGGACCGCGCAATGCTGGTCGCCTCACGCAATAAGGACCGCCAGACAGTCAATATGGCCAAGGTGTTCTTGCGCAGGGCAAGAAGCGGGGCTCTCCCTGTCCATGGCGCCGCCCCAAGTGCGACATGAGGGTCGCCGGAGTTCCCGCTGCCGGCCGCTGCCCGTGGGCTGGCGCCGCCGGCTTGCCCGTTCCGAGCAGATCGCTCCGGCGCGCGATACCGGCCGCGCGCAAGCCGCTGTCAACGCCACGTTGTCATTTCCTTTATGATGCGACTTTCGCAATAAGGGAGTGATCGAATGGGTGAGGTAGGCATCGTACTGGCCATGCTGCTGGCGGTGGTGGCAAGCGGATACCTGGTGCGGATACTGCCGTTCGCGGTGCCGCTGCCGCTGGTACAGATCGCGCTCGGCGCCATCATCTCGTCCACCACCGGCCACGGCGTACGGCTCGAACCGCACATCTTCTTCCTGCTGTTCCTGCCGCCGCTCTTGTTCCTGGACGGCTGGCGCATCCCCAAGGTCGGCCTGTTCCGCGACCGCTCCACCATCCTCGAGCTGTCGCTGGGCCTGGTGCTGTTCACCGTGATCGGTGCCGGCTACCTGATCCACTGGCTGATCCCGTCGCTGCCGCTGGCGGTGTCGTTCGCGCTGGCCGCGATCCTGGCGCCGACCGACCCGGTGGCGGTATCGGCGATCGCGGCGCGCGTGCCGATTCCGCCGCGCCTGATGCACATCCTGGAGGGCGAATCGCTGCTCAACGATGCCAGCGGCCTGGTGTGCTTCCGCTTCGCGGTGGCCGCCGCCCTGACCGGCACCTTCTCGCTGGGTGACGCCACCCTCACCTTCCTGTGGGTGGCGCTGGCCGGGATCGCCATCGGCGCCGGCCTGACCGTGATCGTCAGCGGCGCCCAGCGCATCCTGGCGGCGCGCATCGGCGAGGAAACCGGTTCGCCGATCCTGGTCAACCTGCTGCTGCCGTTCGGCGCCTACCTGGCGGCCGAGCATATGGAAGCGTCCGGCATCCTGGCCGCGGTGGCGGCCGGCATCACCATGAGCTACGTCGAATTGAGCGGACGCGCGCTGGCCACCACCCGCGTGCGGCGCGCGGCGGTGTGGGACACGGTGCAGTTCGCCCTGAACGGCGTGATGTTCGTGCTGCTGGGCGAGCAATTGCCCGACATCGTGCGCGCCGCCCTGGCCGCGCCGGAACTGCCGGCCGCGCACGACGTCTGGTGGCTGGCCGGTAACGCACTGGCGATCAGCTTCGGCCTGGTGCTGCTGCGTTTCGTCTGGGTCTGGGTCTCGCTGCGCCTGACGCTGCTGAACGCACGGCGCCAGGGCCAGGCCGTGTACAAGCCGAATCCGCGCCTGATCCTGGCCACCTCGCTGGCCGGCGTGCGCGGCGCGATCACCCTGGCCGGTGTCCTGACGCTGCCGCTGGTGCTGCCGGGCGGCGAACCGTTCCCGGGGCGCGACCTGGTGATCTTCCTGGCCAGCGCGGTGATCGTGGTGTCCCTGATCCTGGCCAGCGTCGGCCTGCCGCGCGTGCTGCGCGGGCTGGAACTGCCGGCCGAGGGCCACCATGAAAGCGAAGAGGACAATGCACGCCACGTGGCCGCAATGGCAGCCTTGGAAGCGATCGCCAAGGCGCCACCGCCACCGGCCACCGGCGGCGCCGAGCCGGGCGAGGATGCCGAGCTGCAAGCCAGCGCACTGGACCAGGTGCGCAGCCTGTACCAGTATCGCCTGGACAGCGGCGTGGCCGGCGGCATCGGCCTGGGCGTGGCACCGGCGCGGGTGCGCGCGGCCGAGGCGGCCGAACGCCACTACCGTTTGGCCGCGCTCGAGCACGAACGCGCGGTGCTGCTGCGCATGGCGCGCCACAACCAGCTGTCGGATGAGATCGCGCGCAAGCTGCTGCGCGAAATCGACCTGGTCGAGGCGCGCTACCGGTAAATTCCTGCCCGGGCCTCAAGCGCGGGCGCTGCTCCCCCGGGTGCAGCGCCTGCGTTACTTCGCGTACAGTGCGCGCCAACCACGGCGGGTAGCATCGGTGACAACAGCCACCACCGAGTGCCCGCCTCATGAGCAACGAATCCACCGACGCCGACGGCGTCAACGTCGATCCCGCCACCGCCGCCCGCGCTGCCGGCCTGCGCTATGTCCACGACGACCGGCCCGGCATCCGGCGCGAAGCCTTGAAGGACGGCTTCCGTTTTCTCGACGCCGCCGGCGACCCGGTCGCCGACGAAACCACCCTCAAGCGCATCAAGGCGCTGGTCATCCCGCCGGCCTGGACCGAAGTCTGGATCTGCCCCCAGGCCAACGGCCACCTGCAAGCCACCGGACGCGACGCGCGCGGGCGCAAGCAGTACCGCTACCACGCCAAGTGGCGCGAGGCGCGCGACGAGGTCAAGTACGAGCGCATGCTCAAGTTCGGCCAGGCCCTGCCCGCCATCCGCACGGAAGTCGACCGCGCCCTGAAGCTGCCCGGCCTGCCGCGCGAAAAAGTGCTGGCCACCATCGTCTACCTGCTCGAAGCCACCATGATGCGGGTCGGCAACGAGGAATACGCGCGCACCAATAAATCGTTCGGGCTGACCACGCTGCGCAACCGCCATGCCAAGGTCGACGGCAGCGACGTCGAGTTCAGTTTCCGCGGCAAGAGTGGCGTGTATCACAAGGTGAAGGTGCACGACCGCCGCCTGGCACGCATCGTGGCGCGCTCGCGCGACCTGCCGGGCCAGGAACTGTTCCAGTACGTCGACGAAGATGGTGCCACCCACAGCATCGATTCGAGCGACGTCAACGACTACCTGCGCGCCATCACCGGCGAAGACTACACGGCCAAGGATTTCCGCACCTGGTCGGGCACCGTGCTGGCCGCGCTGGCGCTGCAGGAATTCGAGAAGTTCGATTCCGAAGCCCAGGCCAAGAAGAACATCGTGCGCGCCATCGAATCGGTGGCCGAGAAGCTCGGCAATACGCCGTCGATCTGCCGCAAGTGCTATGTGCACCCGGCGGTGCTCGACGCTTATCTGGAGGGCGCGGCACTGGAAGTGCTGCGCGAGCGCACCGAAGAGAAGCTGTCGGAAGACCTGCACGCGCTGCAGCCCGAGGAAGCGGCGGTGCTGGCGATGCTGCAGCAGCGCCTGCGGCTGGAGCAGGAAGCCGATGCCGCTAAACCTCCGAAAGCGCCCGCCAAAGCGGCTGCCAAGAAGTCCGCGCCGAAGAAGGCGGCCGCCGCCAAGCCCGCGCCACGCAAACGCACCCGCGCCGCGACGCCCGTCGCGGCCTGACTTCACCATCAAGGAATCACATGGATCAACACTTCGACAGCAGCAAGGGATGGTCGCTGGAACTGGTCAAGCGCTTCGAGCACCAGGTCACCGGCGTCTCGGTCTCCGAGGACAACCGCATCTTCGTCAACTTTCCGCGCTGGACCGAGGATACCGCCGTCTCGGTGGCCGAACTCAAGGACGACGGCTCGGTCGTCGCCTATCCGAACGAGGAATGGAATGCCTGGCGCAACGCGCGCAAGGACGAGGTCTCGCCCGAAGACCGCTGGGTCTGCGTGCAGAGCATCGTCGCCGACGGCCGCGGCAGCCTGTGGGTGCTGGACCCGGCGGCGCCGGCCCAGGCCCACCTGGTCTCGGGCGGCGCCAAGCTGGTGCAGATCGACCTGGCGACGGACAAGGCGGTGCGCACCATCGCCTTCGATGAAGACGCCGCGCCGCAGGGCTCCTACCTGAACGACGTGCGCTTCTCGAACGACGGCAACTACGCCTACATCACCGACTCGGGCGTGGTGGGCGCGATCCTGGTAGTCGACCTGGCCGCCGGCAAGACCATGCGCCTCCTCGACAGCCATCCATCGACCCAGATGAAAAAGGGCCTGGACGTGACAGCCGACGGCGAGGTGCTGCGCCGCCCGGACGGACGCGGCGTCGAGTTCTCGGCCGACGGCATCGAACTATCGGACGATGGCCAGTACCTGTACTGGCAGGCGATCAAGGGCGACACGCTGTACCGTATTCCAACCAACGTGCTGATCGAGAAAGGCCTGCTGGGCCAGGACGTGGGCGAGGCGGTCGAGGAATACGGCGTCAACGGCGTCAACGACGGCCTGATCATCCCGCACGGCACCAACACCATGCTCCTCACGGCGGTACAGGACGACGCAATCAAGATGCGCGACCTCGACCAGGGCCCCGGTGCCGAAGCGCAGGTGCTGGTGCATGACGAACGCCTGCGCTGGCCCGACACCTTCACCCAGGGCCCGGACGGCGCGGTGTACGTGACCTCGTCGCACATCCAGGATTCCGCCTTCTTCAAGCCGGACGCGCCGGCCGCGCTGCCGACCGAATTGTGGCGGCTGCGCGCGGCTTGAACCTTATTGGGCGCTGGCGCCCGACTGCTTGACCACCTTGCCCCATTTGGCGCTCTCGGCGCCGATGAAGGCGGCGAACTGCTCGGGCGTGCCGCCCAGCGGTTCGGCGCCCTGCTCCATCAGCTTTTTCTTGACCTCGGGATCGGCCAGCGCCTTGAGTACCGAGGCGTTCAGCCTGGCCACCACCGGCGCCGGCGTTTTCGCCGGCGCCAGCAGGCCGAACCAGGAGGTGGCCTCGAAGCCCGGGACCCCGGCTTCGGCCACCGTCGGCACGTCCGGCAGCGCCTGAGAACGGTTGGCGGTGGTGACCGCCAGCGGCCGCAGTTTACCGGCGCGCACGAAGCCGATCGCCGACGGCATATTGTCGAACATGATCGCGGTATGGCCGCCGACCAGGTCGTTCAAGGCCGGCGCGCTGCCACGATAGGCCACGTTCTGCACGTCCACGCCGGCCATGTGCTTGAACAGCTCGGCCGACAGGTGAATCGAAGTGCCGACGCCCGAATTGGCCACCGTCACCTTGCCCGGATTGGCCTTGGCATACGCGATCAGTTCCTTGACGTTCTTGTAGGGCTGGGCCGGATGCGCCACCAGCAGGTTGGGCACCGCCGCCACGCGTGCGATCGGCACGAAGTCCTTGACCGGATCGAACGGCATCTTCGCGTACAGGCTGGCGTTGATGGCGTGCGTGCCGACCGTTCCCATCACCAAGGTGTAGCCGTCGGGCGCCGCGCGCGCCACCGCCTGGGCGCCGATATTGCCGCCGGCACCGGCGCGGTTGTCGACGATCACCGGCTGGCCCAGGTCGCGGCTCATGCTCTGGCCGACCACGCGCGCCAGGATGTCGGTGGTGCCGCCGGCCGAGAACGGGACGATGATCGTGACCGGCTTGTTCGGATAGGCGGCCTGCGCCTGCGCCGCAAGGGGCGCCAGCGTCAGGGCGCCGAGGGCGAGTGCGACAGCGAAGGTGCAGGTACGGCGTTTGACAGCGACAGCGGGAATGCGTGACATGGGAAGTCTCCAGGAAGGTGAACCGATGCAGGCAAACTGCCGCCCGTGGCCGAGGCCCGGGCGCGCAGCGGTGACGAGCGCCGCCAGGATTGGCGAACGCTGAGAACTGAACGCTGGAGACGAACGATGCGCGGCGGCGCAGGCGGGGCTGCGCGCAAGGGGGAAGCACTGGCGGCGATAGCGGCATTGCTGCCGCCGCGCGCCGGGTGATGTCGATGCATGGCTGTCTCCATTTTGTTTGCCGCGGCCTGCTTCGTGGCGGCCGCGTGCTCACACCATCAACTGCAGGCGAGGAACGCCGTCCCCCGCCTTTGACACGATCTTACTTGAGCAAACCGGAACGCGACGGATCCGGCATGCGCCACGCCACCAGGAACGAGATCGCGCACATGCCCGTCACGTACCAGTAGAAGTTCTGCTCCATGCCGCCCGACTTGAACCACAGTGCCACGTATTCGGCCGAACCGCCGAACATGGCGTTGGCCACCGCGTAGGACAGGCCCACGCCCAGCGCGCGCACTTCGACCGGGAACATCTCGGCCTTGATCAGGCCACTGATCGAAGTGTACAGGCTCACGATCGCCAGCGCCGCCATGATCAGCACGCAGGCGATCACGGGATTGGTGACGCTGCCCAGCGCGAACATGATCGGCGCGGTGCACAGCGTGGCCAGGCCGCCGAACCACAGCATCGAATTGCGGCGGCCGATGCGGTCCGACAGTGCGCCGAACAGCGGCTGCATGCACATATAGGCCAGCAGCGCCACCGTCATCACGGCGCTGGCGGTCTTGGCGTGGAAGCCCACGGTGTTGACCAGGTACTTCTGCATGTAGGTGGTGAATGCGTAGAAGATCAGCGAACCTCCGGCGGTGAAGCCCAGCACCGTGATGAAGGCGCGCTTGTGCGACAGCAGCGTCGACAGGCGGCCGGCCTGGTTGCTGGTGCGTTCGGATGCGGTGGTGGTCTCGGTCAGCGAGCGGCGCAGGTAGAGCGAGACCAGCGCGGCGCAGGCGCCCAGCACGAACGGGATGCGCCAGCCCCAGGCGCGGATCTCGGCTTCGCTCAGCACCTGCTGCAATACCACCAGCACCAGCAGCGCCAGCAGCTGGCCGCCGATCAGGGTCACGTACTGGAACGACGCGAAGAAGCCGCGCCGTCCCGACTGCGCCACTTCGCTCATGTAGGTGGCGCTGGTGCCGTACTCGCCGCCCACCGACAGGCCCTGGAACAGGCGCGCCAGCAGCAGCAGGGCCGGCGCCGCGGTACCGATCTGGGCGTAGGTCGGCAGCACCGCGATCATCAGGGAACCGAAGCACATCATCAGCACCGAAATCAGCATCGAATTCTTGCGACCATAACGGTCGGCGATGCGGCCGAACAGCCAGCCACCGACGGGACGCATCAGGAAGCCGGCGGCGAAGATGCCGGCGGTGTTGAGCAGCTGGGTGGTCGGGTTCCCGGACGGGAAGAAGGCGGCCGAGAAATACAGCGCCAGGAAGGAATAGATGTAGAAGTCGAACCACTCGACCAGGTTGCCCGACGAGGCGCCGACGATCGCCATCACGCGCTGGCGCGGGGTCAGGTCGGCGGTGGGTGATGCCGCCTTGTCGATGTCGATGTTGCCGGTGGTGCGTGCCTTTGCTTGACTGCTTGTTGCCATGAATCGTCTCCTGCTCTTCTTCTGAAAAACCCGAACGCTAGACGCGTTCGAGGATAAGGGCGATACCTTGCCCCACGCCGACGCACATCGTGCACAGCGCGTAGCCCCCGCCGGATTGCTCCAGCTGAACCAAGGCGGTAGTGGCCAGGCGCGCGCCGCTCATGCCCAGCGGATGGCCGAGCGCGATGGCGCCTCCCTGCGGGTTGACGCGCGGGTCGTCGTCCGGCAGGCCCAGCTCGCGCAGCACCGCCAGGCCCTGCGCGGCGAATGCTTCGTTGAGTTCGATGAGGTCCATCTGCTCGAGGCTCAAGCCGGTCTGGCGCAGCAGCTTGCGCACCGCCGGCACCGGGCCGATGCCCATCACGCGCGGCTCGACGCCGGCGGTGGCCATGCCGACGATACGCGCACGCGGCGTCAAGCCATGGATCGCGGCCGCTTCGCGGCTGGCCACGATCAGGGCGCAGGCGCCGTCGTTGATGCCGGACGCGTTGCCGGCGGTGACCGTGCCGTCAGGGCGTACGACGGGCTTGAGTTTGGCCAGCGCTTCCAGGCTGGTGGCGCGCGGGTGCTCGTCGCGCGCTACGACGACCGGCTCGCCCTTCTTCTGCGGGATGGTCACCGCGATCGTCTCGCGCTCGAACAGTCCGGCGGCCTGCGCGGCGGCGGCCTTGGCCTGGCTGGCGAGGGCGAAGCGGTCCTGGTCTTCGCGGCTGATGCCGTAGTCGCGCGCGACGTTTTCCGCCGTCTCGGGCATGGTCTCGGTGCCGTACTGCGCCTGCAGCGCCGGGTTGATGAAGCGCCAGCCCATGGTGGTGTCCTGCAGCTGCGCCTGACGTCCGAACGGCGTCTCGGCCTTGCCCATCACGAACGGGGCGCGCGTCATCGATTCGACGCCGCCGGCGACGACGAGGCTTGCTTCACCGGTCTTGATAGCGCGCGCGGCGTAGCCCAGCGCGTCGAGGCCGGAGCCGCACAGGCGGTTGATGGTGGTGGCGCCGGCCTGCGCAGGCAGGCCGGCCAGCAGCGCGGACATGCGCGCCACATTGCGGTTGTCTTCGCCGGCCTGGTTGGCGCAGCCGAGGATCACCTCGTCCAGCGCGCTCCAGTCGACATTCGGGTTGCGCGCCACCAGCGCGCGCAGCGGGATCGCGCCCAGGTCGTCGGCGCGGACGTCCTTCAGGGCGCCGCCGTAGCGGCCGATGGGGGTGCGGATGGCGTCACAGATAAAAGCGTCTTGCATGGTGTGTCCTATCTTGCTGCCCGCCGCTCAACGCGCAAGCGGCTGGTCGATCAGGGGAATGCCGGTGATGCGTTCGAGTTCGGCGAACGACAGGCCTGCGACGATCTCGCGCACCGCCAGGCCGTCCGGCGTGACGTCGAGCACCGCCAGGTCGGTATAGATGCGGCTGACGCAGCCGACGCCGGTCAGCGGATAGCTGCACTGCGCGACGATCTTGCTGGCGCCATCGCGGGTCTGGTGTTCCATCATCACGAAGACCCGCTTGGCGCCGATCGCCAGGTCCATGGCGCCGCCGACCGCCGGAATCGCATCCGGCGCGCCGGTGTGCCAGTTGGCCAGGTCGCCCCGCTGCGAGACCTGGAACGCGCCCAGCACGCAGATGTCGAGGTGGCCGCCGCGCATCATCGCGAACGAGTCGGCGTGGTGGAAGTAGCTGCCGCCGGCCAGCAGCGTCACCGGCTGCTTGCCGGCGTTGATCAGGTCTTCGTCTTCTTCGCCGGGCACAGGCGGCGGACCCATGCCGAGCAGGCCGTTCTCGCTGTGCAGGAAGATCTCGCGATCATGCGGCAGGTGGGCGCCGACCATGGTCGGCAGGCCGATGCCGAGGTTGACGTAGGCGCCTTCGGGGATGTCGTGCGCGACGCGCGCGGCGATCTGGTCGCGGCTCAATCGTTGCATGCTGATTCTCCTTGCTGCGTTCCTTGCTGCCCCGCCTGAAGCACCACGTGCTGCACGAAGATGCCGGGGGTGACGATGGTTTCCGGATCGAGCTGGCCGAGGTCGACGATCTCGGACACCTGGGCGATGGTGCAGCGCGCCGCCATCGCCATGATCGGACCGAAGTTGCGCGCGGTCTTGCGGTACACCAGGTTGCCCCAGCGGTCGCCGCGCAGCGCCTTGATCAGCGCGAAGTCGGCGTGGATGGGATGCTCGAGCACGTAGTGGCGGCCGTCGATCAGGCGCGTTTCCTTGCCTTCTGCGAGCGCGGTGCCGTAGCCGGTCGGGGTGAAGAAGCCGCCGATGCCGGCGCCGGCAGCGCGAATGCGTTCGGCCAGGTTCCCCTGCGGGACCAGTTCCAGCTCGATCTCGCCGGCGCGGTACAGGGCGTCGAACACGTGCGAATCGCTCTGGCGCGGGAACGAGCAGACGATCTTGCGCACGCGGCGCGCCTTGAGCAGCGCGGCCAGGCCGGTGTCGCCGTTGCCGGCATTGTTGTTGACGATGGTGAGGTCGCGCGCGCCGTGGTGGATCAGCGCGTCGATCAGCGCCGAGGGCATGCCGGCGGTGCCGAAGCCGCCGATCAGGACCGTGGCGCCATCGTGGATGCCCGCCACCGCCGCCTCGAGCGAGGGTGAAATCTTGTCGATCATGGTGAGTTTCCTGTTCCGTGCCGGGGCACGGTGTCTCCGTTGACTCTGTTCGATGGAATATCCGTCTGACGCGGCTCGTGTGGCCTTGTTCGTTTATCGCACCGAATGTTTGATGACAGAACGAATGATCCAAGTGTAGGATTGCTCCGGCCGGCGGCGCAAGCCGGTTAGCGCAAATGTGTTCGATTGGCGAACGCTTTCTGCGCTCATCACAAGAGCGACAATATGAACGCAGAGAATCCGGAAGAGACCATCGACGACGGCGCCGCAACCGCCAGTGACCCCAATTTCATGCTGTCGCTGGCGCGTGGCCTGCAGGTGCTGCAAGCCTTCAGCGACCAGCGCCGCAGCCTGACCATCGCCCAGCTGAGCCACCGCACCGGCATCCCGCGCGCCTCGGTGCGGCGCTGCCTGCATACCTTGATCGCGCTCGGCTACGCGGAAGCGGAGAACAACCATTTCTCGCTCAAGCCCAAGGTACTGTCGCTCGGCTACTCCTACCTGTCGTCGACGCCATTGACGGTGTCGGCCCACCCTTACCTGAACCGGATCAGCCGCAGCCTGAACGAATCGTGTTCGCTGGCGGTGCTGCAGGACGACGAGGTGCTGTACGTAGGCCGCTCGGCGGCGTCGCGCATCATGTCGGTGTCGCTGACCACCGGCAGCCGTTTGCCAGCCTACTGCACCGCGCTGGGACGGGTGCTGCTGGCGCATCTGCCGGAGGCCGAACTCGACGCCTACCTGGCGCGCGTGCCGCTCAAGGCGATGACCGAGTTCACGGTGGTCAATCCGGATCGGCTGAAGGAAATCCTGGCAGGCGTGCGCGCCGACGGCTACGCGATCCTGGAAGAAGAACTGGAGATCGGCCTGCGTTCGATCGCGGTACCGGTTTGCGGCGCCTCAGGCAACGTACTGGCGGCGCTGAACATCGGCGCGCACGCGGCACGGGTGTCGAAGCGCAAGATGCAGGACGAATTCCTGCCGGCGCTGCTGCAAGGCGCGCAAGACCTGTCGATTCTGCTGCCTTGAGCGCCCTGCCGGCGATGCGCTAGCGCCGGCCGGCGCGCGCCAGCGTGCGGCTCAGGCGCGCCAGGTCGACCGGTTTGACGTGGTATTCGTCAAAGCCTGCCGCCAGCGCCGAGGCGCGGTCACTGGCCTGACCGTAGCCGGACATTGCGATCAGCAGCGCGCCAGCGTCATGCCGTCCATGCCAGGCAGGCCAATATCGAGCAGGCAAACGTCGGGCTGCGCTTCGCCCGCATACCCAAGCGCCTGCAGCGGGTCGGCGAAGGCCGCTACCCGGTGCCCCAGCGAGCCGACTAGCGAGGCAAGCATGGACAGCGCGTCCAGGTTGTCTTCCACGATCAGGATCGACAATGGCCGTTCGCCCCGATGCAGCGCAACCGTGTCGTCCGATTGCGCGAGCGGCGCTGCCGACTGCTGCGCAGCGGGCAAGCACACGACGAAGCGCGCACCCTGCCCCAAACCGTCGCTGTGCGCGCTCACGCTGCCGCCATGCAGGCCAACCAGGCTGCGCACCAGCGCCAGGCCGATACCCAGCCCGCCCTGGCGCCGGTCGGAGCTGCGTTCGGCCTGCACGAACAGGTCGAACGCATGTTCGATCATGTCCGGCGTCAGGCCGACGCCGTTGTCGCCCACCGTCACCAGCACCTGGTCGGCGCCCGCCTCCAGTTGGACCGCGATCTCGCCGCCGTCCGGCGTGAATTTGGTGGCGTTATTAAGGAGATTCGCCAGTACCTGCACCAGGCGCTTGCGGTCGCCTTCGATGTAAGCTGGCACTGGTGGCTGATGCACCTGCAGCGCGTGGCGGCGCGCTTCGATTGCGGGGCGTACCTGTTCCAGCGCCTCGACCACGATGCGCCTGGCATCGAGGACTTCGCGCGTGAGCGTGATCATGCCGCGGGTAACGCGCGAAACGTCCAGCAGTTCGTCGATCAGGTCGCTCATATGGCGTACCTGGCGCGTGATCACCTCGCTGGTGCGACGCACCTGCGCCGGGTCGCGCCCGCCCAGCGCTAACACCGAGGCGGCCGCACCGATCGGCGCCAGCGGATTGCGCAGCTCGTGCGCCAGCATCGCCAGGAACTCGTCTTTGCGGCGGTCGGCCTCGAGCAGTGCCTGCTCGGCGCGGATGCGGTCGTCGATGTCGATGGCGGTCGCGGTAGCACCCACCAGCTCGCCATCCACGTTGCGGACCGGCGCAGCCGAGACCAGGACCATTTTGCGTGCATGCCCGGTGCCGAACGGCACCAACTCGATCAGACAGCGCTCGACCGTTTCGCCGTTCAGCGCGCGCGCCAGCGGCCAGTCGGCCGGCGCCAGCCGATCGCCGCTGCGCGCCCCATCGCGGAACCAGCCGGTCCATCCGGCGAAGTCGAACCGCCCCTGCTGTAGCGGGACGGAGGTGCCGAACAGCGCCTCGCTGCTCGGGTTGTTATGCAACAGCAGCGCATCGCGGTCTACCACCATGATCCCGACCTGGGCCGCCTGCAGCACGCCGGCAAGGTAGGATCTGCTCCGCTCTGCGTTCAGCGCGTTGCCGCGCGCCTGCTCCTCGCTCGCCTCCAGCGCCTGCTGTGCGCGCACCCGCGACGTGATGTCAATCGTGGTGTGCGACACGCACAGCAGCTCGCCCTGCTCGTCATACACCGGCGTGTTGGTGGCGCTCCAATACATGTCTTCGAACCAGCTGCGGCCGTCGCGATGCATCTCAATCGGATAGTGCTGCGCCGGCATCAGCTGCGCTTCACCGCTGGCGATCGCGTTCGCGATCGAACGCGCCAGCGCATCGGTGCCGACATCGCCACTTGCGCCCGGGGCGCTCGGGAACGCCTCGAACAAGGGCTTGCCCAGCACTTCGTCGCGGCGCCGCGCCACCGAAGCGAGGAACGCGTCATTGACCGCCAGGATCTCGAGCCCTGGCGTGGGTGCCAGCAGGTACTGGCCGATCGGGGAGCGGTCAAAGGCGGCGGTGAAGAAGCGCTCGCCCGGCAGCGCCGGCAGCGCGCGGCCGGCGCCGCTCAACCGGACACCGGACGCGGTCCGCCAAAGGCACCGGGCAAGCGCCCGACGTTGGCAATCACCCGCCGTGTCTTGAACGAAGCCAGCAAACGCAGCAACGTATCCACGCTGACCGGCTTGAGCAGATAGGCGTCGAAGCCGGCGGCGCGGGAGCGTTCGCGGATACCCGCCTCGGCGTAGCCGGTGACGGCCACGATCAGGGCCTGCGCCATCGCCGTTAGCGCGCGCAGGCGCCGGCACAGCTCGAATCCGTCGAGGTTGCTGAAGACCAGCGAACTGAAAACCACGTCAGGCGGCTTGCGCGACGCGTGCTCTATGGCGCCGAGCACCCCATCGACCGCAGTGACGACGTAGCCATGGCCTTGCAACAGGGTGGCGAACAGATCGCGGATCGCTTGGTCCTGCTCGACCAGCAGGATGTGGAGTGGCCGGCGCAGATTGAGGGGCATCGATGGAACACGAACGGTGGGGGGTCGCCGGATTATACGATCGGCGTGTCGCGCCAGTCGCACCCGAGGCCAATCGTGCGCGCATCTGCCGGGTCGAGACGTCGCGCCTACGCCACAAACGGCATGCGCCAGCCCGGTGCCCCGGTCCGACGGCGCATGCGGTCCGGCACCACTCCGGCGGCATCGGCTGCAGGCGGGTGCGACGAGCGCCGCCGGCGGCCGTACCCGCTTTATGCCGGATGGTTGAACACCTGGCGCAGGTAGGCGATGAAGGTGGTGTCGGTGCTCTGCGCCTTGCTCGGTTCGTCGGACAGCTTGGCAACCGGCTGGCCGTTGCAGCGGGTGAGCTTCATGACGATGTTCAGCGCCGGATACGGCGTATCGTTGGTGAGCTTGGTGCCGATGCCGAAGCCGGTCATCACGCGGTCGGCGAAGTGGCGGTACAGGTTGAGGGCCTTTGGCACGGTCAGCGCGTCGGAGAACACCAGCCGCTTGGTGCGGGCGTCGATGCGCAGCTTGACGTAGTGCGCCAGCGCCTTTTCGCCCCACAGGATCGGGTCGCCCGAGTCGTGGCGCAGGCCGTCGAACAGCTTGGCGAAGTACAGGTCGAAGTCCGACAAAAAGGCGTCCATCCCCACCACGTCGGTCAGCGCGGTACCGAGGTCGCCGCGGTATTCCTGCACCCAGTCCTCGAGCGCCGATTTCTGGAAGTCGCGCAGGCGGGTGCCGAAGGCCTGGTGCGCCTGCAGGTATTCGTGGGCCATGGTGCCGATCGGCGTCATTTTGAACTTGTAGGCCAGATAGACGTTCGAGGTGCCCTTGAAGTATTGCGGCAGCTCGCGCGCCATGGTCTGCACCACTTCGTCGTGCCACTCGCCCGAGAAGCGGCGGCGCACGCCGAAGTCGAAGAACTCGAACGGGTTGGCGCGCGCCGGCTCTTCGCCGAAGGCGCGCAGTTCGTCGATCTTCTGCTGCAGGCGCACGCGTGCTTCCGTGATCGCGGCCTGCCCGTCGAAGCGGCGGAAGTACAGTTCGTTGACGATGTAGAGCACGAAGATCTCGAAGCCCATCACGTGCACCAGCGGACCGGCGGCGCGGATGCGCAGGTGCGGGCCGTCGACCGTGACCTCGATGAACTTGCGCTGGAAGCGGAACAGGGTCAGGAAGTCGGCGAAGTCGCTCTTGATGAAGCGCAGGCCGCGCAGGTAGGCCACTTCGTCTTCGGTGAACATCATGCTGCACAGGTGATCGAGCTCGCGTTCGATGTCGTCCTTCAGCTCGGCCAGCGGATAGGCCGGCTCGTTACGGCAGCGGAATTCGTATTCGCCGGTGGCCCCGGGGTGGCTGTGCAGCAGCGCCTGCCACATCGTGAATTTGTAGAGGTCGGTTTCGAGCAGGCTGCGGACGACAGGTTTCATCTGGACTCCAGGGTGGCGGACGGCGTGGCCGGCGGCGCCACCGCCGCGCAGGCCCAGGTCTTGCGAGCGTCGCGCTTCAGGCCGCGGCGGAAGTCTTGCGGCTACGGCGCTTCGGCGCCAGCATGGTGCCGGTGCAGCCGGGCGTGCCGCAGCGGCAGGCGAACAGCTTCTTCAGCGCGGGCGTGTGGCGCTCGTCGTAGATCAGGGCGTAATTGTAGTTCAGCTCTTCGCCGGCGTCGATGTCATGCATGGCGTGGATGTAGACCTTGCCTTCGTCCTCGAACGCTTCGCAGTTGGGCGAGCAGGCGTGGTTGATCCAGCGTGCATCGTTGCCGCGCCGGCCGCCGTCGATCACGCGGCCGTCGGCCAGCGTGAAATAGAAGGTGTGGTTGATCGGACCGCCGGCCTTGGCGGCGCGCTCGGTGGCCTTGTCCCAGCTGATGCGCTCGCCCTTGTATTCGATGATGCGTTCGCCGGCGGGAATCGGCCGCAGGGCAAACACGCCGTTGCCGTGGACAGGGGAACGGCGCACCTCGATCATCGGGTTGGCGTCTTGGGCTTTGATGGAGCGCTTGGTGGTGGTCATCGCGTGCGGGCGGAGGTCGATTGTTGATAGGTTGTCCATTATGGAGCCTATCACAACGGCGGGGCCGCACATTAGGTATGCGGCCCGCCGCCTCCTCCCGCTGCGTCAGATCGCCAGGTCTCCCGCGCCGCCGGCGGCCTGCAAGGTCGCCAGATCCAGCTTCTTCATTTTGAGCAGCGCCGCCATCACAGCGTCGCCATTCGGCCCGGAGACGAGTTCGCCGATCCGGGCCGGCACCACCTGCCACGACAGGCCGAAGCGGTCCTTCAGCCAACCGCACTCGCGCGCCGCCGCATCGCCGCCCTCACCCAGCAGCTCCCAGTAGCGGTCGATCTGCGCCTGGTCGTCGCACAGCACCTGGAACGACACGGCGTGGGTGAACGGAAATCCGGGGCCGCCGTTCATGGCGGTGAAGCGCCGGCCGGCGAGCTCGAACTCCACGGTCAGCACCGTCCCGGCCGGCATGTGATGGATGTCGTGGCCGGCCTGCCCGTAGTACGCGGTGCGAACGATGCGCGAATCGGGAAAGATCCCGGTGTAGTAGCGGGCCGCTTCCTCGGCCTGGGTGTCGAACCACAGGCAAGGCTGGATCGGGGCGTGCAGCTGCATGATCGCTCTCCTCGGTTACGTCGCAAAATCCTCTTCACGGTATTCGGTCTGTGCGCTTGATGCCGCGCCGCCAGCTGCCGCAACGGCCGCCCGCCCCGCTTCCTCGCGCCGCAGTTCGACGCGCCGGATCTTGCCCGAAATGGTCTTGGGCAGCTCGCGGAACTCGATGCGGCGAATGCGCAGATACGGCGCCAGCCGCGAACGCGTGAACGCGAACAGCTCGGCCGCCATCTCGCGGCTCGGCGCCACCCCGGCGCGCAGCGTGATGAAGGCCTTCGGCACCGACAGCCGCAGCGGGTCTGGCGTCGGCACGATCGCCGCTTCCAGCACGCTCTCGTGCTCGATCAGCACGCTCTCCAGCTCGAACGGGCTGATGCGGTAGTCGGACGATTTGAACACGTCGTCGTTGCGGCCGACGTAAAAATAATAGCCGTCCGCATCGACCGTGGCCGTGTCGCCGCTGTGGTAGTACCCTGCCCGCATCGCCTCGCGCGTGCGCTCTTCATTTCCCTCGTATCCAGACATCAGACCGATCGGGCGCGAGGCGAGTTCCACCGAAATCTCACCCTCTTGAGCGGGCGCATCGTCGATGTCGAGCAGCGCGATGCGGTAGCCCGGCAGCGGCCTTCCCATCGAGCCGGGCTTGATCGGCTGGCCGGGCGAGTTCCCGATCTGGCAAGTGGTTTCGGACTGGCCGAAGCCGTCGCGGATGCGGATGCCCCAGGCCCGTTCGACCTGCTCGATCACTTCCGGATTGAGCGGCTCGCCGGCGCCGACCAGTTCGCGCAGCTGCGGTGTCCAGGCGCGCAGGTCTTCCTTGATCAGCATGCGCCACACGGTCGGCGGCGCGCACAGCGAGGTGACGCCGCAGCGCACGATGGTGTCGAGCACCGCCCTGGCGGCGAAGCGCTCGTAGTTGTAGACGAACACGGTGGCGCCCGCGTTCCAGGGCGCGAAGAAGCAGCTCCAGGCGTGCTTGGCCCAGCCGGGCGAGCTGATGTTCCAGTGGACGTCGCCCGGCTGCAGGCCGATCCAGTACATGGTCGACAGGTGGCCGACCGGATAGCTCTGGTGGGTGTGCAGCACCAGCTTCGGTTTCGCGGTGGTGCCGGACGTGAAGTACAGCAGCAGCGGGTCGGTGGCATGGGTGACGCCTTCGGGCACGTACACGCTGGCCACGGCATGGCTGTCGTCGTAGTCGTGCCAGCCGGCGACGGAACCACCGACCGCGATGCGCGTGAAGCTGGCCGCGTGCGTTCCGGGCAGCTCATCGAACTTGTGCGCTTCGGACGCCTGCACCACCACGTGCCTGACCTGCCCGCGCTCGAGGCGGTCGGCCAGGTCGGCGCCCGACAGCAGCATCGTGGTCGGCACCAGCACCGCGCCGAGCTTGATCCCGGCCAGCATGATTTCCCACAGCTCGACCCGGTTCGGCAGCATCAGGAGCACGCGCTCGCCGCGCCGCACGCCGCAGTTGCGCAAATACTCTGCCACCTGGTTCGAGCGCGCCGCCATGTCGGCATACGAGATCTTGCGCTCGCTGCCGTCTTCCTCGACCACCCACAGCGCCGGCGTGTGGTTATCCTTCGCGTGATGGTCGAAGTAATCGATGGCCCAGTTGAAGGCATCGAGCTCGGGGCGCTGGTAGTCGCGCCAGGCGGTGTCGTAATCGAGGCGGTGCTGCTGGAGGAAGTCGCGCGCCTGCACGAAGCGCTGGGTTGGCGTCATGGGTTGTCTCCTGTCGCTGTGGGTGAATCGCGAACGGCAGGGTGCACCGGCGGGCGCCCCGGCCTTGTGTCTTTATCGGCTGCGGCTGCAGCCTTGTCGCAACCATTGTGCCACCGTTTCGGCACCGGCGGCGGGCTGCTTCGGCCAACCCGTCTATAATTCCTGTCACCGCACCGATCGACGCTGCTTTCCCATGTCCCAAGCCCAGCCCCAGCCCTCCGCCCCGCCCGTCACGCTCCAGGCATTAAAGTCCTGCGCCGCCTGCAGCATGCACCAGCTGTGCCTGCCGATGGGCCTGGCCGATGCCGACATCGACCGCCTCGACCGCATCATCGGCCGCCGGCGCCGGCTGGCGCAGGGCGAGCGGCTGTATCAGATGGGCGAGCCGTTCCGCAACCTGTACGCGGTGCGCTTCGGCCACTTCAAGACCTACCAGGTGAACGCGGCCGGCGAGGCCCAGATCACCGGCTTCCAGATGGCCGGCGAACTGCTGGGCATGGACGCGATCAGCGGCAACCACCATTGCGACGCGGTGGCGCTGGAAGACAGCGAAGTATGCGAAATCCCGTTCGCACGGCTCGAAGAACTGTTCGGCGAAGTGCCGGCGTTGCTGCGCCACTTCCACCGCATCATGAGCCAGGAGATCACGCGCGAGCAGAACGTGATGCTCCTGCTCGGGAACATGCGCGCCGAGCAGCGCTTCGCCGTGTTCCTGGTGAACCTGTCGGCGCGCTACGCCACGCGCGGCTATTCGGCCAACAGTTTTCAGCTCCGCATGTCGCGCGAAGACATCGGCAACTACCTGGGCCTGACCATCGAGAGCATCAGCCGGCTGCTGTCGCGCTTCAGGAAGCAGGGCTGGATCGCGGTCGACAAGCGCGACGTCACCCTGCTCGACCCGGCCAAGCTCAAGGCGCTGGCGTCCGGCGCCGACGTCTGCAGCCCGATGGCGTGACGCCGACACAGGATCGATACGATGACCCCGGCCCTCGACCTTGACTTGCACCTGCGCAGCTACGGCCGCGAGCACTGGGGCGACCGCCACGCCTTCGCCCAGCTGGTGCTTCCGGTCGAGGGCGAGGTGTTGCTCGATATCGAAGAGCGGCGCGCCCGGCTCGATCCGCTGCATGGCGCGCTGATCGCGCCCGGAGCCTGGCACGCGCAGTCGAGCCAGGCCGATAACCACTCCCTGATCGTCGACGTCGATGCCGCCGCCTTCGCGGGCGGGCCGTGGCAGGAACTGCTGGCGCGCCCGTTCACGCCGCTGGCGCCGGCGGCGCGCAAGCTGGTCGATTTCATGGGCATCCTGGCACGCCAGTCGCCGGTAGCGGGAGCACTGGTTAACAGCTGGGTGCCGCTGCTGCTCGACACCCTGGCCATGGGCGAGACCCGCCCCGCCTCGCGTTTATCGGCGCTGCTGGCACGCATCGAAGCCGAGCCGGGCCTGCCATGGAGCACGGCGACGATGGCGCAGGCGGCGAACCTGAGCGTGAGCCGCCTGCACACCCTGTTCCGTGACGAGCTGCAGACCACGCCGCACGACTGGCTGCTGCGCTGCCGCCTGGACCAGGCGCGCGCGTGGTTGGCCGGCAGTAGCCGCAGCGTGGCCGATATCGCCGTTGCCGCCGGCTTCGCCGATCAGACCAGCCTGACGCGCGCGATGCGCAAGGCACTCGACACCACGCCGGCGGCGTACCGCCGCGCGATGCGCGAGAACGCGTCAAAAACGCAGTAGCCGGCGACAAGACAGCGCTTGCGCCGCACGGCGAGAATCTCGCTATCTTCAGGAGATTCGCGCATGCTCACTCGTACCTTTTCCACCGCCGGCATCCCGGCCGCCTGGCTCGGCATCGGCGCCGGCATCGCCGCCGGCGCGCTTTGGGGCCTGGTCTTCCTGGCACCCGAACTGGTGCCGGGCTTTTCGCCGTTGCAGCTGTCGGCCGGACGCTATCTTGCGTATGGCCTGATCGCGCTGGTCCTGATCATGCCGGCCTGGCGCCGCCTGTGGCGCAGCCTCGACTGGCAGGCGTGGCGCGCCCTGCTCGCCCTCAGTGTGAGCGGCAACATCGTGTATTACATGTTCCTGGCCAATGCGGTGCAGCGCGGCGGCGTGGCGATGGCCTCGATCGTGATCGGACTGCTACCGATCGCGGTCACCCTGGTCGGCAGCCGCGACCATGGCGCGGTACCGCTGCGCCGCCTGCTGCCGTCGCTGGCCCTGAGCGGTGCCGGCCTGGCCTGCATCGGCTGGGAATCGGCATCGAACGCCGACGGGTCGCTGGTGGGATTGCTGTGCGCGTTCGGCGCGCTGGTGTCGTGGACCTTCTTCGCGGTGTACAACAGCCGCTGGATGGCACGCCTGGACGGCATCTCGGGACACGAGTGGAATCTGCTGGTGGGCGTGATCACCGGCGTGCAGGCGCTGGCGCTGGCGGTACCGGCTTTCGTGCTGGCACCGGGCGCGCATGCGGCGCCGCAGTGGATGTGGTTCGGCGCCGTGGTCAGCGGCGTCGCCCTGCTGTGCTCGGTGGTCGGCAACGCCCTGTGGAACCACGCCAGCCGCCTGCTTCCCCTGAGCCTGATGGGTCAGATGATCGTGTTCGAAACCATCTTCGCCGCCCTGTACGGCTTCTTGTGGGAAGCGCGCTGGCCGAGCGCGTTCGAAGCGGCCGCGCTGACGCTGCTGGTGGCGGGCGTGGTGTCGTGCGCGCAGGCGCACCGCCGCCACACTTGACCGGTCAGGCTGCCAGCGACAGCGCCAGCGCCTCGGCGTCGGCGCCGGCCGGGATGCGCATCGGGGCCGCCGGGTCGGTCACCGCGCGCCACACGGCTTCGGCGACGTCACGTGCCTGCGTCAGCAGCGCATCGCCGCCGGCACCGGAGCCGGCAAACACCTTCGCCAGCAATGGTGCATAGGCTTCGGGCGTCGGCGCTGCCATGTGGCTGCGGGCGTTGGCGCCGAAACTGGTGGTCGGCGCACGTCCCGGCAATACCAGGCGCGCCCGGATCCCGAGCGGCTCCAGTTCCAGCGCCAGCGATTCGGTGAACGCGTTCACCGCAGCCTTGCTTGCCGTATAGACCGACAGCAGCGGCAGCGGCGTCAGGGTGGTGGTCGACGTGACGTTGACGATCGTGCCCGCGCCCCGTTCGCGCATCGCCGGCAGCACGGCCCGCGTCATGGCGATGGTGCCAAGAGTATTGGTGGCGAATACGGCGCGCGAGGTTTCCATCGAAATGGCTTCGAGCGGATACAGCACGCCGATGCCGGCGTTGTTGACCAGCGCGTCGACGGGACCGGCCTGCTCGATCGCACTGCGGATGCTGGTGTCGTCGCTGACGTCCAGCGCCAGCAGGCGCAGGCGCGGCGACGGCGGGAACAGGCTGGCGTCGGGCGTGCGCATCGTGGCGATGACGTTCCAGTCGCGCTCGAGGAACAGGCGCGCGATCTCGAGGCCGAAGCCGGACGAGCAGCCGGTGATCAGGACGGTGTTCATGGTGGACTCCTTTGGTTGGTTGCAGTACCTCTACGATAGGCGCCAGCGACCGGACGCGCTACAATCTAGAATCCATAAAACATTTGCGAGAGTCCGGAAATGACCGATCCCCTGGCCGACGTCGTCGCCCTGCTCCAGCCGAGCATGCGGTTTACCAAAATCGTCGGCGCCGCCGGCCGCTGGGGTGTACGCCGTGCCGAGGGCGGGCATCCGTCGTACTGCGCCGTGCTCGAGGGCAGTTGCCGGCTAATGGCGGAGGGACATGCTGAACTCGTGCTGGAGCCGGGTGACTTCGTGCTGATCCCCGCCAGCGAGCGCTTCACGATGTCGGGCATGGAGGCGCCTGCGGAACGCGAGTTCGACCGGTTGCCGGTACAGCTGCCGTCGGGCGAGTTTCGCCACGGTGTGCAGGATGCCGCGCCGGATGTCCGCTTCATCATCGGCCACTGCGTGTTCGGCTCGCCCGATGCGGCGCTGCTGGTGTCGCTGCTGCCGCGGCTGGTGCACGTGCGCGGCGTGCCGCGGCTGGCGACGCTGGTCGAACTGCTGCGCGACGAGTCGCGCGAGCAGCGGCCGGCGCGCGACGTGATCCTGGCGCGCCTGCTCGAAGTGCTGCTGATCGAGGCGCTGCGCTCGACGGTCGGCACCGCGGCCTCGCCCGGCCTGCTGCGCGGCTTGTCCGACCCGCGCCTGGCCGGCGCGCTACGCCAGTTGCATGGCGCGCCGACGCGGCACTGGACGGTGGCCCAGCTGGCGCGTGAAGCTGCGCTGTCGCGTTCGACCTTCTTCGAACGTTTCAACCGCGCGGTCGGGATGGCCCCGATGGAGTATCTGCTGGCCTGGCGGATGGCGCTGGCAAAAGACATGCTGCGGCGGGGAGCGGACAGCATCGCAGAAGTCGCGGAGCGGGTCGGCTATAGTTCGGCCAGCACCTTCAGCGTCGCATTTGCCCGCCATATCGGCGTGGCGCCCGGTCGTTATATGCGCGACGGGTATTCGGAAGCGGGTGCAGCCAATTAACGTTTCGTTAAGCCTATAATCGGTCGCTCATCATTTCACGGGGATTTTCATGCGCGTTCGTCCGTTGTTTGCCCTGTTGTGCTGCGCCGCCATGTCGCAAGCCGCTTTCGCCCAGCTGAATGTCCGCGAGGTCAAGGGAGGAAAAGACCATCCGTTGCTGTCGCGTTTCGAGGGCGCGAAAATGGTCGGATACAAAGCGGCCGCTTACGACCAAGCCGAGTTGCCGGCGAGCCGCGCGTACTTCAAGGACAACAAGATCGTCGTCGATAAGATGCTCAAGCCCGAAGGCAGCTATACCCGCATCGCGTACGTGTTCCCGAAAGACCGCTCCGGGCTGGAGGTATTCCGCAATTACCAGGCTGCGATCGCGCAAGCCGGCCTGAAAGTGCTCTACACCTGCGAGAAAGAAGCTTGCGGATCACTCGATTCCTACTACAACTCCAGTTATCTGATGCGCGACGGCTTCCTCGAGGGCGGCAACAGCATCCATAACTCGTTCAACTCCGGCCTGGGCGAGCCGCGTTATCTGATAGCCCAGGGCACCCGCCCCGACGGCACCCCGGTGTACGTCGCCGTGCTGATCGCCGCGCCGCGCAGTGACTACCTGGGCGGCATTTCGCTGCAAATCGTCGAAGGCAAGCCGATGGATACGGGCAAGGTTGCAGCCACCTTGAATGCAGGCGATATGGCACGCCGCATCGCAGCAGACGGCAAGGTGGCGGTGTATGGCGTGTACTTCGATACCGACAAGGCCGAGGTAAAGCCGGCATCAAAAGCGACGCTGTCGGAAATGGCCAAGTTGCTGCAGCAGGATAAGAACCTGAAGGTCCATATCGTGGGTCATACCGACAACCAGGGAGCGGTCGCGCACAATATGGACCTGTCGCAGAAACGGGCCGAGTCGGTGGCCAAGGTGCTGTCGGCCGAATACAAGATCGACGCCAAACGACTGAGTGCCAAAGGGGTCGGTCCGTATGCACCGGTCATGTCGAACGACACCGAAGCGGGCCGCGAGAAAAACCGGCGCGTCGAACTCGTGAAGCAATAAGGGAGTAGCAGCCACCGGTCGGCACATCGAATGGCCGGTGGCGGCCTGACGAAAGCCTGTCGGCCAGGCTGTATCGGCCCGATTCCCGAAGCGGTCAGACGTCGATCACCAGCTCCGGCCGATAGCCCTCCTGCTCGCCCTTGCTCAGATAACCCAGCGGATTGGCCACCACGCGGCACGACCAGGAGCGCGGGCCATCGCGCCCCTCCACCACGTAATCGTTCATGCAGTGAAGGTGACCATGCATCCAGACATCGGCCTGTTTGAACAATTCGTCGATCGAATTGCAGAAGCCTGCGGTGCCGGGCGTGACGCCATAACGCGGATCGGCGCTGAGCAGGCTGGGCGCGAAGTGGGTCACGACCACGGTCTTGCCGTCGAACGGCGTCGCGAGCGCGGCGCGCAGCCAGGCCTGGCAATCGAGTGCCATCTCGCGCCAGCCTTCGGCCAGCACCGGCTGCCCATCTTTTAACGTCGTGTTCTTGGCGAGGTAGTAGTTGGCGGCGCGGAAGGCCTTGTTGCGCTGCTGCAGCTGCCGGGTCAGATCGGTTTCGCGCAGCGCCAGCGCTTCGAAGTCGCTCCACAGCGTGGTGCCGATGAAGCGCACCTGGCCGATGGTGACGATCTCGCGATCGAGCCAGGTAATGCCGAAGCGTTCGCAGGTGGCGCGCAGGCGGGCATAGGTTTCGTCGTGATCGAGGCCGTCGAACTCGTGGTTGCCTGGGATGAACAGCACGTGCTTGCCGGCCAGGTCGGGGTTCTGCGGCGAGAAGCGCTCGAGACCGAAATCCTGGCTTTCCAGGCGCGAGCCTTCCTGATACGAGCCGATGTCGCCGGCCAGCACGACCACGTCGATGCCGGGCAGGATCTGCGGGCGGAAGTGGGGATAGCGTTCGAGGTGAAGGTCCGAGAATAACTGTATGCGCATGGTCGGCGCAGTATAAAGCAAGCCAGCGCGGCCGGTCGCCCGCCGTGCCGGCCGCCCTCACCCGGGCCGCTTTCAGGCAGGCTGGTCGGCCAGGCGCGCGATTTCGACCGAGCCGCGCTCATCGAAAATCGGACACGCCTGCGCCAGCCGCACGATCTCGTCGAAGTCCGCCGCCTCGACGATCGAATAGCCGCTGAGCGAACTCCCGGACAGCTTGGGTCCGATCAGCCGGCTCGGCACTTCGACGCTGGCCTGGGTCAGGCTGCCGCGATCGATCACCGCCGCGCCCAGCCGGTCGAACCAGGCCGCCCATTGCTCAGGATGATGCACGGCGACTTCGCCCTCGCCGGCCGGCGCGCCGCGGTACACGATGAGAAAGCGTTCCATGTGGTGCCTCCATGTCGTCAATACGGATCACCTTAGCAGACCGGCCGGCGAGGCGCCGCACTGCTGACCTGCCCCGCCCGCGGGCGGGGCAGCACCCTCTTAGAAGCGGATGTTGGCCGTCAAGCTGGCCGAGCGCGGCGTGCCCGGCGTGTAGCGGTAGCCGCTCTTGTTGATCGCCGCCACGTACTTCTCGTCGCCGATGTTGTACACGTTCAGGCGCAGGTCGATGTTGTTGCTGACCTTGTAGCCAAGCATGGCGTCGAACACCCAGTACGACTCGGTGTAGGCCGGGGTGCCGACGGCGCCGTCGGTGCCGCGCGCCAGCTTGTCGCTGAAGCGCGCGCCGCCGCCGATGCGCAGGCCCCATGGCAGGTCGTACGAGGTCCAGGCGGTGAAGGCCTGCTTCGGCGTGTAGGTCAGGCTGTTTTCGCCCGCCGCGGTGACGTTGCGGCCGCGCTCGACGCTGGTGTCCATATAGGTGTAGCCGGCGCTGACCAGCCAGTGCGGCGCCAGTTCGCCGGTCGCGCCCAGCTCGACGCCCTGCACCTGCTTCTCGCCGGTCTGGTAGTACTGCAGGTCCACCGGATCCTGCTCGACCTCGTTCTCGACCTTGGTGCGGTACAGCGCGGCCGACAGCGACAGCTTAGCTTTGAGCAGATCGAGTTTCGAACCGATCTCGTAGGTCGTGGTCTTCTGCGGATCGTAGATCGGATTCTGCGCGCTGTTCAGGTTGCCCGACACGGTGAAGTTGCCGCCCGGCGGCTGCTTGGAGCTGGCCACGGTGGCGTACACGCTGCTGTTGGCGGTCGGCTTGTACAGCGCCGACAGCTTGCCGTTGACCAGGTTGTCGCCGACCTTGAAGCGGGTGTTGGTCAGCACGTTGTTGGTCAGCGCCACCACCGCGTAGTCGCCGCGGAAGTGGTCCACGCGCACGCCGCCGTTGATGATCCACTTGTCGCCGATCTTGGCGGTGTCGAACAGGTACAGGCTCTGGGTGTCGACCTCGCCTTCGTTGTAGGCGCCGGTGCGGCGCACGTTCGGCGCGACGGTCGGCGCGTCGTTCGGGTTCGGGTTATAGATGTTCGCCGCCGGCATGGTACCCAGGCCGGTCAGGCCCCAGGTGGTCTGGCGCTCGCTGGTGATCTCGAGACCGGCGACCAGGGTGTGCGACACGTCGCCGGTGCCGAACTGGCTGGTCAGCGTGGTCATATTGGTCAAGACCTTGTTTTCCTGGTCCTTGCCGGTGCGGATGCTGCGTGCCAGCGTCCAGCTGTTGGGGTCGGCCGGGTTGGGCGTGGACAGGTTGGCGGCGCTGGTCAGGAAGGCGGTCAGCAGGTAGTCCTGGCTGGTCTTGCCGTAGCGGCTGATATTCTGCAGCTTCATGGTCGGCGAGAAATCGTGCTCGACGCGCACGGTGCCCATGTCGGCCTTGATGTCGTCGTAATCGTCGACCGAGCCGTAGAAATTCTTCGGATCGACGCGCGGCGCGTCGTTGAGGAAGGTGCGCGGATCCGGGCTGCTGTTGGGCACCCGGCCCGGGCTGGTGTAGCCTGGCAGGCCGATCACGAACACGCCGCCGTCAGGGATATTGTCCTGGTCGACGTGCAGGTAATCCACGTGAACGCGCGTCGCACCGTTCAGGCCGAAGCCGACGCTCGGCGCCACCGCCCAGCGCTTGTTGCGCACCACGTCGCGGCCGGCGCTGTCGGAATCCTGGGCCAGCACGTTCAGGCGCAGCGCGATACCGCGCTCTTCGTTCAGCACCTGGTTCAGGTCGCCGGTGATGCGCTTTTGCGAACCGCTGCCGCCGGTGATCGAGGCGGTGGCGGCGTCGGTGAGGTTGGCCTTCTTGCTGACCAGGTTGACCGAGCCGGTCGGCGCGCTGCGGCCGTTGTCGGTGCCGGCCGGGCCTTTCAGCACTTCGATCTGTTCCAGGTTGAACACGTCGCGCGAGATCGAGCCGATGTCGCGCACGCCGTCCACGAAGATGCTTTGCGAGGTGTCGAAGCCGCGCATGAAGATGGCGTCGCCGGTATTGGTGTTGCCGTTTTCGCCCAGGAAGAAGGCGCCCACGCCCGGCGTGTTGCGCAGCGCTTCGGTCAGCGTCAGCGCGCCCTGCTGCTCGAACAGTTCCTTCTTTATCACTTGCACCGTCTGCGCGGTGTCGACCAGTTTTTCGGTGTACTTGGCCGACGAGGCGTACTCGGCGCGGAACGGGTTGTCGCTCTTGCCGGCCACCTCGACCTTGGCCGTGATTTGCGGGCCGGCGACGGCGCTGGATTCGACCGGGGCGGTTTCGGCAGCGGCGCTCGGGGCCGCTGGCTCATTGGCGTGCGCGGCCAGCGGCAGCAGGACCGCGGCCAGGGCAGTCCCGACGGCCTGGGTGCGGCGTTGCGGGTGTTTGCGGCTTGTTATTGCTTTCATTGGAGCTTGCCTCTTCAGGTGGATGCGAATGTGTAAACACTGCTTGGAAAACAATGATTCTACGAAGAACGTAAAGATATGTAAACGGGAATCATTCTCATTCGCATTCCTAACAACACATTTGACGCGCTCTGCATAACAGCCAATTTGCGCGAGCATTTCTTAGGTGCGCTGTTTTTTTGACAACTCTGCTATTGTCAGCACATCAAGCACTCCGGAGAGCAACATGCTGAAAATCTTATTGTGGGCAGTATTGATCATCTTCCTCATCGGCCTGCTGGTCGTGACCGGTGTCCTGAAGATGATTTTCTGATCGTCGCGCAGATCTTTCTGTGCGACCGGCGGCGCGTTACCGTGAAAGCGGACGCGCCGCCTTGTTTTTGACGGTCAAAAAAAAAAAAAGCCATCGCCGCGTGGGCGGCGATGGCGTTGTGCCAGACAGGATGGTGCGCAGCGAGCGGTGTCGCCGCGCTATGCCATCAAGCCTTCTTCTGCTGCGCGATCCAGTTATCGACCAGCTCGCCCAACACGTCGAGCGGCACCGAGCCGGCGCCCAGCACCAGGTCGTGGAAGGCCGGCAGCGAGTACTTGTCGCCCAGTTCGGCCTGCGCCTTCTGGCGCAGTTCGAGAATGCGCAGCATGCCGATCATGTAGGCATTGGCCTGGCCCGGCCACACGATGTAGCGCTCGGTTTCCTGCACGCCCATGCCGTAGTCGATCGCCTGCTGGCGGGTCCAACCCTTGGTGTGGATGCCGGTATCGGCGACGAGGCGGCGCGCGCGGAACAGTTCCGAACCCAGTGCGCCGAGCAGGCCCGGCACATCGCCTTCATACCAGCCCTGCTCCACCGCCAGCCGTTCGGTGTACAGCGCCCAGCCTTCCGAGTGCGCGCTGCCGCCGCTGAAGATGCGCTGGCTACGGAATTTCGGGATGCCGGTCTGCTCCTGCTGGATCGCCAGCTGGAAGTGGTGGCCCGGCACGGCTTCGTGGTACGACAGGCTGCGCATGCGAATCATGTCGAAGGTCGGGCCGCGCAGTGGCACCCAGAAGATGCCCGGGCGGCTGCCGTCCGGCGCCGGCATGGTGTAGTGGGCGGCGGCCGACGGTTCGGTCAGCGGCGGCACGCGGCGCACGTCGACCGGGGCGCGCGGCTTGAGGTTGAACAGCGAGGCGCTGCGCCGTTCGGCGTCGCGCACCATCTCGTTGTAGCTGGCGATGATGGCCGGACGCGGATCGCCCTCGCCCTTCGGCTGGAAGCGCGCATCGAGCTGCTTCATGCGCGCTTCGATGCCGCCTTCGGCCAGACCGAGCGAGCGCAGGTGCTTGTCCATCTCGGCCTCGATGCGCGCCACTTCGCGCAGGCCGATGTTGTGGATCTGGTCCGCGGTCAGCTTGGTGCTGGTGAAGTTTTCCAGGGCGCGCGCGTAAGCCTTGTCGCCCCCCGGCAGGCGCGAGATGCCGGCCACATCGCCGGTCTTCGGATGCAGTTCCGCCAGGTGCGCCTGCACGCGGGTGTAGGCCGGGCGGATCTTCTGCTCGACGGTGCGGGTAGCGCGTGCGATGGCGGCCTGGCGCGCTTCCGGCGTCAGGTCTTTCATCGATGCCGTCTTCTCGGCCAGCGAGGTCACCAGCACGTTCTCGGCAGCGGCCGGCTTGAGGAAGTGGTCGACCTGGAACTGGGCGCGCTCGAGGATGAAGCGCGGCGGGATCAGGTTCTTGGCGGCGGCGCCCTTGCCGCGCGCCAGCGCTTCGTCCATGCGCGTGCCCACCTGGTCCAGGCGCGCCAGATAGCTGTCGACGTCCTGGGCGTTGCGCATCGGGTGGGTGTTGGTCATGAAATTGACCAGGCTGACCTGCACGCCGCTGAACTGCGAGAACACCCAGTTGTAGTCCTCGAACGCTTCGTTGGCGACCACGTTCTGCAGCGACCAGCGCATCACGGCGGCCGAGATCTTCTGGGTCGCGTCCAGTGGCGCGGACTTGAAGCCGTCCAGGCGCTTGATGCCGGCCTTGGCCATGTCCTGCACCTTCTTGCGGTAGGCGGGGGTCATCGGGGTCAGCTCGCGGTCGAGCTTCGCCTGTTCGGCGCCGCTGAAGTACTGGGTCGAGGTGGCCATCTGCGGGTTCAGGCGCACCCAGTCTTCGGCGAATTTGTCGGCCCATTCGTCGAAGGCCTTGTAGGGCGCGACGGCGGCAGTTGCGCTCGCCGCGGGCGTCGCGGCGCTGGCCGACGGGATGACGGCCGTGGCAACCGTCGCGGCAACTACGGCGGGAAGGAACAGGGCGGCGATGGTCGCGCGCAGGCGGGAAGCTGGCATCGTGGATCTCTTTCGGTTGTCGTAAGGTGTTGAATGCTGCGGGTCAATGCGGGTGCTTTATTGCTAGAGAACAAGGTAGCACGGAAGTGATCGCTTCAACAATGTTGACAACCGTGTGACAGTTGCGCGCCTGCGTACGTACGGAAAAGAGCCAGTCTTTATTCCTCGAAGTCACGCGGCCGCGCCCGTCCCAGTGCTTCGCTGCCGGCGCCGGCGGCGATGATGCGGTCCTTGATTTCCATCTCGCCGCCGATATACACCAGCACCGCACAGAAGCAGGCCAGCACCTTCCAGCCCAGCAGCAGAAAGACCACCAGCAGTGCCAGGCCGAGGCCGGCCACGGCGAGGTTGAACTGGCGTCCGGTCAGATTGAAGGCAGTGAACTTGCGTTCGCGGCGCCGGAAGAACAGCGCGAACCACAGCCAGTAGGGAATCGCGTACAAGAAATACAGCAGCATGCCAATCCCGAACGGGAAGCCGACCACCGGCACCATGAACGCCAGCGCGCCGCCGACGGCGATGCCCAGCCAGTACAGAAAAAGACTGCGGTAGAACGTGTTACGCATGGCGCTCCTGTGATTGCGGGATTGGTGTGCGGGCCGATCTTACAACATCGGGCCGGCCCCGCCTTTGCTGCCCGGCCGTAACCGAATTCGTATAATGCCGGCGACCACCATCGTCACGGGACACGCATGCAGCACATCAGGGACACCCTCGAACGCCGCCAGACCGGCATCTATTTCGCCGCCGTGCTGTTCGCCGCGCTGGCCGCCACCTTCATTCCCGGCACCACCGCGCTGGAGGCGGCGGTCAACCCGGCACTGGCGCTGATGCTGTTCGTGACCTTCCTGCAGGTGCCACTGGCGGAACTCGGCCGCGCCTTCACCCAGACCCGCTTCCTGGGCGCCCTGCTAGCCACCAATTTCGTCGTCGTCCCGCTGCTGGTGGCGCTGCTGCTGCCGCTGGCCCCTGGCGTGCCGCTGGTGCAGCTGGGCGTGCTGCTGGTGCTGCTGGCGCCCTGCATCGACTACGTGGTCACCTTCTCGCACCTGGGCCGCGCCGACGCGCGCCTGCTGCTGGCCGCCACGCCGGTGCTGCTGGGGGCGCAGATGCTGCTGTTGCCGGTGTACCTGAAGCTGCTGCTGGGCGACGCCGCCGCCGCGCTGGTCGAGCCCGGCCCCTTCGTCGACGCCTTCGTGTGGCTGATCGCCGTGCCACTGATACTGGCGGCACTGGTCCAGTTGTGGGCCGCGCGCAGCCGCAGTGGTGCGCGCACCAATGAATCGCTCGGGCTGCTGCCGGTGCCCGCCACCGCGCTGGTGCTGTTCGTGGTGGTGGCCTCAGTGGTGCCGCAGCTGGGCCAGGCGCGCGATGCCGCCCTCGGCGTGCTGCCGCTGTATCTCGCCTTCGCCGTGCTGGCGCCGATCGCCGGCTGGCTGGTGGCGCGCCTGTTCCGGCTCGACGCGCCTGCCGGCCGGGCGGTCGCCTTCAGCGGCGCCACCCGCAATTCTCTGGTGGTGCTGCCGCTGGCGCTGGCCGTGCCGGGCGCGGTGCCGATTTTGCCGGCGGTGATCGTCACGCAGACGCTGGTCGAACTGCTGGCCGAGCTGGTGTATGTGCGCGTGATCGGCCGCCTCGGGAATCGGGACTAGACGCATGGCACGCCAAGCTGGCGCTTGATCCGGCGGCGATAGGCTAGACTTATTTGCAAGAAGCGCCCGGTATTTCGCGGGCGTCGGCGGGGTGCGTCCCCGTCCGGCACATTGAGTACGACCACAGCAAAAAGGAACCTGCCATGCCGCTTTCGCAATCCGTACACGAACAAATGAGCAAGCGCCTGCACCAGGCGCGCGAAGACCTGCTGGGCGCGGTGCGCTCGCGCACCAATGCCGATGAAGGCGACGCCCCAACGATCGCCCCGATCGCGCACGCGGTGCCGGGCGACGACCGCGTCACCGCCGAGATGATCAGCCACGACGAAACCCACCTCGCCGAGCACGACACCAACACCCTGCACGAGATCGACGTCGCGCTGGGTAAACTCGAGAACGGCGGCGCCGGCATCTGCGAGTCGTGCGGCTGCGAGATCCCCGACGAGCGCCTGCTGGCCACCCCAACCGTGCGCTTCTGCATTCAATGCCAGGACCGCATCGAGAAGGAAAGCGGCATCGGCCGCGGCCCGACGATGTAACCATGTCCGTTGCGCCAGGCGCCGGCCTCAATCGCGGCGCAGGCCCATCGCATTCAACACCACCAGCGCCGAACCGGCGGCCATGCCGATGCCGGCCATCCACGGCTGCAGCAGGCCCACCGCCGCCGCCGGAATCGCGGCCAGGTTATACACGGTGACCCAGGCCAGGTTCTGGCGGATCACCGCCAGCGTGCGGCGCGCGGTGTCGAGGGCCTCGGCCAGCGGCTGCAGGCCGTCGCCCAGCAGTACCGCGTCCGCATACAGCTGCGCCAGTTCGGCGCCCTGCCCCGCCACGCCGGTCTTGCCGCCCATCGCGAACGAGACATCGGCGCCGCACAGCACCGCGGCATCGTTGATGCCGTCGCCGACCATCGCCACCACCGCGCCGCCGCGCTGCAGGCGCCGCACATAGTTCAGCTTTTCCTCCGGCAGCTTGCCGCCCAGCGCGCCGGGGATGCCCAGCTGCGCCGCCACCGCCTGGGTCGCAGCCTGGTCGTCGCCGCTGAGCAGCAGCACGGTCTTGCCGGCCGCGCGCAGGCGCCGCACCACGTCGGCGGCGTCCGGCCGCAGCTCGTCGCACAGGTCGAAGCGCGCCAACCAGCCGTCACCGTTGCCGAGCCAGACCGAGGTGGTCCCGGGCGGCACCGCCGCGCGCGCCACGCCGCCGGCCACGCCCGCCACCCAGGCCGCGCTGCCGAGCCGGTAGCAGCGCTCGCCAACATAACCCTCGACACCCTGCCCGACCACGAAGTGCAGGCGCTCGGCGGTCAGCGCTTCGGCCCCTTCATCATGTTCCTGCGCATCGTCCTTGTTTTGCGCCGCTGCCGCCTGCGCCGCCGCACGGATCGGCTGCGCCAGCGGATGCGGATTGTCGGCTTCCAGCGCCGCAGCGATGCGCAGGCAGGCATCGACGCCCAGCGCGCCCACCGGCAGCGCCTGACGCAGCACCGGGCGTCCGTAAGTCAGCGTGCCGGTCTTGTCGAACACCACGTGGGTGGCGCGGTCGAAGGTTTCCAGCGTATGCGGCTGCAGCGCCAGCACGCCGCGCCGCAGCAGGCGTTCGCCGGCGGCGGCCAGCGCGCTCGGCGTGGCCAGCGACAGCGCGCACGGACAGGCCGCCATCAGCACCGCCAGCGCCGCCTGCCAGGCGCGCGCCGCGTCCACCGGCAGCCAGGCACAGAACACCAGCACGGCCAGCACCAGCAGACCGCCCATGAACCAGCCGGCGGCGCGTTCGGTGCGCCGCGCCAGCGCCGGCTTGCCCTGCGCCGCCCGCTCCGCCAGCCGCACCAGCAGCGCCAGCGTGCTGTCGCCGGCACCGGCCACCACGCGCAGCACGATCGCCTGCCCCACGTTGAGGGCGCCGCCGGGCAGCGTGTCGCCGGGGCCGCGCACGCGGGTGCGGCTCTCGCCACTGAGCAGGCTCAGGTCGAGCACGGTGTCGCCTTCGTGGATGATGCCGTCGGCCGGCGCGGCCTGGCCGGCCTGCACCAGCACCAGGTCGCCCGCCTGCAGCGCGGCCGCCGGCACTACTTCGGTGTCGCGCGCGAGCGGATCGCCGCGCAGGCGCAGCGCCGTTTGCGGCAGGCCTTGCTGCAGGCGTTCGAGCGCGCCGGCGGCATCGATGCGCGCCGCCAGCTCCAGGTAACGACAGCCCAGCAAGAGGAAGATGAACAGCGCGAGCGAACCGAAATACACCTCGCCCGCACCGGACAGCAGCGCCGCGCAGCTGCCGACGAAGGCGGCGCCGATCGCCAGCGCCAGCGGCAGGTCGATCCCGGGAGCGCCACGGCGCAGGCCGCGCCAGGCGCCGCCGAAGAACGGACGCGCCGAGTACAGCAACGAGGGCAGCGTGAACAGCAGCCCGGCCCAGCCGACCGGACCGTCGGTGCCGCGTTCGGCGCCGCCACTGGCATCGTCGTCGGCGACCCTGGCCAGCCAGGCCGGCAGCGCCACCATCGCCACCTGCAGCGTCGACAGACCGGCCACGCCAAGCTGGCGCAGCAGCGTCCTGCGCGCGCGCTCGAAACGCTCGCCGCGATGCGCGCCGGTGCACGGCCAGCAGGCGACGCCGATGCCGTGCAGGCAGCGCTGCACCGCGTCGGCGTCGCAGGCGGCCGGGTCCCAGCGCACAGCCAGGCGTGCGCGCGCCAGATCCAGCCTCGCCTCGCGCACGCCATTCAACTGGCCCGCACGGCGTTCGACCAGCCAGACGCCGGCGGCGCAGCGCACGCCGCCGACGCTGAATTCCCCCTCGCCGGCGACGGCGGATGCGGCGGAGACGGATGTCGGTTCGTGCTCCGGCGCCGCGCACGTTGCCGTCGGCGCGAAGCCGGCGCGGGTGGCGTAGTAGGCAGCGCAGCCGGCATCCACGATGGCATTCGCCGCCGCGGCGCAGCCGGCGCAGCACATGGCGCGAGCACTGCCTTCGATGGTGGCGTGCCAGCCGACGTCCGGCAGCAGCGGCCGGCCGCAATGGAAGCACCCTCCCGGTTCGCCCCTTGCCTGCCTTGCCGCCGCTTCGGCGAACGCGTCCGCCAGCACTGCACTCATGCGTCACTCCTTGTCGGTTCAGGCACGGCAACGGCTTGCGGGCGGCCGGACGGCCACCCTGGCGGACTTCAGGGGATGACGCTTCAGATGGTCTGCGAGTGGCGCGGGCCCTCGGCGCGCGCGGCCAGGTAGCGGTCGAACACCATGCACACGTTGCGGATCAGGAGCCGGCCCTTCATCGACACGCTCAGCCAGTCATGGTCGATGCGCACCAGGCCATCGGCCTGCATGGTGCGCAGCTGCGCCAGCTCGGCGGCGAAGTATTTGTCGAACACGATCGGGTAGGCCTGCTCGATCGCCGGGATCGACAGCTCGAACTGGCACATCAGCTTCTGGATGATGGTGCGGCGCAGAGCGTCGTCCATCGTCAGGCGCAGGCCGCGCTGAACCGGCAGTTCGTTCTGGTCGATCATGTCGTAGTACTCCTCGAGCGTCTTGACGTTCTGGCTGTAGGTGGCGCCGACCGATCCGATGCTCGACACCCCGCAGGCCACCAGGTCGGCATCGGCATGGGTCGAGTAGCCCTGGAAGTTGCGGTGCAGGCGGCCCTGGCGCTGGGCCACGGCCAGGTCGTCGTCGGGCTTGGCGAAATGGTCCATGCCGATGTACACGTAGCCGGCGGCGCCGAGGCGCTCGATGCACAGCTGCAGCATGCGCAGCTTGATATCGCTGTCGGGCATGTCGGCACCGGGGATCCGGCGCTGCGGCTTGAACAGGTGCGGCATATGGGCGTAGTGATACACGGAGATGCGGTCCGGATCGGCGGCCACCACCTTGTCCAGGGTCGCGGCCATGGTGTCCATGGTCTGCTTCGGCAGGCCGTAGATCAGGTCGATGCTGACCGAGCGGAAGCCGGCGGCGCGCGCGGCGTCGATCACCGCGCGCGTTTCGTGCTCGGGCTGCACGCGGTTGACCGCCTTTTGCACGTCAGCGTCGAAGTCCTGCACGCCGAGGCTGATGCGGTTGAAGCCCTGGCGCCGCAGGCTGTGCACGCGCTCCACCGAGACCGTGCGCGGATCGACCTCGATCGAGTATTCGCCAATCTCGTCCGGCGCGAAGCGGAAGTTGCGCCGGATATGGGTCATCAGCTCGCCCATCTGATCGTCCGACAGGTAGGTCGGCGTGCCGCCGCCGAAGTGCAGCTGCTCGACCTCGTTCATGCCGGCGAACAGCATGCCCTGCATCTCGATCTCGCGCTTCAGGTAAGACAGGTAGATGGCAGCCTTGTCGCGCCGTTTGGTGACGATCTTGTTGCAGGCGCAGTAGTAGCAGACCGTGTCGCAGAACGGGATGTGCAGGTACAACGACAGCGGGCGCTTGCTTCCGCGGGTGCGCACGCCGGCCACCGCGTGCAGGTAGTCGCGGTAGCCGAATGCGGGCGTGAAGCGGTCGGCGGTGGGATACGAGGTGTAGCGCGGGCCTGACTTGCCCAGACGGTTGAGCAGGTCGGCATCGAATTCGACGGCGTGGAACGGTGCGCCGGCGGCGGGCGTACGGGGAGCGGATGACGGGACGGGGGTGGCGGCTGAGAATTCTTCGACGAGCATGAGATGGTGACTCCGGCAGGCGGCCATTTGCGGAAGTGCAAAGTGACACAAACTGCTGCCAGTCTATTGACCTGCCTCCCGCGAATCTTTGACTTGCATCAAATATGGCTGAGTCTGGTCAAGATGGGTATTGTCGAGCAGAACGAATCGGCAGCGTCCGCCGTCCCGATTTGGCGTCCCGTTGGCAAGAAATAGCCGAAGAAACTCTGATTTGGAACAAAAGCTTGCTGGCAGTGTAAGCTTGCAGGATGGACAATCTCACCCACTCCCTGGTCGGCCTGGCCCTCGGCGAAATCGTCGACCGCGCCCTGCCGCCCGCCGTCGACCCGCAACGCGCCCGCACCCGGCACCGGCTCCTGCTGACCACCGGCGCGCTGGCCAGCAACTTTCCCGACCTCGACCTGGTGCTGACGCCGCTGCTGGCGCCGCCGCTGGGCTACCTGCTGCATCACCGCGGCCATACCCACACGCTGCTGTACGCCCTGCCCCAGCTGGCGCTGCTGCTCGGGCTGATGTGGCTGCTGTGGCCGGGCGCGCGGCGCCTGCTGCGCGACGACCGCGTCGCGCGCTGGGCCACGCTCGGTACCGGTGTGCTGGGCATGGTGCTGCACCTGACGTTCGACTCCCTGAATGTGTACGGGGTGCATCCGTTCCACCCCTTCGATTCGCGCTGGCTGTATGGGGATCTCATATTCATCATCGAGCCGGTGTTCTGGACCGCGCTCGGCATCGCGCTCGCCCTGCTGGTGCCAAGCCGTACGCTGCGCTGGGCCTTTGCCGGCCTGATCGTCGCCGCCTCGCTGGCATTCGCCTGGCTCGGCTTCCTGCAGTGGGGATCGCTGGCCGCGTTGCTGGCAGTGGCGGCAGCGGTGGCGCTCGGCATGCGGCGCAGCCCGGCAGCCGGATTGACGACGGCGCTGCTGGCCTGCGTCGGCTTCGTCGCGATCCAGGCCGGCGCCGCGCACCAGGCACGCGAGCAGATCCGCGCCGCGCTGGCCAAGGCCGAGCCGGGTAGCCAGGTGCTGGACATGCCGCTGTCGGCCTTCCCGTCGAATCCATTGTGCTGGGCGTTCGCGGCGATCACGCGCGACAATGGCGCGGGAACTTATGCGGTACGTATCGGCGTGCTCAGCCTGGCCCCGGATGTGACGAGCGTGGCGTCATGTCCCGCGCGCTTCGGCGGCGAGCCGGGGACCGAGCGCACGGCGCTGTCGTGGAAATACCGCGAAGGCGCCAGCCTGGCGGGACTGCGCGCGCTGCGCAGCGGGAACTGTCACTTCGACGCCTGGCTGCGTTTCGCGCGGGTGCCGTCGCTGGTCGATGGCAATGCCACCGATATCCGCTTCGGCCCGCCGGACGCGGCGAATTTCTCGACCTTGCCGTATGCGGAGCTGGCGGCGCAGCCGTGTCCGGCGCCGGTGCCGCAGTGGGGGCGGCCACGTCAGGATTTGCTGAGCAAGTGACGGGGTCAAGAGTGACGGGGTCAGGTCCGAAAAGCGGACACGGACTGAACGTTGGCTGCGAGCGAATTACTGATGGTCTCAGCGCATCCAGCATGGCGGGAGTTGATGACTGCTCGGCTCGTGTCCACTTTTCAGTAGTGGGGTCAGGTCCGAAAAGCGGACACGAACTGAACAATGGCCGCGAGCGAATTACTGATGGTCTCAGCGCATCCAGCATGGCGGGAGTTGATGACTG
>NZ_DAMAGA010000008.1:149344-166282 GCF_031995545.1 Massilia sp.
CCACTTTTCAGTAGTGGGGTCAGGTCCGAAAAGCGGACACGAACTGAACAATGGCTGCGAGCGCATTACTGATGGTCTCGGCGTATTGAGCATAGCGGGGTTTGATGACTGCTCGGCTCGTGTCCACTTTTCGGACCTGCCCCCGCGTGTGTGAACTGCTCTGTTCGTGTCGACTTTTCGGACCTGACCCCGCTTGCGCTGTTCGTGTCGACTTTTCGGACCTGACCCCGCTTGCGTGACCGCGCTTGCGCTTGTGCTCCCGTCAGCAGTGCGCGCGGCGACTGGCGAAAGCGCGACACTGTGTTCAACAAGCCGGGTTCGGTTCCTCGAACGCCGGCATCCGACCATTGCACGCAAACCCGTGCCAACGATACAGAAAGCAACGCATGACAACCGAACTGACCATCCTCGCCTGGACCCTGGTATTGGCGCTCGTCCAGATCTTGCTGGCATCGAGCCTGCGCACCCAGGAAACCGGGGTCAAGTACAACGCCGGCCCGCGCGACGGCGGTGCTCCGCCGCCGCGGCCGGTGACCGCACGTTTGCAGCGGGCCCAGGCGAATCTGTTCGAGACCTTGCCCCTGTTCGCGGCGGCGGTGCTGATCGCGCACGTGTCCGGCAGCGAAGGCGACCTTACCTTGTGGGGCTGCTGGCTTTACCTGGTGGCGCGCATCGTCTATGTACCGCTGTACGCGGCCGGCATCCCTTTCGTGCGCTCGATGGTGTGGCTGGTGTCACTGGCCGGGCTGGCGATGGTGCTGGCGGCGATCCTGCTGCAGTAAGCCGGGCAACTCCGGCACATCCTGCGGATTATTCCACTGTGAGTTGATCGAGATCAAACACTCGTCTGACGCCACCGATGGCGCGGCGTATAGTGGATCGCCATGCGACCGGCCGCGCCGGCCAGGAGCCAACTCGAGCGGAGATGTCCGGAGTTCCCATGTACAAGACCATCCTCGTCCATGTCGACGGCGGCGCGCGCCAGGAAAGCCGGCTGCTTGCCGCAGCGCAGCTGGCCAGCGAGCACGGCGGCCACCTGGTCGGGAGCGCCGCCACCGGCATGTCGATGGCCAGCTATGCGGTGCTGAACGGTTCGATGGCGATGCCGGTGTCGAACCGCGAATTCCAGGACCTGCGCGACGAAGCGACGGCCCGGCTCGACAGTTTCGTCGACCAGGCCACCCGTCTCGGCATCCAGGCACCCGAGACGCGTCTGGTCGAGGACGGCACCCGCGAGGGACTCCTGATGGGGTCGCGCTATGCCGACCTGGTGGTGCTGAGCCAGGACAATGGCGTCGGCGCCCAGCGCGGGTCCGACGCCGGCGCGCTGCGTGGCCTGCCACAATACATCGCGCTGCACGGCGTACGGCCGGTGCTGGTGGTGCCGGGCACTTACCACGGCCAGCCGCTCGCCGCCAACGTGCTGGTCGGCTGGGACGGCGGCGTGCCGGCCCAGCGCGCCATCGACGCCGCCCTGCCGCTGCTGCGCGCGGCCGGCAGCGTCCGGCTGGCGGTGGTCAATCCCGACGACCAGCCCGGCCTGCATGGCGACCAGCCGGGCGCCGACATGGCACTGTACCTGGCGCGCCACGGCGTGCGGGTCGACGTCGAGGTCGAGCACACCCGGGCGCCGGAAGCCGAGGCGCTGATGGACATGGCGCGCGACTGCCATGCCGGACTGCTGGTGGCCGGCGCGTTCGGCCACAGCCGCTACCGCGAATGGGTGCTGGGCGGCGTCACGCGCGACATGCTCGACCATGCGCCGGCGCCGCTCCTGATCGCGCATTGAATCCACATCGAGACTCCAGACAGAAAGTGACTCCATCGATGACCTTTCGCCGCTTTTCAGACACCGGCGCCGGCGCGATCGGCGCGGCGATCCGGCATGCACGGCGCCACCTGTGCGCGCGCCTGGCTGACTGCGCCGACAGCGCCTGCACGCCGGACGACTGCTTCGTGCAGACTTTCCCGTCGATCGTGACGGCGGTGGAGGCCGGATTCCGGCACGAGGAACTGGTGATGGAGACGGTCGACTACGCGCTGCTGCACGAGCACCGCGCCGAGAACGCGGTGATCCTGGCCGCCCTGCACCGCGCCATGCCACTGGTGGAAGACGGCGACGTGGCCCTCGGCCGGCAACTGGTGGAGGCGCTGTACGACCTGCTGTCGCTGCACCGCCTGAGCACCGACCTGGTGCTGGCCACCGCGCCGCGCGCCCCGAGGGCGCGCCTGCGCTCGCATGTGCCGCGCCTGCTGCAGCATCCGGGACCGCGCGAGCGCCTGCACTGACGCGGCGCCGGCGCTTGGCCGCTACTTCAGGCCGCGCCGCCGGCGCCGAATCACTTCGCCCGACTGCATGAACACGCCGTCGCCCTTGTAGTGCAGCGTCTGCGGATGGCGCGGCCGCAACTGGACGCGCGCGGCCACCACTTCCCAGATGAAGAAATCATAGTTGTCGGCCAGGCGGTCGTCGTGCAGCCGGCATTCGAACTGGGCGTAGCATTCGCGGATCGAGGGCGCCCCTACCTGTTCGCTGTCCTCCGGCGTCAGGCCGAACGCGTCGAACTTGTCGATCTCGGCGCCGGTGGTCGAACCGACGCCCAGCACCGCTTCGATCTGGTCGCTGGTGGGCAGGTTGATCACGCATTCGCCGCTGGCGCGGATCAGGCCGTGGCTGTGGTTGGCGGACGAGATCACGCAGCCGATCAGGGACGGACTGAATTCCATCACCGTGTGCCAGCCCATCACCATGATGTCGCGCTCGCCCTGGTGGCAGGACGAGACCAGCACCACCGGCCCCGGTTCCAGGTAGCGCCGCACCTGGTCGAGCGGCAGCGCGTGTTTGCGTGGGGTGGACGGCATGGCGGCGTTCTGAAAACGGAGACGGCGCCATTGTGGCAGCCGTTGCCGTCTCACGGCGGACGATTGAACCGTCAGCCGGGCGCCGCGGCCAGCGCACGGCGCAGCGCTTCCAGCGTCGCCGGCTTGGTCAGATGGACGTCGAAGCCTGCCGCCAGCGCGCGCGCCACATCGGACTGCTGGCCGTAGCCGGTCAGCGCCACCAGGCGCAGGGCGCCGGCGCCGCCGTCCGCTGCGGCGTCCATTTGCGGACCACGCGCGGCATCACGCCGCGCACGCCGGCGCATGTCTTCGCGCAGCGCGCCGGCCAGCGCGTAGCCATCCATGTCCGGCAGCCCGATGTCGAGGATCGCCACCGCCGCCGGCGCCTCCTGCGCCAGCGCGCGCGCCGCGGCCGCGCTGTGCGCCACGCGCACGCTGTGGCCCAGGTGGCGCAGCAGCAGCGCGGTGGCGCTGGCCGCGTCCTCGTTGTCGTCCACCAGCAGGATGCTGCGCGCCGCATCGGCGCCCGGCGCGCTGTCGGGTGCGGCGCTGGCGACGGCGGCGCCCAGCGGCAGCAACACCTCAAAACGACTGCCGGCGCCCGGTCCGTCGCTGAAGGCGGCCACGCGCCCGCCGTGCAGCGTGACGATCTCGCGCACGATCGCCAGTCCCAGTCCCAGGCCGCCGGTGCGGCGCGCCAGCGGCTGCGGCGCCTGGTAGAACGGCTCGAACACGCGCGCCAGCAGGTCCGGCGCCATGCCGGCGCCGTTGTCGGCTACCTTGATGCGCGCCTGGCCATCCACCACGTCAAGCACGACGCTGGTGGCGCTGCTGCCGAAACGCGCGGCGTTGGACAGCAGGTTGCCCAGCACCTGGCTAAGTCGCGTCTCGTCGCCGTCGATCCAGACTTCCGGCGGCGCCTCCAGCGTGACCGGCTCGCCGGCACGCGCCGCCACCGCGTGGCGCACGGTGTCGGCCAGGTTCAATGGACGCGGATCGACCGCCAGCTTGCCCGAAGCGATGCGCGAGACGTCGAGCAGGTCGTCCACCAGGCGCCGCAGGTGCGACACCTGGCGCCGCATGATGGCGCGCTCGCGCTGGCTGCCCGGTTCGTCGCGCAGGTCCATCAGGTCGAGCGAGGTCTGGATCGGGCTCAGTGGATTGCGCAGCTCGTGGCCGAGCATGGCCAGAAAATCGTCCTTGGCGCGCGCCGCCTGGCGCGCCGCGTCGAGCGCTTCTTCGCGCGCGCCCAGGAGGCGCGACCGCTCGTCCTCGTGCGCGGCGCGCTGGGCGGCGGCCGCTTCCAGCGCCATGCCCATTTGCCGGATCTCCTTGATGCGCGACGGCGCCACGCGCACGCTGTCGCCGCTGCCCAGCGCCGCGGCGCCGGCCTGCACGCTGCGGATGCGGCGCACGATGCGGTTCGACAGCCATGAGGCGAGCGCGAAGCAGGCGCCGAGCGAGACCAGGGCGCCGGCCAGGTACACGGCATAGCGCTGGAACAGCCCGACCCCGAAGCCGGCGCCGGGCGCGCCCACCGCCACCACCCAGCCGTAGCGCGGCGAGGTGGTGTAGGCGCTGATCAGGCGGTCGCCTTCCAGCGCGGTGGTAGGGCCGACGCTTTCCGGACCCGCGCTGCGCATCAGCGCTGCCAGCGAGGCGCTGGGAGAACCGGCCACGGTGCGTTCCTGGTCGCGCGAGCGCGCCACCATGTTGCCGCCGCTGTCGAGCACCCCGATCACGGAGTCAGGCGGCACCTTCTGGCGCGCGATCACGTCCAGGAATCGGTCGGGCTGCACCGCGGCGGTCAGCACCCAGGGCTGGCCGTCGGGACCGTTGACGGGAATGCGCACCGGCACCGCCGCCCGTCCACCCTGCCCGCGCGCCACCCGGCCCGCGATCGGACGGCGCTGTTCGCGCGCCTGGTGCAGGCTGTCGGGATCGGCAATACGGGCCGCGGGCGCGCCGAACGGCGCCATGGTACGGAAGATCGGATTGCCGTCGGCATCGGTCAGGACCACGCCCAGCCAGTCGGGCCGTGCCAGGCGGCGCGCGGTCTCATAAAAGGCGCGCATGTCGCCGCCGGCCAGCGCCGGGCTCTTGGCGATGCCGCTGAGCGCGGCCACGGTACCGTCCAGTTCAGCGTCGACGGCGCTCGATAGTGCGCGCGCGTGGCCGATCATCAGGCGCTCCTGCTCCTGCTCGAGGTAGCGCGCGGCGCCGTGGATGCTCCAGCCGCCCAGCAGCGCCAATGGCAGCAGGCCGATCGCGGTCAGGAGGATCAGCAGGTGACGCAGCGAAAGGGCCAGCCCGGCTTCTTGGCGCATAGGGGGTCCGCGAGTGAAAGGGACATTATACGGTCGGGCTGGAGCAGCCCCTCGAAAAGCGCTGCCGCTAGCGCACGATCGACAAGGCCAGCGTCTCCTTCAGCTCTTCCATCACCACATAGCTCTTTGACTGCCCGCCATCGGCCACATGCAGGATCTCGCCCAGCAGGCGCCGGTATTCGGTCATCTCGGGAATGCGCGCCTTGATCATGTAGTCGAAGTCGCCCGACACCAGGTGGCACTCCATCACTTCGGGAATCGACAGGATCGCGCGCCGGAAACGCTCGAAGGCGCTGTCGGATTTGTTGTTGAGCGTGATCTCGACGAACACCAGCACCTGCATCCCGAGCGATTGCGGATTGATGCGCGCGTGGTAGCCCTGGATCACGCCGTCGCGTTCCATGCGCTTGACGCGCTCGATGCAGGGCGTGAGCGAGAGCCCGACCTGCTCGGCCAGGTCTTTCATCACGATCCGCCCGTCGCCCTGCAGGATGGCCAGGATGTGCAGATCGATCCGGTCCAGGGTGCGGTTCGAGGCCTTTTGCACGCGCATGAAGATATCCTGAAAATTACCGTATTAACGAAAACAATTATGGCAGCGCTCGCGTTACGATGGCAACCTTTTCTGATTCCGTCTATTTTCTCGAGGAAGCTATGCGCGTCATCGTTCTGGGCAGCGGCGTGGTGGGTGTCACCACCGCGTATTATCTGGCGCAGGCCGGCCATGAGGTCACCGTCATCGACCGCCAGGCCGGCCCGGCCCTCGAGACCAGCTTCGCCAATGCCGGCCAGATCTCGCCCGGCTATGCTTCGCCCTGGGCTGCGCCGGGCATTCCGCTGAAGGCCGCCAAGTGGCTGTTCCAGCGCCACGCGCCGCTCGCCATCAAGCCCGACGGCACCCTGTTCCAGTTGCAGTGGATGTGGGAGATGTTCCGCAACTGCGACGCCGCGCGCTATGCGGTCAACAAGGAACGCATGGTGCGCCTGGCCGAATACAGCCGCGATTGCATGCGCGCGCTGCGCCGCGACACCGGCATCGCCTACGAAGGCCGCCAGCAAGGCACGCTGCAGGTGTTCCGCACCCAGCAGCAGTTCGACGGCGCCGCCAAGGACATCGAGGTGCTGCGCGAAGCCGGCGTCGCCTATGAACTCCTGAGCGGCGCGCAGCTGGCCGGCGCCGAACCGGCGCTCGGCGCCAACGCCGGCCTGGTGGGCGGCCTGCGCCTGCCGAACGACGAGACCGGCGACTGCCAGCTGTTCACCACGCGCCTGACCGCGATGGCGCGCGAGCTGGGCGTGCGCTTCGAGTTCGACAACACCATCCGCTACCTGAAGGAAGCGGGCGGCGAGATCGCCGGCGTGGTCACCGACAAGGGCGAATTCACGGCCGACAAATACGTGCTGGCGCTGGGCAGCTATTCGCGCCTGCTGCTGCAGCGCTGGTTCCCGCTGCCGGTGTATCCGCTCAAGGGCTACTCGCTGACGGTGCCGATCGACGATGCCGCGCGCGCGCCGGTATCGACCATCCTCGACGAGACCTACAAGATCGCCGTCACCCGCTTCGACAACCGCATCCGCGTCGGCGGCATGGCCGAGATTTCGGGCTACAACCTGAAGCTCAATCCGCGCCGCCGCGAGACGCTGGAACTGGTCGTCAACGACCTGTTCCCGGGCGCCGGCGACACGCGCCAGGCCAGCTTCTGGACCGGCCTTCGCCCGATGACGCCGGACAGCACCCCGGTGGTCGGCGCCACCCCGCTGCGCAACCTGTTCCTGAACACCGGCCACGGCACCCTGGGCTGGACCATGGCGGCCGGCTCGGCCAGCGTGATCGCGGATCTGGTGAGCGGCAAGGCGCCGGCGATCCGGGCCGACGACCTGGCCGTGTTCCGCTACGCCGGCACCCCGGGCACGGCGCCGGCAGCGGCCGATCCTGTGCGCGCCTGAGCGGCATGACGATGCGCGACGGTTTCGACAACACCCACGCCACCCTTGCCACCCCCGCCGGGGCAATCCTGACGGTCGACCTGGACGCGGTGCGCTCCAACTACCGCCTGCTGCGCGCCACGGGCGCGGGCGCCGTCTGCGCCGGCGTGCTCAAGGCCGACGCCTATGGCCTGGGCATGGCGCAGGTGGCGGGCGCGCTGGTGCTTGAAGGCTGCAGCGTGTTCTTCACCGCCCACCTCGACGAAGGCATCCGCCTGCGCACCCTGGTGCCACCTGCATCGACGATCTACGTGCTGCACGGCGCCATGCCCGGCCACGCCGGCGCCTGCATTGAACACGGCCTGGTGCCGGTGCTGAATGATCCCGGCCAGATCGCCGAATGGCGCGCGCTGGCGCGCAGCCTCGGCCGCGCGCTGCCGGCCGCGATCCAGGTCGATACCGGTATGTCGCGCATGGGCCTGGCCCCGGCCGACCTGGCGCGTCTGGCGGCCGATCCGGACTGGCTGTCCGGCCTCGAGGTGCGGCTGGTGATGAGCCACCTGGCCTGCGCCGACGAGCCGCAGCACCCGGTCAACGAGCGCCAGCGCCTGAACTTCGAGGCGGCGCGCCGCCATTTCCCCGGCGTGCCGGCCAGCCTGGCCAATTCGTCGGCGGTGTTCCTGGGCAGCGGCTACCGTTTCGACCTGCTGCGTCCCGGCGCGGCGCTGTACGGCATCAACCCGCAGCCGCTCGGCGCGAATCCGCTGCGCCAGGCGGTGTCGCTGGCGGCGCGCGTGGTGCAGCTGCGGTCCATCGGGGCCGGCGACATCGTCGGCTACGGTGCGCGCTACGTGGCCCCCGGCCCGCGCCGCATCGCCACCATCGGCATCGGCTACGCCGACGGCTGGCTGCGCGCGCTGAGCGGCATTTCGTATGCGTACGTGGACGGCATTGCCGTGCCGTTCGTGGGCACGGTGTCGATGGACAGCATCACGCTCGACGTCAGCGCGTTACCCGAAGGCCGCCTGGCGCCGGGCAGCACGGTCGACCTGCTGTGCGCACAGCAGTCGGTGGACGACATCGCGGCACAGGCCGGGACGATCGGCTACGAAGTACTGACGCGCCTGGGCACCCGCTTCGAACGGCGCTACCTCCCCTGAATCGCCGGACTGGTACGATTGGCGGCGAAGCCGCCAATCCCGATTAAAACAATTCGCCATTCACCGGCAACAGCGGCAGCTGCGCATCCGCTTTGCGCACAGTCGCCACCTTCGGCGCCACCCAATCCTTCATCAACTCGGCCGGATAATGACGCAGGAAACTGCGCGCCACCTGCAGGTCATCGCACGCCAGCCACGTCCCCACCTCGTCCTCGGGCAGCACCACCAGCGTGCGCTTCTCGTCGCCCGGCTTGTGCATCCGGTTCATCAGGGGATGGCTGTCGGCGTTGATCGTGATCTGGGTGAACGCGTTCGAGATCGAGCCGTCCGCCTCCTGCCACTCGCGCCACAGCCCCGCCACCCAGAACGGCTCGCCGTCGCGCATGCCGATCGCATGCCGTTCGGCGCGCCCACTCTCATAGCACGGTTCGTAGAAGTGCTGCATCGGCACCGCGCACAGTTGCAGGCGGCGCCAGGACGGCGAGAACGAGCGGCGCTCGCCGAGCGATTCGGCGCGCGCGTTCATGGTGTCGAACGGCTTGACGCCGGGCGGGATATGGCGCCGCGGTGTCATGCCGTAGCTGGCCTGCGCGGCTTGCGGCCGGCGCCGTCCCGGGCCGGACAGCAGGATCGGCGCCTCGTAATCCTTCCAGGTTTCTTCAGGCCAGTGCCAGTCGCGCGGCAGCTCGCTGAAGGCGCCGATGCGGCCGTTGAATTGTTCAGGAGTCGGGGGACGGTAGTTGACGCACATGGACGGGACGATGGTATTGTTGCCAGAAATTAACATCCAATCTGGGTGGCGGCCGCACTGGTAACTCAAGTGTAAAATGCCCGCAACCCGATTTTACTTATTGTCCATTCTACCGCGATGCCAGCCAGCCTGCCTTTCCTGCCCGAGAACGACGAGACCTCGCGCCTGATCCGCGCTTTCCCATGGGAGCGCACCCCGCTGGGCCCGATCGCCGGCTGGCCGCCGATCCTGAAGACCACGGTGGCGCTGATCATGGCCACGCCGGCCCCGATCGTCACCCTGTGGGGCGAGGATGGCACCATGATCTACAACGACGCCTACCGCGTGTTCGCCGGCGGACGCCATCCGGTGCTGCTCGGCTCCAAGGTGCGCGAAGGCTGGCCCGAGGTGGCCGACTTCAACGACAACGTGATGAAGGTCGGCCTGGCCGGTGGCACCCTCAGCTACCAGGACCAGGAACTGACACTGCACCGCAGCGGCGCGCCGGAACAGGTGTGGATGAACCTGGACTATTCGCCGATCCGCGACGAGGACGGCAGCGTGGCGGGCGTGATGTCGGTGGTGGTCGAGACCTCGAGCAAGGTCAAGGCCGAGCGCCGCGTGCGCGCCGAGCGCGAACGCCTGAACACCATGTTCGAGCAGGCGCCCGGTTTCATCTGCCTGCTCGAAGGCGCGCAGCACCGCTACGCGCTGGCCAACGAGGCCTACCGCAAGCTGGTCGGCCACCGGCCCCTGCTCGGCATGCCGGTGCACGAGGCGGTGCCCGAGCTGGGCGAACACGGCATCGTCGAAGCGCTCGACCGCTGTTTCCGCGACGGCAGCGTGCTGCGCGCCGAAGGCGTGTCGCTCACCCTGCGCAATCCGGGCACCAACGGGCCGACCCAGACCTATATCGACTTCGTGCTGCAGCCGCTCACGGATTCGGAAGGCAAGGTATTCGCCACTTTCGTCGAGGGCAATGACGTCACCGAGCGCGTCACCGCCGAAACCGCGCTGCGCGCCAGCGAGGCGCGGTTCCGCACCTTCGCCCAGGCCATGCCGAACCACGTCTGGGCCGCGCGCGCCGACGGCACCGTCGAGTGGTTCAACGAGCAGGTGTGCGAATACGCCGGCGTCAGCGGCGACGCGCTGGCCGACAACGGCTGGATGCGCCTGCTGCATCCGGACGACGCCGAACGCTATCGCGCCGGCTGGCAGGCCAGCGTCGGCGCCGGCACCCCGTTCGAACTGGAAGTGCGGCTGCGCCGCCACGACGGCGCCTGGCGCTGGCACCTGGTGCGCGCGCGCCGCTCGCCCGAGGGCGACGGCGGCGTCGATGCCATCAGCGACCTGTGGATCGGCAGCAGCATCGACATCGAGGAACAGAAGCGCGCCAGCGAGGCGCTGGCACGCCTGAACGCCAGCCTGGAACAGCGGGTCGAGCGCCGCACCGCCGAGCGTGACCGCATGTGGCGGCTGTCGAAGGACATCATGCTGGTGGCCGACCTGGAGTCGACGCTGTTCGCGGTCAACCCGGCCTTCACCGCCATCCTCGGCTGGACCGAAGAAGAAGTGCTGGGCAGCTCCTTTCTGGAACTGGTACACCCGGACGACCGCGCGCTGACGCTGCGCCAGATCGCCGCGCTGCATGCCGGCGGCCAGGTGTACCGCTTCGAGAACCGCTGGCGCCGCAAGAACGGTTCGTGGTGCCACCTGTCGTGGACTGCTTCGCCCGACCAGGACTACATCCACGCCGTCGGACGCGACATCAGCGCCGACCTGGCGCAGATGGAAGTCATGCGCCGCACCGAGGCCGCGCTGCAGCAGGCGCAGAAGATGGAAACCATCGGCAAGCTCACCGGCGGCGTGGCGCACGACTTCAACAACCTGCTGCAGGTCATCGGCGGCAACCTGCAGCTGATCGCCCGCACGCTGGACAAGAGCGGCGGCGTGCCGGACATCCGCAAGCGCGTCGACAGCGCCATGAGCGGTGTCGAGCGCGGCGCCAAGCTGGCCAGCTCGCTGCTGTCGTTCGCACGGCGCCAGCCGCTGGAGCCGCGTGCGGCCAAGGTCAGCCGCCTGCTGGCCGGCATGGAAGACATGATGCGGCGCGCGCTGGGCGAAGAAGTCGACATCGAGCTGATCGTCTCGGGCGGCCTGTGGACCACCGAGGTCGACCCGGCCCAGCTCGAGAACGCGATCCTGAACCTGGCGATCAATGCGCGCGACGCGATGGATGGCGCCGGGCGCCTGACCATCGAAGTCAACAACGCGTCGCTCGACGCCCATTACTGCGCCACCCATCCGGAAGTCGCACCCGGCCAGTACGTGCTGCTGGCGGTGAGCGACACCGGCGGCGGCATGCCGCAGGAAGTGATCGACCAGGCGTTCGAGCCATTCTTCTCGACCAAGCCGGAAGGCAAAGGCACCGGCCTGGGGCTGTCGATGGTGTACGGCCTGGTCAAGCAGTCGGGCAGCCACGTCAAGATCTACAGCGAGGTCGGCGAAGGCACCACGGTCAAGATCTACCTGCCGCGCTCTTTCCAGGCCGAGGACCACCCGGGCGAACAGCTGGCGGCGCCGGCCACCGGCGGCCACGAGACGGTGCTGGTGGTCGAGGACGACGAGCAGGTGCGCCTGACCGTGGTCGACATGCTGACCGACCTCGGATACCGCGTGCTGCGCGCCAACGACGCCGCCTCGGCCCTGACCGTGATCGACAGCGGCGTGCACATCGACCTGCTGTTCACCGACGTGGTCATGCCCGGCTCCTTGCGCAGCCCGGAACTGGCGCGCAAGGCGCGCGAGCGGCTGCCGCAGGTGGCGGTGCTGTTCACCTCGGGCTATACCGAGAACGCGATCGTGCACGGCGGCCGGCTTGATCCGGGCGTGGAGCTGCTCGGTAAACCTTATACGCGCGACGCCCTGGCGCGCAAGGTGCGACATGTGCTGGGCAACCAGCAGCAGAAGAATCAGGCCGTGGCGGGGCCTGTGGACGCTTCTGTGGAGGTATCCGGGCAGCCGCCTGCCTCGCAAGATGCCGGCCCGAGGGTGCGCGTACTGCTGGTGGAGGACGATGCCGATATCCGCGACAACACGGCGGAACTGCTGCGCATGCTGGACTACGAAGTGCTGGAAGCCGATTGCGCCGAGAGCGCGCTCGAACTGCTGGCACGCCGGCCCGACATTGTTCTGACCGACCTGCAGCTGCCGGGGATGCATGGCGAAGCGCTGGCGCGGGTGGTGAAGGAAAGACTGCCGGCGACGCGGGTGGCGATCGTGTCGGGCGGCAGCGAGCGGCCGGAGGTGGCGGATGCGTGGTTGACCAAGCCGTATGATGCGGGGCAGTTGCGGGCGTTGCTGGAGCGGTTGGCTTGAGCTGAGTTAGCTTCAACCATATTCCACCGCCCTAAAAGCCGTCATCCCCGCGAAGGCGGGGATGACGATTACACGCTGACTGTGAATGCTATCTGAGGCGCTCCTCACACGGCCCTTACACCGCCCTCACCCCGCCCAGCTGCTCCTTGAGCGACCCAATGAACCGCTCCTTGTCGAACAAGGTCAGCACATCCTCCTTGCCATCGATCCCCGGCACCTCGAGCACCTCGGCGCTGTCACGCCGCATATCCGACGGCCCGTTCGCGCGCAGCAGCTGCGGCGACGGTCTGCGCTGGCTGTCCGGCAGCGACAGGATGGTGTCGACGCGGTCGACGATCAGCCCGAAACGCTCGCCCTCGTGCTCCAGCACCAGGATGCGGCAGCCGCTCTTGTCTTCAAGCGCGTCCATCCCGTACAGGCGGCGCAGGTCGATCACGCACACCATCTGCTGGCGCACCTGCATCATGCCGTGCACGCAGTCGGGCATGCCCGGCGGACGGGTTACCGGGCCGGCGAAATCGACGATCTCGCGCACCTGGCCGATGTCGGCGGCCCAGCCGGTCTCCAGCGAGAACGCCAGGTAGACGCGGCGGCCGGTGGCGCGCTTGGCGGCGGCGCTGGCGTTGCTGGCTTCCTGGGCGTACAGGCGGCGGTGGCCGGCGCAGATCTCGGCTACCTCAAGGTCCGAGAACAGCTGGTCGTGATCCAGGAACAGGCTATCGCCCAGTTCCGCATTCGGCAGGCATCCGCGATACATGGCGCCGCGCGCGGTGCCCAGCAGCGGGATCGGCAGGATGTCGGTGTCGAAGTAAGGACGGATATCGTCCACCGCATCGACCAGCAGGCCGAGCTGCTCGCCGCCGACGCGCACCACCAGGATGCGGCGCTCTTCCTCTTCGCCCAGGCCAGGGGCGCACTGCAGCATGGCGCCGAAATCGACCACGCCGACCGGCGCGCCGCGCAGGTTGATCCAGCCCTTGCACAGGCGGCCCAGCATCACCGACGGCAGCAGTTCGGGCACGCGCATGATCTCCTGGATCGCTTCCATCGCCAGCGCGAAACGCAGGCCGCCGACGGTGAACGAGATGCACTTGCGGCCCTGCGCCTGGCGCAGGAAGCGCATGCGCCAGGCATCGCGCGCCACGCTGGCGTGGGCGCGCACCTGCGGCACGTTGTCGATCCGGACCAGGGCGGCGGCGTCGAGCATCTGCACGATGCGGGCGCCGTCGTTCAACGTAATCGCGCCGGCCACCACGCCCTTCGCACCAGCGTCCTCATAACGCAGGCTGGCGCGCTGCTCGGGACGCACGCGCAGCACTTCGCCGGTGGCGTCGAACACCAGGCCGACCTGGATATCGTCATGGTCGACGATCGCGATGCGCTGGCCGCCGTGCGCGGCCGGGGCGTCGGCGTCGAAAATGCGGCCCAGATTCAAGAGCGGGATCGCGGCGCCGCGCAGGGTGAAGATGCCTTCCAGGCAGGCCGGCGACAGCGGGATCGGGGTCACGCGCTCGGGCATGCCCACCACTTCGCGCACGCCGGCCGCCGGCAGCGCGAACTCCTGGCCATTCAAAAAGAACGTGCCGACCACTTCCATGCCGGCCGCTTCGCGCAGCACGCGCGCCGCCTCGGCGTGCCTGGCTTCGCGCTCGGCCACGGCGGCCTGCACCATGCCGTTGCCGCCCGGCGCGCTCAGGGAAAACTGTGGATTCATGCGAACACCGCCTGGCGTTGATACTGTGGTTGTTGGTACGGCGCCGGTGCACGCGCGGCTTCCTGCTCGCGCATGATGCGCACCACACTGAAGGTCTGGCGCTCGCAGTCGATCGACAGGCGGCGGCCGTGCGAGCCGCCGACATCCTGGAACATCACCTGCAGGCCGCGCAGCGACAGCTGCGAACGGGCCGCTTCGATATTGCGGGTGCCGACCGTACCGTCGGCCGCGCGCAGGTTCAGCATGCGCGCGCCGCCGGCGATGACGACGTCGACTTCCTCGTACTGCTCGCGGCGCACGCCAAGCTTGGCCAGCAGGCGCGGGATGGCGGCATTGACGAAGCGCGCCGAATCTTCCGCACTTTCGACGCCGTCGGGCAGGAAGCAGTGGGCCAGGCCGCAGCGGCGCTGGGCGCGCCAGATCATGCCGATGCCGACGCACGATCCGAGCAAGGCGGTCAGCACCTGCTCGCCCTGGCCGACCTGCATCTGGCCGCTCAGCACATAGGACATCTGGTTCAGGCTCTGGATATTCATTATTTTTCTCCGCCAATGCGATAAACGTGGGCCTGCTCGAACGCGAACGCGGTCTGCAGGCGGGTGATGGATTCCTGTTCGCCCAGCACCAGGCGAGCATCCGGGCGCATCGCGGCGCGCGCGCCGGCCAGCACCTGCTCCTGGTTTTCATGGTCGAAATAGATCAGGACGTTGCGCAGCATGACCAGGTCGAACCAGCCGGCGCGTGGCGGGCGCAGCAAGAGGTTGTGCTCGCCGAAGCTCACGTGCTGGGTGACGTCGGCGCCGAAGGCAAAGCCGCCGGCCACCGGGCGCAGGTACTTGCGGAACAGCGCCGGGTAATCGGCTTCGAAGCGATCGACGCTGCGGCCGCGGTACAGCGCGGCGCGCGCGGTGGCCAGGGCATTTGTCGAGATGTCGGTGGCATGGATCTCGAAGCGCAGGCCGGGTGCGCGCTGGGCGAACTCGAGGCAGGTCATGGCGATCGAGTACGACTCTTCGCCGGTGGCCGCCGCCGCCGACCAGATGCGCAGCGGGCGCGCTTCGCCCTGCGCCATCCAGTGCGGCAGGAACTCGCGTTCCAGCCAGCGCCATACTGCCGGGGTACGGAAGAAGGCGGTGTCGTTGGTGGTGACCGAATTGATGAACGATGCGACTTCGACCCGATCGGTCGCCAGGCGCTCGATGTAGGCGCGATAGGAGTTCAGTCCCAGCGCGCGCAGGCGCGGCAGCAGGCGGCCCTGCAGCAGCACGCGCTTGTGTTCGTTCATCGCGATGCCGGTGTGCTTGCGCACCAGGCCGATGATCGCAGTGAGGTTGTCGTCGCACAGTTCCATGATCCGTCTTCTTCCCTAGCCTCAGACCACGAAGCGGGCCACGGTGCTCGAGAGGTGCTCGGCGTGCTCGTTCAGGCCTTCGGTGGAACGGGCGATGCTGTCGCACGAACCGGCCGAACGCTCGGTTTCCTGGGCGATGTAGGAGATCGCGGCCGACACTTCCTTGGCGGTGAGCGACTGTTCGTTGGCGCTGGCCGAGATGTCGGCGATCGCCAGCGAGGTCTTGGCCACGCCCGAGGTGATGCGGTCGAATGCTTCGCTGGCCTGGCGCGAGATTTCGCTGCCCTGGGCCACGCGGCGCACCGATTCGTTGATCAGCTTCGAGATTTCCTTGGTCGCCTGCGACGAGCGTTCCGCCAGTTTGCGCACTTCGTCCGCCACCACCGAGAAGCCCAGGCCGTGTTCGCCGGCGCGCGCCGCTTCGATCGCGGCATTAAAGGCCAGCATATTGGTCTGGCCGGCGATCTCGCCGATGACCTTCACGATTTCGCCGATGTCTTCCGACGACTGGTTGATCGCGGCCATCGCTTCGATCGAACGCGCGATCGCCTTGGCGCCGATCTCCGCTTCGTTGCGGGTGGCTTGCGCCAGGCCGTTGGCATCTTGCGTGCTGCGGGCGATGGTGCTGATCGAGGCGGTCAGGCCGTCGACCGAGGCGTTCATCTCTTCCACCGTGGCGCCCAGCGCCTGGGCGCTGGCGGCGACGGTGTTCGAGCGGTCGGCGATGGTGCGCGACGAGTCGTTCAGCTTGCCGGCGGCCGAGACGGCGTCGCCGATCACTTCGCGCAGGTCGCCGATCATCTTCATGACGCCGCGCGCCAGCTGGTCGAGCGGCTCGTCGCCCGAGGTGTCGATTGCACCGGTCAGGTCGCCGCGCGCGGCGCGTGCGACTTGTTCCAGCAGGCAGTCGACCTTGCGGCGTTCGGCCTCGGCGCGGTCGATGGAGGCTTGTTCCAGCATCACCTGCTCGGTGATGTCGGTGGCGAACTTGACCACCTTGAACGGCTTGCCGTCGGCGTCGAAGATCGGGTTGTAGGTGGCCTGGATCCAGACGGTCTTGCCGTTGTTGCCATGGCGCTTGTAGCGGCCGGCGTCGAATTCGCCACGGTTGAGCTTGCCCCAGAAGCGGCGGTAGGCGGCGCTGGCGGCGTACTCGTCGTCGCAGAACACGCGGTGGTGTTCGCCGCGCACGTCTTCCAGCGCGTAGTCGAGCAGGTCCAGGAAATTGGCGTTGGCATCGAGCAGCATGCCGTTCATGTCGAATTCGACCACGGCCTGCGCCTTGCCGATCGCGGCCACCAGGCCGCCCGTCTCGGCGGCGCGCATTTTTTCGCAGGTGATGTCGGTTGCAAACTTGATGATCTTGCACACGCGGCCGCTGTCGTCGCGCACCGGGTTATAGGACGCGTTGATCCAGAACTCGCGGCCGCCCTTGGCGATGCGCTTGTATTCGGCGCGCTCGGCCTTGCCGGCGGCCAGCTCCTGCCAGAAACGGGCATAGGCCGGGGAAT
>NZ_DAMAGA010000009.1:0-156787 GCF_031995545.1 Massilia sp.
GCCGGATGATCGGGCCCGCACCCGCGGGCCCGATCATCCGTGCCGCCGGGCCACTCTGGCAGGCAAATGTTGTTAATTGGCTACGATCGAGGCAAGGCAGAAATTTTTTGATTTTTTCCCGAGAGATATAATGCAATAATCGCATCGTTTTAAACAATGCGTATGTTATCTCCGTGAACACTCAGTTACTTGCGCAAGCGCCTGCTGCAACAGCGGTCAAGCCTGTGCCCCGGCGCGCGAGAAGATTCGGCATCACGGTCGCCGTGATACTGGGCACCCTCGCGCTCGGCGAGACGGTCCTTCAGGTGCGCAGCTACATCAAGTCCGGCCGCAGTGCGGTCGATCTCGTCACCGGGGAAACCGCGGTCGCGATGAACGACGCATATGGGGTGCGCACCTACCGCCCCAACTTCACGCTGAAAATGCCCGATCCGAAGTTCCGCTTCGTGACCAACTCGCAGGGCTTCCGCAGCCCCGAAATCGCACCGCGCCAGGCGCCGGGCGAATACCGGATCGTGGTTGTCGGTGCATCGACCGTGGCCGGCGCGTATTCGAAAACCAATGAGCTGACCTTTCCGGGCCAGCTCGAAACGGCCTTGCGCAAGACCTTGCGCGTACCGGTCGACGTGGTGAACGCGGGGGTGGAAGGCTACACCATCGCCGATATCGAAAGGCTGATCGACCGCGCGCTGATCAAGCAGGCGCCGTCGATGATGCTGGTCTACTCCGGGTACAACGATCTCAGTGCCATCTGCGGCGCGACCCGGCCACGCAAAACCGACCGATGGGACGTGCCGCAACCGGCCTTGCCGCACTGGGTCCTGAGCAGGCAGCTGATCTCCAAGAATACGCTGGCGCTGCGCGAGCCGCCGATCCGGCTCGGCATCGTCGATCCGGCCCGGTATTTCCCGGCCTCCTATGGCGCCACGCTGGATCGTATCGTCATCAAGCTGAAAGCGGCCAACATCGTGCCGGTCCTGCTGACCAACGCGCGTTCTTACCGGGGCGTGGCGCATAAGGAAGCGGCCAAGCTGGCGGAGTCGAGCCTGTTCTACCATTCCTGCATGAACCTCGATGGGCTGCACAAGGCCAGCGAGATGTTCAACCGGACCATCGCCGATGTCGCGCGCAAGCACGATGTCAAGCTGATCGACCTGGCCGCGGCCATTCCCAGCGGGCGCGCCCACTTTGTCGACGCCCACCATTTCACCTTGAAGGGCGATACCGTGGCCGCGCAAGTGATCCATGCCGCCCTCGCCGATGTCATCGTTCCCCGATAGGTCCAGCGTGCAGATCACCGAAAGCCCGTATCTCATTTTCTTCATCGCGGTCCTGCTGCTGCATCGCCTGCTGCAAGGCAGTCACGATCGCCAGAAAGTCCTGCTGACGATCGCCAGCTATTATTTCTACGCCACGCTGGACTGGCGCTTCCTCGGCCTGCTGGTCGCCCTCACGGCGATCAACTTCGTGGCCGGGGCCTGGGTCGCCGGGGCCGGCACGCCGGCTCAAAAGCGTATCGGTGTCTGGGGCGCCGTACTGCTCAGTGTCGGCATCCTCGGCTATTTCAAGTATCTGAACTTCTTCGGACAGATGATCAATTCGCTGTCCGCCTGGTTCGGCGGCAACAGCCTGGTGCCGTTCGTCGAGGTGATCCTGCCGGTCGGGATTTCGTTCATGACCTTCCAGGCGATCTCGTATCCGATCGACCTGTATTACGGCCGCCTGAAACGCCCCTTCGGCCTGCTCGACTTCAGCATGTTCCTGGCCTTCTTCCCGCGCCTGCTGGCCGGGCCGATCGTGCCGGCCGCCCAGTTCCTGCCCCAGCTGGCGACGGTGGCGCCGCGCGTCGGCGCGGACCAGCGTTTCGAGGGCATGGCGCTCATCATGCTGGGCATGTTCAAGAAAGTCGTCCTCGCCGACATCCTCGGTTCGCACCTGGTCAATCCAGCCTTCACCGACCCCGCCGCCTACGCCTCGCCCTTCCTGTGGATCGCGCTGGTGGGCTACAGCTTCCAGGTCTACCTCGACCTGAGCGGCTATTCGGACATGGCGATCGGGGCGGCGCGCATGCTCGGTTACGAATTGCCGAGCAACTTCAACCGGCCGTATATGGCGACCAGCATCGGCGGTTTCTGGCGCCGCTGGCACATCAGCATGTCTTCGTTCTTCCGCAATTACCTGTACATCCCGCTGGCCAGTTCGTGGAAAGCGCCGGCTGCCGTAAATCTGCTGATCGTCTTCGTGGCCATCGGCCTGTGGCATGGCGCCGGCATGAATTTCGTGATGTACGGATTGATCCACGGCTCGCTGGTTGCCTACGAGCGCTTCAGGAAGGATCGCCGCGCCCGCCTCAAGCTGGCGCCGAAAGAATACCGGGGGCCGGCGCTGGCGGGCCGCATCGCCTTCATCTTCTCGATCGTCGTGTTGTCGCGCATTCTGTTCCGCAGCCCGGATTTCGCGTCTGCCGGCACCTATCTCGGTCTGATGCTGTCGTCGCCGGGCACTGCCTTCCCGCTGACCACCGCGGCGGCGATGGTCCTGGCCGTTGCGGCGTTCATGCATTTTTCGCCGCTGCGCTGGCGCGATGCCGCGATGCGCGCGCTGAGCGGGGCGTCGGAATGGAAAACCGGTGTCGCCTTCGTCGGCATGCTGTATGTGGCCGCCGCATTCACGCAGAAAAGCGGCGGCTTCATCTACTTCCGCTTTTGACCGGCAGGTGCCCGCATCCGCGGGCACGCCGCCGGAGCGCGCACCGATGCTGCGCACTGATGCTGGTAAGATGCGCAGTGCGCGCCAAAGCGCATCCGAAAGAGCCCATGTCCGATCTGATCCACGACTTCCTGTTCGCCGTACCGGTGCTGGCCGCCATGCCGCAGCAGGCCGCGCCGACGCGGTACGAGCCGCCGGCGCGCCACGCCATCGAGGTGGCCGCATGAACCCGATGAAGGGCGTCGCGCTGCTCGGCGCGCTCGGCGTCGCGGCCACCGCCGCCGGCGCGGTCGGCACCGTGCTGTACCTGCAGGAGCAGGGCGTGGCGCCGCGCACGCTGGCGCCCTACGTCGAGCGGCGCAGCGCCGGCCACAATCCCATGATCACCGACAGCGGCCAGTGGCTCGGCGCCAGCCTGCGCACGGTCGACCGCGGTGCCGGACTGCCGCTGCTGCTGCCGCCGCTGCGCGCCGGCGCCCAGGAGCAGCCGGCGCAAGGCAAGGGCGGCGCGCTCAAGGACGTCGATTCGAACGGCGCGCTGCTGCGCGCGATGGCGGCCGCGGTGCCGGGCGACGTGATCACGCTGGCGCCGGGCACCTACCGCTTCAACCATGCGATCAATGCCAGCCGCTCCGGCGTGGCCGGGGTGCCGGTGACGGTGCGCGCGGCGCAATCCGGTACGGTCATCATCGAGTTCAGCACGATCGAAGGCTTCGTGGTGCGCGCGCCGCACTGGCGCTTCGAGAACCTGACCATTCGCGGCGTGTGCGGCAACCATAACTACTGCGAACACGCCTTCCACGTGGTCGGCGGCGCCACCCACTTCGCGGCGCTGAACAACACCATCCTCGACTTCAACGCCCACTTCAAGATCAACGGCAAGGACGGGGTCTTTCCCGACCATGGCCTGCTCGAGTCCAACACCCTGAGTAACAGCGCGCCGCGCCGCACGGGCAATCCGGTGACGCCGGTCGACCTGGTCGGCGCCAGCGACTGGACCATCCGCGCCAACCTGATCACCGACTTCATCAAGGTCGGGGGCGACCGCGTCAGCTACGGCGCCTTCGCCAAGGGCGCCGGCGCGCGCACCGTGTTCGAACGCAACGTGGTGTGGTGCGAGGCGCGCCTGCGCGGCCAGCCGGGGCAGCGCGTCGGCCTGTCGCTGGGCGGCGGCGGCACCGAAAAGCCGTATTGCCGCGACCGCAAATGCGTCAACGAACAGCAGGACGGCATCGTGCGCGACAACCTGGTCGCCTCGTGCTCGGACGTCGGCATCTATCTCAACAGCGCATCCGGCAGCCGCGTCGAGCACAACACGCTGGTCGACACGGTCGGCATCGACGTGCGCTATCCGGCCAGCAGCGCCACGGTCGAAGGCAACCTGGTCGACGGTCCGATCCGCAGCCGCGACGACGGCGTGCTGCGCCTGGGCGACAACCGCAGCACGGCATTGGGCTGGTCGTATGTGGGGCGGCATCCGGTGCGCGCCTTGTTCCGCGACTGGGAAGCCGGCGACCTGGCGTGGTCGGATGAAGCGCCGCGCCGCGCCGGCGCAGTCGAACGGCCTGATTTGTGCGGGCAGAAGCGCGCCGTGGCGCCGGCCTACGGCGCGTTCGAGGACTTCGCCGCCTGCGTCACGACTTCGTCGAGCAGACCCGCCAACTGAGCGGCGCGCGCGCCGCGTTCGCAGGCGCGCACGCTATCCGGCGCCGCCAGCGGCGCGCGTCCGGCCGCCACCAGATCCAGGAATTGTTCGAGCGCCACTGTGATCGCGGCGCTGTCGTCCAGCGCGGCGACGGTGTCGATGCCGCAGCCGCGCAGCACGGCGGCGGTGTCGCCGCCGGCATCGGTCAGGGCCAGCAGCGGGCGCCCCGCACGCAGGTATTCGTACAGCTTGGCCGGCACCTGGTCGTTGCAGTTGGCGGCCTGCAGCAGCAGCAGGGCGTCGGCGCCCAGCATCTCGGCCAGCGCCGCGCGGTACGGCAGCGGCTGCGCGATCTCGACCAGGTCGGCGACGCCGTGCCGGCGTGCCAGTTGCGCGACGGCGTCTTCGTGCACCGCCGCGCGCAACACCAGGCGCAGGCTGTCCACGCCGATACGCCCGCGCGCGCGCAAGGCCGCCAATGCCGCGAACAAGGGACCGGGATCGCGCTCGGACGGATACACGATCCCGCTGTGCAGCAGGCGTAGCGGACCGGGCGTGCGCGCGGCCGGGGCGATGCCGGCGAAGGCCGCTTCGTCGTAGCCGTTTTCGATCAGGCGAAAGCGTTCCGGCGGCACGTCGGGGTAGCGCGCGCGGTAGCTGCGCACCGCGCCCGGCGTGGTGCACACCGCGACGCTGCAATGGCGCACCGTGCGCGCCTCGACCCAACTGGCGGCGCGGCGGCGCGCGCGGCCGCTGGGGTGGCTGGCGTCGATCATAGGGTCGCGCAAATCGGCGATCCAGGGCAGGCCGCTCAGGCGGCGCAGGGCCAGGCCCACCAGGTGGGCGCTGGCGATCGGATAGGTCGACCAGATCGCCTGCGGACGATGGCGCCGTATCAATCCCAGGCCGGCCGGAATCGCGCCCAGCAGCCACGATACCCAGCGGTCCGGCAGCGCCGTCCAGCCGAGGTAGCGGCCCTTGAACGCCAGGTGGCGCGCGCTGTCGAGCGCAAAGGCACGGCGTACCGTCACGTCGGGCGGGATCTCGTCCAGCTGGTCAGGGCCGACGCTGTCGTAGGCGCGCGGTGCGGCGCTCAGCACCAATGGTTGCCAGCCCAGCGGCGGCAGGCGCCGCACGAACTGCAAGGTGCGCTGGATGCCGCTGCTGCCGCGCTGCGGCGGGAAGTGGAACGCGATCATCAATACCGGCTTCGCGCGGCTCACCATGCGCGCATCCAGTCGCGCGTCCATTCGGTCAGGCTGTCGTGCCAGGGACGGCGCGAGAAGGTATGGTCGGCCCCGGCCAGGTCGCGCCGCGTCACGCGCGGCCGGCCCAGCAGGCGCCGCCAGCCGCGCGAGCCGGCGGCCACGCCGGCGAATTCCTGGGCAGTCAGGTCGGCCCCGCTCAGCACCAGCAGCACGGCGCCGTCGAAGCGCTGCAGGCGCGCGTACATGCGCGCGGGCAGGGCGTCGTCGCCGCTCTTCGCAAACAGCGACTTCACGTTGCGCCAGGCCGAGCGCAGCGCGGCGCCGACGTCGAATTCGCCGCGCGCGATCTTGCGCCACAGGCCTTTCTGCAGCAGGCGCCCGGTGTAGTAATGGGTGACGGTGGCGCGCGCGGCGCCGGCCTCGGTGCGCACCCACGGGTTGACCAGGGCCAGGCCGGCCACGCGCTTGTCGTTTGGCGCGTACAGGGCGGCGGCGGTGGCGCCGTCGCACAGGCCGAACAGGGCCACCTCGCGCAACTGCGGCTGCTGCACGAAGAAAGCATCGATGGCGGCGCGCAGGTCGGCGTCCACCGTTTCGAAGTCGCGCTGCGCGCCCTCGCTGTCGCCCATGCCGCGGTAGTCGAAGCGCAGCGCCGGGATGCCGGCGTCGGCCAGGCTGCGCGCCAGCAGGGTGAACTGGCGGTGGCTGCCGGCACGGTATTGCGGGCCGCCGACCACGATCACCACGCCGCGCGTGGCTTGTTGCACGCCGGTGGGCAGGCTCAGGATGCCGACCAGGCGCTCGTCGCCGCAGGCGAAGGTGAAGGCGCGTTCTTCATGCATGGCAGGGCTCCGGCGCGGACAGGGCCGACAGGGTGGCGTCGATCAAGGCCGGGCAGACGGCGACTTCCTGGGTATTCCAGAACGGCTCGCCAGCAACCTGTTGCAGGCTGACCGCGACGCCTGCAGCGCGCCACGCCTCGGCCACGCGCAGGCTGGCGGGCGCGAGTCCACGTTCGGGTGCCGGTGTCACGTCGATCCAGTGCACCGGGCAGTGTGGAATCAATGCGGCGCCGTCGGCGGCTTCCATGCCCAACGCCAGCGCCGGCGCCAGCATGTAGCCGGCTACTTCCAGCGTCGCGCCGCCCGCCAGCGTGGCGCGCAGGGCGGCGGTGCCGCCGGACTTTTCTGCGTTGCCGAGCATGTCGCCCGCCACGCGCAGGCGCAGGAACTGGGTCAGATGGGTGGCGCCGCTGAGCACCGGTTGCCACAGCAGCAGCGAGGCGATGGCCGGATCGCGCCGCACATGCGCCAGCCCCAAGAGGGCGCCCAGGCGCAGGCCCCACAGCGTCACCGGCACGCCGCAGCGCGCGCGCAGCCAGTCCACGGCATGGGCGACGTCGTCGAGCCAGCCATCCCAGCTCGCATCGGCGAAATCGCCGCTGCTATCGCCGCAGCCGTGCAGGTCGAGCTGCAACACTGCCACGCCATCTGACGCCAGCGCGCGTGCCTGCAGCGCGGCCATGCGGCGCGCCCGGTTCATCTCTTCGGCGAACGGGTGCAGGTACAGCACGGCCGCGCGGCAGGGCCCCGCCGGCGCGTGGAACAGGGCGAAGCGGGCGCCAATTGGCCGCGCCAAAAACAGCGGCTCGGCCGGTGGAAGTTCGCCCGCCGCCATCTTCATTGCGCCAGCTTGTCGTCGACGAAGGCGCTCAGGCTGCCCAGGGTGGCGAAGGTGCTGGCGCTGATGTCGTCGTCGTCGACCATGATGCCGAAGCGTTCTTCCAGCGCGGCGATGACGCTCACCACCGCCATCGAATCGAGCTCGGGCAGGGCGCCCAGTAGGGGGGAATCGGGACCGAGCGCCTGGCCGGCGTCGCCCAGATTGAGCACGTCGACCAGGACGGCTTTGACTTCTTCGAGTTGCATGTTCACTCCATGGTTGGTTGCGGCCGCGGGCCGGGCGCGGCGCGGCGGCGCCCCAGCGCGTGCAGGCGCTGCAGCAGCGGCCAGCGGTAATAATTGAGATGGTATAGACAGCGTACCTCGTCCGTCCAGCGCAGATGCCATTCCATCACGCGGCCGTAGAATTCGATGCGCTGCAAGCGGCCGGCGTCGAACAGCGCGCGGCATGCTTCTTCGCGCATTAGGAGCGCCGGCGAAAAATGCGCCGGCACGCTTTCGTCGTAGGCGGTCTTCAGCACTACGATGCAGTCATGGCTTTCGACGCACAGGTCCATTGCCACCACCCGATCGTCGAAGCGGTAGCGGTACACCTTCGCCGCCCCGCGCCGCGCAAACGCTTCCAGCAGCAGCGTGTAAAAGCGTGCCTGGGCGTCGCCCGCGCGCACGGCGGTGGCGTCGCGGCCTTTCCAGCCGCCGCTTTCCAGCGCAGCGTAGTCGTTCACCGCCGCCGCCATGTCCTGTGGCGTGGTGAGCGTTTCGCAAAGGGTGGCAATGCCTTCGCGTTCCAGGCGCGCGCGCTGCTTCTTCAGGTTGGAACGCAGGTTCTTGCCGCGCGCCGCCCAGTAGGCGTCGAAGCCGCCGTCCATGGTAATGCGCGCGGTGTCGATGTAGTCCAGCGTCTGCAGGCACGGACCATCGGCGGGACGCGGATCGAGCATCGGATCGAGCTGGCTGATTCCGGCCAGCAGCGCGCAGCCGGGCAGGTTGCGCACCAGCGCCACCAACAATGCCGGCAAGGCGACGCCGGGCCGCGCCAGCCACAGGCCGACCGGCGCCTGGGCCGGCTGGAAGCTGCGCCAGGCGCCGCCACCGCTGCGTTCCAGCAGCGCCATCGCCAAGGTCTCGCCATCCTGTTCGCAGCAGGCCAGCTGCGCGTCGTCGCCGAACGCCGCCAGCAGCGCGCGCACGAAATCGGCGTGCAGCAGCGGCGAGGCCGGGCCGGCCGCATGCAGCGCGCTCCACGCGTCGGCGAAGTCGCCGAAGCGCGCGGCGGGATGGAAGCGCCACTTCATGCTGGAGCCACCGCCGCGCGCACGCGCTCGATGATCCAGTCCAGCTCCGATTCGCTGAGCTCCTGGTGGCAGGGCAGGGCCAGCACCCGTTCCGAGAACGCGACGCCGTGCGGGCACAGGGCGGCGTTGACCTGGGGCGCCAGCGGGCGGCCGAAGCGCACCACCGGCACGCCTTGCGCCACCAGCTGCGCGAACACCGGTTCGGGATGGTCGAACAGCAGCGGGAATTGCCACGGGCAGGCGCCGCCCGGCAGCGCCGGATACAGCGGCCGGCAGCCAGGCAGGGTATTCAATGCCTGTTCCAGGCGCAGGTAGTTGGCGCGGCGGAGCGCGACGATGCGATCGCGCGAGGCCAGGCGCAGCACCAGGCGCGAGAACAGCGACGAGCGCCGCTCCAGCCACCACGGATCGAAGCCGAAGCCGCTGTCGGACGAATCGGGCGTGAGCGCGCGCGCCTGCTGCGGGCGGCGCGCCTTGGCGGCGTTCCACAGCATGTCCTTCAGCGCCAGCGCCGGGCGCAGCGCGGCACGCAGCAGCGGCAGGCGGCCGTGGCGAAAGCTGGTTTCCAGCGTGGCCAGCATCGCCTTGCCTTCGAAGCCGGCGCCGGCGCCGCGCAGTACGACGCCGTCCAGCGCATGGCGCTGCGAAGCCAGGCAGCCGCCTTCGTAGATCGGGAAGAACTTCATGCTGCTGCCGACCGCGTAGTCGCCGCTGGCGCCGATCGCGCGGCCGTCGCGTTGTCCGAAGAAGGCGTGCGCGCAATCCTCGATCAGGGCCAGGCCGTGGGCGTCGCAAAAGGCGCGCGCCGGCGCCAGGTCTTGCACGAAGCCGTAGTAGTGCACCACCACCAGCGCCTTGACCGTGGCGTCGAGCAGCGTGCGCGCGTGTTCCAGGTCGGGCGCGGTGTCTTGCCCGATGCGGTAGAAGCGCGCGGATGCGCCGCGATCCTGTACCGGTCCCAGCATCGACAGGCTGTGCCAGGACGGGGTCAAGACCGTGTCGCCGTTCGTCACGCCCGCGCAGCGCAGCGCCAACGCCAGGGCCACCCGGCCGCTGGTGACCAGGCGCGTGGCGGCCAGGTCGGTCAGCGCCGGCAACGGCGATCCGGCGCCGCTGCGCGGGCCGAAGGCGGCGCGCGACAGCACTGGCGCGATCGGCGCGCGGACGGCGGGAGAGGGACGGTGGAGCATGACGACTAGTATAAAGCTTGCAACGAATTTCGTCGCGGTGCAACATGGCGCGTGCAGGCATGCCTGCGCCCCAAGCTGGTAAGATCGCGCCTTGGCCGACGGCGCGTGGCGCCGGGCCCTGATCTGGTGGAACCCTGGATTGATTCGATGAGCGAGCTGCTTCAAGACTTCATATTCGACACGGCGCGCAAGACGCCCGACGCCGAAGCGCTGGTGTACGGCGCCGAGCGCCTCGACTACCGCGCACTGGCGCAGGCGGTGCGCACCGCCGCGGCGGCTTTTGGCGCAGCCGGCATCAAGCGCGGCGAGCGCATCGCCGTGTACCTGGAAAAGCGCATCGAGACCGTCAGTGCGCTGTTCGGCGCCGCCGCCGCCGGCGCGGTATTCGTGCCGGTCAATCCGCTGCTCAAGCCCGAGCAGGTGACCTACATCCTGGCCGACTGCAATGTGCGCATCCTGGTCACCTCGCCCGAACGCCTGCGCCAGTTGCAACCCGCGCTGGCGGCCTGTCCGGACCTGCGCACCGTGTTCGTCACCGGCGCCGAAGCGCCTGCCGATGCCGCGCTACCGGTGCTGGCCTGGGATGCGGCGCTGGCCAAGCATGCCGAGCCAGCCGAACCCACCGTGCGTCGCATCGATGCCGACGTCGCCGCCATCCTGTACACCTCCGGCAGCACCGGCCGCCCGAAAGGCGTGGTGCTGTCGCACCGCAACCTGGTGGCCGGCGCCAGGAGCGTCGCCGAGTACCTGGCGATCGCGCCGCAGGACCGCCTGCTGGCGGTGCTGCCGCTCAGTTTCGACTATGGCCTGAGCCAGCTGACCTGCGCCTTCTTGCGCGGCGCCAGCGCCGTGCTGCTCAATCACCTGTTCGCGCGCGATGTGCTCAAGGCGGTGGTCGACGAGCGCATCACCGGTCTGGCCGCCGTGCCGCCGCTGTGGAGCCAGCTGGCGCGCCTGGACTGGAGCGCGGCCACTTCGCTGCGCTACCTGACCAATTCGGGCGGCGCGATGCCGCGCGCCCTGGTCGATGCGCTGCGCGAGCGCCTGCCGCACGCCGAACTGTTCCTGATGTACGGCCTCACCGAAGCCTTCCGCTCGACCTATCTGCCGCCGGCCGAACTGGCGCGCCGCCCGGATTCGATGGGGCGCGCGATCCCGAACGCCGAAGTGATGGTGGTGCGTCCCGATGGCAGCCGCTGCGCGCCGCACGAGCCGGGCGAGCTGGTGCACCGCGGCGCACTGGTGGCGCTGGGCTACTGGAACGATCCGGCCAAGACCGCCGAGCGCTTCCGTCCGGCTCCGGGCCAGGATCCGGCGCTGCCGCTGCCCGAGATGGCGGTATGGTCGGGCGACACCGTGCGCTGCGACGAAGACGGCTACCTGTACTTCATCGGCCGCAGCGACGAGATGATCAAGGTGTCCGGCTACCGCGTCAGCCCGACCGAGATCGAGGAAGTGGTCAGCGCCAGCGGCCTGGTCGAAGAGGCGGCGTGCTTCGGCGTGCCGCATCCGGAGCTGGGCCAGGCGGTGGTGCTGGTCGCCGCCGGCGACGGCGCGGCCGTGCCGGCGCTGCTGGCCGAATGCAAGCGCCGCCTGCCGGCTTATATGGTGCCACTGCACGTGGCGCTGCACCCCGGCCAGCTGCCGCGCAACCCGAACGGCAAGATCGACCGCAAGACGCTGCAGTCCGGTTTCCTTACCCTGTTCGATCCATCCGATAAGTTATCGTCATGAGCATCATGAGCATCGCCAAGCCGGTCCACGCGGACCAGATCCATTTCGCCGTCGACGGCGCCGAGCTGCTGGTGGGCGGCCTGCCCCTGAGCCGCCTGGCCGAGCGTGTCGGCAGCACCCCATTCTATGCCTATGACCGTGCCCTGCTCGATGCGCGCGTGGCCAGCCTGCGCGCAGCGCTGCCGTCCGCGCTGCGCCTGCACTATTCGGTGAAAGCCAACCCGATGCCGGCCGTGGTGCGCCACATGACGGGACTGGTGGACGGCATCGACGTCGCCTCCGGCGGCGAACTGCGGGTGGCGCTCGACGCCGGCCAGGACCCGGGCGCGATCAGCTTCGCCGGGCCGGGCAAGAGCGAGGCGGAGCTGATGCAGTCGGTGGCGGCCGGCATCAACATCCACGTCGAGTCGCGCCGCGAGATCGATGCCGTGGCACGCTGCGGCGACCGCTTAGGCGTGCGCCCGCGCGTCACGGTGCGCATCAATCCGCCGTTCGAACTGAAGGCATCCGGCATGCGCATGGGCGGCGGCGCCAAGCCGTTCGGCATCGACAGCGAGCAGGTGCCCGAGCATCTCGCTGGAATCGCTTCACTGGGCCTGGAGTTCCATGGCTTTCACATCTTCAGCGGCTCGCAAAGCCTGAAGGCCGATGCGATCGTCGAATGCCAGGCGCGCAGCGTCGAGCTGGCGCTGGAGCTGAGCCAGCATGCGCCGAGCGCGCCGCAGCTGCTGAACATCGGCGGCGGCTTCGGTATTCCCTACTTCCCGGGCGAGGCGCGTCTCGAGCTGGCGCCAATCGCCGACGGGCTGGAACGCTGCCTGGAACGGGTGAACAATACGCTGCCGGGGGCAGCGCTGGCGATCGAACTGGGACGCTACCTGGTCGGCGAAGCCGGCATCTACGTGGCGCGCGTCATCGACCGCAAGGTCTCGCGCGGCCAGACCTTCCTGATTACCGACGGCGGCATGCACCACCACCTGGCCGCCTCGGGCAACCTGGGCCAGGTGATCCGCAAGAATTATCCGCTGGCGGTCGGTAACCGTATGGATGCGACCCCGGGCGCGCCGGCCACCGTCACCGGCCCGCTGTGCACCCCGCTCGACATCCTGGGCGAGAACGTGGCGCTGCCGGACGCGCAGGAAGGCGACCTGGTGGTGGTGTTCCAGTCGGGCGCGTATGGCCTGAGCGCCAGCCCGACCGGCTTCCTCGGCCATCCGGCGCCGCGCGAAGTGCTGGTCTGACGGGACGCGCGCGCGGCCGGCACGCGCACGCCGGTTTGCAGGAATGACAAGAAAGCATGGTAAATTGCGGCACTCTGTACCGAATCCGACCATGAACCATCTTCCTGCGACCTTCTCGGTCATCATCCCCAACTACAACAATGCCGCCACCCTGGGCCGCGCCCTCGATTCGGTGCTGGCCCAGACCTGGCCGGCGCACGAAATCATCGTCATCGACGACGGTTCCAGCGACGATTCGCCCGCAGTCGCGGCGCGCTACGGCGACCGCATCCGCTACGCACGCCAGGCCAATGGCGGCGTATCGGCCGCGCGCAATGCCGGCGCCGCCCTGGCCAGCGGCAACTGGCTGGCCTTCCTCGACGCCGACGACACCTTCCTGCCCGAGCGCCTGGCGCTGCATGCGCGCTGGATCGAACGCGACGCCGCGCTCGACTTCCTGCTGGCCGACCAGAACTTCCGCACCCCGGAAGGCGAACTGCTGCAGCATTCGATCGACGCCACTCCGTTCGGCCGCGAGCTGCTGGCGCGCCATCCGGGACAGCAGGAGATCGTGCTGGAACAAAGCCAGTTCGGCCCCCTGATCGCCGACGGCTTCACCGAAGTGCGCACGCTGTCGATCCCGCGCGCGACCTTCCACGCCCTGGGCGGTTTCCCGGTCGGCAAACGCATTGGCGAAGACCTGCACCTGGTGGTGCGTCTGTGCGCCGTCAGCCGCCGCGCCGGCGTGGTGCCGCAGCCGGTGGCCGACTATTTCATCTATCCGGCCAGCGCGATCCGCAAGGACGTGGTGGGGGCGCAGCGCAACTTCGTCGCGACGCTGGAAGACCTGGCGCAGGAGATGCGCGCCGCGCCGGCAGGCCTGCGCGCCGGGCTGCGCGAAAAGATCCGCCAGGCACGTATGAGCCTGGCCTATATGTACCTGCGCAAGAACGAGCGCGCCGGCGCGCTGGCCTGCGTCACGCCGCTGCTGGCGCCAGTACCGCGCTGGCGCGCGGTGCGCGACGTGCTGTCGATCCTGCGCGGGCTGCGCTAGAACGGCGGCACGCCGTAATCGGGCTTGAGCTAATCGGGCCTGAGCGTCAGGCGCTCAGGCTGCGCGCGGCCGCGTGGTCGCGCCGCACCAGCTGCAGGCGCTCGAGCTGGCGCTCGATCGATTCGCGGTGGCGCTGTTCGTCCGACAGCGTGACGTGGCCGACCGTGGCGCCCGGGCGTGCCAGCGCTGCCAGCCGCGCGCTGGCTTCGTCGAACTCGCGCGTGCCGCTGGTGGCCGGCACCGGCGGGGTCCAGTTGTCGGACCAGATGCCGGCGCCGCGCAGCGCGCGCTTGATCTTGCCCTTCATGCGGTCGGCCGGCGCCAGATTGCGCTCCATATCCCACAGCGTCGGCAGGGCGGTCGGGCGGTAATCCATCTGCAGCGATTCGCACCAGTCGCGCCACTTGAAGTCGAGGATGTGGTCGTAGCAGCTGACCGGGATCCAGGGCACGCGGAAAGCGTCGGCCACGATCGCCGCATGCATCGCTTCGGCGATCACCAGGCGCGCGCCGCGGATTTTCTCGACGGTGGTGCGCGCATCGTCGGACGGGTCGATGAACTCGATCCCGGCCTGCTCGCACACCGGGCGCCAGTCGGCGTTACCGAGGCTGCCGTGGTGCGGCATGAACACCACCTTCCCGGTCGGCGCCGGGGCCGGGCCGGCGACCTGCGTCAGCAGCACCGCCGGGTCGCTCAGTACCAGCGACGGATCGAGGTTCAGCACCTGGGCCGAGCGCGGGCCGCGCACGCCGTAGAACTTCCAGCGCGCGTCGATGGTGGCGGCGCCGTTGTAGCCGACGCCCGAACCGAACACCAGCTTCTGCGGCTGGGCCGGCACCTTGTCGTTGATCAGGGTGCCGATGCCGACGAACAGCTGCGAGGCGTCTTCGTCAAACAGTTCCGGCGCCAGCGTCTCCCAGATCCAGGGATTCAGGTCGTCGCCGAAGTTGCCGGTCGGGTGTTTGTAGTAATACAGTTTCATGTGGTCCTCAGTGGGGAGCCTGTTGCGGCTCTCGAATCAGGCGTTGCAGGATGGCCGACACGGCGTCGGTATGGTTGCGGATCGAATAACGTTGCGCGGTGACGGCGGCGGCGCGCGCCATGCCTGCGGCCCATTCCGGCTGGTCGAGGATGCGCAGGATGGCGCCGGCCAGCAGCTGCGGGTCGCGCGGCGGCACCAGGAGGCCGTCGCGTTCGTGCGCGACCACGTCCAGCGGACCGCCTTCGGCGGCGGCGATCACCGGGCGCCCGGCCGCCATCCCTTCCAGGAAGGTGCGGCCGAACGGCTCCGGCAGGGTCGAGGCGTGCACCACCACCGAACTCAGTGCCAGCAGGTCGGGAATGTCCTGGCGTCCGCCCAGCAGCATCACGCGGCCCGCCAGGTCGGGGCCGGCGACTCGTTGCTCCAGCGCCTGTGCGAACCGGTTGTCGCGGCCGTAGGCGGAACCGACCAGCAGGAAGCGCGCGCGCGGGTAGCGCGCCAGTACCTGCGGCGCGGCCGCCAGCAGCACGTCCTGGCCTTTCCAGTCGATCAGGCCGCCGACCAGGGTGATCACCGGATCGCCAGGCTCCAGCCCCAGTTCGGCGCGCAGCGCCGGCAGCGGCGCGCGCGGCGCGAACTGCGCCAGGTCCAGCCCTTCCGGCACCACGGTGCATTTTTCCGGCGCGATGCCGACCTTCAGCAGGCCGTCGCGCACCGCGGTCGATACCGGCATGCAGTGGCCGATCCAGGACAGGACCATGCGGTCGATCCGGGTGACCGAATGGAAGCCGCGCGCATGCAGCACCGCCGGCAGCTTCGCCAAGCGCGCGCCGAGAGCGGCCGCGAAGTTGGTGGTGGCGTCGTTGTTCAGGTAGACCAGCCGCACGCCGTCGGCGCGAAACGCCCGGTAGTAGCGCAGCGCGTAGGGCAGCACGTTGGCCAGGTTCTCGATGTGCGAGGCGAACGGCACCCGGCGCCGGTCGAGTGCGGCGCGGTCGACCAGCGGCCGCGCCGGCATGTGGCGCCAGGGGCCGAAGCGCGCCAGGCACCGGTACGGTTCGGTGTCCAGACCGGTGTACAGCAGCGGCGCGAACGGCTGCTCGCGGCGCGTGGCCAGCTGCGCCAGCATCGCTTCCAGCGAGATGATGGCGCCGCCGTAGCCGGCGCCGTTCTCGCAGAAGGCGATCCGGATGGACGAAGAAGTACGCTGGTCCATGCGTCAGCTCCGCGACGGCAGGCGCGCGCCGAGCCAGACCCGGGCCTGTACCAGCTGCCCGCGGATCGGATGATGGCTCCAGACCACCCCGAGCAGCCAGCCAACGAGGGCCAGCAGGCCGCCGAGCACGGCGTCCACCAGCGGCATGCCGGACGAGCCTTCGTAGACCATCAGCAGCAGCGGGCCGGCCACGGCGCACCCGGTCACCAGCGCGCTGCGCGCGGTGGCGCCCAGCACCGCGCCCAGGCCGATGCCGGCGGTGCGCTGCAGCAGGTGCGAGGTGCCGGCCAGCACCACCAGTTCGGTCAGCACGATGCCCCAGGCCACCGCGTGCAGGCCGAGCAGGCTGCCGGCCAGCACCGCCACCACCCGCACCGGCTGAGTCATGAGCTGCATCTTGGTCACTTGCTTGACGTGGCCGTTGGCGATCATGACGTCACCGGCGAAGATGGTCAGCATCGAGATCGCGCCGGCCGCGCACAGGATCTGCACCAGCGGCGCCGAGATGTCCCAGTTGGGACCGTACAGGGTGCGCATGGCCGGCAGCGCCAGCACCGCCATCACGCCGAAGAACGGCCAGGCGAAGCCGGTCAGGTAGGTGATCGCCATCCGGTACGGCTGCACGATGTCGCTGCTGTCGCGCCGCAGCGCCGAGAAGTAGGGCAGCACCAGCGGCAGCACCGCGCCCATCACCAGGGTCTTGAAGATCTGCACCAGGCCGTTGCCGCGGCTGAAATAGCCGGCCGCATCCAGGCTGATCGACTTGGCGATGATGACGTCGGGCGAATTGCTGCTGCCGACGTTGGCCAGGGTGCCCAGGCTGGCGATGCTGCCGAACTGCAGGATCTCGCGCATGTGGGTAAAGCGCGGCAGCAGCGGGATCGCGCCCTGGCGCAGCGCCACCGCGATCAGACCGAACATCACGATGCCGGCGAAATTCGACCAGGCCAGGCTCATTGCGCCATGGCCGCGCAGGGCCAGCACCACCGACACGACCGTGCCGCACAGCGCGCTGCCGATGCGCACGGCGGCGACTTTGCGCAGCTGCATGTTGCGGCGGTAGATGGCGTTGAACAGCGAGCCGACCGGCGTGATCGCGAAGCTGGCCGCCATCACGGTCATGATGCCGTGCAGGCGCGGCTCGTCGTAGAAATCGATCACCGGCTGGCGCAGCGCCAGCAGCAGCAGCGCCATGGCCCAGGCCAGCAGGATCGCCACGCCCAGCGCCGAGCGCATGTTGTCGCGCGTGAGCTGCGGCGCCTGGATCACGTACTTGGCCACGCCGAAGTCGCGGAACACGTGCAGCAGCGCCATCAGGAACGCCGCCACCGAATAGATGCCGATTTCCTCGGACGTGATGATGCGCGCCAGGATCATCACCCCGACGAAGCCGATCGCCAGCTCGGCGTACTGGGTGATGAAAGCGATGCCGAGCGAACGCTTGATCGGGACTTCAGACGACGACATGCCGCTCTCCATGGAACCACTGCAGCAGGCGCGCCGCGAACATCAGGGGATTGCTGTCCCAGGGCCGGCTGCGCGGCAGCTGAAACGGGTCATGGCGCCGGGTGGCGACGCCGGCCGCGGTGCTGAACGCCGCGCGGTAGCCGGCGGCGCGCACCATCGCCATGTGGCGGTCGTCGAAGTCGGCGCCGTACTTGCCGTTGGGGTAGGCGAACAGCTGCACCGGACGTCCGGTGATGCGTTCCAGGTCGCGCTTGTTGTCCTCGATCTCGCGCTGGGCGCTGGCGTCGTCGATGCGCGCCAGGATCGGGTGGGTGACCGTGTGGCCGCCGATGTCGACGCCGTTGGCCAGCAGGTTGCCGATCATGGCGTCGGTCAGCATCAGCTCCTGGCTCAGGTCGGCCCCGGCCAGTTCCTGCAGGCGCGCCAGCATCAGGGCGCGCTGCTGCGGTACCAGGTACTTGCAGCGCTCGGTCAGCAGGTTGACGCTGGCGCTGCGCTCGGCCGGCGTGGCCAGCGGATAGGTGTCGAAGCCGATGTCGCGCAGGTCGACCGCGGGACCGGGCAGGCGCCGCACCGCTTCCAGGATCACGTCGTTCCACATGCTGCTGGCGTCGGCCATGTGGCCGCTGGTGACGAACACGGTGGCCGCCAGGCCGCGCTCGCGCAGGATCGGCAGCGCCAGGTCGTGCAGCGAGCGGTAGCCGTCGTCGAAGGTGATCGCCACCGCGCGCGGCGGCATGGCGCCATGCGCCAGGCGCTCGACCGCTTCGCCCAGGGGCAGCACGTTGAAGCACTCGGCCAGCACGTCCATCTGCCAGCGGAAATCGTCGACCGTCGGGTCGTCGAGCAGCGGGTCGGGCAGGGCCAGAATGCGGTGGTAATTGACGATGCACAGGCGGCCCGCGTCCTCGGCGCGCGGTGCGATCGCATTGCCGATGGCGCGCACCAGGGGCGCGGCCAGGCGCAGGGAAGGGCGGACGATGGTCATGCTCCTTGACGGGTGGCTGGGACAGGCCGCGGCGCCGGCGCCGGTGACGGGACGAGGGCGGTCGACGTGGCCTGCGCGGCGGCCGCCGATCTGGCGGCGGCCAGGCGTTTCAGTTCGGCCGGCACCAGGCGCGTCTCGAGCACGATCACCAGTCCGAACAGCGTGAAGATCAGGTCGAAGTAGGCGAAGCTGAGCGCCGCGCCGCCCACCGCGAAGGCGAAGATGCTCAGCTGGATCGAGGTCGCCATCGTCGACAGCCAGCGCGCGCCGCCGGCGCGGCGGATGGTCTTGGCGGCCTTGCCGGCCTTGCTCCAGCTGAAATATAGGCAGCCCAGGTACAGCGCCAGGCCACCGAAGCCCTGGTCGCCCAGCACCTGGAAGTAGATGCTGTGGGCGGCGCGCGCGAAGCCGACCGGCAGCGCGTCGCCGGTATAGAACCAGGAGTAGCTGAAGAATTCGCGCGCCATCTCGGACGCCACCGCATAGTTCTCGATCGCCTTGAAGCCGCCGCCGAAGAACGGGTTCTGCATGGCCAGGATGAAGCTCAGTTTCCAGACCACGACGCGGCCCATGAACGAGGCGTCCGAGGTGGCGGTCTCGATGGTGTCCATGCGCTCGGTATATTCCGAGGACACGAAGTTGGTCAGCACCGCGACCAGGATCACGATCAGTACCGACAGCAGGATCTTGCGGTCGCTCTTCATGAACAGGTAGCCGCCCAGCGTCAGCAGGGCGATGAAGCCGCCGCGCGACTGGGTGCCGACCACCGCGAACACCAGCATGCACATCACGCCGATCAGGCCCACCTGCAGGATGCGCGCGCGCTTGCCGTACTCCCCCAGCAGATAGACGCAGATCGGCAGCGTCATCACGAACGCTACCGCCAGCTCGTTGCGGTCGCCCAGCACGTGGCCGCTCATGCCGGTGATCATGTGGCCGCCGCCGCTGGCGACGAACTTGAGCGCTTCCAGCGTGCCGTAGAAGCCGACCGACAGCGCCACCCCCCACAGCAGCACGTCCAGGTGCAGCTTCTTTTCCGCGATCAGCACCACGAACACGAACAGCGCGATCACCTTCGAGAAGCGGTTCCAGAAGACCCAGGCCACTTCGGGCCGGCCGATCGTGACCATGGTACTGATCGTGGTCCAGAAGAAGAAGGCCAGCACCAGCGCACCGAGCAGGCCGAAGGTCACCTTGGGCTTGTTCTTCATCACCAGGTAGCCGACGATGGTGATGCCGGCGATCAGGAGGTTGTAGCGGATGCTGCCGGCGATGCCGTACACCCAGCCGTTGGGGAAGAACAGCGCGGTCCACGGCCACATGCCGAGCGCGATGAAGGGGCGCTTGAACATGGCGTACAGCAGGATGGGCAGGATGCCCAGCAAGAACAGGTCGCGCATCGGTTCAGTCCTGCTTCACGTCGTCGCCGGTGTCCGGCTTGTTGTCTTCGCGTAGCGCCCACAGGCACAGGTAGGCGACGGCCACCAGGTCGAGGGCCCAGAGTATCGATTCCATTAATGTTTTCGCAATCCAGAAGCCGGCGCCACTGCGGCGCCGGCGCGCGGCGCGCGGCGCCGCTGCAAGATGTCGCCGAAGATGCGCAGCTGGCCGGCGGTGGTGTCGTCCCAGCTGAAGCGTTCGGCATAGCGGCGCGTGGCGCCGCGGTCGGGGTAGTTCGCGCGCAGGGCGTTGACGGCGTCGGCCACGCCCTGCGGGGTACGTTCCTGCATCAGGATGCCGGCTTCCGGCGCGGCCACCACTTCGGGCGTGCCGTACACGCGGCTGGCCACCACCGGCGTGCCGCAGGCCATCGATTCGAGCAGCACGTTGGCCCAGCCTTCGCGGCTGGAGGCCAGCACCATGGCGTCGGCGCGCGCGTAGTGCTCGCGCAGCGCGGCCTGCGGCAGCGCGCCGAGGAAGGTGACGCGCTCGCGCACCTCGAGCTCGTCGGCCAGCTGCTCCAGCATGCGGCGGTTGGGGCCGTCGCCGGCCAGCACCAGGCGCACGCCCGGCAGCAGCGGCAGCGCGGCCACGATCAGTTCCTGGGCCTTGACCGGCACCAGGTGGCCGACGCTGACCAGGGTGAAGTCCTTGTTCGGTGTGCGTTCCATCGGGCGGAACAGCGTGAGGTCGACGCCATTCCTCAGCGAGGTCACGTGCGATGGCGGCACGCCCAATTCGATCACCTCATCACGCAGCGCGTCGCATACCGTGATCACCGCGTCGGCGCGGCACGCCGCCCATTGGATCATGCGGCGCGGCAGCCGATAGCGCGGCAGCAGCGAGATGTCCGAGCCGCGCGCGGTGATCGCCAGCGGCTTGCCGAAGTAGCGCGCCAGCATGGCCGCCGCCACGCCGTCCGGGTAAAAGTAATGGGCGTCGATCAGGTCGAAGTCGAAGCCTTCGTCGATCAGGCGCGCGATGGTCGGCCGCACCGCCTGCGCCAGCAGGGCGGGGGCGACGTTCATGCCGATCTTCGGCAGGGTCGGGTAGCGCGGATGCGCCACCTGCAAGCCGTGCCGCACTTCCCTGCGCGGCACCCTGGCCATGCGCGCCCAGTTGCCGAAGCGCGGATGGGCCGACGGGAACCAGGGCACCGGCGCCACCACGCGCGCTTCGACCTGGCCGCTGGCGACCAGGTGGCGCAGGCGGTTCTCGACGAAGATGCCGTGGCCCGGCTTTTCCGCGTTCGGGAACAGGGTGCTGAAGGTCAGGATTTTCATGCCGCCTGCTTGGCGCCCTTGCCGGTGATGCGGCCGTAGATGTTTGGATAGCGCCCGACGCTGACCGGCCAGTTACGCTCGGTTTCGACGTAGCGGCGGCCGTTGGCGCGCAGCGCCGGCCAGCTGTCCGGGTTGTCCAGCAGGGCGCCGACCTTGTCGGCCAGCGACACCGGATCGTCGGCCTTGAACAGCACGCCGGTCTTGCCGTCCTCGATCAGTTCCAGGTGGCCGCCGACGTCGGATGCGGCCAGGATGCGGCCCTGGGCCATCGCTTCCAGCGGTTTCAATGGCGTGACCAGGTCGGTCAGGCGCATCGACAGGCGCGGGTACACCAGCACGTCCAGCAGGTCGTAGTATTTCTGCACTTCGTCGTGCGGCACGCGGCCGGTGAACACCACCTTGTCTTCGATGTTCAGCTCCCTGGCCAGCTGGCGCAGCTGGGCGTCCTGCGGACCGCCGCCGACCAGCAGCACGCGCAGGTCGGGAATGCGCGCGCTGAGTGCCGGCACCGCGCGCAGCAGGATGTCCAGGCCTTCGTAGGCGTAGAACGAGCCGATGAAGCCGATCAGGCGCGCGCCCTGCAGGCCGAGTTTTTCCTTGAGCGCCAGGTCGGCGCTGCCGCCCACCGAGAACTTGTCGATGTCGACTGCATTCGGGATCACGGTGACCTTGTCAGCCGCGATGCCGCGCGCCACGATATCCTTGCGCAGGCCTTCGCAGATGGTGGTGACGGCGTCGGCACGCTTCAGGGCCCAGGTCTCGAGCGCGCGCGTGGCGCGGTAGCGCAGGCCGTTCTCGCTGCTGGTGCCGTGGTCGACCGCGGCGTCTTCCCAGAACGCGCGCACCTCGTACACCACCGGGATGCCGAAGCGCTTGCCGGCGCGCAGGGCGGCGACCGCGTTCAGGCTCGGCGAGTGGGCGTGCAGCACGTCGGGTTTCACCAGCGGGATGATCTCGGCCAGGCGTTTGGCGAGGCCGTCGATGACTTCCTTCTGGTTCAGCACCGGCAGCTTCGCCAGCGCGCCGGTCGAAGCGGGCGTACGGTAGAAGTGCAGGCCGTCCACGGTCTCTTCCAGCTGCGCGCCCGAGTGCTGCTTGGAGCCGGTCACGTGGAAGGTTTCCCAGCCGAGCGCGCGCTGCTCGCGCAGGATCGAACGGGTGCGGAAGGTGTAGCCGCTATGCAGAGGGATCGAGTGGTCGAGGACGTGGAGGACGCGCATGGTGTGCTTTCGAACGGTGTGCTGATCTTGCTTTTTTAAGCGGCTTGGGCGACGGGCGCCGGTGCCGGCGTGCTGGCGGCGCCATTCTTGCGCAGGAAGGCGTCGAACATCAGCACCGACCACAGCGTCACCGCATGGTCCTTGGTGCCGGCCAGGTGTTCGTCGACGATCTGCTGCAGGTAGCTGGCGTTGAAGATGCCGGTGTCGATCAGCGCCGGATTGAGCACCGCGCGGCGCATGGTGTCGGCCAGCGGGCCGCGCAGCCAGGCGGACAGCGGAATCGAGAAGCCCATCTTCTTGCGGTACAGGATGTCTTCGGACAGATACGGTTCGAGCGCCTTCTTGAACACGTGCTTGCCTTCGCCGTTACGCAGCTTGCTCGACGACGGCAGGCCCGAGACCCATTCCACGAACTGGTGGTCGAGCAGGGGCACGCGCACTTCGAGCGCGTGCGCCATGCTGGCGCGGTCGACCTTGGTCAGGATGTCGCCCGGCAGGTAGGTCTTCATGTCCAGGTACTGGATCATCGACAGCGGATCGTCGGTCGGCGCATTGGCCGCATAGCCGCGCATGACTTCGACCGCGCGGTAGCCCTGCAGGCGCTGCTGGAACGTCGACGAGAACAGCTGCTTGCGCACGCGGTCGTTGTTGACCGAGACGCCGTGGAAGTAACCCTCGGTCAGGTCGCGCGCCAGCGCTTCGAAGGTGGTCTTGGCGCGGAACATCTGCGGCGCCCAGTCGGCCTTCGGATAGACCTTGCCCAGCATGCCGAACACGGGTTTCCTCAGCGCCAGCGGCAGCATCGAGCGCACGCGCTGTTCGCCCATCGTCATGCGGTGGCGGCGGTAGCCGGCGAAGTTCTCGTCGCCGCCGTCGCCCGACAGCGCCACGGTGACGCGCTTCCTGGCCAGCTGGCAGACGCGGTAGGTCGGAATCGCCGAGCTGTCGGCATACGGTTCGTCGTACAGCGCGGCCAGAGTGTCGATCAGGCCATAGTCGTCCTTGTCGACGGTCTCGGCCTGGTGGTTGGTTTTATAGCGCTCGGCCACCTGGCGCGCGTATTCGGATTCGTCGAAGGCCGGGTCGTTGAAGGCGATCGCGCAGGTATTCACCGGCTTGTCCGAGACGCCGGCCATCATCGCGACGACGGCGCTGGAATCGACGCCGCCAGACAGGAAGGCGCCCAGCGGCACGTCGGCGATCAGATGGCTCTGCACCGCCTCGCGCAGGCGCACCACCAGTTCTTCTTCCATCTCGCGCTCGCTCATCGGCGCATGGGCGGTGAACGGCACGTCCCAGAACTGCTTCGATTGTGGCATCGGCTGGCCGACGCGCAGGGTCAGCGTGTGGCCCGGCAAGAGTTTCTTGGCGCTGGTGAAGATGGTACGCGGTTCCGGCACATAGCCGTAGGCGAAGTAGTCCTCGACCGCCAGCGGGTCGATCTCGCGTTTCAGGTTCGGCAGGCACAGGAGCGACTTGAGTTCCGAGCCGAAGGCGAACATGCCGTCGTCCAGCAGCGCGTAGTGCATCGGCTTGATGCCGAGGCGGTCGCGCGCCAGGAACAGGGTCTTGTTGGGACGGTCCCAGATCGCGAAGGCGAACATGCCGCGCAGGTGCTGCACGCAATCCTCGCCCCACTGTTCGTAGGCGTGGACGATGGTTTCGCTGTCCGACGGCGTGCGGAACACGTGACCCAGGCCTTGCAGCTCGGCGCGCAGTTCGCGGAAGTTGTAGATTTCGCCGTTGAACACCAGCGCCAGCGTCTCGTCCTCGTTGAACAGCGGCTGCAGGCCGGCTTCGAGGGCGATGATCGACAGGCGCCGGTGTCCGAAACCGAGGCCAGGCTCGAGGTGCAGGTCGCCCTCCACCGGTCCGCGGTGGAACTGGCTCTCGTTCATCCGGTTCAGCAGCTCGGGCGAGATCGGGCGGCTGCCCAGGGTGTCAAACAATCCGGTTATTCCGCACATGGTGTGATCGCTTTGTGAGATTTGATCTTGGACTGGCACAGTCCATCGTACAGGTCGAGATAGGCGCCCAGCATGGCGCGCATGCTGTAGCGGCGTTCGACGTGGGCGCGGCCGGCGGCGCCGTGGCTGCGCGCCAGCGCCCGGTCGCGCACGTAGCCGGCCAGGGCCTCGGCCAGCGCCTGCGGGTTGGCGGGCGGCACCAGCGTGCCCATCACGCCGTCCTGGACCAGGTCGGGGATGCCGCCGACCGCGGTCGAGACGACCGGCAGGCCGCTCGCCATCGCTTCCAGCATCGTCACCGGCGTGCCCTCGGCGATCGAGGACAGCGCGAACAGCGAGAAGCCGCGCATCGCCGGCGCCACGTCGGCGCGTGGCCCGGCCAGTATCGCGCTGCCCTGCAGGCCGGCGGCGTCGATGCGCTCGGCCAGCCTGGCGCGCAGCGGGCCGTCGCCGACCAGCACCAGGCGCAGCGCTTCGTTCGGCAGCATGTTGCGCAGCAGGGCGAAGGCGTCGATCAGGGTGGCCTGGTCCTTCACGTCCTGCAGGCGGCCGACGCTGCCGATGACGAACGTATCAGGTTCGTCGGTCCAGCTTTCCGCTGACAGTTGCGTCGCCGAAGCGGGCTGGAAGCGTTCGGTGTCGACGCCGTTGTCGATCACCTGCAGGCGGTTCGGCGCGATGCCGACCACGTTTTCGAGCCAGTCGCGCAGGTCGCGCGAGACCGGCACGATGCGGTCGATGCAGGGCGAGACCGCCCGCCGCAGCAGGTTGTGCTTGCGGTTCAGGCCTTGCGGGTCGCCGGCGTCGCGTCCGTGTTCGGCATGCACCCGCACCGGCACGCCGGCGGCCAGCGCCGTCACGGCGTATTCGTTGCAGCCCAGGTTATAGGTGTGCAGGATGGCCGGGCGCAGGCGGCGCAGCAGGCGCCACAGGGTGGCGTGGGTGCCGAGCGCCTGGCCGGGCGGCTTGTGCAGCGCGAACAGCTCGACGCCGGGACGCGTGATGCGCTGGGCGAAGTCGGTGTAGTCGGTCAGGCATACCACCGCGTGCCGGTAGCGCTCGGGCGGCATGCGGTTGATGGTGTCGACCAGCAGCGTCTCCAGGCCGCCGATGTCGAGCCGGTAGATCAGGTGCACCACCAGTGGCGGCAGCGGGGGCGTGGAGTGGATAACCGCGGCCATGCTCAACGTTCCCGGGTGGTGTTCAGGGCGGCGTCGAGCGCGCCGAAGTGCTGCGTGAAGAAGGCCTGCAGGGTAGCGCGCGCCGCCTGCGGGTCGTCGGTGTATGGCGCGGCCAGCACCACCAGCGCGCCGTCGTCGCCGCGGAAGCGCAGGCGCGCCTGCGCCTGGCGCAGCTTGCCGGCCACGTTGCTGGTCAGGTAGTCGCCGTCGATCCAGGTCAGCTGCCACACCAGCAGCTTTTGCTGGGGACCGAGCAGCACGGTTTCGCGCAGCGGCACCGCGCGCCCGCCCGCCTGTTCGGTGCGCACCGTGTTCGACACCACGTGGAACGGGTCCTTGTCGCCGGTCAGGCGGTTGACGGAGCTGATCAGGCCTTTCTGCTTGTCCTGGTTGCGGTAGTACAGCACTTCCAGGCGCAGCGGACGCTCCGAGCCGGCGGCGCGGAAGGTGCGCGCCAGGCGCATGTCCGGTTCCATGTAGCGCACCTGCCAGTCCGGGAAGCCGGCGCTCTGTTCCCAGCCGATGCTTGGCACCGCCAGGTTCACCGGCTTCGGATTGTGGTTGGCATGATCGTTGAAGACGGCAAACGCCGGCCATACGGCGGCGATCGCGATCACGGCGCAGGCCATGGTGGCGATGCGGCCGATGCCTGGCGCCGCCACGCGGGCCATTGCCGGCGCCGGCGCCTGCATGCGCGCACGCGCCGCGTGGGCGCTGGTGTTGGCCGGTGCCGCCTCGTCCTGGCGCCAGAAGCTGCCGATCCAGAACATGATGAACATGATCAGGCCGAAGAACAGCCAGCCGTACACCAGGTGGTCGACGCCGGTGGCGTATTCCATGCTGCTGTAGTGGCCGATCATCACGATCATGTAGGCGCGCAGGCCGTTGGCGACGATCGGCACCACGATCGACAGGCCGATGAACACGGCGCGGCGCGCGGTGCTGGTGTAGGTGAGATAGGCGTACAGACTGCCCAGGGTGATCGAGGAAATCAGGTAGCGGATGCCGCTGCAGGCTTCCACCACCGACCAGGAGCCGGTCGGCAAGTCGAAGCGGGTGCCGTTGCGCAGCACCGGAATGCCGGTGGCCTGCACCGCCCACACGGTGAAGTCGGCGGTCAGGTGGATCAGCGGCTCGACGAAAACTTCGCCGAACGGCACCGCGAACAGCAGGAACAGCAAGGGGAAAGCGAAGGCGCCGGCCAGGCGCGGCCCGAGCAGGCTTAGGGCCGCCACCGGGAACATGGCCACGAAGGCGTACTGCATCACCACCTGCACCCCGCCCATGCGCCCGGCCAGCCAGGCCGCGCCCAGCATCACCAGGAGCAGCAGCGCCGGCGCGTACGGGCGCGCCGGGATGCGGCCGAACTGCTCGCGCCGGCGCCAGATCAGCCACAGGCTGATCGGCAGGATGATGTAGCCGTGGGCGAAGGTGTCGGAACTGTTCCAGATGTCGACCATCGATGCCGCGGTGCCGAAGTACAGCGCGAACGGCGCCAGCATGGCCAGCACGATCAGCAGCAGCGAAGGCGTGCCGGCGCGGCTCAGGGGAACCGGGGCAGCGGCGGTCAGCGCGGCGTTGGATGGGGTCATCAGCATTCGAGGCGCTCCCCGATGCAGGCCAGGTTGCTCGGCCAGCTATAGTGGTTTTCGACCCTGGCGCGTGCGGCCAGGCCCATGGCGTTGTCGCCGCGTTCGAGCAGCAGCGCGACCGCGTCGGCGAAGGCGGCGCCGTCTTCGGCCAGCAGCAGTTCGCGGCCCGGTTCGGCGCGGATGCCTTCCAGCGCCTGCGGCGACACCACCGTCGGGGTGGCCATCGCCATCGCTTCCAGCACCTTGTTCTGGATGCCGCGCGCGATGCGCAGCGGCGCCACCGCGGCGCGCGCGTGGGCAATGTACGGGCGCACGTCGGGCACGGTGCCGGTGACGGTCACGCCGGGCAGCTTGCCCAGTTCCTGCACCGCAGGACTTGGACGGGCGCCGACGATGTAGAACGACAGTTTCGGATAGCGCGCGCGCAGGATCGGCAACGCTTCGGCCGCGAACCACTGCACCGCATCGACATTTGGCCAGTAATCCATGGCGCCGGTGAACACGATCGCCTGTTCGCCCGCGGCGTAGGGGCTGGCGTAATCCGCGTGCGGGGTGAAGTAGTCGGTGTCGACGCCGTTGTTGAAGTAGCCGATGCGCGCATCGCTTTCCGGCGCCAGCTCGCGAAACAGCGCCGCCTCGGGTTCGGACACGAACAGCGAGGCGTCGTAGTCGCGCGCCACGCGGCGCTCATAGGCCAGCAGCTGGCGCGCCTCGTGCCGGTACAGCCAGCTCATCGGCCATGGCTTCTTGTCGGCGTACTGGCGCCACTTATCGGAGTCGACGTCGCAGAAGTCGACCACCCGGCGCGCCTGCGGATACTTGTCGGCGTACTGCGCCATCGCCGACGAGAACACCAGCACACGCTCGATCTTGTGCGCGGCCACGGTCTGGTCGACCCAGCGCGCCAGGCCGGCGTCCTGGTAGTAGTCGAGCGAGAGCGAACGGTTCTTGACCAGCGCGCCCAGGCTGCGCACCCGCGCCAGCGTCGGGTTCAGGCTGGCGAAGTGGCTGCTGGCGCACAGCTTTTCCACGGTCGGCACGTATTGCCAGTCGTCGGCGTCGTCGACGAAGGTCGCCAGGTGCACCCGGTAGTCGCGCGCCAGGTGCTTGAGCAGGTGGTAGGAGCGGATCTTGTCGCCCTTGTTGGGCGGGAACGGGATGCGGTGGATCAGCAGCAGCAAGTCTTCCACGGCTTACCCCAGGTTGCGCACGATGAACGGGCCCATGAAGTTGGCGACCGGCAGCGGCAGCTTTTTCCAGACCTTGATGAACAGCTGGTACTTCGGGTTCAGCGGATTGTTGTCCGGCAGCGCGGTCGACGCATACAGTTTGTATTCGTACGGCAGCGGCGTGGCCTCGAAGCCCCAGTTCTTCTTGAAGTCGTAGGCGCCGGTACCGAGCTTGCTGCGGCCGAAGTCGAAGATGCGGCAGCCGCGTGCGGCTGCGGCCTGCATCAGGTTCCAGTACATGAAGTCGTTGCCGGCCACCGAGCGCGCCAGGTCCATGCCGCCGCCGTAGTAGGGCACGACTTCGTCGCGCCAGTAAAACGACAGCACCGAGCCGACCAGCTTGTCGTCTTCGGTATAGATCGAACGCACCTCGCATTCGTCGCCGAAGGTCTTCTGCAGCAGGGCGAAGTATTTTTTCGGGAACACGGGGGTGCCCAGGCGCAGTACGCTGTGAGAATAGGCCTCAAACATCCGGTCGACATTGTCCTCGACCACGCCTTTCAAACCAAGCTTGATCCCCTTGCGCACCATCGCGCGCTGCTTGCGCGGGATGGCGTTCATATTGGTCTCGTCGTCGCTGCTGATCTCCTTGCGGAAGGTGACGTACAGTTCCTTGGTGTGCCAGCTGGCGTCGCCCGGATGCGCGCGCTGCATGCCGCGGTATTCCAGGTGGCCGACGCCGAGCTTCTGCGCCAGTTCGTGCGCCGCGCCGTCCAGCATGGCGCGCGCCGCGTCGTTGGTCGCGGCCACGCCGCCGTACACGCAGAACGGCATCGCGCCCAGCGAGTGGCCGAACAGGCGGCTCTTGATCTCGGCCAGCGGCAGCACGCCCTGGATTTCGCCATCCTGCTCGACGTAGTAGAACCAGGTCTTGATGCCGAACGACTGCTCGATGACGCTCTGCCAGCCCGACAGGTGGAAGAAGGTGGCGGACGGGCAGGCGCGCACGAAAGCGTCCCAGCGCGCATAGTCGTTCTTTTGCAGCAGGTGCAGGGTCTGCGGAGCGGCGGCCGGCGGCGCCGCGCGGCGCGCCTGTGCGCCTTCGATGATCGAATTCATGGCTTGTCCAGGAAGATGCGGTCCATGCGGTCCCACTTGAAGTCGCGCGCCAGCAGGGCCAGGCGGCGCTCCATGCGGTCGATGTTGACGTAGTGGCGGAAGCGCGCCTTGGCGCCCAGGCCTTCGGGGCGCGGCTGCTGCGGATCGATTTCCCATGGGTGGAAGTAGAACAGCGCCGACTCCTGGTCTTCGCGGTTGACCTTTTCCATCATCCAGCGGCTCAAGGCATAGGGCAGCAGGCGGAAGTAGCCGCCGCCGCCGGCCGGCAGGTTGCGCCCGCCCATCTTGACCGTGGTGATCGGCACTTCCAGCAGGCCGTCCGGGCCGTTCGGATAAAAGGCAAAGCGCGGCGCGTCCGGCATGCCGTAGTGGTCGTGCAGCACCGGATAGATGCTCGAGCTGTACTTGTAGCCGGCTTCGTGCAGCGCGTCCAGCGCCCACAGGTTGGCGTGGCCGATCGAAAAGCTCGGGGCGCGGTAGCCCAGCACGACCTGGCCGCCGATGTCTTCCAGCAGCGCCTTGGCCGAGCGGATATCGTTGTCGAATTCGGCGCGGCTCTGGTCCGAGGCGCGCAGGTGGCCGTAGCCGTGGCTGGCCAGCTCGTGGCCCGCTTCGACGATGCGGCGCACCATGGCGGGATAGCGCTCGGCGATCCAGCCCAGGGTAAAGAAGGTGGCGCGCACGCCGTTCTGCTCGAACAAGGCGAGGATGCGTTCCATATTGGCTTCGACGCGGCATTCGCGGGTCGGCCAGCTGGCGCGGTCGATGTAGGGCGCGAAGGCCGAGACCTGGAAGTAGTCTTCGACGTCGCAGGTCATGGCGTTGCGGATGCGTTCACCCGGTGCTGGGCGCGGCCGGGCTGCGGGAGCGGTCATTTGCATGGCTTATTCCTGGTGGTCCGTACGTGGGTTGGCGTGAGGGGTGGCGTTATCTTGTGCAGTCAGCGCCGCCTGGCCCTGGGGCGTGGCGACGATTTTCTTCAGGATCGACAGCACCGAGACGATCGATTTCTCGAGGCGCATCATGCGCTCGTCAAGGATCTCGACGCTGGCCGCACGCCGGTCGCCCTGGCGCATCTCGCCTGAACGCATGCCGCCGCGGTGTTCGGCGCCATCGAGGCGCGAATCGTATTCGCTGTCCGGATCCGGCTCGCCGATCGCATCCGGCGCCTGGAATTCCTCGGCGATGTCGCGCACCACGTCGTTGATGTGTTCTTCGGTGAAGGCGTGCAGCTCTTCCAGGAAGCCCATCAGCAGCACGCGGTCCATCAGCGTGTTGGTCTTGCGCGGAATGCCGCCGCTGTAGGCGAAGATCGCGGCGTGGGCGCCGTCGTCGAAGGCGGGGTCGCCGTTCCAGCCGACGGTGGCCAGGCGGTGCTCGATGTAGGCGCGGGTTTCCTGGGCATCCATCGGGCCCAGGTGGTAGCTGGCGATCACGCGCTGGCGCAGCTGCTGCATGCCGGGGCTGTGCAGGGTGGCGCGGAACTCGGGCTGGCCGAGCAGGAAGGTCTGCAGCAGCGAGCGGTCGTCGGTCTGGAAGTTGGACAGCATGCGCAGTTCTTCCACCGTGCGCGCGTTCAGGTTCTGGGCTTCGTCGATCAGGAGCAGGGCGCGCTTGCCCTGGCGGTCCACACTGCGCAGGAACTGCTCCAGGCGATTGAGCAGCTCGGCCTTGCTGGCGCCTTCGTACGGCAGGCCGAAGCTCGACACCACCATACGCAGCGTGTCTTCCGGATCGAGGCTGGTGTTGACGATGTGGGCCGCCACGATCTGGTCGTTCGGCAGGTGGCCCAGCAGGTTGCGCACCAGCGTGGTCTTGCCGGCGCCGACTTCGCCGGTGATGACGATGAAGCCTTCGCCCTGCGACAGGCCGTACTCGAGGTAGGCCATGGCGCGCTTGTGGCCCTTGGAGCCGAAGAAGAAATGCGGGTCTGGCCGCAGCTGGAAGGGCTTGGCCGACAGGCCGTAATAGGATTCGTACATCGTGCTGGTTGTCCGCTCGTTGGTCCGATCAGTACTTCATGTTCAGGAAAGCCACCACGGCGCGTTCGCTGTAGTCGCGCCGGCCCGCGTAGTCGGTGCCGCCGCTGCGCCGGCGCAGCTCGAGGTTGGCCGACAGGTGGCGGCCGATGTCGCGGTGTGCGCTCACGTACAGCATGCGCTGGCGTGTTTCGATGCCGGTGGTGAGCGACTCGCGGAAGCTGTAGTCGGCGCCGCTGTTCAGGTTGGTGCGCGGGCCGAGGCGGTACGAGAAGTTGGCGTTCACGCCGCGCTGGCGTACATTGTCGTTCAGCGAGCTGAACTGGCTGCCGAGCAGGGCGCTGTCGCTCTGCTGGTCGGACAGCGCGATGCGCTCGCTGCGGTAGGCACTGAACAGGGCGGTGCTGCGTCCGCCGCGCCAGCCGACCGAGGCGCGCAATTCCTTCTGGCGCGCCCAGCGGTTGGTGAGGAAGTTGATGCTTTCGGCCAGGCTGGCCGGCAAGCCGTTCTGGAGCATGTAGGCGGCCACCAGGCGTTCGCGTTCGAGCGGGTCGGCGACCGTCGAACTGAACATGCGGTCGAGCATCGATGCGGTGTCGATCGAGGCCGGCAGCACCGACTGGCGGCGCGACGAGGTGATCACGTCGGCATACTGCAGGTTCCAGACCGTGCGGCGGCTGCGTACCGTGGCCAGCACCGATCCGGTCTGGCCGTACAGGTGGCGCCCGACCGAGGCCTGCACGCTGGTGCGCGCGCTCGGGGTCCAGACCCCGCCCACCGTCCAGCTGCGGCCCGAGCTGCCGCCGCCCGGGCCTTCGAAATCGTACTTGTCGTAGCCGGCCGTCATGGTGGCGGCCCAGGCAGGTGTGAACTGGTAACGCAGCGAACCGGTGCTGCTTTCGGACGAGGATTCGCCGACCAGGCCGTTCTTGATGTCCTGGCGCACGTGGTTGAAGCCCCAGCCCAGCGCCTTGGTGGAGGTGCCGCTGGCCAGGTTCAGCAGCACGGTGTCGCTGGTGCTGTTGCCGTACAGGTTGCGCAGGCCGGCATTCACCGCGTCGCGGCTGTAGCGCAGCTGCATGGTGGCATCGCGCCCGAAGCGGCGCACCAGGTAGGGGCTGATGCTCCACGACTCGACGTCGGTCTGGTTCTCGAGCGAATACGGATTTTCTTCGGCGCCCGGCGTGAACGGCTGGATGCTGCGCCGGCTGCGGTTGGCCGAGGCGTCCACGTACAGCAGCTGCTCGACCACCGTGCCCTGCAGGTTGGCGGCGTAGGTGCGGCGGCTGTCGGCCGGACGCAGCATGTCGTCGCGGTCGCTGTAGGCATAGCGCTGCCAGCTGCCGACCGCATCGAAGTTCAGGCGTCGGCTCTTGCCGCTCACCGCCAGCTGCGGACGCAGCTCGGTGACGAACTGGTGTTTGGCCAGGTCATCCTCGCGCAGGTCGATGTTGTCCGACCAGGTGCCCGACAGGCCGACGCTGGGCGTGACGTCCCATTGCGCGTGCGCCGGCGCCGCCAGCAGCATGGCGGCGGCCGCCAACGGCAGCAGGCGCGGCAGGCCGGCAGCGCGCCGCTGATCAGCCATAGTGGTAATCATACGTCTCTTCGATGCCCGGAATGTCGCGGGTCTTGTTGTAGATGAGGTTGACGTTGTCGAAGCCTTCCAGCTTGTGCAGCGCTTCCTTGACCGCGTGCTGGGTCGTGGTCTGGGCTTCCACCACCACCACGATCTGGCCCATGTGGCTGGCCAGCACGCGCGATTCGCTGGTGAGCAGGAGCGGCGGCGAATCGAAGATGATCACGCGGTCCGGATAGCGGTTGGCCAGTTCGTGCAGCATCTGCGTCATCGTCGAGCTGGCCAGCAGTTCGGTGGCGCGCCCGGTGCTGGTGCCGGCCGGCAGGATCGACAGGGTGTCGACGTTGGTGCGCAGCAGCACGTCCTGCAGGTCGAGCTGGTCGTCGATCAGGCAATCCATCAGGCCGCGGTGCGCCGGCAGGCCGAGCGTGCGCAGCACCGAAGGACGTGCCACATCGGCGTCGACCAGCAGCACGGTGTGGTCCAGTTCCATGGCAATGCTCATCGCCAGGTTGATCGAGCAATAGGTCTTGCCTTCGCCCGGCAGCGAGCTGGTGACCATGATCAGGTTGCCCGGATTGTCCTTGGGGCCGCGCTCGGCGAAGGCGCGCTTGAGCAGCGGGCGCTTGATGATGCGGAATTCTTCCAGCAGGTTGGTGCGGCCGCCGGCGGCGGTGACCATGCCCAGCTCGCGCATGCGCGCCAGGTCGAGTTCCACCTTGCGGGTGGCGCCACGCGCCGGCGCGGCGGCCGGGGCCTCTGCGAACACCGGTTCGGCCGGGACGTCCGCCGGGGATTCCGCCGGAGTCGCCGCCGGAGCCGCCGCCGGGGCGGAAGCTGCCGGCACGGGGGCCGGCACCGGAAGTTCGATCACGGGATGCGCGGCCTGCTCGGCCACGGTGTCCGGCTTGGCTGCAGCCGCGCTGTTGGCAGCCTGGCGCTGCTGGTCGATGCGGCTGGCCGCTTTTTCGATAATGCTCACATTCGCTCCTTGGCCTGCGGCCTTACATCGGACGGACGAGGATGGCGGCGACGCCGGCGCCGTAGACGCCGAACAGCACCACCACCGAGGCGGCCAGCGCTACCAGGCGCCGTTTGCGGCGCACGGTCTGCTCGCCGGTCCAGTTCATGCTGATCGAGCCCAGGATCGGGACCCCGGTGGTGTCGCGCAGCGCCGCCTGGCTGAGGAAGGTCGGACGCAGTTGGCTCATCAGGAAGGCACCCGCCAGGCCGGCGATCAGCGCGCCGACGAACACCAGCGAGAACAGCTGCAGGCGGTTCGGGCCCGACGGCAGCGGCGGCGCCAGCGGCGGATCGATCACGCGGAAGGTCAGCATGTCGGTGGCCGACGACAGGTCGCCCGACAGCTTGGCCGATTCGCGGCGCTCGACCAGGCGCTGGTAGTTGGCGCGGTTGACTTCGTAGTCGCGGTTGAGGTTGGCCAGCTGGGCTTCGATCTCCGGCACCTGCTGGCTCTGGGCGCGCAGGGTCGCCACGCGGTTGCTGTATTCGGCCACGCGCGCCTGCAGCGAGGCCACGCGCGCTTCGGCGTCGGACAGCTGCACGTTAAGCTGCTGCAGCATCGGGCTGTAGCTGGCGCCCGGGTCGCCGCTCGGCTTGACGTTCTTGGCTTCCTCGGCCTTGCGTGCCAGCAGCTGCTCGAGCAGGCGGCGGTTGGCGATGATGTCCGGGTGCTCTTCGGTGTACTGGGTGCGCAGGCCGTCCAGAGTCTTGTTGGTGTTGGCGATGCGCTCTTCCAGCACCGGGTCGGTCAGCACCGGCAGCGCGCGCTTGCCCGGGCCGCCGCTGGTGTCGCCCGAGATCTGGCGCCGGATCGCGTTGCGCGCCTGTTCGGCTTCGCTCAGTTCCAGGCGCGCCTGGTTCAGCGCCTCGTTGGCGCCCACCATGCGCGAGTTGTAGTCGGCGCCTTCGCGCGGCAGCAAGCCCATATTGCGCAGCTTGAATTCCTTGAGCGAATTCTCGGCCGCCGCCAGCCGCTCTTCATAGCCGCGGATCTGGTCGTCGATGAACTGCACCGCCTTTTCCGAATCCTGACGCTTGCCGCTGAAGCTGCCCTCGACGAAGATGGTCAGGAAGGCCTGCACCACGTCCTTGGCTTCCTTGGCGCTGCTGCCGGTATAGGTGATGGTATAGATGTCGTCGCGCTGGGTGCCGGCCATCTTGATGCGCGAGGTCATGTCGTCGACGATCTTGTCCAGTTCGCGGCTGTCGCGCGCCTTGACGTCGAGGTCGACTTCACGCACGACGCGTTCCACGTTCGGGCGGCTGAGCAGGGTACGGCGCATGAACTGGACCTGCTGGTCCAGGTTCGGCACCGTGGTCATGCCCGACAGCAGGGGCTTGAGGATGTTCTGGGTATCGACATACACGCGCGCCGACGCCTGGTACTGGTTGGGCAGCTTGAATACGACCGCCCAGCCCGCCAGGGCAACCACCCAGGTAATCGCCACCGCGTGCCAGCGATACTTGCCAATTGCTTTTAAGAAATTCAGAATCAAGGCTGTGATTTCGGCCATCTTAGGTCTCGCCAGTCACGGTCCGGCGGAGGCCGGACACAGTAGATAAAACACCCTGCATGATCGCTTGTAGAGTGAGCAATTGCAATTGCGTGCTGGAAAATTACGCAATTACGTGCTCAGAATGCAAACGGCTTACAACACAAATTCTTCATTGCAACGACAACATCGTTATCGCAGGCCATAGATACACGTATAGTGTTGCATTATCGCAAACATTCAGCGCTTTGGCGCATTGTATTTAGCGAAACTTTGTAACGACGTGAAAACGGTATGGACGACGCGGAAGTGGTTGAGGACAGCGCTGTTGATAGTTGCTGAAAATCAAACATGGTTATTGTAATGTTTAAAATCGGAAAGGGCTTGCACGATTGGCACAAGCCTAGTATCAGCATCCTGGAGCCAATCGATACCAGGTGTACCGCACCAATATGAACTGCACATGAAACGACGAATCTTCCTGCGCCATGGCGGCGCTTCCCTGCTGGCGGCGCTGTCCGTCCCGTTCCCGGCCACTGCGGCGCTGCCAGACACGGTGGTCCGGGTCAAGCGCTCGATCGTCGGTGTCGGCACCCACCTGCAGACGCGCAGCCCGGCGGTCGCGTTCGCCGGTACCGGCTTCGTGGTCGGCGACGGCCTGAGCGTGATCACCAACGCCCACGTGGTGCCCGAGAAGCTTGACGTGGCGCGCAAGGAAACCCTGGGCGTGGTGGTCGGCGACGGCGCCACGGTCGCGTTCCGGCCCGCCACCTTGGTCGGACTCGACCGCGAACACGACCTGGCCCACTTGCGCCTGGAAGGCGCGCCGCTGCCGGCCCTGAGCCTGGCCGAGCGCGAGGATGCGCGCGAAGGGCAGGAGCTGGCGTTCACCGGTTTCCCGCTCGGCATGGTGCTGGGGCTGTATCCGGCCACCCACCGCGCCCTGCTGGCGGCGATCACGCCGGTAGTGCGGCCCTCGCTCAGCGCACGCGGACTCGATGCGCGCGCCATTTCGCAGCTGCAGCGGGCGCCGTTCACGGTCTACCAGCTGGACGGCACCGCCTATCCGGGCAACAGCGGCAGCCCGGTCTACGACCCGGAGACCGGTACCGTGCTGGCGGTGGTGAACATGGTGTTCGTCAAAGGCCTGAAGGAAACCGCGATCACCAATCCAAGCGGCATCACCTATGCAGTGCCGGCGCGCCATGTGCGGGCGCTGCTGCAGCGGCCTTAGCGGGAAGCGGCGGACGCGCGAGTGTGGCAATTTGTACTAACAATTTCATTCGTGCACGGCGTTTCCGAAAAGACTCTGATATACAATAGCGGCTGTTTTGATGGTGAAATAACAATTTTTCAATCGCAAGTCGATGCCGGTCCACCAGCCGGGCGCAGACGAAGGAGTCGAAGTGATCAAGATGACGCAGTGGATGAAACACGTGATGGCGGCCGGCGCCGCAAGCTGCCTGCTGTTGCTGGGTGGATGCGCGACCCCGCCCGCTCCCAGCGCCGCGGCGCTGGCGCCGGTCAATCCCGACTACCTGATCGGCCCGGGCGACGCGGTCAACATCATCGTCTGGCGCAATCCGGAAGTGTCGATGTCGGTGCCGGTGCGTCCGGACGGCAAGATCACCACCCCGCTGGTGGAAGACCTGCCGGCCGCCGGCAAGACCTCGACCCAGCTGGCGCGCGATATCGAACAGGCGCTGGCCAAGTTCATCCAGCAGCCGGTGGTGACTGTGGTCGTCACCAACTTCGTCGGTAATTTTGGCGAGCAGGTGCGCGTGATCGGCCAAGCCGCCCGTCCGCAGGCACTGCCATACCGCCGTGAAATGTCGCTGATGGACGTCCTGATCGCGGTCGGTGGCGTTACCGAATTCGCTGCCGGCAACAAGGCCAGCATCGTGCGCACCGTCGACGGCAAGCAGGAAAAGCTGACCGTGCGCCTGGATGATCTGATCCGCGACGGCGACATCTCGGCCAACGTCATGATGCGTCCTGGCGACATCCTGATCATCCCGGAAAGCTTCTTCTAATTTCCTGTCGATAAATTTTACAGCCGGCATTCATTCCAAATTGCAATGAATGATTGCCGCGCAGACATTCTCACTAGATGCCTGTTTAAAAAGAGATTTTTCCTAATGGCAATTTAAAGGCACGGTTTTTGCTGTGTCTTTACCACCGGCATGCACCCATGCCGGCTTTGCCATGGAGCCTGCTTTTCCCGAGCTTGCGCCGTATGGCTACCTGATTCCGAGGAACCCGACGTGGCCATCGAACAACGACCCGATTCCGAATTTCCTGTCGCGCCAGCCTTGAACGGCCACGGCGCCGCGCGCCGCCGCCTGACCAAGGCCGGCCTGGGCGCCGCCGGCGTCCTGATGACGCTCGAAAGCCGCGCCACGCTGCACCACCGCCCGAGCTGCGCGGCGCCGTCGGCCAGCCTGTCCACCGGTACCGAAAGCACCTACGCCGACAACAATCCGATGTGCGGCGGCGCGCGCGGTCCCAAGTTCTGGTGCCTGGTATCGCACTTCTGGCCGTGCTCGCAAAACATCAAGTTCGGCGAGCTGTTCGGCTGCAGGGGCAAGTATGCCGACTATGCCAACGTCAAGCTGGTCGACATCCTGGGCAAGGACCGGTACGAGGGCTTCGTCGGCCGCTACCTGGCCACCACCTGGCTCAACATCATGACCGGTCAGATTAATTTCCTGACCGAGGACACGGTCCGCATCATGTGGAGCGACCTGCAGACCAAGGGCTATTACAAGCCGACGCCGAAGACCTACTGGATGGCGCCGGACGTCATCGGCTACCTGCAAAAGACTTATCGTGACTGAGCCGCGCCATGCCTGGCGCGTGCGGGCCGGGCAGACGCTGGAACGGCGCGAATGGGATGGCGAAGCCGTATTGTTCAACGACCTGACCGGCGCCACCCATTTATTGTCCTCCACCACGCTGTGGATGCTCGAGCAGCTGTGCGCGGCGCCGGCCGATGCCGCCGGCCTGGCGCGGGCGCTGCAAGTCGAATTGACCGCGGATGGTGGCGAGGCTGAGGCCGAGGCCGATGCCGTCGAGCCGGCCGAGGTCGCCGCGCTCCTGCACGACCTGCACCAGATGCACCTGATCGAACCATGCTGACGCTGTCGCAGCTGAGCCCTGCGCAATTGCGCGCGCGCCTGGACGGCCCCGGGCTGGATCTCCACACCGGCCCCTTTGTCAGTCGCATCCACAGCAATATCCCGCTGCTGGCGCGCAGCCTGGCCAAACTGTACGGCGATTATCCAATCGCCGAGCCGGGCGGCTTCGCCGATTTCCACCTGCGCCTGCAGCAGCCGGGCGGGCTGCGCCGCTGGTGGCGGCCCCAGGTCCGCTTCGACCAGGACGGCCAGCAGCCGTTCAAGCCGCTGCCGGTGGCCCAGGCCTCGGCCATGTTCGAGTGGATGATGAACTGGTGCGTCGCCAACCGCGCCCACTCGTATCTGCTCCTGCACGCGGCGGTGGTCGAAAAGAACGGGCGCGGCATCATCCTGCCGGCGCCGCCCGGTTCCGGCAAGAGCACCTTGTGCGCGGCCCTGGTATGCCGCGGCTGGCGCCTGCTGTCGGACGAATTGACACTGGTGCGCCACGAAGATGGCCTGCTGGTTCCGCTGCCGCGTCCAGTCAGCCTGAAGAACGCCTCGATCGGCGTGATCGGCGCCTTCGCCCCCGACGCCGTGTTCGGGCCGCTGGCGCACGGCACCGCCAAGGGCACGGTCGGCCACATCCGCGCGCCGCGCGCGAGCATCGAACGCGCGCACGAGTGCGCGGCGCCGCTGGCGATCGTGTTCCCGCGCTGGGAAGCCGGCGCCGCCACCCGCCTGACGCCATTGTCCAAAGCGCGCACCTTCATGCGCGTGGCCGACAACGCTTTCAATTACCTGGTGCTGGGCGAACGCGGTTTCCGCACCCTGGGCGCGTTGGTCGAACGCTGCGCCGGCCACGAATTCGTCTACAGCCGGCTGGAAGAAGCGCTGGCGCTGTTCGACGCCCTGGTGGAGGAGGGCGCATGAAGGCATTGCTGACCGGGGTATTGCGCGAACCGGCGACGGTGCGCGGCCTGACAGCGGGTGCCTGGGACCGGCTGCTGCGCCAGGCCGCCAGCGCCGACATGCTGGCCACGCTGGCGCTGCTGCTGGACGACGCCGGCCTGCTGGAGGCGGTGCCGGCGGCGCCGCGCGAGCACCTGGACTGGGCGCGCACGGTCGGCACCAGCCACGCGCGCGGCACTCGCCACGAGGTGGAGCGGATCGGCGCCGCGCTCGATGGCCTGGAGGTGCCGCTGATCCTGCTCAAGGGCGGCGCCTATGCGCTGGCCGGCCTCGATGCCGGGCGCGGGCGCCTGTTTTCGGATATCGACATCCTGGTGCCGAAAGAGCGTATCGAGGAGGTCGAGGCGGCGCTGATGCTGCAAGGATGGGTCAGCACCCACCACGACGCCTACGACCAGCGCTATTACCGCGAGTGGATGCACGAAATCCCGCCGATGACCCATATGTGGCGCGGCAATACGGTCGACGTGCACCACGCGATCCTGCCCGAGACCGCCGCCGTGCGCCCCGATCCGGCCCGGCTGCGCGCCGCCGCCGTACCGGTGCCGGGGCAGGCCGGCCTGTGGATGCTGGCGCCGCACGACATGTTCCTGCACAGCGCGGTGCACCTGTTCTCGGACGGCGAATTCGGCCACGGCCTGCGCGACCTGTTCGACCTGCACCGGCTGGCGCGCCAGTTCGGCGTCGCGCCGGGATTCTGGGACGGCCTGGTGCCGCGCGCAACCGAACTGCAACTGACGCGCCCCCTGTTCTACGCGCTGCGCCATCTGCGGCGCGTGTTCGCTACCGAAGTGCCGCCGGCGGTGCTGGCGGCGGCCGACTGCGGGCGGCCCAATCCGGCGCTGCTGCGGCTGATGGATGGCTTGTTGCAGCGCGCACTGGTGCCGCCGATGAGCGTGAATGCGGCCGGCAGAGCGGCGCTGTTCGCCCTGTACGTGCGCGGCAACTGGCTGCGCATGCCGCCGCTGCTGCTGGCGCGCCACCTGCTGCACAAGGCGTTCCTGTCGCCGGCGGCGCCGTCGGCACCGAAGCCGGCGCCGCTCGACCTGGGCTGAATCCGGCGCAGCGCGGGCCGGGGCGGAAGGCGCGTGACGATGATCTGCACAAGCAAAAAAAAACCTGGCCGGAGCCAGGTTTTTTTTCGTGCATCGCCTCGGCGATGCGCGCTGCAATTACTTCTGCAGACGCTTGCGGCGGTATGCGCCCATGCCCAGCAGGCCCAGGCCCATCAGTGCCAGTGCGCCTGGTTCCGGCACTTCCGAAGGTGCGCCGTTGAAGTCGGTGTTGCCGGTTTCCGAGTTGATCGCCACTTCGGTCGCGCCGGTGCAGAATGCCAGGCCGCCGGTGCCGGCAGCGTTACGGCAGGTCAGACCCTGCGAGGTGTTCTGGAACGAGCTGAACGCGAAGCTGTAGAACGGGTCTGGCGAGACGAAGAATGCCGAACCTTCTTCGGTGATGTTGAAGTTGGTGTTGACGTTCTGGAACGCGCCGCCTTGTGCGCTGATGCCTGCGCTGCCGGCGTTGATGCCGTTGACGGTGCCCAGCAGGACCTGGTCGCCGTTCACGGTCACGCTCGCGTCACGGCCCAGTGCTGCCTGGACGAAGCGGTTGTCCGTGCCCTTGTCGGCAAACAGCGACAGGTTGATGGTATCGATCGAGCAGCTCACGCCTGGCGACAGCAGCGAGCTGCAGGTGAAGGTCTGGGTGAAGGTGGCGTACAGGCCGTAGCCGTTACGCGAACCCAGGCGGGTGTCGTCCACCGAAACGGTTTCGCCGTTGAGCGAGAAGCCGTTGTACTGGATGTAGCCGACGCTCTGGTAGCGGGTGCCGCCGATGCTGGTAACGCGCGCCGACGAAATGCCGTTCATCACGTTGGCTTCGAATTCGACGCCATCGGTCGCCAGACCGTTGCTGTTCGGGTTGATGATGAACGACGGTGCGTTGTTGACTTGTTGTGCTTGTGCACCGAAGGCCATTGCGAACAGGGCGGTTGCCAGCGAGGCGCGGAAGAACTTGGTCATGTGAATCTCCAAAAATTGTTTTTACCTGAGTGCCTTCTTTTGAAGGCTAGTCCGCAAAGAGTCATTACTTCACGGTGCTTTTCTTGTGTTGCTGAGCGGCATTGCCGCAGTTAAACTTCAAACGCTTTTTCTCAACGCTTTCTTTTGAGACTACGAGCTACATAAAGCAATCAGCGTGCCAGCTTGAACTGGTCCTATGCAAATCAATGGTTTACGGTAAATTGATCGTCATGGATATGATATTGAATAAAGCGCTGTAAAAAATCCCGACAGTTAAGAAATTGCCGCAAACCTTTATTTTTTCTTATTGGAAATAAAATGCCGACCATTCCACTCTTGTCTACTGTCGCACGTGAATTCTTTTCTTCAAGACAGGCTCAACGTGAAACCGAACCTTTACTGGTGATGGACGATCCGGAAAGCGTTGCCGCATACGTCAAGGCCGGCCGCGAAGATGCCGTAATGGCCTCGGTTTACCTCTACCATTGCGCGAATATCTGCGAAGTCATCCGTCCCGGCGACACCGTGGTCGACCTGGCCTGCGGCCCGGCCAATATGCTGACCATGGTGGCGCGCCTGAATCCCGAGACCCGCTTCATCGGGGTCGACCTGTCGGCGCCGATGCTGGAACAGGCGCGCGCCCTGGTGGCGAGCAAGGGCTTGAGCAACGTCGAGTTCCGCACTGGCGACATCACCGACCTGTCGATGTTCGCCGACAAGTCGATCGACGCGGTGATGTCCACCATGGCGCTGCACCACCTGCCGACCGTGGACATGCTGTGCCAGACCTTCGCCGAAGTGGCGCGCATCCTGAAGGACGACGGCGGGGTGTACATGGCCGACTTCGGCCACCTGAAACTGGACAGCTCGATCGACTACTTCGGCAACCAGCACGCGCATCGCCAGCCGCAACTGTTCACGATCGACTACATCAATTCATTGAAGGCGGCGTTCTTCCTGGAAGACTTCGAGCGCGCGGTGCGCCCGCTGAACGGCCGCGCCACCCTGTATTCCACGATCGTGCTGCCGTTCATGGTGGCGCTCAAGAGCGCGCCGCGCCGCGCGTGGGTGCCGGAACTGGCCGACAGCCTGGCCAAGGTGCGCAGCAATCTGACCGACTGGCAGATGCAGGACTACAAGGACCTGCGCCGCCACTTCAAGCTCAAGGGCCTGTCGAGCGCGATGCTGCCCTGAGCGAACCAGGGCACCGGCGCCACGCCGGCGCCCCGTTGCAGGAGCCGCCGGCGCCGCGCCCGACTTTACGCGGTCGGCGCGCCCGAGTCGAGCAGCAGGCGCTCGAGCGGCTGGCGTTCGGAGCGCGCGCGCGGCGCCGGTCCGGCGCCGACCCGGCCCATGTAGACCGGGTAGTCCGCGCCGGCGAACACCAGTTCCTCGGCCTGGGCGCGCAGGCGCGCCGCGGCTTCGTGCAGGCCGGGTGTCTGCGTGAAGACGCGGTTTTCGCGCACGTACTTGGAAAAGATCAGCGGCGTCATCTCGGGCTGCATGTACAGGCCGAGATGGGTCAGGGTCAGCCAGAAGCGCTGCACCGCACGTCCCGCTTCGATGTAGTCGTCGATACCCTGCGGTGCCTGGCGCGCCTTGAGCACGAAGTGGGCGGCGCAGGCCACGCCCGGGATCAGGTCCATCTGCAGCCGTGGCGCCCAGGTGCCCATCAGGGTATTGATGGTCGACATGCGCTTCCAGTTCACCATCGCCCATTTCATCAGCACCAGGGTGCCCGGATCGACACCGAGCGCCTTGTCAGGAACCTTGTCGGGGCTGCGGTCGGTGCCCCAGTCGATGATGCGGCGGTGCACCTCGAACGCTTCCGGCATGGTCAGCCGCAGGCGCGCGTTGTCGTACATCAGGCGCGCGGCCTTGAATTTGGCGCGGCCCTCGATCCAGCTGATGCTGTAGGCGGCGCCGGCAGCGTCCTCGAGCGCGCGCTTTTCGCTCTCGCTCAGGGGCCGGGTGCGCATCGCGCGGCGCTGCACGCTGCGCTTGACGATCGATCCGATCAGTTCGCTCGGGGCGACGGCGGCATCCGGCACCAGTCGCACGTCGAACACTGGTTGTTCATCCGGGCTGTCGGAACGCCGCAGCGCGTCCAGGCGCAGGCCGTGGCCAGTGGCGGCGATGCGCATGGTTTCCAGCAGCGCGCCGACCGAGATCTGGCTCGGATGGCCGTCCAGGTCGTACACCGTGTCGGCGCGGGTGTCGTGGCAATGCACCGCCACGTGGTCCTGCGCCAGCACTTCGAAGCGCCAGGGCTGGGTGTTGTCGCCGCTCGGCGCCCAGCGCGCCAGTTCCAGAATCTGCAGCAGGGGACCTTGCGGCTTCATGGTCGGGTCTCCTTGCGCATCTGGCGCCGCGCCACCGCGATCATCAGGCGGTGCCATGGATTGCGGTTGCCGCCGGGGCGCCAGGTACGGGTCAGCCGGTTGCGGTAGGCGTCGAACTGCATGCCGTGCGGCGCCGCCAGCACTTCGCCGCGGCCCAGCAGGATCTTGAGCGCTTCGGTCGCCGCCACGCCGGCGCACAGCTGGCACGCCATGATGGTCGAGGGACCGCGCCGCTCGGCGAAATTGACCGAGGACGGCACCATCAGGTAGGGCCGGTGCAGCCCGGCCGGGGCCAGGCCGACCACGAAGCGGATCGCCTTGTCCAGTTCGTCCAGCTCGCCCCACTGGAAGTATTCCTCGAACGTCATCTTGCCCGGCATGAAATTCAGTACCGCCGCGCCCATGCCCAGCGGCGCCGCGGTGGTGGCCGGGATGCCGAGCCGGGCGCAGGCGGCGAAGGTGTCCTGGCGCGCATCGAAGGCGAAGAAGTCGAGCGCGTCGACATACAGGTCGACTCCGTCCAGGAAGGCGTCGAGGTTGTCCTTGTTGACGCCATGCTCGAACACCTTGATCTCGAGCTCGGGATTGATGTCGCGCGCCATGCGCGCCATCACCTCGACCTTGGGCTGGCCCACGGTGGACATGGTGGCGCCGACCTGGCGGTTGAAGTTCGGGATGTCGAAGCTGTCGAAATCGGCGATGTGGAAGCTGCCGATGCCCAGGCGCGCCAGGGTCAGGAGGTGGACGCCGCCCACGCCGCCGCCGCCGGCGATGGCGACGCGCTTGCCGCGCAGGCGCGCCTGTTCGTCCGGCGTGACCCAGCCGATATTGCGTGCGAACGCCTGTTCGTAATTGAACGTGAATGTCATGTCTTCAGGAGGAAATACGCAGGGTATGCAGCGCCGCTCAGGCTTCGACGGTTTGCGTATCGATGCGTAGCAGGCGGTTGATGATGCCGTGCTCTTCGCGCGGGGAGAAGAAATACGGATAGAACGAGCGGTCGGTGCTGCCTTCGTTGATGGTGCCGCCGTGCTTCTTGATCTGTTCCGTCACGTACTCGAGGTTCACGCGCAGCAGATACGCGGGGGCGTTGACGCGCGGGTTGATCTTGACGTCGCCTTCGGCCACGAAGCCGAGCATGGCCTGGTAGAAGCGGCGGTGGCGCGGATTGACTTCGATGACGATGTCGGTGCAGTGGTGCAGGTCGCGCGCGTAGATCACGGCCAGGTGGAACAGGTTGGCCAGCGAGGCCTTGGACCGGACCGAGGAATCGAAGGCCAGCTTGGTGAATTCGCACAGGCGCGCGCCGCGCTGGCGGTGGTAGTCCAGTTCTTCCTTGAAAATATCGTCGGCCATCAGGCCGATCGACGAATCCATCCCCAGCGTCAGGGTGCCGACCACGTCGCCCTTGTCGGTCGCGGTCAGGGTGATGCGGTTCGGGTCGTCGGTAAGGGTATGCGTGCCGGCGTAACCGCGCCACGCATACATTCGGTTGATCAGCATGCTGGCCGAATTACGCCCCGCCGCAGTATCGGTGAGGCGGATACCGTAGGAGTTTTGTTTCACAATGACGTCTTCAAGCTCGGAGTCATCTATGGTAGCGCGATCCTCAGCATTAGCCTTGTTCGATTGAGCAGCCGAGGAGTCGTCCGTCGTTGCAGGCGAAGGAGTAGTCTTGGTCATGATGGATTCCCTGTCCGGCTGCCGTGCCAGCATAGCTTGTCGTTAATCTGAACCGTTAAAGTGTTTGTAGCAATGCTATTGCATCTGCAGAATATTTGCTACCTTTCTCACCATCATTGATTATTTTATTCAACTCGGTGCGGGCCGCAGCCTTGTCGCCGCTCTTGGCCAGCGCCGCCGCCAGGTGGTAGCGGATATCCTGCGATTTCGGCGCCGCGGCGCTGGCTTTGCGCAGCAGCGCCAGGCCGCCGTCGGTGTCTCCGCGCTCGACCATGATCCAGCCGGCCGTATCCAGGATCGCCGGGTGGTTGCCGGCCAGTCCGACCGCGCGCTTGGCGGTATCCAGGGCGCGTGGGTCCTTGACCTGGTGGTAGGCCCAGGCCAGATTGTTCAGGACCGCCGGGTTGTTCGGCACCGAAGCGCTGGTCTTTTCCAGGATCGCGATCGCGCCCTTGTAGTCTTTACGCTCCAGATATTTCTCTGAAACGAAGGCAGGCACCGTCACGTCGTTCGGATTGGTCTTTTGCCATCCCGTCACCAGCTGGCTCAGCTCGGCGGTCTTGCCGGTCTGCGCGTAGACATAGGCCAGGCGCACCGCCATGTCCGGCGACTTAGTCTCGGCCAGCGCTTTCTGGTAGGCCGGGATCGCCTGCGGCAGCTGCTTGCCGGTGGCATGGATATCGCCTTCCAGCAGATAGCCGGCGGCGCGCGTCGAATCGCGTTCCTGCATCGAGCGCGCGACCTTCAGCGCTTCTTCTGGCTTGCCCTGCTGGACATAGTACTGGGCCATGGCCTGGCGCGCCGGCAGCAGATCGGGATCGAGGCTGACCGCACGCTTCAGGTCGTCCAGCACCGCCGACTGGTTTTTCAGCAGGCCGTGCGCGGCCGCCAGGCGCAGGTGGGGCATGGCCGCCTTCGGCTGCAGATTGGCCAGCTTGCTGTAGCTTTCCAGCGCGCCGGCGCCATCCTTGGCGGCCAGCTGGGCCTGGCCCATCAGGTCGATCACGCTGGCATCGGTCGGGTTCGCCACTTGCAGCTTGCGTGCCAGGGCAATGGCTTTTTCGGGCTGCTTGTAGCCGATGTAATGGCGGCCCAGCAGCAGCGCCGGGGCGATCGCTTCCGGATGGCCGTTATGCGCTTTTTCCAGCAGGCGCGTGGCTTCCTCGGGCTGGTTCTGCATCACGGCGATCTGTGCCAGCGCCGACAGCGCCTGGAAGTTGGCCGGGTCCTTGGCCAGCATCGCGTTGAAGCGCTTCTTGGCGGCTTCCGGCTGCTTGTCGGCCATGTCCATGCGGGCCAGGTGGGCGACCGGCGGCAGGAAGCTCGCCTCGGCCGCGGCCGCTTTTTCGAAAGCGGCGCGGGCGCCGGCCTTGTCGCCGCTGGCCAGCTGGACTTCGCCCTTGAGCGTCATCACCCGGGCGTTGTTGGGGTGGCTCTGCTCCAGCTTCTGCAAAGTGGCCAGGGCCTTGTCGTACTGCTTCAGGCCGACCTGGGCGCTGGCCAGCGACATCGCCGCTTCGATCGATGCCGGGTCGAGCGCGACCGCGCGTTCGAGCTCGGCCACCGCCTTGTTGACGTCGCCCTGGCCGAGGCGCGACATGCCCAGCGAGGTGCGCAGTGCGACCGCCTTCGGCGCCAGCGTGGCGGCGCGCTCCAGGTAGCCGCTGGCCTTGTCGAATTCGCGCGCCTGCATGTGCGATTCGCCTGCCAGGGCCAGCAATTGCACGTCGTCGGCGGCCGATGCCAGGGCCGGCGCCAGGATCTCCCTGGCTTCGGCCGGGCGCTCGCCCTTGATCAGGGCTTGCGCCAGCAGCTTGCGCGCATAGACATTGTCGGGGTTGGCTTCGAGGTACTTGCGCAGATGCTGCTGCGCCTGCTGGTTGGAACCCAGCGCCAGGTCGACCTTGCCGGCCAGCAGGACCGCCGGCATGTAGTCCGGCGCGCTGCGCAGCACTTTCTGCAGGCTTTCCTGGGCCGCGGTGTCCTTGCCGCGCGAGGAGTCGAGCAGCGCCTGGGTATAGGTCACCAGCAGGCTGCCCGGCGCATTCTTCCTGGCGCCGTCGATTTCCTTTTGCGCCTCGTCGAATTTCGCCAGCTTGATCTGAACATAGGCGCGCTCGATACGGGCGCTGCGATGATGGGGTTCGAGCTTGAGCACCTGGGCGAACGCGTCGAGCGCGGCCGCATCCTGGGCGTCGGCGCGCATGATCATGCCCTTGAACATATAGGCGCTGGCATCGTTCGGCGCCTTAGCGATCGCTTCGTCGACCAGCGTCAGGGCGCCGATCTTGTCGCCCTGGGACAGGGCCAGGCCGGCCAGGCCCAGGCGCGGCGCGACCGCGGCGGGAGCGGCCGCCAGCGCTTCGCGGTAGGCGGCTTGCGCTTCTTCCGGCTTGCCGGTGGCAAGCAGCGAGCCGCCGCGCAGCGACAGCAGTTCGGCATTGCCTTGTGCGACTTGCGGCGTGATTTCCTTCAGCAGATCCTGGTGCTGGCCCAGTGCCTGCATCGCCTTGCCCAACGGTACCATCACGCGCTCGGCCGGCACGCCCAGCGAGCGCGCGCGGCGCAGTTCCTTGTCGGCCGAGGCGTAGTCGGCCACGTCCAGCTGCAGCTGGCCCAGCGCCATGCGCGCTTCGGCATTGTCCGGACTCTTTGCTACCGCGTTCTTCAGCTGGATCAGGGCAGCCTTGCGATCGCCCTTGTCCTGGTATTGCTTGGCATCCTGGAGCAGGCTTTCGGTCGACTGCTCGCTCTTGCAGCCAACCACGCCCATGATCAAGAGGCTGGAGACAACGGCAGTGGCGAGTCGTTTCTTGGCAATGCTGGGCATAACTTTCCTCTGGAATCGAATGTGACTGGAGATGCACGAAATTTCACTCCAGGCAATAATACCCCATGCATCGCGCCTTCTACCACGCCGATCGGACGCCACTGTTCAAATGTTGTACGCTGCCGTCGAAACTATTGATTCTGGGCTACATTTGACCAAAAAATAGATCCATAGGGCAATATTCGGCGTATTGCAGGCGGTGTGGCGCAATCCGGACGCCGCGTAGCGGGCCGGTCGTTGGCGCACTCGACCGGCGCACGCGTTCAGCTCATTCCTTCGGCTTATTCGTCCGGCTTGCGCAGGCGGCTGAGCAGCGCCTCGACGTTGTCGCCCACCGGCAGACCATGGCGGCGCAGCAGCTGCACGTGCAGCACCAGGTTTTCCAGCACCAGCTTGGCCGATACCGCCAGCAAGGTGGTCAGCCGGTCTTCGGCGCTGAAGCTGTCCATCGCGGCCGCCATTTCGCACAAGTGGCCGGCCACCAGCAGGCGCAGTTCGTCTTCGGGAAAGGGCAGGTCGGCGAAGTCGATCGGGTCTTCCTGTTCGACTTCGGCCATCAGGGCGGCGAGTTGTTCCGGCTGGATCGGCATGCGGACCTCGGCTGAATGCGACGGGCTGTCGCGACAACTCATTCTACGGCAGGCGCCGCGGCGCCGTGTCGCCTTACTTGCCCGAGGCCGGCGCGCCGCGGCGGCGTCCCAGCGGCAAGCGCGCGCCGACTGCGCCCCAGGCTTTCTTCAGCATCTGGCCGACGTCGCTGAAGAAGGGACCGGCGTCGCCCAGCGTGAACACATAGTAGCGGCTGCGCGGACGCACGAAGCCGCCGAGGTAGCCGAGCAGCTCGGGCAGGCGCCGGAAATGCAGGTTCTTGTCGGCGATTTTTTGTGGCGCGAACAGGATGCGCAGCAGGCGCTTGGTCTCGGGCAGCATGTAGCGGCAGCGTACGCCGCTGCGGTAGGCTGGCGCCGCCAGCGGCTGGCGCCGTCCCCACAGCGTGTGCATCATGCTCGGGAAGCGCGCGCCGGCATGCCAGGCCAGCGGCAGGCTGCCCCAGAAGCGGCCGTTGACTTCCATCAGCGCCGATTCGCCGGTCAGCGGATCGTGGCGGTACTCGACCATCGCGATGCCTTCCCAGCGCAGCTCGCGCAGCAGGGCCACCGACCTGGCCATCAGTTCGGCGTGCGCGTCCGGCGGCAGCGACTCGCACATGCTGGAAAAGCCGCCTTCCGGCGGCCACTCGTGCACACGCCGGTGCTGGAAGGTGTACTGCGGCTGGCCGTCCTTCATCAGCACGAACTGGCCCAGGCCGTAGCCGGCGCAGTATTCCTGCACCAGCGGATAGACGCCGGCGCGCTCGTACGGGGCCAGATAGGCCTGCAGTTCCTGCGCCGAGTGGCAGTAATGGGTCTTGTCCAGCGCCAGTCCGGCCGCGCCCAGGCGCGCCGCGACCTCGTGCGGATTGGCCCACTTCAGCACCACCGGGAAGCGCAGTTCGGCGCCCAGGCGCGCGACCTCGGCCAGCGACGCCGGCTGTTCGGTGCGCGGGGTGCGGATGCCGACTTTGGCGGCGGCGGCGTAGGTCTGGTCCTTGTTCAGCACCGAATCCATGCGCACCTGGTCGGCGAACATGATGGTGAAGCCGCTCAGGCGTTCGCGGTGGCGGTTGAGCAGGGTGATGTCGCTCTCGGAGACCGCGAACAGGCAGGCCGGGCCCAGTTCGGCGTTCAGGTGCACCAGCTGGTCGATCATGGCGTCGGGGTCGCGCGGGCGCACCAGGCCGCGCGTCAGGTAGCGCGAGCGCATGCCGAGCGCGTGCACGCCGCGGCCGATGCCGTAGACCGGTACTCCGGCCTGGCCCAGGTCGCGCACCACGGTCAGGCCGATCGGGGTGTCGATGCCGACCACGACGGCCGGCAGGGTGCGTTCGGTGGAAACTGGGCTCATCGGCTCAGGCCTGCGGCGCCATGGCGCGGGCGTCGGCGGCCGGCGTGCCGGTCGGGACCACCGGGGCGGCATCCACGGCCTTGGCGCGCACATGCGGCAGCGCGCGCGCCAGGCGCTCGACCGCCAGTTCCACACGCTTGAAGCAGGCCTCGAAATACGGATCGCACAGCGTGTACGGGTCGTGCAGGTGCGGCATCACCGGCTGGCCCCACAGGCCGAGCAGGCTGACGTGGACGTCGCGCCGGTTGCCCAGCAGGCGGCGCAGCTTGTGCGCCTGGCGCACTTCCATTACCAGGAACAGGTCGCCCGGCTGGATCTCGAAGTCTTCCAGCGCGCAGGCGCGGTGCGCGCTCATGTCCACGCCGAGTCGGGTGGCGGCGGCCAGCGCCGGCTCGGGCGAAGCGTTGCCGGTCTTGGTCGACAGGCCGAGCGAGGCCACGTGCATGCCGAGCCGGTTGGCGATCATGTGGGCGTAGGCGCTGCGGCAGATATTGCCGTGGCAGACGAACACCACGCGCCGCACCGAGGCCGGATCGCGCAGCTTGAACGGGGACAGGCGGCCGCTGGCCAGTTCGGCGTAGCCGAGCGCGGTGCGGACCAGGCCGCGGAAGGTACCGAAGCGGTGATTGACGAAAGTCTTCATGATGCCCTGGCAGGCTGGCGGCTCAGCGCCCAGCGCCCATATTTGTCGTAGATGACCTGCTCGGCCATGCGCGGCACGCTTTGCAGCAGCGAGACGTCGAGCAGGGTATTGCGGTCGGAGACCGTGGCGTCGGCATCGAGCGCGTGCACCAGGCCGCAGGCCTCGAAGCGGTCGTCGTTCTGCTGCAGGAAGGCGCACAGGCGGCGCAGGCGCTGCTGCGTCACGTGGTGCGCCCGGGTGCGGGTCAGCCCGTAGTCGCCCCAGTGGATGTATTCGAACGGGTGGGTCAGGATCACCACCGTCGGGATCTGCGCCGCGCGCGCCTTTTCCAGCAGCGTGCGGGTCTCGCCGAAGCTGGTGCCGGCGATGGTCAGCGACTTCATGTGCTTTTTGCCGCCCAGCGACCAGTCCGAGAACGACAGCACCGGGCATTCGACCACGCCGTGGCGCTGGTGGTGGCCGCTGTACAGGCGGTAGTCGGGGTCGCCGCTGTCGAAGATGGCGGTGCCGATGTTCGAGCTGTAGGGAATCCCGACCTGGGCCAGCGCTTTATACAGCGTGGCGTCGTGCTGCAGGTTGCCGCTGCGGAAAGCCTTGGGTTTGTCCAGACCCCAGTCGCCGAAGGTGGCGATGCCTTGCTCGATCAGCGCCACCGAATCGTCCAGCGCGCGGCCCTTGAAGTCGTCCAGGCGCTGCGCGGTGCGGGCGCGTTCGCGCCAGTCCTCGTGCCGGAACACGTTCCAGCAGGGGTGGGTGTGCAGCTCGACCTCGTGGCCGGCATCGACGATCCGGCGCGCGATCGGGCGCATCGGATCGTGCTTGAAATAATGGCGCTGGACGGTTTCGACGAAGAAGGTCGCCTGCACGCCATGACGGTGGAAGGTATCGAGCATGAAGCCCAGGCCCTCCGAGCGGTCCTGGACATTGCAATAGACGTTTTGTTCGGCGACCGGATGGCGTGCCGGGTCCGCGAACGCGCCGCCGATCGTGAATTCGGTGTCGATGGTGATGCAGACGCGGGTGCGCATGACTGCCAAAAGAATAAGAAATTGCCGCGATGTTACCACGCGTCAAAGTCAGGGGTGTGTTCTTATGGGATCGACAATCATGTTGCTGTAAAAGCATGACATCCGGGCGGACGCCGGGCTGTCATGCCGCTGTCATCTGCCGGGCTACATATTGCGCCGGTACTGCCCACCCACCTCGAACAGCGCGGTCGTGATCTGGCCCAGCGAGCACACGCGCACCGCGTCCATCAGGCGCGCGAACACGTTCTCGTTGTCGATCGCGGCCTGGCGCAGCGCCGCCAGCGCGGCGGGGGCCGCATCCGCATGGCGCGCGTGGAAGGCGTCCAGGCGCTGCAGCTGCGACTGTTTTTCGTCGTCGGTGGAGCGCGCCAGTTCGATGGTGGCCGGGGCGCCCGCGCCCTTCGGGTTGCGGAAGGTGTTGACGCCGATGATCGGCAGCGAGCCGTCGTGCTTCTTGTGCTCGTACAGCATCGACTCTTCCTGGATCTTGCCGCGCTGGTAGCCGGTCTCCATCGCGCCCAGCACGCCGCCGCGTTCGGCGATGCGCTCGAATTCCTGCAGCACCTGCTCTTCGACCAGGTCGGTCAGTTCGTCGATGATGAAGGCACCCTGGTTCGGGTTCTCGTTTTTGGCCAGGCCCCATTCGCGGTTGATGATCAGCTGGATCGCCAATGCCCTGCGCACCGATTCGTCGGTCGGGGTGGTGATCGCTTCGTCGTAGGCGTTGGTGTGCAGCGAGTTGCAGTTGTCGTAGATCGCGATCAGTGCCTGCAGCGTGGTGCGGATGTCGTTGAAGTCGATCTCCTGCGCGTGCAGCGAGCGGCCCGAGGTCTGGATGTGGTACTTGAGTTTTTGCGAGCGGTCGTTGGCGCCGTACTTGTCGCGCATCGCCACCGCCCAGATGCGGCGCGCCACCCGGCCCAGCACCGTGTATTCCGGGTCCATGCCGTTCGAGAAGAAGAACGACAGATTCGGCGCGAAGTCGTCGATGTGCATGCCGCGCGCCAGGTAGGCTTCGACGAAGGTGAAGCCGTTCGACAGCGTGAAGGCCAGCTGCGAGATCGGGTTCGCACCGGCTTCGGCGATGTGGTAGCCCGAGATCGACACCGAGTAGAAGTTGCGTACGCCGTGTGTGACGAAGTACTCCTGGATGTCGCCCATCACCTTGAGCGAGAACTCGGTCGAGAAGATGCAGGTGTTCTGGCCCTGGTCTTCCTTCAGGATGTCGGCCTGCACCGTGCCGCGCACGGCGGTGAGAACCCAGGCGCGGATCTTCGCCGCTTCTTCGTCGCTCGGGGCGCGGCCCTGCTCCTGGGTGAATTTGTCGATCTGCTGGTCGATGGCGGTGTTCATGAACATCGCCAGGATGGTCGGCGCCGGGCCGTTGATGGTCATCGAGACCGAGGTACTCGGACTGCACAGGTCGAAGCCGTCGTACAGCACCTTCATGTCATCCAGGGTCGCGATCGACACCCCCGAGTTGCCGACCTTGCCGTAGATGTCGGGGCGCAGCGCCGGGTCGGCGCCGTACAAGGTGACCGAATCGAAGGCGGTCGACAGGCGTTTCGCGTCCATCCCGGTCGAGACCAGTTTAAAACGCTTGTTGGTGCGGAAGGCGTCGCCCTCGCCGGCGAACATGCGGGTCGGGTCTTCGCCTTCGCGCTTGAACGGGAACACGCCGGCGGTGTAGGGGAAGGCGCCGGGCACGTTTTCCAGCATCAGGAAGCGCAGGATCTCGCCGTGGTCCTCGAAGCGCGGCAGCGCCACCTTGCGGATCGGGTTGCCCGACAGGGTGGTGTGGACCAGGCGGGTGCGGATTTCCTTGTCGCGGATTTTCACGACATGTTCATCGCCGGCGTAGGTGTGCTGCAGCTGCGGCCAGGACGCCACCAGTTCCTTCGCTTCGCCGCTCATGGCGTTGTCGCGCTGCGCGATCAGGTCGTCGAACGGCGCCTCGCGTTCGGCCGCGGCCAGCATGCGCCTGGCTTCGGTCAGCTGCTGGCGTTCGCGCGCCAGCTTCACCTGCCTGCCGACGTTGCGGTGGTAGCCGCGCACGGTGTCGGCGATTTCGGCCAGGTAGCGGCTGCGCGCCGGCGGCACGATCACGTGCTTGCCGCTCGAGTACTTCTGGCCGGGGGCCTGCAGGCTGCCGCCTGCCACCTTCAGTCCCAGCTCGGCCAGCTTCGGCAGCAGGCCGTGGTACAGGGCGGTGACGCCGTCGTCGTTGAAGCGCGAGGCCTGGGTGCCGTACACCGGCATCTGCTCCGGGCTCTGGCTCCACAGCTCGCGGTTGCGCTGGTACTGCTTGGCGACGTCGCGCAGCGCGTCCTGGGCGCCCTTGCGGTCGAATTTGTTGATGGCGATGAAGTCGGCGAAATCGAGCATGTCGATTTTCTCGAGCTGGGAGGCGGCGCCGAATTCCGGCGTCATCACGTACATCGCGGTGTCGACGTGCGGCACGATGGCGGCGTCGCCCTGGCCGATGCCCGAGGTCTCGACGATCACCAGGTCGAAGCCGGCCACCTTGCAGGCCGCGATCACGTCGGGCAGCGCCTGCGAGATCTCGGAACCGGCGTCGCGCGTGGCGAGCGAGCGCATGAACACGCGGCTCTGGCCGTTCCACGGGTTGATCGCGTTCATGCGGATGCGGTCGCCCAGCAGGGCGCCGCCCGACTTGCGGCGCGACGGGTCGATCGAGATCACCGCGATGTTGAGGCGGTCGCCCTGGTCGAGGCGGATGCGGCGGATCAGTTCATCGGTGAGCGAGGATTTGCCGGCGCCGCCGGTGCCGGTGATGCCCAGGGTAGGCACGCGCACGGCGTCGGCGGCTTCCAGGATTTCCCGGCGCAGACCCGGGGCCACCTTGCCGCTCTCTAACGCCGTGATCAGCTGCGCCAGCGGGCGGTGGCGCGCGGCGACGTCGCCTTCGCGCAGCGGCGCCAGCGAAGCCGGGGCGAAGCCGGACAGGTCGACGTCGCAGGTTTCCAGCATCGAGCGGATCATGCCGACCAGGCCCATGCGCTGGCCATCCTCGGGGCTGAAGATGCGCGTCACGCCGTAGGCATGCAGTTCTTCGATCTCGTGCGGCACGATCACGCCCCCGCCGCCGCCGAACACCTTGATGTGTTCGCCACCGCGCTGGCGCAGCAGGTCGATCATGTACTTGAAGTATTCGACGTGGCCGCCCTGGTAGCTGGAAATCGCGATGCCCTGCGCGTCCTCGCTCAGTGCCGCCGTCACCACCTCGTCGACCGAGCGGTTGTGGCCCAGGTGGATCACCTCGGCGCCGTTCGACTGCAGGATGCGGCGCATGATGTTGATCGAGGCGTCGTGGCCGTCGAACAGCGAGGCGGCGGTGACGAAGCGGACCTTGTTGGCGAGCGTCGGCTGGTCGGCGAGCGCGAGTTTGGCGGCGGGGGTAATGTCGTTCATGGCAGCGGTCCTGGGGGATTCGGATGAGGACGAGGGTGCTGGTACGGTATATGACGTTAACGTTAACGTCAAGCACTGCGCGTCAAGCACTGCGCGTCAAGCAGTGGCGTGGATGTGTTGTGCTCGTGTTGGCTCACCGGCAGCCTGGCTTCATGCCACCTTAATGATGGGTTGTATCCCGTTGGCAACAAATGGTTATCTGGTGTAATGTCGCGCTTATACTTGGTGCATAAGGCTGCACAGGCAATAGACAACGACAGAGACAGGCACGATGCTGAAAAAAGTGGATTCTTCGCAGCTGAAGGTCGGCATGTTCATCCACGACCTCGACTGTGGCTGGATGGAGCATCCGTTCATGCGCAACCGCTTCCTGCTGAGCAGCGAAGACGAGATCCGGAAGATCGCCGCGGCGCGCATCCGCGGCGTGGTGATCGATTGCGGACGCGGACTGGACGTGGACGGCGCCCCGGGCGTGGCGCAGGCGGCGCAGCGTACGGAGGCCGAGGTGGTGGCGCTGGCGGCCGCACCGGCGCCGGGAGCGCGGCCGCAGCCGGACCCGTCTGCGGACCTGCGCCCGCAGCGCCCGCTGCCGGCGCCGCTGGGCGCCGAGCTGCAGCGCGCCGCCGCCCTGCGCCGCCAGGCGACCGAACTGGTACGCAGCGTGATGCAGGACGCGCGCCTGGGCCGGGTGGTGGAAACGGGCGAGGTGGCGCCGGTGGTGCGCGGCATCACCGAATCGATCCTGCGCAATTCGGGCGCGATGCTCAGCCTGCTGCACATCAAGAACAAGGACGACTACACCTTCCAGCACTCGGTCAGCGTGTGCACGCTGATGGTGGCGTTCTGCCGCGCGCGCGGCATGGACGAGGAACTGACCCAGCAGGCCGGCATCGGCGGCCTGTTGCACGACATCGGCAAGGCGCTGGTGCCGGATGCCATCCTCAACAAGCCGGGGCGCCTGCTCGATGCCGAGTTCGAGATCGTCAAGCGCCACCCGCGCGACGGCTACGAGTTACTGCGGCGCGCGCCCGACATCGGCCCGGTCCCGCTCGACATCACGCTGCACCACCACGAACGGCGCGATGGCAGCGGCTATCCCGAGCGCCAGGCGGGGGAGGGGATCAGCGAGCTGGCGCAGATGGCGGCGATCGTCGACGTCTACGATGCGATCACTTCCGACCGCTGCTACCACAAGGGCGTCGCGCCGGCCGAAGCGCTGCGTAAACTGCACGAATGGAGCAAGCACCACTTCGATCCGAAGCTGGTGCAGGAATTCATGCGCTGCGTCGGGATCTATCCGGTCGGTACTCTGGTGCTGCTGGAGTCCGGGCGCCTGGGCGTGGTGGTCGAGGCCCATCCGTCGAGCCTGCTCACGCCGAAGGTCAATGTGTTCTTCCACACCCGCCAGCAGGCCTACATCCGGCCGGCGACGGTCGACCTGTCGAAAGGCCTGGACCGCATCGTGCGCCACGAAGCGCACGACGCCTGGAATGTCGACCCGCAGCGCTTCATGGTGCTGGCCGAGGATTGATCCCGCCCCTGTTCAGAAGAATTCGGCGGTGTCGTTGACGGCGACGGTCTGCAGCAGGCCGCCTTGCACCAGCTCTTCGTAGTGGCAGACGCGGTTGCGGCCGTTGGCCTTGGCGTAGTACAGGGCCTGGTCGGCGTGGCCGAGCGTGACCACCGGCGAATCGGCGGCGCTGACGCTGGTGAAGCCGACGCTGACCGTGACCCGGCCCACCTGCGGAAAGGCGTGCGCCTCGACGTCGCCGCGGAAGCGGTCGATGATGCGGCGCGCGTTATCGAGCGTGGTCGAGCGCAGCAGCACCACGAACTCCTCGCCGCCGAAGCGGAATACCCGGTCCTGGGCGCGGAACGAGGTCTGCAGCAGGTTGGCGATCAGGATCAGCACCTCGTCCCCGTACAGGTGGCCGAAGCGGTCGTTGACGCCCTTGAAGTGGTCGACGTCGACCACCGCCAGCCACTGCTTTTCTTCCCCGTTCTGATGCCGACGTTCGGCCTGCGGCGCGCCCGCCGGTCCGGCATCGGCGTCGGCCGCGTGCAGCATGCGCGCCAGCTGGTCGTCGAAGGTCTTGCGGTTCAATAGACCGGTGAGCGAGTCGCGCTCGCTGTAGTCGAGCAGGTTCTGGAAGTTGCGGTAGACGCTGACGATGCCGCTGACCATGTACAGCGCTTCCGGCGTGAACGGATCGGCGTGCGCGATCTCGAGGCAGGTGTCGGCCTTGTCGCCGAACCAGATCGGCAGCCACAGGCGGCGCAGACCGTCGGCGCCGAGCGATTCGGCGCGCATGTCGTGGCGGCGCAGGCAGCGTTCGAGGTCGGGATAGGCGGCGATCGGCTCGCCCGGGCCGGCGTCCTGCGGCTCTTCCGGGCAGGCCACGCCGCCGGCGTGGATGCAGGCGCGCGAGCGCACGAATTTCTGGGCGCCGACACTGGCGATGTTCAGCACGCGGGTATAGGCGGCGCCCGACAATTCCTGTACGGCCGATACGACGGAAATGTCGAGCATGGTGTGATCGCGGTGGCCGGTCATGTCCACCATGTGTTGCAGCAGGGAATCCATGTCGTTACAGATCTAGAACAACAGAAAAGTCTTGGGGCAAGGCACAACGCGTCGCTACCAGCGGCGCCGCATTTTTCAGCGGTCAAGCTGAACAGCATAGCGTTTTTTTGTATTACAGGCAATTATTCTTAACAATGTTTATTCATGTTTTCTTTGTGTCGAGACACAACTGCAGGTAAGACGGTTTTCGCTAAGAATCTTTAATTTCCATGTAGGAAAGTTGTTCATAGTCAACTTGCCGTACGGCACTAATAGTTACAGTGAACTCACTGGCAAACGCAGCACAGCAGTCGCGACAGGGCCCGGTCGCAGCCAGTTTTTATCAACCACCATAAGGAGTTTGACATGAGCACGATTACCTCTGCCATCAAAGCGTTTATCGCCGACGAAGACGGTGTCACCGCCATCGAGTATGGCCTGATCGCCGCCCTGATCGGTGTGGTGATGGCGGGCGTCGCTGGTGAAGTGGGCGAGAAGATCAAGGAAGCGTTCGAGTACATCCGTGACGCGATCGTGGTCGAAGCCCCCGCTGCCGCCCCTGGCGCCGGTACCAACTAATCACCTTGCTCCCCGGGGCCGCAGTCCGGCTCCGGGGTTTTCCTTCCTGGAGTCCTTCATGGCAGTCGCATCCTGGCTCGACACGCTGCTGCTGCTGATGGTGGTAGCAGCCGCGATCAATGACCTGAGCAGCCGGCGCATTCCGAATCTGCTGCTGCTGGCCGGCATGAGCGGCGCCCTGGTCCTGCACCTGCTGTCGCCGCAGCCGCTGCGCGCGCTGTTGTCCTGGCTGGGCGGCGCCGCCGTCGGACTGCTGGTGTTTCTTCCCTTTTACCTGATCCGCGGCATGGCTGCCGGGGACGTCAAGATGATGGCCGCCGTCGGCGCCTTCACCGGACCGGCCGAAGCGCTGCACATCGCGATCCTGGCCTGGTGCGCCGGCGGCGTGATGGCGCTGGCGGTATTGCTTGTCAAAGGCCGGCTGCGCATGGCGCTGTCCAACCTGGGCGCGATCCTGCGTCCCGCGCTGCTGCGCCTGCGGGCGCCGGCGATCGGCAGCGTGGAGCGGCCCAGTGCCGGCTCGATTCCGTATGGCGTGGCGATCGCGGCCGGCACCATCGCGGTCCTGATCGGACGCTATGGCTGATCGACTGCCGGGTAACGCGCGGCGGCCGGGCCATCGCAGGCCGCACGCCATGCAGACAGGCCGCACGGCGCCGCCTGTAAAGCTGAGTCCGCTCCTTGTCAGGTATCAAGTGCCTGCCAGGGACGCTCGCTAGAATCGAATCAAGGTCTTCAAATCAAGGTTCGTCAAATCAAGGTTCTCCAGAATCTATCCTCCAGAACCAGTCCTTCAGACCATCCGCATTCGCAGGAGGAGTCATGATGCAAGCGTTATCGGCCGCCGCTCCCGCGGCCGCACAGGACGCGCGCGCCCCTGGCACGGCGGCTGCGCCCGGCGTGGCGGACGGCGATCCGGCCGCGGTGCTGCCGCGCCAGGCACGCACGGTGCGCGACACCGGCCTCGATCCGCGCTTCGTCACGGGGCTGGTGCTCAAGACCCTGCACGCCGGCGGCAAGACCCCGCTGTCGGTGCTGACCGGGCGCCTGCGCCTGGCCAGCAGCGTGGTGCGCGAAGTGCTGCAGGGCCTGATCGGCGTGCAGCAGGCCGAAGTCGCCTGGGCCGGAGAGACCGATCTCGACGTGCATTACAGCCTGACCGCCGGCGGCCAGCGCGCCGCCGCCGGGCACCTGGCCGAGTCGCGCTACGTCGGCCCGGCGCCGGTGACCCTGGCGGCCTGGCGCGCGGTGCTGGCGCACCAGTCGCAGCGGCGCCAGGATGCGGCGCGCGTCGGCCGGCCCGAACTGGAAGCGCTGCTGCACGAAGACGGGCTGGAGCCCGCGGTGCGCGAACTGATCGGCGCGGCGCTGCACTCGCACCGCCCGCTGCTGCTGTACGGCCCGTCCGGCAGCGGCAAGAGCACGCTGGCGCGCAAGTTCGCGCGCCTGCGCCAGGATCCGGTGGCGGTGCCGCACGCGGTGCTGGTGAATAACGAAGTGGTGCAGCTGTACGACCCGGCGCTGCACCCGGCGCCGCTGCAGCCGCGCGGCCTCGACGAGCGGCGCAGCGTCGACGCGCGCTGGATGCCGAGCCAGCGCCCGCTGGTGCACCTGGGCGCCGAACTGACGCGTGACATGCTGGAGCTGCGGCCCGATGCCGCCGCCGGCGTGCTGCGCGCACCGCACCACTTGTGCGCCAACAGTGGCCTGCTGGTGGTCGACGACCTGGGACGCCAGCGGGTGCCGGCGGCGGAACTGCTGCACCGCTGGCTGGCCGCGCTCGAAAGCGGCCAGGATCACGTGGCGGTGCCGGGCGGCCCGACGCTGGCGCTGCCGTTCGACGTGGTGCTGGTGCTGGCCACCGGCCAGGCGCCGGAAGCGGTGCTGGACGACGCCTGCCTGCGCCGCATCGGCTACCGGATTCCGGTCGGTCCGCTGTCCGAACCCAGCTACCGCGCGCTGCTGCGGCGCCAGGCGCGCCTGCGCCGCATCGAGCTCGACGACGGTGCGCTCGACTACCTGGTCGGCGAACTGCACCGCCGCACCCGGCGCCCGCTGCTGGCCGCCTATCCGCACGAGCTGCTGGACCGCATTGCCGACTTCGCCGGCTTTGCCGGCCACGCGCCGCGCGCCGATGCACACAGTCTGGCGCAGGCCTGGAGCAGCATGTTCGGCGCCGCCGTGACGACCAACCCGGCCATCCCGGCCGCGGCGAACGGCGGCGCGGCACGGGGAGATGCGCGATGAAGAACAAGCGAGCAGTGGTCATGATGGCGCTGGCGGTGGTGCTCGGGCTGGCGGCGGTGGCGCTGGCTGCGCGCTGGCTGCTCAATGCGCCGGCCGCCAGCACCGGCCGCATCGTCGTCGCCGGCGCCGACATCGACATCGGCCAGCGTCTGACGCCCGAGATGCTGAAGGTGGTCGACTGGCCGGCCGACAGCGTGCCCAAGACCGCCTTCACCGACCCGGCCAAACTCAGCGGCCGGGTACTCAGGACCAGCGTGCTGGCCGGCGAACCGCTGAGCGAATCCAAGCTGGCCCCGGCCGGCACCCTGGGTGGCCTGTCGGCCCTGATCACCGAAGGCAAGCGCGCCATCACGGTGCGCGTCAACGACGTGATCGGGGTGGCCGGCTTCGCGCTGCCGGGCAACTACGTCGACATCATCGTCAGCACCGAGACCGTACCCGATCCGAACGCCGCCAACGCAGCCCAGGCGCGCGAGCGCAGCATCTCGAAGATCGTGCTGGAGCGGATCCTGGTGCTGGCGGTGGCGCAGGAAGTCAATCGCGACGTGACCAAGCCGAAGGTGGTCAACGCCGTCACGCTCGAAGTCACGCCCGAGCAGGCCGAGAAGCTCGACCTGGCGCGCAGCGTCGGCACGCTGTCGCTGGCGCTGCGCAACCAGGTCGACCCGGCCGCCGCCGCCACCCTGGGCGCGACCAAGGACAACCTGCTGCCGGCGCCGCCCGCCGCGGTTCCGCCGCCGCCGGCGATGCGTTCGGCCAAACCGCGGGTGCAGCCGGCGCGTGCCCTGGCGCCGCGGCGCGACTGCATCCCCGTCATCAACGGCCTGCACGCGTCGCAGGAATGCTTCTGATTTCAACCGGGATCCATCATGAACAGCCATTTCCCGATCGCGTCCTGCGCCATATTGCTGGCCGGGCTGGCGCTGGCGCCCGGCGCCGGCGCCGCGACAGCGCCGACCGCGGCGAGCCAGGCGGCCCAGGCCGCGCAATCGGCCAGGCCGGTCGACCAGCGCGCCCGTAGCGCCGGCGCGGCGCAGAAAGACCCGCAACAGAAACCGCAGGCCGACGCGCGCCAGGATCCATGGCCCGCCGCGCGCAGCGAATCCGGCTGCGTCGGCGAAGCGGCGCGTCCGGCCGCGATGGCGCTCCAGATGGGCAAGTCGACCATGCTGCGCCTGCCCGAAGCGGTGCGGCGGCGCAGTGTCGGCAATCCGGCCGTGGTGCAGGCCATGCTGGTGGCGCCCGACACCCTGTACATCGCCGGCGTCGACGTCGGCAGCACCAACATGATCGTGCAGGGCCGCAGCGGCTTGTGCAGCGTGATCGACATCACGGTGGCGATGGACCCGAGCGACCTGCGCGCCACCCTGGCCGCCGCCATGCCCGAAGAGAAGGACATCCAGGTGCTGGCCGCGGCCGACTCGCTGGTGCTGACCGGCAGCGTCAGCGACGCCGCCGCGGTGTCGCGCGCGGCCGAACTGGCCGCCGCCTACGTGCGCCGCCCGCTGCGCCAGCTGGCCGCCGCCGCCAAGGACAACGAGACCGATGGCGTGATCGTGGTGGGCGGGGGAGGGAATGGCGGCAGCGGCGGCGCCGGCGGCACGCGCGTGGTCAACCTGCTGGCGGTGAGCGCGCCGCAGCAGGTGCAGCTCGAAGTGAAGGTGGCCGAAGTCTCGCGCGGCCTGATCGAGCGCCTCGAGACCGGCACCCGCTTCAGCTTCGGTTCCGGCAGCTGGACCACCACGCTGGCCACCGACTTCCTGACCGGACTGGCACGCGGCGGCCTCTCGGGCGTCAAGACCAACGGCAACGCCTTCGGCATCGACACCGACAAGCAGGACAGCCTGGTGCGCATCCTGGCCGAACCGAACGTGCTGGCGATCAGCGGCCAGGAAGGCACCTTCCTGGCCGGCGGCAAGTTCTACATCCCGGTGGCGCAGGACAACAACAAGGTCTCGCTGGAAGAAAAGGAATTCGGCGTCGGCCTGCGCTTCACCCCGACCGTGCTGGCGGGCGGGCGCATCAACCTGAAGGTGGCGCCGGAAGTGTCGGAGCTGTCGCGCGAAGGGATCGGCGTCACCGCCGCCGGCATCAACGGCGCCGCCATCATGCCGCTGGTGACCACGCGCCGCGCCAGCACCACGGTGCAGCTGTACGACGGCCAGAGCTTCGCCATCGGTGGCCTGGTGCGCAACAATCTGGTGACCAGCCTGAAAGGCTTGCCGGTGCTGGGCGAAGTGCCGGTGCTGGGCGCGCTGTTTCGCAGCACCGACTTCCAGCACGACCGCAGCGAACTGGTGTTCCTGATCACGGCGCGCCTGGTCAAGCCGCTGCCCGGCGCCGCCTATGCGCTGCCGACCGACGCGATCCAGACGCCCAGCCGCGCCGACCTGATCCTGGGAGGACGGCTGGAAGGCGCGCCGCCGGCGGCGCGTGCGCCGGCGCCGCCGTCCGCATCCGCTGCACCGGTCCCTGCAGCGGTCCCCGCACCTGTACCGGCGCCGGCGCCGGCGCAGACCGCCGGCGGCTTCGAACTGAAATAGGAGAACGCGATGCGAGCACGATCGACACCCCGGACGGCGCGCCGCCTGACCGCGGCAGCAGCCCTGCTGGCCTGCCTGCAGGGCTGCGCCGCGCCCACGCCGTACTGGGACACCCGCTTCGGCAACGCCACCCGCGCCAACCTGGCGGCCCAGGTGATCGACCCCGCACCCGCCGCCAGCGCCAGCAGCGCGGCCGGCCTCGATGGCCGCGCCGCGCGCGCCGCTTATGAAACCTACCAGCGTTCGTTCACCCAGCCCGAGCAGCCGGCGGCGCTGGTGAAGAGCCGCTAGCAGACCAGAGAAAGATCCAGAGGATTCCATGAGAGCGCTCCTGATCAGCCGGGACAGCCACCTGTACGCGGAACTCGCCTCGCAAGGCGCCGCGCGCGTGCCGCCCCTGCACCTGGCGGCCACCCGTGCCAGCCTGCGCGAGGCGCTCGACCGGCCCGAAAGCGAACCGCCGCAACTGGTGATCGTCGACGCTAGCGACGCCGACCCGTCCGAGTCCGGCCTGCTCGAGCGGCTCGGACGCCAGTACCCGTCGTCGCAGCTGATGCTGCTGACCGACCAGCACCAGCACGAGCTGTTGATCACGGCGATGCGCGCCGGCGTGCGCGAAGTGCTGCAGCTGCCGCTGGTGCACCGCGCCCTGCACGAGGCGCTGGACCGGATCGCGGCCGCCGCCGGCGTCACCGCGCTGCGCGACGGTAAAGTCCTGGCCTTCATCGCCTGCAAGGGCGGCAGCGGCGCCACCTTCATCTCGACCAACTTCGGCTACGCGCTGGCCACGCTGGCCGGCAAGAAGGTGCTGCTGATCGACCTGCACGGCCAGTTCGGCGACGCCGCCCTGTACGTGTCGGACCAGAAGCCGGCCATGACCCTGTCCGACGTCTGCAGCCAGATCGCGCGCGTCGACGGCCCGTTCCTGGAGTCGTGCGTGGTGCACGTCACGCCCGGCTTCGGCGTGCTGGCCGCGGCCGACGATCCGGGCCACACCCGCGAAGCCCAGCCGGAACATATCGACACCGTGCTGCGCGTGGCGCGCCAGCACTACGACTACGTGCTGCTCGACGTCGGGCGCCAGATCGACGCGGTGTCGCTGCGCGCGCTGGACGTCACCGACACCATCTATCCGGTGCTGCAGCTGGCGCTACCCGATATCCGCGACGCACGCCGCCTGCTGGATATCTTCCGCTCGCTCGGCTACGTGCTGGACAACATCCGCCTGATCGTCAACCGCTACGAAAAGGGCGGCAAGCTGCGCCTGCAGGACCTGCATGCGGCGCTCGGCTGCGAGGTGGTGCACACCTTCCCCAACGATTACATCGCGGTCACCGATTCGGTGAACCAGGGCGTGCCGGTGCTGCAGCTGTCGCGCTCGAGCGCCGCCGCGCGCAGCCTGGCCGAGATGGTGGCGATGGTGACCGCGCGCCGGGTCCAGGAAAGCAAGGGCCTGCTCGACCGCCTGTTCGGCCGGCTCGACGCCGAATCCTGACCTGCATTTCATCCGGGAGCCTTCATGTCACTTCGCGAACGCCTTGCGCAGTCGGGCCAGGAGCGCGCCGCCGGCGCCGACCTGTTCGACGCCGCCGCCCACGCCTACCAGGAACTCAAGAAGTCGATGCACCAGATGATCCTCGACCGGATCGACCTGGAGCGCCTGAAGCGCCTGACCGCCGAGCAGTTCAAGCACGAGCTGGCGCTGCTGGTCCAGCGCATCATCGAGGAAGAGCGCATCGTCCTGAACCAGCACGAGCGCCACCACCTGGTGCTCGACATCCAGCACGAGATGCTCGGCTTCGGCCCGCTCGAGCCGCTCTTGGGCGACCCCACGGTGTCCGACATCCTGGTCAACACCGCCAGCAAGGTCTATGTCGAGCGCCACGGCCGGCTGGAACTGACCGACGTCACCTTCCACGACAACGCGCACCTGATGAAGATCATCGAGAAGATCGTCTCACGCGTCGGACGCCGGGTCGACGAATCGAGCCCGATGGTCGATGCGCGCCTGCCGGACGGCTCGCGCGTGAACGCGATCATTCCGCCGCTGGCGGTGGACGGTCCGCTGCTGTCGATCCGGCGCTTCGGCGCCAGCCCGCTGACGCCGCAGAACCTGCTCGACTACAAGAGCCTGACCCCGCCAATGCTGCGGGTGCTGGCCTGCCTGGGCGTGGCCAAGGTCAACATCCTGATCTCGGGCGGCACCGGCAGCGGCAAGACCACCTTGCTGAACCTGATCTCGGGCTTCATCCCGGGCAGCGAGCGGGTGGTGACGATCGAGGACGCGGCCGAGCTGCAGCTGCGCCAGCCGCACGTGGTGCGCCTCGAGACCCGCCCGCCGAACATCGAAGGCAAGGGCGAAGTCACCCAGCGCGCGCTGGTGAGGAACGCCTTGCGGATGCGCCCCGACCGCATCATCCTGGGCGAGGTGCGCGGCGCCGAGGCGCTCGACATGCTGCAGGCGATGAATACCGGCCACGAAGGCTCGCTGGCCACCATCCACTCCAACACCCCGCGCGACGCGCTGGCGCGTCTCGAGAACATGGTCAGCATGGCGGCGGTGAACCTGACCCCGCGCGCGATCCGCCAGCAGATCGTGTCGGCGGTGACAGTGGTGGTGCAGGCTTCGCGCCTGACCGACGGCACGCGCAAGGTGGTCAGCCTGCAGGAAATCACCGGCATGGAAGGCGAGATCATCTCGATGCAGGAGATCTTCCGCTTCGAGCAGCGCGGGGTCGATGCCGAGGGCAAGGTGTTCGGCCACTTCTGCGCCACCGGCGTGCGGCCGCGCTTCGCCGACCGCCTCAAGCTGTTCGGGGCGCCGGTGCCGGAAGACGCGTTCGATCCCGACCGCGTGTTCGAATAACGCTGGCGCAAACAAGGAGCCGCCATGGACGCATTCTTCTACGGCTTCGTGGTGCTGCTGTTCGCGGCGGTGATCCTGGCGGTCGAAGGGATCTACCTGTGGTGGATGAGCACCCACGGCGCCGCCGCACGGCGCATCGCGCGCCGCCTGCAGATCATGTCCGGCGGGTCGCACGGACGTGCCGGCGAACGGATCTCGATCCTCAAGCAGCGCCGCTACAGCCATGCCCCCGCACTGGACCGGCTGCTGCACCGCTTCAAGCCGGCGCACCGGATCGACGCGCTGCTGGTGCAGTCCGGCGCCACCTGGACCGTCACCCAGTTCCTGGCCTGCTCGCTGGCCTGCATGCTGCTGGCCTTCACCCTGACCTTCGCGCTGCCTGCGGTGATGGCGATTCCGGCGCCGGCGCGTGCACTCATCGCGGCCGGCGGCCTGCTGCTGCCCTGGGGCCTGCTGCGGCGCATGCGCATGCGGCGCCTGGTGCGCATCGAGCACCAGCTGCCCGAGGCGGCCGACTTCATCGCACGCGCACTGCGCGCCGGCCACTCGTTCACCAATGTGCTGCAAATCGTCGGCAACGAGTTGCCGGAACCGCTGGCCGGCGAGTTTAGGGTGGCGCGCGAAGAGATTAACTACGGGGTGCCGATGAACGAGGCGCTGCACGGCCTGGCCGCACGCATCCCGCTGACCGACCTGCGCTACCTGGTGATCGCGGTGCTGATCCAGCGCGAGTCGGGCGGCAACCTGGCCGAGATCCTCGGCAACATCAGCCAGATCATCCGCGCCCGCCTCAAGCTGGTGGCGCATGTACGGGTGCTGTCGGCCGAAGGGCGGATGTCGGCCTGGATCCTGGGCCTGCTGCCGTTCGCGGTGATGGGCGTGATGATGGTCAGCAGCCCGGGCTACATCGCCATGCTGTGGAAGGACCCGGGCGGCATCCGCCTGCTGTGGTGCGGCCTGGGCATGATCGCCTTCGGCGTGCTCTGGCTGCGCAAGATCATCCGCATCCGCGTGTGAGGCCGTCATGCAATCGACCCAACTGATTTTTTTGCTGATCGTCTTCGTGGTCGCCTGCGCGCTGGCCTGGCTCGGCTTCGTCCTGTTCGCGCCGCTGGCGCTACGCGAGCGCCTGCGCCTGTTCCTGGGCCGGCGTGGCGGAGAGAACGAAGCCGGGGTGCGCTGGATCGAGCGCGTGGCCAGCGTCGCCAAGCCGCTCACCAAGCTGTCGATCCCCGAAGAGGGCTGGGAAAAATCGACCCTGCGCACCCGCTTCATGAACGCCGGCTGGCGCCACCCGTCGGCGCCGACCCTGTACTTCGCTTCCAAGACCGGCCTGGCGCTGCTGCTGCCGGCGCTGTCGGCGCCGTTCCTGGTGCTGTACGGCGCGGCGCTGGGCGGCGGCAAGGTGCTGGCGGCGCTGCTGCTGGCCGCCACCCTCGGCTACTACCTGCCGAACGCGGTACTGGCGCGGCTGGTGGCGCGGCGCCGGCGCGAGATCTTCGAAACCGTTCCCGACGCGCTCGACCTGCTGACGGTGTGTGTCGAGGCGGGCCTGAGCCTGGAGCGGGCGATGGTCAAGGTGGCCGCCGAAATCCACATCAAGAGCGCGGTGCTGGCGCAGGAATTGCAGCTGGTGCTGATGGAAATGCGCGCCGGTTTCAGCAAGGAGAAAGCGTTACGCAACTTCGCGCTGCGCTCGGGCGTGGAAGACGTCGACACGCTGGTGGCGATGCTGATCCAGTCGGAACGCTTCGGCACCAGCGTCGGCGACTCGCTGCGCGTGCATGCCGAGAACCTGCGCCACAAACGGCGCGTGCTGGCCGAGGAGCATGCCGCCAAGATCGGCCTCAAGCTGCTGTTCCCGCTGATCTTCTGCATCTTCCCGACGCTGTTGATGGTCCTGCTGGGACCCGCCGCGATGCAGATCTCGCGTACGCTGGGCGCGCTGCCCGGCGCGCGCTGAACCGTTGGAGTGTGTATGAAATACGCGATTAAACGAGCGATTTCCCTGGGCTTGCTGTGCGCCGCGCTGGCATCCTGCGCACCCATCGCGCAGCGTGTCGATGATGCGCCGGACGCGCAAGCCGACGCAACTTACCGCGCCGGCCGCGTGCACCACCTGGCCCAGCGCCAGGATCTGGCGCGCAGCGCCTACCTGGAAGCGCTGCGCATCGCGCCGCGGCACCTGGATGCCCGCAACGGCCTGGCCGCGCTGCACGTCGAGCGGCGCGAACTGACGCAGGCGATCGCGATCTGGCGCGAGCTGACCGCCTCCCTGAGCATGGCGTCGGGACCATCGAGCGCTTACCTGTTCAGCAACCTGGGACGCGCCCATATCCTGAACGGCGAGCCTGAGGCGGCAACGGCGGCGCTGGAAAAGGCCTGCCTGCTCGACCCGCTGAACTACCGCACCTGGCAGCTGCTGGGCGAGACCCTGCGGCGAAACGGGCAGGAAGCGCGCGCCGAACAGATGCTGCGCCAGGCCGCCACCCTGCGCCAGCACGACCTGCGCGCCGACATCGCCGCCACCGGCAGCACCACCGGGGTGGCGGCGCTCGGCCAGGCATTGCAAACGCCGCAAGCAGCACCGCCGGATCAGCAGGGATGGGCGCGGACCTACGTGCACGTGAGCGCGGATGGCATGATGGAATTGCGGCGCACCACGGCGCGGGAAGAAGCACCTGCGGTGCCCGTCGCCGTCGCAAGCAGCGTGGCGCCGGAAGGCGTGGCCCTGCTCGAAATCCGCAACGGCAACGGCATCGCCGGCATGGCGCGCGCCGTCTCGCGCAGCATCGACGAGCCGGGCCTGCAGGTGGCGCGGCTGTCGAACGAGCCGGGCTTCGCGGTCGACCAGACCCGCATCGAGTACGAACCGGGCCGCCATGCGGCCGCGCGCCGGCTGGCGCGGCGCCTGGGCAGCGCCGAACTGCGCGCGGTGCCGCACGGCGGCCCCACCGACCTGCGCCTGGTACTGGGGCGCGACCTGGCCGGCCAGGCGGCGCCGCTGCGGCCCGCCGCGCACCCGCTCAAGGCAGGATGACGATGACACCCGGCGATCAGGCCTGGCGGTAACGCGACAGCCAGTGCGCGTACTGCGGCGGCAGCACATCCCACGGCTGCTCCAGGCCCAGCTCGCGCGCCGCGCGGTACACGTAGTGCGGATCGGCCAGGAAGGCGCGGCCGATCATCACCAGGTCCATCTGGCCCTGTTCCACCACCCGGTTCGCCACCTTCGGATCGTCGATGTTCCACGAGGACGCCACGGCGATGCCGGCTTCGCGCCGCACCCGCTCGGCGTACGGCGCCAGGAAGGCCGGGCCCCACGGGATGTTCGTCTGCGGGATGGTGAAGTTGACGCTCACGCTCAGCAGATCCAGGCCGCCCGCGCGCATGCGGCGCGTCAGTTCGATCGATTCCTGCAGCGTTACTTCGTCGCGGCCGTCGAACTCGATCACGCCCATGCGCGCGGTCAGCGGCAGGTGCTGCGGCCACACTTCGCGTACCGCGGCCAGGGTCTCGAGCAAAAAGCGGCTGCGGCCTTCGAAGTCGCCGCCGTAGATGTCGTCGCGCCGGTTCGAGTGCGGCGACAGGAAGCTCTGGCCCAGGTAGCCGTGCGCGAAGTGCAATTCCAGCCATTCGAAGCCGGCCTCCAGCGCACGGCGTGCGGCGGCCACGAAATCGTTTTTGATGCGGGCGATGTCGTCCAGGCTCAGTGCCTGCGGCTCTTTCGGCAGGTTGGCGCCGAAGGCGAGGGCGGACGGCGCCACCGTCTGCCAGCCGCGCGCATCGTCGTTGGGGATATGGTCGTCGCCTTCCCACGGGCGGTTGGCGCTGGCCTTGCGGCCGGCATGCGCGATCTGGATGCCGGCCACGGCGCCGCCATTCTTGATCTCTTGCGCGATGGCGGCCATGCCGGCCACTTGCGCGTCGTTCCACAGGCCGGTGCAGCCCGGGGTGATGCGGCCTTCCGGCGAAACGGCGGTGGCTTCCACTACCACCAGGCCGGCGCCGCCGCGCGCGATCGAGGCGTAGTGGGCGCGGTGCCAGTCGTTGGTGACGCCGTCGACGGCGCTGTACTGGCACATCGGCGGCACCGCGATGCGGTTGCGCAGGCGGACGGATTTGAGTTCGAAGGGGGTGAACAATGCGGTCATTGAGGTGCTTTCTGATGCAGGCCACCTGGCCGGTACCGGCAAAGCCGGTCGGCGCAGTGATGGCGATGGATGTCAAGAATGCTGGCGAAGGATTCCCATGGGTGGCATGGGTCAAGGTTTTGCCAGGAGCAGCATTCTCTCACCACCGCGCATTGCTTGCTGGGGAGATCCACAATGTGCGATCTGGCCCGGACGCCGGCATGCGGGCCGGCGCCTGGTGCGGGCTTAGCGCGGGTCAGCCTTCCGATACACGCGCACGTAATCGACCAGCATCCGGCGCGGGAACTCGGTGGTCGCATCCGGATACCCCGGCCACATCCCGCCCACGGCCAGGTTCAGCAGCAGGAAGAAAGGATGATCGAACACCCACTCGCCCTTGACCAGGTCGGGCCGCGCGGTGTGATAGTGGACGCCGTCGCGGTACCAGCGGATCTCGCCCGGCTCCCATTCCACCGCGAACACGTGGAAGTCGTCGCCATACTCGGCGCCCGGCAGGGCGCTGGCCTTGCTGAATGCGTGTTCGCCCGAGTAGCCCGGCCCGTGCAGCGTGCCATACACATTGCCCGGCTCCTTGCCGATGATCTCCATGATGTCGATCTCGCCGCTCTTCGGCCAGCCGGCGCTGCCGATATTCGCGCCCAGCATCCAGAACGCCGGCCAGATGCCCTGGCCCTTGGGAATCTTGATGCGTGCCTCGTAGCGCCCGTACTGCGTTTCCTTCAGGCCCGCGGTCTTGAGCCGCGCCGAGGTGTATTGGCTGCCCTGGTAGGCTTCCTTGCGCGCCTCGATGGTGAGCATGCCGCCGCCGACGCGCACGTTCTCCGGCCGCCCGGTATAGAACTGCAGTTCCTTGTTGCCCCAGCCATGGCCGCCGGTTTCAGGCACCCACTTGCTGCGGTCGAGCGCATCGCCGTCGAATTCGTCGCTCCAGGCCAGGGTCCAGCCGGCAGGCGCGGCGCCGGCGGTGCCTTGCCTCACGTGCTTCATGACGTTCAGGAAGGTGTCGGTCCAGTATTCCTTGCGGTGCGCCGCCAGGAACTGCAGCAGTTCCTCATGCGCTTCTTTCGACACGCTCAGGTGGTCGCCGCCGATGCCGTGGAAGGTAAAGGCGACCATGGTGCCGCGCGCGCCGGCTTGTTTGACCATCTCGATCAGCTCCTTGCCGCTTGTGCCCACCGGTCCCACCGATCCCACCATGAACGGGTCGACCGCCGCCATCGACGCCGGCACGCCGGGCCGTCCGTGTCCGGCCTTGATGGCGACGAAGCCCTGGTGCAGCAGCGGGATGTAGTCGGTCCCGCCCGCGAGCACGTCGCCGCAGGGCGCGGTATAGGTGCGCTCGCGCCGGCCGTCGATCGCCATCAGCATGGTATTGGCCAGCAGTACCTGGTCGCGCATCTGCGCGGCGCCCGTGGTATCCAGATCGCGGTGCGGCGCCACCCAGGCGCGGTCGGCGCCGGCGCCGGAACACTGGTGGAACAGGCTGTGGTTGCCCAGCTCGTGCCCGCGCCGGGCCGCCGCACGCCAGGCCTCCATGCGCTGGCCCACCGGAGGATTCGACAGCTGCAGATAAAAGGTGCCGCGCAGGCCATGGCGGTCGAGCGCGGGAATCGCGTTGTCGAGCTGCGAGTCGAGCGCATCGTCATACGCGAGGCTGACCGCCGCGCGTGCGCCGCCGGGCCAGGCAAACGTGTCCGCGTGCGCCGGCGTACAGGCGAATGTGACGCCACCGGCAAGGAGAAGGCCAGCAAGAAAGTGGTGCATCGATGCTCCAGTTTGGAAACGTTACCAAAACAGCAACGCGACTATATCATTCGCAAAAAATCGGTGTCAACGCGGGAAACGTCACGCTGAGTCGACCAATTATCGACCGGTTCTCACTCTCGCACATGCACCAATGTGTTGCAAAACTACGTCAACCCAGCCCTGATCCGCTTGGAGATTCCGTTGACAATTTATTTTCCTAACCCTAATATTCAGACAACTTACATGGAAACGTTTCCATGCTCCGAACCAGCTGACTTCGATCCAACCGGCGCAGTGCGCCAAGGCCCCGAGGACACATGAAACAGCGCACCGCCCGCCTGGCACAAGGCGACCACGCAATGACGATACCGGCAGCCGCCGGTGCCGGCGTTGCGTGCCGCCGTTCGCCGGCGCGCGCTGCCAGCGGACCCCGGCACGGCCGGGATGGCCGGCGCTTGCCGGCGGCAGCACTTGCCCGGCAAGGAGGTGTGCGCGAGTGAAGCAACGGTAGGGCGCAAGCACAGACGGCTGCGTCCGAATGGCAGGAGACACCGTGGATGGGTGACGGTCATATTTATAAAAAAAGACAGGAGAACACATGTACTACCCGAAGGCCAAACAGACTTTGATGAGCCTGGCAGTCGCCAGCGCCTGCGCCGCATTCGTGCCGGCCTACGCTCAAGAGCAGGCCGCCGAGCCTAGCCCGACCAGCGCCGCTACCCAGGCGACCGACGCCGCCAGCAACCCTACCGCTTCGATCACCGGCCCGGCCCAGAACAGCCCCCAGACCGTGGTCGTGACCGGCCTGCGCGCCAGTCTCGAGTCGTCGCTGAACCTCAAGCGCAACGCGCAGGGCTTCGTCGACGGCATCGTCGCCGAAGACATCGGCAAATTCCCCGACACCAACCTGGCCGAATCGCTGCAGCGCATCTCGGGTGTGTCGATCGACCGCGAAATCGGCGAGGGCTCCAAGATCACCGTGCGCGGCGTCGGCCCCGACTTCAACCTGGTGCTGCTCAACGGCCGCCAGATGCCGAACTCGAACCTGGGCGACCGCAACGGCCGCGCCTTCGATTTCGCCAACCTGGCGTCGGAAGCGATCTCGCAGCTGCAGGTGTACAAATCGAGCCGCGCCGAGACCCCGACCGGCGGCGTCGGCGCCACCATCAACGTGATCACCGCGCGTCCGCTGTCGCGTCCCGGCATGCAGGCCAGCGTCGGCATCAAGGGCGTGCACGACACCTCGGCCAGCAACCTGCCGGACGACATCAAGCACGGCAACAAGGTCACGCCCGAACTGTCGGGCATTTATAGCAATACCTCGGCCGACGGCCGCTTCGGTATCGGCCTGTCGGCCAGCTACCAGGAGCGCAACCTGGGCTACAACCGCGCCGCGGTCTCGAACGGCTGGCGCGGTCCGGTACGCGGCGACCAGCAAGGCGATATCGCGATCCCGCTGCCAGGCCAGCCCGGTTCGGAAAACATCACCAACCGTCCGGAGCCCGGCGACATCTACCAGCTGCCGCAGAACCTGAACTACAACATGAGTGGCGTGCAGCGCGAGCGCACCAACGGCCAGGTGGTGTTCCAGTTCGCTCCCAACAAGGACCTGACCACCACCCTCGACTACACATATTCGGAAAACAAGATCCACACCCGTCGCGCCGACATGTCGGCCTGGTTCAACTTCGGCCGTTCGTCGAGCAACTGGACCGACGGTCCGGTCGCCGCGCCGCTGCAGTACACCGAATTCATCAACCCTGGCACCGCCGACATCGCGATGGGCGGCGCCGATTTCGCGACCAAGAGCGAGAACAAGTCGCTCGGCTTCAACGCCGCATGGCGCGTCAACAGCGATGTGCGCCTCGAGCTCGACATGCACAGCTCGTCGGCCGAATCGACTCCAAACAGCCCGTTCGGCTCGAGCAATACGCTGAGCACCGCCAGCTTCAGCCGCGGCGACACCACGGTCGACTTCTCGGAAGACTTCCCGGTGCTGAGCATCCAGGGCGCCGACTTCAATCGCGCGCCGCAGCAGGTCACCGGCTCGGTGTTCGAGAACGGCTACATGAAGACCGAAGTCGACCAGGTGCAGACCCACGGCAGCTGGAAGATGCTGGAAGCGTCCGAGCTGAAGTTCGGCCTGGGCGCGACCAAGGTCGACTACCGCTCGGCGTTCTCGGTGATGCAGCGCGACAGCTGGGGCGGCGCCTCGCGTCCGGAAGACTATCCGGCCAGCGTATTCCACGCCGAGACCCTGTCCAAGTACTTCGACAACATCAACGGCAGCGGCAACCCGGCGCTGTTCAACACCTTCAATACCTTCAACTTCGACGAGGTGCGCAAGCTGGCCGCCGCCGCTACCGGCGCACCGAACGAGTACCTGCCGCGCAACGACTACACCACCGACCAGCGTACCGAAGAGAAGTCGAAGAGCCTGTACCTGCAGTTCAACACCGAGTTCGATGGCCGCTTCCCGATCAACACCTCGCTCGGCGTGCGCTATGAGAAGACCGACGTCACCTCGACCGCGCTGGTGCCGACCGCAACGGCCCTGAGCTGGGTGTCGCAGAACGAGCTGCCGGTGGTGTTCGGCCCGGCCAGCTTCACCACCCTCAAGGGCAAGTACAGCAATGTGCTGCCGAGCTTTGACGCCGACATCGCGCTGCGCGACGACATCAAGGGCCGCTTCAGCTATGGCGAAACCATCGGCCGTCCGCGCTACGACCAGATCGCCGGCGGCCAGGTGCTGGATCGCCAGGCGCGCGTCAACGGCGGCACCGGCTCGCAGGGCAATCCGGCACTGGAACCGGTCAAGTCGAAGAACATCGACCTGGCACTGGAGTGGTACTACGGTCGCCAGAGCTTCGTCTCGGTCAACCACTTCCGCAAGTCGCTCGAGAACTATGCGGGCCAGTCGCAGATCATCGCCCAGCCATTCGGCATCCGCACCCCGGTGGGCGGCCCACGCTGGAACGCGGCGCTGGCCAGCGGTTGCGTGACCGCGGACACCACCTGCATCCGCAACTACATCTTCCGCAATTACCAGGGCACCGACGGCGTGGTGCGCACGGCGGACGATGCCCAGGGCAACGCGCAGGGCACCATCACCGCAGTGGGGGACGATCCGATCGCGGACTTCCGCATCACGTCGTATTCGAACCAGAAGGAAGCGCGCATCCGCGGCCTGGAGTTCAACGTCCAGCACATGTTCGGCAACAGCGGCTTCGGCTTCCAGGCCAACTACACCTACGTCAATTCGGGCCTGAAGTACGACAACAGCAGCATCGGCGAGCAGTTTGCGCTGGTCGGCCTGGGCGACTCGGCCAACCTGGTGGGTATCTTCGAGAACGACAAGTGGAACGTGCGCGCGGCCTACAACTGGCGCGACGAGTTCCTGTCGTCGACCTTCGACGGCTCGGGTCCGAACCCGAACTACGTCGAGGCCTACGGCCAGCTCGACGTCAGCGTCGGTTACAACGTCAACAAGAACCTGAGCCTGTCGTTCGAGGGCATCAACCTGACCGACGAGATCCAGCGCGTGCACGGTCGCACCAAGTCACAGGTGCTGTTCGTGACCCAGTCCGGCCCGCGCTACATGCTGGCCGCGCGCTACAAGTTCTGATCGTACGGCGCCGAAACGCGGCCGCGGGCAGTTTCGCCGCGGCCGTGTTTCGGAGTAGACTTGCCTGATCGGTTTTTCAGGAAGCACCGCGGTGACGAACACCTTGCATTGCATACCGGATGGCGGCGTGTCGGTCTCGTACCGGTGCGCCGTTTTTTTGTCGTGCCCCCTGATCCGACCGCCCGCCGGCGCCACCAATAACGACATCAAGAGACTCACATGCCCAATATCGCCCTGCTGAACAACATCGAGCACAAGGACCTGCGCATCATCACCGGGCACCGCCCCGGTCTGGGCAGCGACGTGGCCTGGGCGCCGACCTTCGGCGCCGAATTCCGCTCCCTGCAGGGGCATTATCCGATCATCTTCCGCCAGACCGACGATGCCCAGCGCTACGAAGCCATCGCCTTGCTCGGTTTCTTGGAAGACGAGAACCTGTTCCTCGACGACGGCCGCTGGGACGCCCATACCGTGCCGATGCTGCTCGAACGCCAGCCGTTCCTGATCGGCCGCAGCGGCGACGAGCTGATGGTCCAGATCGACCTCGACAACCCGCGCGTGAGCAAGACCGAGGGCCAGCCGATCTTCAAGGAGCACGGCGGCTCGAGCGAGTACCTGGAGCACATCAACGACGTGCTCTCGACCATCCACCGCGGCGTGCAGGCCAACGTCGGCTTCATCGAGGCCCTGATGCGCCACCAGCTGCTGGAAGGCTTCACCTTCGACCTGACCCTGGACGACGGCTCGCAGAACCGCCTGGCCGGTTTCTTCACCATTGCCGAGGAACGCCTGGCCGGCCTCGACGCGGCAATCGTGGCCGAGCTGCACAAGGCCGGCTACCTGGAACAGATCTACTACGCGATGGCCTCGCTGTCGAACTTCCGCGTCCTGGTCGACCGCAAGAACAAACACGATGCTGCCCGCCGCTAAGCCCATCCGCGAGATCGCCGGCCTGCGTCCGGGCGACCTCGGCAACGAGATCCTGGCGTCCACCGAGCCGCTACTGCTGCGCGGCCTGGTGCGCGACTGGCCGATAGTGCAGGCCGGCTTGCAGTCGGCGCAGGCGGCCGACGCCTACCTGCGCCGCTTCTACCGCGACGCCACCGTCAACGCCATGCTGGGCGCGCCCGAGATCGACGGCCGCTTCGGCTACAACGACGACCTCAGTGGCTTCAATTTCTACCCGGTGCGGGTACGTCTCGACACCGTGCTGGGCGAACTGGAAAAGCATGCTGCCAGCGAGCCGTCCCCCACCATCTATGTCGGCTCGACCAGCATCGAGGGCGCGCTGCCGGGTTTTCGCGCCGAGAACGACGTCGACCTGAAAGGGCGCGAGGCGCTGGCCAGCATCTGGATCGGCAACCACACCGTGATCGCGGCCCATTACGACCTGCCGGACAACCTGGCCTGCGTCGCGGTCGGCCGGCGCCGCTTCACGCTGTTCCCGCCGGGCCAGCAGCACAATCTGTACATCGGACCGCTCGACTTCACGCCGGCCGGGCAGGCCATCAGCCTGGTCGATTTCGCCAGACCCGACCTGGCGCGCTTCCCGCGCTTCGCGCAGGCGATGGAACATGCGCAAGTAGCCGAGATGGAACCGGGCGACGCCCTGTTCATCCCCAGCATGTGGTGGCACCACGTCGAGGCGCTGGACCGCTTCAACGTGCTGGTGAATTACTGGTGGCGCCAGTCGCCGGAGTGGATGGACACGCCGATGAACGCGCTGATGCACGCGCTGCTGTCGGTGCGCGACCTGCCGCCTGCGCAGCGCCAGGCCTGGGCCGAACTGTTCCGCCACTATGTGTTCGAAGCGGACGAGGAAACCGCGAGCCACATTCCGCCGGCCGCTCGGCGCATGCTTGGACCGATCGACGATGACACGGCGCGCGCGATCCGCGCTCAATTATTAAAGCGGATTAATCGCTAAATTAGCCGCTGACAGGAGACAGCAGATGGAGAATAAAAACAGCCAGGAGACAGGCTTGAAAGGCCGCCCGGTGCGGCGTGTGGTGATCGCCGGCGGCGGCACCGCAGGCTGGATGGCGGCGGCGTGCATCTCTAAGATCCTGGGCAAGCGCCTCGAGATCAAGCTGATCGAGTCGGACGAGATCGGGACCGTGGGCGTGGGCGAAGCCACCATCCCGAGCCTGATCAACTTCCATAACCTGCTCGAGATTAACGAGCAGGAGTTCATGGCCGCCACCAACGCCACCTTCAAGCTCGGGATCGGCTTCGAGGGCTGGCGCGACGTCGGTGAAGACTACATCCACTCGTTCGGCATGACCGGCACCGACCACTGGACCGCCGGCTTCCAGCACTTCTGGCGCAAGGGCCGCGAGCGCGGCCTGGCCGGTGACTACGGCGACTACTGCCTGGAACTGCGCGCGGCCCAGGAAAACCGCTTCGCCCATCTGCCGCGCGGCGGCATGAACTACGCCTACCACCTGGACGCCACCGCCTACGCCAGATTCCTGCGCGCGTTCAGCGAGCGTTTCGGCGTGCAGCGCATCGAGGGCAAGATCGTCGATGTCACCACCAGCGCGCTCACCGGCCATATCCGTTCGCTGACGCTCGATTCTGGCCTTGATGTCGAGGGCGACCTGTTCATCGACTGCACCGGCTTCCGGGCGCTCCTGATCGGACAGGCTCTGGGCGTCGAATACGAGGACTGGTCGCAATGGCTGTTCAATGACAGCGCAGCCGCGCTGCAGACCATGTCGGTCGGTGACGCGGTGCCGTACACGCGCTCGATCGCGCACGGCTTCGGCTGGCAATGGCGCATTCCGCTGCAGCACCGGGTCGGCAACGGCATGGTGTTTTCCAGCCGCCACGTCGACCAGGACCAGGCCGTTCAGGCACTGGTGAACAACGTCGAAGGCGAAGCCTTGACGAAACCGCGCGTGCTGCGCTTCACGCCGGGCCAGCGCAAGCAGGTCTGGAAGGGCAACTGCGTGGCGGTCGGCCTGGCGAGCGGCTTCCTGGAGCCGATCGAATCGACCAGCATCCACCTGATCCAGCGCTCGATCGTGCGCCTGATGCAGATGTTCCCGTCCGACGGCATCGCCCAGAGCGACATCGACGAATACAACCAGCAGGCGGCGACGGAGGTCGAGCACATCCGCGACTTCATCATCCTGCACTACAAGGTCACCAACCGCGCCGATACCCTGTACTGGCGCCAGGCGCGCGACATGACGGTGCCGGCGTCGCTGCAGCACCGCATCGACCTGTTCCGCCAGACCGGGCGCGTGTTCCGGGTGCCGAACGAGCTGTTCGCCGAAAATTCCTGGATCCAGGTGATGATCGGGCAGGGCATCATGCCGCTGCAGCATCATCAATCGGCCGACCTGATGGGCGACGCCGAGCTGTCGCATTTCCTCGGCTCGATCAAGGGCGCGGTCGACAAGACGGTGAGCCAGCTGCCGAGCCATCAGCAGTACGTGCAGCGCTACTGCGCCGCGCCGAAATAAACAAAGCCCGCATGAGCGGGCTTTGTTGACGTAGGGTTGGCGGCTATGTATGGCACAGGGACATAGGTAACAGTCGTCTAGGGACATAGGTAACACTTTTCTTATCATCGACACACGACCAATAGCTGGAGTGTGCGATGCCTTGGAAGGAGTGTTCCCAGATGACTTCTCGCCTAGAGTTCGTAATGTTGGCAAGTGCGCCAGGCGCCAACATAAGCACGCTTTGCCGCGCTTTCGGCGTCAGCCGTAAGACTGCCTATAAGTGGCTGGCTCTGTTCAAAGAACATGGCAAAGACGGCTTAGCAGATCGGTCACGTCGGCCGACCAATTCTCCTAACCGAAGTGATGCTCACCTTGAGGCGCAAGTCGTTGCACTCCACGATGCACATCCGTGCTGGGGACCACGCAAGCTGCAAGCCCTGCTTCCCGAGGAGGGCCCTAGACCTCATCCCAATACCATTGGAGCAATCCTGCGTAGGCATGGGCGCCAGGTAATCCTCTCAAGCGATGCCGGACCTCCAGCGACCAGCAGGTTCGAGCACGAGGCCCCGAATCTGCTGTGGCAGATGGATTTCAAAGGTCACTTTGCGCTGACCGATCCGAAGGCGGGACGCTGCTATCCGCTAACGGTTTTGGATGACCACTCACGCTTTGCCATCTGTCTTGCAGCGTGCCGTGGAGAGACGGCGGAACACGTGAAGAGCGCCTTGATCGACGTGTTCCGGCAATATGGTCTTCCTCAGCGCTTCACCTGCGACAACGGTAATCCTTGGGGGACGCCGAAGCAAAATGGACTTACCAAATTCGAAGTCTGGCTTCTCAGGCTTGGTGTCCGCGTCGGACATAGCAGGCCAATGCATCCGCAGACCCAAGGAAAGGACGAGCGCTTCCATCGTACGCTCAAGCTTGAACTGTTGGAGAGACGAGGCTTTCATTCGCTCAGTGCATGCCAGTACGCCTTTGATGACTGGCGCGAGCAGTACAACACAATACGTCCGCATTACGCACTGAACCAGAAACCGCCGGCCAGTCGCTACGTCGTCAGCGCACGTCGATATCCGGAAGAGCTACCGGTGCTCGAATACGATCAAGGCGAAACGGTACGCAAGGTACGAGGTAATGGCCACATCACCTTCAAAAGCCATCAACTGTTCGTTGGGGAAGGCTTGGTGGGAGAGTCCGTCGCTATCCGGCCAACGGATATCGACGGGCTTCTTAGCGTCGTGTTCTGCGATCGTCAGGTCGGCGAAATCGACCTGCGGATTGCAGGCTAGAATACAGACAACATGTGTAACCTATGTCCCTAGACAAGTGTTACCTATGTCCCTGTGCCAAACAGGCTATGCCGCCGACGCGGTGATAGTTGGCAGCAAGATCATCCGTCGCGAAAGCGAAGCCGATAACAACCACCGCGTCGGCGGCCAAGCCGCCAACCCTACCGATCAATCCACTACAATCGTCTGCTTGTGCAGATTGGCGTACTTGACGCCGTAGTACAGCACGAACAGATAGCACGCTGCCGGTACCAGGAACGAGATCTGCAGGCCGATGGTGTCGGCCAGGATGCCCTGCACGAACGGCACCACCGCGCCGCCGACGATCGCCATGCACAGGAAGCCCGAGCCCTGGCCGGTGTACTTGCCCAGGCCGTGCAGCGCCATGCTGAAGATGGTCGGGAACATGATCGAGTTGCACAGTCCAACCGCGATGAGGGCGTACATCGCCAGGCTGCCGCTGGTGAAGGTCGCGGTCAGGACCAGCAGGATCGAGCCGAGCGCGGTCACCGCCAGCGACTTGCCCGGGCTGACATAGCGCATCACGGCGAAGCCGATGAAGCGGCCGACCAGGGCGCCGCCCCAGTACATGCTGACGAAGTGCGCGGCGTCGGCGTGGCTCAGGCCCGCGATGTGCGGCTCGCCGATGAAGTTGATCAGGAAGCTGCCGATGCTGACTTCGGCGCCGACATACAGGAAGATGCCGAGCGCGCCCAGCACCAGGTGGCGGTAGGCCATGGCGCCGCCCTTGCCGTCCACGGCGACGGTGGTTTCCTCGAACGCGATCTTCGGCAGGCGTGCCACGGCGAACAGCACCGCCAGCAGCGCCAGCGCGGCGGCCAGGCCCAGGTAAGGACCTTGCACTGCGGCCGCTTCGGCGGCCTTGTGCGCGGCCTGCTCGGCGTCCGACAGCAGCGCCAGCTGGTCGGCGCCCAGCACCGCGGTCGACAGGATCAGGATCCCGCCCAGCGCCGGCGCCACGGTGGTGCCGAGCGAATTGAAGGCCTGGGTCAGGGTCAGGCGGCTGGCGGCGGTGCGCGCAGGTCCGAGCACGGTGACGTAGGGGTTGGCCGCCACCTGCAGGATGGTGATGCCGCTGGCCAGCACGAACAGCGCGAACAGGAACATGCCGTAGCCGCCGTTCGAGGCCGGGTAGAACAGGGCGCAGCCGGCGGCCGCGATCATCAGGCCGGTGACGGCGCCGTTCTGGTAGCCCAGGCGCCGGATCAGGGCGCCGGCCGGCAGCGAGACGATGAAGTAGGCGCCGAAGAAGCAGAACTGCACCAGCATCGCCTGCATGTAGGTGAGGGTATAGATAGATTTCAGGTGCGGGATCAGGACGTCGTTGAGCGACGTGATCAGGCCCCACATGAAGAACAGGATGGTGACGATCACCAGCGCGCCGGTGTGCTGATTGTGTTCGCCGTCCGCGCTAGCGCTGGCCACGGTCGGATTCTGTACTGGGTTCTGCATGCGGTCTCCGTTGTTATTGCAGAGGTTTGACTCGATCCGACAGCATAGCCGAAACGCCGCGCAATGCGGGATATTGTTCAGTAATCAAGTAAGTCGGGATGCGCGCCAGGTAGCCGTTCAGGCGCCCCTTGTCCTCGAACCGCGCGCGGAAGCTTGACCGCTCGAACAGCTCGCCCAGGCGCGGCACGATGCCGCCGCCGATGTACATACCGCCGGTGGCGCCCAGCGTCAGCGCCACGTTGCCGGCCACGCTGCCCAGAATCGCGCAGAACACGTCCACCGTGGCGCGGCAGTCACCAGGCGAACCGTCCAGCGCCGCCTGCGTGATGTCGGCCGCCTTGAGGCGCTTGCCGGTGCGCGCCCAGTGGATCAGCTCCAACCCCATGCCCGACAGCAGGCGCTCGGCCGAGACGTGGCCGTATTCGCCCCACAGCGCTTCCAGGATCGCCACTTCGTCGCGGGTGCACGGAGCGAAGCTGACATGGCCACCTTCGCCGGCGAGAGCGATCCATCGATCCCCGGCCGGGATCACGCCGGAGACGCCCAGGCCGGTGCCGGGTCCGATCAGGCCGATCGGACGGCCCGCCAGCTCGACGCCGCCGCCGATGCGGCGTTTGCCATCAGGGGCCAGATGCGGCAGCGCCATCGCCAGCGCCGCGAAGTCGTTCACCACCAGCAGGGTGGTCAACCCCTGTTCCTGGCGCAGCGCTTCGATCGAGAAGCTCCAGTGGTGGTTGGTCATCTTGACCGCGTCGCCCTCGACCGGGTTGGCGATCGCCAGCGCCGCGTGGCGCACGCCGTCGGTTGCCAGCCCGCGTGCGCGTGCATTGGCGAGATACGCGCGCATCGCGTCGCCCAGCGTCGGATAAGCGGCCGCCGACAGGACTTCGACGTCGTCGAAGCCGCCGCCTGGCGACTGCAGGGCGAAGCGCGCGTTGGTGCCGCCGATGTCGGCCAGCAGGCGCAGCTCCTGGGTCATTTCAGTTCCTCGCAACGCACGGCGTCGGCATCCTTTGCTCCGCCGCCGGCGATCTCGATGTTGGCGAAGGCCGCGGCGAAGGCCTTGTCGCTGGTGACGCTGAACGGGGTGTCGACCTTGGACAAGTCCACCCCCTTGGCCTGGAAGCAGGACAGGGGGACGTTGACGGTCTGCTTGCCGATGCCCGACAGGCGCTTGAACAGGGCGGTGGCGTCGAGCTGGGTGGAGCCCATCGCCAGCGTCACCTTGCCTTCAGGTGCCTTGAACACGATGGTGTCGAAGCGCAGCGCGCCGTCTTTCGCCGCCGCGCTTGGGAGCACCATGGCGCGCGCGCCGCGTGCCTCGAAGGTGGCCGGGCCGCTCCAGGTGATCAGCTTGGCGTCCTGCTGGGTGTTGACCTGCGCCGTGGCGGCGGTCACGTTCGGCAGCTTGAAGGTGGCGTTCAGGTCGGCGCCCAGCACGGTGCTCTGCTGGCCGCTCTTGATCGCCAGCGGATAGCTGGTGCGGTCGGCCTGGGTAAAGACCGAGAAGGTGTTGCTGGCGCTGCAGCCGCCCGCCGGAATCGTTTCATCGAGCTTGCCGACCTTCGAGCGCGTGCCGGCCTGCAGGCCGTAGCTATAGGCGAACAGCGGCGCGTAGTCCTTGTCGCCGACATTCAACCTGGTCTGGCACACCGACTTCGGCCACGAGAACGGCAGCTTGCCCTTGAAGTCGTAGCGCTGGCTGCCGGCCACCAGCAGGTCGGACACGCCTTTGCCCTCGGAACCCGGCAGCCAGGCCGAGATGAAGGTGTCGGAGAGATTCAGCAGATCGTTGGCATACACCGGACGGCCGGCAACCATGACGGTGATCACCGGCTTGTCCTTGCCGGCCACCGCTTTGAGCACCGCCAGGTCTTCCGGATAGCGGCTGCTGTGGCGCAGGGTGCCGGACGGGTGGATGTCGCCGTCGCCTTCCGCATACGGACGCTCGCCGATCACCGCCACCACGGCGTCAAACTTGGATACGTCGACCCCCTTGGCATCGGCGCTGAAGGTCACGTTGTCCTTGCCGGCCGCTTCACGCAAGCCGGCCAGGATGGTGTCGGCATTTTTGAAGTCGGCATTGGTATTGGCGGTGCCTTGCCAGGTGATGGTCCAGCCACCGCTCTGGTTCGACAGGTCGTCAGCCGTCTTGCCGACTACCAGGATCTTCTGGCCGCGCTTCAGGGGGAGAAGCGGGCCTTCGTTCTTGAGCAGCACCAGCGATTCGCGCACCGCTTGGCGTGCCAGGGCGCGTGCCTGCATCGCATCATCCTTGCCGGCATATGCGTTCTGGGCCGGGCTCTTGTCGAACAGGCCGGCGCGCAGCTTGACGCGGACGATGCGGGTGACGGCGTCGTCGATGCGCGACATCGGGATCTCGCCGCTTTCGACCTGCTTGATGGTGTTGGCGATGAAGGCCTTCCAGTCGTCCGGCACCATCACCATGTCGACGCCGGCGTTGATCGCCTGGGCGCAGCTGTCGTTGCGGCAGCCTTTGACTTCGCCCTGGCCATTCCAGTCGGTGACCACGAAGCCGTCGAAGCCGGTCTTGTCCTTGAGGATGCCGGTCAGGACCGGTTTGCTGCCGTGCAGCTTCCCGTACTCGGTACCGGTGGCGGTATCGGTCCAGCTGTTGAACGAGGCCATGACCGTCTGCGCGCCCGCCTCCAGTGCCGGCAGGTAGCCGGCGCCGTGGATGTTCAGCAGCTCGCTCGCCGTGGCCTTGGTCACGCCGCGGTCCTTGCCGTTCTCGGTGCCGCCGTCGCCGATGAAGTGCTTGGCGGTGGCGATGGTGTTGGCATCATCCTTGAACGTGCCCTGCATGCCTTTCACGTATTCGCCGGCGTAGCTGCGCACGATCTCCGGGTTCTCGCCATAGCTCTCGTAGGTGCGTCCCCAGCGGTCGTCGCGCACTACCGCCAGCGTCGGGCCGAACACCCAGGCGATGCCGGTCGCGCGCACGGCTTTCGCGGTGGCGGCGCCGATCTCGCGCACCAGCTGCGGATTGCGCGCCGCACCGAGGCCGATGTTATGCGGGAACAGGGTGGCGCCCGGTACGTTGTTGTGGCCATGGACCGCGTCGGTGCCCCAGATCACCGGCACCTGAATCGCCATGTCGGTCTTCATCGACGCTTCATGATAGGCCTGGGCCAGCGCCAGCCATTCCTTGGCCGAGGCGTTCTTGTTCCCGTTCGGCCAGCTGCCGCCGCCATTCAGGACCGAGCCGAGATAGTACTTGCGCACATCGTCCGGCGTGGCGGCCTTGATCTCGGGCTGGGTCATTTGGCCGATCTTCTGCGCCAGGGTCATCTTGCCGACGATGTCCTGCACGCGCTTCTCGAGCGCGGCATCCTTGGCGATGGCGCTGCGCACCTGTGGCCAGTCCTTGAGCGGCGCATTGGTGGCTGCGGTAGCGCACAGGGCTGGCAGGGTGAAAGCGAGGGCGATGGCAAGCGTGGCGGGGCGGAGCTTCAGGGTCATGGGTCGTGTCTCGTCGTTGTCGTTAGTTGGATAGTCGGATCATTCCTGGCGCAGGAAGGCGCGGTACCACTTGCCGCTGTTCTTCAGGCGGCGTTGCTGCGTGTCGTAGTCGATGTGGACCAGGCCGAAGCGCTTCAGGTAGCCCTCGGCCCATTCGAAGTTGTCGAGCAGGCTCCAGGCGAAGTAACCCTTCACCGGCACGCCGTTGTCGATTGCATCCTTCAGCGAAGCCAGGTGGCGTACCAGATAGTCACGGCGCTGCACGTCGTTCACCTCACCGTCCGGGCCGACCGTATCATCGAAGGCCGAGCCGTTTTCGGTGACGTACATCGGGCCGGGGTGGTAGTCGCTTTCGATACGTGTGAGCAGTTCGCTCAGGCCTTCCGGCGCCACCGGCCAGCCCATTGCGGTGATCTCGCCATCAAGGGTCGGCAGCACCCTGGTGCGGAACGGCGCGTGGGTCGGATCGTCGGCCACGACCTCGGGGAAGTAGTAGTTGACGCCCATGAAGTCGGTCTTCACGGCGATGGCTTCCATGTCGCCTGCTTCGACGACCGGCCCCGCGTCCTTGACCAGGTCCAGCGTCGCCTGCGGATAGCCGCGGCCGAACAGCGGATCGAGGAACCAGCGATAGCGCAGGCCGTCGTGGCGTTCTTTGGCCGCCTGGTCTTCAGGGCTGCTGCTGGCCGCGCGCAGCGGGTGCAGGCTGACCGCCATGCCGACTTGCGCATCCGGCACGTTGGCGCGGATCACCGGCGTCGCCTTGCCATGCGAGACCAGCACATTGTGCGCCACCTGCAGCGCGGTCTTGAGGCTGGTGTTGCCCGGCGCGTGCCAGCCTTCGTAGTTGCCGATGATGGCAGTGCACCAAGGCTCGTTATGGGTGATCCAGTGCTTGATGCGGTCGCCCAGCGTGCGCGACATGGCATCGGCGAAATCGACGAAGGCATCGATCGTGGCGCGGTTTTCCCAGCCGCCGATGTCCTGCAACGATTGCGGCAGGTCCCAGTGGTACAGCGTGGCCCATGGCTGCAGACCGCGTTCCAGCATGCCGTCCACCAGGCGCGAATAGAAGTCCAGTCCCTTCTGGTTCGGCCGTCCCTGTTCGCCGGTGTAGATGCGCGGCCAGGCGATCGAGAAGCGGTAGGCGTTCAGGCCCATGTCCTTGGCGATGTCGAAGTCTTCCGGCCAGCGGTGGTAGTGGTCGCAGGCGACCAGGCCGTTCGAGCCGTCCTTGACGCACCCCGGCGTGGCGGCGAAGCGGTCCCAGATCGATTCGACCCGGCCGTCTTCGCGGCCGGCGCCCTCGATCTGGTAGGACGAGGTAGCGCAGCCCCACAGGAAGTCGGAGGCGAAGTCGCTGCGCTGCGGGGCGGCGGAGTTGGGACGGTTGGCAGTGGTCATGGTTCGCTTTTGGTATTGGTCTAAACAATATGTTGGAAAAGCCTTGCGATGCCTTTGGAAAGCTTTCCAGTTCTGGTTCAAAAAAAAGGCCGCGCACGGCCGCGATGAGTTGGGGTATCAGCGCTGCGCCTTGTCTCCCTTGGTTTTGCTCTTGCCTTTGCCGCCCGTCGCCTTGGCCAGTGAAGCGCGCATGGTCACGCCGACCGGGAAGCTGCGCGTCACCGGGCGCTTCAGGTCATAGCAGCGGTTGAGCAGGGCGTTGATGCCGTTCTGCGTCATCTCGCGCCATGGCATGTGCACCGACGTCAGGCGCGGCGCCGAGAATTCCGCGCTCGGCGTGTCGTCGTAGCCGATCACCGACAGGTCGCGCGGCACGCTGATGCCGGCTTCCTGGAAGTACGACAGGGCGCCGACCGCCATCTCGTCGTTGGCGCAGAACAGGGCGCTGCACGGCGTGCCGGATTCGATCAGCTCCTTGGCCGCGAGCCAGCCGCCATGCGGCGAGAAGTCGCTTTCGACGGTCCAGATCTTGCCGGTGTCGATGCCGGCGCCTTGCAGCTCCTGCATGAAGCCGCTTAGACGCGCCACGTTGTCGCCCAGCGCATTCGGGCCGCCGATCACGGCGATGTCGCGGTGGCCATAGTCGAGCAGGGTGCGCGCCGCCAGGCGTCCACCGAGCGTGTGGTCGACCGTGAAGCACTGCTCGGGAATCGCCGTGAAGTCGTGGTTCAGCGCGACCAGCTGGCGCTGCTTGATGCCGAGCGCCGCGATGTCTTCGTCGAGCAGGGCGCTGGTCATCATGATCAGGCCATCGCAGCCACGCTCGATCAGGAACTCGATCCCTTCCATCGCCTGGCGCCGCGCGTCGCCGAGGCCGACGCCGAACGCCACCACCATGTGCAGGCCGGCGGCGCGCAGCTCGGTATCGATGATCTGCAGGATCGGGGTGTAGAAGGTGCCGGACAATACGGGAATGTAGACGCCCACCATGCGGCTGGTGCCGGACAGCAGGGCGCGCGCCGCGTGCGAGGGGCGGAAGCCCAGCTCGTCGATCGCCTTGCGCACGCGTTCGAGCGTGGCCGGGGACACCGAGCCCTTGCCGCTGACCACGCGCGAGGCAGTGCCGAGGCCGACTCCGGCCAGACGCGCTACATCCTTGATTGTTGCCACCTACGGTTCCTATCCAAAATTAATTTAACCAACCGTCAAGCATACTGCATCCGCATGCATACGGCATGTTTTACAAGCGCTGGCCGCTGCCCTGGTCGAACAGCGAAACACGCGCCGCATCGATGGTGAAGCGCACTTTTTGGCCGCTGGCGAGAGGACGCGCATCGTGCTCGATCAGCGACAGCGCCTGGCCGCCGCAGTCGATCCACACCACCTGGTGGTTGCCCATCGGCTCGACCAGCGTGACGGTACCGCTCATGGCGCCATTGTCGTCGATGTGGAGGTGTTCCGGGCGCGCCGCCAGCGTTACGGCACCTTGTTTAGTCGTGGGAAGCATCATGTTCAATGCCCCGGCGCTGAAGCGTCCCTGGGCATCGACGCTGCCCTCGATGAAGTTCATCGATGGCGAACCGAGAAAGCCCGCCACGAAGCGGTTGGCGGGACGGTCATAGACTTCGGCCGGGGTGCCGATCTGCTGGATGCGGCCGCCCTGCATGACCACGATGCGCGTCGCCAGCGTCATCGCCTCGGCCTGGTCGTGGGTCACGTAGACCATGGTCGAACCGAGCGTCTGGTGCAGCATCTTCAGTTCGCGCCGCAGTTCCGCGCGCAGCTTGGCGTCCAGGTTCGACAGCGGCTCGTCGAACAGATACACGCCCGCTTCGCGCACTAGCGCGCGCCCGATTGCGACCCGCTGGCGCTGGCCGCCCGAGAGTTGCGACGGCTTGCGATCCAGCAGGGCGTCGAGCTGCAGCATCTCGGCGGTGCGGCGCACGCGGCGCTGGATTTCGGTCTTCGGGGTGCCGGCGATTTTGAGGCCGAACGACATGTTCTTTTCGACCGACATGGTCGGGTATAGCGCATACGACTGGAACACCATGCCGATCCCGCGCTCGCTCGGGTCGGCGTAGCTCATGTCGCGACCACCGATCTCGATCGCGCCGCTCGACAAGTCGATCAGGCCGGCGATGCTGTGCAGCAGGGTCGACTTGCCGCAGCCGGATGGTCCGAGCAGCACCAGGAATTCGCCCGGCTCGATCTGCAAATCGAGGTCGCGCAGGATCTGGTTGTCGCCGCGGGTGATGCACAGTTTGCGCAGGGTGACATTCGACATGGAGTTCAGCCTTTCACGGCGCCGGCGGCGATGCCGCGCACGAACCAGCGTCCGGAGATGAAATAGATCGCCAGCGGCACGGCAGCGGTGAGGATGGTCGCGGCCATGTTGACGTTGTACATGCGCGTGCCGGTGGTGGTGTTGATCACGTTGTTCAACTGGACCGTCATCGGCAGGTTCTCGCGGCCGGCGAAAACCAGGCCCAGGATGTAGTCGTTCCAGACGCCGGTGACCTGCATGATCGCCGCCACCACCACGATCGGCAGCGACATCGGCAGCATCACCTGCAGGAATATGCGCCAGAAGCCGCCGCCATCGATGCGCGCGGCCTGGAACAACTCGTGCGGCACCGAGGCGTAGTAGTTGCGGAACAGGAGCGTCATCAATGGCATGCCGAAGATGACGTGCACCAGCACGATCGCAGGCAGAGAGCCGAACACACCGGCGCGCGCCATCATCCACACCAGCGGATAGATCATCACCTGTACCGGGATGAAGGCGCCGGCCAGCAGCACGCCAAACAGCAGGTTCGCGCCGCGCGGACGCCAGAACGACAGCGCATAACCGTTGATCGCGCCGAGCAGGATCGGGATCACGGTGCTGGGCACGGCGATCGCCACCGAGTTCCAGAAGCCCTGGCTGACCGCGCCCCAGGCTTCGCGCCACGGGTCGAGCGTGGCCATGGCGGGCAGGGCGAACACGTTGCCGCTGCGGATCTCGAGCATCGGCTTGAACGAGGTGATGATCATGACGTACAGCGGCAGTAGGAAGAACAGGGCAGCGCTGAACAGGAAGGCGTAGACGCCGATGCGCGCCGGCGTGAGGTGGCGCTTGCGCTTCCTTGTCGTCATTGTCTCGACCGGCAGCGGCGGGGCGATCGCCTGCAGCGAATGGTGGCTCATGCGTGTGCTCCTCCGGCGCGGGCACGGCGGCTGCGTGCATAGGCATACGGCGCCAATAAGGCCAGCACGGGAAGCAGCAGCGTCACCGCGCCAGCCGAGGCCAGGCCGATGTTCGAGCGCAGGAACAGGTGGTCCATGATGAACTTGGCCGGCACTTCGCTGGCGATGCCGGGGCCGCCCTGGGTCATCGCCACCACCGCGTCGTACAGTTTTACTACGGCGGTAGTCAGGAGCAGGAACACGGTGGCGACGGTGGGCCCGAGCATTGGCAGCACGATCTGCAGATAGGTGCGCCAGGCCGGAATGCCGTCCAGGCGCGCGGCTTTGTAGATCTCGGGATCGATGCCGCGCAGGCCGGCCAGCATCAGCGCCATCACCAGGCCCGAAGCTTGCCACACGGTGGCGATGACGACCGTGTAGATTACCAGGTCCTGGTGCACGATCCAGTCGAACGAGAAACTGGTCAATCCCATCTGGCGCACCGCGCCTTCGATGCCGCTGCCCGGTGCCAGCAGCCATTGCCATACCAGGCCGGTAGCGATGAAGGACATCGCGTACGGATACAGGAACACGGTGCGCAGCACGCCTTCGCCCTTGACGTTCTGGTCGATGAACACGGCCAGCAAAAAGCCCAGCACCATGCAGGCGATGATGAACAGCGCACCGTAGACGGCCAGGTTGTGCAGCGACAGCAGCCAGCGCTCGTTGTCGAACAGGCGCACGTACTGGGCGACACCGATGAATTTCTCGGACGGGAAGGTGCGCGCCGCGGTGAACGAGGTGCGCAGCGTCCACAGCGCGCCGCCGATGTACGCGAGCAGCACCGTCAATGCCATCGGCAGCAGGGCAAGGTATGGACTCAAGCGGGGGCTGAACTTGTGGATGCGGCGTGCGAGCATGGCGTCAGTATTTGAGGGCGTTGGCGATGCTGCGCTGGACCTTGTCGACCTTGATGTCCATGTTCCAGTAGGCGGTCAGGATGTCCTGCAGCGCGCCGTTCTGGTCCGGCGTCAGGTAGACCTCGGTCACGCCGAGCTGGCGCGAACGGTCCTTGACGATCTCGATGCCTTTTTGCGCGCACAGGTCGAGCTCCGACACATCGGCATCCAGGCGCACCGGGATCGAGCCTTTCAGCTTGCTGAACGTGACTTGCAGCTGGGGCTGCGACACCACGTTGGCCAGCAGTTGCTGGGCCTTGATGGCGTTCGGGTTGTCGGTGCGCGGAAAAACGAAGACGTCGCCCTGCATCAGATAAGGAGTGTCGGGTTTCAGGCCGGCGATGCAGCCGTAGTGCTGGCCGGGCAGTTGGCCGGCATTGGTGAATTCGCCCTTGGCCCAGTCGCCCATGATCTGGAAGCCTGCCTTGCCGCTGATGAGCATTGCGGTGGCGTCGTTCCAGTTGCGGCCCGGCGAGCCGGCGTCCACGTACGACTTCATGCGCTTGAAGGCCAGCAGCACGTCGCGGAAGGCGGGCGACTTGATCGTGGCCTGGTCGCGGTCGCGGATCACTTTCAGGTACAGCTCGCGGCCGCCGATATTGGCCAGCAGGCTTGAAAACAGCACGGTCTCCTGCCACGACTGGCCGCCGTGGGCCAGCGGCACCAGGCCGGCGGCTTTCAGCTTGTCGAGGGCGGCGAACAGTTCCGGCATGCTGGCTGGTTCCTTTTCGATGCCGGCCTTCTTGAAGGCGGCCTTCGAGTACCAGATCCAGGTCTGCATGTGGATGTTGAGCGGCACTGCGTAATAGTGGCCGTTGTGCTTGATCACGTCGATCAGCGGCTCGGGCAGGATGCGGTCCCAATCCTGGGCTTGGGCTACCAGGTCGACGTTGTTGAGCATGTCCTGCTCGATGACGTCGGTGAACTGTTTTGAAGTGTTGAACTGGGCGGCGGTTGGCGGGTTGCCGCCGATGATGCGATTGATGGTCACAGCGCGTGACTGGTCGCCGCCGGCGATGGCGCTGTCGATCCAGACCCCGCCAGCGTTGCGGAAGGCTTGAGCGACCTGCTTGACGGCGCTCGATTCTCCGCCTGAAGTCCACCAATGGATGACTTCGGCCTTGGCCGCCGCATGGGCAGGCGCAGGCAGCACGAAAGCGGGCAGCGCGAAAGCAGTGGCGCACAGCCATGCGCAGGCTGCTGCCATCGTGCGGGGTGTGACCATTGTGTCTCCGTGTCCAGCCGTTTATTTTTTGGCACGTTTGGAAACGTTACCATTGGCTTGGTCCGACTATAGCATCGGGTTAAATCAGGGTCAAACTAAACTTGCACTTAGTAATTTTGACATGAATCAGTAGCGAATTGTGAACAGTTAATGGCTCCTGGTTGAGGTAAGAGGCTCGCTTTTGTCCTAAATCATGTAATCTTATTTACACACTTTTCTATCATGTTTAATGGGTTTTTTGACGATATTACTGATACTATTCTGTGTATATGCCTTCTACTACATGCACCCTACAGGTCTTCATCGACGATGTCTGGCACGATGCGGCTGCGCTCGACCTTACCGGTGAGAGAGCTCGGGGCATAGCAGCATCGACTTATCTGGTGTACCTGGCCGACTATGCGCTGCAATATTGGGGAAGATCGGATGCAGCAGCATTGTCTATGAATGTTCCTGTCGAATTGCTCGATTATCACCCCAAGCATTGGCCGCCATTCCTGGTCGACCTGCTACCACAAGGATATGGGCGAACCGAGTTACTGAAACAACTGGAGCGCACAGAAAACACTGGACCCGGGGCGGATTGGGAGCTGTTGCTTGCCGGCGCAGGCAATCCGATCGGCAATGTCCGTATCAAGGAAGCGCATGAGTGGACAATCGCCCGCACCGGAAATACGACCCGCGGTTTTAGCATGGACGAGGTCGCATCCAGAGCCGGCGACTTCAATGAATACCTGGCACAACACGGTCTGTTTTTGGCGGGATCTTCCGGCATTCAGGGAGAGTGGCCCAAGATACTTCTGACCCGGGCAAAAGACGGCCTTTTTTATCTGGATCACACTCTTCCAGATGAACAAGCTGAACAACACTTCATCGTGAAGTTTGGGCGAGGTAACGATGTCTCCCTGGCCAATATCCTGCGCCTGGAAGCGCCTTATATGCAGCTTGCGCGGGGCTTGGGACTGAATGTTCATGCCGATCTCGTCCTGCGGGATCGTGCTCTCTTCATCCCTCGCTTTGACCGGGAAGCGATAGGCGACCGGACCATGCGTTATGGTCAGGAGAGTATCGCTTCGCTGTGTGGAATGGTCGGCTTCGACACGGTACCGAGCCATAACGACGTATGCCGTCAATTAAGCAAGATGGCAACCGACCCCACTCGCGAAGTCATTGAATACGTCAAAAGGGATATTGCGAACATCGCCTTGGGGAACAAGGACAATCACGGCCGCAACACGGCAATTCAACGCAGACCTGACGGCAAAATTTCCCTTACCCCGTTATTCGATTTCGCGCCAATGTGGCTCCATCCGGATGGTATCGCCAGACGCATCCGTTGGGCAGCCGATGACGCAGGCTTGCCTGATTGGGCCAGCGTGCTGGCGCAAGCCTGTGACGCGGCAAACATCGACCAGGACGTCGTGAAGAATGAAATAAAGATGATGGCAGCGCCACTGGCAACGGTATTGGACGACGCGCACGGTATGGGGATCAGCGATGAATTCCTGAAGCCGTTCGTCAAGATTGTCGGGAATGTACGTTCGCAGTTGGAGAAGCTATAGATGGACAAGCGTTTCAAGCCCTTGTCGCCTGCCGAGGCGATCGAAGCGCGACGGGCGCTGGCCGATGAACTCGCGGCCGATCCTTCCATGCCGATTCCGACGGTGATCAGGAAAATTCGGGGAGCATTACGTCTCACGATTGCAGAGTATGCAAAGTTATGCGGCGTGTCGGCGCGGACGCTGCAGGATATCGAACGTGAAGAGTCGAGCCCGACCCTGGCGACGGCCGAAAAACTGTTGCGGCCAATGGGCATGGTGGTCAGTGCGGTAATCAAACCGCGATAACCGTGGTCTCCTGTCGCATCGGTCACTTGACCTGATGCCTGCACGGCCATGCGCCGTGAGGTGCCCACAAAACAAAAAGCCCAACCATATGGCTGGGCTAAGTGCTTAATTCAGTTGGTGCCGACTGCAGGACTCGAACCCGCCACCTGATGATTACAAATCAACTGCTCTACCTGATGAGCTAAGTCGGCACGTGATCGTTAGAGCAACAATTATACGCTATTTGATGCGGGTCAACGTCGGACGTCCGCCTTTCTTGGGCGGTTCGTCGTCGCCATCCGACGGTGTCGACGCAGCTTCGTTGACCACCGGCGAATCGACACCCTTTGACGGCACCGCCGACAGCGACGGCGCGGCAGGCGCGCTCTCGGCTTCCGGCGCCGGCGTCTCGGACGCCGTGGTATTCACCTCGAATGCCATCCCCTGGCCATTCTCGTTGGCATAAATCGCCAGCACGTTCTGGACCGGGATATAGATCTCGCGCGACACGCCGTTGAAGCGCGCGTGGAACTGGATCGCCTCGTTGTCCATCTTCAGGCGCGAGGTGGCGCCGAAGCTGATGTTGAGGATGATCTCGCCCTTCCTGACGTATTCCATCGGCACTGTCGTTGCCCCGTCGACCTTGACGGCGATATAGGGCGTGTAGCCGCTGTCGCTGCACCATTCGTAGATGGCGCGCAGCAGATAGGGTTTGGTGGAGATCTCTGCCATGGTGTTGTTGTCTTGATTACAGCGATCACGCCAGTTTACCGGATTCGCCCTCAGGGCGCGGCATGTCTGGCGTGTATGGTGCGCGGTATGGACGGAAACACAGGCTTCCGTCCACGATCCATCAGCGACGCATCACTTTCTCGGACGGGGTCAGCGCCTCGATGTAGGCCGGACGCGAGAAGATGCGCTCGGCGTACTTCATCAGCGGGGCCGCGGTCTTCGACAGTTCGATGCCGTAGTGGTCCAGGCGCCACAGCAGCGGGGCGATCGCCACGTCCAGCATCGAGAACTCGTCACCCAGCATGTACTTGTTCTTCAGGAACAGCGGTGCCAGGGTGGTCAGGCGGTCGCGGATTTCGGCGCGTGCCTTGTCGTGGTTCTTGTCGTTGGTCTTGTTGCGCTCGCTTTCCAGCGTGTGCACGTGGACGAACAGCTCTTTTTCGAAGTTGAACAGCATCAGGCGGGCACGGGCGCGCATCAGCGGGTCGGCCGGCATCAGCTGCGGGTGCGGGAAGCGCTCGTCGATGTACTCGTTGATGATGTTCGATTCGTACAGGATCAGTTCGCGCTCGACCAGGATCGGCACCTGGCCGTACGGGTTCATGGTCGAGATGTCTTCCGGCTTGTTGAACAGGTCGACGTCGCGCACCTCGAAGTCCATGCCCTTTTCGAACAGGACCAGGCGGCAGCGTTGGGAGAATGGGCACGTGGTGCCGGAGTAGAGAACCATCATGGTTTATAGTTCCTTAAGAAACAAAGGGGTGTAGCGCAAAGCACTCACCCCAGAGAAATGATTGCCCGTATTATAGCCAACCGGGCAATGAAAGCGAATTACTTCACTTGTTTCCAGTACGATTCGTTCAAGCGCCAGGCCAAAAACGAGAAGATCGACAGGAAAATCAGCACTACCACGCCCAGCCTTTTGCGCGTATGTTGCGCCGGCTCAGCCATCCAGCTGAGGTAGGCAACCAGGTCGGCGGTGGCGGTGTCGAAGTCTTGCTGGCTCATGGTTCCCGGCTCCACCTGCTCGAAGCCGGCGAAGGCGTGCACGGTCTTGCCGGCCTCGTGCGGATCGGGCTGATCGCTGAACTTGGCGGCGCGTATCCCCTGTTGCTGCCACATCGCGTGCGGCATGGCCACGTTCGGCACCACCATATTGTTCCAGCCGGTCGGGCGGGAATCGTCCTTGTAGAAAGTGCGCAGATAGGTGTACAGGTAGTCCGCGCCCGAGCCCGCCGGCGAGGACTTGGCGCGCGCGATCACCGACAAATCCGGCGGCACCGCGCCGAACCAGGCCTTGGCGTCGTCCGGCCGCATGGCGGTCGTCATCATGGCGCCGACCTTGTCGGCAGAAAACAACAGATTGTTCTTGATCTGCTCTTCGCTCAGGCCCAGGTCGCGCAGCCGGTTGTAGCGCATCGCCGACGCCGAGTGGCAATTCAGGCAGTAGTTGACGAAGATTTTGGCGCCGTTCTGCAGCGATGCCAGGTCGTTGCGTTCCGGTGCGCGGTCGAGCGGATAGCCGCCTTCCGCCGCGAATGCCAGTCCCGGCACCAGCGCCAGGACCGCGATCAGTTTCTTTGCAAAAACTTTCATAGGGTGTCCTCGGTCCGGGTTCAGTGCGGCGTGAAGGTCAGGCGCGTCGGCAGCGGCTTGAACGTGCCCATCGTGCTCCACCATGGCATCAAGAGGAAGAACGAGAAATAGGCCAGCGTGCAGACCTGCGAGATGATGGTGTAGGCCGGCGTCGGCAACTGGGTGCCGAGGTAGCCGAGCGTCAGGAACACCAGCGCGAACACGCCGTACAGGTAGCTGTGCCACGACGGCCGATAGCGCAGCGAGCGTGCCGGCGAGTGATCCAGCCACGGCAGGAAGGCCAGGATCACGACCGACGAGCCGAACAGCACCACGCCCCAGAACTTGGCGTCGAGCACCTGCGGCAGCATGCCGACGATCAGGATGATGCCGATGACGGCGATCGCCACCTTGACCCGGTAGGCCAGCTTCGACTTGAGCCAGATGAACACCACCAGCGCCGCAACGGCAGCCATCACCACGTACATGAAGTCGGCGGTAGTAGCGCGCAGCACCGAGTAGAACGGCGTGAAGTACCAGGTCGGCGCGATGTGCGGCGGCGTCTTCATCGAATCGGCCGGCAGGAAGTTGTTGTACTCGAGGAAGTAGCCGCCCATCTCGGGCGCGAAGAACACCACTGCCGAGAACAGCAGCAGGAACACCGAGACGCCGAACAGGTCCTTGGTGGTGTAGTAGGGGTGCGACGGAATCGCGTCCAGCGAATGGCCGTCTTCGCCCAGGTGCTGCTTGACCTCGATGCCGTCCGGATTGTTGGAGCCGACTTCGTGCAGCGCGATCAGGTGCGCCGCCACCAGACCCAGGATCACCAGCGGCAGGGCGATCACGTGGAAGGCGAAGAAGCGGTTCAGCGTGGCGTCCGAGACCACGTAGTCGCCGCGGATCCATTCCGACAGGTCCGGACCGATCACCGGAATCGCGCCAAACAGGTTGACGATCACCTGCGCGCCCCAGTACGACATCTGGCCCCACGGCAGCAGGTAGCCGAAGAAGGCCTCGGCCATCAGGCACAGGAAGATGGCGAAGCCGAACAGCCAGATCAGCTCGCGCGGCTTGCGGTAGGAGCCGTACATCAGCGAGCGCGCCATGTGCAGGTAGACCACGATGAAGAAGGCCGAGGCGCCGGTCGAGTGCATGTAGCGCACCAGCCAGCCCCACGGCACTTCGCGCATGATGTATTCGACCGAGCCGAAGGCGAGCGCCGCGTCCGGCTTGTAGTGCATGGTCAGGAAGATGCCGGTGACGATCTGCAGCACCAGCACCAGCATGGATAGCGAGCCGAACAGGTACCAGACGTTGAAATTCTTGGGCGCGTAGTACTTGCCCCATTGGTCATTCCACAGCTTCGACAGCGGGAAGCGGTCATCGACCCAGGCCAGCGCCTTGGCGCTGGCCGGTGCGTCGGCGGGTAGCTTGGTCTCCTCGTATGCGCCCATTTTTTATGCCTCGCCTTTCTCGTCTTTGCCGATCACCAGCTTGTTATCGGAGAGATACATGTACGGGGGGACGTCCATATTCGTCGGCGCCGGCTTGTTCTTGAACACGCGCGCGGACAAATCGAAGGTGGAACCGTGGCAGGGGCACAGGAAGCCGCCCGGCCAGTCGTCCGGCAGGTTGGCTTGCGGGCCGGAGGCCAGGCGTGAAGAGGGCGAGCAGCCCAGGTGCGAGCAGATCCCGACCGTGACCAGCACTTCGGGGTGCTCCTTGCGCGCGCGCTGGGGATTCTTGCAGTATTCCGGCATCGGCAGCTGGAACTCTTTTTCCGATGCGGGGTCGGCCAGTTCGCCCTCGTCCTTGGTAAGGGTGGCCATCATCGCCGGCGTGCGGCGCAGGATCCAGACCGGTTTGCCGCGCCATTCGACGACTTTCATTTCTCCCGGCGCGACGTCCGAGATGTCGACTTCGACCGGCGCGCCGGCCGCTCGGGCACGCTCGGAAGGCTGGAAGGTGCTGACCAGGGCTCCCGCCGTGGCCACTCCGACGACACCGCCGGCCGCGCATGTGGCGACCAGCAAGCCGCGTCGACCTGAATCGACCTGCTTTTCAATACTCATACCAACCCCATTTCCGTGAATATACGAATTTTAAGAATTAATACAGAGCTTCCAGCAATGCAAAATTATATGTGATTGGCAATACCTGTTGGAAAAAATTGTCACGGTTATATGCGTAAAAAATGTGCAGTTGCAGCAATATGGCGGGTGCATAGGAGACCCCTGAAACGCGCTCGTTTGGGCCTTCGGGTATCATGCAATCGCTTGTATCAATAACAATGAAGGGAATCCAAATGGCGATGCTGGAAGAGTTCAAGAAGTTTGCCATGCGCGGCAATGTAGTGGACCTGGCCGTGGGCGTGATCATTGGCGGCGCGTTCGGACGCATCGTGGATTCGCTGGTGCAGGACGTCATCATGCCGCCGATCGGGAAGCTGTTCGGTGGCCTGGACTTCGCCAACTATTATATTCCTCTCAACCACCAGGCATACAACCTGCCGCTGGCGGAAGCCAAGAAGGCGGGTGCGGTGCTGGCCTACGGGAATTTCCTCACCATCCTGCTCAACTTCATCCTGCTGGCCTTCGTGATCTTCCAGATGGTGCGCCTGATTAACCGCCTGCGCGGTCCGGCCGAAGCCGCGGCCGCCAAGCCGGCGCCGACGCCGGAAGACATTTTGCTGCTGCGCGAGATCAGGGACTCCCTGAAAAACGACAAACGCGATCCGAAAGACGCGCTCTAACGCCTGAACCGAAAGAAAAGAAGTGAAAGACGACGTACTCCACGACCTGCGGCGGCCGCATCCGCTGCGCCGCTTCTGGTTGCTGTTCGCGCAGACGGTCACGGTCGCGCTCGCGCTGTGGTTCGTGGTGGCCGCGCTCAAGCCCGACTGGCTGGCGGGCAAACCGAAGCAGGTGCAGGTTGGCGGACCCGGCAACGGCGTGCCGGTGCTGCAGGCGCCGAGCCAGCCGACGGCGGGGAGCTTCCGCGACGCCGCCGCCAAGGCCATGCCGGCGGTGGTCAATATTTTTACCAGCAAGGCCTCGCGCGAATCGCATCCGCTGCTGAAGGACCCGTTCTTCCGCCGCTTTTTTGGTGACCGCGCACCGCCGGACGAACAGCTGGCCAGCCTCGGCTCGGGCGTGATCGTCAGCAGCGACGGCTATATCCTGACCAATTTCCACGTGATCGACGGCGCCGATGCGATCGAGGTCGGCCTGGCCGACGGCCGCAAGGCACAGGCGCGCATCGTCGGTACCGATCCCGAGACCGACCTGGCGGTGATCCGGATCAAGGAAGACAAGCTGCCGGTGATGACGCTGGGCGACCCGGAGCGCTCGCGCGTGGGCGACGTGGTGTTGGCGATCGGCAATCCGTTCGGCGTGGGCCAGACCGTCACCTTCGGCATCATCTCGGCGCTGGGGCGCAACAACCTGCACATCAACCACTTCGAGAACTTCATCCAGACCGATGCCGCGATCAATTTCGGCAACTCGGGCGGCGCGCTGGTCGATACCAACGGCAACCTGCTGGGCATCAACGCGGCGATCTATTCGCAGACCGGCGGTTCGGTCGGCATCGGCTTCGCCATCCCCGTGTCCACCGCCAAGATGGTGCTGGAATCGATCGTCGAGCATGGCGCCGTGGTGCGCGGCTGGATCGGCATCGAGTCGCAGGACATCACGCCCGAGCTGGCCGACAGCTTCGGCCTGGCCAAACGCAGCGGCGCCATCATCGCCGGCGTAGTGCGGGGCAGCCCGGCCGACCGCGCCGGCATCATGCCGGGCGATATCCTGGTGGCCGTGGCCGGCGAAAAAGTGTCCGATACCAGCGACATGCTGAACCTGATCGCCCGCCTCGAGCCGGGCGCCAAGACCCCGATGACCATCCTGCGCAAGCGGCGCGAGGCCACGCTCGACGTGACCGTCGGCCGCCGCCCGCGCCAGACGCCATAAACCATCACTCCGAAGCCTATGCACCTGCGCGACCTGACGCAATACCTGACCGAACTGAACCAAACCAACAACCGTCCCTGGTTCATCATGAACAAGCCGCGCTACGACATCCTGCGCGAGGAATTCCAGGAAGTGGTGACCGAACTGATCCGCGAGCTGACCAAATTCGACAAACAAGTGGCGGCCTGCAATCCCAAGAAGGCCATGTTCCGGATTAACCGCGACATCCGTTTTTCCAACGACAAGACACCCTATAAAACCCGGTTCTCGGCCGGCATCACGCCCAACGACAAGCGCCGTCCCAGCGCCGGCGGCGGCTCGACCTATTACTTCCAGATCGAGCGCACTGGCAAGCTCGGTTTCGGCGTGGGCGAATACCTGCCGCCGGCGCCGCGCCTGAAGGCGATCCGCGAGCACGTGGTCAACGATGCGACGGGATTTGCCAAAGTGTTGAAGAATAAGCATCTCCGCGCCACCTACGGCGACCTGCTCGACGAGGACAAGTTGCAGCGTCCTCCGAAGGGCTTTGACCCGGATCACCCGCTGGTCGAGTACCTGAAGCTGAAGAGCTTTTTCGTGTGGACCGAAGTGGATCTGGAGCTGAATGCGCCGGAAAAACTGGTGCCGCGGCTGGCGCAGGGATTCGAGGACGCCTTCGCGCTGGTCACCTGGCTGCGCGGAGTGCCTGAACCATTGGAAGAACAAGCAGACGACGAATAGAGGAGGGCGACATGGCCTTGCAACACGCAGTATCGGGCGAGAAAATCGCATTGCAGCGCGGCGACGACGACATCGCCCATTTCACCTCGGTGGCGCTGGTCAAGACCGAGCACATGGAACTGATCCGGCTGGTGCTGCCGACCGAACGGCCGATCCCCGAGCACAAGATCGATGGCGAGGTGACGCTGCAATGCCTGGAAGGCGAGATCGCCGTCGACGCGCACGGGCGCACGGTGGTGCTGCAGCCGAACGAGATGCTGTACCTGGCGGGCGGCGAGCCGCATACGATCCGTGCCACCAGGGATGCGGTGGCACTGATGACGATTCTGATGGGGCCGGTGCGCTCGGGCGGGCCGGTGAGCGATCCGCGCGGGTCGGCGAACTGATGATGTTGGCGGGCGACGTGGTGACGTTGTCGGCCGACGATTGACGTTATTGGTGTGCTGCGGACTTGGGTCCCCGCCTTCGCGGGGATGACGGTCTCTAGTGAGGTAGTTCAGGCCGAAGTCGCGGACTGTTCTACTCTCCACCACCCTAAACCAACGTCATTCCCGCGCAGGCGGGAACCCAAGTTTCCATGAACAGCCACGATCAACGATCGTAGCCACAACCACGTCAAGCCACTTCGATCCGCGGATCGCGCGCCAGCAACCGGGCCGCCATCTCCCCCGCATCCACCCCATCGAACAACACCCCGGCCACCGCCTCGGTGATCGGCATATCCACCCCCATCCCGCGCGCCAGCTCGCGCACCGCCTTGGCACACGGCACGCCTTCCGCCACATGCCCCAGCTCGGCCACGATGGTGTCCAGGGCCTTGCCCTGCGCCAGCGCCAGCCCCACGCGCCGGTTGCGCGACAGGTCGCCGGTGCAGGTCAGGATCAGGTCGCCCATCCCGCTCAGGCCCATGAAGGTGCCCGGCTGCGCGCCCAGCGCCACGCCGAGGCGGGTGATCTCGGCCAGCCCGCGCGTGATCAGCGCCGCGCGCGCATTCAGTCCCAGCCCCAGCCCGTCGGCGGTGCCGGTGGCGATCGCCATCACGTTCTTGACCGCGCCACCGACTTCCACGCCGACCAGGTCGTCGCAGGAATAGACGCGCAGGTTGTCGCCATGCGCCGCTGCCACTACCCGTTCGCGCAGTTCGGCCGAGCTCGACGCCACGGTCAGCGCGCACGGCAGCGAGCGCGCCACTTCCTGCGCGAACGACGGCCCCGACAGCGCCGCACCCGGCACGCTGTCGCCCAGCACCTGCGCCACCACCTGGTGCGGCAGCAGGCCGGTGCCGGCTTCGAAACCCTTGCACAGCCACACCACGTTCGGGATCGCGCGTCCGCGCAATTGTTCCAGCAATGGGCGCAGGCCGGCCACCGGGCTGGCCAGGATCAGGATCGGCGCCGCATCCGCCGGTGCGGCGACCACATGCGCCAGCGCCGCCTCGAAGTCGGCGCTCACCCTCAGGCTGTCCGGCAGCGGATGGCCTTTCAGGTAAGCCAGGTTGTCGCGCGCGGCGTCCATCTCGGCCATCTGCTGCGGGTTGCGCCCCCACAGCAGCACGTCATGACGGGCGGCCAGCGCGATGGCGACGGCGGTGCCCCAGGCGCCGGCGCCGAGGACAGTGATCTTGGAAGGGGATTTATTCTGTTGCATGGAACTCCTGGAGTGAATCGGGGGCCGGACTACAGGCCCCAGATGTCCGCGACCTTGATATAGCCGGCGATGCCGTCGCGGTGGCGCACGCGCGCCCACGCGGGGGCATTCGGATCGACCAGTTCAAGCAGTACGCCCTTGTCGGCAGTCATCAGAACTGCCGACCCGTCGCTTGGTTCGGCATGGACTTTCGCCCCCGGCGTGCGCACCAGCACATTGCGCCGGACAACCAGGTTACGCGCCTGGGTCCAGGCCACGTCGCCGTTCATGTCGCGCACCTTCACCCAGTCGCCGTAGGCCAGCATCACCTGCAGCGGCATGCCGGGCGGCGCCACGTAGCGCTTGGCGCCGGTGGCCGAGGGCGTGTCGTACAGGATCGCCGGCCTGGTGCCGACCATCCGGGCATCGAAAGCAAACGCGGATGGCGCGGCCAGCAATGCCATGGGCAATGCCAATGCAGCGGCCAGAGATGTGCCAGCGAAAGGTCGGGAAGGGAACATGGCGGGCCTGGGTTGTGGGTGGAACCGGGACGCCGGGAGGGCTTGAATTCGGTACGGGACGCAGCCGTGCTGCGCCCCGCGGGTATTGCTTAGTTTGCCGGTGCGGCTGCGGCGGCTTCGGCCATGGCCTGGGCGCGCTGCTGGTAGAACGCTTCGAAGTTGATCTCGGCCAGGTGCACTGGCGGGAAGCCGGCACGGCTGATCACGTCGGCGATGTTCGCGCGCAGGTACGGGTAGATGATGTTCGGGCAGCCGATGCCCAGCAGCGGATCCATCTGGTCAGCCGGGATGTTGCGGGCTTCGAAGATACCAGCTTGCTTGCCTTCCACCAGGAACGCGACCTTGTCCTTAACCTTGGCGGTCACGGTGATGGTGACGGTCGATTCGTAGATGCCTTCGGCGATGCTTTCAGCGCCCACGTCGAGCGACACTTCGATGGCCGGAGCTTCCTGTTCCAGGAAGATCGACGGCGAATTCGGTTGTTCCAGCGACATGTCTTTCAGGTAGACGCGTTGGATTTGGAATACTGGTTGCAGGTTTTCGTCAGACATGGAACGCTTTCTAATAATAGTAAGGAGCGGATCGCCGCCCCGGGTACTGGGTCGGTCGCGACTGCGGGGCCAAACGCGGACAATTGTAGCAAAATCAATTTGCTTGCAATAGGCGTTTTGGGGATGACGACAGAATCGTAACTAACCAACTTGGGTTGTTTCATCCCGGTCAGCCGCCAGTCGTGCGACGCACGCACATCATGGCCGCTCTCGCCGCCATGATGTGCGCCTTGCCTTACTCGCCCTTCAGCAGCGGGTCCAGGCGTCCCGCCTGGTCCAGCGCATACAGGTCGTCGAAACCGCCGACGTGGGTCTCGCCCACATAAATTTGCGGCACGGTGCGGCGGCCGGTGCGCTGCATCATGATCTGGCGCTGTTCCGGATCGAGGTCGATGCGGATGCGTTCGATGTCGGTCACGCCCTTGGCTTCGAGCAGGCGCTCGGCGCGCACGCAGTAAGGGCAGCTGGCGGTGTGGTACAGAACGACATGAGCTGTCATGATATTTCCTTCCTTATCTTGACCAGGCTATTCGCCCGATCGGTTATTTGGTTACCGGCAAACCAGCCGCGACCCAGGCCGCCTGGCCGCCCTCGAGGGCGTGGACGTCCTCGAAACCGGCCGCCTGCAGCTGGCGCGCAGCCTTGTCGGCGCGGGCGCCGGTCTGGCACACCACCACCACGGTGCGGTTTTTCGACTTGTCCAGTTCGCCGATGCGATTGCCCAAGTCTGCCAGCGGGATGTGTTTCGCGTCGCGCAGGTGGCCTGCAGCGAACTCTTCCGCACTGCGCACGTCCACGACCGTGGTCTTGCCGCGGTTGATCATCTGCGTGACTTGCAGCGGCGTGGCGCGTTTTCCGCGCGGTGCCAGGGCCGGCCACAGCAGGGCGCCGCCCGAGATCACGGCGATCGCCACAATGAAAATATTATCGACTATGAAATTCACAAGGCTTCCGTTTGGTTGAACTGAATCGGAGCATTATAAAATAGATGCCGGACCGGACTTCAACCAGAAATTTTTCCCCGAGAAGAGACCACATGTACAAGATCGTATTCATGCGCCATGGCGAATCCACCTGGAACCTGGAAAACCGCTTCACCGGCTGGACCGACGTCGACCTGACCGAGAAAGGCATCAACGAAGCCAAGACCGCCGGCCGCGTGCTGAAAGAAGCCGGCTTCACCTTCGACGTCGCCTACACCTCCGTGCTCAAGCGCGCGATCCGCACCCTGTGGCTGGCGATGGACGAGATGGACGCGATGTACCTGCCGGTGAAAAACGACTGGCGCCTGAACGAGCGCCACTACGGCGCCCTGCAGGGTCTGGACAAGGGCGAGACCGCCGCCAAGTTCGGCGACGAGCAGGTGCTGGTGTGGCGCCGCAGCTATGACACCCCGCCGCCGGCACTGGAAAAGGACGACGAGCGCACTTCGTTCAACGACCCGCGCTACGCCGGCCTGGAAGAATCGCAGATCCCGCTCACCGAATGCCTGAAGGACACCGTGGCGCGCGTGATGCCGGCCTGGGACGAAGAGATCGCCCCGGCGATCCGCGCCGGCAAGAAGATCCTGATCTCGGCCCACGGCAACAGCCTGCGCGCCATCATCAAGATGCTCGACAACATCAGCGACACCGACATCGTCGGCCTCAATATCCCGAACGGCCAGCCGCTGGTGTACGAACTGGATGCCGACCTGAAGCCGATCAAGCACTACTACCTGGGCGACCAGGACGCGATCGCCGCCGCCATGGCGGCCGTGGCCAACCAAGGGAAGGCGAAGTAAAGTCTTGCGTTTGCCATTCACGAAGTCAGCCGGCAGCGCACTGCTGTGCACACTGCTGGCGGTCGCGCTGTCCGGCGCGTTCTCGAGCGACGCCTGGGCCCAGCGCCAGACCGAACGCAGCCGCCAGAAAGCGGCGGCCGAGAAACAGCGCGCCGGCATCCAGCAAAAGCTGGAAGCGATCAAGCGCGACATCAGCCGCACCGAGAGCGCCAAGGAAGACGCCGCCGACACGCTGGCCGAATCCGAAGCCGCGATCTCGGACGCCAACCGCGCCCTGCGCGACCTCGATGCCGAGCAGGGCGAGACCAACACGCGCCTGCAGGACCTGGCGCGCCAGGGCGCCGAGCTCGAGCAGACGATCGCGGCCCAGAAGAAGCAGCTGGGCAAGCTGATGCGCGAACACTACGTGGCCGGCAACGAAGACCGCATCAAGCTGCTGCTGTCGGGCGACAACCCCAACCGCATCAGCCGCGACCTGCAATTGATGGCCTATGTCTCGCAGGCCCAGGCGCGCCTGCTGGACTCGCTGCGCGGCAACCTGGCCCAGGTCGAGGCCAACCGCGACAAGGTCGAGAACGCCCAGCAAGAGCTGGAAGAAATCGCCCAGGAACAGCGCGACCAGAAAGCGCTGCTGGAAAAGGAAAAAGCCCGCCGCGCCGCCTTGCTCAATACCCTGTCGGGCCAGCTGACCGACCAGCGCAAGCAGGCCAGCCGCCTGGAGCAGGACGAGGAGCGCATGTCGGGGCTGGTCGACCGCCTGGCGCGCCTGATCCGCGAACAGGCCGAGGCCGAGCGCAAGCGCCAGATCGCGCTGGCGGCGAAAGCCAAGGCCGCGGCCGAAGCCAGGGCCAAAGCCAAGGCCGAAGCGGAAGCCAGGGCACGTGCGCTGGCGCAGGCGCGCGCCAAGGCGGCGGCCGAACGGGCCGAGCGCGAACGCATCGTGCGCCAGAACGCCAAGCCGGGGGCCAAGCAGGAGCCGTTGCCGGTGCCGCGCGAAGAAGCGCCGGTGATCGTCGAGCAGCCGCGTCCGGTCGAAAAGCCGGTCGAGACCGCGCCGCCGCCGGAAGTCACGCTGGCGCCGGCCGCGCCGGCCGGCGCCTTCGCCGCCCTGAAAGGCCGCATGGGCGCGCCGATCAGCGGCAGCGTGGTGGCGCGCTTCGGTGGGCGCCGCGGCGACGGTCCGACCTGGAAGGGCACCTTCATCAAGGCACCGGAAGGCGCCGAGGTGCGCGCGGTAGCCGGTGGCCGCGTGGTGCACGCCGACTGGATGCGCGGCTTCGGCAACCTGATCATCATCGACCACGGCGGCGAATACCTGTCGATCTACGGAAACAACCAGACGCTGCTCAAGCGCCCGGGCGACACCGTGCGCGCCGGCGAGACCATCGCCAGCGCGGGCAACACCGGCGGCAACGAGGAATCGGGGCTATACTTTGAGCTCAGGCATCGCGGCAAGGCCTTCGACCCGGCAGGATGGGTCAGGTTCTAAACACCCGCTATCAATCACAAGGCAGGCACAGGCGAACACATGGGCAAAGCAAAGCAATTCGGCTTCATCGGACTGGGCATGGCGCTGGGCGTGGCCGCCTCGTTCCAGTTCTCGGCCCATGCGCAGAAGGCCGCCGCCACGGCGCCGCTGCCGCTCGACGAACTGCGCCAGCTGGCCGACGTGTATGGCCTGATCAAGACCGACTACGTCGAGCCGGTCGAAGACAAGAAATTGCTCACCGAAGCGATCGGCGGCATGGTCGCCTCGCTCGACCCGCATTCCACTTACCTCGACGCCAAGGCCTTCCGCGACATGCGCGAAGCGGTGCAGGGCAAGTTCGTCGGTGTCGGCGTCGAGATCTCGAACGAAGACGGCGCTATCAAGGTAGTCTCGCCGATCGAGGACACGCCGGCGTATAAAGCCGGCATCAAGGCGGGCGACCTGATCACCCGCATCGACAATGTCCCGGTGCGCAATATGTCGGCCGACGAAGCGGTCAAGCGCATGCGCGGCAAGGTCGGCAGCAAAGTCACGCTCACTATCGCCCGTCCCGGCGAAGACAAGCCATGGGTGGTGCCGGTGGCGCGCGAGGAAATCAAGGTCCAGAGCGTCAAGGCCAAGATGGTCGAACCCGGCTACGCCTGGGTGCGCGTGAGCCAGTTCCAGGAAAACACGCTGGACGAACTGGCCAAGAAGACCAAGGCGCTGTACGCCGAACAGCCCGACATCAAGGGCCTGGTGCTGGACCTGCGCAACGACCCCGGCGGCCTGCTGCCGGGCGCGATCGGCGTCTCGGCCGCCTTCCTGCCGAAACCGGACCAGGTGATCGTCACCACCAAGGGGCAATTGCCCGACTCGAACCAGGCCTTCTACGGCCGGCGCGAATTCTATGCCCAGCGCGGCGATCCGCTGGCCGGCCTGCCGGCCGGCCTGAAAACGGTGCCGATGGTGGTGCTGGTCAACGGCGGTTCGGCTTCGGCCTCCGAGATCGTGGCCGGCGCCCTGCAGGATTACCAGCGCGCGATCGTGATGGGCAGCCGCACCTTCGGCAAGGGCTCGGTACAGACCCTGCGCCAATTGTCCGCCGACACCGCGATCAAGCTGACCACGGCGCGTTACTACACTCCGAAAGGGCGCCCGATCCAGGCCACCGGCGTCACGCCCGACATGCGGGTCGACGAGACTGCCGAAGGCGATCTGCTGAACGCTCTGCGCGTGCGCGAATCGGACTTGCAGCGTCACCTGATGGGCGAGGGCGAGAAGAAAGAAGCGGCGAAGGATGTGATCAATAAGGAAGTCACCGCCAACCTGGCCCAGCAACAGCGCGCGCTGGCCCTGCTAAAAGACCGCAAGCCGCTCGAGTTCGGCGGCAAGGACGACTTCCAGCTGGCGCAGGCGATCAACCATTTCAAAGGGCTGCCGGTGCAGCTGGCCAAGGGCGTGCCGGAAGAGCAGAAGGCGGCGCCGAAGGCCTTGCCGGGGGCCGAGCACAAGCCGCCCGAGCTGGATGCGGCGCCGAAGAAATAACGCGGCCTGATTGCATACAACCCAGCCCCTGCGCCTCGCGCGGGGGCTGGGCACATCTGCACCTTCCACACCCATGAACGACAACCAACTCCTGCGCTACTCGCGCCACATCCTGCTCGACGACATCGGCATCGAAGGCCAGGAACGCCTGCTCGCCGCCCACGCCGTGATCATCGGCGCCGGCGGCCTCGGTTCGCCCGCCGCCCTGTACCTGGCCTCCGGCGGCATCGGCCGCATCACGCTGGTCGACGACGACACGGTCGACCTCACCAACCTGCAGCGCCAGGTGATGCACACCACCGAGCGCATCGGCCAGCCGAAAGCCGACTCCGGCCGCGCAGCGCTGCTGGCCATCAACCCCGACATCGAAGTGACCGCCTTGCGCGAACGCGCCGGCCCCGCGCGATTGCTTGAACTGGCGCGCTCGGCCACGGTCGTACTCGACTGCAGCGACAACTTCGCCACCCGCCACGCGGTCAACCGCGCCTGCATGGAAGCGGGCACGCCGCTGGTGTCGGGCGCCGTGATCCGCTTCGACGGCCAGTTATCGGTGTTCGATCCGCGCCAGCCGGAGGCCCCGTGCTACGCCTGCGTGTTCCCCGAAGACAGTGGCGCCGAAGACGTTGCCTGCAGCACCATGGGCGTGTTCGCGCCGCTGGTCGGGGTGGTCGGCGCGGTCCAGGCCGCCGAAGCGATGAAGCTGGTGGCCGGCATCGGCCGCCCGCTGGCGGGGCGCCTGCTGCTGCTCGACGGCCGCGCCATGGAATGGACGTCGATCGGTGTGGCACGCAATCCGGCCTGCCCGGTGTGCGCCGCACGCGCCAGGGCCGCCTGAGCAAAGGATCCCGGCGAGGTCCCGGTCAAGCCAGAGCCGGCCGCATGGCCGCCCGTGCAAGCCCGCGGTTAAGCAGGCCTTAACGCCATGGATTAAAGGTGTCGCCCCTGCCGAAGGTGGCTTACAATTGCACACCCACGGCCGGTACGGTTGTCATAATTCGGGCTTATACTGTTCCGGTTCCACCGATTCACCTGCCTAGAAACTATGTATATGGATTCGCAACGCACCCTGCACCGTCCCGCCCGCGCAACCAGACGCGCGCGCGGCTTCACCCTGGTCGAGATCATGGTCGTCGTGGTCATCATCGGCATCCTTGGCGCGCTGGTCGTGCCCAAGCTGCTGGGCCGCACCGGCGAGTCGCGCGTGACCGCGGCCCGGGTCGACATCGCCACCATGATGCAGGCGCTCAAGCTGTACAAGCTCGACAACCAGCGCTACCCGACCACCGAACAGGGCCTGAACGCCTTGATCACCAAGCCGACCGCCGGTCCGGCCGCCAACGGCTGGAAGGCCGGCGGCTACATCGAGAAGCTGCCGAAGGACCCGTGGGGCGCTCCTTACCAGTACCTGTCGCCGGGCATCCACGGTGAAGTCGACGTGTTCTCGTTCGGCGCCGACGGCCAGGCCGGCGGCACCGGCGAAGACGCCGACGTCGGTTCCTGGGAATAATTCGTCCCATGGCGGCCTGGACCGCTCAGCGCCGGCGCCCGCAGGACGGCCGCGGCTTTACCCTGGTCGAGCTGCTGGTGGTGATGGTCATCATCGGCATCACGCTGGGGCTGGCCACGCTGAACGCGATCCCGAGTCCGCGCCAGGACCTGCAGCAGGAAGCCCAGCGCCTGGCGCTGTTGCTGCAGCTGGCGCGCGACGAAGCCATCGTGCGCAACCGCCTGGTGGCGTTCGAAGCCAACGGCGAGCGCTACCGTTTCATGGTGCGCGGCGACGTCGGCTGGGAGCCGGTCACGCGCGACGACCTGCTGCGCGAACGCACGTTTAAGAACGCCCCGCTACGGCTGGTGCTGGAGCCGTCCGGCACCACCGGGCCCGACCTGATGCGCATCACCTTTGGGCGCGAGCCGGTCGACAAGCCGTTCGTGCTGACCCTGGCCTCGGGCGCCAACGCGGTCGCGATCCGCGCCGACGGGGTCGGCCATTTCACTGTCGAATGAAGACCATGCCGTCGCGCCGATCTCACGGATTCACCCTGCTCGAAGTGCTGGTGGCGCTGGTCATCGTCGGCACCGCGCTGGCCGCCGGCCTGCGCGCGGTCGGCAGCCTGACCTCCAACAGCGCCGGCCTGCGCGCCTCGATGATGGCGACCTGGTCGGCCGAAAACCGGCTGGTGCAGATCCGTATCGGACGCGAATTCCCCGAAGTCGGCAAGCGCAGCTTTCCCTGCCCGCAGGGCGATCTCAACCTGGTGTGCGAGGAAGAAGTCCTGACCAGCCCCAACCCACTGTTGCGCCGCATCGAAGTTTCGGTGTTCGACGCCGACAATCCCGGCCGCCGTATTGTCAAACTGATCCAATTGGTCCTGAGGCCTTCACCGGTATGAGCATGAGCGGCATCCACGACAAGCGGCATCGGGGCTTCACCCTGGTCGAACTGCTGGTGGCGATCGGCATCCTGGCCATGGTGGCGGTGCTTGGCTGGCGCGGCCTGGACGGCATCGTGCGTGCGCGCGTGGCGCTCACGGCCGACATGGAAACCACGCGCGGCATGCAGCTCGCCTTTGCCCAGATGCAGAGCGATTGCGAGCACCTGGCCGAGGCCGACATCATGGTGCGCCGTCCGACCCTGCTGTGGGATGCCGACCGCCTGACCCTGGTGCGCAAGGCTTATGTCGAGAACGAACCGTCGCGCCTGCAGGTGGTGAGCTATCGCGTGGTCGGCGGCCAGCTGCTGCGGCGCGAGTCGCCCGGCACGCGCGATCTGGCCCAGATCGAACAGCTGTGGCAAGCCATGCTGTCCGACGCACCGGCCGAGAATACGCCGGCGGTGGTGCTGCAGACCGGCGTCGCCGCGATGACGGTGCAGGGCTGGCTCAACGGCGCCTGGCGCGACGAGCTGACCCAGAGCACCGCGCAAGACGACCAGGGCGGCGGCCAGGGCGGCACGCTGCAGCCTACGGCGCCGCCCGGCACGGTGGTGGTGCCGACCGGGCTGCGGGTGGGGCTGACGGTACAGGGCGTGAACGTGCCGATGCTCAAGGCCTTACTGCTGGGAGGCACCTGATGCGGCGCCCCTTCACCGGATTGCGGCGCCAGCGCGGCGTAGCCGTGGTCACCGCGCTGCTCCTGACCACGCTGGCGGTATCGATCGTCGCCAGCCTGTTCTGGCAGCAGCAGGTGCAGGTGCGCTCGATGGAAAACCAGCGCCTGCACCTGCAGACCAAGTGGATCCAGCGCGGCGCGCTCGACTGGGCCAGCGTGATCCTGCGCCAGAACTACGGACCGCGCATCTCGCTCGACCAGGTCTGGGCCACGCCGCTGCAAGAGACCCGGCTCGACCAGTACATCGAGCGCGAGCGGGTCGAGGGTGAAAATTTCGCCGCCACGCTGTCGGGCCAGATTTTCGATGCCTGCTCGCGTTACAATCTCAACAACCTGGCCAGCGGCGGCATCCGCGACGTCGCGCAGACCCAGGTACTGGAACGCCTGCTGAGCAATGCACGTCTCGAGCCGCGCCTGGCGCGCCCGATCGCCGATTTCGTCGCCAACGGCCAGCCGCTGGCGCCACCGCCGGATGGGACGCCGGCAGTGATTCCGGCCGGACGCACGGGCACGCCGATGCCGCTGCTGCGGGTGGACGACCTGCTGGCGGTGCAGGGCGTCACGCTCGAAATGGTCGAGCGCCTGCGGCCGTTCGTGATCGTGCTGCCGTCCGGGGGCACCAAGGTCAACGCCAATACCGCGCCGGCCGAGGTGCTGGCCGCGGTGCTGCCGGGCTATTCGCTGTCCGAGGCGGCTACCCTGGTCGAACAGCGCAAGCGGGTGCCGTGGAACGATGTGCAGCAACTGAAGACGGAATTGAAGGAAACGTCGCAGACCGAGGAAACGTCCTACGACGTCAGGAGCGATTATTTCCTGGTGCAGAGCCGGATCCGGCTCGACCGCGCGGCACTGGACGCCGAATCGCTGGTGCGGCGCGGCGCCGGCAACGCGCCGATGATCAGCGGCGGCGGCGTGACGGTGATCTGGACCCGCCAGAACTAGAAGAAAGCGAGACGGTTTGAGTACACTTTATATTCGGCATCCGGCCCGCGCCCAGGGCGAAGGCGCGCTGTGCCGCTTCGCGCTGGCGCTCGACAACGGCGCCATCGGGCAGCAGGGCGAAGGCCAGTTGCGCAACCTGGGCGACCTGGTGGCCGCCGCGCGGCGCGTGGTACTGGTGCTGGCCGCCAGCGACGTCACCCTGCTGGCGGTGCAGGCGCCGCCACTGTCCGGCGCGCGCCTGCGCGCGGCGCTGCCGGCGCTGGTCGAGGAACACGTGCTGGGCGACCCCGAGGATTGCGTGCTGGTGGCCGGTCCCGCCTTGCCCGACGGCCGCCGTCCGGTGGCGGTGGTGCAGCAGGCCTGGCTCGAGCCGCTGGTGCGCACCCTGCTGGCGATGGGCGCGCGCGCGGTCGCGGCCGTGCCGGAACAATTGTGCCTGCCGCTGCAGCCGGGCAGCGTCAGCGCCGCCATCGGCCATGGCGAACTGATCCTGCGCCAGAGCCAGTACGACGGCCTGGGCCTGTCGCTGGACGGCAATGCCCAGGCCGCGCTGCAGACCGCGCGTGCGCTGGCCGGCGACGCGCCGCTGGTGCTGTACGTGGAACACGATCAACTGGGCGAGTACCAGATGCTGCTGGCCGAGGCCGGTCCCGGCATCACGCTGGAAAGCGACGACTGGGCGCACTGGATCTCCGGAGCAAAAAATGGCGGTGCCGCGCTCGACCTCGTTCCCGGCCTGGGCACGGCCGGCGTGGCGCGGCGCGACTGGCGCCGCTGGCGCTGGCCGATCCGGCTGGCGCTGCTGGCGGTGCTGGTCAATATCGTCGGCCTGAACGTCGAATGGCTGCGCCTGAAGCGCGAAGCCGACGCCGTGCGCCAGCAGATGACCCAGACCTTCCGCTCGGTGTATCCGAACGTGCCGGCGATCGATCCGGTGGCGCAGATGCGCCAGAACATCGACCGTGCCCGCGCCGGCAGCGGTGCGGCCGGCGCCGATGACTTCACCTGGGTCGCGGCCGCCTTCGGCGAAGCGCTGCGCGGCCTGCCGGCGCCGCCGTCGATCGCGTCGATGGAGTTCCGCGAACGCGCGCTCACCGTGCGCCTGAAACCCGAAGGCTTCGATCCGGGCGCCGCCACCGCGCTGAAAGCGGCGCTGGCGCCGCGCAACCTGAGCCTGGAAGAAACCGCCACCGCCACCTGGGTCATCCGCAGCGCCGGCGCTGCAGGTGCGCCATCGGCCGCGCCGGCGGCCCCACAACCTGGAACCACATCATGAGCATCGCCACCAAAGCCGGCGAGCTGCGCGAACGCGCACTGGCCTACTGGATCGCGCGCACCGGGCAGGAGCGCAAATTCCTCGCCGTCGGCGCCATCGTCGTCGTGCTGGCGCTGCTGTACCTGGTGCTGCTGGCGCCGGCCCTGGAAGGCCGCGAACAGCTGCAGCGCTCGCTGCCCGAGCTGCGCCAGCAAGCCGCCCAGCTGCAGACGCTGGCCGGCGAAGCCCAGGCCCTGGCGGCGCAGCCGCCGGTCGAGGTGGCGCCGCTGACGCGCGACGCGCTGGCCGCCACCATGACCGCGCGCGGCCTCGATCCGGCTTCGCTGACCGTCACTGGCGAATATGCGCGCGTGCAATTGAATGGCGTCTCGTTCGCCAACGTCATTGCCTGGCTCGACGCCCAGCGCCGCGACAGCCGCCTCAGTGTGCAAGACGCCCAGTTCAAGGCCCTGGCCGCTCCCGGACAAGTCGATGCCACCCTCACGCTGCGCCAGAGCGGCAACGCCGCTTCATGAGGCGCGCGCTGACGTGGAGCCTGCTGGTGGCGCTGGCGGTGGTGGCGACCGTGCTGGCTTTTTTGCCGGCCGCCTGGATCGGACCGATGGTCGAGCGCCAGACCGGTGGCCGTTTGACTCTGGGGGATGCGCAGGGTACGCTGTGGCGCGGCTCAGCCTTCGTGGGCGGCGCGCCGGGCGAGGGCGGGGCGGTGACGCCGCTGCTGCCGGGACGGTTCAGCTGGCGCCTGTCGCCGCTGGTGGTGTTCGGCCAGGTCGACGTGACGTTAGAGAATCCGCAGGCGCTGGCCAATCCGGTGCGCGTCACCGGCAGCTGGTCGCAATGGCAGGTCAGCAGCGGCGAACTGTTGCTGCCGGCCGAGGGCCTGTCCGGCCTGGGCGCGCCGCTCAACACGCTGGCGCCGTCGGGCACGATCCGGCTGTCGTGGAATACGCTCGACCTGCTGCGTCAGCCGAACACCGTCACGGTGCAGGGACGCACCGTGCTGTCGATGAGCGACATGGGTGCGCGCATGTCACCGATCAAGCCGCTGGGCAGTTACGAAATGACGATGGACTGGCGTGGACCGCAAGCCGATTTGACGCTGCGCACCGTGCGTGGCGCTCTGCTGCTGTCCGGCTCGGGGATGCTGCAAAATGGTCGCTTGCGTTTCAGTGGCCAGGCCAGCGCCGCCGACGGCTATGAAGATACTCTAGGGAACATGTTGAACCTGCTGGGACAGCGCCGGATGGTGAACGGCAAAAACGTAATCGCACTCGAGTTCAGATAATGAATAAAACCAACCGTACCACCTCCGTCCAAACCCAACTGCCGGCCCTGCGCCGCCTGGCCGCCGGCGCCATGCTGTGCTGCGCCGCTGCATCCACGCTGACGCTGGCGCTGCCATTGCCGGCGCTGGCCCAGGAAAGCGCGAACGCCGCGGCACTGAGCTTCGTGAACGCCGACATCGAGTCGGTGATCAAGGCGATCGGCCACTACACCGGGATGACCTTCATCATCGATCCGCGCGTCAAGGGCACGCTGACCCTGGTCTCCGAAAAGTCGCTCAGCAAGACCCAGGCCTTTGGCCTGCTGACCTCGGCGCTGCGCCTGCAGGGCTTCGCCGTGGTCACCAGCGGCGACGGCTACGCCAAGGTGGTGCCCGAGGCCGAGGCCAAGCTGCAATCCTCGCCGACCCAGGTCGGCGGCGTGCGCGCCAGCAAGGCCACCGGCGACCAGATCGCGACCCAGGTGTTCTACCTGTCGTACGAATCGGCGGCCAATCTCACCGCCGTGCTGCGCCCGCTGATTTCGCCGAACAACTCGATCATGGCCAACCCGGGCAACAACACCCTGGTGATCACCGACTACGCCGACAACCTGCGCCGCCTGGCACGCATCATCGCCGCGCTCGACGCGCCGGTGGCGGCCGAGCTGGACGTGGTCCCGGTGCGCAACGCCATCGCCAGCGATGTCGCCCAGCTGGTCTCGCGTCTGATGGAGCCGGCCGCCGGCGGCGACTCGGGCCGGGTTACGGTGCTGGCCGATCCGCGCACCAACTCGGTGGTGGTGCGCGCGCCGTCGCAGGCGCGTGCCAACCTGGCCAAGAGCCTGATCGCGCGTCTCGACCAGGAAAGCTCGGCGCAAGGCAATATCCACGTGGTCTATCTGAAGAACGCCGACGCCAGCCGCGTGGCGCAGACCCTGCGCGCGGTGGTCTCGCAAGACGCGTCGGCGGTGCCGGTGCAGCAGCAGGGCACCTCGGGCGGCTCGATCACCTCGGCCACCGGGGCCCAGGGCAGCAACGGCCTCGGCGGCCAGCAGGGCCAGCAGAGCAGCACCGGCATGGGCGGCACCGGCAACACCTTCGGCCAGCAGAGCCAGCTGACCGGAAACACCGGCGGCGTGGGCGGCGGCCAGGGTTCCGGCTTCATCCAGGCCGATGCCTCGACCAACAGCCTGATCATCACCGCGCCGGACGCGGTGTACCGCAACCTGCGCGCCGTGATCGACCAGCTCGACGTGCGCCGCGCCCAGGTATATATCGAAGCGCTGGTGGTCGAAGTCAATTCCAACAAGGCATCCGAATTCGGCGTGCAGTGGGTCGGCGCCACCGGCGACTCGGACAGCAAATACCGCTTCGGCGGCGTCCAGAACTACAACGGCGGCGGCAGCAGCAACAGCATCGTCAACCTGGCGCTGGCGGCCAGCCAGGGTACCAGCGGCACCACGGTGCCGTCGATTCCGACCGGCCTGACCTTCGGCCTGTTCCGCCAGGTCGGCGGCGAGCTGGGCCTGGGTGCAGTGGCGCGCGCGCTGGAAAGCGACGGCAACGCCAACATCCTGTCGACGCCGAACATGATCACGCTCGACAACGAACTGGCCACCATCAAGGTCGGCCAGAACGTGCCGATCATCACCGGTTCCTACACCACGTCCGGCAACAACAGCGGCAACCCGTTCCAGACCGTCGACCGCAAGGACGTCGGCCTGCTGCTCAAGGTGCGCCCGCAGATCTCGGAAGGCGGCACCATCAAGATGGCGATCTACCACGAGAACTCGAGCGTGGACGCCTCGACCCGCAACCTGGCCTCGGGCCTGACCACCAATGTGCGCGCGATCGAGAGCAATGTGCTGGCCGACGATGGCCAGATCATCGTGCTCGGCGGCCTGATCGAGGACAACGAAGGCGACGGCGAGGAAAAAGTGCGCGGCCTGGGCGACATCCCAGTGCTGGGCAACCTGTTCAAGTACCGCACCCGGACCCGCAACAAGACCAACCTGATGGTGTTCCTGCGTCCGGTGGTGGTGCGCAGCAAGGACGCGTCGAACTCGATCACGATGGACCGCTACGAATACATGCGCGCCGCCGGCGCCGCCGGCCAGCCGGAAAGCTCGGCGCTGCTGCGCGACCTCGGCTCGCCGGTGCTGCCGCCATTGACCGGCGGCCAGCCGCCGGCGGGCGGCGGCATGGCCACCGCACCGGTGCAGGCGCCACCGCCGGCCCAGGCCGCGCCGGGCGCCTCGCTCGATGGCGCGGCGCGCCCCGCTGCACCGGCCTCGGGCACAATGCAGAACAGGGCGGTGCCGGGCGCATCCATGCCGGGCGCGGCGCTTCCAGCCCGTCCTGCCGCAGGGGTGCCTGCCACAGGATCGCCTGCCGCAGGAACTGTTCCCGCTACCACGGTGTCTGAGCAAGGATCGGGCGTCAATGGTTCCGGCCAATAACGCATCCGAACGAGAAGTGAGTGCATCATGAACAATCTGTTGCCCTATGCCTTCGCGCGCGACCACGGCGTGCTGGCGCGCGGTAATGGCGAACCCGGCCAGAGCGTCGAGGTGCTGGTCTCCGGCGCCACCGCGCCGGCCGCCATCGCCGAAGTGTCGCGCCGGTTCGGCCGCATCGTCCTGCGCCGCATGGAGCGTGGCGAGCTCGACGACGCCATCGCCAGCGCCTATGCCGGCGGCGGCGGCGACGCCTCGCAGGTGGCCGACGAGTTCGACGCCGACCTCGACCTGACCAAGCTGCTGCAGGATGTCCCTGCCATCGAAGACCTGCTGGAGTCGTCCGACGACGCGCCGGTGATCCGCATGATCAACGCGCTGCTGACGCAATCGCTGCGCGAAGGCGCATCCGACATCCACATCGAACCGTTCGAGCAGACCTCGGTCGTGCGCTTCCGCATCGACGGCGCGCTGCGCGACATCGTGCGTCCCAAGAAAGCGATCCACGCTTCGCTGATCTCGCGCATCAAGATCATGTCGCAGCTCGACATCGCCGAGAAGCGCCTGCCGCAGGACGGCCGCATCACGCTGCGCGTGGGCGGCAAGCCGGTCGACGTGCGCGTCTCGACCCTGCCGACCGGCCACGGCGAACGCGCCGTGCTGCGTCTGCTGGACAAGGAAGCCGGGCGCCTGGATCTGTCGCACCTGGGCATGGACCCGCAGATGCTGCCGCAGTTCGACCGCCTGATCAACCAGCCGCACGGCATCGTGCTGGTGACGGGCCCGACTGGTTCCGGTAAAACCACCACGCTGTACGCGGCGCTGTCGCGCCTGAACGCGGCCACCACCAACATCATGACGGTGGAAGACCCGATCGAGTACGACCTGAACGGCGTTGGCCAGACCCAGGTGAATGCCCGCATCGACATGACGTTTGCGAAAGCCCTGCGCGCAATCCTGCGCCAGGACCCGGACGTGATCATGATCGGCGAGATCCGCGACCTGGAAACGGCGCAGATCGCGGTGCAGGCCTCCCTGACCGGCCACCTGGTGCTGGCCACCCTGCACACCAACGACGCGGCCTCGGCCGTGACGCGTCTGCTGGACATGGGCATCGAACCATTCCTGCTGTCCTCGTCGCTGCTGGGTGTGATGGCGCAGCGCCTGGTGCGCAAACTGTGCACCCAGTGCAAGACCTTCGACGGCAGCACCTGGCACGCGGTCGGCTGCGAACGCTGCGGCCACACCGGCTACCATGGCCGGGTCGGCGTCTACGAGCTGCTCGAAACCACCGAAGAGATCCGGGCCCAGATCCACAACCAGGCCTCCGAAGCCGACATCCGCGACACCGCCTTGAAGACCGGCATGAAGACCATGCGCGACGACGGCGAGCGCTGGCTGCTGGACGGCACCACCACGCGCGCCGAGCTGGTGCGCGTGACCAAGGACTAGGACGGGCAGGATGGGCACGAAGATGGGAACTGACTGATGCCGGCATTCCGTTATGAAGCGGTCGACGCCGCCGGCTCCACGCGCAAGGGCGTGGTCAACGCCGATAGCCCGCGCGCGGCGCGCGCCGACCTGCGCACGCAAGGCCTGACGCCGCTGAGCGTGGACGCGATCGCGGCCCAGGTCGACGAATCGGGCGCCACCCGCGCGCGCGGAATCGGCGAGCGCCTGTCGCAGAACGAGCTGGCGCTGTTCACGCGCCAGCTGGCCAGCCTGCTCGAAGCCGGGCTGCCGCTGGAGCAGGCCTTCACCGCGCTGCTCGAGCAGGCCGAGCGCGCCTACATGCGCGACCTGATCGCCTCGATCCGCGCCGAAGTGATGGGCGGCTCGGCGTTCTCGACCGCCCTGAGCCGGCATCCGCGCGACTTCGCCGAGATCTACCGCGCGCTGGTCTCGTCGGGCGAGCAGATCGGCCAGCTGGCGCGCGTGCTGTCGCGCCTGGCCGACTACATCGAGCGGCGCAACGCGCTGGTGCAGAAGGTGCGCCTGGCGTTCACCTATCCGGCCATCGTCACCGTGGTCGCGTTCGCGATCGTGATCTTCCTGCTCACCTACGTGGTGCCGCAGATCGTCTCGGTGTTCGCCAACACCAAGCAGAAGCTGCCGATCCTGACCGTGATCATGCTGGCGGTATCCGACTTCGTGCGCGCCTACGGCATCTATGTCGCGATCCTCATCATCGGCGCGTTCTGGCTGTGGCGGCGCGCCTTGCGCAACCCGGTGCTCAAGCGCCGCTGGCATACCTGGCTGCTGACGGCCCCGGTGTACGGCAAGTTCGAGCGCAGCCTGAACACCGCGCGCTTCGCCAGCACGCTGGCGATCACCACCGGTTCCGGGGTGCCGATCCTGCGCGCGCTCGACACCAGCCGCGAGACCCTGTCGAACGTCGCCATGGCCGAACTGGTCGAGCAGGCCACCGGCAGCGTGCGCGAAGGCGTCAGCCTGGCGCGCGCGCTATCGGCGCAGAAGCACTTCCCGCCGATGCTGGTGCACATGATCCGCGCCGGCGAAATCACCGGCGAGCTGCCGGCCATGCTCGAGCGCGCCGCCAATTCGCAGCAGGCCGACCTCGAGCGTCGCACGCTCACCATCGCCGGCCTGCTCGAGCCGGTGCTGATCCTGGCCATGGGCCTGGTGGTGCTGCTGATCGTGCTGGCGGTCCTGATGCCGATCATTGAAATCAACCAGCTGGTGCGTTGATCCGAAAGAAACCATGAACAAGCGTTTGCCCATTCTCCTCAGCCTGCTGGCCCTGATCCTGCTGGCGGCCTCGATCGCCTACTGGGTGCTGCAGCTGTACCAGCCGCAGCAGCGCCCGCTGGCGGCGGCGCCCGTCGTCAGCCAGCCCGAGCCGAGCCCGGACGCGGCCGCCACCCTGTTCGGCGGCCAGCCGGTGGCGGCGGCGATCTCCAACTTCCAGCTCACCGGCGTGGTGGCGGCCGGTTCCGCCAACAGCGCGGCGATCATCGTGGCCGACGGCGCGCCGCCCGTGGCGGTGCGCATCGGGCGCGAAGTCGCGCCCGGCATCGTGGTGTCCGAAGTGCACCAGCGTTACGTGATGCTGTCCGATGGTGGCGTGCTCAAGCGCGTCGAACTGGCCACCGACAGCCGTGCGCCGGCCAGCATGAACGCGCCGACCCCGATGGCGCAGCCGGCGCCGGCGCCGATGATGGCGCCGCCCGGCATGGAACAGCAGACCGCGCCCGGCGTGGTCAGCGCCCCGCCGGCAATGCAGAGCGTGCCGCCGGCCGGCGGCGGACCGCAGGGCACGCCGACTACTCCCGAAAACGCCCAGACCGTGCCGGAGCCGGCCATGGATCCGGGCTACGATCCGGCCTCACCCGAGAACCAGCAGCAGTTCCAGCAACAGCAGCCGCAGCCACAGCAGCAACAGCAGCAGAACAACCAGGTTCAGATGCCGCCGAACGCGGCGCCGATGAACCAGCCATCGCAGCAGAACCCGGTTCGCTAAGGCTGATCAGCCTGGCTTGGCTGAGCGCTCAGCGCTCAGTGCTCAGCGTCTCAGCGTCTCAGCGCAGTGAATGCCGCCAGCTCCCACGACCTGAAGCCCAGCAGCAGCGTATAGCCTTCGCGCTCGCCGGCCGACAGGCGCCGGCTGTGCTGGTGCAGACGCGCCAGTTCCTCGGCCAGCGCGGCGATGCGCTGCGACAGCTCGGCCGCATCGGCGTGCGACAGCCGTGCCGGCAGGCACATCAGCGTCTCGCCGGCGCCGTCGAAGCGACCGGCGAAATAATCCCCCACCACATGTTCGCGAAAGTAATGCTGTACGGGCCCGTCCGGCAGCCAGCGGAATGCGTTCGACACCCGCAGCAGGTAGCGGTTCAGCGGCTTGAGTTCGATCAGTCCCAGCCGGTCGAGCTCGGCCAGCAGCTTGACGCACTCGGCCTCGGTCAGTCGGTAGGTCTCGACGATCTGTTCCAGGCTCCAGTGGCCGAGGCAGCAGATCGCCACCAGCAGCAGGCGCGGATTGGCGACCAGTGAAGTCTCCTGGGCTAACGTCAGCGCATCGGGCTTGGCCCGATTCTCGAGTGCGCCGCGCAACACGTCTTCCAATGCGATGCCGCTGGCCTGGCACACCTCGGCCAGGCGCGACAATGACATGTCCTTCTGGCCGAACATGCGCTTGACGCTCGACTCGCTGACACCGATGCGCGCCGCCAGCGTTTTATAGGTGATGCCGGCCGCGCGCAGGCGGGCGCGCAGGGCGTCGAGGATCAGGTCGGGTGAACTCATGCGGTGCGATCGAAAAGACGTAAAAAAAGCGGACACGACTGTGTCCGCCTTGAGCATACACCGGAAGCGACGACTCACTCGTCGTCGTCCGCCACCAGTTTCGCTTTCTTGAGCGCCCGCTTGGCTTCGTGCCGTTCGCTCGACAAGGGCTTGGCGTGCGGCCCGGCGGCGCGCGCCTTGGCCAGCGCAGCCAATGGGTTGCGCGGCTTGCCGAACTGCTGCGACGGTTCCACGCGCAGCCGCATCTTTTGCCGTGTCGCCAGTGCCTTGTTCGCCATGCGGGTCTCCTCCAGCGCTTGTTACAGGACGTAGCGCGACAGGTCTTCGTTGACCGCCAGCGCATCGAGCCGTTCGTTGACATAGGCCGCGTCGATCCGCACCAGCTGGTCCTTCTCGCTTCCGGCGCTGAACGACACTTCTTCCAGCAGCTTTTCCATCACCGTGTACAGGCGGCGCGCGCCGATGTTCTCGGTGCGTTCGTTGACCGAATACGCGATCTCGGCCAGGCGATGGATGCCTTCGTCCAGGAACTCTACCTTGACGCCTTCGGTCGCCAGCAGCGCTTCGTACTGCTTGGTCAGGCTGGCGTGGGTCGAGGTCAGGATGCTCTTGAAGTCCTCGATCGACAGCGATTCCAGCTCGACCCGGATCGGGAAGCGCCCCTGCAGCTCGGGAATCAGGTCCGACGGCTTCGACAGGTGGAAGGCGCCCGAGGCGATGAACAGGATGTGGTCGGTCTTGATCATGCCGTACTTGGTATTCACCGTGGTGCCCTCGACCAGCGGCAGCAGGTCGCGCTGCACGCCGGCGCGCGAGACGTCGGCGCCGCCGCGCTCGGAACCGGTCGCGATCTTGTCGATCTCGTCCAGGAACACGATGCCGTTCTGCTCGACGTTGGCGATCGCCTTCTGCTTGAGCTCGTCTTCATTGACCAGCTTGGCGGCTTCCTCGTCGATCAGCAGCTTCATCGCTTCCTTGATCTTGAGCTTGCGCGGCTTCTTGCGCGCATTGCCGACGCCGGCGAACATCGACTTGATCTGCTCGGTCATTTCTTCCATGCCGGGCGGGGCCATGATTTCCATCTGCGGCGCGGCATCAAGCACTTCGATCTCGACTTCGCGGTCGTCGAGCGCGCCTTCGCGCAGGCGCTTGCGGAAGGTCTGGCGGGTGGCGTCGCCGTCCTTGGCGTCGGCGCCGCTATTGCTGACATTGAAGCCGAAGTCGCGCGCCGGCGGCACCAGGATGTCGATGATGCGGTCTTCGGCCGCGTCCTCGGCGCGCTGGCGCACCTTCTTCTGTTCGCTGGCGCGGGTCTGCTTGACGCCGATGTCGATCAGGTCGCGGATGATGGTGTCGACGTCACGGCCGACATAGCCGACTTCGGTGAACTTGGTCGCTTCGATCTTGATGAAGGGGGCGTCGGCCAGCTTGGCCAGGCGGCGCGCGATCTCGGTCTTGCCGACGCCGGTCGGGCCGATCATCAGGATGTTCTTGGGCGTGATCTCGTGGCGCAGCGCTTCGTCCACTTGCTGACGGCGCCAGCGGTTACGCAGTGCGATGGCGACCGCTTTCTTGGCCTTGCCCTGGCCGACCACGTGCTTGTCGAGTTCCGAGACGATTTCGGGTGGGGTCATGTTCATGATGCTGCTCATATCAATCCAGGGTCTCGATGATGTGGGACATATTCGTGTAGATGCACAGCTCGCCTGCGATGGTGAGCGCTTTTTTCACGACCTCGGCGGGCGGCATGTCGGTGTTTTCGTACAGCGCCTTGGCCGCCGACTGGGCGTAGACGCCGCCCGAGCCGATGGCGCCGATGCCGTCTTCCGGTTCCAGCACGTCGCCGTTGCCGGTGATGATCAGGGTCGACTCGCGGTCGGCCACCAGCAGCATCGCTTCCAGGCGGCGCAGCACGCGGTCGGTGCGCCAGTCCTTGGCCAGCTCGACCGAGGCGCGCAGCAGGTTGCCCTGGTGCTTTTCCAGTTTGCCTTCGAAGCGGTCGAGCAGCGTGAATGCGTCGGCGGTGCCGCCGGCAAAGCCGCACAGGACCTTGCCCTGGTACAGCTTGCGCACTTTACGTGCCGAGCCCTTCATGACGACATTGCCCAGCGTAACCTGGCCATCGCCACCGAGCGCGACCTGCGAGCCGCGCCGCACACTAACGATGGTGGTACCGTGAAATTGTTCCATTTTGACCTCGTGATGTTCTAGCCAACAGCAGGTGGGGTTACCCGACCGGATTGCAAGGTTAGCTCAGCAATATTGCCTGCCTCGGTGGCGTCGTGCGCCGCCGGGCAGCGCCAGACGCTACGCTGTCATGACGTTCAACAGCCGGTAGGATAACCATGTTTCTCTTCTTTTCGAACAAGCTCGGCTGCCTTGGCTCGACCTTGTTGTCGCTGGCGGTGACGCTGGTGTTGCTGCTGCTGTTTGGCGTGATCTGAGCCAGCAGCGTGCCGGGTATCAGTAGCGGTGCGGATACAGCAAAATGCTGGCGCCATCGACGCCATCCGCGCGTCCGACACCCAGCAGGCGCAGTAGCGCCGCCACCAGGTGATTCAGTTCGCGCAGCTCGACCCGCTTGCCGGCGCCGGCATGGGCCGCCAGGCGCGCCTGCAGCAGGCCGGCGCCGGCGTAATCGATGCGCGCCAGGCGCGAGCAGTCCAGCACCAGCGTGTCGCGCCCGTCCGCATGGGCATCGATCGCACTCAAGAGCGCGCTGTCCGCCGCGCCGACCGTGGCCGGCAGCATGAAGCGTTCGCCGTGGGCGGCGCCGGCATCCAGTGCCGGGGCCGCGGTGGACACGCGGCGCGGCGCTTCGAAAGAGGGCGGCGACACCTCATAAGTGACGCAGTAATCCATCGCCGCTTCTTCGAATTCCTTCTCGCGGTTGGTCAACAGCAGCAGCTCGAGCAGCAGCAGCCACGGCGCCTGGCTGGGACCGCGCACGCCGATCGTCAGCATCGCGCGCAGCGTGCCCATCAGGGTATCGGCACCGGCCAGGACCAGCTCGCTCCCCTTGGTGCGCAGCGTCTGCAGCGCCGCCAGCAGGCAGGCGGCGCCGTCGGGGTCGATCCGCGTCACCCGGCCGAAATCCAGGCGCACGGCGGGCGCGCCCGCATCCAGCACACGCTTCAGGTGCGGCGCCACGGCGGCGTCGATGGTGGGACCGAAGGTTTCGGCCAGCGCCACCACGGCGGCGGGGCGGTTGGGCGCGGGCGCCGGCAGCGGCTTCCAGGCCGGGGGGGAGGTTTCGAAATGGCTGGCGTAGTCGATCGCGATGCTTTCGAACACTTCTTCGCGACCGTCGGCCTGGTACAGGTCGAACAGCATCCACCACGGCAGGCGTTCGTGGCGGCCCAGCGTCGTCAATGCGTCGAGCAATAACTGCTCGGCGGCCGCGGCCTGGCCGTTGGCATACAGGATCGCGCTTTCGTCGACCGCCGGCGCGCTGGCCGGGACGGCGGCCGGATCGGGCTGGTCGTCGTTTGCAGGCAGCGGGGCGACCGCGGCGCCGGCCGCCGGATGGCGCGCGCCGCTGCCCCAGGCCGGTTCGTCGCTGAAGATGTCGGAAGCGAAGGCCAGCTCGATCTCGTCGATCTTGGCCGCGGTGGCGCGCGCGATCTCGCGCTGGCGCTCGCGCTCGGCTTCGGTGCCCAGGCGCGACGGCTCGCCGCGCAGGCGCGTCTCTGGCGGCGGCGCGAAGTCCGGCCGCGGCGCAAGGTGCGCCTGCGGCTCAGCGTCGTTCTTTCTCTTCAGGAAGGAGAAAAGCCCCATGGTCCCCGTTGTCGTCAGTCGGCCTGCTCGTGCATGACGGTAGCACGGACCGGCAGCACACGTGCTGTGCGCGCGCTCCGTTGGCTAGTGTATCCGAAGGGAAATAAAACCGTATGCATTGCGCATGTCTGGTGCGCGGCCGGTCCGGGGAAGGCAGAGAAAAGCGGCGCCTCAAACAAAAAAAGCATGCGACCGGAGCCGCATGCTTTTCTCGATCGGGCGTGAGGCAGGCCTCAGTCGCCGTACAGCTTTTGCTTCAGTTCGCGGCGCTGCTGGGCTTCCAGCGACAGGGTCGCGGTCGGGCGTGCGATCAGGCGCGGGATGCCGATCGGTTCGCCGGTTTCTTCGCACCAGCCGTATTCGCCGGCGTCGATCGCCTGCATCGATTGCTGCACTTTCTTGAGCAGCTTGCGCTCGCGGTCGCGGGTGCGCAGTTCGAGCGCGTGCTCTTCTTCGATCGTGGCGCGGTCGGCTGGGTCCGGCACCAGCACGGTTTCGCGCAGGTGTTCGGTGGTTTCGCCGGCGTTCTTCAGCAGGTCTTTCTCGAGCTCTTGCAGGCGGTTCTTGAAAAACGCCAGCTGGGCCGGATTCATGTAGTCGTCATCGCCCATTGCCCGAATCTCTTCTTCCGTCAGGAGGCGTTCTTCGGGCTGGGCGGTATTCGGTTTCGTTGTTTTAGTCATGATGCCTTCGATACGACAGAGGTTTTCATTTTATCAGCTAGCTCTGCAGTGATACCCCGGCGCACGTGCGCGGGGCGATCTGCAACACCAGCTGCCTTGATGGCGACGTTGCGCCATCCCTTCTCCGTCCGCGCCGCATGCGCGGCTGGGGCGGTTCGCCCTGTGGGCGGCTTGCCCATATGGGCGGTCCGGCGGGCCGACAAACTGTCGAGGCGAGTCGTCAGGCGACGCCAGGCAGACCAGTCAAACTGATGCAGTTTATACCAAACATTGTTCCAGACCACGGATAAATACGTCTTTTGGTAAATTTTTACCAATAAACACCATCTTGGTGGCGGGCGTTTCACTATCGCTCCACTTCGGTCCGACGTCGCTGCCCATGATCTGGTGCACGCCCTGGAACACCACCTTGCGGTCCACGCCTGCCATCCGCAGCACGCCCTTGTAGCGCAGCATTTGCGGGCCGAATACGTTGACCAGGCTGCCCAGGAACTGTTCCAGGCGCTCAGGGTCAAAAGCGCGCTCGCTCTTGAACACGAAGGCGGCGATGTCGTCGCTGTGGTGGCCGTGGTGGTGGTCGTGGCTGCAGGCTTCGCCGTGTGCGTGGTCATGACCGCAGTGGTCGTGATCATGGCCGTGCTCGTGATCATGATCGTGGCCTTCGTCCACCAGCAGGAAATCCGGATCCAGTTCCAGCTTGTCGTTCAGGTTGAAGCCGCGCAGGTCGAGCACTTCGGCGATCGGCGCACGGCCGAAGTCGCTGGTCGAGATCGGTGCACGCGGGTTGATGCGCGTCAGACGCGTTTTCAGGCGCTCGACCGCTTCCGGCTCGACCAGGTCGGTCTTCGACAGCAGGATCTTGTCGGCGAACCCGACCTGGCGCTGGGCTTCCTCGTGCTGGTCCAGCTGGTCCATCGCATGGCGCGCATCGACCACGGTGACCACCGCGTCGAGCATGTAGTGGGCGCCCACTTCTTCGTCGACGAAGAAGGTCTGCGCCACCGGGCCCGGATTGGCCAGGCCCGTGGTCTCGATCACCACGCGGTCGAAACTGATCTCGCCGGCCTTGCGCTTCTGTGCCAGATTGGTCAGCGCCACGATCAGGTCGCCGCGCACGGTGCAGCAGATACAGCCGTTGTTCATTTCGACGATCTGCTCGCCCGTGTCCTGCACCAGGATTTCGTTGTCGATATTTTCCTGGCCAAATTCGTTCTCGATGACGGCGATGCGCATGCCGTGCTCTTCCTGCAGGATGCGGTTGAGCAGGGTGGTTTTGCCCGCGCCGAGAAAGCCGGTCAGGATGGTGCTGGGGATCAGGTCCATTGGTTCGCTACTCGTGTTGAATGTCGGGGTGGGACGAAAGAACCGGGGGATTATGCCGCAATTCTTGCAACCTCACCATCAACCGTGTCGCGGCTTGATCGAGTTCAAACCGATGGCTGTTCCTGCGTGGCGCATGTGCTTACTTTGCGCTTATTTCACTTTGGCGCGCGGATGGGCCTTGTCGTACACCGCCGCCAGGTGCTGGAAGTCGAGCGCAGTATATACCTGGGTCGAGGTGATGCTGGCGTGGCCCAGCAGTTCCTGCACCGCGCGCAGGTCGCCCGAGGATTGCAGCAGGTGCGAGGCAAACGAGTGGCGCAGCACGTGCGGGTGCACATGCACCGGGGTGCCGGCGCGCAATGCATGCTGTTTCAGCCTGCTTTGCACCACGCGCGGGCTGATGCGGGTGTCGCGCGCCGACAAAAACAGGGCAGCGCTGCCGTCGCGCGCGGCCGGACGCACCGCCAGCCAGGCTGCCAGGGCCTCGCGCGCCGGTCCGCCCACCGGCACCCGGCGCATCTTGTTGCCCTTGCCGGTGACCACCACTTCGCCGGCCTGCGGGTCGAACCAGCCGAGCGAAGGCTGGCCGCCGGCGCGCGGGTCTTGCCATGAAACGTCGAGACCGGCCAGTTCCGACACCCGCAGCCCGCTCGAATACAGCAGCTCGAACATGGCGCGGTTGCACAGTTCGAACGGTTCGGCGTGGCCGCGCGGGTTCGCTTCCATCAGTTGCACGGCGTCGTCGACAGCCAGTGCCTTGGGCAGTGTCTTGGGCCGCTTGGGCGCGCGCACGCCGTCGACCGGATTCGCGGCCAGGCTGGTGTGCAGCGCCAGCCATTCATAGAAGCCGCGCCAGCCCGACAGCTTGCGCGCGATCGAGCGCGCCGACTGGCCGCCGGCGTGCAGCTTGGCGGCGAAGCGGCGGATGTCGAAGTGGGTGAGGCGGGTCCAGTCGCCGTGGCCGGCCAGCGTGGCCAGCTCGGCCAGGTCGCGCCGGTAGGCGGCCACCGTGTGCGCCGACAGCTGGCGCTGCGTGGCCAGCTCGGTCAGATAACGCGTGGCCCAGTCGTCAGGGGCGTCGACCTTGTCCACGCGTAAGTCCCGCTCAGGCGCGCAGCGGTTGCAGCGCGGTAGTGGCGGTGGCGGCGATGTGGACCAGGAAGTCGGTCGCCATCGCGACCGTGAAGCGCGCCGGGTCGGGCGAGCCCAGCACCAGCAGGCCGAAGCTCTGGCCCGGCGCGCCCAGCGGCAGCATGACGGTCGAGCGGATCGTGTCCGCTTCCGGCAGCCAGCGCACCGCTTCGAAATCGTTGTTCGGGCCGCAATACGGCGCGCGCAGGCTGTTGGCGAAGATGCGCACGTCGTCGCTCACGTCGCGGGTGAAGGCCTCGGCGCCATGTTCCGGCTTCACGTTCCACAGACGCAGCGTGACTTGCGGCACGCTGAAGTGCACGCGCAGGCCTTCGACCAGGTCGCCCGCCATCGCCGCGCCGCCACGCGACACCAGCAGCGCCTGGGTCCAGGCGTGGAAGCGGTTGGCGATGCCGGCGTTTTCTTCGGCGCGGCGCGACAGTTCCGACAGGCGCAGTTCGAGCGCGCGGTATTTGTCGCGCATCACTTCCATCTGGCGTTCCTGGAGCGACACCGCGCGCCCCATGAGCGGGCTGGACAGTTTCACTTCGCCCAGCAGGCCGGCGTGTTCCTCGAAGAACTGCGGATGGTCGATCAGGTATTGCGCGACGGCGCTGGCGTCCAGTGGTGCTGTGCTCATGGTGGTGGAAAGGTCCGGCGTAACGATGAGCCATTATTCTACCCGACCAGGCCCTCCGCGGGCACGCCGCCGGCGCGCACTTCACGAGGACTGGCGCAACAGCGGAAGATCGTGGCGCCGCACGCCGCTGGCGCGCGCCAGCGCATTGGCCAGCGCCGCCGCCATCGGCCCCTGCGCCGCCTCGGCCACGCCCAGCATGGGCTGGCCGGGCTGGTCGAGCAGGGCCACGTCGATCCGCTCCGGCACGCCTGAAAAACGCAGGATCGGATAGGTGCTCCAGTCGAAGCTGGCTACGCCGCCGGGGCCGTAGCTCAGCCGTTCCTGCAGGGTCCAGCTGGCCGACTGGATGATGGCGCCTTCGAGCTGGTTGCGCACGCCGTCCGGGTTGACCACCTGGCCGCAGTCGGCCGCGCACGCCACGCGCAGGATGCGCAGGCTCTCGCGGTCGGGATCGTAGGCCACTTCGACCGCGATGGCGACGAACGCCATGCGGTTCTTGTACTGGCCGAAGCCGAAGCCGACTCCGCGCCGGGAGGCCGCCTGCGGCGCCGGGCTGGCGGACCGGTCCGCACCGGGCTTCCAGCCGAACATGCGCGCGGCGCGCTCCACCACCGCCTGCGCGCGCGGCTGGCTGGCCAGGTGATCGAGCCGGAAACGTACCGGATCGGCCTTGGCCAGCGCGGCCAGCTGGTCGATCGTGCTTTCGATCGCCACCAGGTTCAGGTGCGCTCCCAGCGAACGCATGGCCGAGGTGCGCAGCGGCGTCACCGGCAGGAAGTGGTTGACGATGCGCGCATTCGGGATGTCGTACAGCGGCAGCGCATTGCGGTCCCCCCCGCCCTCGGGCATCGGCATCGGCAGCGAGGGCGTCGGCAGGATTGGCGCTGCCAGCAGGCCGGCGGCGGTCAGCTTGCCGGCATTGCCCGGCCGCTCGTTGTGCGAGCCGCTCCACAGTTCGTAGTTCCACTGGTCGATGCGGCCGTCGGCGCCGAGCCCGGCCTGCACCGTCGCCAGCATCGCCGGCGCATACGGTTCCCACAGGTGTTCCTGGTCGCGCATCAGCTGCACCCGCACCGGGCTGCCGGGCGCGGCGCAGGCCAGCAGCGCGGCGTCGGCGGCGACATCGTCGGCCGCATTGTGGCCGTAGCAGCCCGAGCCCTCGGTATGGATGCAGCGCACCTTCTCCAGCGGCATGCGTACCAGTTCGGCCAGCGCCGCGCGCAGCGGGTACACGCCCTGGGTATGGGTCCAGACCGTCAGCACCCCGTCCTTCAGCAGGCCGACCGCGCACGAAGGGCCGATCGATCCATGCGCCACGTACTGCTTGGTGTAGCGCGCGCTGACCGACGGTCCGGCTGCGGCGCGCTGGCGGCCCTGCTCGAGGATCACGATGTCCTGTGACGGCAGCGCCTGCAGCGTGGCATGGATGGCGTCGGGGCGCGGCAGGGTCTTGCCGCCTTCCCAGCGCGCGCCGGCGGCGAGCGCCTGCATGGCGCCGACCGCGCGCCATTCGTCGTCGGCCAGCACCGCCAGGTAGCTGCCGTCGCGCAGCACCTGGCGCACGCCCGGCAGGCGCCGCACCGCCGCCAGGTCGGCCTGCACCAGGCGCGCGCCCAGCCGCGGCGGGCGCACCACGCGCGCATGCAGCATGCCCGGCAGGCGCAGGTCCTGCACGTAGGCGGCGCCGCCGCTGACCTTGGCCGGAATGTCGACCCGCGGCAGCGAGGCGCCGATCATCCGGTACTCGGCGGGCGCGCGCAGCGGCGACGTCTCGCTGGCGGCGCGGTGCAGGCCGGCTGCATCCAGGCCCTTGAGCGCGGCGCCATAATGCATGCTGATGCCGCCCGGGCCGCGTACCCGTCCGGCACGCAGTACGACGCTGTCGGGCGCTACCAGCCACTGGCGGGCGGCGCCGGCGCGCAGCAGGGCCGCGACCTGGGCCGACGCGTGCAGCAGGGCGGTGCCGCTGTCGGCCATGGTGTGGCTGCCGGCGGTATAGCCTTCGTTGGGTGTGAGCAGCGTGTCGCCGCCGATGAAGCGGATGTCGGCCGGCGCCAGCTCGAGCTGTTCCAGCGCCACCTGCATCAGCGCGGTGCGCACGCCCGTGCCCAGCTCCACCTTGCCGCTGCAGACGGTGACCTTGCCGTCCGCCGCCACCTGGATCCAGGCGTCCAGCAGCGGCGTGTTCTTGAGGCTTCCCGGCAGGCGCGGATTGGCCAGTTTCGGCAAACCCATCGCATTGAACTCGGCGCGCGCCGCCGCCGGCAGCAGCGAGAACGCGACCACCAGGGCGCCGCCCTTGAGCACGGCGCGGCGGCCGGCGTCGGCTTGCAGGTCGTGGGCGCTCATGCCGCGGCTCCGGTTGCAGGTGCATGCGCGGCTCCGGCCGCAGGTCCCTGCGCGACTTCGCGGATCGCCGCCAGGATGCGGTGATGGGTGCCGCAGCGGCACAGGTTGGGCTCCATGTGGCGCACGATCTGCCGGTCGGTCGGATGCGGATGGCGATCGAGCAGTGCCTGGGCGCGGGTCAGCATGCCTGCGATGCAGTAGCCGCACTGGGCCGCCTGGTGCTTGATGAAGGCGGCCTGCAGCCGGCCCGGCTTGTCGGCGCTGCCCAGATCCTCCACCGTGCGCACCGCGCGGCCTTCGAGCGCCGCCAGCGGGGTGATGCAGGAGAACACCGGCTTGCCGTCCAGGATCACGGTGCAGGCGCCGCACTGGCCCATGCCGCAGCCGTACTTGGCGCCGTTGAGTTGCAGTTCATTGCGCAGCACGTACAGTAGCGGGGTGGCGGGATCGGCCTGCAGTGCCTGCGGCTTGCCGTTGATGGTGACGCGGGTCGTCATTCGTGGGTCTCCTTGCGCAGCTTGGCGCTGTGTTGGGCGACGGCGTTCCAGGCCGGCTGGCCGGCGCCGCTGCGGACGTAGGCGGCCAGCAGGGCTATCTGCTCGTCGCTGAGGGTATCGGCGAACGGCGGCATGTAGACCGGCGCGGCGCCGTCCACCGGGATGCCGTGCAGGACGGTCAGGATGAAGTTGTCGGGCCGCTCGCCCAGCACCGCGCTGCTGCGCGCCAGGGCCGGCCGGCCGCCGCTGCGCATCATCGGCGCCGGCGCCGCATGGCATCCGGCACAGGCCCCGGCGAACAGGCGGCTGGCCCGGGTGTCGGCGTCGGCGCCGGACGTGGCTGTCGCCGTGCCCGTGGCTGTGGCCGTGGCCGGAACGGCGGGGGCGGCGACTGCCGCAGCGTGCGCGGGCGCGTCCGACTGGATCGACATCAGGTACACCGCGATCGCTTCCACGTCTTCGCGCGGCACGCCGGCCAGGCGCTCGGTGACGGCGCGCATCGGCCCCTTGGCCGCGCCATGCGCCGCCGACAGGCCGCCGCTCAGGTAGTCGACCAGTTCCGCTTGCGTCCAGGGCGCGGCGCCGCCGTTCAGGCGGGTCAGGGCCGGGGCATCCCAGCCGTCGATGTTCCCGCCCTGGAACGGCGGATGGCGCTCGCCGCCGAGCGCCGTCATGCCGCTGTGGCACGAGGCGCAGTGGCCCAGCGTGTCGACCAGGTAGCGGCCGCGTGCGAGCGGCGTATCCTGGCGCGCCGGGATCGCGGCGTCGCCCGGGTGCAGGTAGAGCGCGTTCCAGAACGCCAGCAGCGGCCGGAAGTTGAGCGGGAACACCAGCCCGTTGGGGGGCGCTTCGCTGCGGACCGGCGTGCGCGACATCAGGTAGCCGTAGGCCAGGTCGATGTCGGTATCCGACATGCGCGTGTAGTGGATGTAGGGGAAGGCCGGATACAGCAGGTGGCCATCGCGCGCCACGCCTTCGCGCATGGCGCGCCGGAACGCTTCGGGCGACCAGCGGCCGATGCCGGTGTCCGGGTCGGGCGTGATGTTGGTGCTGTAGATGGTGCCGAACGGGGTGTCCAGCGCCCGCCCGCCGGCATACGCCGGGCCATGCGCCGCCGTATGGCAGACCATGCAGTCGCCCAGCGCCACCACGCGCGCGCCGGCAGCGACCAGGGTCGCGGTGCCGGCGGCCGGGACGTGGGCCAGCGGCGCCAGTTCGGCGGGGCGGACCCACAGGTACAGGCCGGCCGCGGAGACGGCAAGCACGGCGGCGACCGAGGCGGCGGCGGTGGCAAAGGTGCGTAGTTTCATCATGGTCGAGGATCTTGGCGGGTGGACGGGTGTGGCGCAGGCGCCGGACGGTACCGGATGCCGGCGGCTATTCAGGCGACCAGGCGCAGTTCGCGCGGGGCGCCGCGCGCCGCTGCCGGCGCATGCCCGGCGCCGGCGCCGGCAGCGGCGCGGGCTCCGGCCCCGAGCTGGAAGCTGCTGACCAGCTGCGACAGGGCGCTGGCCTGCTGGTGCAGGCTGCCGGCGGCGGCCGCCGCCTGCTCGACCAGCGCCGCGTTCTGCTGGGTGACGCCGTCCATCTCGGTGATCGCCACGTTGACGTGGCCGATGCCGGTGCGCTGCTCGCCCGAGGCGGCGGCGATCTCGCCGATGATGGCGCTGACGCGGCCGACGCTGTCGACCACCTCGTCCATTGTGGCGCCGGCACGCTCGACCATCTGGCCGCCGGCGCCGATGCTGCGCACGCTGTCGTCGATCAGCACCTTGATCTCCTTGGCGGCGGCGGCGCTGCGCTGGGCCAGGTTGCGCACCTCGGACGCCACCACCGCGAAGCCGCGCCCCTGTTCGCCGGCGCGCGCCGCCTCCACCGCGGCGTTCAGCGCCAGGATGTTGGTCTGGAAGGCGATGCCGTCGATGACGCCGATGATCGCTTCGATGCGGCCGGCGCTGGTATGGATCGCGTTCATGGTGTCGACTACCTGGGCCACCGCGCCGCCGCCCCTGCGCGCCACTTCCGACGCCGATTGCGCCAGCACGCTGGCCTGGCGCGAATGTTCGGCGTTGCTGGCCACGCCCTGGGTCAGCTGTTCCATCGAGGCGGCCGTCTCTTCGAGCGAACTGGCCTGCGACTCGGTGCGGTTCGACAGGTCGCTGTTGCCGGCCGCGATCTGGGACGAGGCGGTGGCGATGGTGTCGGCACTGGTGCGGATCGCACCGATCATGGAGGCCAGGTTTTCCTGCATGGTCTTCATCGCGTACAGCAGGCTGGAGCGGTCGGCGCCGTCGGTCTCGACGGTCATGCTCAGGTCCTTGGCCGCGATGCGCAGCGCCACGTCGGCCGCGTATTCGGGGCTGCCACCGATGGTGCGGAACAGGCTGCGGTTGATGCCGGCCACGATCGCCGACAGCAGGGCGCCGGCGGCCGCGAACACCAGCACCGCGTCGCGCAGCGAAGCCCGGAAGGCGGCCTCGATGTCGTCGACGTAGACCCCGGTGATCATGGCCCAGCCCCACGGCTTGTGGCTGACGATATAGGCCAGCTTGGTCGAGGCCGCGCTGGCGCCCGGACGCAGCCACTGGTAGGCCAGGAAGCCGTGGCCGTCGGGCGATGCTGCCAGCTTGCCGATCTCCTGGAACACGTAGACGCCGTCGGCCGAGCGGAAGCCGTTCATGTCCTTGCCGTCGTTGGCCGGGTTGGCCGGGTTCTGGATCGCACGGCCGTCCAGCGACGCCAGCGACACGTAGCCGTCGTCGCCGTAGCGCATCGACTTGAGCACGGCCTTGGCGCGCAGCTGCGCCTCGGCCTGGCTCAGGCGTCCGGCGCGGGCCTCGGCGGCGAAGCCCTCGACGATGGTGCGCGCCGACTGGCCCAGGTTGACCAGGTCGGCCTTGCGCTCGGCCATGCGCAGGTCGCGCGCATGCAGCAGGTCGTACACCGACAGGGCGCACAGGCAGGCCAGGCTGGCGAGCAGCGGCAGCCACAGTTTTTGGCGGAACGTGAAGCGTCTCATGGCGAGATCCCTATTTATCAGTTGCTAATAAAATCGATGAGAATCGGCGCTGCTGGAGAAGCGCCGAAGAAAAGAAGTTTCCGAGAATAAATGATCGAACGATCAGTAGCAAGCGATTAATCGGCCGATTCGCGCGTACGCCACAGTCAGCTACGCCCGTCCAGCGTCGCGTAGTCGAGGTAGCCGCGCTGGCCGCCGCCGTAGAAGGTGAACGGGTCCGGGGCGTTGTACGGGCCGCCGCTGCGGATGCGTTCGACCAGGTCGGGATTGGCGATGAACTGGCGTCCGAACGAGGCCATGTTGGCCATGCCCGAGGCCACCAGCGGCGCCGCCGATTCCGGTGTCAGGCCGCCGTTGGCGATGATGGTGCCGCCGAAGTTCGGCCGCAGCACCGCCAGCATGCGCGCCATGTCGGGTGCGCCGCCCCAGGCATTGGTGTCGGCGGCATGCAGGTAGGCCACGCCGGCTTCGCCCAGCAGGCGTGCCAGGTAGGCGTAGGTGGCGTCGGCGTCCGGGTCCGGTGCGTTGTTGTAGCCGGCGTAGGGCGAGATGCGCACCCCGACCCGGCCGGCCGGGACTTCGTCGAGCACCGCGCGCAGCACCAGGTTGAGGAAGCGCGCGCGGTTGGCCGGGCTGCCGCCGAACTGGTCGTCGCGGCGGTTGGTGTGGGGCGACAGGAACTGGTGCGGCAGGTAGCCGTTGCCGGCGTGGATCTCGACGCCGTCGACGCCGGCCTGCATGGCATGGCGCGCGGCGGTGCGGAATTCCTCGATCGCGAAATGGATCTCGGCCGGCGTCATGGCACGCGCCGGCGAGGCGGCGATGCGGGTGTAGAAGCCGTTGGCCAGCGCGCCGTACACCTGCACCAGGTGCAGGTCGTCGTTGACGGCCGACGGCGCCAGCGGCTCGCGTCCGTCGAGCAGCGCATACGAGCTGGCGCGGCCGCTGTGCCACAGCTGCACGAACAGCGTGCCGCCGGCGGCGTGCACCGATTCGGCCACGCGGCGCCAGCCCAGCACCTGCGCTTCGTTGTACAGCCCCGGCGCCAGCTCGAAGGCGGCAGAGTTGCGCGACACGTTGGTCGCTTCGCTGACGAGCAGGCCGGCCGAGGCGCGCTGCGCGTAGTAGACGGCGTTGTCGGCGGTCGGTACGCCGTCGCTGCCGGAGCGCGACCGGGTGAGCGGCGACATCGCGATCCGGTTGGGCAGGGTCAGGTCGCCGAGGCGGACGGGATCGAGAAGACTTGTCATGGCATGGCTCCGTGTGAAAAGATGTGTCGACTGTACCCGTGGTCGCGGCTGCCGATAATGCGTCCGTGGCCGATGACACTGTTGCGCCAGACGCAAAGGCAGGCATGGATCGATTCGCCGAACTCAAGACTTTCTGTACCGTGGCCGCCTGTGGCGGCTTTTCCCCGGCCGCGCGCCAGCTCGGCCTGGCCACTTCCTCGGTGACGCGCCTGGCCGATGCGCTCGAAGCGCGGCTCGGCGCCATCCTGCTGAACCGCTCGACGCGCAGCGTCACGCTCACCGATGCCGGGCGCGCCTACCACGAGCAGGCGCTGCGCATCCTGGAGCAGCTCGATGCCGCCGACGATCTGGTAACCGACGGTGCGCGCGGCCTGGGCGGCGTGCTGCGGGTGGCCGCGCCGGTGACTTTCGCGGCGCTGCACATCGCGCCGATCCTGCCGCTGCTGCGCGCGCGCCACCCGGGCCTGAACCTGGACCTGCGCCTGTCCGACAGCGACGCCAACCTGGTCGACGAATCGATCGACGTGGCGATCCGCATCGGCGGCCTCGATCCCCAGGCCAACCTGGTGGCGCGCCGCCTGGCCGGACACGAACGGGTGCTGTGCGCCAGCCCGGCCTACCTGGCGGCGCGCGGCACGCCGCGCCTGCCGGCCGACCTGGGGCGCCACGATTGCCTGCAGTTCGCCTTCGACGGCGCGCGCCGGGTGTGGCGCCTGCGCCGGCTGTCCGCGCCGGCGCAGGCATCGTCATCGTCGCCAGTGCCGGCACAGAGCGAGGCGCAGGTCGAGGAAATCGCCGTCAATGCCGTGATCCTGGCCAACAACGGCGAGCTGCTGCGCCAGGGCGCGCTGGCCGGACTCGGGGTGGCGATGCTGGCGCGCTGGCTGGTCGAGCGCGACCTGCGCGCCGGCACATTGGTGGCGGTGATGGGCGACTACCAGGTCAACCCGGGTCCGATGGACGTCGGGCTGCATGCGCTGTACCCGGCCAGCCGGCGTGGCTCGCACAAGATCCGCGTGTTCGTCGACCTGCTGGCCGAGCACTTGGCACGGGTCGAAGTCGCCTGAGGCGCGGCCGGGCCAAGCCAGGGCAGCCTTACACCGCGCAGTAGCGCTCCTGGATCTGCGGGTCGGCCAGCATGACGGCGGCCCGTTGCGCGTACACGATCGCGCCCTGGTCCAGGATGTAGGCGCGGTCCGAGATGGCCAGCGCCGTCTCCACGCTCTGCTCGACCAGCAGAATGGTCTTGCCCTGGCGCTTGAGTTGCGTGAACAGTTCGAACATTTCGTCGACCAGTACCGGCATGATGCCTTCGGACGGTTCGTCGAGCAGGATCATGTCGGGATCGGACGCGATGGCGCGCGCGATCGCCAGCATCTGCTGCTCGCCGCCGGACATCGTCACCGCTTCCTGGCCGAGGCGCTCCTTCAGGCGCGGGAAGGTGGCGGCGATGCGCTCGATGATGTCCTTTTCCTTGTGCCTGTCGGCGCGCAGCGCCTGCGCCGCCAGGATACCCAGGCGCAGGTTCTCGAGCACCGTCATGCCGGGCACGATGCGCCGTTCTTCGGGCACGTAGGCCAGGCCCAGGCCGTAGCGCCTGTGGGCCGGCAGCGCCAGCAGGGCGCGGTCCTTGAAGGTGACCGCGCCGCCGGTGCGGGCGACCAGCCCCATCACGCTCCTGATCAGGGTGGTCTTGCCGGCGCCGTTGCGCCCGAGCAGGGACACCACCTCGCCGCGCCCCACCTCGAGGCTGACATTCTGCAGGACGTGGCTGGTGCCGTACCAGGCATTGAGCTTGTCGATCTTGAGCATGTGGTCTCCGGTGATGGTCTGGTCAGTGCTTGCCGAGGTAGACCCGGCGCACCTCGTCGTTGGCGCGGATGTCGTCCGGGGTGCCGCTGGCCAGCAGCTCGCCATGGTGCAGCACCACGATGTGCTCGCTGATCCCCATCACCATCTTCATCTTGTGCTCGACCAGCACCACGGTACGCTGCTGCGCCAGGCGCTGCACCAGATCCATCATGGTGCGGGTCTCCTCGGGACTCATGCCGGCGGTCGGCTCGTCCATCAGCAGCAGACTGGGGTCGGCCGCCAGCGCGATCGCGATCTCCAGCGCGCGCTGCTGGCCGTGCGCCAGTTCGCGCGCCGGCCGCGCCGCATGGCGCTCGATGCCCACCATCTGCAGCAACGCGTGGGCGCGCGGCTCCAGCCCGAGCGCATCGCGGCGGCGCCAGAAGTCCAACCGCGCGACCCGCGCCTGCAGCGCGACGCGCACGTTTTCCAGCACGCTGAAGGCGGGGAACACATTGGTGATCTGGAACGACTTGGCGATGCCGATATGGGCAAAGCCGTGCTGGCGCAGGCCGGACACGTCGGCGCCGTCGAACACGATGCGTCCCGAGGTCGGCGCGCAGCTGCCCGAGAGCACGTTGAAGAAGGTGCTCTTGCCGGCCCCGTTGGGACCGATGATCGAGGTCAGCTTGCCGCGCTCGAAGTCGACCGTGACGTCGTTGAGGGCGGTGAACTTGCCGAAGCGCCGCGTCAGGCGCTCGGCGCGCAGGATGATGTCAGCGGCCATCGGTTTTCTCCGGCAGGGTGTGCAGCAGCGTGCCCCATACGCCCTTGGGGAAGAACAGCACGAAGCCCATGAAGATCGCGCCCACGTACAGCTGCCAGTGCTCGGTCCAGAGCGAGAACTGGTCCTGGATCAGCAGGAACAGGGCGGCGCCGACGAAGGGACCGAAGAAGGTGCCCATGCCGCCGAGCAGGCACAGCATGACGACCAGGCCCGAGGTTTCATAGTGCAGGCTTTCGATCGCCACGCTCGACAGGTGGATCGCGCCCAGCGCGCCGGCCAGGCCGCACAGCGCGCCCGAGAGCACGAAGGTCATCAGCTTGGTGTGCTCGACGTTGAAGCCGCAGGCGCGGGTGCGCGCCTCGTTCTCGCGGATCGCTTCGAGCACGGCGCCGAAGGGCGACTCCAGCACCCGCGACAATGCCAGCAGGGCCAGCGCCACCAGCACCAGGAAGGCGTAATACTTGACCGTCGGGTCGAGCAGGTCGAGTGTCACGCCGGGCAGCCGCAGCGTGCTGACGTTGGCGCCGCGCAGGCCGTTCTCGCCGCCGGACTGCGGCAGCTGGTAGACCAGGAAGTAGACGCATTGCGACAGCGCCAGCGTCACCATCGCGAAATAGATGCCGCGGGTACGGATCGCGAGCAGGCCCATGGCCAGCGCCAGCAGGGCGCACGCCAGCACCGCAGCCGGCAGCGCCAGCCACCAGGGCGCGCCGGCCTGCGCGATCAGGATCCCGGCGCCGTACGCCCCGGCGCCGAAGAAGGCGGCGTGGCCGAACGAGAGCATGCCCATGTAGCCGAATACCAGGTTGAAGCCGGCGCCGAACAGGCCATAGACCAGAATGTTCACCGCCAGCGACTCGTTGGCGACCAGCCACGGCAGGGCCAGCAGCACCAGCACGCTGGCCAGCACGCGGTGGGCGCGGATCCGGTGCAGCAGGGGACGCGCGCTCGCGCCGCCTGCCGGTGCCTCGGTAAGTGCCTTCATGCTCTTCTCCTCAATTGTTCAAGCCGGCGCGGCCGAACAGGCCTTGCGGACGTAGCAGCAACACCAGGGCCATGATGACGAACATCGACACCTTGGCCGCTTCGGGAACGAACAGCACGGCCAGGCTTTCGACCACGCCGACCAGTACACCGGCGACAATCGCCCCGGGCAACGACCCCATGCCGCCGACCACGGTGACCACGAACGCCACGGTCAGCACCGAGCCGCCCATCTCCGGGCTGATGCCCTGCATCGGCGCGGCCAGGAAGCCGGCCAGCCCGGCCACGCCGGTGCCGACCCCGAACACGATCAGCCACACGCGCGCCACGTCGATCCCGAGGATGCGCACGATCTGCGGATCGCGCGCGCCGGCGCGCACGATCAGGCCGAACGAGGTGCGTTCGATGAAGAACCACAGTGCGGCCAGCACCATCACCGCGACCCCGATCACGAACAGCCGGTACAGCGGGAAGTAGCCGATCGCGATATCCACCGCGCCGTCGAGCAGCTCGGGGGTGTCGACCGGCAGGCCCTGTTTGCCGAAGCCGATCCTTGCCAGCTCCACCATGACGTAGGCCAGGCCGAAGGTGAGCAGCAGCGGATAGTCGATGCCGCGCCCGTACAGCGGGCGTACCAGCAGCCGCTCGGCCAGCATGCCGAGCGCGCCGGTCGCCAGCGGCACCAGCACCAGGCACAGCCAGAAATTGGGCACGACGTGGTACAGCGCGTAACCGGCGTAGGCGCCGACCATGAAGAAGGCGCCGTGGGCGAAGTTGACGATGGTCAGCATGCCGAAGATGAGCGACAGGCCGACCGCGAGCAAGACGTAGACCGCGCCCAGCGCGAGTCCGGTAAACAGCTGGAGTGCGACCAGCTGCCAGGTGATGCCATCCATGCTAGTTCCTCCGTGGGAGAATGCGGGCCATGCGGTCGTCGTGGCTGGCCGGATACCCCGGGCGGCTCACGATGCGTGACCCAGTTCGGCGCAGCTGCGCAGGGCCGCGGCCGATGCCGGCGCCACCCCCAGCACCGTGAAGACGTCGGGCGAGCCGCGCGGCGCCGGTTTCGACTTCACCACCAGCACCGACTGCAGCGACTGGTGGTCGCATGCGCGGTACGACTGCATGCCCTTGTAGGTGTCGTAGCGCAGCGCCGTGAGGGCGTCGACCACGGCTTCGGTGTCGCTGCTGCCGGCCGCCCTGACCGCCAGCAGCACCGACCTGACCGCCGAATACGCCATTGCGCCATAGTCGGACGGCGGGGCGCCGCCATAAGCCTGGCGGTAGCGCGTGTTGAGCGCGCGCGCCGATGGTGTATCGGCCTCGATCGACCAGTGGTAGGAGCTGCCGCCGATCACGTCCTGGTAGACGCGGTCGCCCGCCGCCATGCGCGAGGTGTAGGTCAGCACCGGGGTCACGAACTGCATGCTGCGTTTCAGGCCGAAGTCCGCGACCTGCTTGATCGCGATCTGGTTGTCGCGCCCGAAGTTGTTGAATACCACCACGTCGGGGCGCATCGCCAGCAGGCGCGGCACGAACGGCGAGTAGTCGGTGGCCCCCAGCGGATGCCGGATCTCACCGGCCACCACCGCCCCCAGTTCGCGCGCCACCCGCGTGAAGCCGCGCGTCATCTCGTGGCCATACGCGTAGTCGGCGGTCAGGAAGGCCACGCGCATGCCCTTCCTGAACACGTGGCGTCCCACGGCCTGGGTGGTCATGTGCGGATTGAGCGACTCGTGGAAGGTGTAGCGCGAGAAGTCGGCCGCTTCGTTGATCGCATCGGACTGGCTGATCGAGACGTACAGCACCTTGCGCTGGCGCGTCACGTTGTTGACCGCCAGCTGGGTGGCGGCCGACAGGCTGCCGACGATGAAGTCGACGCGGTCCTTCTCGATCAGTTCGAGTGCGCGGGTGGCCGCCTCGGCCGGATTGAGCTTGTCGTCGCGCACCAGCAGCTCGGCCTTGCGGCCGTTCAGCCCGCCGGCGTCGTTGAACTCCTGGATCGCGAGGCGGGCGTTGCGGACCTGGTCCTGGGCTTCGGCGCCGTAGGGACCGGTGAGCGGCACGGGCAGGCCGATGCGGATCGGTACCTCCTCCGCATGGAGCGTGAAAGGACAGGCGGCGAGGGCGAGTGCGCAGACCGCCGAGCGCGCCCGTGCCAAGCCGGCGGCGCCGGGCGGCACATGGGGTCGGATGCGAATTGTCATGCTGTCTCCATGAGGGAAAGCGGCCGGGCGATCCGGGCATTCGTCGATTTGGTGATCGTTTGATAAATAATCGACGGCGTCGATTTGAATGTCAAGTAAATCTTGTGCCGGGTTTGCTTGATATTGATCGATCGATCACTTATATTCCTCTTCAGCGGGGCCGGACGGCGGCGCCGCGGCGTCACCGACGATGACAAGATGGAGGAGCAGATGGGCATCAGCAAACTGGGACACTATTCGATTCGCACCACCGACCTCGAGGCCTCGCGCCGGTTCTACACCACGATCCTGGAACTGAAGGAGGGGTTCCGGCCTCCGTTCAGGTTCCCCGGCATCTGGCTGTACCGGGGCGGCGACGAAGCCGACTTCGGCGTGGTCCACATCATCGGCATCGACCGCGCCGATCCGCAGGGCCTGAAGGACTACCTGGGCGACAAGGACGAATCCGCGCTCGCGGGCAGCGGCGTGGTCGACCATGTCGCGTTCCTGGCCACCGGACTGGAACGGATGCGCGCGCGGCTGGAAGCCGCCGGCCACCCCTATACCGAGCGCACCGTGCCCTCGCTCGGCCTGTACCAGCTGTTCATCGCCGACCCCAGCGGGGTCACGGTCGAGATGAACTATCCCAACGAAGAAGCGCGCAGCCTCGGCCTGGCATGAGCGGGGCGCGGCCATCCAACCGGAGGAGAACACCATGAATCAAGGACGTGTTGCCATCATCGGCGGCTCGCTGGGCGGCCTGTTCGCCGCCAACCTGCTGCAGCGCGCCGGCTGGCGCGTCGACGTGTACGAGCGGGTGAGCGAGGAACTGGCCGAGCGCGGCGCCGGCGTCGTCACCCATCCCGAACTGTTCGCGGTGCTGGCGCGGCTCGGCATCGACGACGCCCGCATCGGGGTCGAAGTCGCATCGCGCCTGACCTTGTCGCGCACGGGCGAGGTGGTCGGCGAACATCCGCACCGCCAGGTGCTCACCGCCTGGGGGCGGCTGTACGCGCTGTTGCGCGCGGCGCTGCCGGCCGGCTGCTATCACACCGGCAAGCACCTGCTCGGGCTGGCCCAGGACGACGCCGGGGTGGCCATCCGTTTCGCCGACGGCAGCGGCGCCGAGGCCGATGTGCTGGTGGCGGCCGACGGCATCCGTTCGACGGTGCGCGCCTTGCTGGCGCCAGAGGTGGCGCCGTGCTACGCCGGCTACGTGGCCTGGCGCGGCCTGGTCGACGAGAGCGCGCTCGGCGCGGCCACCCATGCGCGGCTGTTCAACCACTTCGGTTTCTGCCTGCCGCCGCGCGAGCAGATGCTGGGCTATCCGGTGGCCGGCGCCGGCAACGCGATGGAACCCGGCAGCCGGCGCTACAACTTCGTCTGGTACCGCCCGGCCGATGCGGCCGAGCTGCGGCGCCTGTCGACCGACAACGCGGGCCGGGTGCACGAGAAGGGCATTCCGCCGCCGCTGATCGCGGACGCGGTGCTGGCCGAGATCCGCGCCGTGGCCGCGCAGTCGCTGGCGCCGCAGTTCGCCGAAGTGGTGGCGCGTACCGCCCAGCCGTTCTTCCAGCCGATCTACGACCTCGAGTCGCCCCGGCTGGCGTTCGGCCGGGTGGTGCTGCTGGGCGACGCCGCCTTCGTCGCGCGCCCGCACTGCGGCATGGGCGTGACCAAGGCGGCGGGTGACGCGCTGGCGCTGGCCGAAGCGCTGACATGCCTGCCGCTGGCCGAGGCGCTGGCCGCGTATTCGGCGCAGCGGGTCGATTATGGCCGGCGCATCGTGGCCCATGCGCGCCACCTGGGTGCCTACATGCAGGCGCAGCTGGCCAACGAGCACGAGGTGCGCATGGCGGAGCGCTACCGGTCCCCGGCGGCGGTGATGCGCGAGACGGCGGTGCCGCCGGCGCTGGCCTAGCGCCCGGCGCCCGGCGCCCGGCGCGCGCCCGTTTGTCAAACGATCATCGACTCTCTATACTCGACGCACTTGGGGGAAAGCCAGCTATGAGTTCGACCGTCGTAAAGAAAACCCGCGCCAGAAAAAGCGCAGCGGCCGCGGCGCCGGTGCCCGAAACCGGACGCCGGCTGGCGCGCGAGGACCGCGAGCAGCTGATCGTCCAGAAGGCGATCAAGTATTTTGCTACCCACGGCTTTTCCGCCAGCACGCGCGAGCTGGCCAGGGAGATCGGGGTTTCGCAGCCGCTCCTGTACCGCTACTTCCCGAGCAAGGAGGCGCTGGCCGACCGCGTCTTCCAGGAGGTCTACCTGTCGCGCTGGAACCACGAATGGGAAGACCTGCTGCGCGACCGCAGCCGGCCGCTGGTCGAGCGCCTGACCGATTTCTACCGCCAGTACGGGCGCGTGATCCTCAAGAGCGACTGGATCCGCATCTTCATCTTCGCCGGACTGACCCGCGAAGGCATCAACAACCGCTACCTGGCACGCCTGCGCGAACGCATCTTCGACGTGGTGCTGGCCGAGATGCGGCGCGAGTTCCGCATCCCCGACCCCACACCGCAGCAGGTCGAGGACGAGATCGAATTCATCTGGGGCCTGCACGCGGCGATCTTCTACATCGGCGTGCGCAAGTGGATCTACGGCCTGCAGGTGCCGAAGGACCTCGACCGGGTGATCGACCAGAAGGTGCATGCCTTCCTCGACAGCGCGCCGTCGGTACTCAAGCGCATGCGCGCCGCCTGATCCGGCGCCGCGACCGGATTGGTCGCGGCGCGCTTTTCAGTCCGTTCAGGTCAGCAGGCCCAGCAGCCGGCGCGCATTGCCGCCCAGGATCGCCGCCTTGTCGGCCTCAGGCAGCGCCGTCGCCAGCACGTGTGCCACCGGCCTGGCCGACCACGGGAACGGGTGGTCGGAGCCGAGCAGCACCTGGCTCGCGCCGACCTGGCGCACCAGGTTCTGCAGCGCCTCGGGCGTGAACACCAGGCTGTCGAAGTACAACTGGCCGAGGTACTCGCCCGGCTTCCTTTTCAGTGCCGGACCGTGCGCGCACGCGCCCGGATTGACGAAGCAGCCATGGTCCATGCGCGCCGCCGAGGCGGCGATGTAGCCGCCGCCATGGGCGGCGCAGATCTTCAGTGCCGGGAACTTGTCGAGCACGCCCTCGAAGATCATGTGCTGCAGGGCGATCGTGGTCTCGAGCGGATAGCCGATCACATTCGGCATCCAGCCGTTGCCCCGGAAGTGCTGTGCCAGTTCCGGCGTGCCGGTGGGATGCACGAACAGGGTGGCGCCGAGTTCTTCGGCCTTGGCCCATACCGGGTGGAAGCGGGCATCGGCGAAGTCGACCCCCGCCACGCTGCCCCCGATCGCCGCGCCGCGCAGGCCCAGCGTGCGCACCGCGTGGTCCAGTTCGCGCACCGCCAGGTCCGGATGCTGCAGCGACAGCGAGGCGAAGGCGGCGAAGCGCTGCGGCTGCGCCGCGCACAGTTCGGCCAGTTTCTCGTTCTGCAGGCGCACGATGCGCGCCGACAGCGTGCGTTCCTGCGTGTACCAGAACGGATTGATGCTCAACACTTCCACGTCGACCCCCTGTGCATCCATCTGCGCCAGCCGTTCCTCGATGACGATCACGTTCTCCTGCCCGCCCCGCATGGTCCTCGGGTAGAGCGCGAACACGTCCATGCCCATCAGTGTTAGCGCCTGCGGAACGACGCAATGAGCATGCACGTCGATGGTCCTGACCGGCGTTCCGTCCGCGCGCAGCGGGCGCCGCTGCGCGCCGGCGTCGGCACCGGCCGCGGCATCCGGACGGCGCGGCGCATCGAGTACGCCGCAGCCGGTGAGCACGATGCCGCTCACTGTCATGGCGCCACGCTTGAGGAAGGTCCTTCTTCGGGTGTGATCGGTCATGTCGTCTCCTGGTTGTGGTCGAGGCCGAGCTGGCCTCTGTACTAATGATAGATCGATCAGCAAATTAGGAAAAGCAAATCGCGTTCCGCACATTCCGGGCACCGTAAAGCCACGTCCGGCACTACGCGAAAGTATCGGAAACAGCCATGTATACAAATTTAAGTGATCGAACGATAATTAGAGCCTTGTTCATTCACAAGGAAGCGGCATGAAATCCATTCTTGCGGCAGGCGGCCTGGTGGCCGCGCTCGCCATCGGGGGCGACGCCTGTGCCCAGTCGTCGACCCAGATCTACGGCGTACTCGATCTGTGGAGCGGACGCTCGCAGATCAGCGCCGGCGGTCCCGCCTCCAGCCAGGTCAACAGCGGCGGCATGACCACTTCGTACTGGGGGATCGGCGGCGGCGAGGACCTGGGCGGCGGCTTGAAGGCGGTGTATGCGATCGAAGGCTACCTGCAGCTCGATAGCGGCGCCGCCGGCCGCACCGCGAGCGACACCATGTTCGCCCGCAACGCTTTCGTCGGACTGCAGGGCCGCGCCGGCGAAGTCAAGATCGGCCGCATCCTCAATCCCCTGTTCGTGGCCACCGCGCAGGCCAATCCCTTCGGCGGCTCGATCCGCTTCGCACCCCTGCTGGCGCAGGTCTGGTCGCCCACGATGGGACGCGCCGTGTCGGGCGACACCAGCTGGGACAATGCGCTGTCGTACACCACGCCGGCCGTTGGCGGGTTCAGGCTGGCGCTGCTGACCTCGTTCGGCGAGAACGCGCGCAGCCGTTCCGCGCGCAACGACGGCGCCACCCTCAGCTACGCGGCCGGCCCGGCGGCGCTGTACCTGACCGTGCAGCGCGCCCGCGTCGGCCCCGGCCTGGCAACAGTCGGCGAATCGGAGCAGAAGACCTGGTTCGCGGGCGGCAGCTACGACCTGGGCCAGGTCAAACTGTTCGCGTCCTGGGACACGGCCGACAGCCGCCGTCCCGGCCTCGAGGCCAGGACGGCACAGGCCGGCGTGGCGATTCCCGCCGCCGGCGGCAACGTGATGCTGTCGTTTGCCCGCACCGACCTCGATGCCGCGTCGCAGGCCGACAGCCGGCGCGATACCAGCGCCCTCGGTTACGACTATTTCCTGTCGAAGCGGACCGACCTGTATGCGGTGGCCCAGAGCGACCGGCTCAGCACGGCCAACCGGGCGCGCACCTATGCGCTGGGGATGCGCCACCGGTTCTGAGGAGCGCGACGGGCCAATGGTACTCGACGGTCAATGATCGAAAATTTCGATGAAATGTCAGGATTTTTTCCGTTTTTCAGATGCGGTGAGGCCCAGCATAATGACTCCATCGCATCGAAACCAGGCGCAAACGAATCAGGATCTCCCTGAGTTGAGCGTCGAACGGTTCGATGATTATTTTCCAGCCATCTTAGAAAGAGACCGCCATGAGCAACCCGAAACTCGACGTCCTGACCCCGCACAACTCGCAGCTGATCATCATCGACCACCAGCCGCAGATGGCCTTCGGCGTGCAGTCGATCGACCGCCAGACCCTGAAGAACAACGTGGTCGGGCTGGCCAAGGCGGCCAAGGTGTTCGACATTCCGACCATCATTACCTCGGTCGAGACCGACAGTTTCTCGGGCCACACCTACCCGGAATTGCTCGACGTGTTCCCCGGCAAGCCGATCCTCGAGCGTACTTCGATGAACTCCTGGGACGATCAGAAAGTGCGCGACGCGCTGGCCGCCAATGGCCGCAAGAAAGTGATCGTGGCCGGCCTCTGGACCGAGGTCTGCAACACCACCTTTGCCCTGTGCGCCATGCTGGAAGGCGACTACGAGATCTACATGGTGGCCGATGCCTCGGGCGGCACCTCGAAGGATGCCCATGACTTCGCCATGCAGCGCATGATCCAGGCCGGCGTGGTACCGGTCACCTGGCAGCAGGTGCTGCTCGAGTGGCAGCGCGACTGGAAGAACCGCGAAACCTACGATGCCGTGATGAAGGTCGTCACCGAACATTCGGGTGCTTACGGCATGGGTGTCGATTACGCCTACACCATGGTGCACAAGGCGGCGGCGCGTAATCACGGCGACAACCCGGTGCTGGCCCCGGTCGCCGCTCCGGTGCGCTGAACCGGCGCCGCTACCGCACGCGCCGGCCAGTGGACATGACGCCCGGCGGCGTCATGTTTCCCGTTGCGCTCAGAAACGGTGGCGGATGCCGATCTGCAGCGCGCGGCCGTCGGCGCCCGGCGCTTCGGTGAAGCCGCCCGGGTTGCCCGAGGTGCCCGGCGTGTACTGGGCTTCGTTGTCGTTGCGGATGAAGGCGGCGACGGTGTACAGGTCGGTGCGCTTGGACAGGAAATAGTCGTAGCCGATCGCATACAGGTCGGCGTCGCTGTTCGATGGCGTGCGGTCGTTCTGGTGCGCCACCGACGCCATGATGCGGCCGGCGCCGATCCGGTAGTGGAAGCCGAGCTGGTAGCTCTTGGCGTCCTGCTTGGTGTTCTCGGTGATCGCGCGCTGGAAAATGCCGCGCAGCGCCTGCTGGGTGCCGGTCGGGATGCCTTGCGCCGCCAGTGCCGGCGCCACCGCGCCGTCCCAGCCGGCCAGGTAGTCCGGCAGCAGGGCCGAGTTGTCGTTGCGCTGGCTGTGGTAGCCGGCGAACAGTTTCCAGCGGTCGTTGACGGTATAGGAGCCACCCACGGTGGTGGTGCGCAGGCTCGGGCGGTTCTGGCGGTCGTAGCCGTGGTTGTAGCCGATGCCGACGTCGAAGCCGTTGGCCTTATAGGTGGCGGCGACGGCGCGGAACTTTTTGTAGCGGCCGAGGTAGCCCGAGCCTTCCGGACCGTACATGACCGAGCCGCCGAAGCCGCTCGGATGGGCGATGCGGTACTGGATCGCTTCCTGCGAGCGGATGTCGGCGCCGAGCGCGGTGAAGCCGGCGGTGCCGCCGGTGATGTGGCCCCAGGTGCCGCCGGTGCCGGATTCGAACACGTCGGCCATGTTGAACACTTCGTAGCCCGGGGTGTACATGCGGCCCAGCAGGAAGGCGCCGATCGGGGTGACGAGGCCGACCATCGCGGTGCGGTCGAACAGCGCCTTTTCCTGGTTGACGGCCGGTGCGCCGGGCGGCTGGATGGTGGCTTGCAGGCGGTCCAGGATCGGCTGCGGGATGCCCTGCATGCCGCGCAGCAGGTAGCGGCCCGGATTGTCGTTCATCAGGGCCGGCTGCTGGCCGCCGGTATCGAGCTCGACGCGCGCCTCGAGATTGAAGATCGCCTTGTAGCCATTGCCCAGTTCTTCGTTGCCGCGCAAACCGATGCGCGAGCCGTCGGCGCCGCCGCTGTAGATCTTGGTCGGGCCGCCTTTCTGCCACATCACGCCGGCGTCGGCGATGCCGTAGATCTGGACGCTGGACTGGGCCAGGACGGGCGCGGCGAGCGTGGCGCCGAAGGCGGCGCCCAGCAGGGCGGCGAGAAGGCTGTTCTTCATTGGGTCTCCAGGATGTTCTTATGGTGCGATTTTTATAGTGCGATGCTTGAGCTCGCTTACACCAATATGCCAGCCGCTTGGCAGGCTGTACAGAATGCCCGCGCGCAAAGCGGATCGTCTATCCGGTGCGTTGTGGAAACACGACATGGCGCATCGCACAAAAAAGCGGTGATGGAAGGCCCATGAACGACAAAGGCGGCCCCGGTTTCCCGGAGCCGCCTTGTCGCTTGCAGTGTAGCGGGCGTAGCCCGCACTGCATCAGAACGAGTGGTTGATGCCGATGTCGTACTGGTTGACGGTCGACGGGTTGGTCGCGGTCGGAATCAAGCCTTTCTTGCGCGACGCGTCGAGGTAGAGGTAGGTGCGCTTCGACAGGCTGTATTCGTAGCCGACCGACAGCTGCTTGACCTTGTCCAGGCCATCCGTGTCCTTTTCGCCATAGCCAGCCAGGAACTTGCCCGGACCCATGGTGTAGTTCGCGCCCAGTACCCACGACCTGGTATTGGCGTTGAACAGGCGCGTGTTTTCCTGGTCCAGGCGCGCGTAGGTGGCCATCAGCTTCAGTTCCGGGGTGGCGAACACCGAGGCGCCGATCGACCACACCTTCGATTCGATCGCATTGCGTTCGTAGCCGGCCATGAAGGCGGCCGGGCCGTTGTTGTAGGTGGCGGTGATCGAGAACGGATTGGCCGAGCCTTCGGCGCCGAGCGGGTATTGCGGACTGGCCGCGGTGCCGCGTCCGATGATCGCCGGGCCGCCATTGTTTTCCTTGGTCGCGAGCGCGGTATTGAGCTGGAAGCCATTGATCAGCGGCGAGTTGTACCAGATCGCGTTCGACCAGCGGTTGTTGGAATAGCCGATCGGATCGAGCGCCTGCGACGAATAGCCGGCGACGGCGATGTCGGTGTAGAAGCCGCCCGGAGTCGGGATCGCGTGGAAGGGCTCGAAGGCGCCGATGGTTTCGTGGAACGGAGTCAGGCCACGGCCGATGCGCAGCATGCCGAAGTCGCCCTGCAGGCCGACCCGGCTCTGGCCCTGGAACAGCGGACGCTGGGTACCGTTGCTGCCGATTTCATTCGAGCCGGTGTCCGACTCGTAGCGTACTTCGACGTGGAACAGGGCTTTCAGGCCATTGCCGAGGTCTTCGGTGCCCTTGAAGCCGAGTGTGTTGGCCGAGCGCTTGCCGATGCTGACCGAGTCGCCGCTACGCTTGATGACGCCGGCATCGATCGTGCCGTAGATCTGAACCGCGCTCTGGGCATGGGCCGCGCTGGCGCACGCGCCGGACAGGGCAATTGCCAGGAGGGTTTTTTTCATTATGGGTAATCCTATGACGGTGAACGCATTCATCCTCGGCGCCGAGACTGTGGCGGAACACCGGATACGTGCACCATAAATGTTTCACGCATGAAGCTATGCTATTTCGTCAATTATGGCGGGCGGGCTCGGTCGAAAGCCAAGAAATCGAATTGTGCTGTTGTATTTTTGAAACGCGTGTCACGGACGATGTAACAAACTCGATGCGCACTCCGGCGCAAGCCGCAAAACCGGCATGGCGGACCCGGCTGAAACCGGAAAAGCGTTATCCCGACAGCGGTTTGTCATGCCTTTTCGTGCCACGGTTTCACCCGCTTGGCCCGGATTTGCGACCCATCAAGGGAGCCGCGATACGCATCGAATCGGGGGCAGGGGCGGCTTAGACTTTCGCCCAAACCACGTCGGAGGCGACGTACCCTGTCAATACCTTGTATATTGGCAACTTCACCGGCATGCCGCAACAGGCCGCCGGTGCGTGTCGCCATCGAGTGCTGCCGATCCACTCACCAAGACTCCAACCATGGCTAACCGCGAAGAACTGGCGATCATTCGCAATGCCCGCGCCGGGCACGTCGCTGCCCAGCTCGAGCTGGGCAAGCTATACCTGTTCGGCAGCACCGGATTGCCGCAGAGCCTGCCGACGGCACTGCACTGGCTGGAGCGCGCCGCACGCCAGGATTGCTCGCCTGCCTGGCAATTGATTGGCGACCATATTCCCCTCGAAATCGCGCAACATAATCCGACGGCGCTGGCGCCGTGGTACGAGCGCGCCTATGACGATGGCAGCGTGCATGCCGGGCTGGTGTTCGCGCAGCTGGTGCTCGGCACGCCCGGCGCGGCGGCGCCGCCGAAAGCAGTGCGGGCGCTGGAAGACGCGGCGCGCGCCGGCTTCGCGCACGCGCAGTGGCTGCTGGCCCAGCAGGACAAGAAGCCGGCGCCGGTGCGTGCCTCCAGCGCTGCCGCACCGGCGCCACGCACGGCAGATCCCGCTGCCCCGTCTGGCGCGACCGGCGGCGCGCCGCAAGGCTGGCTGCGGCGCGCCGCCGACAGCGGCGTGGCCGAAGCGCAGTTCACCATGCTCGAGCAGGCCTGGAGCGCGTGCCAGTGGAACGATTACCTGGGGCGCGCCCTGCCGCTGGCGCGCGCCCTGGTGCGCGAGCGTGGCGAGCAGGGCGAGATGCGCCGCTTCGCTCCCGACGAGATCGCCCTTCTGTCGCGTTGCGCGCGCCTGCTTGATCCGGCGCTGGGGGTGATGCAAGAGGATGGCTCCGCGCTCGCCATTAAAATCGAGCTGGAGGCCGGCGAACCGGCGAATTTCTGGGAGCTCGCGGCGGCCGAGCATGACCGGCATGCGCAGCTGGCGCTGGGTTTGCGCTGCGCGCGCATGCGGATCGACGGGCGGCGCGTGGCGAATGGCACAGGGGCGAAAGTCGGTGCAACCGATGCCAACGCGCATGTCGCCAACGCGCATGTCGCCAACGCGCATGTCGCCAACGCGCATGTCGCCAACTTCAAGAAAGCGATCCGCTGGCTGACGCTGGCGGGCGAGCAGGGCCTGGCCGAAGCCTGGTACGCGCTGTCGCGCATCTATATCAAGCCGGAATTCTCGCAGCGTAACGTCGCCGATGCCCAGCGCTTCCTGGAACGGGCTGCCGAGATGGGCTATCGCGACGCCCAGCTGGAATGCGGCCACAACGCCTGGCGCGCGCGCCGCGAGAACGAGAACAACGATGTGCGCGCCGTCTACTGGCTGCAGAAAGCGGCGGCGCAGGGCGCGCACGAGGCGACCGGGCTGCTGCACAAGATCGCGCCGCGACCGGCCACCACGCCCTATACCGAGACTGGACGCCTGGCCGGGCACGCCGGCCTGCCGGGCACCCATCCGCTGCTGGGCGCGCGCCTGGAGCTGGCCGCGCTGTTCAACCTGACCCGTGCCGAAGCGCTGTTGCTGGACGTGGCCACGGCCGACCAGGGCCATTGCCTGGTGATCGACATCCGCGCCAGCTATGGGCGCAGCAAGCGGCGACTGGTGATGGTGGAAACGGCGGCCGAGCGCCAGGCGTTGGACCGCATCGTGCAGCTGTTCGAACAGGTCGATTGCAGCCCGGCCGGGCCGGAAGGAAATTACCGCCAGCGCCTGTACCGGTTGCGCACGCTGGTCGGAGGAAGCGCCGGCGGGGCGGCGGGAGATGCGGCGCCGGGTGCTGATGAAGCGTCCGACGTCGAGCTGGCGGCCTGAACGAAATGGTTTGAGCGAAATGGTTTGAGCGAAATGGTTTGAGCGAAATGGCCTGAGCAAAATGGCCTGAGCAACAGCGAGCCGGAAGAGCTGCCGCTAGACCTCGATTTCGCCTTCGAACACCGACACTGCCGGTCCGCTGAGGTAGACCGGCTGGCCCGGACCGGCCCAGGCGATGCTCAGTTCGCCGCCGCGCGCCGACACGCGTACCGGCGAATCGAGCAAGCCACGCCGGATGCCGGCCACGACAGCCGCGCAGGCGCCAGTGCCGCAAGCGAGCGTCTCACCGGCGCCGCGTTCGTACACGCGCAGGCGGATGTGATGGCGGTCCATCACCTGCATGTAGCCGGCGTTGACCCGTTTCGGGAAGCGCTGGTGCGATTCGATCAGTGGACCGGTCTGCTCCACCGGCGCGGCGTCGACATCGTCGACCACCTGCACCGCATGCGGGTTGCCCATCGAGACCACCGACACGAATACGGTCTTGCCAGACACGGGCAACGGCCACAGCGTGTCGTCGCCCTCGGCCCAGCCGCCCAGGCCGGCACTGTCGAACGGCACTTCGGCCGGTTCCAGGCGCGGCGCGCCCATGTCGACTGTGACGTTGCCGTCGTCTTCCAGGCGCGGATTGATGATGCCCGACATGGTCTGCACGCGGATGCTGCGCTCGCGGGTCAGACCCTGGTCGACCACGAAGCGCACGAAGGCGCGCGAGCCGTTGCCGCACTGCTCGACCTCGCCGCCGTCGTTGTTGAAGATGCGGTAGCGGAAGTCGACGCCGTCCTGGGCGGGACGTTCGACCACCAGGATCTGGTCGGCGCCGATGCCGAAGCGGCGGTCGGCCAGCTGCTGCCACAGCGCGGCGCTGAAGCCATTGATGTCGACCTGCTGGTTGATGGCGTCGATGACGATGAAGTCATTGCCGGCGCCATGCATCTTGGTGAATTTCAGTTTCATACTCAGTTCCAACGATATCAATCGTACAACGATGGTTCACCCGGCGGACGGGTCTTGAAGCGTTTATGCGTCCAGAAGTATTCGGCCGGCGCTTCGCGCACGCGCTCTTCGATGAAAGCGTTCATGCGCCGGGTCGCCTCGACCATGTCGTCGCCCGGATAGTTGTCCCAGGCCGGGTAGAAGCGCACGCGCCAGCCCTGGTAGTTCGGCAGGTAAGTGGCGATCACCGGGATCACCTTGGCGCCGGTGGTGGCGGCAATCCGGCCCAGCGCGGTCAGGGTCGCGGCCGGCACGCCGAAGAAAGGCACGAACTCGGCATCCTTTTCGCCGAAGTCCATGTCCGGCAGCATGAAGTAGGGCAGGCCGTCGCGCAGCGCGCGCAGGATCGGCTTGATGCCTTCCTTGCGCGTCACCAGCCGCACCGGACCGTAGCGCTCGCGGCCGTGGCGCAGCAGGCGATCGAAAGCTTCGTTCTTTTGCGGCACGTACATGCTGCACACCGGAATCACGCGCGACGCCACGCCGGCCACGTCCAGGCACACGAAGTGCGGGCACAGCAGGATCGTCGGGCCGCTTTCCATCTCGGCCTGCGGCACCGCCGGCTCGACATGGATCAGGCTGCGCACGCGCTTTTCGGACGCCCACCACAGGATCGAGCGCTCGAAGATGCTGCGCGCGTAGGCGCGGAAGTGGTCGCGCGCGATCTTGCGCCGCGCGGTCTCGTCCAGTTCAGGCAGGCACAGGCGCAGATTGGTCAGCGCGATATGGCGTCGGCGGCCCATGATCAGGAACATCAGGCTGCCGACCGCTTCGCCGAAGCGACCCAGGATGGGTAGCGGCAGGAAATGCAGCAGCCACAGGAAACCAAGCAAGATCCTCATGCCGCGGCCTCCTTGTCGCTGTCGGGACCGGCCACGCCTTTCGGCTGCTTGTAACGGTTGTAGCTCCAGAAATACTGGGCCGGCGCGCGCGCGATTAATTGCTCCATGGCGCGATTGATCGCCGCCGCCTGCTCGACCGCCGTGCCGCTCAGGTCGCCTTCAAACGGCACGAAGCGCACGATGTAGCCGGCGCCGCGCGGCCGCCGTTCGGCGTACACCAGCAGGATGTCGGCCTTGCCGAGCTGGGCCAGCTTGGCCGGCAGCGTCATGGTGTAGGCGGTGCGGCCGAAGAACGGCGCCCACACGCCTTCGCCTTCCTGCGGCACCTGATCCGGCAGCAGGCCGATCGGCTGGCCGCTTTTCAGCGTCTTGGCCAGGATGCGCACCCCGGCCAGGTTGGCCGGCGCCAGATGCAGGTTGTGGCGCGCACGCGCGCCCTCGACCAGGGGCTTCAATGCGTTCTTGCGCGGCGGGCGGTACATCACGGTAAGGGCGGTTTTGAGTGCGATCTGCTGCGCCGTCATCTCGAAGCAGCCCAGGTGTGGCGTCAGGAACACAATTCCGCGGCCGGCGTCGAGCCGGCTCTGGACCAGTTCCCAGCCTTCCACAGTAGCATGCCTGGCAACGCGCTCCGGATTGGCGCACCAGACGAAGGCCAGCTCGATCGCGGCCTTGCCGGCTTCGCTCACCGCCTGGCGCCAGTGGCCGTCATAGCCGGCCTGCTGCAAATTGGCGCGCAAACGGCGGCGATACGACGGTGACAGGCCGTACACCAGCCAGCCCATGGCCGCGCCCAGCGCATGCAAGAAAGGCAACGGAAATATAGATAACGTACGGAAAATTACAACTAGCATTCGATTGATGAGGGTTGAATGGTGCGCGTGTTTCCACACCAAAATTCCAAGGAAGCGTAAAATACCATTTTATGCAGGATCCGCCGAGTTAACAGACAACTTGCGAAGCGGAATATAAATGTCGCTAAAGCGTCGCAGGTACCCAGTTACTGCGGCAGATCCCATTGACCCGTAACATGGAGCCCACATGTCGAACGACTACCTCTTCACTTCCGAATCCGTTTCCGAAGGCCATCCCGACAAAGTCGCGGACCAGATTTCCGACGCCATCCTCGATGCCATCCTGGAACAGGATCCGAGCGCGCGCGTCGCCGCTGAAACCCTGTGCAACACCGGCCTGGTGGTGCTGGCCGGCGAGATCACCACGCACGCCAACGTCGATTATATTCAGGTTGCGCGCAACACCATCAAGCGCATCGGTTACGACAACACCGATTTCGGCATCGACTACAAAGGTTGCGCCGTGATGGTCTGCTACGACAAGCAGTCGCCGGACATCGCCCAGGGCGTGGACGAAGGCGCCGGTATCGACCTCGACCAGGGCGCGGGCGACCAGGGCCTGATGTTCGGCTATGCCTGCGATGAAACCCCGGAACTGATGCCGGCCGCGATCTATTACTCGCACCGCCTGGTCGAGCGCCAGTCGCAGCTGCGCAAGGACGGCCGCCTGCCATGGCTGCGTCCGGACGCCAAGTCGCAAGTCACCCTGCGCTACGTCGACGGCCGTCCGGTCGCGGTGGACACCGTGGTGCTCTCGACCCAGCACCACCCTGACGTCACCCACTCCCAGATCGAAGAAGCCGTCATCGAAGAGATCATCAAGCCGACCCTGCCGCGCGAGTGGCTGAAGGACACCCGCTTCCTGGTCAACCCGACCGGCCGCTTCGTCATCGGCGGTCCGCAGGGCGACTGCG